>JAFEEG010000010.1:0-480051 GCA_018241225.1 Pseudomonadota bacterium
CGTTCCGCTCGCTCGCCCTCTGTCAGGCTGATGCTCGTCGTGCGGGTGTCTGCGTTGGGCATGGGGCATCTCCAAGGATGCCTCATCCCGTGCAGTTTTTGTGCCTACGAATTCACGGGACAGGACACTAGTGGCGCCGCGGCGCGCGTGGCTGCCTCTCGCGCATCGGCCATAGGCCGTTCGCCAAATTGCCCGCGCCCCGGGGTGAGTGACACATTGCGCCCTGCAGCCTGACAGGCCGTCCGTTCACAGCTTTTCGAGGGGCTCGATGGAAAAAGCCATACGGGACATGGTCAGCACGCGCCGCAAGGCCTTGCATGGCGACGACGATGGTCATCGTGCGTGGGGCCTGGCGCTCTCCGGCGGCGGCATCCGCAGTGCCACCTTCTGCCTGGGCCTGATGAAGGCGCTGGCGCTGCATCGGCAACTGCTGAACTTCGACATCGTCTCCACCGTCTCGGGCGGTGGCTATGTGGGCTCGACGCTGGGCCGCCTGTGCACCCGCGCCAAGGATGCCGAAGGCGTGCGCGCGGTGGAGGGCGCCTTTGCAGAAGTGGACAAGGTGCGCTTCGGCTGGTGGCTGCGGGGCAACGGCCGCTATCTGATTCCCGGCGGCATGCGCGACACGCTGTTCGCGGTGGCGCTGTTCCTGCGCAACCTGCTGGGCACCCACATCGAGCTGGCCATTGCCGCCACCCTGGTGGGCCTGGTGCTGGCGGCCATCAACCTGGGCGCCTGGGAAATCATGGCCGGGCTGGTCGACCTGGACAACGCGCAGCAGGTGATTGCGCCCGTGCGCTGGATCACGCAACTGCCCACGCTGTGGCTGCTGGCACTGGTGCCCTGGCTGCTGTCCATCGTGCTGGCCGACGGCTACTGGGCGGTGCGCGACCGCAGCACGGCCACCGGCATGCTGGGCCAGGTGGCGCTGTGGGTGGTGCTGGGCACGTGTGCGTGGTGGGTCGGGCCCATTCTCGAAGAGCGCTATGGCGGCCCGCTGTGGCTGGCCCCGGCCTTCATCCTGTTCTCCTCGTGCTGGGTGGTCGCGCTGATGTGGGTGCTGATGCGGCGCATGCATGGGCAGACGCCCGGCGTGCTGCGCAACGAACTCACCGACGGCCTGGCCTCGGTGCTGTACGTGGTGCTCATCATCGGCCTGCTGGGCCTGCTCGACTGGGCCGCCTGGTGGCTGGCGGCGCACACGCGCGAGCTGCGCGCACAGTATGGCGGCGTGATGCTGATCGTGGCAGGTGCGCTTCGTGGCGTGCTGCCCATGCTCTTTGGCGGCAAGCGCGATGCCCCCAGCATCGGCAAGAGCGTGGTGATGCTGCTGGCCAGCGTGTTCGGCCTGGTGGCGGCCTTCTGCCTGGCGGCATGGTGGATCGGCGTGTTGTATGCGGCCGTGCTGCTGCCCGTGTTCACGCCGCAGGGCCTGGACTTCTCGCGCGGCTGGATCTGGTGGTTCACCATCGGCTTCGTGATCGGTGCGTACGCCCTGTTCACCGGCCGCAACTTCGGCTTTCTCAATGCGTCGTCGCTGCACATGTTCTACAAGGCGCGCATCGTGCGCGGCTACCTGGGTGCGGCCAACGCCAAGCGACTGGGCGCCGAGCCCACCGCCGCGCTGTCGGGCCTGGCGCCGCCGCGCGTGCCGGTGGGGCAGGTGGAAGAAGACGACGATGTCTCGCTGGCCAGGTACGCGCCGCACGCGAATGGCGGGCCGGTGCACCTCATCAACGTGTGCATCAACCAGACGCACGACCCCAAGCAGCAGCTGTTCAACCGCGACCGCAAGAGCCTGCCGCTGACGGTCGGCCCAGAGGGCTGGATGCAGGCATCGGGTGCGCAGTGGACGCAGGCCCGACCCAAGGGCGCGCTCACGCTGGGTGCGTGGGCGGCCATCTCGGGTGCGGCCTTTGCGCCGGGCCTGGGGCGCATGACCAAGCGGGGCATCGCTGCGCTGTCGGTGTTCGCCGGCCTGCGCCTGGGCTACTGGTGGGACAGCAAGGAGGCCGGCCTGGAACAGCAGGGCGCGGCGCGGCGCGTGAGCACGCTGCTGATGAAGTCGCGCTTCATCCTGCTGGAGTGCTTTGCCGGCTTTCCGGGCAGCGGCTCGCCCTTCTGGTACCTCAGCGACGGCGGCCACTTCGAGAACACCGCCGCCTATGCGCTGCTGCGCGAAGAGGCCGAGCTGATCGTGCTGGCCGATTGCGGGGCCGACCCGGACTACAGCTTCCAGGACCTGGAGAACCTGGTGCGGCGGGCCCGCATCGACCTCAACGCCGACATCGACTTCCTCAAGCCCAACAAGAACGCGAGCTGGGACAAGCTGGGCGCCTTCGGCTCGCTCAACGACCTGGCCTCGCCCAACAGCCAGGCGTGCCTGGCGCTGGCGCGCGTGACCTATTCGAGCGGGCAGCGCGGGCACATCCTGCTAGTCAAGCCCAATGTGTCGTCCGACCTGTCGGTGGACCTGGTGAACTTCAAGGCGGCCAACCCGCTGTTCCCGCAGCAGCCCACCACCGACCAGTTCTTCGACGAGGCGCAGTGGGAGTGCTATTTCCGCCTGGGCGCGGCCATCGGCGAGCGGCTGGATGGCGAAATGCTCGCGCGCGTGGCGCAAGGCGTGCCCGGGCTGTTCTCGGTGGACGACGGGCAGGTTGCGGCTGCCGCGGCCGCCGCGCCCAACGGCAACGGCAGCGTGTCCGGGGCGGTGGCCAGCATGGGCCGGCTGCAGGCGCGGGTGCTCAAGGCCGGCGCGGTGACGGCGTCGCTGGGCATCGGCACTGCCGCCACCTTTGCCGTGGCGCTGTGGCAGAGCATTGACTCCGTGCGTTCCGATCAGGACAAGAAGCAGCAGGCCGAAAGCGCCGCCTTCAAGGACCTGACCGAGCGCTGGGCCCGGCTGCGTGCCGGCGGCGGCGGGCCCAACGAGGCCACTTCGTCGCTGGCGGCCGAACTGCTGCGAACGGGCGACCTGCTGTGCCGCCAGGGCAGGGAGAACTTCATGGCCAACTTCCGGCTGTCGGTGCGCATCGTCGACGATGCCAAGGCGGCCTGCGCCAGCGACCCGCCCCAGCGCCGAACGCCGGCCTGCCAGCGCCTGCTGGACCGCAGCAACGGCATCGACTGCCTGCAGCCGGTGAGCGCGCCGCCGTGCAAGCCCCGCTACTGGGCGCGCGACTACACCGGCCGCACGCCGCCGCAGGAAAACTGCAGCGGCTTCAGCAGTGCGTCCACTTCCTTCGTGACGGCGTTGGTGGCGCGGGCCAACGTGCCCTTCCGCATCCGGTTCCGCGAGGTGGAGCCGCCTGCGCCTGCCGGCGCCGCGCCGCCAGCGGCGCTGCCTGCGCCGCCGGTGGTGGCTTCGGCCGAGCCGGACGCCGGCGCCGCCGCACCGGGTGCCGCAGGCGCCGCGCCGGAGGGGCCGGGTACCACCACCACCACCACGACCACCACCGCAGATGCCGGTGCGGTACCGGTCACGCCGCCCCTGGCCCCGCCGCCACTGGCGCCGCCATCGCCCGACGTGTGCAAGGGCGCGCTGGTCTACATCCAGGTGTACGGGCAGTCTGCGCGCGACGATGCTCGCGCGTTCCGCAAGCCATGGCGCGCGCTGGGCGCCACCGTGCCGCCGGTGGAAGACGTGCTGGAGAGTTCACGCGCTGCCGGCCGTGCGCCACCAGCCGGTCACCGGCAGCCCACCATCCTCTATCACGACGGCGCGCAGATTCCATGCGCCGAGGCCATGGCCCGCACGCTGCTGCCGCCGGTCACGAGCTGGGCGGTGCGGCCTCTGTCGGGCTACGGGCCGGCCACCAGCGGCACCATCGAGGTGTGGCTGCCGCGCCCCGTGCCCACGGCGTCGGTTCGCTCGCCGGGCAGCGGCACGGCGGACGGCTATTGAGAAATGCGGTCGAGCATCGCCGCGCGCCTCGACAGCGCCGGCGTCGGTCTCCCGTGGGTGCCTGATGGCAAGCTGACGCCACAAGATCGCCAGCAATCGATGCTAGGCCTGAAGGGCAGGCTCAGATCGTCGTAGGGGAAAAGCACCAGGAATGACACATGGTTTCTATCCACATGGATGGACAGGACAAGACCTCGCAGATCATCGACTGGGCGATCTGGTGGAACGACTACGGACTGCAGCTGACGTGCACCTTCCCATCGAAGAAGAAGTTCACGCGCCCGCTCAGCGACTGCCGCATTGAGCCGACCCGTCAATTGGATGAGGCGCTGCTGACGAAGGACGGAAGCGCAGTTGTACAGCGAGTCGAAAGCGCAAGGATCTACGGCGAGCGGTATGCCGTTGTTCGCTATCCGGGCAGTGCCAAGCCCTACATCTACAAGTTGGACGGCATAGGCCTTGTAAGGCAGACAGCCATGAAGGACGGGCCAGTCTTTCGATACTTCGTTGACGTAGCGACCGCTCGAGCGAACTGCGCGAGGTCAGCGGATCAGCAAATGATCGCGGCCAACACAGTGCGGCAGCTGGAGAGGTTGCCACCCCATCCTGATACAGCCTTGAATGCAAATTGCAACGGGCACAACGGAATGCAGGCGTCAGATTGCCGCCTGATCTATCCATTTGGGGTCAACGAAAGCCAGCTCGCGGCCGTCGAGTCCGCTTTCAGCGCGCAAATCAGCGTCATTGAAGGGCCGCCTGGAACCGGCAAGACGCAGACCATCCTGAACATCATCGCCAATATCCTGCTGCGCGAGAAAACAGTCGCGGTGCTGTCCAATAACAACGCGGCGGTGGAAAACGTGTATGAAAAGCTAAAGAAGTCCAGTCTTGACTACCTGGCTGCCAAGCTCGGTAGCAAGGAGAATCGAGATGACTTCTTTGCCAATCTGCCGCCGTGGCCGACCATCGACCCGGAGCCAGCGCCGGCCGCGGATGAAATCCAGAAGGTGCTTGCACGGTTGAAGCAACATCTGCACGACCACAACAAAGCGGCGCAACTGCAGGCCGAAATAGATGAGCTGACCATCGAACGTCAACATTTGCAGAAGTGGCACCACGACAACGGAGTGCACGTTTCCGGTTCTTTGGAAAGGTATGGGCTTTCCCCGCGAAAGACAGCGGACCTCATGGCGTACCTATCTCATCTTGGGGCGCGGCGCATACGGCTCAAGGACCGGATCGAATTGATGTTGAACTTCAAGATTTTCCGTGCCAAGCCATTCGCGAATGAACTTCGCCCATCCTTGCTTCATGCCCTGCAGACGCACTACTACGACAAGGCGTTGGCGGAGAAGAACGCGGCCTTGCTTGCTTGCCGTGAATCACTGGCGCTCGGTCGCTTCACGGAATTGCTGGAGGAGTTGACGACCGGCTCCATGCGCTATTTGAAGCAACATCTGCATGGGCGATGCGCGGCGTCGCAGTCCTTCGACGCGAAAACGTATCGCCAACAGTTCGACGCGTTCGTGCATCGCTTTCCGATCTTGGGCAGCAGCACCCATTCGATCGTCAATTCGATAGCGCCAGGCGCGATCCTCGACTACGTGATCATTGACGAGGCTTCGCAACAGGACATCGTGCCGGGCATCTTGGCGCTGGGCTGCGCGAGGAACCTGATCATTGTTGGCGACAGCCGGCAATTGCCGCACATTCCAGTCGCGCTGGGCCTGCAACCCCCTGCTCCAGCGTACGACTGCGAGCGTTACAGCCTGCTCGATTCGTGCGTCAGCGTGTTCAAAGGAGCGGTGCCAAGGAGCCTGCTGAAAGAGCACTACCGCTGCCATCCCAGGATCATTCAGTTCTGCAACCAGCAGTTCTATGGCAACGCACTGGTGCCGATGACGAAGGACAGCGGCGAATCGCCCTTGCGGCTGTTGGTGACCGCCAAGGGTAACCACGCTCGCGGGAATACCAATCTGAGGGAATTGGAGTCACTGCTGAAAGTGACTGAGGCCCAGGGGGCGCGCGTCGAGTTGGACAAAGACGGCCGCGGGTTCATTGCGCCATTCCGGGCGCAAGTCACTCTATCAGGCGCGCACCTGCCAGCGGATTTCGTCAGAGACACCGTGCACAAGTTTCAGGGACGGGAGTGCGACGAGATCGTCTTCTCCACGGTGTTGGACAAGAAGAGCCACAAGCAGGAGCGACTGGATTTCGTAGATGATCCGCACATGGTCAACGTGGCAGTGTCCCGAGCCAAGAATCGGTTCACCTTAGTCACCGGCGACGAGGTCTTTGCTGCGAACAACGGTCACATCGCGGCGTTGATCCGCTATATCGAATACTACGCAGCGGATGAGCAGATCGTGCGGGCGCCTGTGGTGTCGGCATTCGACCTTCTCTACAAGGAGTACGACCGGTCTCTCGCGCGCCTCAACGGCAGGTTGCGGTCTGAAGATTCACAGTACATGTCAGAGCAAATCGTGGCGCAGGTGCTGCGCGAGGCGCTGTCCGACGCATCGTGCCAGGCACTGACCTTTCACACCCAGATCGCGCTGGATCAGGTTGCGTCACCAGTCAATCCGAGGTTGACGCCACAAGAACTGACGTTTATGCGCAATCGAGCAAGTTGCGATTTCGTGTTGTATTTCAAAGTCGGCAAAGTTCCGTTGGGTGTGATCGAGGTCGATGGTGGTTCCCACGAAAGTTCGGAGCAGGTAACTCGGGATGCCTTGAAGAACAGCATCCTGGCAAAGAGCAGCCTTCCCATCTTGCGCCTGCGTACGGTCGAGGGCGGGATCGAGGAGAAGATCGCTCGTTTTCTTTCCAAGTTCGGCGCTTCGGCGCAAGGTGGCCAATAGCTCATGCGCAGCGCTACTCCGCGCCGCGCCGCCACACACTCATGAACGATGCGAGCTTGCCGCGCAGCGTCTGCCGGTCGTCCGACAGTGCGTCGATGAAGTCCGACAGGCGCTTGGACTTGATCATGGTGTAGACCGTGAGCCAGGTGGTGAGCACGCCCACCACGAAGAACCAGGCGAGCTTGCGGCCCAGCGGCGCATCGGCCTCGGCCAGCAGGTTCATGCCCAGGAAGCCGGTGGTGATGGTGCCGATCAGCCCGAACAGTGTGACCACCGTCAGGCGCACCACCGTGTTGGCCTGGCGGCGCAGGCTGTCGGCGTCCAGGTAGGTGTTCATGTCGCCGATGCGCTCGCGCACCTCTTCGTACAGCGCGTCGGTGCCCAGGTGGCGCGCGCACAGGTGCGACAGCGCCTTCACGTGCGCCTGCTGCGAGATCTCGTGGAACCAGTAGCGGTGCGTGAAGCGCAGGAAGCGCTCGAAGCTCGCGCGGATGGAGCGCTTGAAGCGCTTGACGCTGCTGGTGCTGCGGATGTCCAGGCGCTTCAGGGCCTCCACCAGCTGGTCGGAGAACATCAGCAGAGACGCCTTCTGGAAATGCGCGATGAGAAACAGCAGGAAGTGCTGGTGCCGGAACTGCGCGAGCACGCCGCGGTCGCGGCAACCGTAGAACTGCGAGCGCGCATCGCCCACCACGATGAGCGCATGGCCGTTGCACAGGTAGCGCGTGTTGGGCGCGGCGCCCGCATCCATCCAGAAGCGGTCGTAGCAGTAGCGGGCCTCGAAGTCGGCCAGGTGTTCCTCGCCGTAGGGCAGCTCGCCTTGGCCCTCGGCCGCGCCGGTGACCAGGCCCAGGCGCACGAAGTCGGCCCGCTTGAGCTTGCGCGGCTCGTCCAGGGCCAGGTAG
Source organism: Pseudomonadota bacterium (assembly GCA_018241225.1). Classification (GTDB taxonomy): domain Bacteria; phylum Pseudomonadota; class Gammaproteobacteria; order Burkholderiales; family Burkholderiaceae_C; genus Variovorax. The sequence continues at coordinate 7,674 of JAFEEG010000010.1, forward strand.
GCCATCATGGGCATGCGGTAGTACTCGATCTGCCTGTAGCGCAGCGCGCCGGGCTCGTCGGTGTGCGCTGCCACCAGCGGCTGCATGACGTAGGCCCAGTGGGCGGCGGTGCGCGGCGCACGATGGGTGGCCACGTGCTGAAGGAAGGCGTCGCGCTGCTGCGCGTCGGACTGGGCCAGCACCCGGCCGTCGGCATCGAGCCATTCCACGCCGCTCAGGCAGTGCAGCGCCGCGCCCTGGGCGTCCCAGCCGGCGGGGTAGGCGCGGCCCACGCGGTAGAGCAGCTCCTGGGCCTGCGCCAGGCTCAGGTCGTTGCCGGCCAGCTCCACGTTGAGGATGACCACGTCCACGTCGAAGAAGAAGTACAGGTCGATGTGCACCACCTCCAGGGTGATGGGTGCATCGCCCGCCCGCGGCACCGCGCGCACCGCGGCGATGTCGCGCCGCCGGAAGACGCGCATGGGCGATTCGGCCGCGGGGTCGGCGCCCATGGCCCCGCGGTTCGCGCGGCCCTCGCCGTACAGGAACTGCTGCACGTAGGGCAGGAAGCTGACGAACTCGTTGTAGTGGCGCTCGTGGAAGGCGTCGCTGCTGCCGGTGTATTCGTCCACCATCTCGCGCCAGGGCGAGGTCTCGCCCAGCTCGCGCATCAGCTCGGAGGCGGGGCGCCCCTGCAATTGCTCGCCCTCGCCGTGCATGAGCCGCAGCGGCCACAACAGCACCTGTCGCAGGTGCTTGACCAGGGGGGCTGCCGTGTCTTGTTGTTCTTGTACGGGCAGCGACTCGGCGATCGCGCTTTGCATCGGGCCAGTGTAGGCGTCCAATGGCGCCGCAGGTGAGCGCAAGTCGGGTGATACGTAGAAACCCTAGAAACCATGAAACCGGTTTCAGATACAGTCCATCCCCAACGTCAAAACGCGATTCCCATGAACTACCAGTTCCAGTTCGACGCGGTGTTTGCCGCCTGGCCACTACTGCTCAAGGGCACGTGGATCACCATCCAGCTCTCGCTGGTGGCCACGCTGCTGGGCCTGATCGTCGCCATCGTCTGCGCCTGGGGCAAGACCTCGGGGCCGGCGCCGCTGCGCTTCGTGATCAACGCCTACATCGAAGTCATCCGCAACACGCCCTTCCTGGTGCAGCTGTTCTTTTTCTTCTTCGCGCTGCCGGCCATCGGGCTGCGCTGGTCGCCTTATACGGCCGCGCTCACGGCCATGGTGGTGAACCTGGGGGCCTACGCCACCGAGATCATCCGCGCGGGCATCGAATCCATTCCCAAGGGGCAGATCGAGGCGGGCAGGGCGCTGAACCTCAAGGGCTGGGAGATCTTCCGCTTCGTGATCATCAAACCGGCGCTCAAGGCCATCTACCCGGCGCTGACCAGCCAGTTCATCCTGCTGATGCTCAGCTCGGCGGTGGTGTCGGTCATCTCGGCCGACGACCTGACCTCGGTGGCGGCCAACCTGCAGTCGCAAACCTTCCGCAGCTTCGAGATCTACATCGTGGTGGCGGGCATCTACCTGGCGCTGGCGCTGGCCTTCTCGGCGCTGTTCAAGCTGATCTACCAGCGAATGCTCAACTACCCCGACCGTCGCTGAGGGAGAACAACACCATGCGTACCTTCGGCTTTCCCGAATTCCTCTTCATCCTCGAAGCGGCCAAGTGGACCCTGGCGCTTTCGCTCATCGCCTTCATCGGCGGTGCCATCCTGGGCCTGATCATTGCGCTGGCGCGAACGTCGGAGAACCGGCTGGCGCAGGTGCTGTCCACCGGCTTCATCCAGATCTTCCAGGGCACGCCGCTGTTGCTGCAGCTGTTCCTGATCTTCTTCGGCGCGCCGGTGCTGGGCTTGGACATCAACCCGTGGATCGCCGCGGGCGTGGCGCTGGTGCTCAACAGCGCGGCCTTCCTGGGCGAGATCTGGCGCGGCTGCATCCAGGCCATTCCGCGCGGCCAGACCGAGGCGGCGCACGCGCTCAACCTCAGCTACGTCAACCGCATGCGCGACGTGGTGCTGCCGCAGGCCTTCAAGATCGCGCTGCCGCCCACGGTGGGCTACGTGGTGCAGATCATCAAGGGCACCTCGCTGGCGGCCATCATCGGCTTTACCGAGGTCACGCGCGCCGGCCAGATCATCAACAACGCCACCTTCCAGCCGCTGGAGGTGTTCACCACCGTGGCCGCCATCTACTTCGTGATCTGCTGGCCGCTGTCGCTGCTGGCCGCGCACATGGAGCGCAAGCGCGCACGCGCGCTGGCTCGCTGAATTCCGTTTCCTTTTTCTTTTCCTTCTTCCAATTCAACCGGAGACCATCGACATGACCGCATCGTTCTTCACCCGCCGTGGCGCCACCGCCGTTCTGGCCACCCTCGGCCTGGGCGCCGCACTCTCGGCCTTCAGCACCGGCGCCTCGGCCCAGAGCCTGGCCGACATCAAGAAGAAGGGCGAGATCACCATCGGCATGCTGGTGGACTTCCCGCCCTACGGCACCACCAACGCGCAGAACCAGCCTGACGGCTACGACGCCGACGTGGCCAAGCTCATCGCCAAGGACTGGGGCGTGAAGGCCAACATCGTGCCCGTCACCGGCCCCAACCGCATTCCCTTCCTGCTGACCAACAAGGTCGACCTGCTGGTGGCTTCGCTGGCCGTGACGCCCGAGCGCGCCAAGCAGGTCACTTTCTCGCAGCCCTATGCGGCCGCCACCATCGTGCTGTACGGCAAGAAGGGCGCCAACATCAAGAGCGCCGCCGACCTCAAGGGCGTGCGCGTGGGCGTGGCCCGTGCCAGCACGCAGGACGTGGTGGTGACGCAGAGCGCACCCGAAGGCACCGAGATCCGCCGCTTCGACGACGACGCCTCGGCCATGCAGGCCCTCATGTCCGGCCAGGTCGATGCCATCGGCTGCTCGGTGACCGTGGCCGCGCAGATCGCCAAGCGCGTGCCCGCCGGCACCTTCGAGGACAAGTTCACCCTCAAGCAGCAGGCCATGGGCATCGCCATGCGTCCGGGCCAGGACGACCTGCTCAAGAACGTGAACGACTTCGTGCAGAAGAACACCGCCAACGGCGAGCTGAACAAGCTCTACCAGAAGTGGCTGGGCGCAGACTTCCCCAAGTTCTGATTTCCGCGTACTGAAGACGAAGACAAGCGAGACGCCGCAATGACGATGACTCATACCCTCGGCACCGACATCATCTCGATGGACGGGGTCAACAAGTGGTACGGCCAGTTCCAGGTGCTGACCGACATCAACCTGTCGGTGCGCAGCGGTGAACGCATCGTCGTGTGCGGCCCGTCCGGCTCGGGCAAGTCCACGCTGATCCGCTGCATCAACCGCCTTGAGCAGGTGCAGAAGGGCCGCATCGTGGTGGACGGCATCGAGCTGACGGCGGGCGGCAAGAACGTGGACGCCGTGCGCGCCGAAGTGGGCATGGTGTTCCAGCAGTTCAACCTGTTCCCGCACCTGACCATCCTGCAGAACTGCACGCTGGCGCCGAAGCGCTCGCGCGGCCTGTCCAAGGACGAGGCCGAGGCGATCGCCATGAAGTACCTCACCCGCGTGCGCATTCCCGAGCAGGCCAACAAGTATCCGAGCCAGCTCTCGGGCGGCCAGCAGCAGCGCGTGGCCATTGCCCGCGCGCTGTGCATGACGCCCAAGATCATGCTGTTCGACGAGCCCACCTCGGCGCTCGACCCCGAGATGGTCAAGGAAGTGCTCGACACCATGATCGGCCTGGCCGAAGACGGCATGACCATGCTGTGCGTCACGCACGAGATGGGCTTTGCCCGCAGCGTGGCCGACCGGGTGATCTTCATGGCCGACGGCAAGATCGTCGAGCAGGCACCGCCGGAAGAGTTCTTCAAGAACCCCAGGGACGAGCGCACGCGCCAGTTCCTGGGCCAGATCCTGAGTTCGCATCACGCTCACTGAGAGCGCAACCAAGGAGCCGCCATGCCACCTGTCCTGATCTCCCTGACCGCCTACGGCGCGGCCGAAGTCGGCCGCCACGGCCAGCCCTGGTTTGCGCGACTGGCCAGCGAGGCGGGCGCGGATGCCGTCGAGGTGCGCGGCGAACTGCTGCGCGAAGACGGCCTGCACGACGAGTTGGCGCTGCTGGCGCCCTTTGCCGCCGTGTATTCCGAGCCCTTGCTGCTGTGGACGCCAGAGGGCGAGCTGGACACCGGCGCCCTGGAGCGCGGCATCACGCGCGCCACGGCGCTGGGTGCGCCCCGGCTGAAGATGTCGATCGGCGGCTGGGCGAATGCGTCCGCCGATTCGCTGGGCGAGCTCAAGGCCATCCTGGCCGAGCACAAGGCCATCGAACTGCTCATCGAGAACGACCAGACCGAGGCCGGTGGCACGCTGGGCGCGCTGCAGGCCTTCTTTGCCGCGGCCGACGCGGCGGGGCTGCCGCTGGGCATGACCTTCGACATGGGCAACTGGCACTTCCTGGGCGAGTGCCCGGTGCGTGCCGCCGAAGCGCTGTCCAAGCGCGTGCGCTATGTGCACTGCAAGGGCGTGCAGCGCCTGCCGGCCAAATGGGTGGCAGTGCCTATGGTCCAATCCGTGGCCCCTTGGCGCGCGGTGCTTCGCGCACTGCCGGCCACCGTGCCGCACGCCATCGAATTCCCATTGATGGGCGACGACCTGCTGGCCGTTACCCGAGAAGAAATAGCGCATATCCGGCGCCTGCGCGCCGCTGCTTCATGACCCACCTTTCCGCCGACCCTTCCGCCTTCGACGTTGCGTTGTTCGGCGAGGCCATGATGCTGCTGGTGGCCGACCAGCCCGGCCCCATCGAAAACGCGCAGGCCTTTCACAAGCGCACGGCCGGCGCCGAGACCAACGTGGCCATCGGCCTGTCGCGCCTGGGCCTGAAGGTGGGCTGGGCCAGCCGCCTGGGCACCGATTCGATGGGCCGCGCGCTCATTGCCACGATGAAGGGCGAGGGCATCGACTGCTCGCATGTCATCTGCGACGAGACGCAGAAGACGGGCTTCCAGTTCAAGGGCCGCGTCACCGACGGCAGCGACCCGCCGGTGGAATACCACCGCAAGGGCTCGGCCGCCAGCCACATGGGCCCGCAGGACGTGGACGAGCCCTGGCTGCGCTCGGCGCGGCACCTGCACGCCACCGGTGTGTTCCCCGCCATTTCGCAGACCGCGCTGCAGGCCGCGGCCAAGTCCATGGAGGTGATGCGCGCCGCGGGCCGCACCATTTCCTTCGACACCAATCTGCGGCCCACGCTGTGGCCGTCCACCGAGGTCATGCGCGAGCAGATCAACCGCCTGGCCTCGCTGGCCGACTGGGTGCTGCCCGGCATCGAGGAGGGCCTGCTGCTCACCGGCCACGACGAGCCCGAGGCCGTGGCGCGCTTCTACCGCGAGCGCGGCGCCAAGCTGGTGGTGGTCAAGCTCGGCGCGGCCGGCGCCTACTACGACGGCGACGATTGCGGCACCGGCTACGTGGCGGGCTTTCCGGTGGAGAAGGTCATCGACACGGTGGGCGCGGGCGATGGCTTTGCGGCCGGCGTGGTCAGTGCGCTGCTCGAAGGAAAGAGCGTGCCCGAGGCGGTGCGCCGCGGCGCCTGGATCGGCGCCCGCGCGGTGCAGGTGCTGGGCGATACCGAGGGCCTGCCCACGCGGGCCGAACTCGACGCTGCCGGACTCTGAGGCAACATGAGCAACAAGAAGAAAGTCCTGGTCTTTCGCGAGCTGCCCGAAGACCAGCTTGCCCGACTGAGCGCCGTGCACGACGTGACGGTGGCCAACCCACGCATCGCGGCGCAGAAGGCGGCGTTCGATGCCGCCCTGCCTGAAGCGCAAGGGCTGATCGGCTCCAGCTACCCCATCGACGCGGCAGTGCTCGAACGCGCGCCGAAGCTCGAGGTGGTCTCCAGCGTGTCGGTGGGCGTGGACAACTACGAGCTGGCCGCGCTGCATGCGCGCGGCATCCTGCTGTGCCACACGCCCGGCGTGCTCACCGAAACCGTGGCCGACACGGTGTTCGCCCTGTTGATGGCCACCAGCCGCCGCGTGGTCGAGCTGGCCAACCTGGTGCGCGAGGGCCGCTGGGACAAGAACATCGGGCCCGACTTGTTCGGTCGCGACGTGCATGGCAAGACGCTGGGCATCCTGGGCTTCGGCCGCATCGGCCAGGCGCTGGCCCGGCGCGCGGCGCTGGGCTTCGGCATGCCGGTCCTCTACAACACACGGCGCCCGGTCGACCTGGCCACGCAGGCGCCCGAGCTGGCGGGGCATGCCCAGTACGCAAGCTTTGCCGACGTGCTCGCGCGCTGCGACATCGTGGTGGCCATGCTGCCGCTGTCCGAGAGCACGCGCGGCATCATGAACGCCGAGGCCTTTGCGCAGATGAAGGCTGGCGCCATCTTCATCAACGGCGGGCGCGGTGCCACCGTGCACGAAGATGCGCTGCTGGCCGCGCTCGACAGCGGCCACCTGCACGCGGCGGGCCTGGACGTGTTCGCCACCGAGCCGCTGCCGCTGGATTCGCCGCTGCGCACGCATGCGCGCGTCACGGCGCTGCCTCACATCGGCTCGGCCACGCACGAGACACGCCATGGCATGGCGGTGCTGGCCACCACCAACCTGCTGCAGGCCCTGGCCGGCCAGCGACCTGCCGCAACCTACGACACCGGCACCGGCGCATGACGCCCGTCCCGGCAGGCCCAGACAGACAACAACAAAGGGAGAACCTGCAATGAGCACACGCACTTCGGTGCAACGTCCGCCGGGCCGCGCCACCATTGCGGACGTGGCCAGGAAGGCGGGTGTCTCCAAGGCCACCGTCTCGCGCTTTCTCAACCATCGCGAACGGCTGCTGAGCCCGGACATCGCCGCCAAGGTCGAGGCCGCCGTGGCCGAGCTGGCCTACGCGCCCAGCCCCATGGCGCAGGCCTTGAGCCGCGGCCGCTCGCGCCTCATCGGCCTGGTGGTGGCCGACGTGAGCAACCCGTTCTCGGTGGCCGTGCTGCGCGGCGCCGAAAAGGCCTGCCAGCAGGCCGGCTACCTGCTGATGCTGTTCAACCTGGGCAACGACGGCAGCCGCGAGCGCGAGGCCATCGACGCACTGGCGCGCTACCAGGTGGACGGCTTCATCCTCAACACCCTGGGCCGCGGCGCCACCGCGGTCGATGCCGATGCGCTGCACGGCAAGCCGTCGGTGCTGGTCGACCGGCGCCACCCCGGCATGCGTGCCGACTTCGTCTCGCTGGACAACCCGGCCGCGCTGCTGGGCGCCTGCGAGCACCTGGCGGCAGGCGGCTACAAGGAGCTGCTCTACATCTCCGAGCCCTCCAAGGGCGTGAGCTCGCGCCGCGAGCGCATTGCGGCCTTCGGCGACTGCGTGAAGGCCCAGGGCGCGCGCATGGCCGGCGAGGTGTTCGAATGCCACGACGATTCGCATCCCGACGCCCATGCCACGCTGGATCAGGCCCTGCTGGCGTTGAAGAAGCGCGCCGTGCGCGGCCGGCGTGCAGCCGTCGTGGCCGGCAACTCGGTGGTCACGCTGCGCGTGGCTGCTGCCATGACGCGCCTGGGCTGGAGCTTCGGCGAGGACCTGGGCTTTGTCGGCTTCGACGAGACCGAATGGGCGCCGCTCGTGGGGCCGGGCCTGTCCACCATTGCGCAGCCCACCGATGCCATCGGCCATGCGGCCGCCAGCTGCCTGATCGAGCGGCTGCAGGGCTTCGAGGGCCCGCCGCGGCAACTGCTGCTGCCCGGGCAGCTGATCGTGCGCGGGTCGTCGCAAGGCAAGCCCTAGTAGTGCGCGGCGGCGCGCCGGCACCGCGCCCGCTTTTTTGAAAGCTCCGTGAAAGCACCGAGGGTGCGCAGGGGGGCCTTCGGGCATATTCGCAGGAAGAAACCGCTTTCTTTTCCTGTCAGAACCTCCCGGAGACATCATGAAACTCGGCACCCTTGCCGCATGCCTTTCGCTTGCCTTTTGCGCCAGCGCCTTTGCCCAGCAGCCCACCATCCTGAAGATCGGCTACGCCACCACCAAGGATTCGCACTACGGCGTGGGCTCCACCGTGTTCTGCGACGAAGTCGAGAAGGGCACGCAAGGCCGCTACAAATGCCAGCACTTCGCCAACTCGGCGCTGGGCGGCGAGCGCGAGCAGATCGAGGCGGTGCAACTGGGCACGCAGGACCTGGTCAACACATCGACCGGCCCGGTGGGCAACTTCGTGCCCGAGGTGAAGATCGTCGACATCCCCTTCCTGTTCCGTGACTACGACCACGCGCGCAAGGTCATGGACGGCCCCATCGGCCAGGACATCCTGGCCAAGTTCCCCAGCAAGGGCATCGTCGCGCTGGCCTGGACGGAAAACGGCTTCCGTCACATGACCAACAGCAAGCGCGACATCGTCAAGCCCGAGGACGCCAAGGGCCTGAAGATGCGCACCATGGAAAACAAGGTGCACATGGACGGCTACCGCACCTTCGGCATCCTGCCCACGCCCATGGCCTTCCCAGAGCTGTTCGGCGCGCTGCAGCAGGGCACGGTCGATGGCCAGGAGAACCCGATTCCCGTCATCCTGTCGGCCAAGTTCTGGCAGGTGCAGAACCACCTCTCGCTCACCGCGCACGTGTATTCGCCGGCGCTGCTGCTGCTCTCGCCCCGGGTGTGGAACAAGCTGTCGGATGCCGACAAGAAGGTCTTCGTCGAGGCCGCACGCAAGGGCGGCGCCGCACAGCGCAAGAAGGTCAACGAGGACGAGGACAACGGCATCGCCGTGCTCGAGAAGGACGGCATGAAGGTCGTGCGCAAGGTCGACGGCGATGCCTTCCGCGAAGCGCTCAAGCCGGCCTATGTGGGCTACGCCAAGGAATTCGGCGCCGACAACATCAAGAAGATCTCGGACGTGAGGTAACGCCCCGGCCAGGCGGCAGGCATGCCGCCGCCGGCAGCACCGCCCGGTGAGCCTCGCAAGGCACCGGGCGGTTGCGTTTTTCAACGCTCCCAACAACAACAGTCGTCGTCTTCGTCCCGTGAAAACATTCGAACGCTATTTCCTGGCGGCCAACCGCTGGGTGCTGATCGCCTTGCTGGCCGCCATGTCGGTCATCATCTTCGTCAACGTGGCCATGCGCTACCTCACCAACAACTCGCTCGAGTGGGCCGAGGAGGTGTCGCGCCACATGATGATCTGGCTCACCTTCCTGGGCGCCGGGCCGGTGCTGCGCTACGGCGGCCACATTGCGGTGGAGAACCTGCAGGACGCGCTGCCGGCCAAGGCCGCCATCGCGATGCGCGCCGTGGTGGCGCTGCTGCTGTTCGCCTTCTTCGGCTTCATGGTCTGGTACGGATGGCTCTACATGGAGCGCACCATGTTCCAGCTCACGGCGGTGACGCAGATTCCCTTTGCCTACATCTACAGCGCCATGATGTTCGGCGGCATCCTGCTGGTCGTGCATTGGCTCCTGATCGTGCGCGGCTATGTGCTGCGGCGCGAATTTGCATCCGACGCGCACTTCGATGCTGCAGCGAGCGCCGCACTATGAACGCCAGCCTGTTGCTCATCCTTTCGGCCTGCGTGTTCCTGGCCATCGGCGTGCCGGTGGCCTTTGCGCTGGGCCTGGCCACGGTCACCACGCTGCTGCTGGCCGAGTCGTACCCGCTCATGGTGCTGCTGAAGGAAACCTTCACCGGCATCGACAGCTTCCCGCTCATGGCGGTGCCCTTCTTCATCCTGGCGGCCGAGCTGATGAGCGGCGGCTCCCTCACCGAGGTGCTGCTGCGCTTTGCCGGGCAGTTCGTCGGCCACCGGCGCGGCGGGCTGGGCTACACCAACGTGGTGTCGCTCACCTTCTTCTCGGGCATCTCGGGCTCGGCGCTGGCCGATGCGGCCGGGCCGGGATCGATGCTGATCAAGATGATGGACAAGGCCGGCTACGACCGCTCGTACGCGGCGGCGCTCACCGCGTCCACCGCCATCGTCGGGCCGATCATTCCGCCCTCGATCATCATGATCATCTACGCGCTGCAGGACGAGAGCGTGTCGGTGGGCAGCCTGTTCGTGGCCGGCCTGCTGCCGGGCATCCTGATCGCGGTGGCCATGTGCCTGGTCAACTTCCATGTCTCGAAGAAGCGCAACTACAAGGGCGACGGCGGCATGCCGCCCTGGCAGGAAGTGCTCACGACCACCTGGAAGGCCATTCCGGCCATCCTGCTGCCGGTGGTCATCCTGGGTGGCATGCGTGCGGGCTGGTTCACGCCCACCGAGGCTTCGGTGGTTGCGGTGTTCTATGCGCTGGTGTGCGGCAAGTTCGTCTACCGCACGCTGGAGTGGAAGGCGCTGCCCGACATACTTTCGCGCTCGGCGCTGCTGTCGGCCTCGGTGCTGATCATCATCGGGCTGTCGGCATCGTTCGCCTGGATTCTCACCATCGAGAACGTGCCGCAGGAGCTGGCCGAGTGGCTGGCGGCCATGAACCTGTCGCCCTGGATGTTCCTCATCATCGTGAACATCTTCCTCCTGCTGTTCGGCATCTTCATCGAGCCGCTGCCAGGGGTGATGGTGCTGGCACCCATCCTCGCGCCGGTGGCGCTGAAGCTGGGAATCGATCCGATCCACTTCGCCATGATCGTGATCTACAACCTCACGCTGGGCATGATCACGCCGCCGGTGGGCGGGCTGCTGTTCGTCACCTGCAATGTCTCGCGCGTGCCCATGTCGCAGCTCATCCGCGAGCTCAAGCCCTTCCTGTGGGCGCACGGCGCGGTGCTGGTGCTGCTGACCTTCGTGCCTGCCATCAGCACCTGGCTGCCGCGCCTGTGGGGCTTCAAGTAGAGAGGGGCATTCTTTACGGAATGCAACTTAAGTGCTCATTCCTGGAGGGCAGACGCATAATCGGCGCGCCTTTGACGCAAGAACAGGGGGAGCGCAATGGAAGAACTGCTGGCCGCGCGGGCTCGGTGGATCCGGGCCTACTTCGATGGCGACGTGGACACGCTCGACAGGCTGGAGGCGGCTGACTTCAGCTCGACCTGCAGGCTGGGCAACCAGAGCAAGATCGAGCAGCTCGAAGGCATCGCCCAGGCGGTGCGCGAAGGCTGCTGGTTCGCCGAAGGCAGCCTGGGGCAGGACGCCGAACGCCATGTGCACCTGCTGGGCGACCTGGCGCTGGTCCACGGCGTCATCCATATCGAGGCTTTCGGGCAATTGCCGCCATCGGTCGCATCCACCGAGGTCTGGCAGCGCGACGGCTCGGACTGGCAGGCGCTGCGGCTGCACTTCAGCAACCACAAGCAGCGCTGAGGCGCTTGCCGGGCGGCGCGCTGCTCAGGTGCCGAACAGGTACTGTGCGGCGCCGTCCTGGCCTGCCACCAGCTCGCAGGGCGTGCTCCATACCTCGCGCACCAGCGAGGGTTGCAGCACCTGGCTGCTCGGGCCGTGCGCCAGCAGGCGCCCCTTGGCCAACACCATCACCTCGTCCGCATAGCGCAGCGCCAGGTTCAGGTCGTGAAGCACCGCCACCACGCCGACGCCTTGCGAAGCCCAGCGACGAACCAGCGCCATGACCGAGTGCTGGTGGGCAACGTCCAGCGCGGCGGTGGGTTCGTCCAGCAGCAGCCAGCGCGCGGCGCCATCGGGCCTGGGGTTCCACAACTGCGCCAGTGCCCGGGCAAGGTGGACGCGTGCCTTCTCGCCGCCCGACAGGGTGTTGAGGATGCGCGGGGCGAGCGCCGACACGCCGGTCAGCGCCATGGCGTTGGCCACGATCTCGCCTTCGTTGGCCTCGGGCGCGGCGCGATGCGGCAGGCGGCCCAGCGTCACGATCTCGTGCGCATTGAAGTCGAAGGCCACGCTGCTTTCCTGCGGCATGACTGTGCGGCGCAGCGCGAGCCGGGCGGCGTCGTGCCGGTCGATGGGGTGCTCGTCCAGCCGCACCTGCCCGCTGGCGGGTCGGCGCTGGCCGCTGAGCAGCGACAGCAGGGTGGACTTGCCCGCGCCGTTGGGCCCGAGGATTGCGCAAAAGCGCCCGGGCTGCAGCCGGGCCGTCACGCCCGAAAGGAGGGTCCTGGTGCCGGCCTGGAAGCCGGCGTCGATGCATGCAAGGCTCATATGCGGTTGCGGTAGTGGCGCAGCATCAGCAGGAACATGGGAACGCCGATGAAGGCGGTGAGTACGCCCAGCGGCAGCTCGGCCGGGGCCATGGCGGTACGCGCCACCGTGTCGGCCGCCAGCACCAGCGCGGCGCCCAGCAGCCCCGAGGCGGGCAGCACGATGCGATGGTCGGGGCCCGCGATCATGCGGACCCAGTGCGGCGCGATCAGCCCGATGAAGCCGATGATGCCGGTGGTGGCCGTGACCGAGCCCACCGCAAAGGCGGTGACCACGATGGCGCGGCGCTTGACCCGCTCCACATCCACGCCCAGCAGTGCCGCCTGCGATTCGCCCAGGGCGATGGCATTGAGCGGCGCCGCCAGCGTGAGCGACGCGGCGCAGGCCAGCAGCACCACGGCGCCCACCAGGATCACCCCGCTCCAGCGCGCGCCGCCCAGGCTGCCCAGCAGCCAGAACTGAAGGCTGCGCAATTGCTCGTCGGAGGCCATCACGCTGAGCAGGCCCAGCCCCGCGCCGGCCAGCGCGTTGATGGCAATTCCTGCCAGCAGCATCAAGGCCATGCGCGTGCCGCTTTCGCTGCGCGACAGAACATAGATGAGCAGCGTGACCAGGAAGCCGCCGCCAAAGGCCATGCTCACCAGCGTCCAGCTGCCCAGGGTGCGGGGCAGGGCGGGCCAGAGCATGGCGCCCAGCACGATGGTCACGCCCGCTGCCAGCGCCGCGCCGCTGCTGATGCCGATCAGCCCCGGGTCAGCCAGCGGGTTTCTGAACAGGCCTTGCATGAGCGCGCCCGCCATGCCCAGGCCGCAGCCGGCGGCCACGCCCAGCAAGAGGCGCGGCAGGCGGATGTTCATGAACACCAGGTGTTCCGGCGAGGGCTGCACGGCGCCCTGCCAGGCATCGCGCAACACGCCCCAAAGTTGCGACGTGCTGATGGCGTAGGCGCCGCTGGAGGCGCCCAGAACCAGGGCGATCAGCAGCAGGGCACCGCCGGCGCCCAGCACCATGCGTGGGGACTGCCGATGGATCATGCCGCCAGCAACCTGCGGTGAAGTTCGTCCATGGCCGCCGGCAGGCGCGGGCCGAAGCCCAGCATCAGCAGTGCGTCCATGGTGATGAGCGAGCGCTTGGCGAAGGCGGGCGTCAGTGCCAGCTCGGGCCGTTGCCAGAAGCGCTCGACGCCACCGTGCGCCTCGATGCTCTGGTCGCTGGTGAGGATCACGTCGGGTGCGGCGCTGGCCATGGCCTCGGCGGTCATCGGTCGGTAGCCGGCAAAGCCCGACAGGCAATTGATGCCGCCCGCAAAACCGATGACGGCGTTGGCGGCCGTCTTCTCGCCCGACACCTGCGGACTTGCGCTGTGCGAGAGCACGAAGAGCACGCGCGGCTTGCGCTTGCCAGCCATGTCGCCGGTCACGCGCTGCTGCAGTTCGGCCCACTGGGCATCGAGCCGGCGCTGCAGGCTCTGCGCCAGTGCTTCGCGTGCGGCGGCGCGGCCCACGGCGCTTACCTTGCGCTGCACTTCGGCCCACGTGTGGTCGGCCTCGATCAGCTCCACCTTCACACCGGCGCTGCGCAGCTGGTCGAGCACCACGGGCGGCCCCGATTCGGTGGTGGCAATCACCGCATCGGGCTTCATCGACAGCAGGCCCTCGGCCGACAGCTGGCGCATGTAGCCCACCTTGGGCGTCGCCAGTGCGGCGGCGGGAAATAGGCTGGTCGTGTCGGTGGCCACGATCTGGTCTTGCGCGCCCAGCGCGTAGGCCACCTCGGTGATGGCGCCGCTGATGGTGATGAGCCGCGGCTGCGCCTTGCCTGCTGCGAACACGGCGGCTGGAAGTGCCAGGGCGCCGGTGGCCGCCAGCGCAAGCCCGCGCAGCGCATCGCGCCGGCCCGGCCGGAAGTTGCCGTGGCTCATGCGCGAGGCTCCTTGCGGTCGATGTTCTGCGCAATGCGCCAGCACACGCCGCAGGGGTCGACCAGGTTGAAGTCGATCATGGCCCAGGGCTGCTCCACCGGCTCGGTCAGCCGCACGCCATAGCGTGTGGCCAGGCCGCTGTCGTGGATGCGTTGCCACCAGGCCTGCACGTCTTGCACCAGCAGGTGCATCTGCAGGTTCTGCGCAAGCTCCTGCACGTAGAAATCCTGCAGCAGGAACGCGCAGTGATCGCCATGGTGGAAGTAGGCAATGCCGCCGCCATCCGAGGCCATGGTGAAGCCCAGGTCCTTGTAGAAGCGTTTGGAAAGCTCGAAGTCCCTGGCCGGGACAAAGGCCTTGATCTCCACGCTCTTGAGCGGCGCCGTCATGCGGTGGCTTCCAGTCGGGGCAGCTTGGCCACGATGTCGCGCCACGCGGCCAGTTCCGGCTGGCCGGGCTTGCGCACGCCGAAGAACATGGCCATCAGCTCGCCCTGGCGGTCGAAGGCTTCCACCGAGGTCACCACGCCGTCGCTGGTGGGCTTTTGCACCACCCACACCGTGTCGATCAGGTCTTCGCGCAGGTGCAGGTTGAAGCCGGGGTCCAGCACGTTGAGCCACTGCATGCCGTGCATCTCCATGGGCTCCACGCGCTGCACCGGGCCGCTGTGGATCTGGATGCAGCCCGGGCTGCCGACGAACACCATGATGGGCGTGCCGTCGAAGGCGGCTTCGTGCAGCAGGTCGCGCACGGCGGACTTCTTCGCCTGCTGGGTGAATTCGCCTTCGGTCAGGCGAAAGCTCTGCTGGCGCTCCACGTCGAACTTCTTGAGCAGGGCGAAGAACTCGTGCGTGTCCTTCATCTGGCCCCAGGCGCCGGAGAGCGCGCTGGCGTCGATGGCGCCATCGGGCCTGGGTGCTGGCTTGGCTGGCGCGGGCTCGAACTGCACCACCTGGTCGGGCTGCGCATGCGCCTGGATCAGTGCCTGAAGCGCCGCGCGGTCGGTGGCCTCGCGGGCGAACACCTTGTGCACCGCAACGCCATGCCGGTCGAAGAACTGCAGGCTCAGCCCCTGTCCTTCGCGCACCGCAAAGCCGGCGTGCCAGTGGTTGAAGAACAGGCGCAGGTCGATCTGCTCGCCCAGCGCCAGGGCCACGTGGCCGCTGCCCGAGAGCTTCTGGTAGGGGCCGGTCTTCTCGTGCACCGTGCTTTCGTTGCGCGTGAGCGCCAGCAGCGGCCCGCAGGGCTCCAGGCCCTGCAGCAGCGCCAGCCAGGGCCCGCGCAGCGGCGTCGCCTCGATGGGCTGATCCTCGATGCCGGCATGCGCGGCAATGGCCTCGCCCTCGCTGATGCCGATGGCGCGGGCGGCGTCCTTGTGGCGCTTGCCCGCGCTGCGTTGCTGCGCAAAGCGCTGGACGATGGAGTCGTGCGTGGTGATGGTGGTGGTCATGGGTTGAATGCCTTGTGGAAGGTGGGGGTCAGAAGTCGGCCACCAGCGACACGTTGAAGGTGCGCCCGGGCTGGCTGTAGGCATCGATGACTGGCGAGTTGTCGGCCAGGCCGCGCACGTCGGACCAGCGCCAGTACTTCTTGTCGGTGACGTTGAGCACGGCCATGTTCAGGCGCAGGCCTGGCTTGATGCGCCACTGCGCGCTCAGGTCCAGCGTGGTGGACGCCGGCGGCAGGAACTGCTGGCCGGTGGTGACCTCGGTCGGATCCACGTCCTCGCGCTTCTTGGCTGCGAAATGCACCACGTCCATGCGCGCGCTCCAGACTCCGGCGTTGTATTTCAGGCCGATGCTGCCCTTGTCGGGGTCGACCGAATTCAGCGGCCGGTCGTTGGTTTGGTCGGTGCCTTCGGTGTGGCCGTAGGCAAAGGGCAGCGAGAAGCCGCGGCCCTGGTCGGTGAAGTCGACTTCACCCTTGAACTCGAAGCCGCTGATGCGCGCCTTGCCGATGTTCACCGACTGGAACACCAGCGGATCGACGCGAGGAATGCCGCGTCCGCCCACCAGGCGGTCGTTCTCGATCAGGTCCTTGTAGTTGCCGGTGAAGGCCGCCACGTCGAAGTCGACGATGCCGGTTCGCCCGCGAAAACCCAGCTCGAAGTTCTGGCTCTTCTCGGGCTTGAGGTCCGGGTTGGGAATGGTCTTGTAGCCGGCCTGGATGTTCTCGAAGAAGTTGTTCACCTGGAAGGCGTTGGGTGCCTTGAAGCCGGTGGCGTAGTTGCCGTACACGCTGTATTGGGGCGTGGCGCGGTAGAGGATGCCCAGCTTGGGCGAGACGGCCGAGCCGTCGAGCGATGCGGCCGGCGCGTTGAAGCCGGTCTGGTCGGCATCGAGGTCGAAGTGGTCGAAGCGCACGCCCGGGGTGATGCTCCACTGCTCGTGGATCAGCTCGTCCTGGATGTAGAAGGCCGAACTGGTTTCCTTGGTGTCCGGAAAGCGCTTGAGCGGATAGGTCTCGCCGGCCGGCGGCACCAGCCCGGTCTGCAGGTTCGACACGTCGGTTCGCGTGAAGTCCAGGCCGTAGGTGATGTTGTGGGCCCAGTCCTGGCTCGCGCGCACCATCTTGGCGGCCTGCAGGTTCAGCTGCCAGGTGTTCTCGTCGTAGACGACGTCGCGCACCCGGTCGGCGGCGGTGTAGCGGTCTTCAAAGGCGTATTCGCGCGAACTGGCCTTCTGGTAGCTCAGCACGCCTTGCAGCGTGTCGGCCACGGCGCTGTTCACGCGCACGCGGCCGTCGTAGGTCAGGCGGTCGCGGTCCATGTCGGTCTGGGACTGCAAGTCGATCACCGAAGTGGAGGTGTAGGGCGGCTTGGAGCGCCCGCTGAGCATGTTGTAGTCGGACTTCTTGTCCACATGCTCGTAGGTGAAGGCATGGCGCTGGCCGGCGTCGGGCGTGACGATGACCTTGGCCAGCAGCGCCTTGTTGGTGTCGTCCTCGGGGTTGGGCGTGGTGCGGTCGCTGTTGGCCGAGTCGTTGGTGCCCATGTTCTCCAGGCCGTGGGTCTTGCTGCCGGCGGCCGAGACCAGCCATTGCACCGTGTCCGAGGCCTTGCCCGCCAGCGACAGGCTGGTGTGCCAGCCGTTGTCGTCGCCGGAGTAGCCCACGCTGGCGCTGCCGCCAATGGTGGCGTCGCCCTTCAGGAACGATTGCGGCTCGCGCGTGATGAGGTTCACCAGGCCGGCCATGCCGTCGGAGCCGTACAGCGCCGATGCCGGACCCTTGAGGATCTCGATGCGCTCGACCAGGTTGATGTCGAAGTAGTCCCGGCCGAAGGCGTTGGCGGCAAACACGTAGCTGCGCGGCGTGCGCACGCCGTCGGTCAGCAGCAGCACGCGGTTGCCGTCCAGGCCGCGGATGTTGAAGCCGGCGTTGGCATCGCGGCCGGTGTTGCCCGCGGCCAGGCCGAAGCGGGCGGGCGCGCGCTTGACCGAGACGTTGGGCATGTCCCGCACCGCGTCGCGGATGTCGTTGATCTGCTCTTGCTCGATGGTGGCGCGGTCGAGCACTTCCATGCTCGCGGGCACGTCGTCGCGCTTCTGCTCGGAGCGCGAGCCGCTCACCACCACTTCGTCCAGCGCGGCCACGTGGGTGCGCTCTTGCGCCATGGCGCCGGCGGCGAAAAGGCTGCTGATGAGCCAGGGAAGAAGGCGAGGCCGGAAAACCGGCGCAGGTCGGGCAGAAGTCACGTGTCAGTCCAGGTAACAGTTGTTCAACTGCTCGCTGGACTCACCGCGCTCTGCGGGCGGCTATCTGGCTGGCATTCGCATTCGGCAACAGTGCCGAAGCCGCCCAGTATATGAGAGGAGTTCTCGTTTACACAATAAGCCCGACAATGTTGCGGGCTGTTGACGTCGCGTTGCCGGCGGTTGATGAAGCCGCCGGGGCGCCGCCGACGGAAATCAGACGCCCAGCCAGACGGTCAGCGTCTTCTCCAACTCGGCCGATGGCGCAACGAAGGCGCTGTAGCCGGTGGCCGACAGGGCCTTCTTGCCTGCGTCGGTGGTGGACAGCTCCAGCAGGGTTTCGCGGACCTGGGCCGTGGTGTTCGCATCCAGCTTGCTGGACGCCAGCCACTGCTTGATGGGCACGGCGCGCGACTCGGCGCAGGTCTTGCCGCCGCTTCCCTTCCAGGCCTTGATCACGCCGGCCGATGCCGTGGCGCCATAGGTGGTGAAGCCGTTTTGCACGTAGAAGGGCACGGCGTCCTGGTAGCGGGTGGTCGACAGCTTCACGGCGCCTTCGGCCAGGCCCTGCTCGCGCAGCATGGCGCGGGTGATCACGCTGGTGATGGAGTCCGGGTCGGGCGTGACCAGGCTCTTGCCGGCGATTTCCTTCCAGTTGGAAATGGGTTGCGCGTCCTTGCACAGGAAGGACACCTTGTAGTCGGTATAGCCGGCCGTCCAGGCCACGCTCTTGTAGCGCCCCGACTTGGTGGCCTCGAAGGCCAGGTGCGCGGGGTGCAGGAACACCAGGTCCACCTGCTGCGCCTGCATGGCGGCACGCGAGGCGTTGTAGGCGCTCAGCACCTTGATGGAGACCGGCTGCTTCAGCGATTTGGAAAGCGCTTCGGCCACGGGGGCGAACTTGGCTTCGATCTCCGGGTCGGTGGCGCGGTAGGTCACGCCTTCGGTCACGCCGATCACCAGGCCCTGGGCCGATGTGGCGGCACTGGCCAGCAGAAGCGCCGCCAGCAGCGGCAGACGCACGGCGGCACGAGCCGGCGCCTTGGAACGGGGCGTGAGCGAGCGGGTCGCGCACGCGGAACTGTCTTGCATCTTGTCTCCGGGTCTCATCGTTCTGGGGGAATCTGCCGGGGCGGGACGGTGCGCCACCTGTGTCACAAAGTTTAAGAGAGGGGCTTCTGTTCAGCGAGTCAGGGAAAAGGCCTCATTCGCCCTGCCAAGCGGGTGCTCGCTCTCTCAGAAAGGCCTGCCTGCACCCATGTCCATGAAGTCGGTCGGCGCAAATCCACCCGCGGGGCTGGAAGGGGCGGCGGGCTTGCCGTACTCCATGAAGTCGGTGGGCGCAAAGCCCAGGTCGCGGCGCTGCTGCACATTCGCAGCATGCCGGCGGCGTGCCTGGTCGCGCAGGCGTGCCAGGTCGGCGCGCACTTCTTCCAGGGTGCGCATGGCCTGGGTGGTGGCTGCGCCGCTGGCGCCGGGCGATTCGGGCGTTGCCGCCAGGGGCTGCACCGTGATGGGCACCAGGCCGGTCGGAACGGCCGGCCGCGCGAGCTGTGTCCGCGGTGCTGCTGCCGCGCCTGCGCCCGAGTGAGGCCGGCCCTGCCCAGGGCGCACCTTGCCTGCATGCGCCGGTTTCGCGCGGGGCGGGAAGACCGGCTGGTTCAGGATGCGGATGATCGTGCCGAACAGTTGCGAGGCGTCCATGGCGTGCGTGACCCAAAGTTTTAACCAAATGTTAATGAGAGCGTGGTGAAGCGCACGGGCCGGGGTCGGCGTCAATCCCTCGACCTGTCAACAATTGCACGAAACGCCGTGGCAGGCGGCGGGGCTTGCGGCGGAGGCGATACTTCAGGCTTATGCAGATTGAAGAAAAGCCGCCCTTCGACACCCCCTTCGAATGGATCGGCGGCGAGCCCAAGGTGCAGGCGCTGGTCGACCGTTTCTACGACTTGATGGAACTGGAGCCGGCCTATGCCCGCCTGCGGGCGGTGCACGGCCCCTCGCTGGACAACGCCCGCCAGCGCCTGTTCTGGTTCCTGTGCGGCTGGCTGGGCGGGCCGCAGCACTACACCGATCGCTTCGGTCATCCGATGCTGCGCGCGCGCCACCTGCCCCAGAGCATTGGCGGCCACACCATCGGCATCAAGGAGCGCGACGAATGGCTGGCCTGCATGGATCAGGCCATGGGCGAAACCGGCGTGCCCGAAGGCCTGCGTGCACGCCTTCGCAACAGCTTCTTCCAGACCGCCGACTGGATGCGCAATCGATAGACACAAGAACCACAACAGGACCTTTTCTCAATGAATCCCATCGTCATCATCGGCGGCGGCCATGCCGCGGCCCAACTGTGCGCCGGACTGGCCGAGGCGGGGCAGGCCGCTCGCTTGCACCTCGTGTGCGAGGAAGCCTGCGAGCCCTATCACCGCCCGCCGCTGTCCAAGACCTTTCTCAAGAGCGCAGACCAGGCCACGCAGCCGCACAAGCCGGCCCAGTGGTTCAAGGACTCGGGCATCCACATGCACCTGGGCGATCCGGCGGTGGCCATCGACCGGGCCGCGCACACCGTCACGCTGAAATCGGGCGCGGTGCTGCCCTTCGAGCGGCTGGTGCTGGCCACCGGCAGCCGGGCACGCCGCCTGCCAGCGCTGGGGAATGCCGAACTGGACAACGTCATCACGCTGCGCGCGGCCGACGAGGCGCAGCGCCTGCGCGACCGGCTGGCGCAGGCCCAGGAAGTCACGGTGCTGGGTGGCGGCTTCATCGGGCTGGAAGTGGCTTGCACGGCGCTGGCGCTGGGCAAGAAGGTGCGCGTGATCGAGGTCGCGCCGCGCCTGCTGGGCCGGGCGGTGTCGCCGGCCCTGTCGGAGCATGTCCTGCAGACGCATCGCGCCGCCGGCATGGAGATCGTGCTGGGTGCCAGCGTGGGTGGTTTCCAGGTTGAAGGCGCACGCCTGGCTTCGGTGGAGGTCAATGGCCAGAGCCAGCCGATCGACCTGCTGGTGCTGGGCATCGGTGCGGTGCCCGAGACGGCGCTGGCGCAGGCGGCAGGCATCGAATGCGCCGACGGCGTGGTGGTGGATGCGCACATGCAGACCAGCGACCCGGCCGTGCTCGCGGTGGGCGACTGCACGCGCTTTCCGGATCGACGCGCAGGCCGCGCGCTGCGCCTGGAGTCGGTGCAGAACGCCAACGACCAGGCCCGCACCGCGGTGGCCACGCTCACCGGCGCGCCGCGCGCGTACGACGCCTTGCCGTGGTTCTGGTCGGACCAGGGCAGCCTGCGCCTGCAGATGGCCGGCTTGGTGCCGGCCGAAGGCACGCCGGGTTTCGTCACGGTGCGCCGACCAGGTCCCAACGACATGGCGTTCTCGTTGCTGCACTACGTGGATGGTCAACTGGTGTGCGCCGAATCGGTGAACGCGCCGGTCGACCACATGATGACCCGCAAGCTGCTGGAAGCCGGCAAGAGCCCGGCGCCCGAACAGGTGGCGGATGCGGCGGTGCCGCTCAAGAGCCTGCTGGGCTGAGCCTGCCGCAGGCGCGGGCCGCGTGACTAGCGCGAGCCCGGCGCCAGCAATACCAGCATTGCGCCGGCGCCGCCCTCGGCGGGCTTGGCCTGCACGAAGGCCAGCACTTCGCTCTTCTGGATCAGCCAGCGCTGCGCCTTGAGCTTGAGCACAGGCTGGCGCCCCGGCGAGCCCAGGCCCTTGCCGTGGACCACGCGCACGCAGCGCATGCCCTGCTTGCTGGCGGTGCGGATGAACTGCGACAGCGCCTCGCGCGCCTCGTCGCTGCGCAGGCCGTGCAGATCGATCTCGCGCTGGATCGACCACTCGCCTGCGCGCAGCTTGCGCGTCACGTCGGTACCGATGCCCGGGCGCCTGAAGCTCATGGCGTCGTCGGCGTCCAGCAAGGTGGTCACGTCGAATTCGTCGGACATGGCTTCGCGCAGCACGCGCTGCTCGTCCAGCTGATGCTGCATGGGAATGGGGGCCGGCGGCTCGGGCGTGAGCGGCACCGCGTGCTTGTGCTCGCCGCGCAAGGGACGGGTCGTGCCCACTGCGCGGGCAAACAGGTCCTGCTCGGCGTGACGCTTCTTCTGTGCCGCCGCGCGCGCGGCGGCCTCGGCGGCGGCCTGCTCGCGCTGCTCGGCGAGCTGGCGGGCCACGCCCTTCAGGTCGGCCAGCGTCTTGATGGGGGGTCCTTTGGATGCCATGGAGCGAATCCTACGGCCTCGTGCAGCGCAGCTCAGGCGACGGGTCTTGCCGCCAGCGGGCAGCGCAGCCGCAAGCGTGTGCCGTCCGCCCGGGAGTCGATGTGCAGCTCGCCGCCCAGTCGCCGGGCCCGGCTGCGCATGCTGGCCAGGCCCATGCCGGGAACGGGCGATGGGTTGTTGGCCGCTTCCGGCGTGAAGCCGCGGCCATCGTCCTGCACTTCCAGCTGCAGTTCGCCACGCTGCGCGGCGATGCGCACCAGCACCTGGCGCGCGCTGCTGTGCTTGACGACGTTGGCCAGCGCCTCCTGCAGCACGCGCAGGAAGTCCAGCGCGCGGCGGCTGCTCAGGCGGCAACCTTGCAGGCCCTCGAGCTGCCATCGGCACTCGATGCCCGCGGCCTCCAGCAGGCGCATGCTGCGGTGGCGCAGCGGTGCGATGCGCTCGCCGAGGTCTTCGCTGTCGTCGAAGGCGGAGTTCTCGATGATCAGGCGCAGGTCGTCGTTGACCTCGCGCAAGGCCCAAAGGCCGGGGTCGCGGCGCGAATCGGTCTCTTCGCCTTGCAGGGCGTGGATGTGGCTGTTGATGGTCATGCCCAGGCCGTCGTGCAGGTCGCGCACGAGGTTCAGGCGCTCGGCCAGGCGCGTTTGTTCCAACTGCGCGTCGTGCTGGCGCTGCATGCCTTCGGCCAGGCGGTGCGAGGCTTCGTCCACGCGCTTTTGCAGCACCTGGTTGAAGTGCTCCACCAGCCGCATGTCCTGCACCATGCGCCAGGTCAGCGCGAACGAAATGCCCAGCAACGTGGCGCACGACGACAGCGCCAGGTAGTAGCCATTGCCGGGCAGCACGCGCATGTAGACCAGCGTGTCGTGTACGTCGATGCCCACCGACAGCAGCAGGCAGGCGGCCAGCACCACCGCTTCGGCGCGGCGGCTGAGCACCGCATGCGATACGAGCAGCGCGCAGGCCGCCAGATGCGTGATCAGGGCCACCAGCACCGCCGTGGCGCGCACCTCGGCCACCAGGTTCGTCGGCGCCAGAATCAACCCCAGCACACAGGCCGCCACGGGCACCGCCATCAGCATGCGCGGCCACCGGCGGCGGATGTCGCAGAAGCTGAGCGCGAACATGTAGAAGGCCGCCACGCTGCCCAGCATGAACACATGGTTGCTGCGCTGGTAGGCGCCGGTGGTCTCGAAGGGCCAGGGACTGGTGACCAGGTAGTTCAGCGCAAACAGCACCCACAGGGCGGAAAAGAGGCTGAACCAGCCGTAGGTCACTTCGCTGCGCCGCAGCGCCCACAGCATGCCGTAGAGCACTGCCATGACCACCGTGATGCCGATGCTCACCCACTGCAGCGACCGGCGCATGAGCAGCTCGTTGGCGTACAGAGGCTGCACCGCTTCCGGCGTGCCAAGCAGCACCTCGCCGAGACCGGGCTGGAAGGCGGCCAGGCCCGAGACACGGATCAGCAGCTCGTTGCGCCCGGCGCGCAGCAGCGGCTCGTCCAGGCGCCAGTAGCGCGGCAGGTTCCAGCTGCGCGACAAGGGCTCCACCAGTTGCGGATCGTGCGCGATCTCGCTGCCGTTGAGCATGACCACGCCCGCCATGGTCAGGTCGCGCAGGAAGAGGTCGCGCGCCTGCAGTGGCTGGTCTTGCGGTTCCGTCCAGCTCAGGCGGTACCAGACGATGCCGTCATGCCCGGGCAGGCGCGCCGACCAGTCGTCGGGCAGGGTGATGGCCTGCCACCCGCCGGCGGGCGGTGTTTCGTCGTCCCAGCCCTGGCCGGGCACGGTTTCGATGCGGTCGAAGGGCAGGGTCTGCGCAGCCGCGGGGTTCGCGGCTGCGGCGCAGCACAAAAGGACCAGCAGGGCCAGCCAACCCAGCGCGGCCCGCAGCGCGCCGGCGCAGGCGTGACCTAGGGCAGCAGGCCGCGCGAGCGTGCCGTGTACACGGCACCTGCGCGCGAGCGCACCGCGAGCTTGCGGTAGATGTTCTTGGCGTGGCATTCGATCGTATGGACCGACAGGCCAAGCCCTTGCGCGATTTCCCGGTTGGTGTGGCCTTGCGCGACGAGCCGGAGAACGTCCAGTTCGCGTTCGCTCAGGACCGGTTTGGCGGCCGTCGTTTCGGGCTCGATGTTAACAACCGTTACCTTTTTTGGCACAACCCCTTCCGGAGCTGGCCCGGCAGCCACCAGATTCAGGATGCGGCGGGCAATGACCGGATCGATGGGGGCGCCGCCACGCTGCATGCTGCCCAGCGACAGGGCAAGCTCGACGTCGCTGCCGTTCTTCTGCAGGTAGCCCACGGCGCCGGCGCGGATGGCTGCCAGCACGGTGGCGTCATCGCCCAGGCTGGAGATCACCACTGCATCGGTGCCCGGCGCATGCTGCTGCAGCCAGGGCAGCAGCTCGAGCCCGCTGCCGTCGGGCAGGCCGATGTCCAGCAGCACCCACTGGAACGCTTGCGCATCGAGCCGCGCGCGCGCCTGCGCCAGCGAAGCCGCCACCTGGGGCGCTCCTGGAGGCTCGAGCTGGGCGCACACGCGTGCCAGGCGCGCGCTCATGTGCGGGTCGTCCTCGACGATCAGGATGGCGTGCATGCGCAAATTGTCCCATGGGGCTACAGGAGCCCCCGCTGCGCCATCGACAAGGCTGCGCCGCGCGTGACGATGACGTGGTCGAGCACCCGCACGTCCAGCAGTGCCAGGGCGGCCTGAAGCGCCTGCGTGAGCGCCTCGTCAGCCCGCGAGGGTTCGGCGCAGCCGCTGGGGTGGTTGTGGGCCAGCACCACGGCGGCGGCGTGCAACTGCAGGGCCCGGCTGGCCACTTCGCGGGGGTAGACGCTGGTTTGCGTCAGCGTGCCGCGAAACAGCTCCTCCATGGCGATCAGCCGGTGCTGCGCGTCGAGAAACAGCACGGCAAACACCTCGTGGCTGCGTGCACCGATGGCCAGCTGCAGGTAGTTCTTGACGGCGTCGGGCGAGTCGAACGCGGGGCGCTCCTTCAGTCGCTCGGCCAGGGCCCGCCGCGCCAGTTCCAGCACGGCAGCCACCTCGGCCCGCTTGGCACTGCCGCCCAGCCCCTTGACCTGCGCCAGGTCGGCCAGGCTCGCGTGCAGCAGGCCCGACAGGCCGCCAAAGCGATCGAGCAGCTCTTGCGCCAGCTGCAGGACGTTCTTGCCGGCCAGGCCCGTGCGCAGCAGCAGCGCGAGCAGTTCGGCGTCGCCCAGGGCGGCGGGGCCGCGCGCGATGAGCTTCTCGCGCGGGCGCGCATCCAAGGGCAGATCCTTGAAAGACATGATGCTTTGGGGCCTTTGACCCCCCTCCCTAAAATACCGGGTTCAGTTTATTCGGACTCCCCACCTTGCCTGCGCCTACCTCCGACGCTGTTGTCGTCACGCCCGGTTCCTTTCTCACGCTGCACTACCGGCTGTCGGGCCCGGCGGGCGACGTGATCAATACCTTCAACGACAAGCCGGCCACGCTCTCGCTGGGCAATGGCGAGCTGTCGCCCGCGGTCGAGCAACGGCTGCTGGGCCTGGCCGAAGGCGCACACGCGACCTTCGAGCTGCCCGCGGGCGAGGCCTTTGGCGAGCGCAACCCCGAGATGCAGCAGTGGGTGGCGCGCAGCCTGCTGGCCAAGATGGGCGACCCCGACGAGCAATACGCCGTGGGCGATGTGGTGCAGTTCCCCACGCCCGACGGGCAGGGAAGCTACGCCGGCGCCGTGATCGAACTCAACGACACGGCGGTGCGCTTCGACTTCAACCATCCGCTGGCCGGCCAGCCCGTGACCTTCGAGGTGCGGCTGATCGGCGTGCTGTAAGGCAAGGGCCATGAGCGTCAACGAAATCATCCTGGCCGAGCCGCGCGGCTTTTGCGCCGGCGTGGACCGCGCCATCGAGATCGTGGAGCGCGCCATTGCCAAGTTCGGCGCGCCCATCTACGTGCGCCACGAGATCGTGCACAACACCTATGTGGTGAACGAGCTCAAGTCCAAGGGCGCGGTCTTCATCGAGGAGCTGGACGAGGTGCCCGCCGGCGCCACGCTGGTGTTCAGCGCCCATGGCGTGAGCAAGGCGGTGCAGGCCGAGGCGCGCGCGCGCGGCTTTTCCATCTTCGACGCCACCTGTCCGCTGGTGACCAAGGTGCATGTGGAAGTGGCCAAGCTGGCCAAGGAAGGCTACGAGTTCATCATGATCGGCCACAAGGGCCACCCCGAGGTGGAGGGCACCATGGGGCAGCTGTCCAGTGGCATCCACCTGGTGGAAGATGTGAAGGACGTGGCCCGCGTGCAGCCCGCGCAGACCGAGAAGCTGGCAGTGGTCACGCAGACCACGCTGTCGGTGGACGACGCGGCCGACATCTCCGCCGCGGTGCGCGCGCGTTTTCCGAAGGTGCGCGAGCCCAAGCAGCAGGACATCTGCTATGCCACCCAGAATCGCCAGGACGCGGTGAAGGTACTCAGCCCGCAGGTGGATGTGGTGATCGTGGTGGGCAGCCCCACCAGTTCCAACAGCAACCGCCTGCGCGAACTCGCGCAGCGCCTGGGCACCGAGGCCTACATGGTCGATTCGGCCGATGAGCTGCAAGCCCCATGGTTCGAGGGCAAGTCGCGCGTGGGCCTGACGGCCGGCGCGTCGGCGCCCGAAGTGCTGGTCACGCAGGTGATCGAGCGCATTCGTGCACTTGGCGCGGTGTCTGTGCGCAAGATGGACGGCATCGAAGAGACCATCAAGTTTCCCTTGCCCAAGGGCCTGAAGCTGGACGAGCAGCACACGCCGGGGCACATCTCGTGAGCGCGGCAGATTGGCGCGCGTCGATCGAAGCGGCAGCGTCGCGCCTGCGTGAGCAGGGCCGCGGCTTCGTGCGCGAGACCCCGCTGTGGAAGCTTTCCGGATCGCTCTTTGGCATTTCGCAGCCGGGCGTCGAGGTCTGGCTCAAGTTGGAGCACCTGCAGGCCAGCGGCAGCTTCAAGGCGCGCGGCATGATGAACCGCCTGCTGTCCAACACCATTCCGGCCAGCGGCGCGATCGTCGCTTCCGGCGGCAATGCCGGCATTGCGACCGCGGGTGCGGCCCAGGCGCTGGGCGTGCATTGCGAGGTGTACCTGCCCGAACTGTCGTCCGAGGCCAAGCGCGCGCGCTTGCGCGCACTGGGCGCCCAAGTGGTGATCGGTGGCGCTGCCTACTCCGATGCCCTGGCAGCGTGCCTGGCGCGGCAGCGTGAAAGCGCAGCGCTGCTCACGCATGCCTACGACCAGCAGGAAGTGGTCGCTGGCGCCGGCACGCTCGGGCGCGAGATCGAAGGGCAGGGCGGACTGCCCGACAGCGTGCTCGTGAGCGTAGGCGGTGGCGGCCTCATCGGCGGCCTGGCCGCCTGGTTCGAGCGCCGCGCACGCGTCGTCGCGCTGGAGCCCGAGCTCGCCCCGACCTTGTTGCGGGCCCGCGAAGCCGGTCAGCCGGTGGACGTCGAAGTCAGCGGCATCGCCGCCGATTCGCTGGGCGCCCGCCGCATCGGCAACTTCGCCTGGGAGCTCACGCAGGCGCACGTCGGCGACGCCTTGCTGCTGCCCGATGCCGCCATCCGCTGCGCGCAACTGTGGCTGTGGAAAGAACTGAAGCTGGCGGTCGAGCCGGCGGCAGCCCTGCCCCTGGCAGCGCTGCAATCGGGCGCCTACCAGCCCCGTAGTGGCGAAAAGATCTGCCTGATCATCTGCGGCGCCAACGTAGACCCCGGCACCCTCAACTAGCCGGGTGCCAGAGCGGCGAAGCAAAGCGAGCCGCATCAACCCAGCAACGCACCGGGGAACCGGCTTTGCCGGGCCCCAGGTGGGGTCTCCCCCTCGGGGGGTGGCGTTACACGCTCAAAGGGCGTGAAAAGCCGGGGGGCAGAGTCAATGCTCGCAGTTGACCATCCAAGGCACCCCGAACTTGTCCACCAGCATGCCGAAGCCCTTGGCCCAGAAGGTCTCGGCAAACGGCATGGTCACCTTGCCGCCGGCCGACAGCGCGTCGAACAGGCGCTTGCCTTCTTCCACGTCCTTGCCCTGCACCGAGAGCGTGAAGCCCTCGTAGCCCTTGTGCGGCATGCCGGGGGGCATGTCCGAAGCCATCAGCGTATGGCCGCGCGCCTCCAGCGTGGCGTGCATGATCTTGTTCTTGTAGGCGTCCGGGGTGTCCTTGCCCATGGGGCTCTCGGCAAAGGTCATCGACATGGTGATCTTGCCGTCCAGGCACTTGGCGTAGAAGGACAGCGCCTCGGCCGCATTGCCGTCAAAACTCAAATACGGTTGCATTGCATTGACTCCTATTCAGGTGATGGTCAAAGGAAAGACGAGGCGCGCATCCTATCCCCACCGCGGTGCCACCTAAAATCGGACGCATGCTCGATATCACTCTGTTACGAAAAGACTTGGCCAGCGCCGTGGCAGGCCTTGAAAAGCGCAAGGCGCCCCAGCCCTACCTCGACGTTGCCGCCTTCAGCTCGCTCGAAGCCGAGCGCAAGCGCCTGCAGACCCGTACCGAGGACTTGCAGGCGTACAGGAAGGCTGCCGCCAAGGAGTACGGCGCGGGAAAGCGCGAAGGTTCTTTCTCAGCCCTGCATCAGCTTCTTAACGCAGCTCACTTCTTTACTAACGGTGATTCGGAGCCTGCCCTGCTTGAAGCGATGGAGCGAATCTCCGAGGAAATGAGGGCAAGCAATTCGCGGCTGGAAGCCCTGCAGTCTGAATTGCAGACAGCGCTGCTGGCCGTGCCCAACCTGCCGCACGCCAGCGTGCCGGTGGGCGAGGACGAGCACGGCAATGTCGAAGTGCGACGCTGGAGCCTTCAGGGTGGCGATGGCGCGGCTGCCACGCCCCTGGGCTTTGCGCCCAAGGACCACGTCGAGCTGGGCGCACCGCTGGGCCTGGACTTTGAAACCGGCGTGAAGCTTTCCGGCTCGCGCTTCACGGTGATGAAGGGCGCCATTGCCCGGCTGCACCGCGCGCTGGCGCAGTTCATGCTCGACATCCAGACGCAGCAGCACGGCTACACCGAGTGCTACGTGCCCTACATTGTCAACGGCGACACGCTGCGCGGCACCGGCCAGCTGCCCAAGTTCGAGGGCGACCTGTTCGCCGCCAAGAAGGGCGGGCAGGAGGGCGAAGCCCAGCCCGACCACACCGCGCTCTATCTCATTCCCACGGCCGAAGTGCCGTTGACCAACTTCGTGCGCGACGAAGTGGTGGCCGAAGGCGCGCTGCCGATCAAGCTCACCTCGCACAGCCCGTGTTTCCGCTCCGAAGCCGGCAGCGCCGGGCGCGACACGCGCGGAATGATCCGCCAGCACCAGTTCGACAAGGTCGAGATGGTGCAGATCACGCATCCCGACAAGAGCTACGAGGCGCTGGAAGACATGACGCGCCACGCCGAGGCCGTGCTCAAGGCGCTGGAGCTGCCCTACCGCGTGGTGCTGCTGTGCACCGGCGACATGGGCTTCGGCTCGGCCAAGACCTACGACCTGGAAGTGTGGCTGCCCGCACAGGACACGTATCGGGAGATCAGCTCAGTGTCCAACTGCGAGGCTTTCCAGGCACGCCGACTGCAGGCGCGCTTCAAGAACGCGCAGGGCAAGAACGAACTGGTCCACACGCTCAACGGTTCCGGCCTGGCCGTGGGCCGTACGCTGGTGGCGGTGCTGGAGAACCACCAGCAGGCCGACGGCTCGATCAAGGTGCCTGCCGCATTGCGGCCCTACCTGGGCGGGATGGAGGTTTTGAAGGCCTGAAGATTCATCAGTTTGCAGGGCTTTGAAAAAGCTCTGCTAGAATCATGGGCTCGATAGACACACACCGGAGAGGTGGCAGAGTGGTCTAATGTACCTGACTCGAAATCAGGCGTGGGTTCATAGCCCACCGAGGGTTCGAATCCCTCCCTCTCCTCCAAGTAACGCTAAGTAGTTGATTGGTAAGCGATTTTTCTGAATCGCAACTCCAATCAGCTGTTTGGTGGCACAACTTGGTGGCACATGCGGGTTCTCGCACCGTCGCTACCGCCATCAGTTTCGCCATTCCGGCATCCCTCAACTGGAGATGCTAGATGGCTCGAAACACATACCTCATCACACACCACGGAACCTTCTGGTTCCAGATTCGCGTTCCGCAATCGCACCAGGCTGCGCTTGGCCAGCAGCGCATCCGGGTCTGCCTTCAGACCAACGACGTCGCTGTGGCCCGGCCGCTGGCGCTTCGACTGGCTTCGGAGTGGCTCCTGCGCTTCGGCGCGGACCCCGGTCTTCCGGTATTCGAACCGGCCGTGGCGTGGTCACTGCCAAGCCGTGCGCAGCCCACCTCAGTTCCGGTCATCCCCGATGCCATCGCCCTCGAACCGGCGAGTGAC
Source organism: Pseudomonadota bacterium (assembly GCA_018241225.1). Lineage (GTDB taxonomy): Bacteria > Pseudomonadota > Gammaproteobacteria > Burkholderiales > Burkholderiaceae_C > Variovorax. The sequence goes on from JAFEEG010000010.1 coordinate 37,978, forward strand.
GTCAAACCCAAGGGCTCTCACCACCCGCACTGTGCGGACATGCTTGCGCTATATCGGTACTGGCGCGGCCTCAACACCGACCGGGCTCCGAGCACCGTGAAGGAGTTCGAGAGCATGGCCCGCAAGTTCAAAGCTGTCATCCCGAAGGCGCCAGCCGAATTGATTCGCACTGATATTGCGCAGTTTCGGGACCACCTTTTGAAGGTCGGCGATGCACGGGGGACCGTCACCAAGAAGTTGTCCTTCATCAACGCCATGCTGCAAAGCGCCTACGACGCCGGCTACTTGCCGGCCAACGTGGCGCGCGGGATGGACTGAACCGTCTTCAGTTGGGCGTTACCGCTTCCGCTCGCGGCCGAATCCGCGATGCGAACGAGCCAGTAGTCCTCCCCCTCGGTGCTTCGTTCGACTTGGATGTCCGCGCCCGTCAGCTGACAGATTTCCTCCAGTCGCGCGCCGGTCAGGGCGTCCAGGCTGGTGATGTGCTTGTAGCTCGGGTGCAGGGAGTTGTCGGCGTAGATGCCATGAATCAAGGCAGCGAACTGTGTCGGCGTGAATTTGAGACGCCGACTCCGCGTCGTGTCCAGGCACTCGATTGCATCGTCGATGGCCTGACAGATGTCTTCCGTCCCCTCGTACTGGCCGATGAAGCACTGCAAGCACTCCAGCTTGTCTTCGATGGTCCCGTCGCAGTTGCTTCGCTTGCGCGCACGCAAGAGCCGAACGAATTCCTTGAGGTCCTTGGGCGTCGTCGCCTGCAAGGGCCTGCGACCCAGGACGGCCCCGAACGTTCCAGCGATTTCTGCGTACTTGTCGCGCGTCTTGGGGTTGCGTGGCTTACCGTGCTCGGTCCCCTTTTCCTCCCACTTGCGGACCGCGCTCTCGATGGTGTCGCCCCAGATTTCAATCAGCGGCAGTTGGTCTCGGGGCGCAGGACGAATCGCGTCCTTCTGCGTATCGCCACGACAAACATCAATGGACAGGCCAAGTGCGCCGCAAAAGTGCCGCACCGAGAGCCTATCCTCCAGACGAATGACAAGTCCTGAACCTGCTGGATCATTGCCTTCCTCGGCAACCCCCTCCATCGAGCGCACTGCAACGCGGATCCTGCAGTACGCCTTGGACGCCAGGCTGCAGTCCGGCGCCCCATTGGTCGCCGGGAAGCTCGCAGAAGCACTGGGTGTGTCCCGGTACCCGATCCAGCAGGGACTTGCTCATCTCGTGAATCAGGGGCTTGTGGTTCAGCCGAATGGTCGTGGTTACGCTTTTTGCGATTCGGCCACTTCCACGAAGATTCGCGAAGCGTTGGCGCGAGCAGGGCCGAGTGAGTCCTCCTACATGGTCATCGCACGCGACAGGCTCGGCGGCATACTGCCGAAGTCAATCAGCGAAACTGAACTCTCGAGCCGATATGGGCTTACGCGGTCTCAGTTGGGTCCGGTGCTCAAGCGGATGGCACAAGAAGGGTGGATTCGCCGCGGTAGCGGCTACGGTTGGGAGTTCACGGACATCATCGACTCCACTCAGTCGCACGCGGACATGTACACGTTCCGGATGGCGATTGAACCAGCCGCCATCCTCAGCCCTACCTTCCAATTGGACAGCGCAGCCGTTGCAGCCCTGCGGAGCGAGCAAACGCAGCTTCGCGATGGACGTCTCGGTCGAATCACGAGTGAAGAGCTCTTCGAGATTGGTGCGCGCTTCCACGAGACAGTGATCGGGTTCTCGAGCAATCCCTTCTTCGTCAACTCTCTCAAGCAAGTCAACCAGCTCCGGCGCCTTGTGGAATACAAGGCCATGGCCAAGCCCAGCCACTTCATGGAGCAATGCGTCGAGCACTTGGCGTTGCTGGACATGCTGGGGCAGGGCGAGCGTCGCCAAGCGTCCGAATTCCTTCATCGGCATCTGGACATTGTCAGAGCTGTGAAGCGAGATGTTCTTGAGTCTGCCGCTCGGGCTCCCAGCTCGGTGCCAGTGCACTTCTAACGACTTCAAGTTGCTTTCGCGGGTCGCATCTCGCATGCGACCGAGCGCGACACCGCCCGAGCCCAGGTCGAGGCGCACCTCAAGTGCCGGGGCATCGTGCAAAGCGACGATTGCGCCGTCACCTGCGGCGACCCGATGAGCAAGCCCGGCGGCACCAACATGCTAAAGATTTGCAAGGGGGCCTGAGGCCTCGAACGGCTGCACTGCAGCGATTGCGGTCCTTCGCCTGGACTGAAGAGGATGCCTGCAAACCGCTGCTCTGCAGCCCTCGGCGCCGGCCAGCTCAATTCCGGCCCGCCAAGTACTTTTCAGGATGCCAGGAACCGCCCCAACTCAAAGACTGAGTTGGGCGCATTGGGTCGCGACGACGCGGCTCTTTCCCTTGCCGGTTCAACCCGCTGACCAGGCGCTGGACGCGTCTCGGTGACTTCGACCGGTTGTTGGTCGACAAGCATTTTCAAGTTTACGGATTCGAGGTACTCAATCACGTGCCGATTCAGCGCGGACCACAATTCGGGTGTCAGGCACTTCTGCTCACCAGGCGCCTCAGTCTCGCGCTGTCTGCCGACTGGCTGGAGGTCGGCGTGATCGACGGCCCGAACGATGTCTGCGATCGTGATGGCCGCAGGACTGCGCGCAATCTCGTAGCCACCGCCGGGGCCGCGGGTTGATTCCACCAGGCCCGCACGGCGGAGCTCGGTGAACATCTGTTCGAGATAGGACACGGAAACATTCCGCCGGCGGGAGATCCCCGCCAACGCGACGGGCCCCGATCTCTGTTGCAAGGACACATCGATCAAGGCGATGACTGCTTGGCGAGCCCTGGTAGATAGCCGCATCTGAAGATCCTCTCTACCGCGCTTACTCGTCACGCCCGCCGGCCAGGCCAAGCAGCATGAGGAGCGACTGAAACACGTTGTAGATGCTCAGATAGACGCCCAGCGTCGCGCTGATGTAGTTGGTCTCGTGGCCGTCTCGCACGCGCTTGAGGTCGTGCAGGATGAAAGCCGAGAAGATGCCGATGGCCAGCACCGACAGGGCCATCATTAGGGCACTCGACTGCATGAAGAAGTTGGCAATGCCCGCCACCAGCAGCACGATGGCACCGACGAACAGCCACTTCCCCATGGCACTGAGGTCATGCCTGATGACCGACGACAGTGAGGCCATGCCGAAGAACACGGCGCCCGTGCCTGCAAAGGCAGTCATCACCAGGCTCGCCCCGTTTGCCAGGCCCAGCACACTGCCCACCAGCCGGGACAGCATCAATCCCATGAAGAAGGTGAAGGCCAGCAGGACGGGCACTCCCAATGCCGAGTCCTTGGTTTTCTCGATGGCGAACATGAAGCCGAAAGCACCGGCAAGGAACACCACCATTCCGATGCCTGGCGACACCGCACTCACGATGCCGGTGGCCACACCCAGCCACGCGCCCAGTACGGTCGGCACCATGGACAGCGCAAGCAGCCAGTAGGTGTTGCGCAGCACCCGATTTCGTTGAATGGCCGTGCTCTCGCCGCCATGCAGAGCGTCAAGGGCATGGATGTGGTTGTTCATTGCGTTTCCTGGAATGAAAGTCGTACCGGTTGAATCTAGGGCAATCTATGATTCGATAAAAGTCGTAAATTCGGCACTATTCATTCGCTTTTTACGAATCATTCGAGCCTGTTGATCCGATGAACTTCAAACACCTGCACTACTTCTGGGCTGCGGCCAAGGCGGGCGGCATCGTGCGGGCCGGTCAACAGCTGCACATCACGCCGCAGACGCTGTCGGCTCAGATCAAACTTCTGGAGGACTCGCTGGGATGCCGGCTCCTGCAAAAGAGCGGTCGCGGGGTCGAGCTCACCCCGGAGGGACGCACCGCACTGAACTACGCCGACCAGATCTTTTCGCTCGGCGCCGAGCTCGAGGCCGCCGTGAGCAGCAAGTGGCCTGCGGGGCGCACCCTCAGCTTTCGAGTCGGCATTGCCGACTCCGTGCCAAAGGCCATCGCCTACCGATTGCTGGAGCCCGCCCTTGGCGTACCCGAACAGGTTCGCCTGATCTGCCACGAGGGCAGTTTCCGGGACCTTCTTGCGCAGCTCTCGGTCCATCGCCTGGACCTGGTCGTTGCCGACGAACCGATGAGCAAGCAGACCAGCGTCAAGGCGTTCAACCACACGCTTGGAACCACGGCGATGAGCTTCTTCGTCGCACCGGCACTCAAGAGTGCACTCAAGGGTCCGTTTCCCGACTGCCTCGATGGTGCGCCGATGCTGGTGCAGGGCTCTTCGTCCGCCATGCGTCAGCGCCTGGATCTCTGGCTGGCCGAACATCACCTGCGACCACGCCTGATCGGCGAGTTCGACGATGCCGCCCTCTTGAAGGCATTCGGGGGCGAGGGCCGAGGCGTCTTCATGTCGCCAAGCGTGCTTGAGGAAGAAACCTGCGTCCAATACCGAGTCAGGGTGCTAGGGCGCGCGCCCGAGCTCGTCGAGGAGTTCTTTGGCGTATCCCCGGAACGCCGCATCACGCACCCTTGCGTGGCGGCAATTACTCACGCAGCCCGCGGGAAATTCCTCCGGAAGTGACGCGGGCTGGACGAGAAGGCGGCGAGTCCGCAGCGTTTGCGGACATAGAACCGGTTTTGAACGAACGCCCTGTCCCCGCTGCAATGCGGCTGCACGCGGGGCGCGCCATTTCGCATGGACTTCCCAGGATCTAGGGGCGCGCGATCTGCGCGACCTCAGGCGCCTGCCCCACGTACCGGCCACGTGGCCGGATCACCTGTGTCACGCCCAGCTGTTCCAGGCTGTGCGCCAGCAGGCCTACACTGCGCGCCGTCGCAAAGAGGCCGAATGCCGCATCGGTCGGCAGTTGGTAGGTCAGCACCAGCGCCGCAAGGGCCACGTCGATATTTGGCTGCAGGCCGGTTAGGTCAGTTACCTTGCGGATGAAGCGTGAGATGACCTTCGGCGGTTCGAACAATGCCAGCAATGCAGCGGCGCGCGGATCTCCGTCCGGATAGAGGTGGTGCCCGAAGCCGGCCAACGGCATGGCGGTCGACAGGTAGTGCGACACCACCTGCTCCTCTCCTTGCCGCTCCACCTCGTCGAAGAGGGCCTGCACGCGCCCGGACGCGTCGCCGTGCAGGGGACCCGAGAGCGTGGTCATGCCAGCCAGGAGGCATGCGGGCAGCGAAGCACCGGTAGAGGCAGCTATGCGTGCGGCAAATGCGGAACTCGTCAGTTCGTGATCGGCCAATAGCACTGTCGCAGTCCGCAGCAGTTCAGCCACCTCCAGCGGCAGGCTCCAGCCTTGCGCAAAGCGCAGATGCAGCGCTTCGCGCCCCGGCTGCGCGCCGAACGAACTGGCCAATTGACCCACCAGCGCCTGCCCTTCGGAGTGCAGCACCCGCGTGAGACGCCCGCGCGTGGAGTGCCCGCTGGCGGCAAGGCTTGCCAGCGCAGTGAAAGCGGCAGCGCGTCCGGGCTTGTGCGAGCGGGCCGACTTGGGCGAGGCGAAGTCGACCGGTTGTTCGGCTGCCCACAGCAACTGCGCCGCCTCTTCCAGGCTGGCCGACCCCGCCAGGTTCACCGCGTCCTGACCGCGGTAGTACAGGCGCCCGCGAAGAAAGGACGACAGGGCTGTGGGAATGCTGGGCTGCGCGCCAAACAGCGTGTTGGTCGCCAGGGTCTCGTGCTTGCGGCCGGCCTGCTTGCGCCGGGCCAGGGCGGCAACGTCTTCGGCGCGGTAAAGGCTGCGGCGGGTGTCGCCCGGGTCGGTCATGACTTCCAGCTTGCCGCGGCTGACGTAGGCGTAGACGGTCTGGGCTTGCACCCCGAGGAGGCTGCACGCCTCCTCCATCGAAATCCAGGAGGCCATGGGTGTTGAAACGGTTTTTATATTGATTTTATACGTCAAGATTGCCTATCTAATCAACCTATATTTACCATCAACCCATCCAGAAACGCGCACCTCCCGATCACATGAAACGCCGAGTCCTTCAGCTCAATCCCATCCTTGTTCCCGAGATCAACGAAGAGCTCGCTTCGCTCTACGACGTCCACAAGTTCTTCGAACTGCCCGACCCGCAGGGCTGGCTGCGCGAGCATGGCGCGGCCATCGAAGCGGTGATCACCGGCGGACACACCGGCATCTCGCGGGCCATGCTGGAGCAGCTGCCCCGCGTCAAGGTGGTGGCAGTGAATGGCGTGGGCACCGATGCGGTCGACCTGGCCTATTGCGCAAGCCGCGCGCTGCCCGTCACCGCGACGCTGGGCGCGCTCACCGAAGACGTGGCCGACCTCGCGATCGGCCTGCTCATTGCCGCCTGCCGCAACCTGTGCGCCGGCGACCGCTTCGTGCGCCAAGGCCAGTGGGAGCGCTTTCCCAACCCGGGCGCCATTCCCCTGGCTCGCCGCTTCAGCGGCATGCACGTGGGCATCGTCGGCATGGGTCGCGTGGGCCGCGCCGTCGCGGCGCGCGCGGCGGCCTTCGGCTGCCTGATCAGCTACACCGACCTGCGCCCGATGGACGACGTGTCGTCCAGGTTCGTGCCCCAGCTCATCGAACTCGCGCGCGAATGCGATGCCCTGGTGCTCTGCGCGGCAGCAGACAAGGCCGAAGGCATCGTCGACGCTGCCGTCCTCGATGCACTCGGGCCGCGCGGCTTCCTGATCAACGTTGCCCGGGGCCGCCTGGTGCGCGAGGACGCCCTGGCCGAAGCACTGGCCGCTGGCCGCCTTGCCGGCGTGGGCCTGGACGTATTCGTCGACGAGCCCCGGGTGCCGCAGGCCTTGCGCGAATCCGAACGCGCCACGCTCCAGGCCCATCGGGCCAGCGCCACCTGGGAGACCCGGACGGCCATGGGGCGGATGGTGCTCGACAGCGTCGCCCAGGCGCTGGCCGGCCAGCGCCCGGCCATGAGCCTGACCACCTGATTCTTCCGCGCCCCCGGCGCCCCGGACTCGTTCGACAAGAAAACCTACGGAGACAAGCCATGACCTTTCCACGCCTCGCCATTGCCGCGACCGTCGCCCTGCTCGCGCTCGCGCATGCCCCTGGTTTTGCGCAGAGCTTTCCCAGCCGGGCCGTGACCCTGGTCGTCCCCTTCCCGCCGGGCGGCGGAACCGACACCGGCGCACGCGTGCTCGCCGACCAGCTCGGCAAGCGCTGGGGCCATCCCGTCGTGGTGGAGAACAAGGGCGGCGCGGCCGGCCAGATCGGCGCGGACTTTGTCGCCAAGGCCAAGCCGGACGGCTACACGCTGCTGCTGGGCAACATCGGCACGCAATCAATCAACCCGTCTCTCTATTCGAAGCTGCCCTACAACGCCGATACCGCGTTTGCGCCGGTGTCCCTGGTGGCCGAGCTCCCGCTGGCGATGATGGTCAACCCCTCAGTCCCGGCGAAGACGCCGGCCGAGTTCATCGCCCTGGCCAAGTCCAAGCCGGGACAGATCACCTACAGCAGCTCGGGCGCCGGCGGCGCCCCGCACCTGGCCGCGGAGGTGTTCAAGGACCAGACCGGCACCTTCCTCGTGCACGTGCCCTACCGCGGCGGTGGCCCGGCCATCGCGGACCTGATCGCGGGCCATGTGCAGCTGTCGTTCATGACGGTGCTGGAGGCCTCGGGCAACATCAAGGCCGGCAAGCTGCGCGCGCTGGCAGTCACCGGCGACAAGCGCGTGTCCGCCCTGCCCGACGTGCCCACGCTCTCCGAGACGGCGCTGCCCGGGTTCAACGCGATCTCCTGGATCGGTCTGCTGGCGCCCGCGGCAACGCCCAAGGACATCGTGGACAAGATCGCGGCGGATGTGCGCGCGGTGCTCGCGGACGAAGAGGTAAAGGCGCGCATCGTCGCGCTCGGCGGCGTTACCCGCGCGACCACGCCGCAGGAATTCGGCAAGCTGATCGCGGACGACCGGCAGCGCTACGCGCAGGTCATCCGCAGCCGGAACATCACGGTCGACTGACATGGCGGACTTCGTGATCGAGCCGCCGGCGCAGGCCAGCCTGCCGGTGGCAGGCAGGAAGGAAGCCTTCCCCGTCGGCCGCGTGTTCTGCATCGGCCGCAACTACAAATGGGACCGCGACGACACCGCCCCGGTCGAGATGCCGCCGTGGTTCATGAAGCCCGCCAACGTAGTCGTGCCTGCGCAAGGCGAGCTGCCGTATCCGCCCGGCACCGAGGACTTCTGCCACGAGGTGGAACTGGTCGTGGCCATCGGACGCGGCGGCAGCGACATCGACCCGGCACACGTGGAAGCGCGGCACATCTGGGGCTATGCCGCCGGGCTCGACCTGACGCGGCGCGACCTGCAGCAGCAGGCCAAGCGCGCAGGCAACCCGTGGGAGGCCGCCAAGGCCTTCGATCATTCCGCGCCCTGCACGCCGCTCGTGCCCGCTGCCGTGTGCGGGCACCCGAGGCAAGGTGCCATCTGGCTGAGCGTCAACGGCGTCGAGCGGCAACGCGCAGACCTGTCGGATCTTCTGTGGCCCGTGGTCGAACTGGTGGCGATGCTGTCGCGCTCAGTGGCGCTGCGGCCAGGCGACCTGGTCTTCACCGGCACGCCGTCGGGCGTGGGGCGGCTGCAGCCCGGCGATGTCGTCAGCGGCGCGGTAGCAGACATCGGCCGTTTCTCCATGACGGTGTCCGCTCACCCGGAGGCCGCGTGACGCGGCACCCCAGCATCAACGACAGGAGCTTCATCGTGAACACAAGCACATCCCCCACCAGGATCGCCCTGGTCACCGGCGCGGGCAGCGGCATCGGCCGCGCCGTCGCAACGGCCTTGCTCGACGACGGCTGGAGCGTGGTGCTCGCCGGCCGACGCGCCGAGCCCTTGCAGGCGTTGGCAGCGCAGGCCGTGGCGTGCGGCCAGGTGGCACTGGCCGTGCCCACCGACGTGACCTCGCCGGAGAGCGTGGATGCGCTCTTTGCCACCATCGAGCAGCGCCTGGGCCGCCTGGACCTGCTGTTCAACAACGCCGGCGTGAACGCACCGGCGGTGCCGATGGATGAGCTGCCGCTCGAGAAATGGTTCAGCGTGCTCAACACCAACGTCACCGGCGTGTTCCTGTGCGCACGCGCGGCCTTCGGCTTGATGCGACGGCAGTCGCCGCAAGGCGGGCGCATCATCAACAACGGCTCGGTGTCGGCCACCACGCCGCGGCCCTTCACCGCGCCCTACACCGCCAGCAAGCATGCGGTGAGCGGGCTGACCAAGTCGATCGCGCTGGACGGCCGCGCCTTCAACATCGTGGCCAGCCAGATCGACATCGGCAACGCGTTGACGGAGTTGTCCGAGCGCATGACCCGCGGCGTGCTCCAGGCCAACGGCAGCACCGCGCCCGAACCCATGATGGACGCCAGGCACGTGGCCGATGCCGTGCGCCACATCGCCGCACTGCCGCACTGCCGCTGGGCGCCAACGTTCTCAACATGACCGTCATGGCCAGCGCCATGCCTTTGGTCGGCCGCGGCTGAGCGGCCCCCGCCAGCCCACCACCCCCAAGCAAGAGGAGACAAGCATGCAACCCACTTCCCTGTTCAGGACCCTGGCCGCCGCGGCCTGCCTGGCCGTGCTGCCAGCGCTGGCGCCGGCGCAGCAGGCCTACCCGGCCCGCCCCATCAAGATCATCGTACCGGCCCCGCCCGGCGGCGCGATCGACATCATCGCCCGCGTCGTGGGCGAGAAGATGGCCACTTCGATGGGCCAGCCCGTGGTAGTGGACAACCGGCCCGGCGCCTCCAACAACCTGGGCACCGACCTGCTGGCCAAGTCGCCGGCCGACGGCTACACCATCGGCATCGTGGGCGGCAGCCACAACATCAACAAGTACCTGTTCAAGAACCTGGGCTGGGACCCGGAGAAGAGCTTCGAGCCCATCGTCTATACGCATGTGGTTCCGCTGGTGTTTGCCGTCAACCTCCAGGTTCCGGCCAAGACGCTGCCCGAACTGGTCGCCTGGATGAAAGCCAACCCCGACAAGGCCAAGGTCGCGACATCGGGCCGCGGCAGCGCGCAGGAGATGGCAGCCGAGATGTTCCGCATGGCCAGCAAGACGGACATGCTGCTGGTGCCCTACAAGGGCTCCTCGGCCGCACACCCGGACCTGCTGGGCGGGCGGACCGTGCTGTACATCGACACCATCAGCGCCATCCTGCCGCAGGTGAAGGGCGGCACAGTGCGCGCGGTCGCCGTGTCCACGCTCAAGCGGACCTCGGCGCTGCCTGACGTGCCCACCGCGGACGAACAGGGCCTCAAGGGCTATGACGCCAACTCGAATGGCGGCTTCCTCGCGCCCGCCGGCACGCCCAAGCCGATCATTGCCAAGCTCAATGCCGAGATCAACGCGGCCCTGAAGCTGCCCGACGTGCGCGCCAAGCTCGAGGCTGCGGGCATCGAGGTGCAAGGTGGCACGCCGCAGGAGTACGCTGCGCTGATCAAGTCCGACCTGGCCAAGTGGGGCAGGGTGGTCAAGGAAGCGGGAATCGAAGCCGAGTAGTGCCCGCGGGCGTAGCCCACGGGTCAAGGGTCAGCGTTGAAGAGAGCCAGCAGGACCAGGGTCAGCCGGCGCAATCGCCGGCGTCCTTGATGATCTTCGCCCAACGCGCCTTCTCGGTCTCGAGGAACCTTTGACCCGTCGGGTCGAGCCTCTCGTCGGAGACCACGGTTGCATTGAAATCAGCGAGGCCTGCCTCTGCCAGAGTTGGCGCATCCTTCAAAGCGGGCAGCCAACCTTGTCGGCAGCGCCGCCTCAGTCTTCTGGATGGCGGCAATCGAAAGCCAACGGTCGAGCTCAATCATCAATGCGCGTCAATGAGCGTCGATGGGCTCTTCGCGGGGCTCGGCGACGCGTAGGTCGTCCCACCAGGCGAGCAGTCGTTTGAATTCACCGCCGAACCCGATCTTGAGCAACTCTTCATAGATGACTGAGCAGGTCGCTGCTTCGCCCAGATCGAGCAGGCGTTCGTTGGCGGCTTGCTCACACCGGAGATAGGCCGTCTTCAGGCTCCTCACATCGCGGTCGATGGCCGCGTAGTTGCTTTCCGGTGTCTGCGCGTGCGCAATCGAGGCAGAGGTCGCTAGCAGAATGGAGGCAGCCATGGTGGCGGCGACGGTCAAACTACGATGATTGGTCATTGAGCCTCCGATGGCAGCCCCCGTCAAACATTCAGCCTGAAGCTGCGACTAACCTCAGTTCAAAGACACGTTGTGGTATCCGCCCAGCTCGGTTCGACGAAAGGCGCCCACGGACACGCGCTGGTCCTCCAGGTCCTTGAAGTGCACAACAATCTGGGAGTGATCGCGTTCCCAGCACCCCCGCAGTGAGGTACCGTCCAGGCCAGTGAGATAGGCCACATGGGCCGGCGCGGTGCAGGTGCCCACGTCGTCGGTCAGGGCCAACTCGCTGCCTTGGTCGCCAGTCGCCAGGAAGGTGATGCTGGGATGCACATTGCACGCTGCGATGGCAACGCAAACTGTGACGAGGACAGGGGCTTGCAAGTTACTCATGACGCAACCCTCCAGTCGAAAGGCCAAGTCGATGTGCAGGCAACAAGAAGACAAGTGCACTCAGGAGAATCGCCTTGTCTCCGATGTCGCAACCCGGATGGGCTCTACGTGGAGATCCGGCTGATTTCGAGTGCACTGATGCTACGAAGCGCGTTCGTGCATGTCATCTCCAACATAAGTGATAGGTGCTAATGTCAAGAGCCGACTTCTTGCCTTGTCTATTGCGCAATGCCGGGGACACGCTGAAGGCCAAAGCTGGCTCACACGCAGGTCGACTTACTCGACCGTTCGGGTGGCCAGCGTCGCCAATTCGCGTGGGACAGGGATACCAATCTCGCGCGCGGTCTTCAGGTTGATCACCAAGTCTCGGGTGGCAATCACCTCTACTGCCAGATCGCTAGGCTTGGCGCCCTTGAGGATGCGATCCACGTACGCGGGAACGCGCGACCAGGTGTCGTCAACCTTGGTGCCGTAGCTCAGCACGCCACCGGCATCTGCCGAGCCCGCGGAAAATAGCGTGGGCAGGCCTCGGGACGTGGCCAATTGTGCGATGCGCTTTCTGTGTGCAATGGCCACGGGCACCTCTAGGGCGAGGACAGCTTGCGCCCCCGCGGCCTCCATCGCCGCAAAGCTTGCTTCCAGATCCGGTGTCGGCGAGCGCAGTTTGAGCACTTGGGGCGCAATGCCCATTGCCTTGGCAGCCGCCACGTTGCCGTGCTCGATGGGCGCCAGGCCACTCGCGTCTGCACCGGGAATGTCAGCGTCGCTGACGATGGCCAGCCTCTCCAGGCCGGGCATCAGCATCCTCAGGAGCGCTATCTGCCGCGCAGCTTGCTGCGGGTCGTGGTTGGTGATTCCCGTGGCATTGCCGCCCGGTCGGTCCAGGGATTGGACAAAGCCAACGGCGACCGGGTCGGCCACGATGGCAAAGACTATGGGGATTTGTTGGGTCGCCCGGATGGCAGCGCTCGTCGATGGCCCCCCAAAGGTGGCGATGGCGTCCACGCCTTGCACCACGAGATCCTCCGCAAGCGCGGGCAAGCGGTCCAGATGACCTTGAGCGAATCGGCTTTCATAGACGATTTCGGTGCCCTCGTGGTAGCCGATCTGTTCAAACGCGCGATGCACGGCCAGCAACGCGGGATTGTTGTCCGGGCTGCCATTGATGAGCATTCCAAGCCTGGGCACGCGCGCAGTCTGAGACAGCGACTGGGGGCTGATCCAGGCAATGCTTATCGAAACAAGGGTTCTGCGGATAAAGCACCTGCGGTCCATGGCCTGCTCCTGGTTGTCCTCGGGTCTCGATAAGGAAAGCAACTGCCTGGCGCTTACGCGCCATTGGCTACCCAAGGGCCTCGCGGTGCATCACCCACCTGGGGGTTGAAATGGAAACGGGCAAGCGATGGCATCAATGCCCGCCGTGGGGGTGGTCCGGCAACGCTCAATGCGCGCTCAGCAGCCGCAGGACGGCAGCGAAAGCAGACATCCAACCGCTGATCGTCAAGCATCTGTTTTCCAGCGCGAACCGGACATTCGGCGCCCAGCAAAGCTAGCGGCAAGGAAAGCGCTCTGGCGGCCAAGCCTCCTTGCCCCGCCAGTCGGGGCTTTTTTGCGTCTGGACGCCTCGCAGTCACCGCTCGCTGTGTAGCGTTGTCGATACGGCCACTCGGCGTGCGCGATTGTTTCCATTGGCGAGACAGACATACTCCACAAGAGGGATTTATTCGCCGGGGCGCAGGAGGCACACTTCGTGCCCAAATACACCAATAACGCCAGCAGGAAGCACGACCATGGCCACATACCGCCAGCCTTTCGATTCTTCCGCCCTGGCGTTGCCCGGACGCCTCATGTGCTGGCTGGCGATGCCGCTGCTGGCCGCCGCCGTCGTGGGCGCGCCCACTGCGCGTGCCGAAGAGGCAGCCCCGACGACGCTCACGTCCTTTGCCACCGCCCAGGGTACGCAGCCGCCGGCTGCCTGGCATTTCGCCACGCTGCCCGGCAAGACGCCCACCCACTTCGAGGTAACGCAACTGGACGGCCACAAGGTGCTCAAGGTCGAAGCCAACGATTCGTACGGCAATCTGGTGCATCGGGTCCAGGTGCCGCTCGATGCTTCCGCTTCGCTTTCGTGGCGCTGGCGCGTGGACAAGTTCATCGACGGGGCCGACCTGCACGCGCGTGCCGGCGACGACGGAGCGGCCAAGCTCTGCGTGTTCTTCAACCTGCCCACGGATCGGCTGCCGGTCAGCGAGCAACTGCGCCTGGCCGCGGCGCGCAAGTTGTCGGGCGAAGACGTGCCCAGCGAAACCCTGTGCTATGTGTGGGACGCCAAGGCGCCGGTGGGCGAAACCGTGGTCAACGCCTTCACGCGCCGCATCCGCATGATGGTGCTGCGCTCGGGGCCTTCCAGCAGCCCGGGCGGCTGGGCGATGGAGCAGCGCAACCTGCTGGCGGACTACCGCCGCGCCTTCGGCGACGAGGCGGCGGGTGCCACGCCCGACATCATCGCCATTGCCGTCTCGGCCGATGCCGACAACACGCACGGCAGTGGCCTGTCCTACTTCACGGACCTCAGCCTTGGCGCCTCGACCGGACTGCGTGCCCAGAACGCGGCGCCAAAGGAAAAAGGCACGGCGGAATAGCCACGCGTGAAGGTCCTGATCCTTGGAGCAAGCGGCATGGTGGGGCAGGGCGTGCTGCGCGAGTGCCTGCGCGACGCCCTGGTGCGCAAGGTGGTGTGCATCGGACGCGCCCCGCTCGATCAGCAAGACCCAAAGCTTGTCCAGGTCGTTCGTGCAGACTTGTTCGATCTGAGCGGCGCCGAAGACCAGTTGCGCGATGTCGATGCATGCTTCTATTGCCTGGGTGTGTCGTCTGCGGGCCTGAGCGAGCAGGCGTACCGGCGCCTGACCTACGACCTCACCGTCTCCGTCGCGTCCACATTGGTCCGGCTCAATTCCGGCATGACCTTCGTGTACGTCTCGGGCGCGGGCACCGACAGCACCGAGCGCGGGAAGACGATGTGGGCGCGCGTGAAGGGAGCCACCGAGAACGCGCTGTTGCGCATGCCGTTCAAGGCCGCCTACATGCTGCGCCCTGGCGTCATCCTGCCAATGGACGGGATCAAGTCCAAGACGCGCAGCTACCGGGTTCTCTACAACGTCCTCGGACCGTTGCTGCGCATGGTCCACCGGCTCAGTCCAGGCTCCATGACCACCACCAGGCAGCTTGGGCTGGCGATGCTGCACCTGGCGCGCGCCGGTGCTGCGGTGGTCATTCTCGATGGGCGGGCCATCAATGAAGTGGCTTGATGTCACCGCGCCGCTGGTCTTGGCCGTGGCTGGCGCGCTGCCCTTGCCAGCCGCCGCGCAGGCGGCATACCCGGATCGAACAATGGGCGCCTACGGCGAAGTCGGCGCCACCATGCATGGCCATGACAACACGAGCGCCTTGGCCGTGGGTGTGCAGTTGCCCTGGGCCCCGAGCGAGTCCCTGCGCAGCGGCCCGGCCTCGCTCTATTGGGACTTGTTCGTCGCCAACTGGCGGGCGATTCAAGTCGAGGGCCACGGCAACTTCGCGCAGGTCGGCGCCGTTGCCACCTTGCGCTACCGCCTTGGCCAGGGCAACTCGCCCTGGTTCGGCGAAGCCGGCTTCGGCGGCACCCTGATGGACCGGCCCTATCACAGCGTGGTGCGCAAGTTCAGCACCTCCTTCCAGTTCACCGAGGCGCTGGCCGTGGGCTACAGCTTCGGCGCGGGTGGCATGCAGGAACTCTCGCTTCGCATACAGCACTTTTCCAACGCGAACATCAAGCAGCCCAACCCCGGCGAGACCTTTGCGCGCGTGCGCTACGCCTATCGCTTCTAGGGGGCGTGGCCTCGGCCTTTACTCGAGCTGCGCGAAGTCCGAGTCGCCGCTGTGCGGTCGCGCCAGCCAGTCGGCCACCCATTCTTCGACACGTGCGTTGACCCGTGCCACGGCCGCGGCACGGTCTTGCCCGCACAGCGTGAGCACCAGCCTGCAGCGCATCGTCTGGCCTTCCCAGACCTCGGCCACGCCGCCGAATTCGCCGGCGGCGTCGGGCCCGAGCTTGAGCTCCAGGCGCCAGCCCGGGGGCAGGGTTGCGCGTGCGTCGCCTTGTTGCGGCTGTTGCTTGTTGTAGTGGTCGTTGTTGTCTGGCAAGTAGGGCGTCCTCTTGGCACCGAGGGAGGGCGAACTTTACGCGAGATGGGCACGGCTTCAAGCCAACCCCTGCAGCATGGACAAGCTTGCATGCCCCGGCCGATGGGCCCACGATGGTTTTTCGGCCACCCCAGCCGTGAACAAGGAAAGGAGACCGGGCCGTGCCCATGGAACTGCTGCGGCGCCTGGCCAGCCAGGAGCTGCCCACGGCGCTCTATGCGCCCTACGACATCGATCGCCTGCGTGTGCTTCGTGCGGCCGAGCTGGTCGATGCCCTCATCCCGCCGGTCGAATCGCTGGAAGGCGGCGCGCAGGTGCACAAGGCCGCACAGGTGCTGTCGATCACACCCAAGGGGCGCCTTGCCCTTGCCGACGAGACCGAGATTGCCGGCTGAACAAGGCATCGGGCGGCCTCTTCAGCCTGGCAGCGACGAGCCACCGCCCGAGCCCGTTCCGGGACAGGACGATCCCGACCCCCAGCCGGCCAAGCCCGTCGCGCCTGGCACCGAAGACGAACCCGGGCCCCAGTCACCCGATGCATGTCAGACAAATCCGACGTGCGCTGACACCCTTTTGGCGGACAGCGGCTGAACACTGCGGCTGACGATGCGAGCCGTTGGGCGCTGCTGCCGAAATTTCCCGCCCGGAGTTACACCTTGCATACGGGATCTTCCCGCGCAGGAGACACAGCCATGAACGGGCACGACAAGAACAACTGGGGCCAATCACAACAAGAAGCCGACGCCTTCGGCTGGCGCTATTGCTACGAATGCGTCAGTCCCTTCTCGAGCTCGAGGCTGAGGGTGCCGGGCGAGTCCGAGGCGTACTTCTGGTACTTGCTGGGCTACCGGGTCCACCGGCTGCTCGAACGCACGCCCTGAGGGCTGCCGGGAGTGTGGTCATGTTCATCCGACTTCTCACCGTGCCGCGAATCCCCGACCGCCGCGTCATCATTGCCTGCATCCGCGCCTGCGTCTGGGCGGATGTGGAGGGTCGCCCCTTCTGTCCGCTGCCGTGGAACTGAAGCCTCGCCGGCCCGCTTCAAGGGTGCAGGCTGCGGTGATGCTCCACCAGCGCGTCCAGCGCATGCTCGGCCGCGGCCTCGCGCACTTCGTTGCGCTCACCGCTGAACACGCGGGTCTCGGTAAAGGCCTGCTCGGTGAGCGGGCCGGTGCGAAATACCCAGGCAAAGCACTGCGTACCGGGTTCCAGCTCGGGGTTGTCGGCCTGCGGCTGTGCGATGCCGGTGTTGGCAATGGCCACGTTCGCGTCGCTGCGGGCCAGGGCACCGCGCGCCATCTCCAGCGCCATGGCCTCGCTGGTCAGGCCATGCGCCTCGATGGTGGCGGGCTTGACGCCCAGGTGCTTGTGCTTGGCCTGCGGGCTGTACGCCACGAAGGCGCTCTCCAGCACGGCGCCCCCGCCGGGCTCATCGGCCAGGCGCGAGGCAATCAGGCCGGCCGTGCAGGATTCGGCGGTCACCAGCACCAGGTGATGCGTCTGCAGGTAGTGGGCAACCTGCTGGCCGTCGATCGCGGTTTGCATGGGTGGGCTCCTTTGCGTACAGCTCTGGAGCGCGACCTTATGCCCGGCGACCGTGCCGGCACTGTCGGACGATTTCAGACGCCGTCGTAGGCGGCTTGCAGCGCAGCGATGTCGATCCTGGTCATCTTCATCATGGCCTGCATGGCGCGGCCGGCCCGGGCACGGTCCTTGTCGCCCAGCATCTGGCTGAGCAGGCCGGGAATGATCTGCCACGACAGGCCGAACTTGTCCTTGAGCCAGCCGCAAGGCTGGTAGCTGCCGCCTTCGCCCAGGCGCGACCAGTAGTGGTCGACCTCTTCCTGCGTCTGGCAGTGCACGTACAGGGAGATGGCCGGCGTGAACTGGAACTGCGGCCCGCCGTTGAGTGCCATGAACGATTGCCCCTCGAGCTCGAAGGCGGCGCCCATCATCTTGCCGTCGGGGCCCGGCATGACGCTGTTGACGCGCGCGTCCTTGAAGATCGATGTGTAGAAGTCGATGGCGTCCTGCGCATTGCCATCGAACCAGAGAAACGGCGTGATCTTCTGCATGGCTGTACTTCCTTGACCTGGACTGATTCAGTGACAGCAGCAACCGTGCTGCTGCGCTGCCTGCGCCTGTTGCGGCTCGTACTCGTCGTGCCGACGCACCCAGCTGGACATCTTGGGGCCCTGCGCCGGCTCGCGGCGCCCCAG
The DNA here is from genome assembly GCA_018241225.1 of Pseudomonadota bacterium. Taxonomy (GTDB): domain Bacteria; phylum Pseudomonadota; class Gammaproteobacteria; order Burkholderiales; family Burkholderiaceae_C; genus Variovorax. The sequence goes on from JAFEEG010000010.1 coordinate 55,870, forward strand.
CGGCGTCATGTCGAGCAAGGCGTACGCTGGCAACAGGGCCTCGCCACCGCGGCCGAAGGACGAGTAGCTGTGGAACACCTCGCCATGTTCGTCGCGGATGAATGCGCTCAGGCCCGAGGCCTCTTCGCCCCAGGGTGCTTGCCGCTTGAAGTTGTAGTCCACCTCGCCGGCCGCCACGTCCTCGGGCCGGAAGGACACGCCGAAGTCGTAGTTGAAGTCGCTGCCGTTGGAGGACACCCATGGGATCTTCCAGCCCATGCGTGACTGGTAGCGTTCGATCTGCGCCAGCGGCGCGCGCGACACAGCCACCACCGACACACCGTGATGCCGCAGGTGAACGACAACACCGTCGATGTGATCCAGCAGGAACGAGCAGCCGATGCACCCTGCCGCATCGCCCGGGGCCAGCATGAAGTGATAGACGAGCAGTTGCTCGTTCGCGCCGAACAGGTCGATCAGGCGTTGTTCGCCATCGTGCGTCTGAAAGCGGTAGTTCTTGTCCACGCGCACCCAGGGCAGGGCTCGGCGCTCCTGCGCCAGGCGGTCGTGGGCACGGGTGAGTTCCTTCTCGCGGGCCACCAGCCGCCGGCTGGCCTCGATCCACTCGTCACGGGGCACCACCTGGTGCGGCTGCTTGTCGATGCGCATGTTCATGAAGTCCATCCTTTCGGTGAAGTCAGGGGAAGAGTCCAGGCACAGCTCAGGCTGCGTCGGCCGCAAGGAAGCGTCCCAGCTTGTCGATGGTCGGCAGCCAGCCGCCCTCGTGGTCGTCGCGCTCGGCCTGGTCGAAGAACTGCTCGTGCAGGAAGTCCATCCGGGTGCCGGTGGCGGTAGGCACGAGCAGCACCGTCACCAGCGATTCGCGCTCGGGCGAGTCGCGCCAGGTCCAGGTGAACACGAGCTTGCGGGCATGAACCACTTCCTTGTAGATGCCGCTGACCTCGTGCTCGTTGCCGTTGACCAGGCGAAACGCCACGCAAAAACTACCGCCCACGCGCACGTCGGTGCGCGCATGGATCACCGAGTTGTCTTCGCCCGGGCCGAACCAGACGCTCAGCGCTTTCGGGTCGGTCCAGGCGTGCCAGACCTGCTCGGGCGGGACTTCCTCGTAGTGCCGCTGGATGCGGAGGGAGGGGCGCTCGCGGGCGGCGGCGGTGGCTTCTTCTGCCATGGGGACAGCTCCTTCTGGTGGTAGAGGAATCGACCCAGCGCATCGAAGCGCTCGGTCCAGAACTTCTCATAGCGCGACAGCCACACGGCGGCCTCCTGCAAGGGCTGCGCGGAAAGTTCGCAGCGAACCACGCGGCCCTCTTTTGCGCGGGCGATCAGCCCGGCGTCTTCGAGCACCCGAAGGTGCTTCATGAATCCCGGCAGCGACATGCCGTGGGGTTGCGCCAGCTCGGACACGCTGTGCTCGCCCTGGCCCAGCGCCATGAGGATGTCGCGCCGCGTGCGGTCGGCCAGCGCGGCAAATACACGGTCGAGGTCGATCGAATCGTCGGTGTCTGAAAACTTAACCATTGGGTTTAGTATTGACGTGTTTTCCATGCCTGTCAAGGCGATGGGACTGCGTGCCAAGAGTGGCGCGCTCTTGATACAGTGCGGGAATGAGTCGAAGCAAGTCCCGTCCGTCCGCCAGCAAGTCCGCCCAACCGGCACCTAAGCCGATCGTTGTAGCGGCACCGCAACCGTCGGCTGGCAGGCGCGCATGGCTGGTGGGGGCTGCAGTCGTGGCCTGCGCTGCTGCCGGTTACGGCGGGGCCATGTTGCTGACCGACAGCGGGAGCAAGAAGGCGCCGCAGGTGCGCATTGGCGACGGCCGCGTCGGCCCCGAAGGCATGGCCTGGGTGCCTGGCGGTGACTTCCTCATGGGCAGCGACAGCAAGCAGGCCCAGAACAACGAGAAGCCCGCGCATTCAGCACGCGTGGGCGGTTTCTGGATGGACCGCCAGCACGTCACCAACGCGCAGTTCCGTCGCTTTGTCGAAGCCACGGGCTATCGCACCACGGCCGAGCTGCCCGCAGACTGGGAAACGCTGAAGGTGCAGTTGCCGCCCGGCACGCCGCGCCCACCCGACAGCGCCCTGGTGCCCGGCGCCATGGTGTTCATCGGCACGCCGGCGGTGGTCGACTACAGCGACGTCACGCGCTGGTGGCGCTACGTGCCCGGCGCCGACTGGCGCCATCCGCAAGGCCCCGGCAGCAGCATCGAGGGCAAGGACGACCATCCCGTGGTGCAGGTGAGCTATGCGGACGCACTGGCCTACGCCAAGTGGGCCGGCAAGCGCCTGCCCACCGAGGCCGAATGGGAATTCGCCGCTCGCGGCGGCCTGGAGCAGGCCACCTACGCGTGGGGCGAGGAATTCACCCCCGGCAAGCAGCAGATGGCCAACGTCTGGCAGGGCCAGCAGGAGCGGCGCTTTCCGGTGGTCAGCGCCAAGGCAGGCGGTGCAGCCGGCACCAGCCCCGCGGGCACGTTCCCGGCCAATGGCTACGGGCTGTACGACATGACTGGCAATGCGTGGCAGTGGGTGTCCGACTGGTACCGCGCGGACCAGTTCGTGCGCGAAGCCTCCAGCGGCAAGCTGGCCGACAACCCGCGCGGCCCGCAAGACAGCTTCGACCCGAGCGAGCCTGGCGTGCCCATCGACGCACCCAAGCGCGTGACCCGTGGCGGTTCCTTTCTTTGCAACGAAGACTTCTGCATGAGCTATCGACCCAGCGCCCGGCGCGGCACCGATCCCTACACCAGCATGTCCCACATCGGCTTTCGCCTGGTGATGGACGAGCCAGCCTGGAAGGAGCGGCAAAAGACCCAGGCCGCGGCATCGGCGGCGCAGCCGGCGACGGGCGGCTGACGTGCGCGGAAGCTCTGCATTTGCCGGCCTGGGAAACTCATCCTTCGCCAGCCTGACACCCGCACCCGCCACGGCGGACGAGGCCGAGCCGTGGGTTCGCGGAGAACTCATCCGCAGCCTGATGCGCGCGGCGCGCGGCTCGTACCTGCTCGCTGCGGCGCTCATGCCCGCCATGATCGGCCTGAGCTGGGGCTACGTCCCCATGTGGCAGCTGTTCGTGTGGCTGGTGCTGGGCCTGATCGCCACGGCCTTCCGCGTGTGGGGCGAGCGCGTGTACGCATCGCAGTACGCCGCGCGCGATTCGGCGGCGCAGCAACAGTTCATGGAGCGCTACCACCCGCTGTGGAGCGGCAGTGCCTTTGTCTGGGGCCTGTCGGTGCTGATCTTCTTCGAGCGAACGCCGCTCATGAACCAGTTCATGAGCTGGCTCATCGTCGCGGGCGTGGCCACCTTTCCGCTCAACGGCCTGTCGCTGCATCCGCCGCTGCTGCGCCGCTACGTCAACACGCTGTTCGTCACCATGATGGCCTGCGTGGCACTGCGCGTCACGCAGATGGACCTGAGCAATCCGCACTTCAACTACGGCTTCCTGGCGCTGCCGCTGCTGCACTGGTGGATGCTGCTGCGCGCCAGTCGGCGCATTCACGAAACGGCTCGCAACAGCTTCGAGCTGCTCTATCACAACCACATCCTGATCAACTCGCTGACGCAGCAGCGCCAGGCGGCGGTGGCGGCGGTGGCCATGAAGAACCGCTTCCTGGCCAGCGCCGCGCACGACATGCGCCAGCCGGTGCTGGCGCTGTCGCTGTATGCCGACTGGCTGCGCAACGAGCCCGAGCTGGTGCAGGACATCGCGCCCAAGATCGTGCGCGCCACGCACGCGGTGAACGCGCTGTTCGATTCGCTGTTCGACCTGGCGCGTATCGACTCGGGCCAGGTGCGGCTGCATATCGAGCGGGTCGACGTCAAGCAGCTGCTGCATGACCTGGAGCTGCAGTACCGCCCCGTGGCCGAGGCCAAGGGCCTGAGCTTTCGCGTGCATGCGCGCGCCGGTACCGTGCTCACCGACCCCATTCGCGTGCGCCGCATGATCGGCAACCTGATCGCCAACGCCATCAAGTACACGCCCGAGGGCGGGGTGCTCATCGCCTCCCGCCTGACCGGAGACGGCCTGCGGGTCGAAGTGTGGGACACGGGCATCGGCATTGCACGCGAGCACCTGCGCGACGTGTTCCTGGAGTTCTACAAGGTGGCGGACCACGCCGGCACCTCGGACGGCTTCGGCCTGGGCCTGGCCATCGTGGCGCGGCTGTCGCATGCGCTGGGGCATCCGGTCAGCGTTCGCTCGCGCCTGGGGCGTGGCAGCGTGTTCCGCGTGGCGCTGCACGATGCCGACGAGACGCAGGCGCAGGCGCGCATCACCGGCGCGGTGGGGTAGGGCCCCGCTCCCGGGCAAAAAAAAGCGCGCCAATGGCGCGCTTTTTTTCTGCGGGGCGTTTGCCCTCAGGTGCTGCTGCTCAACAGCAGGCCGTGATTGCGGGCGTGGTGCAGCGCCTGCGTACGGCTCTTGACGCCCAGGCGGCGGAACAGGCGCCACAGGTGCACCTTCACCGTGTGTTCGCTGATTTCCAGCTGGGTGGCGATCTCGCGGTTGCTCATGCCCTTGTCGAGCATGGCGATCAGCTGCGTCTGGCGCTTGGACAGCTTGCCGCTGTTGGCCGGCGTGGCTTCTTCGCGTTCGTCGTCGGCCTGCAGCAGGCCGCGCAGGGCGGCGGTGAGTTCTGCCGAGCCGGCCGACTTCTCGATGTAGATGTCGGCGCCGGCTTCGATGCAGGCTTCTTCCATGTCGCCGGCGGGCGATGCGGAGTACACCGCGATCGGGATGCCGGGGTAGCTGTTCTTGACGGCCAGCACGCCGGAAACGCCGGTCGTGTCGGGCAGCTTGAGGTCCAGGCAGAAGAGGTCGGGCGTGCCGTGCTGGCGCACAGCGGCGGCCAGGCGGTCCAGGCGTTCGAGCTCGACAATGTTCTCGGCCGGCCGCAGGCGGCGCAGCACCATCACGATGGCGTCACGCATCAAGGGGTGGTCGTCGATGACGTAAATGCTCATGTTCTATCTACTTTCTTGCACCGCAGCCGGCTGAACCCTGCTCTAGTTATTGTTGGCGGGCGCGGTGCGCTTGCGATCCCTTTATTGGTCGCCTGTTGGATTGGCGAGCGCTTCCAGCACTTTTACTGCAGATAGCGCAGTTTGATTGTCGACGGGTTCGAGCAAATCTGCGTAGGAATTCACGAAATCGCCGGGTGTTTGTTGCATGCCGCCAATAACGCGGCCTGCCTCTTGTGGCGTCTTGAAACCGCGGCTCTGCAAAAGCGTACTTCCTTGTTCATCTTGCAGTTTGAAGTAGAACAATCCGTCACGTTCTCGATACTGCTTGAAACCCGCCTTGCTGGCCTTGGGTACTTTCGTGTTCTTGCCTGCAGCTGCCTTGGCACCCGTCGCGAGGCTCCGCAGGCCCACTGCCTGTCGCAGACGCGACATGAAAGGCTGTGAAATCGTCCGCGCCTTCTCGGCGCCGGCCAGCAGGATGGTCTCGATCTGCGAGGGGTCGGCCATCAGGGCCTCGTAGCGTTCGCGCTTGGGCGCGATCTCCTGGTCGATGCGCTCGAACAGCATCTGCTTGGCGTCGCCCCAGGCAATGCCGTCGGCAAATGCACGTCGCAGCGCCTCGGTTTCCTCGTTGCTGGCAAAGGCCTGGTAGATCTGGAACAGGGCCGAGCCTTCGGTGTCCTTGGGCTCGCCGGGCGCGCGCGAGTCGGTCACGATGCCGGCGATGAGCTTTTGCAACTGCGGGCGCGGCGTGAACAGCGGAATGGTGTTGTCGTAGCTCTTGCTCATCTTGCGGCCGTCCAGGCCGGGCAGGAGCGCCACCGCGTCGTCGATCTCGGCTTCGGGCAGCACGAAGTGCTCGCCATACAGGTGGTTGAAGCGCTGGGCAACGTCGCGCGCCATCTCCAGGTGCTGGGCCTGGTCGCGGCCCACCGGCACCTTGTGCGCGTTGAACATCACGATGTCGGCCGCCATGAGCACCGGGTACATGAACAGGCCCGCGCTCACGTCGCTGTCCGGGTCTTCGCCGCGCGCCACGTTCTTGTCCACCGCCGCCTTGTAGGCGTGCGCGCGGTTGAGCATGCCCTTGGCGCTTACGCAGGTGAGCAGCCAGGTGAGCTCGGGAATCTCGGGAATGTCGGACTGGCGATAGAAGGTAACGCGCTGCGGATCGAGCCCGCAGGCCAGCCAGGTGGCGGCGATTTCCAGCGTGGAGCGCTGGATGCGCGCCGGCTCGTCGCACTTGATGAGCGCGTGGTAGTCGGCCAGGAAGTAGTAGCTCTGCACGTCGCTGCGCAGGCTGGCCTGCACCGAGGGGCGCACCGAGCCCACGTAGTTGCCCAGGTGCGGCGTGCCGGTGGTGGTGATGCCGGTGAGGTAGCGGGTGACTTTGGAAGAAGGCGAAGTCATGGCGAATAAAGCTTCAGTGCAGCAGCGCCGCGAAAGGGGTCAGCAGGAAATTGATGGCTTCGTAGCCGAAGTCCATGAGCGGGCGCAGCCACCAGTTGCCCACCACGCCGGCAATGACCAGGCCCATGACGATGAAGAAACCGTAGGGCTCGATGCGCGCCAGCAGCTCTTGTGCGGCGCCGCGTGGCAGCAGCCCGGCCAGCACGCGTCCGCCGTCCAGCGGCGGCAGTGGAAAGAGGTTGAAGGCCCACATCACCAGGTTGACCAGCACGCCGGCCTGGCACATGCGCACGAAGAAGGGCTCGCGGATGCCCAGGGCCAGCAGGCCCACCAGCAAGAGCGCCCAGAGGATGGCCTGCACGAAATTGGAGACCGGCCCCGCCAGTGCCACCCACACCATGTCCCGCTTGGGATGGCGCAGCTGGCCGAAGTTCACCGGCACCGGCTTGGCATAGCCGAACAGGAAGGCGCCCGAGGTAGCGAAATACAACAGCAGCGGCATCGCGATGGTGCCGATGGGGTCGATGTGCTTGAGCGGGTTGAGCGTGACCCGGCCCAGCATCCACGCCGTGTTGTCGCCCAGGTAGCGGGCCGCGTAGCCGTGGGCTGCCTCGTGCACGGTAATCGCAAAGATCACCGGCAGGGCGTAGATGAGGACGGTTTGAACGAGTTGATTGATATCCACTCGTGGATTGTCTCAGAGCCCGCCGGCACCCTCGGGAGTGGGGCTAGAGGCCCAGCGGACCCAGCGGGCCGCGGCCCTGGCGGATGACCACCGGCTCGCCCCCTTCGCCCATGGGCGTGAGGTCGACCACGGTGGTGGGCTCGGACGAGCAGGCGCCGGCATCGATCACGCCACCGATCAGCTTCTCGAAGCGCTCGCGGATCTCCTGCGGGTCGTTCATGGCCTCGGTCTCGCCCGGCGGGATGAGGGTGGTGGCCAGCAGCGCCTCGCCGTGCAGCGTGAGCAATTCGCTGAGCACTGCGTGGTCGGGCACGCGCAAGCCGATGGTCTTGCGCTGCGGGTGGCTCACCCGGCGCGGCACTTCCTTGGTGGCTTCTAGCAGGAAGGTGTAGGGCCCGGGCGTGGCGGACTTGAGCAGGCGGTATTGCTTGTTGTCCACCTTGGCGTAGTTGGCCAGCTCGCTCAGGTCGCGGCACAGCAACGTGAGGTGGTGCTTCTCGTCGACCTGCCGGATGCGGCGCAGGCGCTCGACCGCGTCCTTGTCGTCCAGGTGGCAGGCCAGCGCGTAGCTGGAGTCGGTGGGAACGGCGATGATCTCGCCGCGCGCCAGCAAGGCAGCCGCCTGCTTCAGAAGGCGCTGCTGCGGATTGTCGGGATGGACTTCGAAAAACTGGGCCATGGTTGCTGCAGTCTACGAAATCAGGACTCGGCCGGCTCGATGGGCACGCGGCGCTCCTTCACCGTGAGCCACGCACCGGCGGCGCCGCACACGGCAATCAGGCCGATGCCCACCAGCGAAATGGCGTCGGGCACGCGAGAAAACACCAGCCAGCCGCCCAGCATGGCAAAACCGATCTGGGAGTAGAGATAGGGCGTCAGCGTAGATGCCGGCGCCCGCTGGAAAGCCAGGATCAGCAGGAAGTGCCCCACCGTGCCCATGAAGCCCATGAGGCACAGCAGCGCCCACCAGTGCCACGAGGGCAGCGCCGTCCAGGCAAAGGGCAGCAGCAGCGAGCAGATGATGGCGCCCACCCAGCCGCTGTAGAAGTTCATGGTCAGCGGGTTCTCGGTCTGCGCCAGCTTGCTGGTGAGCACCTGGAACCACGCGTTGGTGAACACCAGGCCCAGCGGCAGCAGCGATGCCCAGCTGAAGGCATCGCCGCCGGGGCGCATGACCACCAGGGTGCCGACGAATCCGCCGATCGTCAGCCCCCAGCGCAGGGGCGAGACGTTTTCCTTGAGCGTGGTGGCTGCCAGCAGCGTGACCACCAGCGGCACCACCAGCACGATGGCGGTGAACTCGGCCATGGGCATGTAGCGCAGGCTCAGAAAGGCGAAGACGCTGGAGCCCATCAGTAGCGCGCCGCGCAGCAGGTGGTACTTGGGGTGCGCCGTGCGCAGCACCGACAGCCCGTGGCGCGGCAGCAGCACCGCGGCCATGGCTGCCGCCTGGAAGGCATAGCGGAACCACACGCCCATGATCACCGGAACGGCCGCGGTAGACACCTTGGTGGACGTGTCGAGCGTGGCGAAGCAGGCGGTGGCCAGCAACACCAGGCCGATGCCGGCCAGCACGCGTTCGGATTCGAGGTCGCGCGTGCCCTTGGGCACGGGCTGGACACCGCTCATTGCGCCGGGCCTCCGGCGCTCACCGGACGCGGCTTTCGAGCAGTTCCCACACCGGCTTGAGGTTGCCGGGCAGCCAGGGCAGCTGGCCGAGGTCGCAGTGGCTTTCGTCAGGGCTGTGGAAGTCGCTGCCGCGCGATGCGGCAAAGCCGAACTCGATGGCCTTCTCGGCGTACTCCACGTACTCGGGCGGGCTGTGGCTGCCGGTAACCACTTCGATCGCCTGGCCGCCGTGGGCCTTGAATTCGAGGAAGAGTGCGTACTCTTCGTTGGCGGTGAACTTGTAGCGGCCGGGGTGCGCAATGACGGCCAGTCCGCCGGCGTCGTGGATCCAGCCGATGGCGTCCTTCAGGTTGGCCCAGCGGTGGGGTACGTAGCCTGGCTTGCCCTCGGTGAGATACTTGCGAAACACCTCGTTGGTGTCCTTGCAATAGCCGCCTTCGACGAGAAAGCGCGCGAAGTGGGTGCGCGAGATGAGTTCGGGGTTGCCGACGAACTTGAGGGCGCCTTCGTAGGCGCCATGGATGCCCACGCGGGCCAGGCCGTCGGACATTTCCTCTGCGCGGCGGCCGCGTCCGCCCCGGGTGTCGTACAGGCCCTGCTTCATGGCCGCATCGTCGGGGTCGAAGCCAAGGCCCACGATGTGGACGGTTTCGTTGGCGAAGGTGACGGAGATCTCGGTGCCGGTGAGGTACTTGATGCCGTTGGCCTTGGCGGCGGCTGCGGCGCGATGCTGGCCGCCGACTTCGTCGTGGTCGGTGAGTGACCACAGCTCCACACCATTGGCGGCAGCGCGTGCCGCCAGTTCCTCCGGGGTGAGCGTGCCGTCGGACACCACGGAGTGGCAGTGCAGGTCGGCATTGAGGATCGAAGTCACCTTTCGATCTTATTCCTTCTCGTCTTGGCTTGCCGGGGGCGGGCCATTCCCATGGGTCGTGGGTGATGGTCGTCGTGTCTTGACGACGCCGCCCCCACGACACGCGAGAACCCAGGAACGACACGCTCTGTCACCCCGAAGTAATTCTTTCGGCCCATGATGGAGTGTTTCCCTCACAAAAGCAGAGATTGATCATGACCCTGCCCAGTTTCCTCAACGGCGGCGACAACGACATGATGGAGCGCATTGCCCGCGACCTGGTCGACAGCTACGACGAAGAGATCGAGCTCGAACTCGAAGACCGCGAGATCGACGAGTCCGGCGTGGTGCGCGATGCAGACAACAAGGAAGCGCGCCGCATCTACTTTCGCGAACTGTTCCGCCTGCAGGGCGAGCTGGTCAAGCTGCAGGACTGGGTCCAGAACACCGGCCAGCGCGTCGTCATCCTGTTCGAGGGGCGTGATGCGGCTGGCAAGGGCGGCGTCATCAAGCGCATCACCCAGCGCCTGAACCCGCGCGTGGCACGCGTGGCCGCGCTGCCGGCGCCCAACGACCGCGAGCGCACCCAGTGGTACTTCCAGCGCTACGTCGCGCACCTGCCCGCCGCCGGCGAAATGGTGCTGTTCGACCGCAGCTGGTACAACCGCGCCGGCGTCGAGAAGGTCATGGGCTTTTGCACGCCCGAGGAGTACGAAGAGTTCTTCCGCAGCGTGCCCGAGTTCGAGCGCATGTTGGTGCGCTCGGGCATCCGGCTCATCAAGTACTGGTTCTCCATCACCGACGACGAGCAGCACATGCGCTTTCTCGGGCGCATCCACGATCCGCTCAAGCAGTGGAAGCTCAGCCCCATGGACCTGGAAAGCCGGCGCCTGTGGGAGGAGTACACCAAGGCCAAGGAAACCATGCTCGAGCGCACCCACATCGCCGAGGCGCCCTGGTGGGTGGTGCAGGCGGTGGACAAGAAGAAGGCGCGCCTGAACTGCATCCACCACCTGCTGCAGCAAATGCCCTATCACGAGGTCGCGCACCCGCCCGTGGCCCTGCCGGCACGCGTGCGCAACGCCGACTACCTGCGCCATCCGGTGCCCGCCCAGATGATGGTGCCCGAGGTCTATTGACTCGATGGTGACGCTGCGGCGCGCGCAGCGGGTGCGCGCCTTGGCCGGCGCGGAAACTGCTAAGGTGCACTGACAGGTACCGACGCACGCTTCATGGCCCGCCGCTCATCCTCATCTCCCGCCACCGTTCTGGCCAAGGCCTACGAGCGCAACCTCAAGGCCATGACACGCGCCACGCTGGCCGGTGGCAAGAGGCTGGCCGGGCAGGTCAAGCGTGCCGCCGCGCAGATCAACCGACCGCCGCCCGGCCCGGGTGACTGGCTGCCGGGCGTTGCGCTGGGGCCGGCCGGCGCGCGGCGCTATCACCTGTACCGCCCGCCCGCGCTGCAACTGGCGCCCGGCGAGAAGCTGCCCCTCATGGTCATGCTGCATGGCTGCGGCCAGACGGGGCGCGATTTTGCCGCGAGCACCCGCATGAACCGGCTGGCCGCGCGCGAGCGCTTCCTGGTGCTCTACCTGGACCAGGACCGCCTGGCCAACGCACACGGCTGCTGGAACTGGTTCGAGCGCCGCTCTGGCAAGGCCGACGCCGAAGTCGCCACCATCATTGCGGCACTCGACCAGGTGGTGATGCTGTATCCGATAGACCGCGACCGCGTGGCACTGGCAGGCCTGTCGGCCGGCGCCAGCATGGCGGCCCTGGTGGCCACGCGCCACCCGATGCGCTTCCAGGCCGTGGCCGCGCACTCGGGGGTGGCGCCGGGCGCGGCCAAGTCGGCCACCGCGGCATTGAGCGCCATGCGCGGCAAGAACATGCCGCCGGTGCTGGCCACCGCAGTGGGCAAGGCCATGGGCGCGGCCGCGCTGTTCACCACCCTGCCGCCGTTGATGGTGGTGCATGGCGACGCGGACGATGTGGTGTCCATCGCCAATGCGCAGAGCCTGGCCGATGTGTGGGCGACGGCCACCGGAGCCCACCCGGGCACCGCCCGCGTGCTGCAGCGCGGCCTGCGCTATCCGGCGCGGCTGACCGAGTTCCGGCGAGCGGGCCGCGTGCAGGTGCTGGTGTGCGAGATCGAAGGACTGGGTCACGCCTGGAGCGGCGGCCTGGGCAGCCAGGCGTTTTCCGATCCGCGCGGGCCCGACGCCACGCGGATGATCTGGGCCTTTGCCCAGCGCGCCTTTCGCACGGGCAGCCAGCAGCAACAGCGCACCTCGCCCTGAGGCGGGCGAGCGCCCCGGGGTTCCCTGCTGTACGCCACCGGGCGTATTTGCGCCAGGCTGGTGCAGACCCAGACTTGAGTCACCGTTTCTACACAACCGGAGAAGACTCATGCATCAACAACAACGTCGCTTCACCCTCAAGGCACTCACGGCCGCGGTCGCCCTGGCTTCGGTGGGCATCAGCGCCCAGGCGCAGGACACCATCAAGGTCGGCGTGCTGCACTCGCTGTCGGGCACCATGGCCATTTCGGAGACGGTGCTCAAGGACACCGTGCTGATGGCCATCGACGAGATCAACGCCAAGGGCGGCGTGCTGGGCAAGAAGCTCGAGCCCGTGGTGGTCGACCCGGCCTCCAACTGGCCGCTGTTTGCCGAGAAGACCAAGCAGTTGCTGGGCCAGGACAAGGTGTCGGTCATCTTCGGTTGCTGGACGTCGGTGAGCCGCAAGTCGGTGCTGCCGGTGGTCGAGGAAATGAACGGCCTGTTGTTCTACCCCGTGCAGTACGAGGGCGAAGAGCTCAGCAAGAACGTGTTCTACACCGGCGCGGCGCCCAACCAGCAGGCCATTCCGGCGGTGGACTACCTGATGAGCAAGGAAGGCGGCGGTGCCAAGCGCTGGGTGCTGCTGGGCACCGACTACGTGTATCCGCGCACCACCAACAAGATCCTGCGCGCCTACCTCAAGAGCAAGGGCGTGGCCGACAAGGACATCGACGAGAAGTACACCCCCTTCGGCCACAGCGACTACCAGACCATCGTGGCCGACATCAAGAAGTTCTCGGCCGGCGGCAAGACGGCGGTGGTGTCCACCATCAACGGCGACTCCAACGTGCCCTTCTACAAGGAACTGGGCAACGCGGGCCTCAAGGCCAAGGACGTGCCGGTGGTCGCCTTCTCGGTGGGTGAGGAAGAACTGCGCGGCGTCGACACCAAGCCGCTGGTGGGCCACCTGGCCGCCTGGAACTACTTCATGAGCATCAAGAACCCGACCAACACCGAGTTCATCAAGAAGTGGAGCGATTACGCCAAGGCCAAGAACATTCCTGGCCACAAGGACAAGCCGCTGACCAACGACCCGATGGAAGCCACCTACATCGGCATCAACATGTGGAAGCAGGCCGTGGAGAAGGCCAAGAGCACCGACACCGACAAGGTGATCGCCGCCATGGCCGGCCAGACCTTCGCGGCGCCCTCGGGCATCGTCTCGAAGATGGACGAGAAGAACCACCACCTGCACAAGAGCGTGTTCATCGGCGAGATCAAGGCCGACGGCCAGTTCAGCGTGGTGTGGAAGACCAAGGAGCCGGTCAAGGCCAAGCCCTGGAGCCCGTACATCGAAGGCAACGACAAGAAGCCCGACTACCCGGCCGGCAAGTCGATGTAACTGGGCTTGCCCCCAGGCTGCGCGCACGTCGTGTCGCGCGCGCCTTCCCCCCACCGGGGGCAACACCTGAGGGCCGGCAAAGCCGGTTCCTCGGTGTTCCTGAACAAGAGAAACGCTGTGCATTCACTATTGCGCTCAATCTGTACCTGTGCGGCGGTGCTGCTGCTGGCCGCGGCGCCCGTGCACGCGCTGACCCGCGAGGAAGCCCTGGCCATCGCCACCGGCGACACCGAGGAGCGCGTGAGCGCGCTCAACAAGGCGGTGGCCGATGCCGACGAGAAAACCGTCGCCTTCATCCAGGCGTTGCAGGACGACGCCGTCAAGTTCAAGGACCGGCAGGTCTTCGTCATCAAGGACGACAAGGCCGTCGACCCGGTGACCGGCGGGCAGCTCAAGCTGCCCGATGACGCCGAGGACGTGGTCAACAACAACCTCATGCGCGGCGCGCTGGATGCCGCGCAGGCTGCGCTGCAGCTGGCGAGCAAGGACGACGCGTTGCGCGCCGCCGCCGCGCAGGCCTTGTTCAAGGAGCCCGACGAATCGCGCGTGCCGCTGGTGGAGAAGGCCCTGGCGGCCGAGACCAACCCGAAGATCAAGGCGCAGCTCGAACTCGTGCGCGCAGCGGGCCTGCTCGGCAGCAGCGACAAGGCCAAGCGCCTGGCCGCAGCCAAGGAGCTGGGCAGCAACCGCAACCCCGAGACGAAGCTGCTGCTGAACCAGCGCCTGGCCGACGAGAGCGAGCCGGACGTCAAGGCCGCCATCCAGCTCGCGGTGCAGAACATCGACGCCTCGCTGGTCTGGGGCGACCGCCTCAACGCCGTCTTCAGCGGCGTCAGCCTGGGCTCGGTGCTGCTGCTGGCCGCGCTGGGCCTAGCCATTACCTATGGCCTGATGGGCGTGATCAACATGGCGCACGGCGAGCTGATGATGATCGGCGCCTACGCCACCTTCGTCATGCAGGGCATCTTCCAGAAGTTCCTGCCGGCCTCGGTGTTCGACTGGTACCTGGTGGCGGCCATCCCGGTGGCCTTTCTCGCCTCGGCGCTGGTGGGCGCGATCCTGGAGCGCGGCGTGATCCGCTTCCTGTACGGTCGCCCGCTGGAGACGCTGCTGGCCACCTGGGGCATCAGCCTGATGCTGCAGCAACTGGTGCGCTCGCTCTTCGGCGCGCAGAACGTGGGCGTGGAAAACCCGGCGTGGATGAGCGGCGGCCTGCAGTTGCTGAGCAACGTGACGCTGCCGTGGAACCGCATCTGCATCATCATCTTCGCGGCGCTGGTGCTGCTGGCCATGGGCTGGCTCATCGGCCGCACGCGCCTGGGCCTGTTCGTGCGCGGCGTGACGCAGAACCGGCCCATTGCCTCGTGCATGGGCGTGAACACCGCGCGCATCGACACCTATGCATTCGCGCTGGGCTCGGGCATTGCGGGCCTGGCGGGCTGCGCGCTCTCGCAGATCGGCAACGTGGGGCCCGACCTGGGCCAGAGCTACATCGTCGACTCCTTCATGGTGGTGGTGATGGGCGGCGTGGGGCAGCTGGCCGGCACCGTGTATGCGGCGCTGGGCCTGGGCATCCTCAACAAGTTCATCGAAGGCTGGGCAGGCGCGGTGCTCGCGAAGATCGCGGTGCTGGTCTTCATCATCGTCTTCATCCAGAAGCGACCCCAGGGGATCTTTGCGGTGAAAGGCCGCAGCGCAGAAGCATGAGCAAGGTTGTACTTCCTTCGAAAGGTCCGCTCCTGAGCGGCAAGGGCTGGACGGCCTTCTTCGTGGCGCTGATCGCGGTGTGCGCGCTAGCGCCCGTGCTCAACCTGTGGGTGCCCGTGGGCAGTGCCCTGCACATGAGCGACTACGCGGTGGCGCTGGTGGGCAAGATCATGTGCTATGCCATCTGCGCGCTGGCCATGGACCTGATCTGGGGCTACACGGGCATCCTGAGCCTGGGCCACGGCCTGTTCTTCGCGCTGGGCGGCTACATGATGGGCATGTACCTCATGCGCCAGATCGGCCGCGACGGCAACTACAAGAGCGACCTGCCGGACTTCATGGTGTTCCTCGACTGGAAGGCGCTGCCCTGGCACTGGGCGCTGTCCGACAGCTTCGTGGCCACGCTGGTGCTCATCGTGGCGGTGCCGGGGCTGCTGGCCTTCGTGTTCGGCTTCTTCGCCTTCCGCTCGCGCATCAAGGGCGTGTACTTCTCCATCATCACGCAGGCCATGACCTTCGCGGCCATGCTGCTGTTCTTTCGCAACGAGACGGGCTTTGGCGGCAACAATGGCTTTACCGACTTCAAGCGCATCCTGGGCATTCCGATTGCCACGCAGGAAATGCGCATGACGCTCTTTGCGCTCACCGGCCTCACGTTGCTGGCCTTCTTCCTGTTCGCCAAGTGGCTGATCGGCAGCAAGTTCGGCCGGGTGCTGCAGGCCATCCGCGACGCCGAGTCGCGCGTGATGTTCTCGGGCTACAACCCGCTGCCCTACAAGCTCACCATCTGGGTCATCTCGGCCATGATGTGTGGCGTGGCCGGGGCGCTGTACGTGCCGCAGGTGGGCATCATCAACCCCAGCGAGATGAGTGCCGCGGCCTCCATCGAGATCGCCATCTGGACGGCGGTGGGCGGGCGCGCGACGCTGGTGGGGCCCATTGCCGGCGCCTTCATCGTCAACGGCGCCAAGAGCTGGCTGACGGTGGCGTACCCGGAGTTCTGGTTGTACTTTCTCGGGGCGTTGTTCATTGCCGTGACGCTGTTCCTGCCGGACGGCATTGTGGGCCTCATCAGGAAGCTGGCCGCGCACTCCCGGACCAAGTCCGAGAACGAGCCTGCAGCGCCGGCTGCCGCCCCTGTTGCCGCCGCCGAAGTGGCGGTGCGTCCCGCGCGCCGTTCTCTGGCGATGGAGGAGGGCGCCGATGCTGGCGCACTGCCCCCGCTTTCCGCCGACGCGAAGGGAGCCCGCGCATGACCCCCGACCTGATGGACGCGGGCGCCGAACGCATTGCCCGCCACCACCTGCATTCGCACGATCCGCTGCACACCGAGTCTGGTGGCCGGGCCGCGGGCTTCGGCCGCCCGGTGCAACCCGGCGAGGTGGACGTGACCCACGGCCGCATCCTGTACCTGGAAGACGTGAGCGTGAGCTTCGATGGCTTCAAGGCCATCAACAAGCTGAGCCTGGACATTGCGCCGGGCGAGCTGCGCTGCATCATCGGCCCCAACGGCGCGGGCAAGACCACGATGATGGACATCATCACCGGCAAGACGCGGCCCGACGAGGGCACGGTGTTCTTCGGCAGCACCATCGACCTGCTGCGCCACAAGGAGGCCGACATTGCCCAGCTGGGCATCGGCCGCAAGTTCCAGAAGCCCACCGTGTTCGAGCACCTGAGCGTGTTCGAGAACCTGGAGCTGGCGCTCAAGACCAACAAGGGCGTGAAGGCATCGATGCTCTTCAAGCTCGACTCGGCGCAGAGCGACCGGCTGGCGCAGGTGCTGGAGACCATCCACCTGGCCGCGAGCGTCTCGCGCATGGCGGGCAACCTCAGCCACGGGCAGAAGCAGTGGCTGGAGATCGGCATGCTGCTCATGCAAGACCCCAAGCTGCTGCTGCTGGACGAGCCCGTGGCCGGCATGACCGACGAGGAAACCGCGCGCACCGCCGAGCTGTTCCTCTCGCTCAAGGGCCAGCACTCGCTGATGGTGGTGGAGCACGACATGAGCTTCATCAAGACCATCTCGGACATCGTCACCGTGCTGTGCGACGGCTCGGTGCTGGCGCAGGGCACGCTGGACGAAGTGCAGGCCGACGAGCGCGTGATCGAGGTGTACCTGGGGCGTTGAACGAACATGCTGACAGTCAAGAACATCCACCAGTACTACGGCGGCTCGCACATCCTGCGCGATGTGAGCCTGCAGGCCCGCCTGGGCAAGGTCACGGTCCTGCTGGGGCGCAACGGCGTGGGCAAGACCACTCTGCTGAAGTCGCTGATGGGCCTGGTGCCCATTAAGAGCGGCAGCATCGAGCTGGACGGCAAGCCCATCCACAAGGCCACGCCCTACGAGCGCGCCCGCGCCGGCATGGGCTTCGTGCCGCAGGGCCGCGAGATCTTTTCGCGGCTGACGGTGGAAGAGAACCTGCGCATGGGGCTGGCCTACAAGAGCGCCGGCACGCCCATTCCGGCGGAGCTGTTCGAGCTGTTCCCGGTGCTCAAGCAGATGATCAACCGCCGTGGCGGCGACTTGTCGGGCGGGCAGCAGCAGCAACTGGCCATTGCACGCGCACTCGCGCCCCGGCCCAAGCTGCTGATCCTCGACGAGCCCACCGAGGGCATCCAGCCCAGCATCATCAAGGACATCGGCCGCGTGATCCGCATGCTGGCCGACCGGGGCGACATGGCCATCGTCCTGTGCGAGCAGTACTACGACTTCGCGCAGGAACTGGCCGACGACTACCTGGTGATGGAGCGCGGCGAGGTCATTGCGCGCGGGCTGGGCAAGGACATGGAGGCGCAGGGCGTGCGGCAGTTGGTGGCGATCTGAGCGGGCCTTCTGAAATCGGTTTCACTGAGATCCAGGGTTTACCCTAAAATCGGGCCTTACCCGCCTGCCCGGCGCGCCGCTGGGCCTTGAATTCCCCTGGAGCCCGGCCTTGAACGCCTCCCCGAGCGACGCGACGCCCCCCGATGCGGCGTCCATCACGCCCGCCGTTTCTTCCACCGCCTTCCTGCGTGCCGTGCTGGCCCTGGGCATTGGC
This sequence comes from Pseudomonadota bacterium, assembly GCA_018241225.1. Taxonomy (GTDB): domain Bacteria; phylum Pseudomonadota; class Gammaproteobacteria; order Burkholderiales; family Burkholderiaceae_C; genus Variovorax. Next base: position 73,852 of record JAFEEG010000010.1, read on the forward strand.
GGCTTTGCCATCGGCACCGGCGAATTCGTCATCATGGGCCTGCTGCCCGAGGTGGCGCGCGACATCGGCGTGAGCATTCCCGAAGCCGGCCACGTCATCAGCGCCTATGCGCTGGGCGTGGTGGTGGGGGCGCCCGTGCTGGCCGTGCTGACTGCGGGCTGGCGCCGGCGCATGCTGCTGGTGTCGCTGATGGCCCTGTTCGCCATCGGCAACTTTGCCAGCGCCATGGCGCCGGGCTATCTCTCGCTCAACCTGCTGCGCTTTGCCACCGGCCTTCCGCATGGCACCTACTTCGGCCTGGCTGCCCTGGTGGCTGCGGCCCTGGCACCGCCGGGGCGCCGTGCCCGCGCCGTGGGGCTGGTCATGCTGGGGCTGACCGGTGCCACGCTGGTGGGTGTGCCCATCGCGGCCTGGCTGGGGCAGCACTGGGGCTGGCGCGCCGCCTTCGTGTTCGTCGGCGTCATTGCGCTGGTTGCCATGGCCATGATCCGGCGCGACGTGCCCGACATGGCGCCTTCGGCCGGCGCCAGCCCGTGGCGCGAGCTGGGTGCGCTGGCGCGCAAGCAGGTGTGGTTCACGCTGGGCATTGCGGCCATCGGCTTCGGCGGCATGTTCGCCGTGTTCAGCTACGTCAAGCCCACGCTGGTCGAGGTGGCGGGGCTGCCGCTGTCGGGCGTGCCCGTCGTGCTGGCGCTGTTCGGGCTGGGCATGGTCACGGGCAACCTGGTGGGTGCGCGGCTGGCCGATCGCTCGCTGATGAAGACCATCGGCGGCGTGCTCGCCTGGTCCGCCGTGGTGCTGGCGATGTTCACCTTCGCTGCGCACAACGTGGTGGCGGCCTCGATCAACATCTTCCTGGTTGGCACGCTGGTGGCCATCGGCCCGGCGCTGCAGATCCGCCTGATGGATGTGGCGGGCGACGCGCAGGCGCTGGCCGCTGCGCTGAACCACTCGGCCTTCAACATGGCCAATGCGCTGGGTGCATGGCTGGGCGGCATGGCCATCGGCGCGGGGCTGGGGTGGACCTCCACCGGCTGGGTCGGGGCGCTGCTGTCGCTGGCCGGCATGGGGGTGTTCGGCTGGGCGCTGGCAAGCGCGCGGGCCGAGGCGCGACGCGTGGCCGTGGTGGCTTGCTGAGCCGTGTTCGGCGCTAGTTTGACGCCGGTATATATCCGATATATCCTCCTGGCTGAATGAGCGGCCATGCCGTTTGATCGGACAAGGAGGAATTCGTGCATAAGCAACACAATGCTGGCGAAAGGACCGCCAAGATTTTCCTGAACGGGCGCAGTCAAGCGGTGCGCCTTCCCATGGAGTTCAGGTTCGACGCGGACGAGGTCTACATTCGCCGCGACGCCGGCACGGGCGATGTGATCCTTTCAATTCGACCTGGCGGTGACTGGCAAAGCTTCATGGAGCTTCGCGAGCAACTCGGCACACTGCCGGCAGACTTTCTCGCGCCGGAAAAGCAAGGACAGGAGCAACGCGATCCGTTTGAAGGTTGGGCTGAATGAGCCTGTTCATGCTGGACACGAACACGGTGAGCTTTGGCCTGCGCGGCAACACCGAAATCGATCTGCAGTTGCGAAGCCTTGCGCCTTCCGATTGGTGCATTTCGGCCATCACGTGTGCAGAGTTACTCTACGGGGTAGAGAGGCGCCCGGCTGCGACAAAGTTGAGGCGCCTGGTCGAGGGGTTCCTGCAGATTGCCCGGGTTGCGCCGTGGGACCAGCTCGCCGCCATCCAGCATGCGCGGGTGCGGCACCAACTGAAGCTGCAAGGCGCACCGATCGGAGACTTCGACGAGATGATCGCAGGCCACGCGCTTTCAATGGGTGCTGTGCTGGTGACCGACAACCTCAGGCACTTCGATCGAGTCGAAGGTCTTGCCTTGGAGAATTGGCTGCGTCGACCCTGAAGTGGCGCTGGCGCATCAGCTTCCCCCAAGCGGCGGCGCAATTTCCTCCAGCGGCTTGCGCTCCGCATCCACCGCAAAGCGCAGCGCCACCAGTCCCGCGCCGATGACCAGCGCGGCGCCGATCGCATAGCCCACTGCCACGGCGCCCTTGCTGCCCGTTTCGATCAGCGCGCCGAACAGCCATGGCGCAATGAAGCCGCCAATGCCGGTGCCCACCGCGTAGAAGATCGCGATGGCCAGCGCCCGCATCTGCAGCGGAAACACCTCGCTCACCGTGAGATACGCCGAACTGGCCGCGGCCGAAGCCAGGAAGAACACCGCCGACCAGCACAGCGCCTGGCTGCGCGCGTCCAGCCCGCCCTGCATGAAGGCCCAGCCGGTCAGTGCCAGCCCGATGCCCGACAGGACATAGGTCAGCGCGATCATCCGTCGCCGCCCCACGTTGTCGAACAGCGGCCCCAGCAGCAGCGGGCCGAGCACGTTGCCCAGCGCAAAGGGAAAGATGTAGAGCGCCACCTTCGAATCGGCCACGCCATGAAAGCGCGTGAGCACCAAGGCATAGGTGAAGAAGATGGCGTTGTAGAAGAAGGCCTGCGAGACCATCAACGCCAGCACCACGCCGCTGCGCCGAGGGTAGACACGAAGCAGCACGTGCATCACTTCGCGCATCGACGGCGAAGGCCGGGGAGTGTGCAGCGCCCCGGCGGCGGCGGGCGCCACGACACACTGCGCGAGCGGGCCGCATTCGCGCCGGACCTGCTGCTCGATCTGCTCGATGATGCGCCGCGCCTCGTCCGGCCGGCCGTGCAGCGCCAGCCAGCGCGGGCTCTCGGGCACGTCGCGGCGCACCAGCAAGATGGCCACGGCCAGCACCGCACCCAGGCCGAAGCAGGCACGCCAGCCCCACAGGGGCCCGAGTACGCGCTCGTCCAGCAACAACAGGCTCAGGCCCGCGCCCAGTGCCGCGCCCAGCCAGAAGCTGCCGTTGATCGCCAGGTTGACCCGTCCGCGCACGCGCGCCGGAACAAGTTCGTCGATGGCGGAGTTGATGGCCGCATATTCGCCGCCAATGCCCAGGCCGGTGGCGAAGCGGCACAGCGCGAAAAAAAGAAAGTCGCTGGAAAAGGCCGTGGCGAAGGTTGCGCAGGCATACAGCGCCAAGGTCAGCAGGAACAGGCGCTTGCGCCCCAGCCGATCGGCCAGCCGCCCGAAGAGCAGGGCGCCCACCACCGCACCGCCCACGTACAGCGATGCGCTGGCGCCCACCTGCGTCGCACTCAGCGCCAGGGTGTCACCACGTTCGAGCACGCCGCCCAGCGAGCCGACCAGGGTGACTTCCAGGCCGTCGAGCACCCAGGCCACGCCCAGCGCCGTGACCACGCGCCAGTGCCAGCGTGACCAGGGCAGGCGGTCCAGCCGCGCGGGGATGTCGTGGCCCGTCACGGCGACATCGGCAGGCACCGCTCAAGGTCCTTGGTTCGCATGCACGGGGAGTCTAGGCCGCACCCCGCCGGCATGGTGTCGGACGGAGCGCCGCCAGGTGGCCGTTCGGGCGTCCTGGCGCCCGCTCAGCCTTGCCGAAGCAGCCGCTCGATCACCTCCCGTTCGTTCGCGGAGGCGGCACTGAACAGCGTGTTGAAGGTGGTGCGAAGCCGGCGGCTGAGTTCGCGGGCGATGTTCATCTGCATCAGCGCAAATTGCCGCGTGTCGTGCTCGAAGAAGTCGTGCAGCAGGCCGGTTTCCATCTCGAGGACATGACAGTCCTGCAATGCCAGCACGGACGCGCTGCGTTTGCCCAGGTCCAGCAGCGCCATCTCGCCGAAGCACTCACCCACGCCCAACTCGCGCAGCAGGGCCTGGTGGTCGCCCCATCGGCGTTGGACGGCCACCCGCCCGGCCAGCAGCACGAACAGGCCGGTGCCGGTCTCGCCTTCCCGGGTGATGTAGCTGCCGGCGGCGTAGTCGCCGGTTTTCGAGCGTGCCAGAAGAAAGTGCAGCGCCTTGTCGTCGACCCCGCCGAAGATCGCCATCTGCTGCAAGGTCTCGCTCAGCAAGGTGTTGTCCTGCATCTGCCGCTCCCGTTTGCTCGTTGGGCGGCCAGTGTAGGCCCATGGCGGCGATTCAGGTGGGCGGGCGGGCCAGCAGGAACACGCCCACGAGGGCGATGAGCAGCGCCAGGACGATCCAGATCAGCGGGCCGCGCCCGCGCCGCTGGCGCGGCGACTCTTCCAGCCTGCCGGGCAGCGAGCGGGCCTCGTCGAGCGAGTAGTCGGGGTCGAAGCGCGGGTCGGACTGGATCGCGTCGAGCTGGCGCTTGAGCATCGCGGGTTCGCGCGCGTCCTCGGCGTCATGCAATCTTTCGCCGCGCATGCGGCGGCAATAGGCCGAGAACACGCGCCCGTGTGTGGTCAGGCCGATGTCCTCGCCTGTCATGCCCAGGATGCCGTGGTCGATGAGTGCGTCGAGTCCGCGCCGCACCGCGGGCCGCTCGTGCACGGGCACGCGCATCTGCAGGCCCGTGCGCGAAGTGCGGGGGGTGCCCGCCTCGGCGCATCGCTGGCGCACCAGGGTCACCAGCACCGCGGCAAAGGTCGCGCGCTCGGTCATTGCGTCCATATCGTGGCTTCTGGAGGCAGTGGTGTCCATGGCAAGCGGCCGGATCGTGTGTCCGGCAGGTCTTGCATTGATTCTGTCAGGGGCCGCGGACGGAAACTGTGTCTGATTGCATTCGCCCACAAGGCCGGTGCGGCTACATGGCCCAGATGCGCGGCGTGCTCGCTTCCAGCTGCCAGAGCGTGGCGCGCCAGGCCCCCCACACCTGCCGCAGCAGCTGCATGGCCGGCTCGACCACCGGGGCCAGCACGCGCAGGACGATGACTTCGGCATGCGGGCTGGTGACGCCGGCACTGGCGCGCAGGCCGCTGGCTTCGACCAGGCCGCGCGCAACGTCCAGGGCGACTTCGCGCCGCGCGCGCTCGATGGGCGAGCCGGCCACGAAGAACAGCGAGGCCAGGCAGCGCTGCCCCGCCAGGCCCAGCGGGCTGTTCATCAGGCGGGTGTCGGCCGCGTCGATGCGACCGCGCTCCAGCCACACGCCGGGCACTTCGATGTGCTGCAGCAGGCTGCCGCGCTCGAAAGGCTGGCCGGCGCCGGGCAGGCCCAGTGCGGCCACGTCCCAGCCCATGAACTCGGCGCCCGCGGCCGGCTCGATGCGCAGGCGGTTCTCGGCGCGGCAGGCGCTGTAGCAGATCGCCTCCAGCGGCAGCCATTCGAGGCGCGCGCCTTCGTCCAGCACCAGTCGGGTGTTCTGCAGGGCGATCTCGCCCTCGCTGCGGTAGAAGCGGCTCGCGCCCGGCGTGGTGACCAGGCCGTGGCTGCCGCGTGCCGCGTGCACCTCGATGTCGAGCGTGTCTCCGCCCACCAGCCCGCCCGGCGGGTGGATGAGCACGTTGTGGCAGATGGCGTCGCCTTCGGGGTAGAGGCTTTGCAGGATGCGCAGCGGGCCGTTGTGGCCGAAGCGGGCAACGCTGCGCTTGTGTGCCTCGTCGTGCGTGTAGTTCAGGTCAAGCCGGGCGTGCCAGGACATGGGTGCGCTGTCTGTTCATTCTTTCCACGCGCCGATGTGCGCGGCCAGTGCCTCGTCGACCAGGGCCGGCCCGACGCATTCGATGGGGTGGGGCGAGGCGGCGAACACGTCGCGGCACGACAGTTGCGCATCGCGCTGGTCTGCGTGCTGGCCGCGAAACACCCGCAGCCGCTGCGCGTCGACGCCGTACACCACGCGGCCGATGGCCGACCAGAAGATGGCGCCGGCGCACATCACGCAGGGCTCGGCCGAAGAGTAGAGCGTGGCCCGGGCCAGTTCCTCGCGCGGGATGCCGCGGGGGCCGAGCAAGCGAACGGCATTGATCTCGGCATGGCCTGTGCTGTCGCCCGACTCGGTGCTGTCGCAGTGGGCCTCGGCCAGGATCTCGCCGGACTCGGACACCACCACCGCGCCAAAGGGCCGGTTGCCGCGCCGCCGCCCGGCATGCGACCAGACGATGGCCTTGCGCAGGTAGCGGCCATCGCGCTCGTCCAGTTGTTTTTCTTCAGGAAAGCTCATGCACCACCATCATGCACGAGTCATGCCTTGGCACTTTCCCGGGGGCCTATCATCGGGCGTTTGGCGAGGGCCGCCGCCTCGCCCGAGCAATAGAGTTTTCAAGATGAACGACACCACTTCCAAGCCGCCGCTCCCGGACCACCTGTCCATCGACCCCCGCAGCCCGCACTACGTGGCGGCCATCTTCGAGCACGACATCGGCATCCGCTTCAATGACAAGGAGCGCCATGACGTGGAGGAATACTGCGTCAGCGAAGGCTGGATCAAGGTGCCCGCCGGCAAGACGCTGGACCGCAAGGGCAACCCGCTGATGCTCAAGCTCAAGGGCAAGGTCGAAGCCTTCTACCGCGACTGAACTCCAGCAAGAAAAGGACTTCTTCCCATGACCGTTTCCGTCAGCCGCGAAGACCTCGCCGGCACTCGTCACCGCGTCAAGATCCGCCAGCACAGCTTTACCGTCGATACCTCGGTGGCCGGTGGCGGCAACGACGAGGGCCCCAGCCCGCACGACCTGTACGACGCATCGCTGGCCTCGTGCAAGGCGCTTACGGTGCTGCTGTACGCCAAGCGCAAGGGGATGCCGCTGGAGAACATCGAGGTGCAGGTGGAGCGCGACGACAGCCAGGAGCGCCAGGGCACCTACAAGCTCAAGGCGGTATTGCACCTGAGTGGCGCGCTCGACGACGCACAGCGCGCCGAGCTGCTGCGCGTGGCCGGCAAGTGCCCGGTGCACCGCCTCATGACCGAGGTGAAGACCGAAGTCGAGACGGTGCTGGCCTGAGCAGCTTGCCCGCCGCGCGGCCTGGCGCTTTCAGATCAGGTTGCGCATTGCCTGCGCGGTTTCGCGCAGCACCGGCAGCACCCGCGCCACCGCGTCCTCGCTCGACTCGTGCCCCATGGGCATGGTGATGTTGAGCGCACCTACCAGCTCGCCCCGGCGGTCGCGCAGCGGCACGGCAATGCCGCGTGAATTCAGGTCCAGCTGCTGCTCCGACAGCGACCAGCCCTGGGCGCGGATGCGGGCCAGCTCCAGCCGCATGCGGTCCTTGCTTGCGATGGTGTGCGAGGTGAACACCGCCAGCTCGTGCGTGGCCAGCCAGTGGGCCTGTTCCTCGTCGCTGCGCATGGCCAGCATCAGCATGCCGGCGGCCGTGACCTGCGCCGGCACCCGCGCGCCCAGCACGTAGCCGGTGCTCATGCTGCGGTTGGGGCCGTTGCGGGCGATGTAGACCACCTCGTCGCCATCCATGACCGACAGGTAGGCGATCTCGTGCGTGCCCGCGGCCACCCGCTGCAAGAAGGGCTGCACGATGCGCGGCAGCCGCGCCGACTCCAGGTACGAGCGCCCCAGCCGCAGCACGCGCGGCGTCAGCCAGAACAGCTTGCCGTCGCTGGCCACGTAGCCCATGTGCTGCAGGGTGAGCAGATAGCGGCGCGCGGCGGTGCGCGTCATGCCGGTGCGCTGGCCGGCCTGGCTGGCCGTCATGCGCGGGTTGGCGTCGTCGAAGGCCTCGATGATGCTCACGCCGCGCTCCAGCCCGGCGATCCAGTCACGCTTGTCCAGCCCCGCAGGTGGCTGCTTGTCGTCGTCCGTCATGGCTAGGTCATTCCCTTGATTTGCTCAATGTTCGCACATCGGTGTTCGATGATCGATCATTTGCCGAGAATTCTTGTTGCGGTTGACCCGGCTGCCGCTACAGTGCGAGCCTGCCAAAACCCCGCCGAACGATAGTCGAACAGCGCGAAAGTTCTTCATGCACTCCATCCAAGGCTCCACCGATCTCTTCCTGATGCCGGGCGACCCGGTGACCAACGTGCGGGTGCCGCGCATGTTCAACGCAGTGTTCGAGCGCTTCGGAGTCGACGCGGTGATGGTGCCGGCGCGGGTGCCGGTGCGCGACCTGGCGGTGTTCCTCAAGGCGAGCTTCCTGGCAAAGAACATCCGCGGCATGGTGATCGCGCCGCCACACAAGCCGCTGGTCATCAGCCTGCTGGACGGCTGCGGCCTGCTGGGCCGCGTGGCCGGCTCGGTCAACATCGTGCGGCGTACCGAAAGCGGCGACCTCGAGGGCGACCTGTTCGACGGCGAAGGCTTCACCTCGGCGCTGGAGTACTTCAACATTCCGTATCGCGGCAAGCGCGTGCTGATCCTGGGGGCAGGGGTCACCGGCGCGGCCATGGGCGTGGCGCTGGCCGACGGCGGCACGGTGGATGGCGCGGCACACGTGGCTTTCTACGACCCGGTGGCTGGCAAGGCCGCGGGGCTCGCGGCGCAGCTCGACGCCTTCTTCGACGCCACGGTGGTGGCGGTGCCTTCCAGCGACCCGGCCGGCTACGACCTGGTGGTCAATGCATCGCAGACGGGCCTGGCGCCGCAGGATGGCCTGCCCTGCGACGTGGCGCGCATCGAGCCGCATGCGGCCGTGTTCGACGTGCTGCTGCGCGGCCAGCCCACACCCCTCGTGCGGGCGGCGCGTGCGCGCGGGCTGCATGCGCAGGCGGGCTTCGAGATGCTCATCCAGCAGATCCCGTACTACCTGGACTACTACGGCTACACCGAGGCCGCGCAGGGCGTGCGCGACGACAGCAGCTTCCTGCGCGAGCTGGTCTACCCCGCCGCGCTGGTTGACGAAGCGCGCAACCCGCTGCGCTACCACTCGGCCAGCGTGGCCTGAAGAACAACGGCATTTCCAACGAACGACAACGAGGAGACAAGCATGAACCAGACGAACGAAGCAGCTCGCCGCCTGCTGTGCCAGGCCCTGGTGCTCGGTGCCTTTGCCGGCGTGGGCACGGGCGCATGGGCCCAGCAGACCATCAAGATCGCCAACATCGTCGAGCTCTCGGGCGGCGGCGCCACGGCCGGCACCAACTTCAAGAACGGCGTGGAGCTGGCGGTCAAGGAAATCAACGCCTCGGGCGGCATCCTGGGCAAGAAGATCGAATCGAGCACCAGCGACACGCAGAGCAACCCCGGCGTGGCCAAGGGCCTGACGCAAAAGGCCATCGACGACGATGTGTTCGCCATCTTCGGCCCGGTGTTCTCCGGCTCGATCATGGTGAGCATGGCCGAGAGCCGTCGTGCCGAGGTGCCCAACTTCACCGGCGGCGAGGCGGCGTCCATCACCGAGCAGGGCAACAAGTACGTGTTCCGCACCAGCTTCACGCAGGCCACCGCCATGCCCAAGCTGGCGCGCTACATCGACCAGCAGATGAAGATCAAGTCGCTGGCCGTCATCTACGTGAACAACGACTTCGGCAAGGGCGGGCTGGACGCCATCAAGAAGGCGCTGGCTTCCACGCCGGTGAAGGTGGCCACCGAGATTTCCACCGAGCCGGGGCAGATCGACTTTGCCGCCGCCGTGCTGCGCGCCAAGCAGAGCAATGCCGACGCGCTGTTTGCCTACAGCAACGAGGAAGAGTCGGCGCGCCTCTTGCGCGAGCTGCGCAAGCAGGGCTATGCCAAGCCCATCATCGGCGAGACCACGCTCACCGGCCAGAAGGTGATCGACCTGGCGGGCGAGGCGGCCAACGGCGCGATCGCGCACGTGGGCCTGACGGTGGATGCGCCCAACCCGGCCATCCGGGCCTTCCGCGCCAAGTTCGAGAAGGAATACAAGTACGTGTCGGACCACAACGGCATGAAGGGCTACTCGGGCGTGTACCTGCTCAAGGCCGCCATCGAGAAGACCGGCAAGCTCGACCGCAAGGCCGTGGCTGCCACGCTGCACGGCCTGAAGGTGACGGCGGCCCAGCAACCCGGCGTGCTGATGGACGTGTCCATCGACGGCAAGGGCGACCTGGACCGCGAGAGCTTCATCGTCGAGGTGAAGAACGGCAAGCAGGAAGTGATTGCGACGGTGCCCGCACTGGGCACCGCTGGAAAGTAAGACGCGGGCCGCTCGCAGCATGACGGATTTTCTCCAGCTGGTATTCAGCGGGCTGGCCACCGGCAGCATCTACGCGCTGGCCGCGCTGGGCTTCACGCTGCTTTGGCAGGCCAGCGGCACCATCAACTTCGCCCAGGGCGAGTTCGTGATGCTGCCGGCCTTTGCCATGCTGGCCTGCATGTCCTTCGGTGCGCCGCTGGGCATGGCCTTCGTCATCACCGTGGCGCTGGCGGTGGTGGTGCTGGGCTGGGGCTTCAAGCGCGGCGTGGTCGACCCGCTCATGCGCTTCGGAATGATGCCCATCGTGGTGGCCACCATCGGCCTGTCGATTGCCATGCGCAACGGCGTGCGCGCCGGCTTCAGCGCCGAGGCGCATCCTTTTCCCAGCCTGTTTGCCGACAAGCTGTTCAACATCGGCGGCGTGACGCTCACGCTGGCCGACATCGGCACCTTCGTGCTGGCGGTGGCCATCGTGCTGGCCACGCAGGCCTTTCTCTCGCGCACCGTCACCGGCCGCGCGATGCAGGCGGTGGCGCAGAACACCGAGAGCGCGCAGGTGCTGGGCATCGACGTGCCGCGCATGGTGTTCTATACCTTCGCCATCAATGCGGCGCTCGCGGTGGCGGCGGCGCTGCTGGTCACGCCCACCTACCTGGCCAAGTTCGACATGGGCGAGGGCCTGGGCACCAAGGCCTTCTTCGCGGCCATCATCGGCGGCTTCAACAACTCGCGCGGCGCGCTGGTGGGCGGGCTGATCGTGGGCGTGGCGGAGAACCTGGCCTCGGCCTACATCTCGCCGGCCTACAAGGACGCGGTGGCGCTGCTCATCTTCATGGTGGTGATCCTGTTCAAGCCGCAGGGGCTGCTGGGTCGCAAGGAGGAGCGCAAGGTATGAAGATGCGCCACCTTCTCCTGGCAGCCATCGCTGCGGCGGCGCTGCTCACTGCGCCGCACTTCCTCAAGAGCTATGGCATCTACCTGCTGAGCTACTGGCTGGTCTACATCATCGCCACCATGGGGCTGAACCTCACGGTGGGCTATGCGGGGCAGAAGTCGCTGGGGCACGCGGCCTTCCTGGGCATCGGCGCCTACACGGTGGCGATCCTGATGAAAGCCGGCGTGAGCTTCTGGCTGGGGCTGCCGGCCGCCGCGCTGATCTGCTTCGCGGTGGGGCTGGTGCTGGGCTTTCCGGCGCTGCGCGTGCAGATGATCTACCTGGCCTTCGCCACGCTGGGCTTCAACACGGCGGTGTGGCTGATCATCCGCAACGAGGAGTGGCTCACGGGCGGCACCTTCGGCATCAACAACATCGCGCGGCCGGAGATCTTCGGTTATTCGCTCGAAGGCAACCTGGCCTACTACCACCTGGTGCTGGCCATCGCGGTGCTGATGGGCCTGAAGCTGTGGTTCCTGCTGCGCTCGCCCTGGGGCAAGGCCTTTACCGCGCTGCGCGACAACCCGATCCGCGCCGAAAGCCTGGGCATCAGCGTGCGCGGCTACACCTTGCTCTCGTTCGCCATCGGCGCGGCCTATGCGGGCGTGGCCGGCGGGTTGTTCGCATCGCTGGTGCAGTTCATCGAGCCGGGGCCGTTCACGGTGGCGGCCTCGATCATGATGTACCTCATGGTGGTGGTGGGCGGCCCGGGCTACTTCCTGGGGCCGGTGCTGGGCGCGGCCGTGGGCGTGGTGCTGCCGGAGTGGCTGCGCGACGTGCCCGGCGTGGCCAACTGGTACCTGCCGGCCTTCGGCGCGGCGGTGGTGCTGCTGATGGTGTGGCTGCCCGACGGGCTGCTGTCCATTCCCGACCGGATCAGGGCGCGGCGCGAGGCACGCGAGGCTTCGGCGCTGCGTGCCGCAACTGCGGCGGCCACGCGCCAGGAGGCCGTGCAATGAGCCAGCAGCCACTGCTCAAGGTCAGCGACCTGCGCAAGTCCTACGGTGCCATCCGCGCTGTAGACGGTGTGAGCTTCGAGGTCATGCCCGGCGAGATCTTCGGCGTGATCGGCCCCAATGGCTCGGGCAAGACCACGCTGTTCAACAGCATGCTGGGGCAGATCCGCCCCGACGCCGGCCGCATCGAATTGCAGGGCCAGGACGTGACGCACCTGGGCCCGCTGCAGCTCAACCGGCACGGCGTGGGCCGCACCTTCCAGACGCTGCAGGTGTTCGGAAAGATGAGCGTGCGCGACAACCTCATCGTGGCGGCGCAGGAGCACCAGGGCTCGATGTGGGGGCGGCTGTTCATGCCGGGCGACAGCGGCCTGGGCGCCAAGGCCGATGCGCTGATCGACCAGTTCCGAATCCGTCACGTGGCCGACAAGAAGGCGGGACAACTGTCGTATGGCCAGCAGAAGCTGGTGGACATCGGCATGGCCTTCATGAGCGAGCCCGAACTGGTGCTGCTCGACGAGCCTTGCGCGGGCGTCAACCCGAGCCTGGTGGGCGGCCTCTCGCGCCTGCTCAAGGAACTCAACGCCAGCCGGCGCGGCAGCTTCGTCGTGATCGAGCACAACATGGACTTCGTGATGGACCTGTGCCACCGCATCATGGTGATGGTGGAGGGCAAGGTGATGGCCATCGGAACGCCGGCCGAGATCCGCGCCAACAAGCAGGTGCTGGACGCCTACCTCGGAAGCTGATCACGATGAGCGAAGACTTCATCCGTTTCGAAGGCGTGCTGGCCGGCTACAAGGACTTCATGGTCCTCAACGAACTGAGCTTCTGCGCGCGGCGAGGGGCGATCACGCTGCTGCTGGGGCCCAACGGCGCCGGCAAGTCCACCGTGCTCAAGACGCTGTTCGGCCTGCTCAAGCCCAAGGCCGGCCGCATCTTGCTCGATGGCCAGGACATCACCGGCGCCACGCAGAAGCAGTTGCTTGCGCGCGGCGTCGCCTTCGTGCCGCAAGGGCGCAACCTGTTCGGCCAGCTCACCGTGTGGCAGAACCTGGAGCTGGGCGGCATCACGCTGGGCATGAAGGCCACGCACGAGCGCATTCCACAGGTGCTGTCGCTGTTCCCGCGGGTGAAGGAGCGCATGCACAGCATGGCCTCGTCGCTTTCGGGCGGCGAGCAGAAGCAATTGGAAGTGGGCCGCGCGCTGCTGCTGGCGCCCAGGGTTCTGCTGATCGACGAGCCTTCCATCGGCCTGTCTCCGCTGGTGGTTCAGGACGTGTTCCGCCTGCTGCGCCGCCTGGCCGACGAAGGCACCACGGTGCTGATGGTCGAGCAGAACGTGAAGAGCGCGCTCAAGTACGCCGACGAAGCCATTGCGCTCGAATCGGGCCGGCTGGTGCTGCAGCGCAAGGCGCAAGAGCTGCTGGCCGACCCCGACATCGAGCGCCTGTTCCTCGGCGGTGCGGCACCCATGCCTGCTTGAAGAATCAGTCAAATTTCAGGGACCAGACACTCATGAGCATTTTCGAAGCCTTTCTCTCCACGCCGGAGGCGCTGGACGCCTTCAGCGACCACCATTTCGTCGACGCTATGCTGCGCTTCGAGGCGGCGCTGGCACGTTCGCAGGCGCAACTCGGGCTCATTCCCGAATCGGCCGCGCACTCCATCGTGGGCAGCTGCAAGGTCGAGCTGTTCGACGTGGCCAAGATCCTGCGCGACAGCGGCCGAGCCGGCAGCGTGGCCATTCCGCTGGTCAAGAGCCTGAAGGAAGCGGTGGGCCTGTTCAATGCCGATGCGGTGCAGTACGTGCACTTCGGCAGCACCAGCCAGGACGTGATCGACACCGCCATGGCCCTGGTCACGCGCGATGCGGTGCAGCTCATCGATACCGACCTGGGCAAGGCCGTCGACGCGTTGCTGCAGCACGCCACCCAGCATGCGCAGACACCGGTGCTGGCTCGCACGCTGATGCAGCCGGCTTCGGTCACCAGCTTTGGCCTGAAGTGCGCCAACTGGGCCGCGCCGCTGGTGCGCGCGCGTGCCCGCATTGCGGTGGCGGCGCGCAACGCACTCAAGCTGCAACTGGGCGGTGCCGTGGGCACGCTGGCGCAGATGAAGGGCCAGGGCCCGGCGGTGCGTGAGCGCGTGGCGCAAGCCCTGGGCCTGCAGGACGCGGGCAATGCCTGGCACACGCAGCGCGACGAATGGGTGGCGCTGGGCTGCGAGCTGGGCATCGTGGTGGGGAGCCTGGGCAAGATCGCCACCGACATCGCCCTCATGGGGCAATACGAAGTGGGCGAGCTGGCCGAGCCGAGCGAGCCTGGCCGCGGCGGATCGTCCGCGATGCCGCACAAGCGCAACCCGGTGGCCTCGATGGTGGCGCTGGCCGCTTCGCACCGCGCTCCGCAGCGCGTGGCGGCGCTGCTGGCCACCATGCCGCAGCAGCACGAACGCGCACTGGGTGCGTGGCAGGCCGAACTGGCCGAGTGGCCGCAATTGCTGGTCAGCACGCATGGCAGCGTGCGGGCCATGGCCGGGGCCTTGCCGGGCCTGCAGGTGGACGCCACCCGCATGCGGGCCAACATCGACACCCTGCGCGCCGAACTGCCGCGCGACGCTGCCGATGAATGGTTCGACCCGGCGCTGGCCCAATCCGCCGGTGCGCTGGCGCTGGAACAAGTCCAGCTGCTGCGCGCCGCCAAATAAGAGGAACCTGAAATGACTACCGACAAGAAGCAAGAGCCGGCGAGCGACTACGACGCCGGCATGGTCAACCGCCGCCGCGTGCTGGGCGATGCCTGGGTCGACAAGTCCCTGGCAAACCGCAACAGCTTCAACAGCGAGTTCCAGGAACTCATCACGCGCCATGCGTGGAACGACATCTGGGGCCGCCCGGCCCTGGGCGACAAGACGCGCCGCTTCATGGTGCTGTCGATGCTGCTGGGCGTGAAGGCCTTCGAGGAGTTCGTGATGCACGTGCGTGCCGCGCTGGACGGCCCGTCCGAGTCGCGCCTGACGCCCGAGGACATCAAGGAGATCATCATGATGTCGGCCATCTACGTGGGTGTGCCGGCCGCCAACCATGCCTTCGGCCTGGCCACGGCGGTGCTGAAGGAAAAAGGCCTGATCCCGGACGCTGCTTCGTGACCCCTGCCACGGCGACGCCGATCGGCTTCGCGCTGCTACTGCCTCTGCTGCTGGCCGCGCAGCCGATGGCCACCGACAGCTATCTTTCGGCGCTGCCCGCCATTGCGGCCGAGCTGGGCTCGGCCAGCACCAGCCTGACCATGTTCGTGCTGGCCTTCGGCGTGGCGCAGATTCCGGTGGGCAGCCTGGCCGACCGCGTTGGCCGCCGGCCGGTGCTGCTGTGCGGCCTGGCCCTGTACGTGGTGGCGGCGCTGGCCGGCGCCCTGGCGCCCAGCGCCGCCCTGCTCGCCGGCGTTCGGGCGGTGCAGGGCATGGCCATGGCGGCGATTTTGGTGTGCTCGCGCGCCGCGGTGCGCGACCTGTACCCGGCGCACGAGGGCATGCATGTCATGGCGCGGGGCCTGACCGGCCTGGGCGTGGTCGCGCTCATTGCGCCGGTGCTGGGCGCCTTCATCGTGCAGTGGGCCGGCTGGCGCTGGGTGCTGGTGCTGATGGCCGTGTATGGCGTCGTGCTGCTGGCCATGTGCTGGCATTCCTTCGGCGAGACGCGCGTGCCGCAGCCGGCCGAGCTGCCAGGCGCCGCTGCGCAAGGCGGCGTGCGCGAGGTGTTCGCCAGCCGCAGCTTCCGGGTGTGGACCTGCCTGTCGGCCTCCACCTACGGCGGCATCTTCTGCTTCCTGTTGCTCTCGCCCATGGTCTACATCGGCTACCTCGGGCTGGAGCCGGCGCTGTACGGGTGGATTCCGTCCTTCGGCTCAGCCATCTACATCTGCAGCACCACCGCCTGCCGGCGCCTGCTGTACCGCTGGGGGCCGCTGCGCACCGTGCGCCTGGGCGCCATGCTCAGCATCAGCGGCGCATTGATCCAGGCGCTGGGTGCGTGGCAGCTGCCGCACAGCGCCTGGCCGCTCATGCTCGGCCATGCCTTCTTCAGCATGGGCCACGGTATCCATCAACCCTGCGGGCAGGCGGGTGCCGTGGGCGACCTGCCACGGCTGGCCGGGCGCGCGGTATCGTGGTCCGGCTTCACCATGATGGCGGTGGCCTTCTGCGTGGGCCAGCTGGCCTCGCGCTTCATCGACGAGCGCTACAGCCACGGTGCCTGGCCCATGGTTGTGCCCATGCTGGCCGCCGGCGGCGCCATCGTGCTCATCGCCTTCGCCTGGCTGCCGCGCGTGCTCGCGCATCAACAGCAGCAACAGCAGCAACAACAGACACTCAAGGAGAAATCGACATGATCCACCTCAACTTCGTGCGCGAAGGGCAGGGCCCCGTGGTGGTGCTCAGCCATGCGCTGGGCTGCGACCTGCACATGTGGGATGGCGTGGCCGAACTGCTGGCGCGCGACTTCACCGTGCTGCGCTACGACCACCGCAACCACGGCCGCTCCGACGTGGTGGCCGGCGCGCTCACCATGCAGACGCTGGCGCAGGACGCGGCCGACCTCATCGCACGCGAGTCGGCCGGTGCGCCGGTGCACTTCGTGGGCCTGTCGATGGGGGGCATGACCGCCCAGGCGCTGGCACTGAGCCACCCGCAGTTGCTGCGCAGCGTGGTCATTGCCAATTCGGCCAGCTACTACCCCGACCGCGCACCGTGGCAGGCGCGCGTTGAGACGGTGCAGGCCCAGGGCATCGCGGCCATTGCCACGGGCGCCGTGGCGCGCTGGCTCACGCCGGAATTCGCAGCCACCGCCGACGGCGCCGCGTTGGCGCGAAAGCTGCACGACACCCTGGTGGCCACTGATGCGCAGGGCTACATCGCCGCCTGCCAGGGCGTGGCCGCCATCGACTTCCGCCAGAGCAACAGGAAGATCGCCCGCCCCACGCTGGTGATTGCCGGCGCGCGCGACGAGGCCACGCCGCCGGCCATGTCGCAGGAGATGGTCGCTGCCATTCCCGGCGCCAAGCTGGCGTCCGTCGATGCAGCGCACCTGAGCGCCGTGGAGCGGCCAGCCGATTTCGCGAAGGTGCTCAAGGAGTTCTTCGCTTCCTAGAATGGCGCGATGCACATCGCCATCCTGACCTTCGACGGCTTCAACGAACTCGATTCGCTCATCGCCCTCGGTGTGCTCAACCGGATCAAGAAGCCAGGTTGGCGCGTCAGCCTGTGCTGCCCCGAGCCGGAGGTCACATCCATGAACGGCGTGACGGTGCGCGCGCAGAGTCGGCTGGAAGAAGCGGCCAGCGCGGACGCGGTCATTGTCGGCAGCGGCATCAAGACGCGCGAGGTGGTGGAGTCTGCACAGCTCATGGGGCGACTGACGCTCGAGCCGAGCCGGCAGCTCATTGCCGCGCAGTGTTCGGGCACCCTGATCCTGGCCAGACTCGGCCTGCTGGGCAGCGTGCCCGCCTGCACCGACCTCACGACCAGGCCGTGGGTGCAGGAAGCCGGTGTCGAGGTGCTCAACCAACCCTTTTTCGCGCATGGGAACGTGGCCACGGCGGGCGGCTGCTTGGCCTCGCCCTACCTGGCCGCCTGGGTCATCGCGCGCACCGAGGGCGTCGACGCGGCCGCCTCGGCGCTGCACTACGTCGCGCCGGTGGGCGAGAAGGACGCCTACGTGACCAACGCGCTGGCCCACATCTCGCCCTACCTGCCGGCTCGAGGGGCGGCTACACAATAAAACAATCACAAGACGAAAGACCGTGCACTGGTCGCGCCCGCCCGGCGGGGCGAGAATGCGCGGCATGAGCACCCACAACCCCACCCCCCAGCAGCTGCGCATCGACTTCGTCTCCGACGTTTCCTGTCCGTGGTGCGCGGTCGGCCTGGGCTCGCTCGAGCAGGCGCTGGAGCGCGTGTCGCCCGACATCGAGGTCGAGCTGCACTTCCAGCCCTTCGAGCTCAACCCCGACATGCCGCGCGAAGGGCAGGATTCGGTCGAGCACCTGGTCGAGAAATACGGCATCAGCGAAGACCAGGTGCGCGCCAACGGCGAGCGCATCCGCGAACGGGGTGCGAAAGTGGGCTTCGATTTCAGCCTGGATCGCCGCAAGCGCGTGTGGAACACCTTCGATGCGCATCGCCTGCTGCACTGGGCCGAGCTGGAAGACGTGGCCAAGCAACGCCAGTTGAAGAAGGCGCTGTTCAAGGCCTATTTCACCGACGGTCTCAACCCCTCGGACGCCGACCTGCTGATCCGCCTGGCGGGTGAGGCGGGCCTGGACACGGCGCGTGCCCGCGAGATCCTGGCCGGCGACGCCTATGCCGCCGAGACGCGGGCGCGCGAGCACATGTACACCGGCGCCGGCATCCATTCGGTGCCGGCCATCATCATCGACAACAAGCACCTCATCTCGGGCGGGCAGCCGGCCGAGATCTTCGAGCGGGCGCTGCGGCAGATCGCGGGTGCCGCGCCGCAGCAGACAGCGCAGGCCTGACGCCATGACCGCCAGCACCATCGCACAACTGCTGGGTACCGAGCTGCCGCTCATCCAGGCCCCCATGGCCGGGGCGCAGGGCAGTGCCATGGCCATTGCCGTGAGCAACGCGGGCGCGCTGGGCTCGCTGCCGTGCGCCATGCTGGCGCCCGATGCCATCCGCGCCGAGATCGAGGCAATTCGCAACGCGGTCGGCAGCAAGCCCTACAACGTCAACTTCTTCTGCCACCACACGCCGACGCCGGATGCGGCGCGCGAAGAAGCGTGGCGCAAGGCGCTGGCGCCGTACTACAGCGAATTCGGCATCGACCCCGCGAACATTCCCGCGGGCGCCGGGCGCAACCCCTTCAGCGATGCTGCGGCGGATGTGCTGGAGGCCTTCAAGCCGCCGGTGGTGAGCTTTCATTTCGGCCTGCCGTCCGAGGCCCTGCTGGCGCGCGTGCGCGGCTGGAGCGCCAAGATACTGAGTTCGGCCACCACGGTGGAAGAGGCGCAATGGCTGGCGGCGCGCGGCGTCGACGCCGTGATTGCGCAGGGCCTGGAGGCCGGCGGGCACCGCGGCCACTTCCTCTCGCACGACCTGAGCCGGCAGGTGGGCACCTTCGCGCTGCTGCCCCTGGTGGTCAAGGCGGTGAAGGTTCCGGTCATCGCGGCGGGCGGCATCGTGGATGCGGCCAGTGCGCGCGCGGCCATGGCCATGGGTGCGGCGGGCGTACAGGTGGGCACCTCCTACCTGCTGTGCCCCGAGGCGACCATCAGCGGCGTGCACCGCGCGGCCCTGTCGGGCAACGAAGAGGCGCGCCGGCATACGGCGCTGACCAACCTGTTCACCGGGCGGCCGGCGCGCGGCATCATGAACCGCGTGATGCGCGAGCTGGGCCCCTTGAGCGCCACGCCGCCGGAGTTTCCCCTGGCCACGGCTGCCATCGCGCCGCTGCGCGCCAAGGCCGAAGGCCAGGGTACCGGCGATTTTTCTCCCTTGTGGTCGGGCCAGAACGCCAGCGGCTGCAAGCCCATCGGCGCCGCCGAGCTGACGCGCGAGATCGCCGCCGGCCTGCGCGCCTGACGAGCAAGACAAGCAACTGAAGAAGAGAAAGGACTCCCCAGACATGGCTGAGCGCGAGGACCCGCGAGAATTCAGACCCGTTCGTGAATCGTCCGTGTGGACGGCCGTCATCCTGGTGGTGGTGCTGCTGGGCGCCGGTGCCTTGTGGTGGCGCTGGTCGCAGACACAGGCACCCACCGTGCCTGCGGCCGCAACCACGCCGCAGGACACAGCGTCCGCGCCGGCCGACGTGCCTGCGCCGCCGCCCCAGCCCGAGGCCAGCGCGCCGCAGAACCCGGTAGAGACGCCGCCCGACGCGTCGCTGCCGCAACTGTCCGATTCCGACGCGAGAGTGACCAGCGCGCTCAACGAGCTGCTGGGCCGCAAGAACGTCGGCACCTTCCTGAATGTGGATGGTTTCGTGCGCCGTTTCGTCGCCACCGTGGACAACCTGCCGCGCGAGCATGCGCCTTCGCGCATGTGGCCGGCGCAGCCCGCGGGCCAGCGCTTTGCCACCAGCGGCAGCGGCGAGCAGACCACCATTGCCCTGGACAACGCGCAGCGCTACACGCCCATGGTGCTGATGGCCGAGCAGGTGGACCCGGCCGCGGCGGCCGGCGTTTACTTCAAGCTCTATCCGCTGTTCCAGCAGGCCTTCGAAGAGCTGGGCTACCCCGGCAAGTACTTCAACGACCGCCTGGTGGCCGTCATCGACCACCTGCTGGCCGCGCCCGAGCCCGAAGGCCCGGTGCGGGTCAAGATGGTCGAGATCAAGAGCGACACCCCCGTGACCCGGCCCTGGGTGCATTACGAGTACGCCGACCCGCAGCTCGAAGCGATGTCTGCCGGCCAGAAGATCATGGTGCGTGTGGGCCTGGTCAACGAGCGCCGCCTCAAGGCCAAGCTCAAGGCATTCCGCGCGCAGCTTGTGGCGGGCGGCGCCGCCGTTTCGCAGCAGAAGAAGTAGGGCGGGGGCGTAGGGGTCTTCAGGCCCTCAAGCCTTCATGCCTTCATGCCGCCGTGAAGCGCAGGCGCGTGGCGCCGGCCGCAGTCGGCGCGGCTTCCATGTGGCCGATGTGCGCGGCCTGCTCGAAGCCTGCCTGCGCGAACGCGCCCAGCACCGCATCCACCGCATCGGGCGCGCAGCTCACCAGCAGGCCGCCGCTGGTCTGCGGGTCGGACACCATGGCGCGCTGCCAGTCGGCCGCGCCGGCGGGCCAGTCGATCTCGTTGCCGTAGCCGCTCCAGTTGCGTGCAGACGCGCCGGTGGCCATGCCCTGCGCCGCGAAGCCCGTGGCCGCCTCGATGAGCGGCAGCTTGCCCAGCGCCACCTCGGCCGACAGCTTGGCACCGCGGCACATCTCCAGCAGGTGGCCGGCCAGGCCAAAGCCGGTGACGTCGGTCATGCCGTGCACCGCATCCATCTGCGCCAGCTGGCTACCCACCTTGTTCAGGTGGGTGGTGTGGCGAAGCATCTGCGCATAGCCGTCGGCGCCCAGCACGCCCTTCTTGAGGGCGGCCGAGAGAATGCCCACGCCCAGCGGCTTGCCCAGCACCAGCGCATCGCCGGCCTTCGCATCGGAGTTGCGCCGAACGCGCGACGGGTGCACCAGGCCCAGGCCGACCAGGCCGTAGATGGGCTCCAGCACGTCGATGCTGTGGCCGCCCGCAATCGGAATTCCCGCTTCGCGGCAGATGCTGGCGCCGCCTTCGAGCACGCGGCCGATCACTTCCGGCGGCAGCTTGGCGATGGGCATGCCCACCAGCGCCAGCGCCAGGATGGGCGTGCCGCCCATGGCGTAGATGTCCGACAGCGCGTTGGTGGCGGCAATGCGGCCGAAGTCGTAGGGGTCGTCGACGATGGGCGTGAAGAAATCGGTGGTGGCCACCAGCGCCTGCTCGTCGTTGAGCTGGTAGACGGCCGCGTCGTCGGCGGTCTCGGTGCCCACCAGCAATTGGGGCGGCACCAGGCCTTGCGGGGCGCGTGCCAGAATCTCCGAGAGCAGCCCGGGGGCGATCTTGCAGCCGCAGCCGCCGCCATGCGAGAAAGATGTGAGAGCGATGGAATCCGTCATGACAGTTGGGCAGGCCCGCGTTTCAGTGGGCTTCAATTTTGCAATGGATAGCCGCGAAGGTGCGCCGGTATGAGCCATAACACACCCGTGCGAGTGGCCGACATGCAGGCCTTCGACACCCTGATCGACGCCCGCTCGCCCGCCGAATTCGCGCTGGACCACGTGCCCGGCGCCATCAACTGCCCCGTGCTCGACGACGAGGAGCGCCGCATTGTCGGCACGCTGTACAAGCAGCAGGGCGCCTTCGAGGCGCGGCGCGTGGGCGGCGCCATGGTGGCGGCCAACCTGGCGCGGCACCTGCGCGAGCGCTTTGCCGACCAGCCCGCCAACTGGAAGCCGCTGGTGTATTGCTGGCGCGGCGGCCTGCGCAGCGGCTCCATGGTGACCTGGCTGCGCCTGGTGGGCTGGGACGCGCAGCAGCTGGCCGGCGGCTACAAGAGCTTTCGGCGCCACGTCATCTCGCAGCTGGACGCGTTGTGCCCGCAGCTGAACCTGCACGTGATCTGCGGCGCCACCGGCAGCGCCAAGACGCGCGTGCTGCAGGCGCTGGCGGCGCAGGGCGAGCAGGTGCTCGACCTGGAAGACATGGCCTGCCACAAGGGCTCGCTGCTGGGCAGCCTGCCGGGTGTGCCGCAGCCTTCGCAAAAGAGCTTCGAGACCGGCATCGCCACGGCGCTGGGGGGCTTCGACCTGGCGCGCCCCATCTACGTGGAAGGCGAGAGCCCGCGCATCGGCAAGCTATCGCTGCCGCTGTCGCTGGTGGCGCGCATGCGCGAGTCGCCCCACGTGATTGAAGTGGCCGCCACGCACGAGGCGCGCCTGGACTACCTGCTGCGCGACTACGTGTACCTGGGCGACGACCGCGAAGCCCTGGCCACGCAGCTGGGGCGCCTCAAGGAACTGCAGGGCAAGGAGACGGTGGCACGCTGGCAGCAATGGGCGCTGGCCGGTGAGCTGGCGCCGCTGTTCGCCGAGCTGATGTCGCTGCACTACGACCCGCACTACGAGCGCTCGCAGGAGCGCCACTTTCGCAGTTGGGGCCAGCGGCGCAGCGTGCAGGCGCAGGTGCTGGACGAGGCGGGCATCGAGGCGCTGGCGCGGGAGATTGCGCCTCGCTAGCCCGACCCTCGCGCCTCAGCCCGCGTCGCCCAGGTTCGCCTTGAAGAAATCCATCGTGCGCGACCACGCCAGCTTGGCGGCCGTGGGGTCGTAGCGCGGTGTGGTGTCGTTGTTGAAGCCGTGCTGCGTGCCCGGGTAGCGGTAGGCCGTGAAGCGCACGCCGGCCGCCTTCAGCGCGGCCTCGTACGCAGGCCAGGCGGCGTTGATGCGCTCGTCCACATCGGCCTGCTGCACCAGCAGCGGAATCTTGACCTTGGCCGCTTCGGCAGGGTCGGGCGTGTTGCCGTAGAAGGGTACGCCGGCGATCAACTCGGGCGAGCGCAGTGACAACTGGTGCACCATGCCGCCGCCCCAGCAAAAGCCCACGGCGCCGATCCTGCCGCTGGTGTCGGGGCGCGCCTTGAGCCAGTCGAGCGCGGCCACGAAGTCTTCGCGCGCCTTGGCCTGGTCGAGCTTGGCAAACGCCGCACGTGCGTCGTCCTCGTTGCCGGGGTAGCCGCCCAGCGGCGTGAGCGCGTCTGGCGCAAAAGCCATGTAGCCGTCCAGTGCCAGGCGGCGCGCAATGTCCTCGATGTGCGGGTTCAGCCCGCGGTTTTCATGAATGACCAGCACCGTGGGCAGCTTGCGCGTGCCGGCGTTGGCAGGGCGCACGAGGTAGCCCTTCATGGTGCCGTTGCCGTGCGGCGAAGGGTAGCTGGCGCGGTCGATCTTCAGCCGTGAATCGTCCGCGGGCACCTGCTGGCCGGCCGCGAAGTTGGGGCTGAGCGCGGCCAGCAGCCCCGCGGCCGTCATGCCCGCCTTGGCGAACTTCTGGGCGCCGGCGAGAAATCCGCGCCGGTCCAGGTTGCCGTGCACGTAGGCATCGAACAGCACAAGCAGTTCCTGGTCGAAATCGGCGGCGGTAAGGCGTTGCGCGGGCTGCTGCATGGGAGGCACTCCTGTGGTTTGGCAGGGTTGGAGGAAGTCTGCAGACCGCAATCGTCACATGCAAGTGACATCCGGGGCAAATCGGCGCTATTGATTTCCCCTCGCCAATGGGGCTACTTATTCCTGCCTGAACGCACTGGGGCTTATTGCGCGCCGGGCAGCGGGGAGTATTCGGCCGGCACCCACGCATAGCCCTTGCCTTCGGTGCGCGCATGGCCCAGGCCGGGGAAGGGCAGGTGCGCGCCACCCACCCACCAGCCTTCGCGTGCGGCGCGCTGCAGCATCGCGCGGCGCGATTCGATGGCCTGGGCGCGGTCCGCGTCCACCTCGAAGCTGGCCTTCGGGTTGGCGAACTGCACCGCGTGGTAGTGCACCAGGTCGCCCCACACCAGCAGCTTGTCGTGCGAGCCGTTGCCGCCCGAAACGAGGTACGAGGCATGGCCCGGCGTATGCCCGTGCGTGGCCAGTGCCTGGATGCCGGCGGGCAGGCTGCCGTCGCCCGGCTCGAAGGTGCGCAGGCGCCCCGCGGCCGAGTAGGCGTCGAGCGGGCGGCGCGCCAGCCCCACGATGAAGCGCAGGTCCTTGGGCGTGTTCGCCTCGGCCTGCGGCCCTTGCCAGTACGCGGCCTCGGTGCGGTCGACCCACAGCGTGGCCTTGGGGAAGGCGGGCGTGCCGTCCTTGCCCAGCACGCCGCACAGGTGGTCGGGGTGGGCATGCGTGACCAGCACGTCGTCCACCTGCTCGGGCGCGAAGCCGGCCGCCTTGAGGTTGTCCACCACGTGGCCCAGCCCGGCGCCAAAGCAGTCGGCCGTGCCGGCATCGATGAGCACGCGGCGGCCCTGCACCTGCACCAGGTATGCGTTCACGGCGGTCTGCAGGCCCGCGGGGCTTTCGGGCACGTAGCGGCTCTGCAACTGCTTGTCGACCTGGGCCGGCGTCATGCCGGCTATCTGGCCGCGCGGCAAGGGCACCACGCCATCGAAGAGCGCGGTGACCGTCAGCGTGCCGATGGGCTGGTGGTAGTAGCCGGGCACCTGCTGCGCGGGCTGCTGCGCCGATGCATGGCCGGCGGCGAATGCAGCCATGGCGAAGATGGCCAGTGCGGCGGCGAGGCGGCGTGGCGGCGACTTGTGTGTGATGGGCATGACGGTCGAGTTCCTATTGGATGAATCTGTCCGTTCATCTTCAGGCCGACCGCCTTCGCGAATCGCTCAATTCGATGCGCGATCCGCTCGTTCAGGCGCCGTTGCCGATCTGCGCCGGCTCCAGTCCGTAGCGCTGCGAGAAGCGCCGCGCAAAAGTGGGGGCCGACCGGTAGCCCACGCGCGCGGCCACCGTCTTGACCGGCCAGCGCGTGGTGTAGAGCAGCTGCAGCGCGCAGGCCAGCCGTGCTTCGGTGATCACTTCCAGCAGCGATTGCTTCTCGGCCGCCAGGCGCCGGCGCAGGGTGGCGCCGCTCAGGCCCAGCGCGTGCTCGAAATCCTGCGAGCGCCAGCTGCGCTCGGGCTGTGCGGCCACCAGCGTGCGGATCTGCGCAGCCAGCGTGGGCGGCGGCGGTGCCAGCACCGCGGTGTGCCCCATGGCGCAAAGCTGCACGAGCATGTCGGCCAGCGCAGAGCGTGCCGGGCCGTAGGCGCCCGCACGCATCGCATCGGCCCAGGCTGCCAGCGGCGCCGCCATGCGCTGCGCGGGCACGGCCAGCACTTCCGGCCCGCCCTGGGCGATCGGCTGGGCCCACAGCATGCGTGCCGCCGCCACCACGTCATCGCAGATGGGCACGGTCATCGTCAGGTAGAGCCCCGCGTCGTCGGGCCAGTTGAATGCATCGAGCTGGCAGGGCCGGGTGATCATGAACAGATCGCCCGCGCCCAGTCGCAGCGGCTCGGTGCCCTTGACGTGCAGGCGCTTGGCACCGCGCAGCACGATGCCGAAGGTGGGCCGGTCGATGCAGGCCGAACGCACGCCGTGCTCGCAACGCGCCTTGATGCATGCGTAGTCCTCGCTGAGCACCTCGTCGTCCGCCACGGCGGCGAGTCGTTCGAGCAGCGTCGGCTCGGATGCAGTTGGCGGGGCGGTATCGATCAGCAGTGCGTTCGAATGGGCGTTCATGAGAACGCCATGGTACGGCCCAGGGCTTTCTTGCCGGAGAATGATCGACCCATGGTCGACAACGCCGCATCTGCGCTCGTGCAACGCTGCCGCGAGGCATCGCTCGCTCTGCTTGCGCACAACCTCACGCCCCACGGCATCCTGGCCGCCAGCCGGACCGAAGCGGCGGTGGCCCGGCGCTACACGCGCATCTTCGGGCGCGACGCGGCCATCTGCGTGATGGCCATGTGCGGCAGCGGCGTGCCGGCACTGGAGACCGGCGCGGTGGCGAGCCTCGATGCACTGGCGGCCCAGCAGGCGGCCAACGGCCAAATTCCCAAGTACGTCGATCCGCAAGGGCACGACGCCGACTTCTGGTACCTGGGCTGCATCGACGCCACCCTGTGGTGGCTGATTGCCGTGCACCACGTGCGCAGCCAGGGTGGGGTGGCCGCGACGCACTGGGAGCGCGAGGTGCAACTGGCCATGCAGTGGCTGCTGGCGCAGGAGCACCAGCACTTCCGGCTGCTGCAGCAGAACGAGGCCAGCGACTGGGCCGACATCATGCCGCGCTCGGGCTACGTGCTCTACACCAACGCCCTGTGGTTCGAGGTCAAGCGCCGGTTCGGCATGCCGCACGCCGACGCAACGCGCCATCACTTCAACCACCTGTTCAATCCCTTCCAGCACGACCTGCCCGAGTACCACCGGGCGCGGCTGCTTCGGCACTACGCGCGGCGCGGCCGGCGCGACCCGGGGATGTACCTGAGCTTCGTGAACCTGTCTTTCGTCGGCGACGAGGGCGACGTGTTCGGCAATGTGCTGGCGGTGCTGTTCGGGCTGGCCGATGAGTCGATGGCCCACAGCGTCGTGCGCACCGTGGGCGCGGCCGATGCGGCGCTGCCGTGGCCGGTGCGCGTCACGCTGCATCCCATGGGGCCCAGCCACGACCTGTGGCGTGCCTACATGGGGCGCCACCGGCAGAACCTGCTGCACCAGTACCACAACGGCGGCCTGTGGCCCTTTGTCGGCGGCTTCTGGGTCATGGCGCTGGCCCAGCTGGGCCTGAACGAGCAGGCCGCTGCCGCGCTTGCGCAATTGGCCGAAGCCAATGCGCACGGCAACTGGCGCTTTACCGAGTGGTTCCACGGCAGGACCCTGGCCCCCATGGGCATGGCGGGGCAGAGCTGGAATGCCGCCACCTTCCTGCTGGCGCAGCGCGCACTCGAAGGGCGCGGCGCCCACGGGTGATGGGCTACATCGCCTCCAGGCCCACCTTCTTCATCATCGCTTCGGTAAAGCTCATCTCCTGCTTGAAGCCCTGCACGTAGGTCGCCGAATCCTGCAGGTCGACCAGGCCGCCCTGCTGCTGCAGGGCCGCGATCACCTTGGGCTGGGCCATGGCCTGCTGGAAGGCAGCGCGAATGCGCTCGACGATCGCATCGGGCGTGCCAGCAGGCACCGAGAGCCCGCCCCACGATGTGAGCTGCGCGCCATTGATGCCCTGCTCGGCCAGCGTGGGCACATCGGGCAGCACCGGGTTTCGCTTGCCGCCGGCCACGGCCAACGCGCGCAGCTGGCCGCTGCGGATGAAGGGGTAGGCCACGCTGAAGATGGGCGCGCCGAAGATCACCTGCTCGCCGATGATGGCGTTGACCAGTTCCGAGGCGCCTTTGTACGGCACGTGCGTGGCTTCGGCATTGGCGGCACTGAGCATCATTTCCACGCCCAGGTGCGAGGGCGTGCCCACGCCGCCTGAGGCGTAGTTCATGTGCCCCTTCTGCGCCTTGGCCTGCGCCACCAGCTCCTGCATGCTGCGGATGTTCGACTTGCCATTGACCACCACCACGATGTCCGAGCTGGCCAGCCGCATGATGTGGCGAAAGTCCTTCAGCGCATCGAAGCCCGGGTTCTTGTACATGTGCATGTTGGCGGCCATGGGCGCGGCCGAGTAGATCCAGGTGTAGCCGTCGGGCGGGGCCTTGGCCACCACGCGCGCGCCGATGTTGCCTGCCGCGCCGGCGCGGTTGTCGATGACCACCGGCTGACCGAGAAAGGGCGCAACCGCTTCGGCCAGGATGCGCGTGGTGGTGTCGGGCCCGGTGCCGGCCAGGTAGGGCACCACCCACTTGATCGGGCGGTTGGGGAAGGGCTCTTGCGCCAGCGAAAGGCGCGGCGATGCGAAGGGCAGCAGCGTGGCCGCCAGTGCGCCGTGGCGCAGCAACTCGCGGCGGGTGATGTGGTTCATGTCCTGTCTCCTGAAATCGCCCCCAGCAGTTCCTTGGCAATGGTGTTCTTCTGGATCTCGCTGGTGCCGGTGAGCACGCGGTACATGCGCAGCATGCGAAACAGGAACTCCACCCGGCGGCCCTGCACGATGCCTTCGCCGCCATGCACCTGCACCGCGCGGTCGGCCACGCGGAAGGCCGTCTCCGAGCAGAACAGCTTGGCCATAGACGCCTCGGCGCGTGCCTCGGAGCCGGCATCGATCTGGCGCGCGGTGCCGATCATCAGCGCGCGTGCCGCGGCCAGTTCGGTGGCCGCTTCGGCCAGCATGTGCTGGATGGCCTGGAACTGCCCGATGGCGCGGCCGAACTGCCTGCGCTGCGTGGCGTAGTCGCGTGCATCGCGCAGCGCCACCGTGGCCAGCCCCACCATGGCCGGGCAATGCAGCAGCCGGTTGACGGTGATGCGGCCCAGGGCCAGCGCCAGGCCGCGGCCCGGCTCGCCGATGAGGTGGCTGGCCGGCACGCGTGCGCCTTCGAGCACGATGTCGCCGGTGCTGCTCTGCCCAGCCATGGTCTTGTAGCCCGACTCCACCCGCACGCCGGGTGCCTTCAGGTCCACGAAGAAGGCGCTGACTTCCCGCTCGCTCCTGGGGTCGGCTGCGGTGGAGGCCATCAGCACCGCGTAGTCGGCAAAGGGCGAGCCGGAGATGAAGCGCTTGCGGCCGGTAATGACGAACTCGTCGCCCTCGCGCACCGCATGCGTCTGCACCGCGCCGGCGTCCGAGCCGGCCTCGGCCTCGGTCAGCGCAAAGCAGATGGCCTTCTCGGCTTGCGCCACCGGGATGATGAATTTGCTCATCTGCTCCGGCGTGGCCTGGCGCGCCAGCGCGCCCACGCGCGGCGGGCCGCTGAGCTCGCCGAACACGTGCGGCGCAAACGGCGAGCCGGTGGCGTAGATGGCTTCCTTGATGAGCACATGGTCGAGCACCGACAAGCCCAGGCCGCCCATCTTCGAGGGCAGCGTCATGCCGTAGAAGCCCAGCTCGCGCGAGCGGCGCCACACGCGCTGCAGCAGCTCGCGCGGTGCGCCGTGCTCGTGGTCGATGCCATGTTCGCGCGCCAGCTCGGCCAGCTCGCCGTGCAGGTAGGCCTGCACCCGCGCCACGATGTCGGCCGCGCGCTCCGAGCCTTCGAAGGGGCCGGCGAAGAAGGGCGCCGGAATGTTGACGGGGGTGGTGGTTGTAGCGTCCATGTCAGTTCACCATGCGTTCCTGGCCAGCCCAGTACGGTGCCTGCACCGCCTTGCGCATGACCTTGCCATTGGGGTTCTTGGGGAGTTGCGTCACGAATTCGATGTGGCGCGGCCGCTTGAAGCCGGCCAGGCGCTCGCCGCAGAACACGTCCAGCAGTTGCGAGTCGGCCGGGCGCCCGGGCTTGAGCACCACGTGCGCCGCCACCGCCTCGCCCCACTTGTCGTCCGGAATGGCGAACACGCAGGCTTCCTTCACCGCGTCGTGCTGGTAGAGCACCGCTTCCACCTCCGACGGGTACACGTTGAAGCCGCCGCTGATGACCATGTCCTTCTTGCGGTCGACGATGTAGACAAAGCCTTCCTCGTCCATGCGCGCCAGGTCGCCGGTGTGGTAGCGGCCGTTCTTCAGCACTTCGGCGGTGAGCTCGGGCGCGCGCCAGTAGCCGGCGAACACATCTTCGCCCCCCACGACGATCTCGCCGATCTCGCCGGTGGCCACCGGCTGGCCTTCGTCGTCGAGGATCTGCACGTCGCATTCGAGCAAGGGGCGGCCGCACGATGCCAGGCGCTCGGGCCGCGCCGCGCGGGCGTGCAGGTGGTCGGCCACCGTCAGCGCGCAAACGCCCGAGGTCGTCTCGCCCGCGCCGTAGCCTTGCGACAGTACCGGCCCGAACACGTCCATGGCCCGCAGGATGCGCGCCGGTGCCATCGGCGCTGCGCCGTAGCCCAGGCGCACCAGGTCGGGCAGGGGGCGGTACTGGCCTTCGAGCTCGGCCAGCAGCATGTTGATCATGGTCGGCACCATGAAGGTGTGGGTCACCCGGTCGGCGCGCATGTCGGCGATGAAGCGCGCGGGCTCGAAGCTGTCGAACAAGCGGATCGTCACGCCGCAGCACAGCGCGGGCACCAGCTGCATGCCCGATGCGTGGGTGATCGGGCCCACCAGACCCAGCACCGCGCCTTCGTTCATTCCTTCGGAGCGAAGGAGGAACTTGCGCAGCTGCGCCAGCCGGTTGCCGAAGGTTTGCATCGCGGCCTTGAGCACGCCCGAAGAGCCCGATGTGTAGTGCAGCACCGCCACTTCGTCGGCCGTGACGGCCACGGGGTCGAATGCATCGCTGGCGCAGGCGAGGGCGGCTTCGTACGAGCCGCCTTCGTCCACCAGCAGCAACCGGGGCATGGCGCCACGGATGTGCGGGCGAAAGGATTCGACGCGCGCATCGGTGGTGACGATGACGGCGGTCTCGCTGTTGGCCGCGATCTCGCCCACCTCGGAGGGCGACAGCCGCGCATTGAAGGGCGCCTTGACCAGGCCGGCCTTGTAGCAGGCCAGCTCGACCTCGACGATCTCGGGCCGGTTGGGCAGGTAGATGCCCACGCGGTCGCCGCGTTGCAGGCCCAGGCCCCGCAGTGCGTTGGCCAGGCGGTTGGAGCGCTGCTCCAGCTCGGCATAGCTGATGCTGCGCGTGGGCGTCTTGATGGCGATGCGCTGCGCATGGGCGCGGGCGCTGCGCGACACGAGGGCGCCGACGTTGGCAACCTGGCGCTGTGCCGCGCAAGAAGAGGTGTTGGGGGTGGTAATGGCTTGTCTCCTGAAACTGGTCTTGAGCCCTTGCTGCGCTTTGCGTGCCTGTGGCCACGCTTGGGGCTTGAGGTGACTGTTCCAGAAGGCGGGGGTATCAGGGAAATACTGTTTGGTGATCCGGGGCGATCAAATGAATTGATGGCCTCGGGCGCAAGCCGTGGTGGCCGCCGGCTCGGCTGGAGAGATTGCGATGGTGCCTGCTTCCGGCTAGTCTCCTCAGGCGCCATGAGGCGCCCACCTTGCGATTGCACGAGAGGAGAGGGAAGCATGCGAAAGCGCACCCTTTTGGTCGGTGCTCTGTGTTGCGGGGCCGGGTTCGCTCATGGCCAAGGCGATCGGCAACAAGCGCAAAGGGTCCATCGCATCGGTTATCTCTCGGCAGCGGCTGACCTCGAGCACTTTCAAGAGGCGATGCAAAAGCTGGGTTACGTCGAGGGCGTCAACACAGCAACGGTGGTGAGGTTGGCAAGGGGGCGCCTGGACCTCTTGCCTGCCATGGCCGCCGACATCGTGAGGCTGCAGGTCGAGGTCATCGTGGCTGCCAGCCCGCCGGCGATTCAGGCCGCCAGGAACGCCACCGCCGCGATTCCCATCGTGATGGCCGTGACGTCGGTCGATCCGGTGCGATCCGGGTTTGTCGCCAGCATGGCACGGCCTGGCGGCAACATCACAGGCGTTGCCATGATCTCGGATGTCATCGCCGGTAAACGGATCGAACTGCTGAGCGAAGTGCTGCGGGGGTCCAAGCCCATTGGCATCCTGACGCAGATCGGGCACACGGCAGGCCCGGCTCAGGTCGAGGCGGCGAAAGTGGCGGCCCGTTCGCTGGGCAAGGAGGTGCTCGTTTTCGAGGTTCAGGGCGCCAAGGACTACGAGGCGGCGATTTCCCAGGCTGCAGCCCAGTCAGCGGGTCTCTTTGTCGTGTCGAACCCGACCTTCTTCGACGATCGAAACGCCATTGCGGCCCTTGCCTTGCGCAATGGCCTGGCGACACTTTGCGAATGGCGAGAGATGGCAGCCGCCGGGTGCCTGATGGCCTATGGACCCAGCGTTGAAGTGCTTCATCATCGCGTCGCGACTTTCGTCGATCGAATCTTGCGGGGAGAGCGCGCAAGCGAACTGCCGGTCGAGATGCCCATGAAGTTCGACCTCACCATCAACCTCGCGACGGCCAAGACCCTGGGCGTCAACATTGAGAAGTCGCTGCTGAGACGGGCCCAGCTTGTCCGCTGACGCCTCGAAGCATCGACTGCGGATTGTGTGGTGACGTCCCTAGCGCCTTGGCGGCAATGCCAGGGCGACCGCTGTCTGTTCGCCCAGGTAGTTGATCTGCAGGCTCACGCTGGCGGCGCCGTGCGGCACTTCGAACAGCACGGTGCCCTCCTTGGCCGTGCGCGCCTGGACAAGCTCGTTGAGGTTGCTTGTGGGCGCCCCGGGGATGCCGTCGACAACGAGCCGGAATGATTGATCCCAGAAATTGGCGTCGAAGCCCTGGTTGTTCGTCATGCGGACCTGGATGCGAAGCGCGTCTTTCTCCGTTGTCTGGGGGGAGAGCGTTGCGGCCAGGAGCGTGTATGTGTAGTCGCCAAGCCGGTAGTCGCGCAGCGCCGGCAAGGTCACGGAATAGACGTCGGGACCCTTGGCGGCGTCCGTGCCTTGGCGGGCCTGGGGCTGGGGCTGGGCCTGGGTTTGAGTTTGGGCCTGGGTCGGGGGCTGCGCCGGCGTCTCGCCTATCCAGCCCACCTGCTTGAGCGCCACCACCAAGCCGGCGACGGCGGTAACTGCCGCAGTCAGGCTGGTGATGAGCCCTGGCAAGGTCTGCCACCAGGACTTCGTCTTTTCCTCGTCCGCCATGTGGGAAGCCTCCGGCAAGAAGCCAGGAAACCGATCCTAGGCCTCGGGGGGTGTACAGCGCAACTGCCGGATACCGCTTCGTGCTGTCGCGCGGCTTGGCGGACGTCGGCATACTGACTGGTCGGACGCGCCGGCCTGTTGGCGCGGGCGCTGCGTTGGAGTCGAAGATGAAATTCCTGTGTCTGGCGTATGGAGACGAGGCCGGGTGGAATCGCCTGAGTGCCTCGCGGAAGGAAGAAGTCCTGGCGGCCGACGCGGCCATTCGTGCCCGCGGCGCCCTGATGTCCGCCGTGCAACCGGAGGTGCACACCGTCACCAACTGGGACGGCCACACCCGCTTGACCGACACACCCTACGCGAAACATGCGCTGCCGCTCGCCGGCTTCTCGGTGATCGAGGCGGAGTCGGTGGAAGAGGTGATTCGCCTAGTCGAGCAGACGCCCTGTGCCCGTGCTGATGGATATATCGAGATCAGGGCGCTTTGGGAGACGAGCGCCGGCTGAGTGTCGCGAAGTGTGGGGCCCGACGGGCGGGCACATTCATGCTGCCCGCCGGTTCTACTTTCCGGGTCAGGGATACAGGCCGCGCTCTTCCCGCGCGATCAGGATGCGCTCGCAGGCCACGGCGAAGGTGGCGGTGCGCAACGTGATTCCGTGCTGCGTGCTCTTTTCCCAGATGTTGTCGAGCGCGCCGACCATGATGCGGTCCAGGCGCTGGTAGATCTCTTCCTCGCTCCAGAAGAAGCTGGAGAAGTCCTGCACCCACTCGAAGTACGAGACCGTGACGCCGCCGGCATTGCAGATGACGTCGGGCACGACGAGCACGCCGCGTTCCGCGAGGATGTCGTCGGCCTCGGGCACGGTTGGCCCGTTGGCGCCTTCCAGCACCAGGCGGGCGCTGAGCTTGCGCGCGCGCTCGGCCGTCAGCTGTCCTTCCAGCGCGGCAGGGATCAGGACGTCGCAGTGGACGTTCCAGAACTCGTCGTTGCCGACCTGCTCGCCGCTGTGGAAGCCCGCAATGCCGCCCTGGCTTTGCGAGTGACTGATCAGTGCGGCCACGTCGAAGCCCTTGTCGTTGACCAGCGTGCCGGTGTGGTCCTGCACGGCCACCACCTTGGCACCCGCCTGCGCGAACAACTCGGCCGCCACGGACCCCACGTTGCCGAAGCCCTGCACCGCGACACGCGCGCCCTCGAGCTTGAGGCCCAGGCGTCGCGCGGCTTCCCGGCCGGTCACGAAGACGCCGCGCCCGGTGGCCTTGACACGGCCCAGCGAGCCGCCGAGGTGGATCGGCTTGCCCGTGACCACGCCGGTGGCCGTGGCACCCACGTTCATCGAGTAGGTGTCCATCATCCAGGCCATGATCTGGCCGTTGGTGTTGACGTCCGGCGCCGGGATATCGGAGTGCGGGCCGATGATGAGGCCGATTTCGCTGGTGTAGCGGCGCGTCACCTTCTCCAGTTCGGTGCGCGAGAGCTTCTTGGGGTCGACGCGGATGCCGCCCTTGGCGCCGCCGTAGGGCAGGTTGACCGCCGCGCACTTGACCGTCATCCATGCCGACAGCGCCATCACTTCTTCCAGTGTGACGTCGGGGTGGAAGCGCACGCCGCCTTTGCCGGGGCCGCGGCTGAGGTTGTGCTGGACGCGGTAGCCCTCGAAGTGCGCGATGGAGCCGTCATCCATCTCGATCGGCACATCGACGATCAGCGAGCGCTTGGGGCGCTTGAGTGTTTCAACCCACCGGTCGAGCTTGCCGAGGTAGGGAACGACACGGTCTACCTGGGCAAGATACGTGCCCCACGGGCTGTCGGTTGTCGGGTGAACATAGGAGAGGGCGCTCGAGCTCATGAAGTCGTCGACTTAGTTAAGGGAGCCGCCACCTTATGGTTCGTGCGCCGATATCGCCAGCGACTATGCCCGCCGGGAAGAACCGTATGCGCGAGACGCATGACGGGTCACACTCCGCCAAAAGACCTCAGGCGCCGGTAGCGATGTCCCGGGTGATGCGCAGGAACTTCTCGATGTCCTCGACGGAGTGGCAGTGCAGCGGCGATACGCGCACGGTGCCCGCAAGTCCGAAGGATTCGAGCATGCGCTTCGAATAGATGCTGGTTGCCACCCGCTCATACACCGTCACGCCGCGCTTCGCATACTCCACCACGGCCTGCGTGCAGTCGATGCGCTCGAAGCCGATGCCCAGGATCAGGTCGCGTTTCGTCAGGTCGGGGTGGTCCAGGAAGACGCTGACGCCTTCGAGCTTGCGCATGCCGGTGGCGTTCTCGTTGCCGTCGAGCAGCACCGACAGCAAGGCGCGCTCGTGCAGTTCGATGTGGGTGATGCCCGCGGTGAACAGCGCCCGGCGATCGGTAGCGTCCGTGAACTGGCCGCCCAGCCAGCACACGTAGTCGACGATTTCCGTGAGAACCGCAAACTGCCACGGCGCGGCGCTGCCCAGGTCCCAGTAGTCGGGCTTCTTGCCCGCAAGCTTGTGGTGCGGCAGAACGGAAGCGCGCTCGGATACCCATGACAGGCCCGACCCTCGGCAGCCGAAGAACTTGTAGGGCGCGACGTTGATGCCGTCCACCGGCGTCTTCTGCAGGTCGATGAGGCCGTGCGGCGCGTGCTGCACGGCGTCGACCAGGATGTAGAGGTCGGGCTTGATCTCGCGCGCCCGGCGCACGATCGCTTCCATGTCCAGCTTGGCGCCCGAGATGTTCGACGCATGAATCACGTTGAGCAGGCTGGTGTTCTCGTCGACCAGCCGAACGATCTCTTCCACGTCCACGCCGCCGGTGGCGGGGTTGCTCCTGGCCACGCGCAGTTCGCGCCCCAGTCGCTGGGCGTAGAGGCTCATTGCATCGAAGGCCGATGGATGTTCGAGCACGGTCGTGACCATGTTCGTGCCCGGCACGTTCTCGGCCACCGCACGCACCATGTCGAACATGGCACCCGAGGCGCTGAACGAGGCGTACACGCTGCCGCCCTGGGCGTTGAGGATGGTGCGCAGGTCGGCCGAGCCCTTGGCCTGGATATCCTGCAACTCCACTGCGGTGGCGTGAATGCGCTCGGTATTGTCCGGAATGGCATCGACCTGCGCGAAGCGCCCGGCCGCTGCCTTCAGGCGAAAGGAGCCGCCGGCGTTGTCGAAGTACAGGCGCTCGCGGCCGTGATGGTCGTGGTCGACCTGGAGGAAGCGCGCCTTCACCTCGCGCATCAGCGCGTCGGAGAAGAGCTGGCCGCGTGCGAGCTTCGGAGTTGCTGCTTGTTGATCGATGCTCATCGCTCAGACGCCCTTGTTGTTGGGGTTCTTGTAGATCTCGCGCACCGCGTCCGTCATCGGGAAGTTCAGATTCGCGTTCTTCGGCGGAATCGGCGAGACGAACCACTTGGTGTAGAGCTGCTCGATGGCGCCCGACTTCATCAGCCCGGTGACGGTCTCGTCCACCAGCGCCTTGAACTGCGGATCGTCCTTGCGCAGCATGATCCCGTAGGGCTCCTGCCGCAGCGACTCCTTCAGGATCTTGTAGTCACCGGGATTGGGCGCGTTGGCGATCATGCCGGCGAGTTGTACGTCGTCGAGCACGTAGGCATCGGCGCGGCCGGTGGAAAGCAGCAGGAAGCCGTCGGAGGTGTCCTTGCCCGGCAGCTCGTTCACCTCGATGGTGCCGCTCTTGCGCGCGCCGCGCAGCAACTGGATCGAGGTGCTGCCCGCGACAGTCGCCACGTTCTTGCCGTTGAGGTCGGCCAGGGTGTTGATGCCCGAGGCCTTCTTGACAGCGGCGGTGATGTTGGTGACGAAGTGGCTGGGCGCGAAGTCGACCTGCTGCTGGCGCTGCGTGCTGTTGGTGGTGGTGGCGCAGTCGAGGTCGACGGTGCCGTTCTGCAGCAGCGGGATGCGGTTGGTCGAGTTGAGCATCACGTATTGCACGTCGACCTTCGGCAGACCCAGCTTGGCCTTCACCGCGTCGACGATCTTCAGGCAGATGTCGGTGGTGAAGCCGATGGGTGCGGCATCGGCGCTGAGCTTGTAGGAGAACGGAATCTGGCTCTCGCGTGCGCCGATCTGGATCGTGCCGCTCTCCCTGACTTTCTGCAGCGTGCCGCCGCTCTGGGCACTGGCGGCGCCGCAGCCGAGGGCAACGGCGAGTCCAAGCACGAAGGGCCGTTTCTTGAAGTTCATGGCAGGTTCCTTGGGATTCGATGACGGACGGGGGATTCCGGTGAATCTTCGATGCCGCAATGAATTTCCAAAAGCGATTTTTTGTGATCGAATTGGATGAGTAAAAGTGATTTAAAACGCCATGCCGCCATGACCTTCAAGCAATTGGAAGCCCTGTACTGGATCGCCCGGCTCGGAGGCTTCGCGCAGGCGGCCAGCCACCTCCATACCTCCCAGTCAGCCATTTCCAAGCGCGTGCGCGAGCTGGAGCAGCTGTTCGATACCGAGCTGTTCGACCGGACCCAGCGCACAGCCCGCCTCACGGAAAAGGGCGAGGAGATGTTCGTGCTCGCCAGCAAGCTGCTGGAGCAGCGCGACGCAGCCGTGGAGCAGTTCGGCAAGCCTGACGTGCTGGAGCGCCGCATCCGCCTGGGCGTGACCGAACTGAGCGCAATGACGTGGCTGCCGCGGCTGGTCGGCCTGATCCAGCAGCACTATCCCAGGGTGATCCTCGAACCCGACGTGGACGACAGCCTGCAATTGCGCGACAAGCTGCAGGCCGACGAGCTCGACCTGGCCATCGTGCCTGACACCTTTGCCGATCCACGCCTGCCGCACAAGGTCATTGGCCAGGTGAACAGCGCCTGGATGTGCAAGCCCGGCGTGGTGCCTGCAGGCGGCCCGGTGAAGCTGCACGAACTGGCGCGCCACCGCATGCTGGTGCAGGGCCAGAACTCGGGCACCGGTCGCGCCTACGACGCGTGGATGAAAGAGCAGGGGGTGCAGCCTGCCAACGTGATCGTGGTGAGCAACCTGGTGGCGCTTACCGGCCTGACCGTGTCGGGGCTTGGCGTGAGCTACCTGCCGCACGAGTGCCTGCAGCCGCTCGTGACCGCCGGCATGCTCGAGGTGCTCGACGTGGTTCCCGCCCTGCCGGCGGTGCGATACGTGGCCATGCACAAGGGCGCGCACCGCAGCGCGCTCACCTCGTCCATCGTGGCGCTGGCACAGGAAAGCTGCGACTTCACCCGGATGTTCCAGGCGCAGATGGCCACGACGCCGCCAGGTTAGACGGTTGCGCTCCAGCGCGCCGCACTTGTTGCGGAACGTACGGAAACGCACATCCAAGTCGCGACGCGATCAGCAAACTCCGTCTCATCGAACCGTAGCGCTCGAGGGATCGAGACCGGCTCGGGTTTCCCATCCATCTTCAGGAGTTCATCATCAAATCGACCCACATTCTTGCGGCATCCAGCCTCGGCCAACCCATGGGGAGCGTGCAATGACCGCGGTAATGACAGATTTCACCGCGGCCTCCCGGCAATCCCTGGCCCCAACCTGGGGCGACGATGCCGGCAAACTGGTCTTGCGTTTGTCCGTTGGTGTGCTGGTGCTTCTGCACGGCCTGTTCAAGATCGGGTCCGGCCCCGGCTTCGTCCTGAAGATGCTGGCGGCCCACAATCTGCCCGGCGCGCTTGGCTACCTGGTGTATGTCGGCGAAATCCTGGCGCCCGCGCTGATCATCGCCGGGGTGTGGACGCGCGCCGCAGCGCTGGTTGTTGCCGTGAACATGATCGTGGCCATCCTGCTGGTGCACACCGGCCAGTTCTTCGTGCTGACCAACCAAGGCGGGTGGGCGCTCGAACTGCAGGGCCTGTATCTCTTCGGCGCGGTGGCCGTCATGCTGCTGGGTGCCGGGCGCTATGCGCTGGCAGGCTCCCAGCGCGGTCTCAACTAGGTCGACCCGCGTCGGATACGGCCTCGCCTCGCACATCTGCCACCATCTGTGCCAGACGGGGCAGGTCGGTGACCACGAGTAGCGCTCCCTCCTTGCGCAACAGCCCCGATCGCGTCAATGCATTGAGCTCGCGGGTCACTTGTTCCCGGGTGGTGCTGATCTGACTGGCGAGGTCTGCGTGGCGAGGCGCGGCAAAGCGCGCTTGTGCCTCTTTCGCTTCGTCGGTGCCGGATGCATAGGCCAGCCTCAGCAGTTCGGCATGCAATCGGTTCTGCACACCAAAGGTGCTCAACTCGATGACTCGCTCCGACAGCTGGCGCACAAGCCCCGCAAGTCGCTGCATCATGCGGCGAGCGACCATGGGTTCTTCGACCAGCAACGCCAGGAAGGCATCCTGATCCAGGACCGCAATCACGCTGCCCACCATGGTCACGACGTCCGCCGAGCGCGGGCCGTCGTCCAGCGCGGAAAGATCTCCGACGATCTCCCCCGGCATGACATCCCTGAAGGTGACCTGCCGGCCCTGTGCGCCATAGATCGTCACGCGTACCCGGCCATCGACGATCAGGAACACGTCCGCGTGGCGCTGTTGCCGCAGCAGGATGGGCTGGCCAGCAGCCACGCTTCGCCATTGGCAGCGCCTTGCCAGCGCGTCGAGCTTGTCGCTCGAGAGATCCTGGAAGAGTTCGAAGCGATGCAGGGCCAGGCTGGAGGGATGAGCACTCATGCGCCGGCGATTATGCTCATGCGTAGATGACCTCGTTGCCCAAGCGGGCCACCGTGCCCGTCACTCGCCGTAACTTGCGCTGGTCCAGCGGACTGGTGCTCATGGTCTATGTGAGCATGCACCTGCTCAACCACGCGGTTGGGCTCGTATCGCTCCAGGCCGCGGAAACGGTCCTGGGCTGGGCCTCCGCGATCTGGCATTCCTGGCCGGGGACCATCGCGCTGTACGGCGCCGCAACCGTTCATCTCGCGCTGGCGTTCCTGGCGCTTTGGGAGCGCCGCACCTGGCGCATGCCTGCGTCGCAATTGATCCGTATCGGCCTGGGCTTCAGCCTGCCCTTGCTGCTGGCCTCGCACCTGGCCGCCACGCGGGGCCTCTACACGCTGGCTGGGCTCGATGCCGGCTATGCGCGGATATTGCGCAGTCTCTGGGATGCCGACGGCTGGTGGCAGATGGTGGTCATGCTGGTTGCATGGACCCATGGGTGCATGGGCCTGCATTTCGCGCTTCGCCAGCGTGCGCTCTGGCAACGCGCGCAGTCCCCGCTGCTCACCGCGGCCGTTGTTCTCCCCCTTGTGTCCGCACTTGGATTCCTGTCGATGGGGCGCGAGGCTGAACTGCGACCGCCTGCGGTCCGGCCGCCGCCCGCCGCTGCTTCCGCGCTGTTGCGCACGTCGGTGGAGGCGGGGCGCGCGGGCTACGCCATTGGCCTGGCTGCGCTCTTCCTTGCACTCGGACTGCGGGCGCGGTCGGAGCGTTCGCGCGGGCGAACCATCACGCTGACCTACCCCGACCGGACGGCCAGGGTTCCAATGGGGTGGAGCGTGCTGGAGGCCAGTCGACAGCACGGCATCGCGCACCTGTCCGTCTGCGGAGGGCGGGCGCGCTGTTCGACCTGCCGCGTCCGCGTTGCGGGACCGCTTGCGCACTGTCCGCCTCCAGGTCCCGACGAGCAGCGCACGCTTGCCCGCGTTCATGCCGATCCAGACGTCCGCTTGGCCTGCCAACTGCGACCCGTGGGTGACCTGCAGGTGACGCCAGTCATGTCCGGGCGCACGACCACGCTCAGCAGGTTGGGCCGCGAACGGGAAGTGGCCGTCCTGTTCGTCGATCTTCGGCGATGGTCCGGCTTGTCCGAAAAGCAATTGCCGTTCGACCTGGTCTACGTCCTGGACCACTACTTCGCG
Organism: Pseudomonadota bacterium; assembly: GCA_018241225.1. Lineage (GTDB taxonomy): Bacteria > Pseudomonadota > Gammaproteobacteria > Burkholderiales > Burkholderiaceae_C > Variovorax. Next base: position 114,171 of record JAFEEG010000010.1, read on the forward strand.
CTTGTCGGCGATGCGGTGCACGAAGCCGGCGGCGTTGCCAACCAGTACATCGGCGACAGCGTGATGGCCCTTTTCGGCCTGGAAGACTCACCGCAGGCGGCGTGCCGCGGCGCCGTTCATGCCGCCAGGCTCATCGACGAGCGCATGCGCGCCTGGAGCGCGGATTTCGAAGCGGAGTTCGGCCAGCCCTTGGGCTTCGGAATCGGAATCCATGCCGGCGGAGCCGCTGTCGCAGAAGTGGGACATCGCGGCGTGCGTTCCTTCACCGCAGTGGGCGAGGTGGTGAACACCGCCAGCCGGCTGCAGGAGCAGACCAAGGTGAACGGCGCCGCACTGGTGATCTCGGCGTTTGCCGCCCGGCATGCGGGCATCGCGACGGACGATGTGCCTGTCCAGCGGATCCAGGTGCGTGGACGCGAAGAGCCCCTGGATGTGCTCATGCTCGACTCGAACAATCTTGCCTGCCTTCATTGACTGGCCTGCTCGATCGGCGCATATTGATTGCCCCCTTTTTCAAGCGAAACGGAGGTGCGGCGATGACAACGATGGCCAAGCCGACGATCGACGCGGTACGTGAGCGCGCTCGCGGACAGGTGATAACTCCCACTGACAACGGCTACGAAGGGGCCCGCAAGGTCTACAACGCAATGATCGACAAACGGCCTTCGGTCGTGATCCGTGCGGTCGACGTTGGCGACGTGATGGCGGGGGTCGACTATGCACGCGAGAACGGCCTGGACCTGTCGGTGCGCGGCGGAGCGCACAGCGTTCCCGGCTTCGGGACATGCGACGGGGGCGTCGTGATCGACCTCTCGCAGATGAAAGGCGTGCGCATCGATCCGGATCGCAAGACGGCGCGGGCAGGCGGCGGAACCCTGTGGGCCGACTTCAATCACGCCACGTATCCGTTCGGCCTGGCCACCACCGGTGGAATCATCGGCTCGACGGGCATCGCCGGGCTGACGCTCGGCGGCGGCATCGGCTACCTCACGCGCGGGTTCGGGCTGTCGATGGACAACCTGCTCTCGGCGGATGTCGTCACGGCAGATGGGCAATTCCGCGTGGCGAGCGCGACGCAGAACGAGGACCTGTTCTGGGCGATCCGCGGCGGAGGCGGCAACTTCGGCGTGGTGACCTCCTTCGAGTACCAGTTGCATCCGGTGAAGGACATCACGGCGGGCATCTTCTTCTACCCGATCGAGAAGGTCCGCGAGGTGTTGCGGTTCTACCGCGACTACGTGGCGAATGCGCCGGAGGAAATGGGGCTGTTCCCGGCCTTCCAGATTGCCCCGCCGCTGCCGTTCATCAAGACAGAGGACCATGGCAAGACCTTCATTGCCATCGTCTCTTGCTGGGCCGGGCCGAGGGACAAGGCCGACGCCGAAATGGCAAAGCTGCGCGGCGCCGCGCCGGTCGTTGCGGAGATGGTCGCGCCGATGCCGTACTACGTGATCAACGGCCTGTTCGATGCGCTGCTGCCTCCGGGCCTGCAGCACTACTGGAAGGCTTCATTCGCGACCGAGTTGACCGATGGCGCGATCGAGGTCCACGCCAGCTTCGGGCCGCAGGTGCCCGTGGTGAACTCGACCATGCACATCTACCCGATCAACGGAGCCTGCCACCGGGTGAAGCCGGACGCGACCGCATGGGGCCATCGCGACGCGAGTTTCGCGACGGTGATCGCAGGGATGTGGCCGGATCCTGCAGACAACGCCAGGAACACGAAGTGGGTGAAGGACTACTACAAGGCCCTGGAGCCCCACTCGCAGGCGGGCGGCTACATCAACTTCATGGCCGAGGACGACCAGGGCCGGGTCAAGGACAATTTTGGACCGCACTACGACAAGCTGGCGTCGATCAAGCGCAAGTACGACCCGGGCAACCTGTTCCACATGAACCAGAACATCCAGCCGTAGCCGGTCGTCGACGCGCGCCGACCTCACGTCGACCGAAGCGGCAGTTCGAGCGAGCCGGAAAGCGGGATGGCGTCGATTCGCGTGGCGCTTGCAATCACGATGGCACGGGTGCGGTGCTCTGCGATCTCGGCCAACGCGCGCCACAGGAATCGAATCGACGCGTTGTCCAGGGCGGCGGTGGGCTCGTCGAGCAACGTCAGCGCCCGTCCAGAGGCGAGTGCAGCGGCGAGCCAGACCTTGCGTCTTGACCCGGTCGAGAGCATGTACATCCGTTTGCCCAGATGCGGGGCCAAGGCGAATCCGTCGACGAGCGCTTGCCAGCTTTCTTGGCTGAAGTGCGCATCGCCATCCGCGAGTGCCGACATGCACTCCACCGGCGTGAGCGCATCGAATGCGTCGGTCTCGGAATCCACGAAGAACACCTTGCGCCTGTAGGTATCAGGCTCGGCATCGAGGCGTGCGCCGGCAAGGGTCAGCCGGCCTGCGGCAGGCTGCCTGGCTGCGAGCATCCGAAGAACGGTGGACTTCCCGCTGCCCTCGTCGCCGAACAGCAGCGTGACGCCGGCGGCAATGCCGGCGCTCCACTTCGATGCGATCGGCGGCTGCCCTGGGTACGCGAAGCTCAAGTCGTCGACGTCAAGAATGGAAGCACCAGCGGGAAGGTTCATGTCGCAACCCTACCGCAACCGCGCGCGCAGGCGCCGTCCGCCGTTCAGAGCGTTGTACTCACCCGCGACAAGTGATACGTTCGAACCCCGACTGGACGACACCCGAAGGAGCGATTCCATGGGAGACCAGAGACGACCGCTGCAACCGGGAGAACCAGCACCGGCGTTCGCGCTTCCATCGGCCAATCGGGAAGGCGTGTTTTCGTTGGGCAGCTTGCGCGGCCGTCCATTCCTGATCGGCTTTTATCGCGGCCTGCATTGCCCGTTCTGCCGGCGGCAGGTGCTGCAGCTCGGGAGCGTGGAGCCGGCGTTGCGCGCCATGGGGGTGGAGACCCTCGCCGTCATCAACACGCCGCCGGACCGCGCCAGCCTGTATTTCCGCTACCGGCCGACGCCGGTCACGCTCCTGTGCGATCCGGATTGCCTGACGCACCAATCCTTCGGCGTGCCGCACCTGGAGTTCCTGCCTGAGGGGGACAAGGGCGAGCCCGAGTGGCCGTACCGCGCCAGCATGGCGCAGTTCGCCGCGGCGCGAATCAACCCCAACGGCGAACTCTCCGCGCCGACGCAGCCGATGGAAGCCAACGACGTGCTCAATGCCAGGGACGGCTTCGAGCTGGACGAGATCGACAAGGCCATCTTCGCGCGCCACGGCACTCAGCTTGTGGGCCACTTCCTGGTCGATGCGGCGGGCATCGTCCGCTGGGTCAAGATCGAGGCGGTCGATGGGCCGAACAGCCTCTGCATCTTTCCGAATGCGGCGCAGATCATCGCCGCCGCTGGCGCCCTTGGGCAGTAACCAAATGGCGCGTCGATGCCTCCCCCTCGAATAAAATTCAGGGTTGCAGGCCGCTGCCTCCACGGGCTTCATCGTGGACGGCGTCAACCTGGACGAATTTTTCTTGGTTCTTGGAATTGGATACCGACAACGCCTTCGCTGAACTGGGCTTGGCACCTGACGCGACCGAACGCGAGGTGAAAGCCGCCTGGCGCCGGCTCGCCTCGCAATGGCATCCGGACCGCAACGACAGCGCCGGCGCCGTCGCCCGGATGCAGCGCATCAACCAGGCGTTCGAGGAGATCCGCCGGGCCGGCTTCAATGACCGCGCAGGCGGCGACGGCGACACGCCCGTCACCCCGACGGGCGACGCCACCGACGGATCCGACGCCGACCAACAGGCCGAGGCGGCATCCGGCGCGGCCGGCACGCAGCGCCAGCGCCGCACGCTGCACCGCAAGCTCAGGATGACCCTGGAGCAGGCGGCCAGCGGTTGCATCAAGGTGCTTCGGGGCAAGGTGACCGACAACTGCGCCAGTTGCCGCGGCGCCGGGCACCACGTGCTGGGCGGAAATTGCGCAAAGTGCGGTGGCTCCGGCGCGATACCCAAGCGCGCCTTCTTCGGCTGGCCCACTGGCGTGGCCGAGTGCGATGCCTGCCTGGGCGGCGGCATCGCCAGGCAGGTTTGCGCGGCCTGCGCAGGCGTCGGAAAGATGGCGCCGCGCAGCTACCAGATCAACGTTCGCATTCCGCCCGGCGTGCGCCATGGCGCTTTGCTCCATGTCGACGGTCGGCGCGTGAGCGGCGAAGGCCCCGCCGCGGATATCGAGATCCGCATCGAGGTGTCCAGGCACGAGTTCTTCGAACTGGACGACGACGGCACCATTCGATGCGAGATGCCCATCGACGGATTCGCCTGGATCGCGAATCGGCAGGTCAAGGTGCCGACGGTCACCGGCTACCAGATGCTGCAACTGAGTCGCGACCGGCTGACCTACCGCCTCGAGGGCATGGGTTTTCCGGTGCAGTGCCGCGGCCCGCGTGCCGACCATGTGGTCACGCTCGTTCCGATCTTTCCGCAGCAGCTCAGCACCGATCAGCAGATTCTTCTCGACCAGCTTTCGGCCACCACCCTGGGTGCCGACGAGGAAGCCCTGGACGAGCGCCTTCGCGCCTGGAATCGTGGGCTGCGCGGCTGGAAGACCGCAACGGGCCCTGACGGCGCGTGATTCCCGGGTCTTGACGGCTGCCGCAGGCCGTCACTTCTTCCAGCGCGCTGCCGTGTCCTCGGTGCCGTACCACCTCGAGATCTTTCCAGCGTCGTTCATCACGGCGATGTGGATCCAGTCGGTATCCTCGACGGCGCCATCCGGCAGGGCCCGGCCCTTGGTGCGGCCGACGCAAGCGCAGTGGCTGGGGCCCTCGAAGAACTCCTTGGGCTCGAACTCGACGATCTGGGCAGCCTCGGAGAGCTTCTTGAAGAAGCCGAGCACCTCCTGCTTACCGCGATAAGTGCCACCGTACGGGACTCCGTGCTTGGCCATGTAGGTCCATTCGACGTCGTCGCCAAGCAGCTCCACGATGGCAGGGATGTTCCCGGTCATGAAGCCCGCGTACGCCGCCCTCAGCATTTCGGTCGCCTTGCCCATGATTGCTGCTCCTCGAAGATGAAGGGCAACCAGCGTAGTACCGGCACAAGCGCTGGCGCGTCGAACTGGTAAGGGAATGTTCAAGTGCCTCAAGCGTGTTGCGCGAAGTAGTCGGCCAGGCGCGCCAGCTCTTTTTCGAACGCCGGCGTTGCCGCGCGCACAGCCGTCCATTGGCCAGCGCGGCTGGCACGTTCGATGGTCTCGCATGCGCCTGCAAAAGCGAGTGCTCCGACCATCTTGCCGGCACCCGCCATGCGGTGCGCGAACTGGGTGACCTGCGCGACATCGTCGGCCGCCATCGCCTGCCTGAGCGCGCCCGAGTCGTCTTCGCAGGTTCGCTGGAAGGTCGCCAGGATCTCGGCCACCAGCGATGCGTCGCCTTCGCATGTCGCGCTCAGGAGCGCCTCGTCGATCGGCTTGGCGCAGGCGGTGGCGTCGCTTCGGGTCGCACCCACAGGTGCGGCCGCCCCCTGAGCGAGCGGCGGTGCCAGCGGCAGCCATTGATCTAGCTTCTCGATCAGCTGCGCCAGCTCCACCGGCTTGACGAGGAAATCATCCATGCCGGCAGCGCGGCACGACTCGGCCTCGCCCTGCAGCGCGTTGGCGGTGCAGGCGATGATCGGCACGCGCGCGCGCCCGGTACTGCGCTCCACCGTGCGAATGCTGCGCGCCAGGTCGTAGCCGTCCATGTGCGGCATGTGGCAGTCGGTGATGACCAGTCCGAACCGCCCCGCCTTCCACATCTCCAGGGCCTGCAGGCCATCGTCGGCCGTCTGGGCGGCATAGCCAAGGGTGCGCACCTGGCGAAGCAGCAGCATGCGGTTAACCGGGTGGTCATCCACCACCAGCACCAGGGTGCCTTCCGTCTCGGCCTGCGCCGGGCTGGGGGCGATCCGGCGCATGGCCGTGTCGAACAGGTGTGCGCTCGCGGCCGCGTCGGCGCCGCCGGGCGGCAATTCGGCAATGGGCAGCGCAACCTCCAGGATGAGCGTCGTGCCCCGCCCGTGCTCGCTTTCCAGGCGGATCGAGCCGCCCATGAGCTGGGCCAACTGCCGGGAAATGACCAGCCCCAACCCCGTACCGCTCGGCCGTCGCCGCGCGGCGTCGCCTTCGGCCTGGGAGAAGGGCTGGAACAGGCGCTGCTGGTCTTCGTTCGAAATGCCGATGCCCGTGTCTTTCACCTCGAAGCGCAGGCGCTCCTGGCCATCCGCCTGCCCCAGCCATTGGACGTTGATGTCGATCCAGCCCTCGGTGGTGAACTTGATGGCGTTGCTCACGAAGTTGTTGAGGATCTGGCGCAGCCGCACCGGATCGGCCCGCAGGGCAGGACTGACCCGCGGGTCGACCATGCGACGCACGATCAGCCCCTTGCTGCTGGCGTTGCCCAGGTAGATGCTGTGAACCTCCTCGATCAGGCGCTTGATCGAGACGATCTCGGGGCGCACCTCCAGCTTTCCGGCTTCGATCTTGGAGAAGTCCAGGATGTCGTCGATGACGCGCAGCAGCGAGCGGCTCGAATCACGCACCAGCGCGAGCGTCTCGCGCTGGTCGGTGTCGAGCTCGGTCAGGCTCAGCAGCTCGAGCATGCCCAGCATGCCGTGCATGGGCGTGCGGATCTCGTGGCTCATGGTGGCCAGGAAGGTGCCCTTGGCGCGGTTGGCTGCCTCTACCTCTTCGCTGCGTTGCGCCAGGGCGGCGTTGAGCCGCTCGATCTCGCGCTCCTTCTTTCTCTTTTCCGTCACGTCCTCGGACAGGGTCAGGACGTAGCGCGCCCGTCCGGTCTCATCGAAGATCGGGAGCTTCTTGGCGTGCAGCACGCGCACAGTACCGTCGCGTGCATGCAGTGTCTCTTCGGGAATGTCCACCTCGCGGCCCAGCGCCAGTGCTTCCCGGTCCTTGGCGGTGAAGAAGTCGGCTTCGTCCTTCGAGCTCACGAAGTCATGGACCGTCTTGCCCAGCACTTCCTCCTGCGTGCGTCCGTTCAATGCCTCGAAGGCGCGGTTGACGCGCACGATCGTCAGGTCGTCGGCGTTCTTGACCAGCACGTGATACGGGATGTGGTGGATCACCGAGCTGAGGAACGCATTGGCAGTTTCAAGTTCGGCGGTGCGCTGGTGCACGCGCGCCTCCAGCTGCGCATTCAGGGCGCGCAAACCTTCTTCGGCCTGCTGCAGCGCCGTGCGCTGCTGGCGTTCGGCGAACGCGCGTCGCATCGAGAAGCCGAGCCGCCTCAGGCGCTCTTTCAGCACATAGTCGGTGGCACCGGCCTTCATGCAGTCCAGCGCCTCGTCCTCGGTCAGCAGGTGCGCGGTGATGACGATCAGGGGCAGCTCCGGCTGCTGCGGGTGCACCTCGTGCAGTAGTTCGATGCCGTCCGCCTCGTAGTCGATCAGCCCCAGGTGGAAGGCTTGCTGCTGCAGTGCGGCGGAAAAGTCTTTCCGGTTCTGGACCCACGCAATATCGAATGCCGCATCTTCGCCCCGCAACCCGTTGCGGATGCGCTGCGCATCGGCCGCATCGTCTTCCAGATGCAAGACGCGTATGGAGGTGCTCATGTTGGGTCGCCCTGTGAGTCGCGCAGCGAGTCGACGACGTCCTTGAACTCCTGGCGATTGCGCTCGCTCAGGGTGGACAGCGCTTCGTGCGCCTGCAGGATCCGCTTGTGCGCCGCGCCCTGGTCGCGCCGTTCGCTCAGTGCGTGGAGTTCAGGCGCGGCGGGCAGGTCTGCGCGGATCGCGGCAAGCACCTGCTGCATGCTCAGCTCCTCGAAGAGTGCGCGCACAGGCGGACACACGCCCGCCAGCGACGCGCCACCCCGGGCGATCAGCTCATGGACCGTGCCCAGGCAAGTGCTGTCCATGAACTCGCAGTCCGACAGGTCCAGCACCAGGGAGCGGCCACCGTCGAGCACGGTGAGCGCCGCTTCATGAAGGGCATCGCATTCCATCCAGGTGGCGCGGCCGCGCAGCGCCAGGTAGGCCGCATGATCCGTCTCGCCGTAGAACACGACATCGCCCCCGCTGCGCGCAACGCCGGGTACATCGACCGCAGTGCTCTCGGCCCCGTTGTCGAAGCAGGACGCACCCACGTGCGCGTCGATGAGCAGGATGGTGACATCGTCCCGGTCTGCGCCTGTCGGCGCCTGGCGATGCAGGTCCGCCATCAATTCCTGCGCGCTGACGAGCGGGCGAGCGAGCAGCTCCTGCAGCATTTCAAGTTCGCGCTCGGAGCCCGAAGGCAGGAGACCGTCGGTGTAGAGCAGGATCCGGTCGCCCGCCAGGAGCTGCAGGCGTTCCTGGGCGAACTGTGCGTCGGGCGTCAGCCCGAGCGCGGGGCCGGTGCGGCGGATCAGGCGCGTCTGCCCCCCGTCACGCGCGTGCAGCACGGGCGGATGCCCTGCGGATGCCAGCGTGAGGCTCGACTCGGAGGTGTCCAGCAGGCCGAACACAGCGGTCAGGAACAGGCCTGGGGCGGCGTGCGCCTCGCAGATCGAGCGATTGACCGCCGCCAGCACCTCCGCTGGCGCAAGTGCAAGGCCGGTCGCCGGGTCTACCAGCACCAGCCGCTGCTTGAACAGCACCGACAGCATGGCCGAGGTCACGCCGTGGCCGGTGGCATCGGCCAGGTAGAAGGCCAGGTGCCGCTCGCCGATGCGCACCACGTCGTAGAGATCGCCGCCCACATGCTGGCCCGGCCGGTAGACCGCCTGGATGCAGAAGCCTTCCATGGGGGGCGGGCTGCGCGGCAGCAGGGCGCGCTGGATCACTTCCGCGCGCTCGAGGTCGCGCCGCAGCACCTCGGAGGTTTCCTCGAGCTGGCGGACCTTGCGCTGCAGTTCCAGGTGCAGCCGCTCGCGTTCGGCCAGCAACTGCCGCCGCTCCAGGGCGTTGCGCACTGCAACGCCCATTTCCTCCGACCGGGGCGACTTGGGCAGGAAGTCGAAGGCGCCGAGCCGGATCGCGGTCACCGCCGAGTCGAAGGTTTCAAGGCCTGAAAGGACGATCCACATCGTGTCTGGCACCGCCTCGCGCCCCCAGCGAAGAAGCTCGAGCCCGTCCATGCCCGGCATCATGATGTCGGTGAGAACCAGCGCGACTTCAGGGTGTTCGCGCAGGATCTTCTGGGCCGCCAAGCCGTCGTGGGCCTGAAGAACCGGCGCGCAGCCAAGGCCCTCCAGTGCCCGCTTCACCATCAGGCGGGTCACCGGCTCATCGTCGACGACCAGCGCGACGGGAGTGGCAGGGGCGGGGCTCATTGCGTGCGCCAGCCACCACATGGCTGAGCGTGGCGGAATTCTGCGAGCCGGCGGGCCCGATGGCAAGAGTCAGGCGCGTGCCTCGAACACGAGATTGAACGGAGTCTGGGCCGCGCGCCGGAAGTGCGAGAAGCCGCCTTCGCTCGCGACCGAGCGCAGGCGCTTTTCGCCGGCCTGCGCGCCCAGGCCGAGCCCGACCTCCTGCGAGAGCGAACAAGGCGTGCACACCATGGTCGAAGCCGAGTAGTAGATCCGGCCCACCGGGTTGAGGTTGTCCTCGATTCGGTCGTTCGCGAACGGCTCGACGATCATCCACACCCCGCCGGGCGCGAGCGTGTCGCGCACATGCCGGGCCGCACCCACGGGGTCGCCCATGTCATGCAGGCAATCGAAGAAGGCGACCAGGTCGAAGTCCCGGCCTGGGTAGGTCTTGGCGCCGGCAAGCTCGAAGCTCACCCGGTCCGCGACGCCTGCCGCCTCGGCCCGTTCGCGCGCGGCGGTTATGGAAGGTTCGTGATAGTCGTAACCGACGAAGGTGGACGCCGGATAGGCCTGCGCCAGGACGATGGTGGAGGCACCGAACCCGCACCCTACGTCGGCGACCTTCGCGCCTGCTTTCAGCCTGTCGCTCACGCCGTCAAGGGCAGGGATCCAGCTGGGCTCCAGGTTGGCGTTGTAGCCAGCCCGGAAGAAGCGCTCGGTCCCGGAGAACAGGCTGGGATGGTGTTCGTGCCACCCGAGGCCCGTGCCGTCACGGAAGGCCTTCTGCACCTTGTCCAGGTCCATGAACATCGAAATCAGGACCTCGAACCCGCCGATCATGAACGCGGGGCTCGAATCGTCGGCCAGGACCATGGCCGCCTCGGGTGACAACGTGTAGGTTTGCGCTGCGGGGTCGTACGCCACGAAGCCGCTGGCTGCCTGCGCGTTGAGCCACTCCAGCATGTAGCGCACTCTCAGCTGGGTTTTCTCGCTCAGCTGGTCGGCCGTCATGGGCCCCGCGCCAGCCATCGCCTTGTACAGGCCCAGACGGTCACCAAGGATGGCAAGCGGGGCGCTGGCCAGCGCTCCGAACTCTTCAACCAATCGGCCAAGGAGGGCATTGAGCTTGTCCTCATCGATAGTCATGGCGAGCTCCTGTTCGATGCTTCGGTGCTCGCTACTTCGTGCCGCCAGGTCGATTGGTTACGTCGCTGTTCGAGACGAGCGGGGGCACATCGGCCGGCCCTCATCCCAAGGTGGACGCCGGTGCTAAGCTCGCGCGCTCTTGACGACCCCCCAACTGACGCCGGGCCTTTCATGCGCAAGCTTCTTTTCGCTCTCGCGGTTCTCGCTCTTGCTGCCCTGGCGGCCTTTTTCTTCTACTTGCCCAAGCGAGTGGATGCCGGAATGAACGGCGTCGAGATGAAGCCACCCTACGCGCCGAGCGAGCGGGCCCGGGCATTGCACCAGCGCCTTTTCGTGGCAGACCTGCACGACGACGCGCTGCTGTGGTCGCGCGACCTGCTCGAGCGCCACGACTATGGCCATGTCGACCTGCCCAGGCTCGAAGACGGCAGCGTGGGGCTCCAGGTTTTTGCCACCGTGACCAAGTCGCCACGCGGGCAGAACTTCGTGAGCAATCCGTAGGACACCGACACCATCACCGCGCTGGCCATTGCGCAGCGCTGGCCCGTTCGTACCTGGAACAGCCTGCTCGAGCGCGCCCTCTACCAGGGCGAGCGGCTGCATGCTGCCGCGGCCGCCAGCGGCGGGCGCATGCAGGTGGTGCACACGCGTGCCGAACTGGAAGACGTCTTGAAGAAGAACAACAACAAGGGCGGGCAGCCGGAAGGCGGACGCATTGCTGCCGTGCTGGCAACCGAAGGCCTGCATCCGCTCGAGGGCCGGATCGAGAACGTCGATCGCATGTACGACGCGGGCTTTCGCATCATGGGCCTGACGCACTTTTTCGACAACGAGATCGGCGGCTCGGCGCACGGCATGAACAAGGGCGGCCTGACACCGCTGGGCAAGCAGGTGGTCCGGCGCCTCGAGGAAAAGAAGATGATCGTGGACCTGGCCCATGCCTCGCCGCGCGTCATCGACGATGTGCTGGCGCAGGCCACGCGCCCGGTGATCGTCTCGCACACCGGCGTGCAGGGCACCTGTCCCGGTCCGCGCAACCTGAGCGACAAGCACATCCGCGGCATTGCCGCGACCGGGGGCCTGATCGGCATCGGCTACTTCAACGGTGCCGTCTGCGCGCTCGACATCCCGGCCATCGTGAAGGCCATGCGCTACACGGCGGACCTGGTGGGTGTTCAGCATGTGGCGCTGGGCTCGGACTTCGACGGCGCCACGCGCACCGCCATCGATACCACCGGCCTGGTGCTGATCACGCAGGCGCTGCTCGATGCGCGCTTCACCGAAGATGAAGTGGCCGCCATCATGGGCGGAAATGTGCGGTATTTGCTGCTGCAACTGCTGCCCTGAGCCGCGTGTTCAGGCCTATGATTTGCCGCACTGGCCACTCACGCTTTCGGTAGTGCCGACAAGGACACCAACATGGGCAACACACCGTCAGGGCTTTCGCGTCGCGGCTTCATGGGCAGCGTCGGTGCCGGAGGGCTGGCTGTCGGGGCCAGCCTGATGGGTCACTCCACAGGAGCATCTGCCGCACCCATGATCGACGTCAGCACCGTCACCACTCCCGTCTCCAGCGTGCAGGCGCTGCCCGGTACCTACTACCTGAGCAACGTCCGTCTAGAGACTGGCTTTGTCGAGGAAAAACGACCTTGGCTCGACCGGCCCGTCATCACGCGCACCCGGACCGAACTGAAGACGCTGCGCATTGCCAACGGGGCGGTGGCCGAAATCATGGACGCGAAGTCGGCCATTCCCCCAGGCGCGGCGGTGTTCGATGCGCAGGGCCAGTTGCTGCTGCCGACCTTCCGGGACATGCACACCCACCTGGACAAGACCTTCTACGGCGGCCCGTGGGAGGCGACGCTTCCCACGCAGCACGGGCGCGCAGACCGCGTCGCGCAGGAGCAGGAGCTCCTGCCCAAGCTCCTTGCGGTGGCCGAGGAACGCACCGCCGCCATGATCCGCCTCATGCATTCGCAGGGCACGACCGTGTGCCGCAGCCACTGCAATGTCGATCCTGTCAGCAAGCTGGGCAACCTCGAGCACCTCAAGAAGTCGCTCGAGCGCTACAAGGATTCGCTCGAATCAACGATCATCATCTTTCCGCAGCACGGCCTGCTGGCCTCCGACAGCGTGGGCTTGATGCGCGAGGCGTTGAAGTCCGGCGGCGTGAGCTTCGTGGGTGGGGTCGATCCCACGTCCTTCGACCATGCCATGGAGAAGTCGGTGGACACGACAGTGCAGCTGGCCACCGATTTCAACGTCGGTATCGACATCCATATCCACGAGCCGCGTGCAACCGCCATGCCTGCGTTCAGCCGCTTCATGGACCATGTGGAGAAGAACAAGCAGCTGCAGGGCAAGGTGACCTTCAGCCACGCCTATGCACTGGCCGAACTCTCCAAGGAAGAACTCAAGGACTTCGCGGCCCGCATGAAGGCGCTGGACATCACCCTGGCCAGCGCGGTTCCGCTGGGCAAGGGCGCCATGCCGCTGCGCGAGATGCACGAGGCGGGCGTTCGGGTGATCTGCGGCACCGACAGCGTCATGGACTGGTGGAGTTCATTCGGCAATGCAGACATCCTGCAGAAGGCCCAGGAAATTGCACGGCTGCAGTACCCCAGCACCGAGTACGACATCAGCCGCACGCTGGGTTTTGCGACCGGCTTCGTCACGCCGCTCAATGACAAGGGCGAGCAGGCCTGGCCCAAGGCCGGGGACGAGGCGAGCTTCAATCTTCTGCCGGCAAGTTGCTCGGCCGAGGCGGTGGCGCGCCTGCCCGTGCGCAATGCCGTGTTCCACAAGGGCAGGCTCGTTCACGGCGCGGTGCCCAAGGCCGCCTAGTGCTGCCCCCCGTGCGCGGCCATCGCCGCGCCGATGGCCATGCGGCTGGTCGTGCCGGCCTCGGCTTCCATCACGATGCGGCCGCCCGAGATGACTGCGACGCGATCCGAAAGCATCAGGATCTCGTCGAGATCTTCCGAAATCAGCAGCACCGCCACGCCGCGATCGCGCTGCGCCCGCAGCTCCTGGCGAATCTGCGCTGCGGTCAGGAAGTCCAGTCCGAAGCACGGATTGGCAACCACGAGCACGCGCACCTGGCCTGACAACTCGCGCGCCAGCACGACGCGCTGCACATTGCCACCTGAAAGGGCCTCGAGCGGCGCATCGGGCGATGGCGTTCGAACCCGGAACTCGTCGATGAGCGCGCGCCCCTGGGAATGCAGCGCCGATGGCTTGAGCCATCCCCATCGATTGGACATGGGTGCACGGTCGAAGGTGCGCAGCGCAAGGTTCTCGACCACGCTCATGCGGGCCACCCCGCCATTCTTCAGCGGCTCCTCGGGCAGCGTGCGCACGCCGCATTCCTCGGACTGCCGGCGCGTCGGTTCGTAGGGCTTGCCGTGAACCTTGATGCTCCCTTCGCGCACCTTTCGCTGTCCGCTGATCGCGTCGAGCAGGAAGGTCTGGCCGTTGCCCGACACACCCGCGAGGCCGACCAGTTCGCCCGGATGAACCCGAAGGCTCAGGCCGTCGAGCGCCGGCATGCCCAGGTCGTCTTCGCTGCGCAACTCGATCAGGTCCAGCGCCGGCTGGCCGTGCGCGGCAGCGGTTGGCGTGGCAGGGGTGCCGGGGGCGGATGCCGCGGGGCCTGCGCTGCCCGCGGCGGCAGGCGCGGCCGCATCGCCGACCATCCAGCGCGCCATCGTCTGGGTGTCGACTTCGCGAACCGAGCCGGCACCGGCCATCCTGCCGCGCCGCAGCACCGTGACGCGGTCGCAATAGGCCGTCACCTCGCGGAACTTGTGCGTGATCATCAGCGCGCTGATGGCACGTGCCTGCGTCATCTCGCGCAGCAGCCCCAGGACCTCGTCGGCTTCCTGCGGCGTCAGCACCGAGGTCGGCTCGTCCAGCACGATGAAGCGGCTGCCCAGGTACAGCAGCTTGAGGATCTCCAGCTTCTGTCGCTGCCCGGCCGCCAGCGAGCCGACCGGCACGTCCAGCGGCACCGAGAAGGGCATGCGCGACATGAAGGCCCGGATGTCTTCGCATTCGCGCGACCAGTCGATGACCTTCGGCGCGTCGTGGCGGCTGACCAGCAGGTTCTCGAACGCGGTCAGCGCGGGCACCGACGTGAAGTGCTGATACACCATGCCCAGGCCCAGCGCATGGGCGTCTGCGGGCCGGCGGATCGACACCTCGGCATCGTTGACCAGGATCCGCCCTGCGTCGGGCAGGTGAAAGCCCAGCAGTCCCTTGACCAGGGTCGACTTGCCGGCGCCGTTCTCGCCCAGCAAGCCGTGGAACTCGCCCGCGCCCACGTCGATGGAAATGTCTTCGATGGCCGGCACGCCATTGAAGGCCTTGCTCATGCCCCGAACCGAAAGGCTGGGCGCAGGCTCAGCGGGCCGTGGAGAGTTCACCTGGCGCATCGAATTGTCCTTGTCGACGGCTGGCCGCACCACGTCCACCCCCGCTGAGCATCAGCACGAAGGTCAGCACGTAGGGCGCAGCATTGAACAGATACAGGCCGCTGTTCCAGCCCACTGCCTGCAGGGCCGTTCCGAGAGCGCCCGCGGCGCCGAACAGCAGGGCGGCCAGCACGCAGCGCAGCGGCTGCCAGCGCGCATAGACGACCAGGGCCGCAGCCATCAGGCCTTGGCCGGACGACAGGCTCTCGTTCCATGCGCCGGGATACACCAGCGAGAGAAAGGCGCCGCCGAAACCCGCCAGCAGCCCGCCCACGGCGGTGCAGCCCAGGCGCACGGCATTGACCGGAATGCCCAGCGCACGCGCCGCCGCGGCGCTGTCGCCTGCGGTGCGCACCACCAGGCCGATGTGCGTGTTGCGCAGCGCCCAGGCCATGACGAAGGCCAGCGCGATGCCGAACAGGAACAGCGGGTTGATGTCCAGCGCAGCGGCAAGGGCGATGTTCTGGTGCCCCGTCAGCTGCGTCAGCCATTCGCCCAGCGCAATGGTCGGCAAGTGCGGCGCCTGCGGCTGGATGAAGGGCTTGCCGAAGTAGAAGGCCAGCGCCGTGCCGAACAGCATCATCGCGATGCCGATGGCCACGTCGTTCACGCGCGGCAATTGGCACAGCAGCGCATGCATGGTGCCCAACACCACACCGGCCAGGCCCGCGACGAGCAGGCCGAGCCAGGGCGAGCCCGTCAGCACGGCGGCCCCGTACGAGGTCATGGCGCCCAGCACCAGGGTGCCTTCCAGGCCCAGGTTGATGCGTCCCGACAGCTCCGTCAGGCATTCGCCCAGCGCAACGAACATGAAGGGCGTCGACACCTTGATGGCGCCGCCCAGCAGCGCCAATGCAATCGTCACGATGATCTCGGTCATGCGCGGCCTCCGCGAACCTTGGTCAGCAGGCGCCTGCCCAGGCCGCTGCCGTGCAGGGACTGCGACACCAGCAGTGCAATGAAGATCAGGCTTTGCAGCAGCAGCATCACGCCATCGGGCAGGCCCAGGCGCCGCTGCACCAGTCCGTTGGCCGCCGAGAGACCGGCGAACAGCAGCGCCGCCGGCACCACGCCCAGCGGATGGTGTCGCGCCATGAACGACACCAGGATGCCGGTGAAGCCGTAGCCGGCAGCCAGCGATGCATTGGCGCGGCCCTGCACGGCGGCCACCTCGAAGTAGCCCGCCAGGCCGGCGCACGCGCCGCCGATGGCCATGCCGGCCAGCACCAGCCGCTCGACCGGCAGGCCCTGCGCACGCGCGGCCCGTGGGTTGCCCCCTGCGATCCGCATGGCAAAGCCGAAGGTGGTGCGCGAAACCAGCAGGTGCAGGCCCACGGCCGCCAGCAGCGCGACGGCCAGCCCCCAGTGAACGCCCACGCCAGGAATCTGGCCCACCAGGTAGTCCCCGGCCACCGGCACGGTGGACGATTTGCTGGGCTGGTCCGGATCGCGGAGCATGCCTTCGACGAAGAAGTTCATGATCGCGATGCCCACGTAGGACAGCAGCAGCGAGGAGATCACTTCGTTGACCTGGCGCCTGTTGCGCGCCTGCGCCGCAATGCCGAACCAGAATGCGCCCACCAGCATGGCGGCGCAGGCCATCAGGGGCACCACGAGCAAGGGGGAGGTCGTGCCGCCGGCAAAGGGCACGGCAATGGCAGCAGCTGCCAGGCCGGCCAGCACCAGCGTTCCTTCGCCGCCGATGACCATCAGGCCCAGCTGCGCAGGCACCGCCACGGCCAGCGCGCAGAGGATGAGCGCCGGCATGCGCAGCAAGGTGTTTCGAATCGAGAAGGGCGTGCCGAAGGCGCCTTTCCAGACCAGCTCGGCAAACTCGGCCGGCGAGCGGCCGAGCCACAGGAGCAGCAGCGAGAACAGCGCGTACGCCGCCAGCACCGCGCCGACGGGCGCGAGCAGGTGGCCCAGCCACCCCACCCAGCGCGAGCTGGCGCGCGCTCGATCACGCCGCGGACCCGATTCCGGCGGCAACGGCAACACAGCACTCATGGCGCCTCGCGCTTGTTGGTTGCTTCAGTGGGTGGAGCCGACCACGCCTTCGACGACGTAGGGCATCTTCTCGAGCACCGGGTCGTACAGGCCCTTGACCCCGTTGAGCACGACCTTGCCCTGGTTGTCGCGCACCGTGCCGCCGAAGATGGGCGCGCCCGCGCGAAGCTCGGCAATGCGCGCCTGCGCCGCGTTGCGCGCCTTCTCGCCGGCGCCGGCGCCGAAGGGCGTGGACTGCACCATGTCCTTGTCGTAGCCACCCACCGTGATGTTGGGAAGCGGCTGGCCTTTCATCAGCAGGTCGGCGTAGCCCTTGTAGATCGTCTCGTACTTGGTCTCGGCGCCGGTGATGAAGCCCTTGGGAGCCAGGGCCGCCTGGGAGGTGTTGTGGCCCACGGTCTTGACGCCGCGCGACTCGGCCGTCTGCACGATGATCTTCGGACTGTCCACATGGCAGGCGATGACGTCGCAGCCCGCGTTGACCAGCGCGTTGACCGCCTCGGCCTCGCGCACCGGCAACGACCATTCGCCGGTGATCACCATGAACACCTGCACGTTGGGGTTCACCATCCGTGCGCCGATGGTGAAGCTGTTGACCGTGCGCAGGACCAGGTCGATAGGCTTGGCCGCGATGTAGCCGATCTTGTTGGACGTGGTCGACAGGCCCGCGGCAACGCCGTTGATGTGATGGGCCTGGTCCATGTAGCAGAAGTAGCCGCCCAGGTTGGCCGGGTGCTTGGCCGGATCCCACAGCGTGGTCGGGTGGCGCAGCTGCACGCCGGGATTGGCCTTGGCCGTGTCGACCATGAAAGGCGAGAAGTAGCCGAAGGACGTGCCGAACAAGAGCTTTGCGCCGTCGAGCTGGATCATCGACTCCATCGTCTTGGCCGCCGCCACCGTTTCGGGCACGCGTTCTTCCTCGACCACCTTGATGCCCGGCACGGCCTTGAGCGCGCGCGCCGCCACGGCGTGCGACTGGTTCCAGCCGTAGTCGTCACGCGCGCCGGAATACAGGATGCCCACCGTGAGGTCGGGCTGTGCCCTCGACAGCGAGGGCAAGGCGCCCGTCAGCGAAGCCGCGAGTGTTCCGCCGACCAGTCGGCGGCGCGAGATGTTGCTCGAGCTCATGAACGAAGATTCCTGTGGAAGTGATGACGGGAAGGTGATGGTTCGAACGAAGCCGGCAGGGCACCCGGCCTAGTCGCCGCTTGCGACCGTCGGCGCGCCGTTGGGGCTGGTGACGAAGCGCTGCTCCCACCAGGAGAAGAAGACATCGCGCAGGGTTGCCGCGTCGTCTCCGCGGTAGAGGCGGGCGTGCTCGTAGCCGCGCAGCAGCGCCAGTTCCTCGTCGTCGAGCTCGATCTCGACGTCGGTCACCGTCAGCGGCGTGTTGAGGAACCTGGGCTCGTAGCCCGGGTCCTTTTGCAGCGCGCGGTCGGCCTTGATGACGGGGTTGAGGAAGTCCTTGGGCGTGCGCTGGCTGGCGCGGGGAGGGACCGTGGGCACCTTGGCCAGGTCCTGCGCGCTGGCTTGCAGCACCTGGACCTTCACCGGCTTGAGGAAGAAGTTGCTGGTGCGCATGACGTCGGCACCGCAGACGTTGGGAATCGCCAGCGTATCGATCATCGCCAGCAGTTCCACATGGTCGCCCGGGCGGGTGTCCTGCCGGCTGATGCGCACCGTTCCGCCCGTCTGCACCTCGGTCACCATGAAGAAGTTGAAGCTGTCGTGCACGTCGTCGGGGGTCAGCCCGTATTCGCGCTGGGCCTCGGCCTGGATGTCGTGGCAGTTGGTGTGCGTCCGAAAGCCGTAGGTGCTCTCGTAGACGTAGGCGCTGCAGCGGGGGAACAGCACGTCGTTCTGGCGCACGGTGTCGGCCAGGATGTAGAACATGGCGCGCTCGCGCGGCGGCGCCGACCACATGAACGTGCCGGTGGTGGGGTTGAACCCGTGCACCGTGCGCGTGCGGCCGCAGTGCATGAACTCCTTGTAGTCATGCAGGTTGAATGCGTTGAAGTCCACGCACTGGCCGCCCTCGACCTGTTCGATGCGCAGGATCTGCCCCGCCTTGACTTCGATGGCCTTGCCGGTGCCGGGCTGCAGGGTCCACTCGGCAATGAGTTCGCGCTGGGTCATGCCGACTCCTTTGCCGGGGCCTGGACGGCCTGCCTGCCGCGGGCCGGGCCGCCATGCAGCGGGCCGAGTTCACGAAGGGCCATTCGCAGCAACGCCACCCGATCGGGGGCGACCCCTTGCGCAATGGTTCTGTCCATCAGCTCGAGTTGCTGGCGGTTGAGCGGGACAAGCAATTGGTGCTTCATGTGATTCCGTATGCGGTTGAAGTATGCGGAACAAGTATCCAGGAAAGCATTTATGGGTATACCTGAGAAAACCCCTAGTTCGGATTCCTTGATTAATTCGTGCGCTCGGCTAGGGGAGCAAAGTCAGCCCGTTTTCTCCTGAGGTGGCTAGCGCAGCCGTTTCGTTCGTATACAGTTTGACCCCATGAAAAACACCAAGGCACCGGCCGACATTGCATACGAGGCCTTGCGGCGGGCGATCATCGAGCGCGCCGTCGAACCCGGCACCAAGCTGCCGGAAGACGCGCTTGCCGCGCAGTTCGGCATCAGCCGCACGCCGGTTCGCGCCGTGCTGGCGCGGCTGCAGGCCGAGGGCCTGGTGGCCGGAGGCGGCCGGCGCACCGCGGCGGTGGCCGAGCCCGGACTGGGCGAGGCCCGTCAGGTATTCGAGGTGCGCCGCGCGCTGGAGCGCGAGGTGGTGCGGCTGGTGGCTGCGCGCTGGACGCCGGCCTTCGCCAAGCGCCTGCAGAAGATCGTGCAGGAAGAGCAGAGCGCGCACGAGGCGGGCGACCTGCGTGCATCGAGCCGCCTGGCCGGCGACTTCCACACTGCGCTGGCCGAGATGGCCGACAACTTCCTTTTGGCGCGCTTCATGTCCGAGGCGGTGTCGCGCTGCTCGCTGATCCTGGCCGTGCATGCGGGGCCGCATTCGAACGAGTGCTCGATCCGCGAGCACGAAGACATCATTCGTGGCTTCGGCACGAGCAAGGTCGAGGAGGTGATGGCCGCGATGGATGCCCACATCTCCGAGATCGCCAGGCAGGCCTTGGAGCCCCAGGACCAGGCCGACAGCCACGAAGGGCTCACCGGCGTGCTGGCCAAGTATGCGCAGGCCGTGCGCGGAGAGTCGACGACCTAGCCGCTCGCGCCCACGGCGTCGTCGACGCTCCAAGCCGCGTAGGCGCTGGGCGGCAGGTCCGCAGACTTCACCCGGTCGAGCAGGTCCCGCACCGGGTCCTTCACCCGGGCCAGCACGAGGCCGTGCCCGCGCACGCGCATCCAGGCCGCGAACTCGCACAGGGCCTCGATGCTGGTGGCGTCCAGGTCGGGCGACTCTTCCAGGCTGAGCACCATGCGCTGCATCTGCGGCTGCGCGCCCACCGCGTCCCGCAGCGCGACGAACACGCCCTCGGCGTTGCCGAAGAACAGGGGCTCTTCGGGCCGCGCGATCAGCAAGCCCGGTGGCGCCTTTGCCTGCGGGTGCCGGCTGATGTCCACGAAGTTGTGCCCATCGTCCAGCCGGCCCAGCCAGCTCACGCGTGACGTGGCCAGGCTGCGCAGCAGCATCAGCAGGCTCGCGCCGATGGACAGCAGCAGCCCGTCGAGCACGCCCAGGGCCAGCACGGCGACGAAGGCCATCACCGCCACCAGCCGGTCGCGGCGCCAGCTGAAGTACGGCTGCAGCGCCGCCGGGTTGAGCGTGTGGCCCACCGCGTGGATGACGATGGCCGCCAGGACCGGCTCGGGCGTGTGCGCAATCCACGGCAGCGCGAAGAAGGCGGCCAGCCCCAGCAGGCCGGCCGCCACGATCCCGGCCCAGCGGCTGGTGGCGCCCGCGGCCTCGTTCGCCGAGGTTCCCGAGAACCCCGCGCCCACCGGCATGCCCTGGATCAACGCGGACACCAGGTTGGCCCCACCCAGCGCCATCAGGTCGCGGTTGGGGCGCGTGACGTCGCCATGCCGGATGGCCATGGTGCGGATGGAGCCATAGGACTCCGCATACAAGATGAGCGCCAGCGCAAACGACAGCTCGCCCAGGCGCAACCACTGCTCGCGCGCGACGTCGGGCCACTGCAGGCCATCGAATGCCAGCACGATGGGGCCGACCCGCGGCACGTTCCAGGCGCTGCCCAGGCCCGACCAGTCGAACCCGATGCCAAGCGCAATGACCAGCAGGCCCCCGGGCAGCGCGGTGCGCGTCTTCAGCACATGCAGCAGCACCAGCGCGACCAGGCCCGTTGCCAGGCACGCCCAGTTCCAGTCCGCAGCCAGGCGTACCAGGTCGGCCAGCAAGTGCCAGAGATCGGCATGCGTGGAATGGACGTTCAGCAGCTTGGGCAACTGCTTGATCACGATCGTCAGCGCCAGGCCCATGGCAAATCCGCGCAGCACGGGCTTGGCCACGAGGCTGGAGATGGCACCCAGCCGCGCCACGGCCGCAATCACGAACAGCACCCCCGTGAGCAGGACCATGGCGGCCACGAGCGCCACCCGTGCACCGGCCGCCACCGGCGCCAGCGAGCCGACGGCCGCCGCCAGCACCGTGGCCGAAGAGGAGGTGGCGGACACGATGGCGAAGCGGCTAGCGCCGAGAAGTCCGTAGACCAGCAGGCCGGCAAACAGTGCCATCACGCCGGCCTGCGGCGGCAGGTTGGCCAGGCCCGAGTAGGCCACGGCCTCGGGCAGCAGCAGCCCGGCAATGGACAGGCCTGCGAGCCAGTCTCCTCGCGCGGGTGGCAGCAGCCTGAATTTATCCAAGGCCTGCCTTCAGGCGCCGGCGGGCGCGCTCGAATCCTCGAGGAAGCGCACGCGCCCGGTCTGCAGCTCGTACACCGCACCCACCAGCTTCATCACGCCTTCGCGTTCGCGCGCCTGGACCTCGGAAGTGCCTCGCAAGACCCTGACGGTGTGCCGCACGTTCGCTTCCACCGCCTGGCACAGCAGCGCCTGGTGCGGCTGCGAAGCATCGAGCCCTTCGAGGGCCGGCTCGATGTCTTCCAGCAGCAGCGCGATCCTGCTCCTGTACTGCTGGCCACCAAAGCGCGAGCCGATGGCCGCCTCGACCGCGCCGCATCCGTCGTGGCCCAGCACGACGAACAGCGGGGTTTGCAGGTGCGTACCGGCGTACTGCAGCGTGCCGAGGATGCTGGTCCCCAGTACGTTGCCCGCGACCCGTACGACAAACAGCTCGCCGAACGATGCATCGAACACCAGTTCAGGCGGCACCCGGCTGTCGCTGCAGCCCAGGATGGTGGCGTAGGGCTGCTGCCCCTTGGCAAGCTCGGCCAGGACTTCCTTTTGCACGGTGGGAAAGCGCGCATGGCCCTGCATGAAACGCTCGTTGCCTTCGCGCAGCCGAGCCAGCGCCTGCGCGGCCGTCAGCAATGGTTGGTCGATCGTCATGAGCGCCAAATATAGGCCTCAAGCCGCCGGCGGTGCACGCTTTCTCAATACGTCCAGCAGCGGGCCGACGATGTCCAGCGGCAGCGGAAAGACAATGGTGGAGTTCTTGTCGGCCGCAATCACCGTCAGCGTTTCCAGGTAGCGCAGCTGCAGCGCCTGCGGCTCGCGCGCAAGAACCTGCGCCGCCTGGGCGAGCTTCTCGGAGGCCTGCAGCTCGCCTTCCGCATGGATCACCTTGGCGCGCCGTTCACGCTCGGCCTCGGCCTGGCGCGCAATGGCCCGGATCATGGAGTCGTTCAGGTCCACGTGCTTGATCTCGACGTTGGTCACCTTGATGCCCCAGGCGTCGGTCTGGCTGTCCAGGATCTTCTGCAGGTCGAGGTTCAACCGCTCGCGCTCGGACAGCATCTCGTCCAGCGTGTGCTTGCCCAGGACCGCGCGCAGCGTGGTCTGCGCCAGCTGGCTGGTGGCCGCCAGGTAGTGCTCCACCTGGATGACGGCCCGCTCCGGATCTATCACCTTGAAGTACAGCACCGCGTTGACCTTGAGCGTGACGTTGTCGCGCGAGATCACGTCCTGCGAGGGCACGTCGAGCGTGACCACGCGCAGGTCGATCCGAACCATCTGCTGGATGCCCGGAATCAGGATCACCAGGCCCGGCCCTTTCACGCGCCAGAAGCGGCCCAGTTGGAACACCACCGCGCGCTCGTACTCGCGCAGGATGCGTAGCAAACTGGCTGCCAGCAGGACCAGCACCAGGAGGAGCAGGGGCGGGATGATCAGTTGAGTCATGGTGCGCTCGCCGGTTGTTGTTGTTGCTGCTGTTGTTGTTGTGGCCGGGCCGGTGCGTGCGTGCCGGCAACGGGGTGCACTTCCAGGCGCAGGCCGTCCATGTGCGCGACCTGGACGAGCTGGCCCGGCGCCAGCGCATGGCCTGCAGCGTGGATGCGCCAGCGCTCGCCGTTGAGCAGGGCCCAGCCTTCACCCGGCCCGGGGTCGAACTCGATCACCTCGGCGAGCGTGCCCAGCAGTTGCCGCGCGCCGCTCACCACCGGCTTCGCATGGGCCTTGAGGGCCATGCGGACCAGCACGACCAGGGCCAGGGCGAACAGCCCGGCCAGCGTGGCCACGAAAGGCAGCGGCACGCCGAACCCGGGCAGTTCGCTGTCGACCAGGAGCAGCGCGCCGAACACGAAGGCCGCGATGCCGCCTGCGCCCAGCGCGCCATAGCTGGGCACGAAGGCCTCCGCCACGAAGAAGCCGATGCCCAGGAGGATCAGTGCCAGGCCGGTGTAGTTGATGGGCAGCATCTGCAGCCCCCACAGGGCCAGCAGCAGGCACACCCCGCCGATCACGCCCGGCGCGACGAAGCCCGGGCTCATGAACTCGAACAGCAGGCCGTAGACCCCCACCATGAGCAGCAGCAGCGCCAGGCTCGGGTCGCTCAGGGCGCCGAGCAAGCGGTCGCGCCAGTTGAGGTCCATCACCAGCACCGGGGCCCGGGCCGTGGCCAGCTTCGCGGTGGGGCCGTCGGGCTTGTCGATGCCGCCCAGGCGGATTTCGCGGCCATCGAGTTGGCGCAGCAGGTCGGCTCGGTCGGCCGCCACCAGGTCGATGACATGGCGCGCCAGTGCCTCGTTGGCAGCCAGGCTGGCCGAATCCTTCACCGCCTGGTCGGCCCAGGCCGTGTCGCGCCCGCGCAGCTGCGCCAGGCTGCGCAGGTAGGCGCTGGCGTCCTGCACGCGCTTGGCGCCCATGGTGTCTTGCGTCTTGTCGGCGGCGCCGTCCTTGCCCTCCTTGGGGTCCTTCTGCGTTCCGATGCCGGGCATGCCGACGGCCACCGGTGTGGCGGCCCCGACGTTCGTGGCCGGTGCCATCGCCGCGACGTGGCAGGCATAGAGGATGTAGGTGCCGGCGCTGGCGGCGCGGGCGCCGGGCGGCGCCACGTAGCAGGCCACGGGCACCGGCGAGGCCAGGATGGCCTGCACGATGCCGCGCATGGCGGTGTCCAGCCCGCCGGGCGTGTCGATCTCCAGCACCACCAGGGCGGCTCGCTCGCGTGCGGCGCGATCCAGCGTGCGCTGCACCCGGTCCACGGCGACGGGGCCGATGGCGCCGTCGACCTGCAGCACCAGCACCGGGGCTTGCTGCACCTGCTGCGGCGCAGCCGCGCCCCATGGCAGCAATAGCGCCAGCAGCGCGCCCAGGAAGCACAAGCGGATCGTCACGGCAGCCTCCGCAGGCAGCCTACACCGGACGCGGGTGCGGCGCCGCGTGGCCCGGGATTCCGGGGTCGAGGCAGGTGTTAGTGCGCCAGGCGCGCCGGGCAGGGCTTGCCTGGGCGATCCGCTCCCGGTTAGTCTCGCCTTCGCATGTCATCAATTCGTCACACAGCTGCGGCAAGGCTCGTCCAGGCGGACGCGAGGGTGCTGTCGTGGTGGCGGGTTCTTTGCGGGCTGGCCGTACTCAATGTCTGCCTCTGGCTGGCCGTGCTGCACCTGGTGCGCACCAGCGGCGTGTACGGCGGCCTGCAAATGGCCTTGTCCGGCGTCTACGTGATGGTGTGCGCGTACCGCTCGATGCTTCCGCGGGTGGACCTGGAGCGCCTCGTGGTCGTGGACACGCGCCTGTCGAGCATCTTCCTGGGCCGCGCCGCGGCCACGGTGGCCGAGATCTGCTTTGCGCTGCAACTGGGGCTGCTGGTCCATCAACTGGGCGGGCATGCCGGCATGCCGCTGGTGCAGGCGGCCGCGTGGGCCATTCCCGTGTTCATGGTGGTGGCCCAGGGCTTTTGCTGGCACAGCGTGCTCACGCTCAACCACATCACCCAGGCCGTGGAGTCTTCGCTGTGGGCGGCGGGCTTTTGCTGGATGGCAGCGCTGCTGGGCGTCATTGCGCTGGACACCAGCGGCTGGGTGCAGTGGGTGGCTCTCTTCGGGATCCTGGCCTCGATGTCCTTCGTCGGCTATGTGGTAAGCGTGGACGTGCCGATGTACTGGCGCCGCTACCAGCACGGCCGCGCGCGCGGCCAGACCTACATGCGCCTGGACCAGGGCGCGCGCGATGCCTGGCAGCGCCGCGTGCAAAGCGGCAGCTGGGCGGCATGGAAGGCCGACGCGCTCTGGCTCACGCCTTACTTCAGCGTCGGCGTGTGGATCAGCATCGGCATGGTGTGCATCCCCGGCTAGGGGTGCCCGCATGCGCCTGTCCCGCACCACCGCGTGCGCCGGCAAGCACGCGGTCGTGGTTGGCGATACTCCGGGGATGACCTGGATAGCGATCTACTTTGCCACCGGCGCGTTTGTCGGTTTTCTTGCCGGCCTGCTCGGCATTGGCGGCGGCATGACGCTGGTGCCCGTGCTGGCGACGATGTTCACCGCGCAGCAGTTCGCGCCGGACCACGTGGTGCACCTGGCCCTGGCCACGGGCATGGCGTCCATCATGTTCACCTCCAGCGCAAGCGTGCGTGCCCATCACCGGCTCGGCGGGGTGGACTGGTCGCTGGTTCGCCGCGTGGGCCCGGCCATGGTCGTCGGCACGCTGCTGGCCACGGCGCTTTCGGCATGGGTGCCGCAGCGCGCGCTGGCACTGGCCTTCAGCGTGATCGTGTATGCGGGTGCGACGCAGATCCTGCTGGGTCGAAAGCCGTCTGCCGCGCGCGGCTTGCCCGGCACACCCGCGCTGATCACGATCGGTGTGCTCGTGGGCGTGGTCTGCGGCCTGGTGTCGGCGGGCGGCGCCTTCCTTACCGTGCCCTTCATGCTGTTCTGCGGTGTTTCCATCACCACCGCAATCGGCACCGGCGCCGCGCTCGGCGTTCCGGTCGCGATCATGGGCACGCTCGGCTATGTGTTCAGCGGCTGGAGCGTGCCCGGCCTTCCGCCCTTGTCGCTGGGCTTCGTGTACGGGCCGGCGCTGCTTGGGCTGGTGGCCGGCAGCGTGTTGACGGCGCCGATCGGTGCACGCACGGCCCATCGACTGCCGCTTGGCATTCTGCGGCGCGTCTTTGCCTGCCTGCTGTACGTGCTGGCGACGAAGATGTTGTGGACCTACCTGTAGGGCCAGCGCCGGCCCGTGGTCGCCAGCGGCGAAGGCCGGCTGCGCCAATCGGCAGGGGGCGCCGCGGGTGCGGGCCCCGACAATGAATGCATGCGTTCCTCTACCGTGTCCGACGCCCACGCCGCAGGCGCTGCGGACGAAGGCCCGTGGCGCCGCAACCTCGCGGTGTGCATGCTGGGCTCCTTCACCACCATCGTGGCCATGACCCTGCTGCTGCCCTTCCTGCCGCTGTATGTCGAGCAGCTGGGCGTGAGCGACCATGCCGACATCGTCCAATGGTCGGGCGTGGCCTACGGTGCCACCTTCCTGAGCGCGGCCCTCGTTGCGCCTCTTTGGGGCCGGCTGGCCGACCGCTACGGGCGCAAGCTGATGCTCATTCGCGCCAGCCTCGGCATGGCCGTGGCCATGGCCTTGATCGGCCTGGCGCACAACGTCTGGCAACTGGTGGGGCTGCGCCTGCTGGCCGGGCTGCTGGGCGGCTATGCCTCGGGCTCGATGCTGCTGGTGGCCACGCAGACGCCCAAGGCGCGTTCGGGCTGGGCGCTGGGCACCTTGTCCTCGGCCATCATGGCCGGCAACCTGGCGGGCCCGCTCATCGGTGGCGCCTTGCCGCCCGTCATCGGCATTCGCAACACCTTCTTTGCGGCTGGCGCGGTGATCTTCATCTCCTTCCTGGCCACCGCCTTCCTGATCCGGGAGGCGCCGCGGCCACGCGCGGACAAGGCCAAGGCCGCCGCGCCGGGCAGTGCGCCAACAGCCTTGGCCGACGCCCGGCCCCTGCTGGCGATGTGGGGCACCGGCATGCTGCTGATGCTGGCCAACATGTCCATCGAGCCCATCATCACGGTGTACGTGGCGCAGCTGGTGCAAGACGCGTCGCGCGTGACGATGACCGCCGGCGTGGTGATGTCCGCAACCGCGCTTGGCAGCATTCTTTCGGCCGCCCGCCTGGGCCGGCTGGCCGACCGCATCGGCCACTGGAAGGTGATTGCCGTCTGCCTGGGCGTGGCGGCGGTCCTGCTGGTGCCGCAGGCCTTCGTCACTTCGGCCTGGCAGCTGGTGCTGCTTCGCTTCCTGATGGGGCTGGCGCTGGGTGGCCTGCTGCCTTGCATTGCCGCGGTCATCCGGCACAACGTGCCCGAGGGCATGGCCGGGCGGATGCTGGGCTATTCGGTGTCGGCCCAATATGCAGGGCAGGTGGCCGGGCCGCTGCTGGGCGGCTGGGTGGGCGGGCACATCGGCATGCGCTGGGTCTTCCTGGGCACCTGCGTGCTGCTGGCGGCGGGCGCGCTGGCCAACGGGGTGCTCAGCCGCGGCGCACGCTAGGCGCCGATGGGCGCGCCGCCGGCCAGATGCGCCCCATGACGCCAGGGCCTCAGCCTGCGCTGCCCGACTTCATCATCAAGGTGTTCGACGGCAGCGTCTCGTCCAGCAGCTTGCGCGCCGTCTCCACACCGGCCACCGGCAGGCGCGCCGCATCGAGCAGGCCCACCTGCACCAGCACGCTGGCCTGGTCCCAGTAGATGTGCTCGTGGTAGAGCTTGTCGCCGCGAAACTTCACCACCGCCAGCAGCGGAATCTCTACCCGCTTTCCGGTGGGCGCCACGCCGGGCAGCATCCACGGGATCTCGGTGGTGTGGGTGAAGCAGAACAGCATCTCGTCCACCACCTGCGAGGCGCCCACGGTGCGCGAAATGGGCACCAGCGAGGTGTCGGGCGGGTTGCTGTTGACGAAGTGGTTCGTGTAGAAGTGGTGCAGCGCCTTGTAGCCCACGCCGCCGGTCATGGTGGGGATGTGGTTGACGTAGGGCTCGCCGACCATGGTGGCCATGGTGTCGTCGACGTTGCGCGTCGCAAACTCGTATTCGCAGTGCTTGTCCCACAACGCGGCCAGGTCGTAGTGCGGGCCGATGGCGCCCTTGAGCGTCGCAATGCTGCGCTCGTGGGCCATCAGCGCCGACGCCCGGTGGAAGTGCTCCCCACCCACCCGCGCAAACGCATGGTCCACACCGGGGTACACATGCACCTGCACGTTGGGCCGGCCGCGCAGCGTCTGCACGATGCGATCGCGCGCCTCGGGCGGGCAGAAGCCGTCGAGTTCGGCCACATGCAGCGTCAGCGGGCTGCGAATGCGGTCGGCCTCGTCCAGCGCCGCGTCGATGCCCACGCCGTAGTACCCCACGGCCACATCGGCATCGGTGCGGCAGGCCGCCAGGTAGGCCAGCTTGCCGCCCAGGCAGAAGCCCAGCACGCCGACCTTGGCATCCTGCACTTCGGGGCGGGCGCGCAGGGCGGTGATCGCGGCCTGCATGTCCTGCACGCCGCGCGCCTCGTCGAAGCCCTGGTAGAAGGCAAAGGCCTGTTTCCAGTCCTCGGGCGAATAGCCCAGCTCCACGTCGGGCTGCTGGCGCCAGAACAGGTCGGGCACCAGCACCACGTAGCCTTCCTCGGCGTAGTAGTCGGCCACCTCGCGCATGGTCTTGTTCACGCCGAAGATCTCCTGCGCCAGCACCAGGCCGGGGCCGCTGCCCGAGCTCGGTACGGCCAGGTAGCCGTTGAAGCTTCCGCTGCCGTCGGTGGCCTGGATGCGGATATGGCTTGCCTTGTCTTGCATGTGAAGTGCTCCGTTTGATGACTGGGTTGATCGTTGCGCGGCTTGTGCGCTCACTGCACGCATTCCGGGTGCCGCGTGGTCACCTGGTAGTAGCCCGAGTGAAAGACCAGCGGCTCGCCGTCGAAGCGGTCGTAGCGCTCGACCTCGCCGATGAAGATCAGGTGATCGCCGCCGTCATATTGCTTGACGTTGCGGCAGATGAAGCGCGCGATGACACCGTTGAGCAGCGGCACGCCGGCCGTGCCTTCGCAGCAGTCTACGCCGCCGAACTTGTCCGGTTGCGGCGTCGAGAACTGGCGCGACAGGTGATGCTGGTGCGCCGCCAGCACGTTGATCGCGAAATGGCTGGCGCCGGTGAAGTCGGCCACGCTCGGCGCCTGCCGCGCCAGGCTCCACAGCACCAGCGGCGGGTCCAGCGAAACCGACGAGAACGAGTTGGCCGTCATGCCCACGCGCCGCCCGTCGATGCCGCGGGTGGTGATGACGGTCACGCCGGTGGTGAACTGCCCCAGGGCCTTGCGGAAGTCGCGCCGGTCGAAGCGGTCGGCCTCGGCCTCGCGAGCCCTGGCTTCCAGGAAGCGATCGGCCTCCAGGGCATCGAACCACCAGGGCGCAAGGTTGCGCGGGTCGTCGAAGCCGTTGACGAGGGTGCTCGCCACCGCAGGCATGTGGGTGGCGCTTTGCAGCAGCTTTTGCACATGCGGCTTCGGCGGTGCGAGCAGGCTGTTGGTCCAGTCGGTGGCCCAGCGGGCATACCCTTCCCAGTAGCGGTTGAAGGTCTGCTGCATCCACGCGGCGTCGAAGGGCGCATCGCCGTGTTCCAGGATGCGCTTGAGGTAGATGTCCGCGCTCTTGGCCGCGTTGTTGGAGCCCTGGCCGGTGATCGGGTCGTTGAGCACCACCGCATCGGCCAGCCCCAGCACGCGGCGCCCCGATGGCAGCGCCGCCACCGGCTTGCGCACGGTCGGCGCAAAGCGGCCCACCAGGATGCCGTTGTCGTCGGTCAGCTCGATGTTGCGGCAACGCTCGGCTTCCCAGGGCAGGAAGGTATCGAGGATCCACTTGCTGCGCGCCAGGTGCTCCTGCGGCGTCTTCACGTCGGCCCAGCAATCCATCGGGCCGCCGGGAATGCCCTCGAACACCATGATCTCGCACGGCCCGGTGGTGGTCAGGGCCGGGAAGACAAAGTACTCGCCCACGCCGGGAATCAGGTTGAAGCACACGGCGGCGTAGGGCTCGCGCGGCTTCATGCCCTTCACGTAGGTCAATGCCAATGCCCGCTGCGGCTGCTCGAAGGGCGAGCGCTGCGCATCGCGCTCGAACAGCTGCGAGATCTCGCCCTTGCCGCTGGCCACCACCACCAGTTCGTGCGTCTGCGCGCAGGCTTCCAGCTCGGGCAGGCCCACGTCCTGCACCACCAGCCGGCCGCCGCGCTTCTCGAACTCGGCCATCCAGGCGGGAATCTTCAGGCGCTGGTCGACCGACTGCGCGGGCCCGTCGAGCCGGGCGCTCCATTCGATGGACTTCGTGCCCTGGGGGCTGCGCACTACCATGCCGATGCCTTCCACCCGCGGACACTCGGCGGCCCACCAGTCCAGCGCCAATTCGCGCTCGGTCTGCAATGCGGTCTCGAACATGCACTGGCTGGACATGACCGGGCCATCGAGGATCTCCTGGCCCGTGCGGTTGGAGAAAACCGTCACCTCGTGGCCCGCGCGCTGCAGGCCCAGCGCGAGCTGCATGCCGGACTGCCCGGCGCCGACGATCGCAACGCGTCGCTTCTTCATGCTCGCTCTCCGTGCTACGCGACGGCAGCGCAGGTGTCGATGTAGCGGTCCGCCTCCACCGGGTCGGTGAACCACGGGAAGAAGGTGCGCGGGTCGTCGAAGCCATTGGCAAAGGCGCTGGCCAGCGGCGGCACGGCACCGGCGGTGCCCAGCAGCTTGAGCACATGGGCCGGCGGCGGCGCGAGCAGCATGTTGGTCCACTGCGCAACCCACTGTGCGTAGCCGAACCAGTAGCGGTCGAAGGTCTGCTGCATCCATGCGGCGTCGGCCTTGCCGTTGCCGCGCGCCAGGATGCTCTTGAGATATGTGTCGGCGCACTTGGCCGCGTTGTTGGAGCCCTGGCCGGTGATCGGGTCGTTGAGCACCACCACGTCGGCCAGCCCCAGCACCTTGCGCCCGGAGGGCAGGGTGGCGATTGGCTTGCGCACCGTCGGCGCAAAGCGGCCCGCGAGGATGCCGTTGTCGTCGGTCAGCTCGATGTCGCGGCAACGCTGCGCCTCCCACCGCGTGAAGGTGTCGAGGATCCACTTGCTTCGCGCCAGGTGCTCCTGCGGCGTCTTCACGTCGGCCCAGCAATCCATGGGGCCGCCAGGCACGCCCTCGAACACCATGATCTCGCACGGGCCCGTGGTGGTGAGCGCAGGAAAGACGAAGTACTCGCCCACGCCCGGAATCAGGTTGAAGCACACGGCCGAGAAAGGCTCGCGCGGAGTCATGCCCTTCACGTAGGTCAATGCCAGTGCGCGCTGCGGCTTGTCGTAGGTGGACTTGTCGGCGTCGCGCTCGAAGAGCCTGGAGATCTCGCCCTTGCCGCTGGCCACGAGCGTGAGGTCGTGGGTCTGGGTGCACGTTTCGAGCTCGTCGATGCCTGCGTCCTTGAAGATGAGCTCGCCGCCTTTTTTCTGGAACTCGTCCATCCACGCCGGGATCTTCACGCGCTGGTCGACCGACTGCGCGCTGGTGTTCAGCCGCGCGGCCCAGTCGATGGCCTTGGCGCCCTTTTGCTCGGGGTGGGGCACCGTCAGGCCGATGCCGTCCACCGTGGGGCAATCGCGCGCCCAGTGGTCCAGGCCCAGCTCATGCTCGATCTGCAGCGAGGTGCCGAACATGCACTGGCTCGACATGACCTTGCCGCTGCGGATGTCGTCTCCCGTGCGGTTGCTCAGCAGCGTGACCTCGTAGCCTGCCGCGAGCAGGCCCAGGCCCAGTTGCAGGCCCGACTGGCCCGCGCCGACGATGGCGATTCGCTTCATTGCTTGTCTCCTTTGATCGATGCTCCGAAAAGGTGGAGCGGGGTCAGTCCATCAACTTGGGAATGGCGGGCACGGCCTGCTCGGGGCCCATGGCGCTGTAGCCACCGTCCACCGCGTAGTCGGCGCCGGTCACGAAGCTCGCGTGGTCCGAACACAGGAACAGCACCACCTGCGCCACCTCGTCCGGATCG
The DNA here is from genome assembly GCA_018241225.1 of Pseudomonadota bacterium. GTDB lineage: Bacteria > Pseudomonadota > Gammaproteobacteria > Burkholderiales > Burkholderiaceae_C > Variovorax. The sequence goes on from JAFEEG010000010.1 coordinate 146,431, forward strand.
CCCACGCGCCCCAGCAGGTGAAAGGGCGCGGCCACGCGGTCGGTCTTTGCGCGGTCGCCGCCGGTGAGCTGGTTCATCACCGCCGACCAGGTCCAGCCTGGCGAGACGCTGTTCACGCGGATGCGGTCCGGCGCCAGGTCCATGGCCATGTTGCGGGTGAGCTGCGCCATGGCGGCCTTGCTCACCGGGTAGAGCCAGCGCCCCGTCTGCGCCACGCGCGACGAAATGCTGGTGAAGTTGACCACCGCACCGCCGCCGGCCGCGACCATGTGCGGATGCGCCGCCTGCAGCATGGCCACCGCGCTGGCCACGTTCACGTTGAACGACGTGAGCCAGTCGGCGCGCGGCGACTTGAAGCCGTCGTCCACGTACGAGCACGCCAGGTTGACCAGGAAGTGCACGCCGCCGTGACGCTTGGCCGCCTCTGCCACGCAGGCCTGCACCTGTGCGTCGTCGGTGATGTCGGTGCGCACGAAGCGCGCGCCGCTGCCCAGCGAATCGGCCAGCGGCTGGCCGTTGTCGGCATCGATGTCGGCGATGACGACCTTGACGCCCGCCGCGTGCAGTGCGCGCACCACGCCGGCGCCTATCAGTGTGGAGCCACCGGTGACGATGGCGCTCTTGCCCTCGAGTCCCTTGAACATGACGCTTGCTCTCCTTGGGTTGATCGGGCAGGCCGGGGTTGGCCTGTGGGGCGAACGTTATGGGCAGGCAAGCCGCTGGCGCGTCCCGCAAACGCAGGCGCTGTCCCTGGCGCGCAGCTTTCGTCAAAGGGCTGGCCCGAATTGTGGGAGGAGGCGGTTTTTGCTAATTTGCCCAGGCCCCATGGAAGCCGCCACGACCACACTGCTGCCGCTGCAGCGCTATCGACTCTTCGAGAGCCACGACATGGACGAGGCGCGCGAAAGCGTGGCCCGGGTGTTCTGTCCGCACTCGCTGGTCATGCTGCGCCCGCGCAGCGAACTCGACGCCTGCCACCACAGCGCGCGCCTGTATCGGGACGTGAGCCTGAACTACGTGCAGTACGGCCCCGGCGTGCAGATCGACCCGGGCTATTTGCAGGACTTCTTCCTGCTGCAGATTCCGTTGCGTGGCGGTGCCGACATCCGCTGTGGCGCGCAGCAGGTGGATGCCAACCCCCACCTGGCGTCGCTGCCATCGCCCACCGAGGCGCTGTCGATGCGCTGGGCCGACGACAGCCCGCACCTGATCGTGCGGCTGGCCCGCCGCGCCGTGCTCTCGCGGCTGGAGGCCCTGCTGCAGGCGCCGGTGAAGCATCACCTGGTGTTCGACCTGGGCGTGCCGCTGGACAACCCCGCGCTGGCGCCGCTGGTGCACTACATCGACTACCTGCGGCTCACGCTCGACGCGGGCAACGCGCTGCAGCCGGGTGGCCGCCTGGCCGAGCATGCCGAGCAATACCTGATGTCGAGCCTGCTCATGTCGGCGCGCCACAACTATTCGAGCGCTCTGGCCGGCGAGGCCCAGCGCAGATTGCTGCCCCGCGTGGTGCGCAAGGCGCAGGAATACATGGCGGCACATGCGCAGCAGCCGCTGTCGCTGGCCGATGTGTGCAGCGAAGTCGGCTGCAGCGCACGGGCCTTGCAGGTGGCGTTTCGCCAGCACGCGGGGCAGGGGCCGATGGAGTTCCTGCGCGAGCTGCGGCTGGACAAGGTGCGGGCCGAACTGTGCGCATCCGCCGGCCTGGGCGCGGGCGGCGTGCGCGAAGTGGCGCAGAAGTACGGCTTCCTGCACCTGGGCCATTTCGCGGCGCAGTACAAGGCGCGCTTTGGCGAGCGGCCCTCGGAGACCCGCGGGACGCGTGCCTAGCCGAAGGTAAAGGCGTAGGCCAGCGCGCCGGGGTCGAGGAACTCGATCTCGAACAAGCGGCTCTTGCTGCTGCCCCGGGCCTGGCGCACCAGCTGGTACAGGCGCTGGCGGTCGATGGTGCCGTAGCCTTGCGCATCGACGTCGAAGCCGTGGTCCGCCTGCGGCGCCTGGCCATCCACCTTCACCCGGAAGCGCACCGGGCTGCCGTCCTTGGCGGTGCCCAGCACCAGGTGCAGGTCGCGCGCCTGGAAGCGGTAGCTGATGCGTCCGTTGGCGCGGTTGAGCACGGCCCGCTCGCCTTCCACCGTCCAGTCGCCGGCCAGCGACCAGTGGTCTGCACGCAGATCGGCTGCGGCTTCGTAGTTGTGCGCGCGGTCGCGCACCAGGCCGCCGGGCGAGGCGAAGTTGTCCGCTTGCGCGTAGCCGACGTAGGTCTCGCCCGACTGCGCGGGTGTCGCGCCTGCCGCCGCCTGGGTGCCCAGGCCTTCGGGGGCGAGCACCGTTCCCGCGGGCAGGTTGGCGCCGCCCGTTTCGGCCAGCAGTTGCCGGATCACGGCCTCGGCCTTGTCGTAGCGGCCCTCGCCCAGTTGCTGGTGGCGGATGCGCCCTTGTGCATCAATGAAATAGAAGGCAGGCCAGGCCCGGTTGCCGAAAGCGCGCCAGATCGAAAAGTTGCTGTCCAGCGCCACCGGGAATTCCACGCCCAGGTCCTTCACCGCCGCCTGCACGTTGGCGGGCTTCTTCTCGAACGCGAACTCGGGCGTGTGCACGCCGAGCACCACCAGGCCTGCGTCCTTGTACTTCTGCGCCCATGCCCGAACGTAGGGCAGGGTGCGCAGGCAGTTGATGCACGAGTAGGTCCAGAAGTCGACCAGCACCACCTTGCCGCGCAGGCCCTCCGCGCTGAGCGGGGCCGAGTTGATCCACCCGGTAGCGCCCGCCAGCGATGGGAAGTTGCCTTCAACCGGCAGGCGCGGCGCCTGCACCGCATCGGCAGAAGTGCGCACGAAGCCGGAAGTCGAGAGGGGTGCTGTTGAACCCTGCTCGCTTGCCTGGGAGGGGCGTGGCTCGATCCGCTTGACCAGCGACTGTTCCAGCCGGTTGGTGCTCGGCAGTTCGATCAGGCTGAGCACGTTGGTGTCCAGCCCCAGGGCAATGGCACCAGCGCCGGCCAACACGGCGGCGCCGGCCGCGCGCCGCGCCACCTCGCCGGTGTGCAGCGTGCCCCGCAGCATGGAGAGCAGGCGCCCGCCGAACAGCAGGGCCGCCGCCAGCGAGGTGGCCGCACCCGCTGCAAATGCGAGCAACAGCAGCGAGGTGCCCAGGTTGGCGCCCCGCAGGGCCGCCGTGGTCAGGATCAGCCCCAGGATGGGGCCGGCGCAAGGCGTCCACAGCATGCCGGTACCAACGCCCAGCAGAAAGGGCAGGGCAAAGCCGTAGCGCGCGGACGATGCCCCGGACGACGGCTGCGTCAGCCGGTTGCCCAATCGCACCAGCGGCTGGCTCAGCCACTGCGCCCAGGCGGGAAACAGCAGTGCGGCGCCGAACAGCGCCATCAAGGCGAGCGCCGCGTGGCGACCATGCTGGTTGAGCGAAACCACCCAGCCGCCGCCCACGGCAGCGAGGCTGGCGGTGGCGGCAAAGGCCACCACCAGCCCCAGCAGCAGGGGCAGGCCGTGCGAGCGGAAAGGCCGGTCGGCACGCGCGAACACGAAGGGCAGCACCGGCAGCACGCAAGGGCTGAGGATAGTGAGAACACCGCCCAGGTAGGCCACGATCAGGATGAGCATCTTGTCTTCTCTTTGAAGTACGGCAATGCGTCCATTGGATGCGCCCGATGTATTTGGCGTGTGTCAAGAACGGGCCGTTTGGTGTGCGCGTGTACCTGCGGCGCGTCGTGGATACACAGGCATACAAAGCCGCGGCGCGGCAGGCAGGCTCAGCCCTGCGCTTCGGCGCGCGTGCCCATCGTCAGCCTGACTTCGAGCCCGCCCTCGCTGCGATTTCGCAGGTTCAGCTGCGCGCCCATGGCGTTGGCCAGCTGCTGCGCAATGGCCAGGCCCAGCCCCGTGCCGCCGGTGCTGCGGTTGCGCGAGCCTTCGACGCGGTAGAAGGGCTTCATCACCTGCGCCAGGTGCTCGGGCGGAATGCCCGGTCCGTTGTCGGTTACCGCGAGCGTGAGCTGGTCGTCGGCGAAGTGCACCTGCAGGTGTACTTCGCTGCCGAACTTGAGCGCGTTGTCGATCAGGTTCGACAGGATCCGGCGAAGCGCGTTCGGCCGCGTCACGATGGGCTCGCCGATCCGGCCTTGCAGCACCACGTCCTGGCCGGCGTCGCCGTAGTCGGCAACCATGCTTTCGAACAATGCATCGGCATCGATGCGGCAGGGCGGCTCGCGCGTGCCTTGCAATGTGCGCGCATAGGTCACGCCTTCGCGCACCAGGGCGTTCATGGCGTCCAGGTCCTGCCTGAACTTGAACTGCTCCTGCTCGTTGTCCATGAATTCTGTGCGCAGGCGCATCCGGGTAATCGGCGTCTGCAGGTCGTGCGAGATGGCCGCCAGGATCTGCACCCGCTCGGCCAGGTAGTCGCTGATGCGGCCCTGCATGGCATTGAAAGCGCGCGCCGCCTGCGCGACTTCGCTGGGGCCTTCCTCGTCGACATGGCGCGCCTTCAGGTCGGGGCCCAGTTCATCGGCCGCGCTGGCCAGCCGCGCCAGCGGCCGCGTTACCAGGCGGGCGGCCAGCCAGCCGCACACGGCCAGCACGAGCAACTGCGCAACCAGCAGCCATATCACCCACTCGGCCAGCGGCATGCCCACGCGGCGCGCGTCCACGACGATCGATGCGCCGTCGGACAGGCGTACCTGCAGGCGCAGCGCGTCGCGCCCGCTGTCGCCCTGGGCGATGCGTTCGACCTCGAAGGGGCGCAGTGCCTGGCCGATGGCGGCGCCGAACTGCCGCGCCGATGCCGTGGCCGGCGCCGGCCCGCTGGCGCTGCCGCCCAGCTCGAAGCGGTAGTTGCGCCGCTCCAGCCGCTGCAGCCAGCTTGCGCGCTCGGCGGCGGGAAGGCGGTCGAGAATGGCGATGGAGCTGGCAATGTCCTGCTCGATGCCGCTCATCATCAGCTCGCGCATGGCCGCATCGCGCTCGTTGCGGATGGCCGCGAAGGTCAGCGCCTGCGCGATCGCCAACCCGACGATGAAGATCACCGTGACGCGGGCGAACAGCGAGCGCGGCCACCACAGGCGCCGCCAACCGTCGTGCGCACGATCTTCGGGCGAGGGCGGCAGGCTTGCGGTGGAGCTGAGTGACTGGGACATGGAGCGGTTATAGACGCCGGTTCGCCAATTCGCGCCGCGCGTGTATCGCAATGTAGTGCGCGCGCCGTCGCGTATGCCTGTGTATCAGGGCCCTTGTTCGCGACAATAGATTTCACGCGGGCGCTGACACCGGCGCCGCGGCTGGCTACATTGGCGACCCATGAATTCCCGTCCTTCCGACCACGTGCTCATCGTCGATGACGACCGCGAGATCCGAGAACTGCTCACCACCTACCTCGTCAAGAACGGCCTGCGCGTGGTCGCGGTGCCCACCGGTCGGCACATGCGTGCCGCGCTCGAGTCTTCCGGGCCCTTCGACCTGATCATCCTGGACCTGATGCTGCCCGGCGAGGACGGGCTCACCCTGTGCCGCGACCTGCGCACCGGAAAGTACAAGGCCACGCCGATCCTGATGCTCACCGCACGCAGCGAAGAGGCCGACCGCATCCTGGGCCTGGAGATGGGCGCGGACGACTACCTGGCCAAGCCCTTCTCGGCGCGCGAGCTGCTGGCGCGCATCCGGGCCGTGATGCGCCGCACCCGCATGCTGCCGCCCAACATGCAGTCCACCGAATCGGCACGCATGCTCGCCTTCGGCCCCTGGCGGGTCGACACCTCCGAGCGCCACCTGATCGACGATACCGGCACGATGGTGGCGCTCAGCGGCGCCGAGTACCGGCTGCTGCGCACCTTCCTCGACCACCCCAACGTCGTGCTCAGCCGCGACCAGTTGCTCAACCTCACGCAGGGGCGCGAGGCCGAGCTGTTCGAGCGCTCGGTCGACCTGCTGGTCAGCCGGCTGCGCCAGCGCCTGCGCGACGACGCGCGCGAACCGCGCTACATCAAGACCGTGCGCAGCGAAGGCTACGTGTTCGCCTCGACGGTGCAGTCGGGCGACTGAGGGGCCTTCAGCTGCCGGGCCAGCGCCGCCGCCTCGTGGTGGCGACCTGGGACGAAGTGATGGTCTGGCAGTTCACCGGGTTGCGAAGCTCGTTGGCCAGGCCACCGGCGAAGAAGAAAAGGGCGATCCAGAGTTTTTTCATGCGCTGATGTTCTGCCCGCGCATGGGGGCGCACCCGTCCGTGCGAAATCTATTGTCGGCAAAGCGCCCCGAGATACACAGCGATACGCAGCAGCACCGAGCAGCGGCGCTTCTCGCCCACATTCGCCCTTGCCAGTCGCCAAGCGGCTGACGTCATCACCCCCGAATTCAACAACGCAAGGAGCTGACCCCCATGTCCGATTCATTCAACCTGCCGCGCCGATCGTTCCTGGGCACGGCCACCCTCGGTGTCGCCGCAGCCCAGCTGCTTGCCGCGATGCCGGCTTTTGCCCAGGAAGCGGGCACGCCGGCCTCGGCCGGCCGGGGCCGCGGCGGAAACGGGGCACGGCGCATGGAGCCGCTCAAGACCATCGATGCCGGCGTGCTCAACGTGGCCTACTACGAGGCCGGCCCCGCCAATGGCGAACCGGTGATCCTGCTGCACGGCTGGCCCTACGACATCCACACCTATGCCGACGTGGCGCAGCTGCTGGCCGCAGCCGGCCGCCGCGTCATCGTGCCGTACCTGCGCGGCTACGGGGCCACGCGCTTCCTGTCGAGCGAGACGCCGCGCAACGGCCAGCAGGCGGCCATTGCGGTGGACATGATCGCGCTGATGGACGCGCTGAAGATCCGCAGCGCCACCATTGGCGGCTGCGACTGGGGCGCGCGCACCGCCTGCATCATGGCCGCGCTGTGGCCCGAGCGGATGAAGGCGCTGGTGTCGGTCAGCGGCTATCTCATCGGCAGCCAGGCGGCCGGCAAGATCCCGCTGCCGCCGCAGGCCGAGCTGCAATGGTGGTACCAGTACTACTTCGCCACCGAGCGCGGCCGTGCCGGCTACGAGAAGAACCGCGAGGCCTTTGCCAAGCTCATCTGGCAGACCGCATCGCCCAAGTGGGACTTCGATGCGGCCACCTACGAGCGCAGCGCCCGCGCCTTCGACAACCCCGACCACGTCGCCATCACGGTGCACAACTACCGCTGGCGCCTCGGCCTGGCCGATGGCGAGGCGAAGTACCAGGCGCTCGAAGACCGGCTGGCCCAGGCGCCGGTGATTACCGTGCCCACCATCACGCTCGAGGGCGATGCCAACGGCGCGCCGCACCCGGAACCGGCTGCCTACGCGAAGAAGTTCTCGGGCAGCTACGAGCACCGCAACGTGCAGGGCGGCATCGGCCACAACCTGCCGCAGGAGGCGCCGCAAGCCTTCGCCACCGCCATCCTCGACGTGGCGCAGCACTGAAAAGGGGGGCGGCAGCTACCGCCGCGCAAACAGCGGTTGCTCGAAATGCGCAACGCGCGTGATTCGCCCGGCAATGCACACTTCGCGAAACTGATAGAGAAATGCCGCTGTCGGCGCTGCGATCCAAGTCAGGCCGACGGGCATGCGCAGCACCGGTTGCGTGCTGTCCTCGATGGGATCGAGCCACGGTGCGTCGGCGCGCATGAACTCGCTCACCGGAATGCGGTGGATGCTCGCAACCTCGTCGGGGTTGGGCACCAGTTCGCGCGCCTGGCCGGCCCACACCACCACCGGCGTGATGGCAAAGCCCGAGCGGGTGACGAAGTCGTCCAGGCGCCCGAGGACGGCGCTGGGCTCCAGGCGCAGGCCGACTTCCTCGTGCAGTTCGCGCAACGCGGCCTGCTCGGGCGTTTCCCCCTCGTCCATGGCACCGCCGGGCAGTGCCCATTGGCCGGGGTGCTTGCGCAGCTGCTCCGAGCGCCGCGTGAGCAGCACCGCGGCGCTGCGGCTCCAGCCAGCAGGGGCCTCGATGCCGGGCAGCATGGCGCCCGTGCCTTCCTCGATCAGGGCCAGTGCCACGGCAGCCCGGCGCGAATCGGGCGCGGGCAGGCTTTGCAGCTCCAAGCGTGCGAGCCTGTCGGCGATCAGTTCACGGAAGGCGGGGTCGAGGTCCATGCGGATGCATTTCATCACGACGAGGGCGGGCCTTCACGCGTCGGCCTTGCTCCTTGGGCCCGGCCCCAGCCATTCGGCTTCCCAGGCGCCGGTGCGGATCATCTGCTGCATTTCCTGCAGCAAGGCATCCATTACCACCTGCGTGGCCGCATCCACCGGCCGGCCCGCCTGCGTGGCCAGCGAATAGGTGCGCAGCAGGTCGGGCCGCTTCACGCGTGCCACCACCCAGCTCGGGCGCGGCTGCGGTTGGTCGTGCAGCGCGCAGGCCGGCGTGAAGGTGAAGCCCGCGCCGCTGAGGTAGAGCGAGCGGATGACGCGGGTGGAATCCTGCTCGTGCGCAATGTTCGCCTGCAGGCCCAGCGCCGCGGCGGCGTCTTCCACGCTGCGCCGGATGGCGAAGCGGCGCGACTGCAGCACCAGCGGCTGCACGACCGCGTCGGCAAAGGCGATCTCCGGGCGCGGCTGCGGGGTGGCCTTCTTTCGGGCCGCCTTGGCCCTGGACGGCGGCTGGCGCAGCATCGTGGCCACCGTGCCGTCGACGTCATGGCCGCAGAAGTACACCGCCTCGCGCACCAGCGGCTGGCACTGCAGGCCTTCCACCTGCGGCGCGTCGACCAGGATGCCGACATCGGCGCGACGGTCCAGCATGGCCTTTTTCACGCCCAGGCTCAGGTCGTCGTGCACGAATACGCGGATGCGCGGGTGCGACTTTTTCATGGCCGCCAGTACCGGCCCCATGAGCAGCGATGCGAGCAGGAAGGGCAGGGCCACCACCACCGAGCCTTCTGGCCCCTGGGGCAGCCGCTGGATGCGTTCGCGCACCGCGTCGGCATCGCTGAGCAGTCTTCGCGCATCGTCGTACAGCTGCACGCCGGCCGGCGTGGGCGTGACGCCGGCGTGCGAGCGGTCGAACAGCTGCACGCCCAGCTCGCCTTCGAGCTTCTTGATCTGGGCGGTGAGCGCGGGCTGCGCAATGTAGAGGCTGCCGGCCGCGCGAGACAGGCTGCCGGCTTCCAGCACGGTGATGAAGTAGCGCAGGGTGCGCAGGTCCACGGTGCCGGTCTTCTGCTCGTCAGCGGACGCCGTGGCGGGTGGGCAGGGCCACCGGTGCCAGCGTGGCGCGCAGCCGCTCGTCGGCGCCGGGCCGGGCGGGCACTTCGACTTCCAGCGCCTGCTCCACATTGCCGATGTGGTCGAGCATGAGCTCGCGTGCCCTGGCCGTGTCGCCGTCTTCCAGCGCGGCCACGATGGCTGCATGCTCGGCGCACGATTCGCTGGCCTCGTGGGTGGACTGGTAGAGCGTGGCCGCCAGCGTGGTTCGGGCCGTGAGGTCGCGCAGCACGTCCACCAGCAGGCGGTGGCCCATCTGGTCGGCCAGGCACACGTGGAAGTCGGCCAGCAGGAAGGCGCGGGTGGCGGCGTCGGCGCCGGCAATGGCGCGCTTCTCGTCGGCAATGTGTTCGCGCAGCTTGCGGATCACCTTCGACAAGGGGCGTCCGGCCTCGGCCAGGATGCCGGCCTCGACGATGCGGCGGGCCGAGAAGGCATCGCGCGCTTCGTCCACCGAAGGCTCCACCACGAACCAGCCGCGCCGCGATTGCACCGCCACGAAGCCGCGCGCCTGCAACTGCATCAGCGCCTCGCGCACCATGGTGCGACTCACCCCGAAGTTCTCTGCCAGTTGCTGCTCGCCCAGGCGTTCGCCGGGTGCGAGCTTCTGGGCCAGGATGGCTTCGACCACGCGCTCGGCGATGGTGGTGGGGCTGATTTCCGTGGGGGTGGGCATGGCCTGAGCGTATCTCAGTGCATGCCGTGGGCAGCGGCGGCCACCACCGGGGAGCCGTGCCCTGCGGCCACGGGCGAGTCGGGCTCTGCCAGCGGCTCGTCTTCGGGCGAATGGGTGCCGTCGAGCACGGCGCGGGCCCGTTCGCGGTCGATGTCGCCTTCCCAGGAGGCGATGGCCACGGTGGCAACGCAGTTGCCGATCAGGTTGCCCAGCGCACGGGCGATGCCCATGAACCAGTCGACCGAGAGCACCAGCACCAGGCCGATGGCCGGAATGGCCGGAATGGCGTGCAGCGTTGCCGCGAGCACCACGATGGCCGAGCCCGGCACGCCGTGCGCGCCCTTGGAGGTGACCAGCGCAATGGCCAGGATGGTCAGCAGGTCGGCCATCGAGATCGGCGTGTTGGTGGCCTGCGCGATGAACACCGCGGCCAGCGTGATGTAGATCGAGAAGGCGTCGAGGTTGAACGAGTAGCCGGTAGGAATGACCAGGCCCACGGTGGAGTCGCCGATGCCCATGCGGCGCAGCTTGGCCATGATCTGCGGCAGCACCGCGTCCGACGAGGTGGTGGCGAAGACGATGGCGAGTTCTTCACGCAGGTAGCGCAGAAGCTTGAACAGGCTCAGCCCCGACAGCCGCATGACGATGCCCAGCACCACGGAAACGAACAGGAACACCGCCACGTAGAACAGCAGCACCAGCATGCCCAGCTGCTTGAGCGAGCCGATGCCGTACTGGCCCACCGTGAAGCCGATGGCGCCCAGCACGCCCAGCGGCGCCAGCTTGATGACGATGCCCATGATCTTGAACAGGATGAGCGAGAGCGCATCCACGAAGGTGGCCACCGGCTTGCCGCGCTCGCCCAGCAGCGTGAGCGCGCAGCCGAACAGCACCGCGAACACCAGCACCTGCAGCACGTCGCCCTTGGCGAAGGCGTCGCCGATGGTGGTGGGGATCAGCTTCATGATGAAGTCCACCGTGCCGCCGCTGGTGAGCTTGTCGGCGTTGCTGGCGTAGGCCGACAGGCCCGAGGCGTCGAGCTTGCTCGGGTCCACGTTCATGCCCGTGCCGGGGTGGAAGACAAAGCCCAGCACCAGGCCCAGGCCCAGGGCGATGGTGGTCAGCACCTCGAAGTAGATCAGCGCCTTGACGCCCACCCGCCCCACGCGCCGCAGGTCGCCCGCGCCGGCGATGCCGTGCACCACCACGCAGAACACCAGCAGCGGAATGATCATCTTGATCAGCTTGATGAAGCCGTCGCCCAGCGGCTTGAGCTTGGCGGCGAATTCAGGAAAGAACAGGCCGAGAGCGACGCCCAGGATGAGCGCGATCACGACCTGTCCGAAGAGGGATTTGGCAAAGCGGAACATGGGTTGTCTCCGGTCTTGAGAGTTGTATGCAAGTTAGTCTTTTGCTTGCATACAAGCAGTGTAGGCAAGACCGTGCCAGGGCGTTCCGCGGGTTAACCCGGGAGCGAGTTGCAATGTGTGTCAGGCCTGTCCAGGCTGCCCTTGCCGTCACGCCAGCGGGCGGATGTTCTGGTTCATGCGGAAGAAGTTGCCGGGGTCGAACCGGGCCTTGATCTGCTGCAGCCGCCGGTAGTTGGGGCCGTAGGCCGCCGCCACCGGGTCGCCCGCCTCGTCGTTGTCCAGGTAGTTGACGTAGCGCCCCGCGGCGAAGAAGGGCTGCATCCGTTCATGGGTGTCGCGGGCCCAGGCGATGCATGCGTCGGTATCCGCCGGTTGCAGCCACTGGGTGAGCACGAGAAAGTTGTAGCCCTCGCGCCGGTGCGGGAAGGCCGTGTCGGCCGCGCCGCGCCGGGCGACCGCGCCATGCATGTGCTCGATCAGCAACTGCCCCATGGGCGTCGGGCAGCGCGCGAAGCAATCGACCATGGTGTCGATGGCCGCATCGCTCAGCTCGGCAAGGAAACTGGACTTCCAGTAGTTGAGCGCACCCTTGGGGTAGCCGGCGTCGAGCATGGCGTTGAGCGCGGAGTACGGCATCGGACCCAGGGCGTCCATGAGAGGTGGAGCGAACTGCTTGAGCGGCTGCATGGCCTTTTCGCCGTCTTCCAGCGGCCCGCAGTGGCAAGTGACCATGGCGGCCACTGGCACGCCGGAGCCGTCCGGCGAGGGCGCCAGCGTGGCGATCAGCGTCTGCTCGTCGGGCAGCGAGCGTGTGCTGTCTGCGAAGAACCGGAGCAGGGCGCGGGCACGTTCGATGGGGTGCACGAGCGCGCCACCCGTGATGGTGGGCCCGACCGGATGCAAGGCGTATTCGAAGGCGGTGGCAACGCCGAAATTCCCGCCGCCGCCGCGAAGCGCCCAGAAGAGCTCGGGCTCGTGCTTCGCGCTCGCCTGCACAACCTCGCCGTCGGCGGTGACGAGCTCTACCGCCAGCAGGTTGTCCAATGCGAGCCCGTGCTTGCCCATCAGCCATCCCAGCCCGCCGCCCAGGGTCAGCCCCGCAATGCCGGTGCTGGAGACCACGCCCCCCGTGACGGCCAGGCCGTGCAGCTGCGTCTCGCGGTTGAGCTCGCCCCAGGTGACACCGCCTTGCGCCCAGGCGCTCCTGCGCTGCGGATCGACGCGGATGCCCTTCATGGGTGACAGGTCGATCACCACCCCGCCGTCGATCACCGCCCGTCCCGCCACGTTGTGGCCCCCGCCGCGCACCGCCACTTCCAGGCCCAGGCTTCGGGTCAGTTCGAGTGCAGCCACCACGTCGGCCACGCCATGGCACCTGGCGATCAGGGCGGGCCGCTTGTCGACCAGGCCGTTGTGGACCTTTCTCGCGTCTTCGTAGCCTGAGTCGGCGGGCTGCAGGAGCTGCCCGCGGAAACTGGAAGCCAGCTCGGCCGCGGCGTCTGCCACGGATGCAATCGGCGAGTGCATGGTGTGCTCCTTCGGGGTTGAAATTTGCCTCGACTCTCGTTTCAGTTCCAGGTGAACTGCTTTCATCTACATTGGCTGCATGCACAAGCTGCCGCCTCTGATCGAGTTGCGCGCCTTCGACGCTGCCGCGCGTCACATGAGCTTCAAGAAGGCGGCGCTGGAGCTGTGCGTTTCCCCCACCGCCATCAGCCACCAGGTCCGCCTGCTCGAGCTCTACTGCGGCTGCGCCCTGTTTCGCCGCAGGCCCCGACCCCTGGCCCTGACCGAAGCGGGGGCGCGACTGTTTCCCGCGGTTCGTGGCGGGCTGGAAGGCTTTGCCACCGCCATCGAGGCCGTCAAGCGGGACGGTGCCCAGCAGGCGCTTCGCGTGACGGCCACCAATGCATTCGCCAGCCGCTGGCTGGTGCCGCGCCTGCCAGCGTGGCGCACGCTGCATCCGCGCATGCCGCTGGAGGTGATCGGCACCGACGCGGTGCTCGACCTGCAGTCCGCCGGCGACGGCGACGTTGCCATTCGCTATGCCACCAGCCGCGCCGTGCCGACGGATGGCATCGTCGACGCGCTGGTGAGCGACACCTTCTGGCCCGTGTGCAGCCCGCGCCTGGTGTCCGAGGGCGCACTTGCGCGGCCCGCCGACCTCGCCATGCATGTGCTGGTGCACGCCTACTGGTCGCCGGCCGATCGCGAGCCGCCCACCTGGCAGCAATGGCTGGCCGTGGCCGCGCGCAAGTGGCGCGGCGTGCCCGACTTCAAGACCATGCAGCACCTGAGCTTTCGCGAGGAACTGCATGCCATCGAGGCCGTGATCGCCGGCCAGGGCATCGGGATCTTCAGCGACGTGCTGGTGGCGCCCGAGCTTGCCGCCGGCACGCTGGTCAAGGCGTTTCCCCTGAGCTTGCCGGGCTACGGCTTCTATGTGATCCGCCGGCCCGGGCATCCGCGCGAGAAGACCATCCAGGCCTTCTCGCAATGGCTGCACTCGGTGGCCTGACCTGGTACGCGCCAGGCCCTACATGAAGCCTGGGTTGCGCGGCAGGTAGCAGGTCCAGTTGCCGAAGTCGTTCTGCGACATCAGCACCATCGGCAGCGTGAACTGCATGCCCAGTCCGGCAGCGATCGAAAGCGCATCGCTCGGCCCCGGGACGAACACCGAGACCTGCTTGCCTTCACCTGCCGCGGCCACGGCCAGCGCCGTTCCGAATGCTGCAGGCATGGCCTCGGCACGCACCACGGCCAAGGGGCCCACATGGCCTGCGGAGGCGATGTAGGCGTAGCCGACGCGTTCGCCCGCATCGCCGAGGAACACACCCTCCATGCCAGGGGCCTCGAGCAGGTAGCGGTGATGCTTCTCGCGCGAGACGCCCATGGCCGCCATGTCGATGCGCCGCAGCGCTTGCAGGTCGGCATCGGTCGCCCGCACGGGCGTGGTGCGAAGTGCCGCAAGCCCCCGGGCGCGCCCCGCCAGCGACTCGCGCCCGGCGCTGCACAGGTGGATCGGCACGCGGGGCAGCATGCCGTGGCGAACGTACAGCCCTTGCGACACGACGTTGAAGGCAAAGGTGATGAGGCTCTTCTCGGTGGCTGCGGCCTCGTTCGCGTGTTGCAGGGTGCGCTCGATCAGCGCGTTGCCGATGCCTTGCCCCTGCCGCCCGGGCGCGACGAACAGCTCGGCCAGGAACCACAGGTGGTCGCAAACCCAGCTCAGCGCAAAGCCGGCGATCTCGCCGTCGTCCTCGGCGATCCATACGCCGCGCGGATCGTCTCGAAGGCTGAAGGCCTGGAAGTGCGGTGTGCGCGAGGAGGCAATGGGCCCGAAGCCGTGTCGCACCGTCAACTCGTTGATGCTGCGGGCGACCAGCTCTTGGGCGCCCGCCAGTTCGTCGGCACGCGCGGGTCGAATGGCGAGCGGCATGGGGTCTCCTCAGGTCAGGCGTGTGCGCCGCGCAAACGCCACCACGTCCGCCAACTCGGCCACGTGTTCGGCAAACTCGGTGGCCAGTGCGTCGAGCTTCTTGCGGCCGGCGGGCAGAAGGTGGACCTCCACCTGCCGGCGGTCCACCGTGCTGGGCCGTCGCACCACCAGGCCGGCCTCCTCGCAACGCGAGACCAGCGCCACCACGCCGTGCGCCTGCGCCTGCAGGCGCTCGGCGATCTCGCTGATCGACGCCCAATCGCGTCCCGGGAATCCTTGCGTGTGCAACAGCACCTGGTACTGCAGCACGGTGATGCCCTGGCTGCGCGCTGCGTCTTCGCTGAAGCGCAGAAAGCTGCGCAGCCTGAACCTGAAATCGGACAAGGCCTCCAGGCGTTGCTTGTCGATGGGTTGGCTGGAACTGGGCATGTGGGCGTCGGAATTTGCGCGGCTTTCGAATGTATCAGCGGCACCAAGTTCCTCGGGGTATTCACTCACGTTGTGAGGCAATAAACCTCATAACATGAGGTAAATGAAAGCAGACTGAAAGATTCAGCTGCACCCCGCAGGACATCCAGTGTCCTCGCCATGGCCTGGCTTGCCGCCTAGGCATGCGCATTCATCACGAGAAGCACCACCCATGCACTTCCAGATCAAGAGCAAGAGGAATTTCGCCGCGGGCCTCATGTTCGCCTGCGTCGGCGCGGCGTTTGCCATTGGCGCCACCAGCTACAACGTGGGCAGCGCCGCGCGCATGGGGCCGGGCTATTTCCCGCTCATGGTGGGCACGCTGCTGGCCGTGCTGGGCCTGGGCGTGGTGGTGGCATCGGTGGGGGCCCGGCGCGATGGCGACGGCGACCCGATCGGAGCAATTGCGTGGAAGCCGCTGGGCTTCATCATCGGCGCCAATCTGCTGTTCGGCGTGCTCCTCGCGGGGTTGCACAGCGTCGGCGTGCCCGCCATGGGCCTGATCGCGGCGATCTATGCGCTCGTCATCGTGGCCTGCATGGCCGGCACCAACTTCAGCATCAAGGCGGCCCTGGTCCTGGCCACCGTGCTGGCCATCGGCAGCTACCTCACTTTCATCGTCGGGTTGAGCCTGCAGTTCCAGGTGTGGCCGACCTTCATCACCGGCTGAGCGCGAGCGCACCACCACCATGCAAGATCTCATCAACAACCTGTCGATCGGCTTTGCCACGGCCGTGAGCCTGCAGAACCTGCTGTATGCCTTCATCGGCTGCCTGCTGGGCACGCTGATCGGCGTGCTGCCAGGCATTGGGCCCACGGCCACCATTGCCATGCTGCTGCCGGCGACCTACGCGCTGCCGCCGGTGGCCGCGCTGATCATGCTGGCGGGCATCTACTACGGCTCGCAGTACGGGGGCTCCACCACGGCCATCCTGGTGAACCTGCCGGGCGAGTCGTCGTCCGTGGTCACGGTCATCGACGGGCACCAGATGGCCAAGCAGGGCAGGGGTGGGCCGGCGCTGGCCGCTGCGGGCCTGGGCTCCTTTTTCGCGGGCTGCGTGGGTACGCTGATCCTGGCCGCCTTCGCGCCGCCGTTGACCGAGATCGCCTTCAAGTTCGGCCCCGCCGAGTACTTCTCGCTGATGATCCTGGGCCTGATCGGTGCGGTGGTGCTGGCGTCGGGCTCGCTCGTCAAGGCCATCTGCATGATCCTTCTGGGCCTGCTGCTGGGACTGGTGGGCACCGACGTGAATTCCGGCGTGGCGCGCTTTACCTTCGACATTCCGGAACTCACCGACGGCCTGGGCTTCATCGCGGTGGCCATGGGCGTGTTCGGCTATGGCGAGATCATTGCCAACCTCGCGCGGCCCGAGGAAGAGCGTGAAGTGTTCTCTGCCAAGGTGTCCGGCCTGTTTCCCACCAAGGAAGACTTCCGGCGCATGACGCCGGCGGTGTTGCGCGGCACGGCGCTGGGCTCCGCGCTGGGCATCTTGCCCGGCGGCGGGGCGCTGCTGTCTGCCTTTGCTGCCTACACGCTGGAAAAGAAGATCCAGCTCAAGTCCGGCGAAGTACCGTTCGGGCGCGGCAACATCCGCGGCGTTGCGGGGCCCGAGGCCGCCAACAACGCCGGCGCGCAGACCTCCTTCATTCCGATGCTCACGCTGGGCATTCCGCCCAACCCGGTGATGGCGCTGATGGTGGGCGCCATGACCATCCACAACATCCAGCCGGGCCCGCAGGTGATGACCAGCAACCCCGAGCTGTTCTGGGGCCTGATCGCCTCGATGTGGATCGGCAACCTCATGCTCGTGATCCTGAACCTGCCGCTGATCGGCCTGTGGATCAAGCTGCTGACCATTCCGTACCGCTGGCTGTTCCCGGCCATCGTGCTGTTCTGCGCCATCGGCGTGTACTCCACCAACAACAATGTGTTCGACATCTGGCTGGTGGCCATCTTCGGCATCGTCGGCTACTCGTTCATCAAGCTCGGCTGCGAGCCGGCACCGCTGCTGCTGGGCCTGATCCTGGGGCCGATGATGGAAGAGAACCTGCGCCGCGCGCTGCTGCTCTCGCGCGGCGACTGGAGCGTGTTCGGCACGCGGCCCATCTCGCTGGGCCTGCTGCTGGCGGCGGTGCTGCTGCTGGTGATCGTGCTGGCACCCTCGGTGCGCTCCAAGCGCGAAGAAGCATTTGTCGAGGAGGCGGGGTAGAGCCGCCCCCGGCCGGGTCAGATCGTTCGCCAGATGGCATCGTTGACCGACCCCGGCTCGAAGCTGTCGACGTACCGGTTCACGATCTCCCAGTACTTCTGGTCGCCGATGAGCCGAAGGTTCACGCTGTCGTACTCCGCCAGGTCCTTGTGGCGCGTGGTCCAGCCGATGCGCTGCGGGTTGCCGCCAATGGGCAGCAGCACCTCCACCGGAAGCTTGTACGCCTCCTGGATGTAGGCGACGATTTCGTTCGAGAACGCGAGCATGCTGGCGTTCTTGCCCGGTGCAATGCCGGCGCTGCGGATGAACACGATCATCTCGGGTCTCCTTCCGCCGAATCGAGCGGCGGTCTGCGGCGCGGAATGCGCCGGCGAAGACTTTGCGCTTGCCTCGCGCAGCGCAGCAGGGGGAAAGCCTGATTGGAATTTGCGCGTGCGGTGCCCGTGTCACGAAAGCGGGACAGCTGCCGGCCGGCCCCTTGTCTCTACAACACCTCGTCGCGCAGTTGCGGAAACACCTTCGACACCTTGGCCAGCAGGTAGTCGCCGTAGCGGCCGTTGAAGGCGTGCACGTTGGCCCGGTCCCAGCGCTGGGCACTGTCGTCCAGCGCGCTGGCGCCGGCCAGGCCTTCGATGCGCTGCACGCGGGCCTCGAAGTCGGGGTCGAAGAACAGCGGGAACGACAGCCGGTCGCGCCCCGAGGTGTTGCGGATCACGCGGTGCGGCGTGCTCTTGTACAGCCCACCGGTCATGCGGTCGAGCATGTCGCCGATGTTGCACACGAAGGTGCCGGGCACCGGCGGGGCCGGAGTCCAGCCATCGGGCGTGTGCACCGCCAGGCCGCCCACGGTGTCCTGGTGCAGGATGGTGAGCAGGCCGTAGTCGGTGTGCTCGCCCACGCCCCACGGCGCGTCCACGCCCTGCGGCACCGCTTGCGTGGGGTAGTTGAAGATGCGAAACAGCACCAGCGGGTCGGCCGTGTAGCGGTCGCTGAAATAGCTGGCCGGCAGATCCAGGCTCAGGGCAATGCCTTCCATCAGGCGGTGGCCCAACTGCGTCACCTGCGCCATGTAGGCCAGGATGGTTTCGCGGAATTCCTCCAGCCCCGGCGCCTGCGGAAACAGGTTGGCCCCGTGCACCGGCATGCGTGCCAAGACGCGCGGGTGCCCGGGTGCCAGCTCGGTGCCCAGGTACAGGCCTTCCTTCCAGTCGGGGCGGCCCGAGGTGAGCTCGCCCCCCAAAGGAAAGTAGCCGCGCCAGGCGCGCCCGCCCAGGGCCATGCGCCACTGCATCTTGGTTTCTTCGGGAAGGTCGAAGAAGCGGTGGCTCAGCGTTTCGAGCCTTGCCACCAGGTTGGCGTCGACGCCATGGCCGCTGACGTAGAAGAAGCCGTGCTCGCGGCAGGCAGCGCCAATGCGCTGGGCCACTGCGCTGCGGCCAGGCGTGCCGGCCACCAGCGGCGCAACGTCGATGATCGGAAGGCAAGCGGGTGTGGAAGCGCTCATGTCTGCATTCAGGTTGTTGTCGTGGCGTCCGCGAAGGGCGAGCGGATGTCGGCCAAGAACTGCCGCGTGCGCGGATGCTGCGGTCGGTTGAAGAAGTCGGCCGGCGTCGCGCGTTCCAGCACGCGGCCCTGGTCCATGAAGAAGATGCGGTCGGCCACCTCGCGGGCAAAGCCCATTTCGTGCGTGACGCACACCATGGTCATGCCGTCGTTGGCCAGGTCGCGCATCACCAGGAGCACCTCGCCCACCATCTCCGGATCGAGCGCGCTGGTGGGCTCGTCGAAGAGCATCAGCGGCGGCTGCATGGCCAGGGCACGCGCAATGGCCACGCGCTGCTGCTGTCCGCCCGACAGCTCCGAAGGCCAGGCATGCGCCTTCTCGGCCAGGCCCACGCGTTCGAGCAGCGCCATGGCGCGCTCCTCGGCCTGCGCACGCGACAGGCCGCGCAGCTGGATGGGCGCCAGCGTGCAGTTGCCCAGCACGGACAGGTGCGGAAAAAGATTGAACTGCTGGAACACGAAGCCGATCCTGGATCGGAATGCATTCACGTCGATGCCTGGCGCGTGGATGTCTTCGCCGCCCACGAGGATGCGGCCCGACTGGATGGGCTCGAGCCGGTTGAGCGTGCGGATGAGCGTGGACTTGCCCGAGCCCGAGGGCCCGCACACCACCACCACTTCGCCGGCCTTCACGCTTTCGCTGACGTCCACCAGCGCGTGGTAGCCGCCGTACCACTTGTTGACGCCTTGCATCTCGATCATGCGGAGACCTCCCTGGTTGCCTTGTTGTTGCTGGTGTCGATGCTCGAGACGCTGCGCCGCGCCAGCCTGCGCTCGAGCCAGTAGGCCGCGCGCGACAGCCCGAAGCACATCAGGAAATAGGTCAGCCCCAATATGCCGTAGACCTCGGCCGGGCGGGTGAACACCTGCGTGTTGATCTGCGTGGTGATGAACGACACCTCGGCCAGGCCGATGATGTAGCCCAGCGATGTTTCCTTGATGGTGGAGACGAACTGGTTCACCAGCGAAGGCAGCATGCTGCGCAGCGCCTGCGGCAGCAGCACCAGCCGCATGGTGCGCGCGTAGCTCAGGCCCAGTGCGCGCGAGGCCTCGGCCTGGCCGCGCGGCAGGCCCTGCACGCCGGCGCGCACGATCTCGGCCAGGTAGGCCGCATCGAACACCACCAGGGCGATGAGCATGGTGCTGAACTGGTCGGTCTTCACGCCCGTCACGCTGGGTAGGAAGAAGTAGGCCCAGAACACCACCATGAGCAGCGGCACGCCGCGCACCGCATACACCAGTGCCGTGACCGGCCAGCGCAGCCAGCGCCAGGGACTCAGCCGGGCCAGGCCGAAGGCGATGCCCAGCGGCAGGGCCAGCACCAGCGCGCAGCTGGCCAGCAACAGGGTGAGCACCAGCCCGCCCAGTGGCCCGTTGGGGTACTGGCCGACCAGGAAGTACAGCCAGTAGGTCTGGATGATTTCAAGCATGCCGCGCCGCCCCCGCCGTCATGCCACGCGCACCGGAAAGCGGTGCTGGTACCAGGCCGCCAGGGCGGTGATGAGAAGCGACACGCTCAGGTACGCCGCGCTGGCGAACGCAAACGACTCGAAGCTGCGAAAGCTCGCGCTTTCCACCTGGCCGGCCTGGTACATCAGCTCGGCCACGCCCACCACGGTGGCGATGGATGTGTTCTTCCACAGGTTGAGCGTCTGCGAGATCAGCGGCGGCACCGTCACGCGCAGCGCCTGCGGCAGCACCACGCGACGCATGGTGGCCAGGAAGCTGAAGCCCAGCGCGCGCCCCGCCTCGAACTGCACGGTGGGGATGGATCGGATGCCGCTGCGGATGTCCTCTGCCATGTAGGCCGCGCTGTAGAGCGCCAGCGCAATGACGGCGCTCACCGCTTCGATGTTGCCTGCGTACAGCCACTCCTTGAGCGCGGTCGGCAGCAACTCGGGCGCACCGAAGTACCAGAACAGCATGTGCGCCAGCAGCGGAATGTTGCGGATGACTTCCACGTAGGCAAAGCCCAGGCGCTGCAGCCAGGGCAGGGGAGACAGGCGCAGCAGCGCCACCCCGATGGCAATGGGCAGCGCGAGCACGAAGGCTGCGGCCAGCAGTTGCAGCGACAGCCACAGGCCCGCCACGAGCATGTCGTGGTAGCGCCCGGTCAGCAGCAGTGTGTAGTCGAAGGATGGCATGGGTTGGCGTTGACGCCCCGCGGGGCCGGCCATCGTAAGCGCCAAAGGACGCGGCCGCCAAGGCAGTCGCGCTGCGCTGCCATGGCGGCCGGTGCCGTCGTGCGTCAGGGGGGGCCGAGCGCCGTTGGCGCGGCCGGGCGCCTACTCGCTGATCTTGTCGGTCTCGAAGCGGAAGTCGCGGCTCTGGAAGCCCGAGGCCGTCTTGGGGCCGTACCACTTGAAGAAGATCTTCTCGGCCTCGCCCGACTTCTCGAGGTCGCGCAGCGTGTCGTCCACCACCGCCTTGAGGCCTGTCTCGCCCTTCTTGATGCCGATGGCCAGCGCCTCGGTGCTGAGGTTCTGCTTGAGCACTTCGTACTGCGCCTTCTGCGGACCCAGCTTGGCATAGCTGCGCAGCAGCGCGGCCTCGTCGTCGACATAGCCCACGCCCTTGCCCTGCTGCAGCGCCTGGAAGGCCTGCTGGCTGGTGTCGAAGGTCACCACCTCCACGCCCGGCACGGCCTTGCGGACATTGGGCTCTTGCGTGCCACCGCGAATGGTGAGCACCTTCTTGCCGGCCAGTTGCGACAACTCGGTGATGCCGCTGGACTTTTTCACAATGGCCTTCTGGCCGGTGACAAAGGTGGTGAGCGAGAAGTCGATCTGTGCCTCGCGCTCCTTGTTGTGCGTCAGGCCCGCGGCCACGAGGTCGACGTGGCCTTGCTGCAGTTCTGGAATGCGCGCGGCCACCGCGATCTGCTTGAGCACCGGCTTCACGCCGATCTTCTTGGCAATGGCATCGGCCAGGTCGACCTCGTAGCCAACGATCTGGCGCGTCTTGGGGTCGACGAAGGTGGCGGGTTCGTCGGTGCCCAGGACGCCCACCACCAGTTCGCCGCGCTTCTTGATGTCGGCGAGCTGGTCGGCGTGGGCGCTGAGCGCGGGCAGGAAGGCCGCAGTGGCAAGTGCGGCAGCAAGAAGGGTGCGGCGCATGGTGTTGTTATCTCCTGAGGTGGACGATGTGGTCTGCCACGATACCAAGCATTGCCGTCATGTCGAAATGGGCAATTCGCATATGCAAATGTCAGACGCCAAGGCCGGCAGGCGCGGGCCTCAGGCCGCGCCGCGAAAGCAGGACAGGCCCCAGGGCGTGAGCTTGACCGGCAGGTGGTAGTGGTGCGTGAGGTCGGCCAGGCCGAAGCGAAAAACCTGCACGTCCATGAAGGCCGGATCGGGCAGCTCCTGGCCGCGCTTGCGGTAGTAGTCGCCTACGTGCAGGCGCATTTCGTACACGCCCACCTCGAAAGCTTGCGCCTGGCTTTCAATGCCATCCACCACGCCGTTGCGGCCCACCTTGCCGCTGACCATGGGCAACCACTGGTCGGGCTTGCCGCGTTCGCCGGCTTCGCGGCGCAGTACTTCCACCTTCATTCCTGTGGCCACGACTCCGTTGGCCACGTCCACCACGTGAATTGAAACAGCTTGCATTCTTGCCCCGCAATGTCCAGAAAGCGCAATGCGCGCTGGGGGCGAATGTAGTGGATTCTTCAGCCCGTGGGCATGCGTTCGAAGGCCGTCAGCGCGGGATCGATGGAATCCCATGGCAGGGCGCGCACGCTGTAGGTCAGCGCCTGCGGTGCAAAGCGTCCGGGCTCGTCCAGGCTGGCGGCCGGCACGGCGATGAACTGCGGCGCGTTGGCAAAGCGCAGGTACACCGGCGTGCCGCACACCGGGCAGAAGGCGTGGCGCTTCACGTTGCCGCTGTCGGCCGCCACTTCCCAGTGGCTGGCCTGGCCGGTGATCGCCATGTCGGCGCTTTGCGGGAAGGTCAGCCACGAGCCGTGCCCGGTGCCGCTGCGCCGCTGGCAGTCGCGGCACTGGCAGTGGTTCTGGAAGATGGGCGCGTGCGGCGTGCTGTAGCGCACCGCGCCGCAGGCGCAGCCGCCGGTGTAGGGCTGGGTCATGGGGTTCTCCGGGTATCAGGCGGCCTTGGGCTTGGCGAAGACGTCGATGCCCTGTCCGGTTTCGAGCAGCGACTTCAGGCTGGACAGCACGATGGGCCAGCCCTGCTGGATGCCCTTGGCCATGCCGCTGCCGGCCTCGAGTTCGTCGTGGGTCACTGTCAGGCGCACCATCTCGTCGTAGGGCGCAATGTCGAAGCTCACGCGGCTGTAGCCGGCCGGGTCGTCGGCGCGCGACGGGTCGGCCCAGGTGATGACCAGGCGCGTGGGCGAGGAAATCTCGACCACCTTGCCCACCAGCTGCACCTTGCGCTCGGCATCGGCGCGCACATGCTGCCAGCCCGATCCGGGCTTCCAGTCGGAGACGTTCTCGTGCCCCCAATAGCGCCGCGCGATATCCGGCTTCGTGATGGCCTCGAACACCTTCTCGGGCGTCGAGCGGATGTAGGTCACATAGACAAAGCTCGTCTTTTCCTGGCTCATCTTCAATCTCCTTCGAGTTGCTTCTTCAGGTCGTGCAGCAGGCCAAGCCGCTGCCGTTCGAACTTGCGCACCCACCGCTCGTAGACCTCGTGCAGCGGCACCGGGTTGATGAAGTGCAGCTTTTCGCGGCCCCGCCAGACGGTGCTCACCAGGTTGGCCGCCTCGAGCAACCCGATGTGCTGCGTGGCCGACTGCCGCGCCATGTCGAGGTGCTCGCACAGCTCGCCCAGCGTCTGCCCGTTTTTCTCGCAGAGCAGGTCGAGCAGCTTTCTGCGGGTGGGGTCGGCCAGTGCCTTGAAAACCTTGTCTGCGTCTTCCATGCGATGTGTTTCGTGCGTGGCGCCATGATATGCAGGTAAATGCCTGCATGTCAAGGAAGCTTGACCCAGGTCAAGCGCCAAAAGGCGTGCGGCTGTCTATGGTGGAGAGTTGCAAAGAGGAGACGCCGTGGAACTCGAGATACCGGAATTGCTTGCCGTGACGCTGCAGGGGCAGGTCGGTGCGCAATCGCCGCTCGGCCTTCAATTGGGTGGGCAAGGTGCCGGCAGCGGCACCCGGGTCGTGTCCAGCCACCATTTCGACGGCCACTCGCTGAACCTGCTCTACCAGCTCAGCCGCTCGGCCGGCGCGCGCGACCTGGTGTTCCAGTTGCTCGCGCTGGACAACCTCAACGGCGAGCCGCCGGTACGCCCCATCGCCAGCCTGGAGCTGATGGTGCCGGCGCTGATCGAGTGGCTCGGGCGCGACCTGATCGACGGCTGGCTGTACCAGCGCGGGCGCGACGGCGTGCTGCTGGCCTGGCTGGTTCATTCGGTGCGCCTGGTGAAGCCGGCCGACGGGGAATCCTATGTGCTGGTGGGTCTGCTGGCCAACACGCTGCGCTCGGCCGGCCGCGAGCCGCCCAACGACCCGCGCCTGCGTTTTGCCGGCATGACATGGGGCCTGAGCTTCTACACCGAAGACCTGGCCGGCCGCACGCTCGCCGGCATGTTTGCCGCGCAGGGCTTTCACAAGGAGTGCGCCGAGTTCAAGCGCGAGTACGAACACCAGGTGGCCTGCTTCACCCGGTTGCAGCCGCAGTACGGCGCCCAGCTCACCGTCAGCGGCAATGCCTGGACGCCCGGCGAAGGCCCGCGCGACGACATGAGCTTTCACCGGCTGCCTGCCGGCGCCATGGCTCGCTGCGTGAATGACGAGGAGCTGCTTCATCGCCGCTTCGACATGGCCGCCGACCCCCAGTACTGGCGCGAGAGCGGCATTGCCCGCGGCTTCGACCGCATCCCGCAGCACTGCTACTTGCACCTGTTCCATCTGGACTGGCACCGCAACATCTGGGCGCACGTGCAGAACGTGCAGGAGTACAAGTACCAGCCCGGCCTGCGCGAGCGCCTGGTGCTGCCGCAGGCGCACCGCGACCTGATCGACATCCTCACGGCGGACCGCTGCTTTCTGCTGGAGGACGTGGTGCCCGGCAAATCGGGCGGTACCACCATCTTGTGCAAGGGCGCGCCGGGGTTGGGCAAGACACTCACCGCCGAGGTCTATGCGGAGGTGGTCGGCAAGCCCTTGTACCGCGTGCACTCGGGCCAGCTGGGCGTCACGGCCAGTTCGGTCGAGGCCAGCCTGACGCAGATCCTGCAGCGTGCCGCGCGCTGGGACTGCGTGCTGCTGCTGGACGAGGCCGACGTCTACATCCGCCGGCGCGGCGACGACCTGCAGCACAACGCCATCGTCGCGGAGTTCCTGCGCACGCTGGAGTATTTCAGCGGTCTGCTGTTCATGACCACCAACCGGGCCGACGACATCGACGAGGCCATCCTGTCGCGCTGCATCGCGGTCATCAGCTACCAGGCGCCGGGCCCCGACGACGCACGCCGCCTGTGGTCCATGCTGTCGGCCCAGCTGGGTGTGGAGATGTCCGACACGCTGATCGACACCCTGGTGGTCGACTACGCCGATGCGAGCGGGCGCGACATCAAGGAGCTGCTCAAGCTGACCAGCAAGTACTGCCGCCGAATGGGCCTGCCGCTGTCGTCGCCCGCGTTCGCGCAATGCGCGGTGTTCCGCGGCCTCACTTGTGCATCGTTGCCAGAGAAAGGAACCGCCTCATGATCGACCCCACGCTGCTGGGCGGCGCACTGGCCGGCCGCATGACATTCCGGCCCGGCGATGCGCCCGTGGCCGCTGCGCTGCCGCCGGGACGCCACGGCCTGTCGTTCGCCGAGGGGCGCGAGGCCGTGTTGGTGGTTCCCGAGGACTTGCCCGTCGACGCACCGCTGCCGTTGCTGGTGATGTTCCATGGCGCGGGCGGCGAGGCCAATCGCGTGCTGCCGCACCTGGTGTCCCATGCGCGCGCCCGGCGCTTCCTGCTGCTGGCGCCGCAGTCGATGTTCCCCACCTGGGACATTGTCATCGGCGGGCATGGCCCCGACCTGGAGCGACTGGACGCGGCGCTGTCCCGCGTGGCCGAGCACTTCCCCATCGACCCCGCGCACCTTGCGTTTGCCGGCTTTTCAGACGGCGGCAGCTATGCGCTGTCGCTGGGCCTGACCAACGGCGACGTAGCCAGCCATGTGATCGGCATGTCGGCCGGCTTCATGAACACGTTCACGCAGATGGGAACGCCGCGCGTGTACCTGGCGCACGGCCGCAGCGACAGCCAGTTGCCCATCGAGACCAGCGCCCACCCGAATGCCCGAAGGCTGCTGGAGAGCGGGTACGACCTGACGCTGCAGCCCTTTGACGGCGACCACGTCATCACGCCATGGGTGGTCGCGCGGGCGGTCGATTTCTTTCTCGAACCGACGGCTTGATTCGACCCTTGCTCTACCTGGGCTGAGCAGGGGCCGTCTGCCTGCGCTCCAGCTCGAAGCGCAGGCGCAGATCGAGCAGCGTCTGCATCGCGTCGGATTTCAGGATCGACGCGTGGTCCTCGTCGAAGCCGAAGACGAAGGCCGCCTGGCTTTGCACCGGCTCGGCCAGCACGCTGGCAAGCGCCACCACGCCGTCGTTGTTGCCGCGCACGATCTTCGAGGGCTTGCCGTAGCCGAAGAACAGCGTGTGCCGCAGGCCGGGTGGGCGCGGCACGTCCAGCAGGGTGTCGAGGTATTCGGAGTCGGGCGCGATGTCGATCCACGAATCGGGCGAGCGCGTGGGCACCATGAGCGCCAGGCGGGCCGCCTGGTGGCCCAGCCAGGGCGTCGAGAGGGTCACCAGGTGATGCACCGGCGGCACCCGACCTTCGCGCGTGGCGATGTTCAGCGAGCCCATGGCGACCAGGCCCCCCATGCTGTGGGCCACGATGATGCAGGTGTCGAAAGGGTAGCGGTAGCCCAGCTCGTCGATGGCGGCGTCCAGCATCATGGCCGAATGCCCGATGGAGACGCCGCTGGGGTAGTAGGCCACCCAGGGCTGCAAGCGTGTCTTGTCCAGCTTGCGGATCACCTCGGACCAGTCGCGGGGCGAGCCGCCGATGCCGTGCACCAGGATCACAGGCACCTTGTGCGGGTCGAAGGGCTGCAGCATGAACAGGCCCGCCTGGCCCTGTTCGAAGAACTTCAGCGGCTCGAAAAGCCCCTCGTGAACGCGCGCCGCGTCGAAGCGTGATTCGCCGATGCTCACGTGCCCGCCATAGGATTCCTCGCGGCGGCGAACCAGTTGCGCAAAGGACTCGCCGAAGATGGGCGGCACTTGCACGGCCGCCGAATCGGCACGCACGACGATGTGCCCCAGGCCCTGCGCCTCGGTGGCCGGCGGGTCGTTGATCGCCGACACCGGCAGTCGCTTGCCGCGATAGACCGCCACCGGCTCGCCGGGCGAATAGCGCATGTCGCGGTTCACGTCCTCGAAGGCGACGATGCCGTAGCGGCCTTCGACGGAGTTGCCCGGAACGCCGATGTGATAGACACCTCGGCGCCTCGGTATCACGTTGACGTAGACGGGTTCGGGTACCTCGCCCACCTGGTAGAGCACCACCACCAGCGGGCCGTGCGTTTCGTGGTCGGCCTCGACGATGCCAGTGAAGTAGATCGACTTGTCGTTCTCCCACATCTGGTCGTCGGCCTTGAGCAGCGCGCAGCCGCCCACGAGCATGAGCATGAGCAGCGCGATGCAGGCAAGGCGCGCCAGGGCCCGGCTCAAGGGGCGTTCACCTTGCTCCAGGTGGCATCGGGGTTGAACGCTTTCATTTCCCCTGCAATGGTTGCGCCGTTGGGACCCATGTCCTTCTGGTAGAGCACGCCGTCGTGGCTGATCATGAAGCTGGTCACCCCGGTGTCGCCGTAGCGGATGGGCCAGGCCACCAGCGCAAAGCCGGCGCGCATGCGGTTGCCGATGATGTAGTCGTAGGCACCGCCAGGCGCATCCTTGCCCTGGGCCGTGAGGATCTTGTAGTGGTAGCCGTAGTAGCCCTCGCCCGGCTTGACGGAGGCAAAGCGCGGCCCCAGCGGGCTTTCGCCCTGGGCGTCGTCGGGCCAGTACAGGCCGTCGCGCCGGCCCGGCGTGCTGGCCAGCTTGCGGGCGTACGAGAGCACGCCGTCGCCGTCACGGTCGCGCTGGGCGTATTCCTTCTGGGCGTCGAAATACGCCAGCACCGCCTGCATGGCGGCCAGCTCGTTGCGCCCGATGCGCCGCGTGCGCATCTCTTCCGTGCCGGCGCTGGGGTCGAAGCGCCAGTTTCCTGCGTGCATCACCAGCGGAATCGGCAGCGTCCAGCCGCCGTCTCCCACGGCCAGTTCGGCCTTGTCCTTGTCCTGGCCGACAGGCTGCACCTTGTGCGACTTGTCCCAGGCAGCCAGGAAGGTCTGCAGGTCTTCCCGGTCGATGTTGTCGGTGGGCACGAAATGCTTCCAGTCCGGGCCCAGCACCTTCTGCAATGCGGCGGCGTCGTGGCGTGCGATGGCGTCGTGAAAAGCCTGCGCCGCGGCTTCGGCGCTGGGGTAGGGTTGCTGTGCCGTGGCGATTGCGGGCACGAGCAGGGCGCCGGCCAGCGCTGCGGCAGCGCCCAGTCGTTGTGCGCTCAGGCGGAGTGTGGAAATGGGCATGATCTGTCCTTTCTGCAACATGTCTATCGGCGTCCACCACGCCCGCCGCCGCCCCCGCGGCCGCCACCACCGGAGAAGCCGCCGCCACCGCGCCCGCCACCGGAGAAGCTGCTGCCGCCTCCTCGTCCGCCGCCGCTGTAGCCACCGCCGCCGTAGCCGCCGCGCTGCATCGACTGGCGGC
The DNA here is from genome assembly GCA_018241225.1 of Pseudomonadota bacterium. Taxonomy (GTDB): domain Bacteria; phylum Pseudomonadota; class Gammaproteobacteria; order Burkholderiales; family Burkholderiaceae_C; genus Variovorax. Next base: position 175,172 of record JAFEEG010000010.1, read on the forward strand.
TGGCGTTGCCCCGGTCGAACTGCTGGCGCGTCTGCCCGGCATTGCCCACGCCGCGGAATGCGTTGTTGTCGCCGCCGCCGAAGCTGCCCCGGTCGCCGCGTGCGGCTGCATCGGCGCGCTGGCGGGCGCCAGGGTCGTTGCGCAACTGGTCGCGGCCCGCGCCTGGGTCCATGCCGCGCTGCTGCAGGTTGTTCTGTGCCTGTTGCCGCTGCGCATCGCGGCCGCGGAAGTCGCCGCGGTTTTCCGCGCCGGGCACGTTCTTGCCGAACTGCTGCTGGCTGCGGCTGTCGCGATAGGGCACGCCACGCCGGTTCTGCGCGTTGTGCTGGAAGCGGTTCTGATCGGAGCGGATCTGCCGATTCGAGTTGATGCTGTTGTAGCGGTTGGTGTTGATGTTGATGTCGCCGCCGCCCCAGTTGCAGTTGCCCCACAGCGCGCCCACCGCCGCCACCCCGATGCCGAAGGCCAGCGCCGCGCCCGCGTAGTAGCCCGGGTAGTAGCCGGGGTAGTACATCGACGGCGGATACCAGTAGTAGGGCGGGTAGGCCGGGTAGGGCCACGTGCCATACACCACGGCCGGGTTGTACGTGGGCACGTAGACCGTCTGCGGGTTGGTGGGCTCGATCTTGATGACGGTCTGCTGCGTCTGGGACTCCTGCTCGACCGTCACCGTCTGCTGCTCGGTGGTCTTGAGGCTGCCGGTCTGCTGGGCCTTGGCGCGCAGGCGCTGCGCCGAATCGAGAACGCTCTTGGAAGAAGCCAGGAAGGCGTCGCCCAGGTTCTGCACCCAGTCGGGCTTGTCGCCCATGGCCTGGATCACCTGCGGAAAGGCGATGAGCGACTTCACGCTCGGGTCCCATTCCTGGCTCTCCACCGCGCGCACGGCGTCGTCGCCCGATTTCTGCGGATTGGCCTTGGACCACTTCGCCGCCTCGGCCACGTCGGCCGGGTAGGTCGAGGCCATCAGCACCTGCGAGAGCAGCGAGTCGGGATACAGCGCGATGGGCGCCATCATCTGGTCGATCTGCGCCTCGCTGAAGGTGCCATCGGCCGCGGGCGCGGTGGCCACCGGTGCCGGCGCGCTGCCAGTTCGCGGTGCGGTGGTCGTGGTGGTGGTCGTCGTGACGGTGGCGGGTTGCTGAGCCACCGGCACCGGATAGACGCAGCCCCCAAGGAGGACGGCCAGGCCCACGGCTGTGGGCACCAGTGGCGAAGGCGGACGAAGCGAAAAATTCATGCTCGGACCTCACGTAGCGCAAGCAGCGCATTCGATCAGGGAAATGGATCGGGGCTGAGCATATAGCGGCGCGGCGACTCGTCCAGCGTTCTCGGCACTTGCGTGTTGTAAAGGAGCCCTTCTGGTCGTGCTATCGTTTCCGCGTCCGCCATTGGAGGGCTCACCGCCGAGCCCCAGCCAACAGCCAAATGAACATGACTGACGCCATGGTTCGCCTCACTGTCGAGGGCCGGTCGATTGCCGCACCGGCCGCCAGTTCGATCCTGCAAGCCTATGTGCATGCCGGCCAGACGCTCGTGGCGCGCGTGGGTTGCATGGGCCAGGGCGTGTGCGGCTCCTGCCGCGTGATGGTGCGGCGCGCCGGCCAGCCCGAGGTCAAGACCGAGCTGGCCTGCGAGACCGTGGTGGAAGAGGGCATGCAGGTGGCTTTCATCGACTATCTCTCGCCCTCGATCCAGCAGCACTTCTATCGCATCGAGGACATTGCCGACAGCTGGCAGGCGCCGCGCAAGCTCCTGGAATTCTTTCCGGAAGCGCCGCACTGCCGCCATTGCGGAGGCTGCGACAGCGCATGCCCCAAGGGGCTGGACGTGCAGCGCGGCGTCAACCTGGCGGTAGAAGGCGAACTGGCCGCCGCCGGCGAGGTATTCGACGAGTGCGTCATGTGCAACCTGTGCACGCTGGCCTGTCCCGAGCACATCGGCCCCAACCACCTGGGCCTGTTCGTGCGGCGCATGATCGCCAACCTGTCGCTGCGCCCCGCCGACCTGATGCGGCGGCTCGAGCAGATCGAGCGCGGCGAATTGAGCGTCGACCTGAATGCGCCCGGTGCGCAGCCCCCGGGGAGCGCAAAGCCATGACGGCCGCCGTCCCCTATGACGAAGCGCGCCGGCGCTACGCGGCGGGCAGCACCCCCGCACTGCGCGACGATGCAACGCCGGTCGAGCAGCTGCTCAAGGACTGGCATCCCGACCACGGGGCGAATGCGCGTGTTCCGCTGGCCATCGGCGTGAATCGCGGCGATGCCTGCCAGCCCGACCTGGCGCGCCTGCTGCAGGCCAACTCGCTCATCGACGACATCGACCTGGCCGGTGCGCAGGTGGTGACCACCGATGTGCTGGTTATCGGCGGGGGTGGCGGTGGCTGCGCGGCGGCGCTCACCGCGGCCGCCAAGGGCGCCAAGGTGATCCTGGCGACCAAGCTGCGGCTGGGCGACAGCAACACGGTGATGGCCGAGGGCGGCATCCAGGCCGCGGTGGGCGCCGACGACAGCCCGCAGCTGCATTTCGAGGACACCCTGCGCGCCGGCCACTACTGCGCCGATCCCGAACTGGTGGCCCAGATGGTGATGGACGGCCCGGACGTGCTGCGCTGGCTGATCCAGCTGGGCATGATGTTCGACCTGGAGCAGGGCGGGCCCATGGGCGGCAGGCTGCTGCGCAAGAAGCCGGGCGGTGCCTCGGCAGCCCGCATCCATTCGTACCGCGACTACACCGGCCTGGAGATGATGCGCGTGCTGCGCGAGGCGGTGGACCTGGAGCCCGGCATCGAGGTGTGGAACCGCTGCCCCGCGGTGGAGCTGCTGTCCGACGAGCGCGGCCGGTGCGCCGGCGCCGTGATCTACAACCTGGAGTGGCGCAGCTTCGTGATGGTGCGTGCGCGCTCGGTGATCCTGGCCACCGGCGGCACGGGCCGGTTGCACCTGAACAGCTTCCCGACCTCCAACCACTATGGCGCCACCGCCGACGGCTTGGTGCTGGCCTATCGGCTGGGCGCGAAGCTGCGCGAGCTCGATTCCTTCCAGTACCACCCCACGGGCATTGCCTACCCGCCGCACCTGGCGGGCGGACTGATCTCCGAGGCGGCCCGCTCGGCCGGGGCGAAGCTTCTCAACGGCCTGGGCGAACGCTTTGTCGACGAGCTCAAGCCTCGCGACGTGGTGGCCTCGGCGATCCTGCGCGAATGCGGGCAGGGGCGGGGCATCGAGCGGGGCGGCCAGGTGGGTGTCTTCCTCGACACGCCCACGCTCGAAAAGGAGAACCCGGGCATCCTGGAAAAACGCCTGGTCACGCTGCGGCACCTGGCGCGCAAGTGCGGGCACGATCCGGCCGTGGAGCCCTTCATGGTCTACCCCACGCTGCATTACCAGAACGGCGGCGTTGCCGTCGACAAGAACGGCGCCACCGAGGTCGCCGGCCTGCAGTGCGTGGGCGAACTCAGCGGCGGCATCCATGGCCGCAACCGGCTGATGGGCAACGCGCTGCTCGACATCCTGAGCATGGGGCGGCGCGCAGGCGCCAAGGCGGCCGAGTCGGCGGGTGCCGTGCTCGGCGGGCGGGTTGGCATCAACCATGTGTACGACTGGCAGCGCGCGCTCATGCTGGCGGGGCTGCCCCTGGAGCAACGCTCGCCGCGGCTGTTTCCCGACTATGCGCACTTCGACCTGCGGGCCGACGCGGACATGCGTCCGAAAGAGCGAGGCCGCCTGGTGGCGGGCAAGCGATGACGACGAACAAGCCCAACCAGGTGCTGCTCAGGCAAGACGTGCTGGTGGGCGCCGATCTCGCGGCCTGGTTGTCGCGCGGCGGCGGCGAGGGCCTGGCCCAGGCACTGCGCGACCCTGGCGCCGTGATGGCGCAGGTCGAGCAGGCCGACCTGCGCGGCATGGGCGGCGCCGGCTTTCCCACGCATCGCAAGTGGTCGCCCGTGGCCGCCGCGCCCGACGGAGACAAGTACGTCATCTGCAACGGCAACGAGGACGAGCCCGGCACCTTCAAGGACCGCTTCCTGCTCGAGCACACGCCGCACCAGGTGATCGAGGGCGCGCTCATCGCGGCGGTGGCCACCCGCGCCAACCATGTGGTGCTGTATGTGAATCCGCACGAGGCGCGCGCGCTGGCCGCGATGCGCGAAGCGGTGAGCCAATGGCAGCAGCATGCGCAGCTCAAGGCGATCGAGGCGCTGCTGGGCCGGCCGCTGTCGCTGGTGGTGGTGCCAAGCTCGGGCCTCTACATCGGCGGCGAGGAAACGGCCGTGATCGCGACGGTCGAAGGCGGCTTTCCCTTTCCGCGCCGCAAGCCGCCGTTTCCGGCCCAGAGCGGGGTGCACGGCGCGCCCACCATCGTCAACAACACCGAAACCCTGGCGCACCTGCCGGGCATCCTGCGCCACGGGGCCGACTGGTACCGGGGCCTGGGGCTGGGCGGGGCGGCGGGCACCAAGCTCTATTCACTGTCGGGCGACGTGCTGCGGCCCGGCCTGTACGAGCTGCCCATGGGCACCAGCCTGCAGGAACTGGTGTTCGAGCACGGCGGCGGCATGCTGCAGGGCAAGGAGTTCAAGGCGGTGTTCACCGGCGGGCCGTCGAACACGCTGCTCACCCGCGCCGACCTGGATGTGCCGCTGGACTTCGATTCGGTGCGCCAGCGCCGCTCGCGCCTGGGTACCGGGGCCATGATCGTGGTGTCCGAGGGCACGAGCATCGTTCGCAAGGTGGCCGAGTACGTGAGCTTCTTCGCCCAGGGCTCGTGCGGCCAATGCCCGCCTTGCAAGGGCGGCACCTTCCAGCTGGCGCGCGTGCTCAACCGCATCGACACCGGACGCGGCGTGCAAAGCGACCTGGTGTCGCTCGCGAACCTGTGCCAGCTGCTTCCGGGCAGCGGTCGCTGCGGCCTCATCGACGGCGCAGTGACCGTGGTGGAAAGCTCGCTGCACCACTTCCATCACGAGTACGAAGCGCTGCTGATGGGCTAGGCGCCCAAAAGAAAACGCCCACCTGCCTTGCGGACAGATGGGCGTTGCGGGGGCTGCCGGATCAGCCTTCGTTTTCCGCGTACTCGCCCACCGGCACGCACGAGCAGAACAGGTTGCGGTCGCCGTAGACGTTGTCCACGCGGCCCACCGGCGACCAGTACTTGCCCTGCTTGAGGCTGGCCAGCGGGAAGGCGGCCAGCTCGCGCGAGTAGGACTTGGTCCACTCGGCGCCCATCAGGCTGGCGGCCGTGTGCGGCGCGTTCTTCAGCGGGTTGTCTTCCTTGGGCCACACGCCTTCTTCCACGCGGCGGATCTCGCCGCGGATGGCGATCATGGCGTCGATGAAGCGGTCCAGCTCGGCCAGGGGCTCGCTCTCGGTGGGCTCCACCATCAGCGTGCCGGCTACCGGGAAGCTCAGCGTGGGCGCATGGAAGCCGTAGTCGATCAGGCGCTTGGCCACGTCCTCGGCGCTGATGCCGCTGGTTTCCTTGAGCGGGCGCAGGTCGAGGATGCACTCGTGCGCCACGTGCCCGTTGGGGCTGGCGTACAGCGTGGGGTAGTGCTCCGACAGGCGCGCGCTGATGTAGTTGGCACTGAGGATGGCCACTTCGGTCGCGGCCTTCAGGCCCTGCGCGCCCATCATGCGGCAGTACATCCAGCTGATGGGCAGCACGGCCGCGTTGCCCAGCGGCGCTGCGGAAATGGCGCCCACGTGCGGTGCCTCGCTGGCCGTGGCATGGCCGGGCAGGTAGGGCACCAGGTCTTCGACCACGCACACGGGGCCGACGCCGGGGCCGCCACCGCCGTGCGGAATGCAGAAGGTCTTGTGCAGGTTCAGGTGGCTCACGTCGCCGCCGAACTCGCCGGGCGCCGCCACGCCCACCAGCGCGTTCATGTTGGCGCCGTCCACGTAAACGCGCCCGCCGTGGGCATGCACGATCTCGCACAGCTCCTTCACGCGCGTCTCGAACACGCCGTGGGTGCTGGGGTAGGTGATCATCACGCAGGCCAGGTCGTCCTTGTGGGCTTCGCAGGCGCGCTTGAGGTCTTCGATGTCGACGTTGCCCTGCGCATCGCAGGCGGTCACGACCACCTTCATGCCGGCCATCTGCGCGCTCGCCGGATTGGTGCCGTGCGCCGACGACGGAATCAGGCACACCTTGCGGTGGCCCTGGCCCTTGGCTTCATGGAAGGCCATGATGGCCAGCAGGCCCGCGTACTCGCCCTGCGAGCCGGCGTTGGGCTGCAGGCTGATGTCGGCGTAGCCGGTGGCCTCGCACAGCCAGGCACGCAGTTGCGCGTCGAGCTGCGCATAGCCCAGCATCTGGTCGGCGGGGGCGAAGGGGTGGATGTCGGCGAACTCCGGCCAGGTGATGGGGATCATCTCGCTGGTGGCGTTGAGCTTCATGGTGCAGCTGCCCAGCGGGATCATGCTGCGGTCCAGGGCCAGGTCCTTGTCGGACAGGCTGCGGATGTAGCGCAGCATGGCCGTCTCGCTCTTGTGGGTGTTGAACACCGGGTGCGACAGGTAGGCGCTGGTGCGGCGCAGCTCGGCCGGAATGCGCGAAGGCGCATTGGGTGCCACGTCGTCGAACTTGGGCGCGCTCTTGCCCACCGGTGCGAACAGGGCCCACAGCGTTTCGACATCGGCGCGGGTGCTGGTCTCGTCGAAGGACACGCCCAGGTGCTGGCTGAGCTTGTGGCGCAGGTTGATGCGGCGTGCGAGCGCGGCCTGCACGATGCGGTCGGTGTCCTCGCCGGTCTTGACGGTGAGGGTGTCGAAGGAGGTGCTGTTGACCACCTTCAGGCCCATCTGCGCCAGGCCCTGGGCAAACACGTCGGCCAGCAGCGCCACGCGCTCGCCGATGCGGCGCAGGCCTTGCGGGCCGTGGTAGACCGCGTACATGCTGGCTATGACGGCCGGCAGCACCTGCGCGGTGCAGATGTTGGAGGTGGCCTTCTCGCGGCGGATGTGCTGCTCGCGCGTTTGCAGAGCCAGGCGATAGGCGGGCTCGCCGTGCGCGTCCACGCTCACGCCCACCAGGCGGCCGGGCAGCGAACGCTTGAACTCGTCGCGGCAGGCCAGGTAGGCGGCATGCGGGCCGCCGTTGCACAGCGGCATGCCGAAGCGCTGCGTGGTGCCGCAGACGATGTCGGCATTCCATTCGCCGGGCGGGGCCAGCACCGTGAGGGCCAGCAGGTCGGCCGCCACGCACAGGGCGGCGTGCCTGGCATGCGCGACGCCGGCCAGCGAGCGCAGGTCATGCACCGTGCCGGTGGTGCCCGGGTACTGCGCCAGCGCACCGAAGAAGTCGCCGCTGGCCATGAGCTGGGGCAGCGTTTCGCTCAGCGTGCTGACCTTGATCTGGATGCCCAGCGGCGCGGCGCGTGTCTGCAGCACCTCGATGGTCTGCGGATGGCAGTCGCCCGAGACCAGGAAGACCTTGCTCTTTGACTTGACGCTGCGTGCGGCCAGCGTCATGGCCTCGGCGGCGGCGGTGGCCTCGTCGAGCATCGACGCATTGGCGATGGCCATGCCCGTCAGGTCGCACACCATGGTCTGGAAGTTGACCAGCGCTTCCATGCGGCCCTGCGAGATCTCGGCCTGGTAGGGCGTGTACGCCGTGTACCAGGAAGGGTTCTCCAGGATGTTGCGCAGGATGACGCCCGGCGTGTGCGTGCCGTAGTAGCCCTGGCCGATGAAGCTCTTGAAGACCTTGTTGCGGCCCGCCAGCGCCTTCATTTCCGCCAGCGCCTCGGCCTCGGTGGCCGGGGGCGGCAGCCGCATCGGGTGCGAGCGCCGGATGGCCGCGGGCACGATGCCATCGATGAGTTCGGCGCGCGTTTGTGAGCCCACCACGGCGAGCATGGCGGTTTCGTCCTCGGCACTGATGCCGATGTGGCGCGCGATGAATTCCTCGTGGTTCTCGAGCTCGCGAAGCGCGGGCGCAGCGTTGTGATGGGGCGTCAGGGCGGAAGAAGACGACATGGCAGGGCAGCGGAAAAAGTAGGGATCAGGCCTCGGCGGAGAACTTCTCGTAGCTGGTGGCGTCCATCAGCGCGTCGAACTGGCCGGCGTCGGTCAGCTTGACCTTGAAGAACCAGCCACCACCCATGGGGTCGCTGTTGGCCAGCGACGGGTCGGCGCGCAGCGCCTCGTTCACCTCGGTCACTTCACCGGCGATGGGCATGTAGACGTCGGCGGCGGCTTTCACCGACTCGACCACGCCGGCCACTTCGCCCTGGGCATAGCCCTGGCCGACTTCCGGCAGGTCGACGAAGACCACGTCGCCCAGGGCATCCTGCGCGTGCTGGGTGATGCCGACCGTGGCAACGCTGCCGTCGACGGCGACCCATTCGTGGTCCTTGGTGTACTTGAGGCTCATGGTTGGCTCCGTTGGGGGTTTAGAGAGTTGAAAACGGTGTGATGCTACGGCGCCAGGCGTTGCAGATTCGCGGCGCCGCGTGTCTTTTTTATCCGCGGTAGTAGCGCGCGGGCACAAAGGGCAGGGTGCTCACCTCCATGGGCACGGCCTTGCCGCGCACCATGGCCTGGATGCGCGTGCCCGGCTCCGAGAAGGCGGTGGCCACGTAGCCCATGGCAATGGGGCGGTCGACCGTGGGGCCCAGCAGGCCGCTGGTGACCTGGCCGATGGCGTGGCCTTCGAAGGACTGCAGCTCGCAGCCTTCGCGCACCGGCACGCGCTCCAGCGCCACCAGGCCGACGCGGCGGCGGGTCAGCAATTGCTGGTCCACGTGGCCGGCCAGGTCGGCGGTGACCGCCAGCTGGCCGAGGATCTTGCTCGCGCCAGGAAAGCCGCCTTCGCGCGCACCGCCCTGGCGCCGCACCTTCTGGATGGCCCAGTTGAGCGAGGCTTCCACCGGCGTGGTGGTGGTGTCGATGTCGTTGCCGTACAGGCACAGCCCGGCCTCCAGCCGCAGCGAGTTGCGCGCGCCCAGGCCGATGGGCTTGACCTCGGCTTGCGCCAGCAGCAGGCGGGCCAGCGCCTCTGCCTGGTCAGCGGCCACCGAGATCTCGAAGCCGTCTTCGCCGGTGTAGCCGCTGCGCGTGGCAAAGGCCGCAATGCCGCCGATCTGCACCGCGCCGCCGGTCATGAACACGAAGCGCTCGATGCCCGGCGACAGGCGGGCCAGCACTGCGGCCGCCTGCGGGCCTTGCAAGGCCAGCAGGGCATGCTCGGGCATGGGCAGCACGTTGCAGCGCTGTCCGATGCGCTCCTGGATGAACGCCAGGTCGGCCGCCTTGCAGGCGCCGTTGACGATCACGAAGAGGGAGTCGTGTCCTTCGTTGAAGAACATCAGGTCGTCGAGGATGCCGCCCTCGTCGTTGAGCAGCAGGCCGTAGCGCTGCTTGCCCGGCGCCAGACCGATCACGTCCACCGGCATCAGGCTTTCGAAGGCGGCAGCGGCCTCGGGGCCCTGCAGGCGCAACTGGCCCATGTGCGAGATGTCGAACAGGCCGGCGCCTTCGCGGGTGTGCTTGTGCTCGGCCATCAGGCCGCTGGGGTATTGCACCGGCATGGAGTAGCCGGCAAAGGGAACCATGCGTGCACCGAGTTCGAGGTGCAGCGAATGAAGCGGGGTCTTCAGCAGGTCTTCGGAAGCGGCGGTCACGGCGCAGACTCCAGATGGGGGCAGTCGAAATCCACGGCAACAACAAGCCATGGGCCACCCCTGCTGTCCGCTTTACCTGAGAGATTCGCCCCACGATCGGGGTTTGCTCCTTCGGTGGGTGCATTCGCTTGCGTGTTTGCCTGCGATGCGCCTCTCTCCAGCCGGGAAACGACCTGCCTTTTCTGTGGGCAGGGCGCCTTGTCAGTCCTTTTGCCTGAGCGTTCGGGCCCGGCCAAACAAGCCGGCCCTGCGCCTTCGGCGGCCCCTGTCGCAGCACGTCTGCGCGGGACTCTCTCCTGACTGCGTGGAGTGTAAGGGATGAAGTGCGACGGCCATGTGTGCAGGTGCTGCGGTCTGTAGCATCCGTGCATGACCCGAGCGGGGCCGGCCAGCCGCCCTGCGCCGCGCTTGCCTACTGGTTGGCCGTGCCCGTTTCGTCCGCCAGCATGAGCTGCAGGACCGCTTCGCGCTTGTCCAGCAGGTGCTGGCGCAGGATGGTGCCCAGGCGCTGGCCGTCGCGCGCCTCGAGCGCGGCCAGCATGTCCTCGTGGTCCTGGATGGCGCTGTCCCACTTGGTCTTTTGCAGGTTGGAGCGAAAGCGCATGGCCTGCAGCCGGCGGTTGATGGCCTGGTAGGTCTGGCGCAGCGCGTTGTTGCGCGCGGCCAGGTTGATGCGGTCGTGGATCTGCCGGTTGATGTTGTAGTAGCCGGACAGGTCTTCCTGCGCGCGGCAGGCCAGCATCGTGTAGTGCAGCGCCTTGATCTCGGCCAGCTCGACCGGCGTGATGCGCTCGCAGGCCAGCTGGCCCGAGAAGGCTTCGAGGCCGCCCATCAGCTCGAACATGTCCTGCACCTCGGTGGCCGACAGGCTCGACACCGTGGCGCCGCGGTTGGGCGAGATCTCGACCAGGCCCTCGGCAGCCAGCACCTTGAAGGCTTCGCGCAGGGGCGTGCGCGAGATGCCCAGGGTTTCGCACAGCTCTCGTTCCTTGAGCTTGGTGCCGGCCTTAAGCACGCCCTCGACGATGAAATTCCGCAGGTGATCGACCACCGAGTCGTGCAGCCGCTGTCGCTCGAAGGCGGGCAGCGCCGCGGCCGAGAGACCATCACCTGAAGAAATTGAATTTTGCATACAAAATTTAAGATCGCCGATGGCCCGAATTCTAGCAGGTGGTTACAAGCACCGGGAAGGGGTGGCGTCAACGACTTTTTGTTCGGGGTAAACACCGAGAAGTTTCAGAAAACGTCTCTTGGTTTTTTGCATGCAAAATGCAGCGTGCAATATGCCAAGTGAGAAAAAATGCTGAACCTCAACTTCCATCCCGTCGGCCGCCACTTCCTGCAGATCCCCGGACCGAGCCCGGTTCCCGATCGCATCCTGCGGGCCATCAGTTACCCCACCATCGACCATCGCGGCCCCGAATTCGGTGCGCTGGGCCTGAAGGTCCTGGCCGGCATCAAGAAGATCTTCAAGACCCAGCACCCGGTGGTGATCTACCCGGCCTCCGGCACGGGCGCCTGGGAAGCGGCCCTGTCGAACACGCTCAGCCCGGGCGACACGGTGCTCATGTTCGAGACCGGCCACTTCGCCACGCTGTGGAAGAAGATGGCCGAGAACCTGGGCGTGCGGCCCGAGTTCCTGGGCCTGCCCGGCACCGAGGGCTGGCGCCACGGCGTGCAGGCCCACCTGATCGAGGCGCGCCTGCGCAAGGACACCGCCCACACCATCAAGGCGGTGTGCGTGGTGCACAACGAGACCTCGACGGGTGTTACCTCCGACATCGCGGCGGTGCGCCGCGCCATCGATGCGGCTGGCCACCCGGCGCTGCTGCTGGTGGACACCATTTCCGGCCTGGCCTCGGCGGACTACCGCCATGACGAGTGGGGCGTGGACGTCACGGTCAGTGGCTCGCAAAAGGGCCTGATGCTGCCGCCGGGCATCAGCTTCAACGCGGTGTCGCCCAAGGCCATTGCGGCGTCCAAGACGGCCAAGCTGCCACGCGCCTTCTGGGGCTGGGAAGAAATCATCGCGATGAACCAGTCGGGTTACTGGCCCTACACGCCCAGCACGAACCTGCTGTATGGCTTGTCCGAAGCGCTGGACATGATTCTCGAAGAGGGCCTGGACAATGTCTTTGCCCGCCACAATCGCCTTGGCGAAGCCTGCCGCCGCGCCGTGCGTGCCTGGGGCCTGGAGATCCAGTGCGCCGACCCGGCTGTCTACAGCCCGGTGTTGACCGGCGTGATGATGCCCGAGGGCATCGACGCCGACGTGGTTCGCCGCAACATCTACGACCGCTTCAACATGTCGCTGGGCGCCGGCCTGGGCAAGGTCAAGGGCCGCATGTTCCGCATTGGCCACCTGGGCGACTGCAACGACCTCACGCTGACCGGCGCCCTGACCGGCTGCGAGATGGGTCTGAAGATTTCGGGCGTGCCCCTTGCCGGCAGCGGCGTCGCCGCCGCCATGGACTACCTCGCCGCACACGCCACGCCGCTGCCGCTGCAGGCAGCTGCCTGACGCCCACTACCTCCAAGGCCGCCGTGCGGCCATTCCCGCATCGCACGTCCCGAAACGACGGCATCCCCGGATGCCGCCGCGACGGGCCGCACGCCGCGGGTTGGCTTGCCCAGCGCCACACATAACAGACCCCGACAAGGAGACATCCGTGGAAGCAACACTGCAAGCCGGAGCAACGGCAAGCACATACGAAGACCAGGTCTACCGCAAGGTGAGTTGGCGGCTGGTGCCGTTTCTCATGCTGTGCTTCCTGATCGCCTACCTCGACCGCATCAACGTGGGCTTTGCCAAGCTCCAGATGTCGCAGGACCTGGGCTTCAGCGAAACGGTCTACGGCCTGGGCGCAGGCATTTTCTTCATCGGCTACTTCCTGTTCGAAGTGCCCAGCAACCTGATGCTGCACAAGTTCGGCGCGAAGGTCTGGATCGGCCGGATCATGGTGACGTGGGGCGTGCTGTCGGCATGCTTTGCCTTCGTGGAAACACCCACGGCCTTCTACACCCTGCGCTTCCTGCTGGGCCTGGCCGAAGCCGGCTTCACGCCGGGCATCGTGTACTACCTGACCACCTGGTATCCCTCGCATCGGCGCGCCAAGATCATGGCGATCTACTGCATGGGCTCGCCGCTGTCGGGCATCATCGGCAACCCCTTGTCGGGCCTGTTGCTCAGCGGCATGGCCGGCGTGGGCGGCTGGGCCGGCTGGCAGTGGATGTTCCTGATCGAGGCCGTACCTGCGGTGCTGCTGGGCTTCTTCTGCTTCTACTATCTCGACAGCTCCATCAGCAAGGCCAAGTGGCTGAGCGACGATGAAAAGCGCGTGCTCGAAAAGGCCAAGGCCGAGGACGTCAAGGGTGCGGACGCGCACGTGTCCGTCGGCAAGGTCTTCACCGACCGCCGCGTGTGGCTCATCAGCCTGATCTGCTTTTGCTACGTGTCGGGCCAGTACGGCATCACGTTGTGGCTGCCCACCTTCATCAAGTCTACCGGCGTGGGCGATCCGCTGACCATCGGCTTGCTCAGCGCGATTCCCTACATGGCAGCCATCGTGGCCATGTACTTCTTCGGCCGCAGCGCCGACAAGCACCGCGAACGCCGCTGGCACCTGATCATTCCCTGCCTGATGGGGGCGGTGGGCTTCCTGGCCTTGCCCTGGATCATGCACAGCACGGCGCTGTCGCTGGTGTTCCTGTCGATCGCCGCCGCCGGCATCCTGACCTGCTCGCCGCTGTTCTGGTCGCTGCCCTCGGCCTTCCTGAGCGGTGCGGCGCTGGCCACGGCCGTGGCCATGAGCAACGCCATCGGCAACCTCGCCGGCTTCACCAGCGGCTACCTGGTGGGCTACCTGCGTGACGTGACCCAGAGCAGCAACAGCGCCTACTACTTCATCGCCACGATGCTGGTGCTGGGCGCCTTCGCCATCTGGACCATTCCGGCCAAGCTGGTCAATCGATAGCGACTCACAGCGCGAAGCCTGCCGCCGCAGTCCCGCCGCAGAACGGGGCGCGCCGGCAGGCCTTGAACAAACCACCTTTCGGAGCACTAGAAAGTAGGAGACAAAACATGAGTGCAGAAGTGACTATCCAGTCGTCGGGGTCGCCGCAGCAGCGCGAGCTCGACCGGGCCATGGACGGCATCGGCGTGACGGCCTCGCACAAGAAGATCATCTTCATGATCATGCTGGGCGTGATGTTCGACGTGTTCGAGCAGAACGCGGTGGGCCTCGTGGGGCCCCTGCTGCGCGAGCAGTGGGGCATTTCGGTGGCGCAAATCGGCTTTCTCAACACGCTTACGTTCAGCGCCGCGGCGCTCGGGCGCATCGGCTCGGGCTTCATTGCCGACCACTACGGCCGGCGCGCCATGCTCAGCGCGAACCTGCTGCTGTTCACGCTGGGCGCCGTCATCTGCGCGCTGGCGCCCAACTACGGGGTGCTGGCGGCGGGGCGCTTCATCGTGGGTATCGGCCTGGGCGGCGAGATCTCGATCGCGGTGACCATGCTGGCCGAGTTGTGCTCCACGCGCTTTCGCGGCACCGCGGTCGGCCTGGTCAGCGTGGGCAGCGGCGGGTTTGGCAACATGCTGGCTCCGGCATTCGGGCTGGCGGTGTTCGCCATGTTCCCGGGCCCGGACAACTGGCGCTGGCTGTTCGGCTGCCTGGTGATCCCGGCCGTGTTCGTGGTGTTCTACCGCCGCTTCATTCCCGAGACGCCGCGCTTCCTGCTGTCCAAGGGGCGGGTGGACGAAGCCAATCGCGTGCTGTCGATCCTGGCCTCGGGCAAGCTTGGCAAGCTCGACGGCGAGCCGACGCAGTACGTCAACGCATCGACCACCCAGGGCGAGGCGCCGCGCGCCAAGGTGCGGCTGGCGGATGTCTTCAAGGGGCGCCTGGGGCGCTGCACCGTGGCACTGGGCGTGGCGGTCTCGATGACCTACGGCGCGCAGATCTCGGTGCTCACGCTGATGCCCACCATCCTGATCTCGCAGGGCTACACAATCTCCAAGAGCCTGCTGTTCACCATGGTGATGCAAAGCGGCAGCCTGTTCGGCGCACTGGCAGCCTCGTACTGCGGCTACCACTTCCGCCGCAAGCGCGTGCTGACCATCGGCGCGGGCCTGGCCTGCGCGGCTGGCCTGTGCTTCGGCTTCCTGACCTACAACATCCCGCTGGTGCTGCTGTTCGGTGCGTGCTTCACGTTCTGCGTGGTGCTGCTGAACACCTCGATCTGGATCTTCGCGCCCGAGCAGTACCCCACCGACGTGCGCGCCTTCGGCACTTCGCTGATCCTGGCGCTGGGTACGCTGGCCGGCGCGCTGACTCCGCTGATCAGCGGCCGCGTGTTCGAATCCTTCGGCGTGGGCGGCATGTTCAGCATGCTGGCCGCGATGTACGGCGTGTTCGCGCTGGCGGTGCAGTTTGCGCCCGAGACCTTCGGCCGTGCCATGGGCGAAGCCGCGGTCGACGAGCAACCCGCAACCGGCGAAGCACCGGCCGGCGCCGTCAGGGCCTGAGCGATTGCGCCGGCGGCCCGCCGCGTCACTGCACGCTACGCGCGTGCAGCCTGGCGGGCCAGCTGGGCGCGCACGTAGTCCACGTGCTGGCGCAGGGTGTAGACCCGGTCGGAGATCTCGATGGGGAACTTGGTCTTGACGATCTCGTCCTCGATGTGGTCGAGCTGCTCGTTCGCCCTGCGCAGTTCCAGCTCGTTGAGCTGGCGCGATGCCAGATCGAGCTCCAGGTACTTCAGCTCGCCGTAGCGCCGGTACAGCCGGCTCTGGCGCCGCCAGTTCACCAGCCCCGGCAGCACGCGCATCAAGGGCACCAGGATCGCCGCCAGCGGGAGCAGCCACAGCAGCAGCCGCTGCGCATAGATGGCCACCCAGAAAGGCAGGTAGTTCTGCAGGAAGGGCTGGCCATGCTTGAAGTAGCGGTCGGCCTGGTCGGACAGCGGATAGTCCGTGTCGCGCGGGTTGGGAAACTCGCTCGGCCGGTTGATCAGGCTGGGCTGCGAATGCACCTGCTTGGCGGCCTCGAGCAGCAGGTAGTCCAGGGCAGGGTGCAGGTCGTCGCGCACCACCAGGTTGGCCGTGGTGGCCAAGAGGTGGATGTCGGCCGCCGGAAGATCGCGCGCCGGGTCGACCGCACCGCGCTTGAGCGTGATCGGCTGGAAGTACGGATAGCGCTGCGCCAGGCCTTCCACCTGGTCCAGCGATGCCAGGCGCATCTGGCCTTCATGGAGCAACTGGTGCACCGCCTGCGCCTGCGGCGCCGCGATCATGATGAGCGCGTCCACCTTGCGCTCGCGCAGCAACTGGGCCGAGGCGGTGCCGCCTTCGGTGACGAAGACGGTGCCCTTCACACCGTCCTGCACGCCGTACACGGCAAGAAGCTGGCGTGCCACGTACAGGTTGCCGCTGCCGGGCAAGCCCACCGCAATGCGCTTGCCGGCCAGCGCACCCAGCCCTTTCGAAAGATCGAGCGTGTGCGTGAAGATCCACACCGGCTCGAAGGCCACCGTGGCCAGCGAACGCAGGGCGGTGGATTCGGGCAGGGCCTCGGGGTCGGTGGCCAGCAGGCCGGTGCCGCCTTGCACGAAGCCCACCGACACCGAGCCTTCGTTCAGGCGCGTGATGTTCTCCATGCCACCGCTGGACGGCCGCAGCTCCAGGCGGATGCCGTTGGCGCGCAGGATTTCCTGGTAGCGCTGGCCGAAGCGGTGGTAGGCGCCGTCGGTGGCGCCGGTACTCATGACCAGCGTGCGCGGTGGTGCCGGGCTGATGTAGCGCACCGCCAGCCACAGCACAGCGGCCAGCACGGCGATGAGCAAGGTCCAGCTGACCAGCCGGCGGCCGGTGGGCAGGTGGGCGTGCTCGCGCAACATCGCGGTGGGTGCGCGCACCCCTTACATGCCGACGTAGTTGGGGCCGCCGCCGCCTTCAGGCGTGACCCACACGATGTTCTGCGTCGGGTCCTTGATGTCGCAGGTCTTGCAGTGCACGCAGTTCTGCGCGTTGATCTGCAGGCGCTCCTTGCCGGCGTTGGCCTCGTCGGGCACGAACTCGTATACGCCCGCCGGGCAGTAGCGCTGCTCGGGGCCGGCGAACTGCGGCAGGTTGATGCGCGTGGGCACCGTGGCGTCTTTCAGCGTCAGGTGCGCCGGCTGGTTCTCTTCATGGTTGGTGTTGCTGACGAACACCGACGAGAGCCGGTCGAAGGTGAGCTTGCCGTCGGGCTTGGGGTAGGCGATCTTCTTGCACTCGGCCGCCGGCTTGAGGCGGCTGTGGTCGGCCTCGGTGCGGTGGATGGTCCACGGCACGTGGCCGCGCAGCAGGAACTGCTCGATGCCGGTCATGAGCGTGCCCACGGTGAGGCCCTTCTTGAACCACTGCTTGAAGTTGCGCGCCTTGTGCAGCTCCTTGCGCAGCCAGCTCTTCTCGAAGGCCTCGGGATAGGCGGCCAGCTCGTCGTGCGAGCGGCCGGCCATGATGGCGTCGTAGGCCGCCTCGGCGGCCAGCATGCCGGTCTTGATGGCGGCATGGCTGCCCTTGATGCGGCTGGCGTTGAGGTAGCCGGCGTCGCAGCCCACCAGTGCGCCGCCCGGGAACACGGTCTTGGGCAGCGAGAGCAGGCCGCCGGCCGTGATGGCGCGCGCGCCATAGCTCAGGCGCTTGGCGGGCTTGAGGCCCTTGTCCTGGCCCTCGAAGTACCAGCGGATGTTGGGGTGCGTCTTGAAGCGCTGGAACTCTTCGAACGGGCTGATGTGCGGGTTCTGGTAGTCCAGGCCCACCACGAAGCCGACGACGATCTTGTTGTCTTCGGCGTGATAGAGGAAGGAGCCGCCGTAGGTGTCGGAGGGCAGGGGCCAGCCCGAGGTGTGCACCGCCAGGCCGGGCTGGTGGCGAGCCGGGTCGATTTCCCAGAGCTCCTTGATGCCGATGCCGTAGCTTTGCGGGTCCTTGCCGGCGTCGAGCTTGAACTTGGCGATGAGCTGGCGGCCCAGGTGGCCGCGTGCGCCTTCGGCAAAGATGGTGTACTTGCCGTGCAGCTCCATGCCCAGCTGGAAGTTCTCGGTGGGCTCGCCGTCTTTCCCGATGCCCATGTTGCCGGTGGCCACGCCCTTGACCGAACCGTCGTCGTTGTAGAGCACCTCGGCGGCAGCGAAGCCGGGGAAGATTTCCACGCCCAGGCCCTCGGCCTGCTGGGCCAGCCACTTGACCACGTTGCCCAGGCTGACGATGTAGTTGCCTTCGTTGTGGAAGTTGCCGGGCAACATGAAGTTGGGAACGCGCGTGCCACCGGTTTCGGACAGCATCAGGAAGGCGTCTTCCGTGACGGGCTGGTTCAGTGGTGCGCCTTGCTCGCGCCAGTCGGGCAGCAGCTCGTTGAGGGCACGCGGGTCCATGATGGCGCCCGAGAGGATGTGTGCGCCGGGCTCGGAACCCTTTTCCAGCACCACCACCGAGATTTCCTTGCCATG
This sequence comes from Pseudomonadota bacterium, assembly GCA_018241225.1. Lineage (GTDB taxonomy): Bacteria > Pseudomonadota > Gammaproteobacteria > Burkholderiales > Burkholderiaceae_C > Variovorax. The sequence goes on from JAFEEG010000010.1 coordinate 193,290, forward strand.
GTGCGCGGCCAATTGCTTCAGGCGGATGGCGGTGGACAGGCCGCCAGGGCCGCCGCCGACGATCACCACGTCGTATTCCATCGCTTCGCGCGGGCCGAATTGGGCAAGGATTTCTTCTTGAGTCATGGGGTCTGGCTGGATATGGTTATTGGACGGGCTCGCGCGCCCTGGGCGCGGCCAGCAATTCTATTCGGCATGGCGCGCCTGAGCCCCCGCCCGTAGAGGGGGGCGTAGGAGGGGGAGCTGTCGCCAAGGCGATATGCGCGGCCCCGGCTCGCAGCCGGAATCAGGCCGCCGGGTGCAGGACGATGCGCGCCTCCAGGCCGCTCTTGGCGCCAGGTGGGGGCGAGAAAAGATCGAGCCGCGCGTCGTGCTTCTCGACGATGGTGTGCACGATGGACAGCCCCAGCCCGTAGCCGGCGCGATCGGCGCTGTGGCGCACATGGCGCTGGTGCAGGGTCTGCAGCTGCTGCGCGCTCACGCCGGGCCCGAAATCGCGCACGGCCAGGGTGCACGGCGCCATCACTTCCAGCACCACCGGCTGGCCGCAGCCGTAGTGCAGCGCGTTTTCCACCAGGTTGCGCAGTGCGATGGCCAGGGCGTCCACGTCGCCCTGGGCCCATTGCGTCTCGGTGGGGCCGATGCGCAGGTCGAGGCGGGCGCGGGCCTCGTCCTCGCGCCAGAACTCCTGCGCCACCAGGCCCGCCACCTTGGCCAGGTCCACCGGTTGGCGTGACAGCGATGCGCCCGATTCGGCGCGCGAGAGCTGCAGCAGCTTCTCGGTGCGGTGGCTCAGTGTGCGCAAGGCCACCAGCGCGGCTTCGACGTCCTCGCGATGCAGGCCATGGTCCAGCGCGGTCTGAAGGCGAAGCCGCGCGGAAGCCAGCGGCGTGCGGATCTCGTGGGCGGCGTTGGCGGCCAGCGCCCGCTCCACGTCCAGCGCCTGCGACAGCCGCTCCAGCAGGCGATTGACGTCGTCTCCCACCGATTGCAGCTCTTGCGGCAGGGCGGGCAGCGGGATGTGGCGCAGGTCGGAGCCGCTTCGTTCTGCAATCTGGCCGGCCAGCCACTGCAGCGCGCGCAGCTCCTTGCGGGCGATCCGGCGCAGCACCAGGGCCAGCAGCGGCAGGCCGGCCGCCAGCGGGATGAACAGGCCCAGCAAGGTGCCGTTCACGGCCTCGCGCCGCTCGTCCAGCGGGTCGGCCACCTGCAGGTACAGCGGCCGGGTGGGGTGCTGCACCGTGTAGATGCGCCACGCGCCGCTGTTCACGAAGCCGGGCTTGAGCGGCACCTCGAAGACCTTGTGGTCGTTCGCAGCCGTGTGCATGAGGATGCGGCCGGTGGCGTCTTTCACCTCGAACAGCACCAGGTCTTCGCTGAACAGCGGATCGGATGCCACCAGCGGTTGGCCCAGGGCGGCGCGCGCCTGGTTCCCGCGGTCCAGATCGCGCGCGGCAAAATCGAACAGGCGGTGCGAGATCTCGGCCAGTTCGCTGTCGAAGTTGTTGTTGATCTCGCGGTCCACGTACCACACGACGCCCATCACGCTCAGCAGCCACACTCCGCCCACCCAGATGATGAGGGTGCGGGTCAGGTGGCCTGCCAGCGATTCGCTGTCTGCGCTTCTTCGCGCGCCCGGTGTGCGCCTTGCCTTGGGACCGCTTGCCACGCCCTCAATCCTCCTCGTCCGAGGGCGAGAGCCTGTAGCCGAGTCCGCGCAGCGTCACGATGTGGCTGCGGCCCAGCTTGCGCCGCAGCCGGCTGATGAATACTTCCAGCGTATTACTGTCGGCCTCGTCGTCCCAGCCGTAAAGCGCGTCCTGCAGCATCTCGCGGGTATGGATGCGGTCGGGGCGCGATGCCATGACCCGCAGCAACGCCCATTCCTTCTGCGTGAGGGTGACCGGCGCGTCGTTCTTGCGCACGCTGTCGCGCGCCAGGTCGATCGTGAGGCTGCCCAGCTGCAGCACCGGCGTGTGGCTGTCGCTGCGCCGGCGCTCCACCGCGCGCAGGCGGGCCAGCAGCTCGGCCGGGTCGTAGGGCTTGATGATGTAGTCGTCGGCGCCGGCGTCCAGGCCGCGGATGCGATCCGTTACCTGGTCGCGGGCCGTGACCACGATGACGATGGGCCGGTCGGCCAGTGCCCGCACGTGCGGCAGCAGCGACAGGCCTTCGCCGTCGCCCAGGTGCAGGTCGAGCAGCACCGCGGCGTACTGGGCGCCCAGCAAGGCGGCCCGGGCGTCGGCCAGGCTGGGCGCGACGTCGACGACGAAGGCCTTTGATTCCAGGTAGCTGCAGACGGCGCTTGCCAGCGCGCTGTCGTCCTCGACCAGCAGGATGCGCAAGAGTGACTCCTTGAGTGGGTCGATGGATTATGGAAGAGCGCAAAGCTTTCAGGATGCGTTCAGTTTGGGCCCATACCCTCCAGGCACATGCTTCGAACTTCTTACGGCCGCCTGGCGGGTTGGACCCTGCTCGCGTTGCCGCTTCTGCTGCTCTGGGATGCGAGCGGCCTCGATCTCCCATTGGCCGGGCTCTTCGGTACCCGCGCTGGCTTTGCGCTGCGCGACAACTGGTTCCTGGTGCAGATCATGCACGAGGGCACCAAGGCGGTGAGCTGGATGGTGGTGCTGCTCCTGCTGGCGAGCATTGTCTGGCCGATCGGCTTCCTTCGTCGGCTCGACCGCGGCGAGCGGGCGCAGCTGGCGCTGAGCGTCATTGCCTCGGTGCTGATGATCTCGCTCATCAAGTACGGCAGCCGCACCAGCTGCCCCTGGGATGTGGACACTTTCGGCGGGGTCGCTCGCTACGTGTCCCACTGGTCGTGGGGCAAGTTCGACGGCGGCCCCGGAAAGTGCTTCCCTGCGGGGCATGCATCGGCCGCCTTCGCGTTTGTCGGTGGCTACCTTGTCCTGGCGCGCCGGGTTCCGGGGGTGGCCCGCTGGTGGCTGGCCGCGGCGATAGTCGGCGGCCTCCTGCTGGGCCTGGCGCAGCAGCTGCGCGGCGCCCACTACATGAGCCACACGCTCTGGACCGCCTGGATCTGCTGGACGACCGGACTCGTGATCGACTGCGCCTGCCAATGGTGGCGCTCCCGCGGCGCGAAGCCGGTCGTGGCGGCGGCAACCGCCCCCCGGACCCCTCTCTAGAATCTTGGCGATGTCGCGCAATCCTTCGTGGCCTGAGGCTGCCCCCGGGTCGGGCGATTCGGGGCATGGCTCGCTCGCAAGCTCCGACGCGCCCTGGGGCATCGGCTACTGGCACCGCCTGCGCAACTGGCTGCAGCGTCCGCGTTCCCCGCGCACGCTCGTGCTGTGCCTGGGCGTGTACCTGGCGCTGGCCTGCAACTGGCCGCTGTTCGGGGAGCTGATGAACATCGGCGGCGGGCAGCGCTCGGAGTACCTGCCCAACCTGCTGCTGATGGGCCTGCTGGTGGCTTGCGGCAACGTGGCGCTGCTGTCGCTGTTCGCCTGGTCGCGCTGGATGAAGCCGCTGTGGATGGCGGTGGTCTTGATCGCCGCCGTGTCGCAGCACTACGTGGCGACCTACGGTGTGGTGATGGATCCGAGCATGCTCGCCAACGCCACCCAGACGGACATGAACGAGGTGCGCGACCTGCTCAACTGGCGGTTGCTGCTCAACGTGCTGCTCGTGGCAACGCTGCCGGCCGTCGTGATCTGGCACGCGCGCTTCTCGCGGCAGTCTTTCTTCGCGCAGTTGTGGCGCAATGTGCTGTTGTTCGTGGCCGCCGCCGCGGTGGCAGCCGGGGGCGTGCTGGCCATGAACCGCGACTTCGCGCCGCTCATGCGCAATCACACCAAGCTGCGCTACATGACCAATCCGCTGGCGCCGATCTACTCGGCCACCACGGTGGGCGCGCGCGCGCTGTTCAGCCACAAGCGCCAGCTCATCCCGGTGTCGGGCGGGGCTGCGCTGGGTGCCAGCTACGCCGCCCAGGCCAGGCCGCCGCTGTTCGTCGTGGTGGTGGGCGAGACCGCGCGGGCCGACCACTTCGGCCTCAACGGCTACCAGCGCGACACCACGCGCGACCTGGCTGCGCGCAATGTGCTCAGCTGGCGCAAGGTGCAGTCCTGCGGCACCAGCACGCTGGCCTCGGTGCCCTGCATGTTTTCGCCGCTGGGCAAGGCGGGTTTCGAAAGCGCCAACGACGACTACGAGAACCTGACCGACGTGCTGCAGGCCGCGGGCCTGGCCGTGTTCTGGCTGGACAACCAGCCCGGCGGCTGCAAGGGGGTGTGCGACCGCATTCCGCACGCATCCGCCTTCGCAGGGCTCGACCCCGTCACCAAGGACGCGTTGTGCCCCAGCGGCGACGAGTGCCTGGACGAAGTCATGCTGCGCGGTCTCGACGCGCGCATCGAGGCCTTGTCGCCCGAGCGCCGCCAGCGTGGCGTGGTGCTGCTGATGCACCAGATGGGCAGCCACGGGCCGGCCTACTACCTGCGCTCCTCGCGCAGCAGCAAGCGCTTCATGCCCGAGTGCCGCGTCAACGTGCTGTCGGACTGCAGCCACGACGAGCTGATCAACGCCTTTGACAACACCATCGTCTATACCGACCAGTTCCTGGGCAAGACCATCGACTGGCTCAAGGCGCGCTCGGACCACTACGACACCGCCATGCTGTATGTGGGTGACCACGGTGAATCGCTGGGCGAGTTCGGCCTGTTCCTGCATGGCATGCCCTACAGCGTTGCACCAGAAGCGCAGAAGCACGTGCCGTGGGTGATGTGGTTCAGCGACGGCATGCGCTCGCGCGACAAGCTTTCGCTGGGCTGCGTGCAAGGCGGGCTGGACAAGCCGCTGACGCACGACAACCTCTATCACACGGTGCTGGGAACGATGGACGTGCAAAGCCCCAGCTACAAGGCCTCGCTCGACGCGCTGGCCGACTGCCGCGGCAAGGGCTAGGGCTAGGGCCCGATCAATAGCCCTTTGCCCCGCCGGGATCAAGGGGAAATGGCGCTGGCGCGGCGCGGCAGAATGCCCGCCAACCGCCCTAGCCAGCCCCAAGATCGACATCGACGATGAATCGCCCGCAAGCCGCCAGCGCCCCTTCTTCATTCCAGCGTTGGGGGCAGGCGGCAGGAGGCCTGGCTGCCCTGGCGACCCTGTTCATCGTGCTCGGGCACGACGGTCGGCGTGTGGCCCAACTGGTGCTTCTGGCGCTGCCGCTCCTGGCCTGGATGGCCTGGCCAGTGCGAAGCCGGGCTGCGCAACGCACCCGCCGAATCGCCCTGTGGCTGTGGGTGATGCTGTTCGCGCTGGACGGCGTATCGCGCGCCTTCCTGCTCGATGCCTACCAGGCCGCGCCCGACGGCGCGCTGGTGGTCGGCGCCGTGGCCAACTCCAACGGCCGCGAGGGCGGCGAGTACCTTCAGTCGCACTGGCGGGTGGCCCTGCTATGGGTGGCAGCGCTGGCGGCGGCGGGCGCCTTTGCCTGGCGTCTTGCAGGGCGGGGACGCCAGGCGCCTTCGTCGCTGGGCATGCCCAAGTGTTGGGTGGGCGTGCTTGCGGTGGTCATTGCGCTTGGCATCGTGGCGTATGCCAGCAAGCCGTGGCGCCGGCTGCACCCGTTGGTCTTCTGGGCGAACTGGGCGCAATCGGTGCAGGCCCTCAAGGCCGACATGGCGGACCAGCGGCTGGTGCGAGACCGGGCCCTGGCTCACGCGCGCCAGGCTGAGCCGGTTGTCGCCCATGAGGGGCCATCCACCGTGGTACTGGTCATTACCGACAGCATCAACCGCGACAACATGGGGCTGTACGGCTACCGCCGCGACACCACGCCGCGCCTTCAGGCGCACCAGCGGCGGGCGGGCGAGAACATGCTGGTATTGCGCAATGCCTGGTCGGTCGACGCAAGCACCCTGCCGGCCCTGCGCAACATGCTGGCCTTTGGCGAGCCCGACGCCGACCAGCCGCAGCATCTGCTGGCCCTGGCGCGCGCGGCCGGCTACAAGGTCTGGTGGATGAGCAACCACGACGACATTGCCATCGAGCAGCAGCACGCCCGGCTGGCCGACGTGGTCGATTTCGTCAACCGCACGCCCGGCCGCGCCAGTGCCTCGCTCGACGGCGAACTGCTCGATTGCGTCCAGGAAGCCCTGGAAGACCCGGCGCAGCGCAAGCTCATCGTGGTGCACCTGCTGGGTGCCCATCCGCACTACCGGCTGCGCTTTCCCGAAGGCGAGAACCCCTTCGACGACGAGGTCGACGCGGTCGAGACGCAGATGCAGGACCAGGGCCGCGCGGCCTGGGTGAGGCGCTTCCGTCAGGACTACGACGCTGCCTTGCTCTATCACGACTTCGTGGTGTCCGAGACGCTGCAACTGACTCAGGCGGTCGGCCGGGAAGGGGGTTATCGCGCCTGGATGTACCTGTCCGACCACGGCCAGGAGGTCGGCCACGTCAGCGACAGGGCCGGCCACAGCCCCCAAACGGAATCGGGCTATCGCATTCCGGCGCTGGTGTGGCGCAGCGAGGCGCTTGGTCCGGCTGCCACCCAGGCCGCGGCGCGGCAGCCCTTCCGGGCCGACTGGCTCGCCTGGACGGTGGCCGACCTGCTGCATCTGCGCTGGGGTGGCAATCAGCCCGGGCGAAATGTGCTGGCACCGGAGTACCGCTGGCAGGCGCCTGTCCTGCCGGCCAAGGTGAAGTCCTACCTGGATTAGGCCAATCGGCCCGTGGGGCCGTTCATGCGCCCTTCATATGCTTTGGCGAGCATGGGTGCTGCATGAACATCGTCGATATATCGCTCTTCGCGCTCATCAATGCGGACGCCGGCACGCCCATGTGGCGCATTCATATCGCCGCGATGATCACCAATTTCCTGCCCGCGGCCATGGTGCTGCTGCTGGCGGTGCTGGCGCTCGCCCAGCCCGAGCGCCATCGGCGTGTGCTGTGGTCAGCGCTGCTGAGCCTGCTGGCGGCCTGGGTGGTCGTGAGCCTGTTCCGCAACTGGCTGCCGATGCCGCGCCCCGAGGCGCTGGACCTGGGTCACCAGTGGCTCGAGCATGGGGTTCGTGGGAGCTTCCCCAGCATGCATTCCACCGGCGCCTTCGCCGTTGCGTTCTCGCTGTGTCTGCAGCGGCGCGATCGCTGGGCACTGCTGTTCCTGCTGGCCGCCGGCGCCGTGGCCTGGAGCCGCGTATACCTCGGCCTGCACTTCCCGACCGATGTGTTCGCCGGCGCGTTGCTGGGCGGCCTCATTGCCTTGGGTGTGCAGCGGCTGTTCTTCAGGCGCAGCCCCGGCGCGGATGGCACGCAGCGCGCGCTTCCCTGAACTCTCACTCTGAATCTTCCTTCGGGCTTCCGCGCCCCTCGTCCACGGGGCGCGATAGGGCCGTGCGCTAACATGATCTGGCACCGACGTCAGTATTGAGTCGGTGACAAATTCAATACTTAGCAAACGAGGGAGGATCATGAAAAAGATTGCATTTCTTGCCGTCACGTTGACGGTTCTTGCGGGCTGCGCGTCCGTCAAGATGGAGAGCCAGGAGGCCTCCACCAAGGCCAAGCAGTTTGCCGCGCCTGCCGCCGGCAGTTCCGGGCTTTATGTCTACCGCGACAGCACACTGGGTGGGGCGCTGAAGAAGGACATTCACGTCGATGGCAAGTGCCTGGGCGAGTCTGGTCCCAACACGTTCTTCTATACCGAGGTGGCCGGTGGCAAGGAGCATGTCGTAGAGACCGAGTCGGAGTTTTCACCGAACAAGCTGACCGTGATGTTCGATGCGGGCAAGAACTACTTCATTCGCCAATACATCAAGCTGGGCCTGATTGCGGGCGGTGCGGACCTCGAGCAGGTGACCGAAGCCCAGGGCAAGCAAGCCGTATCGAAGCTCGACCTGGCCACGCCGGGGACCTGCGGGAACTGATCCGCTGCAGCGCAGGACGGCCGCATTGCGGCTGTCTTGCGCGATCGAATTTCCGGGCCCGAGCGTGCCACTCAGCCCTTCTTCTCGCGCGGCACGCGCCCCAGCAAGTAGAACTCGTCGTTGGGCTGCATGCCCGAAAAGCTCGCCATTCGGTTGGACAGCCCGAAGAACGCGGTGATGGCGGCGATGTCCCAGATGTCTTCGTCCGAGAAGCCGTTGGCATGCAGGGGCGGGAAGTCGCTGGCGTCGATTTCGTGCGAGCTCTCGCATACCTTCATGGCGAACTCGAGCATGGCTTTCTGGCGCATGGAGATGTCGGCCTTGCGCCAGTTCACCGCCACCTGGTCGGCCACCAGGGGCTTTTTCTCGTAGATGCGCAGCAGCGCGCCGTGGGCCACCACGCAGTACAGGCATTTGTTTGCCGCGCTGGTGGCCGTGACGATCATTTCGCGCTCGCCCTTGGTGAGCGAACCTTCCTCCTTGAGCATCAGCGCGTCGTGGTAGGCGAAGAAGGCGCGCCACTCGGCCGGCCTGCGTGCCAGGGCGAGAAAGACGTTGGGCACGAAGCCGGCCTTTTCCTGCACCTGCAGGATCTTCTCGCGGATGTCTTCGGGCAGGTTGGCCAGTTCGGGCGGGGGGTAGCGGCTGTCGGTGGCAGGTGTCATTCAGGGCGCTCCTTGTGGACGTCGTCGGGTAGGGGTGTGGCAGGCGCGGGCGCCAAGGCTGCGTCGTCGCTCTCGTCCTTGAGGGCCACGCCGCTGAAGCCGCGCGCGAGCGATTCGCGCATCAGCCAGGCCAGGCGCGCGGCCGCTGCAGCCGGTGCCAGGCCTTCGGTGCGCACATTGGAAATGCAGTTGCGCTGCGCATCGGTGCGACCGCGCCGTGGGTCGAAGGTCAGGTAGATGCCCAGGCTGTCGGGCGAGCTCAGGCCGGGACGCTCACCGATGAGCATGACCGACAGGCGCGCGCCCAGCCGCTCGCCAATGTCGTCGGCCAGCGCCACCCGGGCCTGGCTGGCGATGACCAGCGGAGCCAGGCGCAGGCCGGCGGGCAGCAGGGGCGACAGCGCGGCGAGCAGCGGTGCCGCGTGCCGCTCGATGGCCAGCGCAGAGAGGCCGTCGCCAACCACGATGCAGATGTCGCAGCCACCCGCAACGGGCTGCAAGTTCCGGGTGTCGACCTCGTCGAGCAGGCGGCCCAGGTCGGGCCGGCGCAGGTAGGTGGTGCGGTCTGGTGCCCGGCTTTTCACGCGCAGCGGCATCCAGCCCTGGGACTTCAAGCTGTGCTCCAGCGCATCGAGGTCGGGCCGCGCATGAATGGCGTCGCGCGCGCTCGCATGAGCCCAGCCAAAGCGCAGCAACTCGGCCGTGGGGGCCGCGTCGCCGACGCGGCCCAGGCCGATGCGCGCGGGCGTGCTGCGGCGCCAGGGCAGCCATGCGTCGACAGCTGGCGTGGTCTTGTCGTTCATGGCGTCTTCAATTCGGACAGCGCCCCCATGCCGGCCAGGCGCGGCATGGCGTCGGCATCCTGCAGGCGACCGCCAGGGTTGGTGATCTGCATGCGAACGAGCCAGTCTTCGAACTCGGGCGCGCGCTGCAGGCCCAGCGTGCGGCGCAGGAACAGCGCGTCGTGAAAGGATGTGCTCTGGTAGTTCAGCATGACGTCGTCGGCGCCCGGCACACCCATCAGGAAGTTCAGGCCCGCGCTGCCCAGCAGCACCAGCAGGTTGTCCATGTCGTCCTGGTCGGCCTCGGCATGGTTGGTGTAGCAGATGTCGCAGCCCATGGGCAGGCCCAGCAGCTTGCCGCAGAAGTGGTCTTCCAGCCCGGCGCGGATGATCTGCTTGCCGTCGAACAGGTACTCGGGGCCGATGAAGCCCACCACGGTGTTCACCAGCAGCGGCTGGTAGCGGCGCGCCAGGCCGTAGGCGCGCGCCTCGCAGGTCTGCTGGTCCACCCCATGATTGGCATTGGTCGACAAGGCGCTGCCCTGGCCGGTCTCGAAGTACATCAGGTTGTTGCCCACCGTGCCGCGCGAGAGCGATTGCGCTGCATCGTGCGCTTCGCCCAGCAGCCCGGGCGTGATGCCGAAGGCGCTGTTGGCGTCCTCGGTGCCGCCGATGGACTGGAACACCAGGTCGACCGGCGCGCCTTGCTCGATGAGGCGCAGCGTGTTGGTCACATGCGTGAGCACGCAGGACTGCGTGGGAATGTCGAAGCGCTGGATGACTTCGCCCAGCATGTGGGTGAGCCGCGCGAGTGCCTGCAGGTTGTCGCTGACCGGGTTCACGCCGATCACCGCATCGCCCGCGCCCATGAGCAGCCCGTCCAGCGTCGATGCTGCAATGCCGCGCAGGTCGTCGGTGGGGTGGTTGGGTTGCAGCCGCACCGCGATGCGCCCGGGCAGGCCCAGCGTGTTGCGAAAGCGCGTGACGACGCGGCACTTGCGGGCCACCGCGATCAGGTCCTGGTTGCGCATGAGCTTGGAGGCGGCCGCCGCCATTTCCGGCGTGAGGCCGGACGCGAGCTCGGCCAGCGCCTCGGTGGTGGCTGCATCCGACAAGAGCCAGTCGCGAAAGCCGCCCACCGTGAGCGAAGCCACCGGCGCAAAGGCGGCGGCATCGTGCGTGTCGACGATCAGGCGCGTGATGTTGTCGCTCTCGTAGGGCACCAGCGCCTCGGACAGGAACCGTGCCAGTGGCACATCGGCCAGCACGTAGCGCGCGGCCATGCGCTGCTGGGCACTGCCGGCCGCCACGCCGGCCAGCTCGTCGCCCGAGCGGGGCGGGCTGGCCATGGCCATGACCTGCTTGAGGTCGTGGAACGCAAAGACCTGGTGGCCGAGGGTCGTGCGGTAGGGCATGTGGGTTTCAGATGGACATCGGTTCGTTGCGCGCCGCCGTTGCGCGCTGCTCGCCCGTGCTGCGGAAATAGGCATAGGCCAGCGCCATCAGCAGCACGAACAGCAGCGTGAGCAAGCCGTTGAACCACACCATGGCACCCAGGCAGACGGCGCCCAGCCCCAGGGCAATGGCCGGAAACAGGGGATACAGCGGCGCCCGGTAGGGGCGGTGCAGGGCAGGTTCGGTCTTGCGCAGGCGAAACAGGGCGGCCATGGACACAAGGTACATCACGATGGCCCCGAGCACCGCCATCGTCACGATGTTGGCGGTCAGGCTCTGGCCGCCGAACTGCACCCAGTCATCGCTAAAGATTGCCGCCACGCCGATCACGCCGCCGGCCACCAGCGCGCGGTGTGGCGTGTTGAACCGGGGGCTGAGCGCCGCGAAATAGGCCGGCAGGTAGCCGGCGCGCGCCAGCGCGAAGATCTGCCGCGAGTAGCCCATGATGATTCCGTGAAACGATGCGACCAGGCCGAACAGCCCGATCCACACGAGCATGTGCAGCCAGCCGCTGCTGGCGCCCACCACCGCCTTCATGGCCTGCGGCAGCGGGTCGTTGATGTTGGCCAGCTGCCGCCAGTCGCCCACGCCGCCCGCGAAGATCATGACGCCGAAGGCCAGCAGCACCAGCGTGAGGATGCCCGCGATGTAGGCCACCGGAATGGTGCGGTGCGGGTCGCGCGCCTCTTCGGCCGCCATGGCCGCGCCTTCGATGGCCAGGAAGAACCAGATCGCAAAGGGAATGGACGCGAAGATGCCCGAAGCGGCCTGCGCGCTGAATCCATCGCTGCCGGCCCAGCCATTGGCCACGAAGTTGGCCCACGACCAGCCCGGCGCGACCACCCCCATGAACACCAGCAGCTCCGCGATGGCCAGCAGCGTGACGAACAGCTCGAAGGTGGCCGCGATGCCCACGCCCAGCCAGTTCAGCCCGATGAACGCCGCGTAGGCGCCCAGTGCGATGTACTTGGTGTTGATGCCCGGAAACTGCACGTTGAGGTAGGCCCCGATGGCCAACGCGATGGCCGGCGGTGCAAAGACGAACTCGATGAGCGTTGCATAGCCGGCGATGAAGCCCCCCGTGGGCCCGAAGGCGCGCCGCGCATAGGCGAAGGGGCCGCCTGCGTGCGGTATCGCGGTGGACAACTCGGTGAAGCTGAAGATGAAGGTCGTGTACATCGAGGCGACCAGGATCGTTGCGACCAGAAAGCCCAGCGTGCCTGCGCTGTTCCAGCCATAGCTCCAGCCGAAGTACTCGCCTGAAATGACGAGGCCCACCGCAATGCCCCAGAGTTGAAGTGGCCCCAGCACTTTCTTGAGCGAAGAGGCAGGCGATGTCGAACCGAGCTCGGCCATGTTTTGTTTCTCCCTGTCGGGCATCATGGCGTGGAACGGGGCGTGTGTCATCTTCATCGGGTCGCCGCCCGCCCGCGGGCAATAATCGATTCATTGACCACTACCAAGAAGGATCCGTTGTGCGAAACCTGCTGATTGCCGCTGTCGCCGCCTGTGCACTCATGCCCGCTGCCTGGGCGCAAGGCTCGGCGCCTGTCACCTCCAAGAGCGGCCTGGTCTACCAGTCGCTCAAGGACGGCACCGGTGCGCAGCCCACCGCCGACGACACCGTTCGCGTGCACTACCGCGGCACCCTGACCAACGGCAAGGAGTTCGACAGCTCCTACGCGCGCGGCGAGCCGGCCGAGTTTCCGCTCAAGCGCGTGATTCCCTGCTGGACCGAGGGCGTTGCGATGATGAAGGTGGGCGGCAAGGCCAAGCTCACCTGCCCGCCGGGCATCGCCTACGGCAAGGCAGGCGCGGCCGGCGTGATTCCGCCGGACTCGACGCTGAACTTCGAAGTGGAACTGCTGGCCGTCAAGGGCCGCTGACCAAGCGCCCGCGCTGCCGGGCTCAGGCCGACTGCAGGCGAACCTTGACCGGCAGCGGCTCGATCGCCGCGCTCAAGGCCTCGCGTACGGCTGCGGCGCGCGCCTGCAAGGCTGAATCATTCACCAGCACGGCGATGCCCTCGGCTTCGCTGGCGCGAACCGTGGGTGCCAGCTCGGCCGGCAACGCCAGGCGCGTGGCCACCTGGTCGACCAGCGCCTGCACCACCGCCTGCGCCGCCAGCAGGCGCAATTCGGGCTTGTAGACCTTGCCGACATTGGTCATGGGGATCTTGTCCAGGATCACCACCGACTTGGGCCGTGCCGGCGCCTCGTCCACGCCCTTGGCCGCAAACGCCATGAGTTCCGACTCGGTGGCGGCGGCGCCGGGCATCAGGCTCACATAGGCCACCGGCAGCTCGCCGGCATAGGCATCGGGTGCGCCCACCGCGGCGCAGATCTGCACCGACGGATGGGCCGAGAGCGCATCCTCGATGGTCTTGGGGTCGATGTTGTGGCCGCTGCGGATGATCAGGTCCTTGGCGCGGCCGCTGAGGTTCAGGCGCTCGTCGGCGTCGATGAAGCCCAGGTCGCCGGTAACCAGCCAGCCGTCCTCGGTGATGGCGCCTTCGTTGTCCTTGGCATTGAGGTAGCCCGAGAAGAGATTGGGCGACCTGAACAGCACCATGCCCGGCTCGCCGCGCGGCAGATCGCGTTGCGAGGGCTTGCCGTTGGCATCGATGGCCACGATGCGCAACTGCGAATAGGGCAGCCGAAAGCCCACGCAGCCCGCCGGCCCGTTCACGCCGGGTGGCGTCACGGTGGATATGCCGGCCATCTCGGTCATGCCCAGGCTCTCGTGCACATGCAGCCCGAACAGGCGCTCGAAGCGCGCCGCCAGCTCGGGCGACAGCACGGCCGCGCCAGTGCGGCAGTACTTCACCGACGAGATATCGGCGCCGTCCAGCGGCACCGTGGCCAGGGCGGCCAGCACCGTGGGCACGGCCGAGACGGACGTGGCGCGATAGGCCTGCACCAGGCGCCAGTAGTTGGCCAGCACCTCGCGGTTGCGCATCAGCGACGGCGTGGGAATCACCATTTCCGCGCCGGCCGACAGCAGCGTGAGCGAGGCCGGCAGCACGCCGGCCACGTGAAAGAGCGGGTAGCCGTTGATGCTGATGTCGCTGGCGCCCATGCCCTGCAGCTGCACGCAGGCCCAGGCAGTGAACACCTGCGCGCCGTGGCTGTGGCGCGCCAGCTTGGGCGCGCCGGTGGTGCCGCCGGTGTGGAAGTAGGCGGCGATGTCGGTGGGCGCGATGCGCCGGCCGCTCACCAGGCGATCGGCGGGCTCGCGGCTGCGCTCGACGTTGAAGTCCAGCACGCCCGGCGGCAGCTCGGCCGGCGCCTGCTGCTCGTCGTGCGGTGCCACGCGCAGCACGTGGGTCAGGGTCGGCACCTCGCCGCGCAGGCGCATGGCCTTGGACCACATCTCCGATTCGGCATTCGAGCCATAGGCGATGAGCACCTTGGCGCCGGCCGTGCGCATCAGCGAGGCCAGCTTCTCGTCGGTGAGCAGCGGATTGAGCGGCTGCACGATGGCCGCGGCCTCGCCGCCCCACAGCGCCAGGTGATAGTCGAGGCAGCCCGGCAGCAGCACCGCCACCGCATCGGTGGGTTGCACGCCCAGGCGGTGCAGGAGGTTGGCCGTCTGGTGGATGCCGCGCAGCAGTTGCGCATAGCTCCAGCGGATGGGCTCGTCCTGCGGCTTGCCGCTGCGCAGAAAGCTCAGCGCCGTCTTGTCGCCGAAGGCATGCGCAGAGTTGCGGAAGATCTCGTAGGTGCTGGCCACCGCAAGAGCACGCTCTTGCGGCACGCTCTCGAGCCGGCGAACGTCGTCGATGCTGCGGATCGGAAACAAGGCCGAGAAGGGCGGCGAGATGGCCGGTTGGTTGCATTCAGTCATGACAGGCTCTTTCGCGCAGAACGCTCTGCAAGTCAACACGGCGGGCCGCTCGAACTCAGTCGAGGGTGGCGCCAGTGTCCTTCACCACACGTTGCCACACCAGCAGCTCGCGTGCATAGAGGGCCGCGAACTGCTCGGGGCCGTAGGCGGTGGGCTCGGAGCCCAGCAGGGCGAGCATGCGGGTGCGCACCTCGGGCAGTTCGCAGGCCTTGCGGACCTCCTCGGCGATCCTGTCGATCACTGCCTTGGGCGTGGCGGCCGGCGCGGCCATGGCGGCCCAGCCGGTGATGCGGTAGATGTCGTCCTTCCAGCCTTGCTCTACCAGCGTGGGCGAGGCGGGCAGGGCGCCGCTGCGCTTCTCGCCGGTCACGCCGATGATGCGCAGCTTGCCGGCTTCGGCGAATGTCTTGGCCTGCAGCGTGCTTGCAAAGGCCATGTGGATCTGGCCGCCCACCAGGTCGGTGAGCATGGGCGCCTCGCCCTTGTAGGCGACGTGCGTCATGTCGGCATCGAACTTCTTGCTCATCTCGGCCAGCGACAGGTGGCCGGCCGAGCCCACGCCCCACGAGCCGTACGACAGCTTGCCCTTGTTGGCGCGGATGTACCTGGCCAGCTCGTCCGCGTTGGCCGCGGGCAGGCTGGGATGCACCAGCAGCGCAATCGGCGCATTGACCACGTGGCTCACCAGCGCCAGGTCCTTTTGCGGCTGGTAGGGCAGCTTCTTGTAGAGAAACTGGTTGATGAGCAGCGAGGTGCTCAGCGAGAACACGAGCGTGTGGCCATCGGCCGGCGCCTTGGCCACGAAGTCGGTGCCCAGGATGCCGGAGGCGCCGGGCTTGTTGTCCACCAGCACGGGCTGGCCCAGTTGCTGGCGCAGCTTGTCGGCAATGAGGCGCGCCGCGCCGTCCGTGGCGCCGCCCGCAGGGAAGGGCACCACCATCTGGATCGGCTTGGAAGGAAAGCCCGCAGCGCCGCCTTGCGCATGTGCGGTGCGTGCGCCGGACAAGCCGATGGCGCTGGAGGCCATGGCAAAGCCAATGAGTTCGCGGCGGCGGATGGGGGCAGCTTGCAACTGAGTCTCCTGTGCGTTTTGTGCGTGACAGCGAATGCAGCGCGGATTCTTGAATGGCGCAGTGTTCTTGACAATCAGAAAGCCGATTGACAGACTGTCAAAAAAATTTTGACGACGACGGCAACTGCATGGATCCCGGCGCGCTCGCACTCCTGGTGGACATCATCGATGCCGGCAACCTCAGCGAGGCCGCCCGCCGGCTGAAGATGACGCGGGCCAACGTGAGCTATCACCTGAGCCAGCTGGAGCGCGCAGTGGGCCTGCAACTGGTGCGCCGCACCACGCGCCGGCTGGAGCCCACCGACGCGGGGCTGCGCCTGTACCAGCACGGCCTGGGCATCCAGAACGAGATGCAGGCCGCGCGCGAATCGATCACCGCGCTGGGCCAGAGCCTGCAGGGCCGCGTGCGGCTGAACGTGCCCAGCGGCTTCGGCCAGACGGTCATGGCGCCGTGGCTCATCGAGTTCAAGCTGCAGTACCCGGGCATCGTGCTGGACGTGATGTTCGAGAACCGGGTGGAGGACCTGCTCAGCGACGAAGTGGACATCGCCATCCGCATCATGTCCGAGCCACCGCCGCAACTGGTGGCCCGCGAGATGGGCCCGGTGCGCTACGTGGCCTGCGCCTCGCGCGGCTATGCGCAGGCCAAGGGTCTGCCGGCGCAGGTGGACGACCTTCGTGGCGTGCCCGTGGTCACCTCGAACGTGGTGGGGCGGCAGCTGCGCATCTCGGCCTACCGAGAGGACCAGCGCCACGTGCTCACGCTGGAGCCCACGCTGGTCTCGGAGAACTTCGTCTTCCTGCGCCAGGCGGTTCTGGCCGGCATCGGCGTGGGCATCCTGCCCGACTACGTGGTGGAAGACGACGTGCGCCGCGGCGACATGCTCACTGCCCTGGACGACTGGCGCCTGCGCATCTTCGGCGACCGCATGTTCATGCTCTACATGCCCAATCGGCACCACACGCGGGCTACGGCCACGTTCATCGACTATGTGCTGGAGCGCTCGCGCAGCGCCTTGGCCGGCGAGGCCGAGTCGGCGCCTCGCTAGCCCGCTATCAACTTCTGCACCAGCTCCGCCGTGGTCGCCGCGGCGTACTTGCGCATCAGCCGGGCCCGGTGGATTTCCACCGTGCGGTGGCTGATGGCCAGCGCCTTGCCGATCTCCTTGCTGGTGAGGCCGCGCATCACCTGCGCCGCCACTTCGCGCTCGCGCGGGGTGAGCTGGTCCTTGTTGGCGAAGCGGCGCGTGCCCAGGTCCTCGAAGGTCCAGATGCCCGCCTCGTGCGGCGCCGCGCGGTTCAGCGCCCGGCCGGTGACGTGGCACCAGAACGATTCGCCCGCATGCGCGCCGCCCACGCGCTTCATCATCCGGTTGTCGGCATAGTGGCCGCTGGCATTGAGGATGGGCTCCATGCGCTTGCCGATGCGTTCGAACTCGGCCACGCTGGGATAGAGCACGCTGAACGACTGGCCCACCAGCTCCTGGGCCGACGCACCAAACATCTCGCACACTTCTTCATTGCATGCGACGATGGTGCGGTTGCGCGAAACCACCATGCCGACGGGTGCATGTTCGAACGCCAGCCTGAAATCGATCTCGTGCAGCATCGGGTCTCACCATTACGAATTACTACGTATGCGAATACGTAGTATCGTTCAATCTTCCCAAGATTCCCTCACCCACATAGAGGAGCAGCGCGTGAACAAGCTTTACCCCTCCGCCGACGCGGCGCTCAAGGGCGTGGTGGCCGATGGCCAGACGCTCGCCGTCGGCGGCTTCGGCCTTTGCGGCATCCCCGAGTCGCTCATCGAGGCGCTCAAGGACAGCGGCGTCAAGAACCTGACCTGCATCTCCAACAACGCCGGCGTCGACGGCTTCGGCCTGGGCAAGCTGCTCGAGACGCGCCAGGTCAAGAAGATGATCGCCAGCTACGTGGGCGAGAACAAGGAGTTCGAGCGCCAGTACCTGGCCGGCGAGCTCGAGCTCGAGTTCACGCCCCAGGGCACGCTGGCCGAGAAGCTGCGCGCCGGCGGCGCCGGCATCCCGGCCTTCTTCACCAAGACCGGCGTGGGCACGCAAGTGGCCGACGGCAAGGAACTGCGCGAATTCGACGGCCAGACCTACGTCATGGAGCGCTCGCTGGTGCCCGACGTGGCCCTGGTCAAGGCCGACGTGGCCGACCGCTCGGGCAACCTGCGCTTTCGCCTGACGGCGCGCAACTTCAACCCGGCCGCCGCCATGGCCGGCAAGATTTGCATCGTCGAGGTGGAGAAGATCGTCGAGGTGGGCGAGCTGGCCCCCGACGACATCCACCTGCCGGGCATCTACGTGCACCGCATCGTGGTCAACAGCAAGCCCGAGAAGCGCATCGAAAAGCGCACCGTGCGCGCCGCCGAGCCGGTGGACGCATCGGCCAAGGTGGAGGCGCAGGCCGCCATCGCACAGGCTGCAGTCGCAGATACCAAGACCCCCGTCAACCAGAAAAAGGGAGCCTGAGATGGCCTGGACGCAAGATCAGATGGCCGCACGCGCGGCGCAAGAGCTGGAAGACGGCTTCTATGTGAACCTGGGCATCGGCATTCCCACGCTCGTGGCCAACTTCGTGCCTCCCACCAAGGAAGTCTGGCTGCAAAGCGAGAACGGCATGCTGGGCATCGGCCCCTTCCCGACCGAAGACGAGGTGGACGCCGACCTCATCAACGCCGGCAAGCAGACCGTCACCACCCTGCCGGGCAGCGCCATCTTCGGCAGCCACGACAGCTTTGCCATGATCCGCGGCGGCAAGATCAACCTCTCGATCCTGGGCGCCATGCAGGTCAGCGAGAAGGGTGACCTGGCCAACTGGATGATCCCCGGCAAGATGGTCAAGGGCATGGGCGGCGCCATGGACCTGGTGGCCGGCGTGCCGCGCGTGATCGTGCTGATGGAGCACGTGGCCCGCAAGAAGGACGGCACCACCGACATGAAGATCCTGCCCGAGTGCACCCTGCCGCTGACCGGCGTGGGCGTGGTCGACCGCATCATCACCGACCTGGGCGTGTTCGACGTCACGCCTCAAGGGCTGAAGGTGACGGAGCTGGCCGAGGGCGTGAGCTTCGACGAGGCGCAGGGCAAGACCGGCGTCAAGCTGATCAAGTAATGGCTTGAACCGGCCACCGCGCAGCAGCGTGCTGCGCGGTGGCCATTCCCAGGGTCAGAAACCGGCCTTGGTCGAGAACTGGAAGCGGTAGTCGCCGGCCGTTGTCCCGAGCTTGTTCTCCAGGCGGTAGCCGCTGCGCGAGTCCGAAGGCTCGCCGTGGTGCGTCGCGCGCAACGGCGCAGGCCGATTGCATCGGCTCGCCCCCAAACAACGCCAAGAAGAAACCCTTATTGCCCTGAGCTTTGCGTTCTTCGACGCTTCGCGCAGACTTTCGCCCCGGCCCCTTTTGGCACGCGGGTTGCATACCGGATACAACAACGCCCCCAGGGCGCGGCGCCGTGCGAGGAGAAAAACAATTGGAAAAACGGGTACTGGATCCGATCGACCGCATCTCGGAGTTCCTTTTCGGCCTCTTCATGGTCCTGAGCTTCACCGGGGCACTGAGCGTGGCCTCGACCGGGCCGAAGGAAGTGCACGAGATGCTGGTGGCCGCCATCGGCTGCAACATCGCCTGGGGCTTCGTGGACGGCGTGATGTTCGTGCTTCGCAACCTGGTCTCGCGAGCGCGCCAGCACCGCCTGTGGAACATGGTCGTTGCCGAGAAGCAGCCAGAGGCGGCCCATGGGCTCATTGCCCAGGAGATCGGCGGCCTGGCGGCGTCGTTCGACAAGCCTGTGCTCGAGCGCACGCGGCAATGGATCCTGGCGCAGCCCGGCGGCACGGTGCCGCCCGCGCGGCTGGTCGGGCGCGACCTGACCAGTGCGGTGGCCGTGTTCCTGATGGTGTTCGCATCCACCTTTCCGCCGGTGCTGCCCTTCGTGTTCTTCGACGACATCCACCGGGCGATGCGGGTGTCGGCGCTGGTGGCCATTGCGATGATGTTCGTCTGCGGCTGGCAATGGGCCCGCTTCGCGGGGCTGCGGCCCTGGCGCGCCGGCATGATCATGGTCGTGCTGGGCGTGGCCGTCGAGGCGACCATCATCGCGCTGGGCGGGTGAGCCATCCGTCACGATCTGGGCTTAGCATCGAGCCCCCTTGGAGGTCAGAATGAACACACCCGAAAAAACCGATCTGCAAGTCAACTCGCGCGTCGCCGCATCGCTGCTGATGGACGTGCTGATCCGGGCCGGACTGGTGCTGGCGCTGGCCCTGCTGTGCTATCGCGTCTTCGCGCCCTTCCTGACGCTGATCGCCTGGTCGGTCATTCTGGCCATCACGCTCTATCCCATGCATCAGTCGCTGGCCCGCAAGCTCGGCGGCAAGCAAGGGCTGGCCGCTACGCTGGTGGTGCTGGCGGGCGTCGTGCTCATCCTGGTGCCCACCACGGTGCTGATGAGTTCCTTCGGCGACACGGTGCGCCAACTGGTGCAGGACATCCAGAACAACTCGCTGGAGGTGCCGCCGCCACGCGAGGGCGTGGAGAACTGGCCGGTGGTGGGTGAACGCATCCACGCGGTGTGGTCGCAGGCCTATTCCGACCTGCCCGACCTGGTGCAGAGCATGCAGCCCAAGATCGGGGAACTGGCCAGGAAGGCGCTGGGCACGGTGGCCGGCATCGGCACCGCGCTGCTGATGTTCCTGGCGGCCATCATCGTGGCCGGCATCATCATGGCCTTCGGCCAGGCCGGTGCCCGGGCCATGCGCGCCATCTTCGTGCGCATCATCGGTCCGGCGCGCGGCGCCGAGTTTGCGGCGCTTTCCACCGCCACCATTCGCGCGGTGGCGCAAGGCGTGCTCGGCGTGGCCTTCATCCAGGCCATCCTGGTGGGCGTGTGCCTGCTGGTTGCCGGCGTACCTTGGGCTGGCGTGCTGGCGGGCATCGTGCTGGTGCTGGGCATCGTTCAGGTGCCGGCTGTCATCGTCACGCTGCCGGCCATCGCCTGGCTGTGGACCGGCTCCGACCACGGCACGGGCGCGGCAACGGCCTACAGCGTGCTGCTCTTCGTGGCGGGGCTGGCCGACAACGTGCTCAAGCCGCTGATGCTGGGGCGCGGGGTGGATGCGCCAATGCCGGTGATCCTGATCGGCGCGCTCGGTGGCATGGCAACAGCCGGCATCCTGGGCATGTTCGTGGGCGCCACGCTGCTGGCGCTGGGCTACCAGATCTTCATGGGCTGGGTCGATGCCGGTCCGGCCTCGGCAGCGCCGAAGGACGCCGACCACTGAGCAACATGCCCGCTCCCACGTCGCGCCTGTCAAGCCGCGCACTCGCCTGGCTTGCAGGGCTGATGCTGGGCGGCTGCACCACCCTGGGCCCCGACTTCAACCGGCCGGCCGTGCCGTGGTTGTCCGATTGGTCCGGCGCGGCGCAGCGCGCCCTGCCTGCGGATACAAAGGCGCCCGCGCAGCCGTTCGTCGATGCCTGGTGGACCAACTTCGGCGACCCGGTGCTCGAGCAGGTGGTGACGCAGGCGCAGCGCCAGAACCCGAGTGTTCGCATCGCCGGCATGCGCATCCTCGAATCGCGCGCGCTGCTGGGCATTGCCGCCAGCGGCCTGTATCCGCAGGTGCAGGAAGTGTCCGCCAGCGCCTTGCGCACCGGCCAGCGGCAATCGCGCGGCGCCAGCACGGCCTTCTGGAGCGCCAGCGCCGGCTTCGACATCGCCTGGGAGATGGACTTCTGGGGCAAGTACCGCCGCGGCATCGAGTCGGCCGACGCCGCCTACTTTGCCAGCATCGCGCAGTACGACGATGCGCAGGTGCTGGTGGCGTCGCAGGCGGCCAGCCTGTACGGCGGCATCCGCACCACCGAGCTTCGGCTTCGCATCGCGCACGAGAACGCGGCGATCCAGAAGCGCAGCCTGGAGATCACCGAGCGCCTGTTCAAGAGCGGCAACGAATCTGAACTCGACGTGCAGCAGGCCCGCTCGCAGTACCTGAGCACGCTGGCCGTCATTCCAGAGCTGGAGAGCGCGCTGCGCCAGACCCAGAATGCGCTGAGCGTGCTGCTGGCCCGCCCGCCCGGCCCGTTGCCCGAAATGGAAACGGGCAAGGGCGTGATTCCGCAAGCCTCGCTCGCGCTCATCGTCGACATGCCCGCCGACCTTCTCCGGCGCCGCCCCGATGTACGCACGGCCGAATTGCTGCTGGCCGCGCAGTCGGCGCAGATCGGCGTGAGCGAGGCGGCGCTGTACCCGTCGATCGCGCTGGGCGGCACCGTCGGCCTGACGGCCACGTCGCTCGCCTCGTCGCCCACCACGCTGGCCTGGGGCCTGGGCCCGGCCCTGGTGTGGAACGTGTTCGACCACGGGCGCCTCACCAACCAGGTGCTGGTGCAGGACGCGCGCTTCCAGCAATTGCACGAGCAGTACCAGAGCACGGTACTGCAGGCCGCGCGCGAAATGGACGATTCCGCCACGGCCTTTGCCAGCAGCCGCACGCAGGTCGACATCCTGCGGGAGGCGGTGGTTGCAGCCCGTCGGTCGCTGGACATTGCCAACATCCAGTACCGCGAGGGGCTGATCGACTTCGAGCGCGTGCTCGACTCGCAGCGCACGCTGTTCAGCCAGCAGGACCGGCTTGCCAGCACCCAGGGCAGCGTGGTGCAGAACCTGGTGTCGCTCTACAAGGCCATGGGCGGTGGCTGGCAGGCCGGCCGCGACCAGCCCGTGCTCGACGAGCAAACGCGCCGCGCGATGGCCGAGCGCAGCAACTGGAAGACGCTGCTGGACGATCCCCTGCCGCCCCCAGGCACCGAACCCCAGCCGCCGCGACGCAGCAGCAAGGACACCCCATGAGCCAGGACACAGCCCCCCCGCCACCCGCCCCCGCGGCACCGCCCCCCGCAGGCAAGGGCACCCGCATCGGCGCGCTGGTGGTGGCAGTGCTCATCGTCGGCAGCCTGGCCTTGTACTTCGTGGGCGACCGCCTCACGCCCAGCACCTCGCAGGCACGCGTGCAGGCCTTCGTGGTGCCGGTGGCGGCCGAAGTGGCGGGCAAGGTGCTGGCGGTGCACGTGCGCGACAACGACGAAGTCATGCCGGGGCAAGTGCTGCTCGACATCGACCCCGAGCCTTTTCGCATCGCGCTGCGGCGCGCGCAGGCCGACCACGAATCGGTGCGCCGTTCGGTGCAGGGCTCGGAGGCCGGCGTGGATGCGGCGCGCGCCGCACTGGTGGCGTCGCAGGCCAACCTCGACATGGCCGAGCGCGACGCGAGCCGGCTCGAGCGGCTGTACGCCGAAGATCCGGGCGCGATCTCCGTGCGCCGACTGGAAATTGCCCAGTCCACCCGCGACGAGTCGCGTGCCAAGGTTCGCCGCGCCGAGGCCGACCTGCGCAAGGCGCAGGAGGGCGCCGGCGACAGCGGCGAGAAAAACGCGCAGTTGCAAAGCGCGCGCTCGGCAGTGGAAAAGGCCCAACTCGACCTGACGCGCACCCGCGTGCTGGCGCCCTCGCGCGGCAGGGTCACCGACCTGCGCACCGACGCCGGCAGCTTCGCGCAGCCCGGCGCGCCGCTGATGACGCTGATTGCCATGCACGACCTGTGGATCAGCACGGAGATGACCGAGAACAACCTGGGCAACATCGACCCGGGCGACGAGGCCGCCATCGTGCTGGACGTGCTGCCCGGCCAGGTGCTTAAGGGCCGCGTGCGCAGCGTGGGCCGGGGCGTGAGCAGCGGCAAGCCCGGCTCGCCAGGCACCTTGCCCACGGTAGAGAACAGCCGCGACTGGCTGCGCCAGGCGCAGCGCTTTCCGGTGGCGGTGGAGCTCGATGCCGGCGAGCTGGGCCGGCTGCGCAACGTGCAGGTGGGCGGCCAGGCCGACGTGCTGGTCTACACCGGCGACAACCCGGTGATGAATGCGCTGGGCGCGCTGTACATGCGCGTCATGAGCTGGCTGTCGTACCTCTACTGATGGGCCTGCCATGACACGCGGCGACAAGGCATGCCTGCGCCTGGCCGTCGGCCTGGGCCTGGCGACCTTTGTTGCCTACGGCCTGGCGCTGAAGGCGCCCTTCGTCGTGTGCGTGATGGCGGTGCTGGTGCTGTCCAAGCCGGGGCCGCCGATGCCGCTGCTCAAGGGGGCCATCGTTGCATGCGTCTTCGCCGCGCTCGTGGCGGCCGGCGTGCTGATGGTGCCGCTGCTGGAGCACTATGCCGTGGCCGGCGTGCTGCTCACGGCCGTGGTGCTCTACACGGTGTTCCATGCGGGGCAGAAGGGCAGCGGGGCGCTGGTCACGCCGTTGGTGCTCTCGTTCGCGATGATTCCGGTGGTGGGCGTGGCCGAGCAGGCGCTGGTGCCGCTGCTGAGCGTCACGCTGGCGGCGGGGCTGGTGGTGGGCACGCTGGTCAATGCGCTGTCGAGTGCGCTCTTTCCCGATCCGCCGCAGGCCGCGCAGGTGGCCGCGCCGCGTGCTGCGTCGGACTCGGCCGCATGGATCGCACTGCGCGGCACCATCATCGTCATGCCGGTGTTCGTGCTGGCCCTGACCAATCCGTCGTTCTACCTGGCCGCCATCATGAAGACGGCCATGCTCGGACAGCAGGCGGGTGAAACGCATGCCGGCGCCGCGGGCCGCGAGCTGGTGGGCTCCACCCTGATGGGCGCCTTCATCGGCGCGCTTGCTTGGACGGGCCTGTCGCTGTGGCCCAGCCTGTGGATGCTGGTGCTGTGGCTCGTGGCTGCGGCGCTGTGGGCGGGCTCGGCCATGTACGGTTTGCGGCGCACGCGCTTTCGCCCTTCGTTCTGGGCCAACGCATTGGTCACATCGCTCATCCTGCTGGGCCCTGCCATCGAGGACAGCGCCAGCGGCAAGAGCGTCATCAAGGGGGCCGCCATGCGCACCGTCCTGTTCGTGGGCGTGGCCTTGTATGCCACCGCCACGGTGTGGGTGCTGGAGCGGTGGCGAGCCACCCGGGAGCTTGCGAAATGACGAATTCGAAATTCATCCGGCGCCTCTTCATCCGCGAGCTGTGGCGCGGCCTGGGCATCGTCTGGCCCGTGGTGTCGAGCTTGCTTGTCCTCATGGCCCTGCTGGGCCTGGCGGTCGCCGGGCTGGAGGGCTGGCCCTTGTCCGACGGCCTGTACTTTTCCTTCGTCACCGGCCTGACGGTGGGTTATGGCGATCTGGTGCCCAAGACCGGGGGCGGCCGTGTGCTGGCGATGTCGATCGGCCTGGGCGGCATCGTGCTGACCGGCTTCGTGGTCGCCGTCGCGGTCGAGGCCCTGCGCTCGGCCGTGGCCAGCGCGGACGACGACAAGTAGCCGCTTCAGCGCTGCGGCGCGGCGGGTGCGGGTGCCGGTGCTGCGGCCGCAGCCGCAGCCTGTGGATGCGGCGGAATCTGGAAGCTCCACGTCTCGCTGATCGCCTTGTCGCCCTGGGCGAGCGCGGCGCGCAGCTCGGTTGGTTGCGCCAGGTCCTTGACCTTCACCCGCAGGGTCAGTCGCCAGCCTTGTGTCACCGGATTGGGTTGCAGCGAGCTTTCGAGCAGTTGCGCGTTCGCGTTCACGCTCACCTTCGTCTCGGGCGTGGTGCCAGGCGGCAGCTTGGCCAGAACGGGCCCTTCGAAGTCGACCATGAGCGCGGTGCTGCCGTCGGTCTGGCGGATCAGGTTGGGCTGGTACTGCTCGCTCTCGGTCTGGAAGGTCTGGCGCACCCAGGCGTTGTCGGCCGCGTGCAGCGCGCGCTCGTCGGTGGTCCAGTGCATGCGGTAGGCAAACTGCATCTGCTTGCCCTTGGTGGCCGGCTCGTCGGGCGTCCAGAAGGCCACGATGTTGTCGTTGGTCTCGTCCGCCGTCGGAATTTCCATCAGCGTGACCTTGCCCTTGCCCCAGTTGCCCTGCGGCTCGATCCAGGCGCTGGGGCGCAGGTCGTAGCGGTCCTTCAGGTCTTCGTAGGCATGGAAGCTGCGCCCGCGCTGCAACAGGCCGAAGCCCTTGGGGTTCTCGACCTGGAAGCTGCTGATGGCCACCGCGCGCGGGTTGTTCAGCGGGCGCCAGATCCATTCGCCATTGCCGGCCTGGATCGCCAGCCCGTTGGAGTCATGGATGGCCGGGCGGAAGTTGCGCAGGTGCTCGGGCCAGCGCTGGTTGGGCCCGTACAGGAACATGCTGGTGAGCGGCGCTACGCCGGGCATCGGCACGTTGTCGCGATAGATGATGGTGGCCTGCACGTCCAGCGTGGTGTCGCGCCCGGGCGTGAGGATGAACTGGTAGGCGCCGGTGGCTCGCGGCGAATCGAGCAGGGCGTACAGCACCAGCTCCTTGTCCTGCGGCGCGGGGCGGCGGATCCAGTATTCCTTGAATCGCGGGAATTCCTCGGCGCCCGGGGGCGCGGTGTCCAGCGCCAGGCCGCGGCCCGACAGGCCGTACACCTGGCCCTTGCCGATCACGCGGAAGTAGCTGGCTCCCAGCAGGCTCATCACCTCGTCGAGCTTGCCGTCCTGGTTGATCGGGTAGAGCACCCGAAAGCCCGCGTAGCCCAGCTTGCTGGTGGCGTTCTTGTCGAAGGCGAGGTTGCCGAAGTCGAAGCGCTCGGCCTCGTAGCCGATCTCGCGCACCTCGCCGCCGTTGATCTCGTTGATGCGCACCGGGGCGTTGAACTGCATGCCCTGGTGATAGAAGTTCAGCCGGAAGGGCGTGCCCTGGTCGCGCCACTCGAAGCGGTCCTGCCGGGGCTGGATCTTCATGTAGTCGGCGAACTGCATGTTGGCGAACACCGGCGGCAGGTTGCTCACCGGCGCTTCGTACGGCTTGGCGGCCAGCGCGCGTGCACGCTCGGCCACGTCGTCGAGCGAGAACGTGCGTTGGGAAGCGAACCACTGCGCGTTGGCGCTGAAGGGCAGAACCATCAGCAGGCCAAGCAGGGCAGGGACGAAAAAGCTCGGGCGCGATGCGCTCCGGGCTGGGCGTGCAAGGCGAAATGACATGGAGCGACAAAGCTTAGCATTGGCCGGCACGGGCCCCGGGACATTGCCCGGCGCACCGCAGGGCCAACGTTAAGATGCCCTTGCCGTGGTGGCCCGCAAAGCCGGGTCCTCCCTCGAAGAAATCCCCAAGGAGCCGATTCTTGTCGCCGTTCAAGTTGTCTTCCGTGATGGCCCTGGTGGCCAGCGCGCTGGCCACCCCATTGGCTTTTGCACAGCCCAATCCGTCCCTGTTGAACAACAAGCAGGCGTTCATCGCCGATCTTTTGCGTCAGATGACGCTGGAAGAAAAAGTAGGACAGCTTCGCCTCATCAGCATCGGCCCCGAAATGCCGGCCCCGGAACTGGCGCGCGAGGTGGCGGCGGGAAAGGTGGGCGGCACCTTCAACTCGGTCAATCGCAAGGAGCAGCGTCCGCTGCAGGAGGCCGCGGTCAAGCAAAGCCGCATGCGCATTCCGATCTTCTTTGCCTACGACGTCATCCACGGCCACCGCACATCGTTCCCCATCGGACTGGGCCTGGCGTCCAGCTGGGACATGGAAGCCGTGCGCAAGGTGGCGCGCGTGTCGGCCATCGAAGCCGCCGCCGACGGCATCGACATCACCTGGTCGCCCACCGTCGATATCGCGCGCGACCCGCGCTGGGGCCGCACCTCCGAGGGCTTTGGCGAAGACCCCTACCTGGTGTCGCAGCTGGCGCGCGCCATGGTGCAGGGCTTCCAGAACGGTTCGCCCGCCAAGGCCGACAGCATCATGTCGGCGGTCAAGCACTTTGCGCTGTACGGCGCGGTGGAAGGCGGGCGCGACTACAACGTCGTCGACATGAGCCCCATGCGCATGTACAACGACTACCTGCCGCCCTACAAGGCCGCCATCGATGCGGGCGCGGGCGGCGTGATGATCGCGCTGAACACCGTCAACGGCGTGCCGGCATCGGCCAACAAGTGGCTGCTGCAAGACCTGCTGCGCAAGCAGTGGGGCTTCAAGGGCCTCACCGTCAGCGACCATGGCGCCATTACCGAGCTGATGCGCCACGGCGTGGCCAGCGACGAGACCGAGGCCGCCAAGCTGGCCATCGAGGCCGGCGTGGACATGAGCATGGCCGACAAGGTCTACACGACGGAACTGCCCGCCCTGGTGCGCTCGGGCAAGGTCAAGCAGAGCGACGTGGACAACGCGGTGCGCGAGGTGCTGGGCGCCAAGTACGACCTGGGCCTGTTCCACAACCCGTTCCTGCGCATCGGCAAGGCCGAGGACGACCCGGCCGACCCCAAGGCCGACAGCCGCCTGCACCGCGCCCCGGCACGCGAGATGGCGCGCAACACGCTGGTGCTGCTGGAGAACAAGAGCAAGACGCTGCCCTTGAAGAAGAGCGCCACCGTGGCGCTGGTGGGCCCGCTGGCCGACGCGCAGGTGGACATGATGGGCGTGTGGTCCGGCCAGGCCGTGACGGCGCAGACCGTCACGCTGCGCCAGGGCATGAGCAACGTGCTGTCGGGCCAGGGCGGCAAGCTCGTGTATGCGCGCGGCGCCAACGTCACCAACGACCCCAAGCTGGTCGAGTACCTCAACTTCCTGAACTGGGACGCGCCCGAAGTCACGCAGGACCGCCGCACGCCGCAGGCCATGATCGACGAGGCCGTGGCCGCCGCCAAGCAGGCCGACGTGGTGGTGGCTGCGGTGGGCGAGGCGCGCGGCATGTCGCACGAGTCGTCCAGCCGCACGCGCCTGGACCTGCCCGAGAGCCAGCAGGCGCTGCTCAAGGCGCTCAAGGCCACCGGCAAGCCGCTGGTGCTGGTGCTGCTCAACGGCCGCCCGCTCACGCTGAACTGGGAGCGCGAGAACGCCGACGCGATCCTCGAAACCTGGTTCGCCGGCACCGAAGGCGGCAACGCCATTGCCGACGTGCTCTATGGCGATGCCAATCCCTCGGGCAAGCTGCCCATCTCGCTGCCGCGCTCGGTGGGGCAGATCCCCACCTACTACAACCACCCGCGCCTGGGCCGGCCTTTCACGCCGGGCAAGCCGGGCAACTACACCTCGCAGTACTTCGACGAGCCGCAGGGCGCGCTCTATCCGTTCGGCTATGGCCTGAGCTACACCGACTTCTCGTTGAGCGACATCACCCTGTCGAGCCCCACCATGCAGCGCAATGGCAAGGTGGAGGCCAGCATCACCGTCACCAACACCGGCGACCGCGCGGGCGAGACGGTGGTGCAGCTGTACATCCAGGACCTGGCGGCCTCGGTGGTGCGGCCGGTGAAGGAACTCAAGGACTTCCAGAAGGTGATGCTGCAGCCCGGCGAGAAGAAGACGCTTCGCTTCAATGTCACCGAGGACAAGCTCAAGTTCTACAACGCCAAGCTCGAATTCGCCGCGGAGCCGGGCAAGTTCAACCTGCAGGTGGGGCTGGACTCCGAGGCGGTGAAGGAAGCGGGCTTCGAGTTGCGCTGATGCCGGCCTGGCTCAGGTGCCGCCCGAAAGCCGGCGGCGCCTGCCAGGCGATGCCGTGCGGCGCGGCTTGGCGGGCGGCATATGCTGCGCCGCCTCCTCGGCCACGGCCGCGAAGTGCGCGCGGATGATTCCAAAGGCCCGCTCCACCGCCGGCACCCGCGTGCGGCCGGCACGCTCGATGATGCCCAGCGTGAGTTGAATATCCAGCGGCGGGTCCACGTCCAGCTTCACCACGACGCCCTTGCGCAGGTCCGCAACCATCGAGACGTCCGTTCCCGGGGCGATGGCATCGCTGGAGGTCAGCAGCGTCAGCATGGTCGAGACGTCGTTGGTGCTCACCGCGAAGTGATCCTGCAGCGGCATCGACAGCCCATACAGCGCGGCCATCTTGTCGAACAGCGGCTGGCCGGCATAGCCCGCGCCGATGAGCGGATAGGCCTTCAGCGCGTCGATGCCGACACTGGCCTGCCCGTCGAGCGGATGCCCGCGGCGCGCGAACCAGCCGAAGGTGCAGTCGTAGATGGGCTCCGCCCGCATCTCTGTGTCGTGTGCCACCGAGTCGATGTCGCCGATGAAGAAATCGAGCTCTTCGCGTCGAAGCGCCGCCAGCAGCGTGTCGGTGCTGTGCACCGCCGTGCCCAGGCTCAGGCCGGGCGTGTCTGAAAGCAACTGCAGCAGCATCGGCGCCATGAGCGTGCGCGCGATCGACGACCCCATGCCGAAGTGCAGGGAGCCCAGCTCGCCGGCACGCATGAGGGAGAGGGTGCGGGCGCCTTCCTTCTCGTCGAAGACGATGCGCCGTGCGCGCTCGGCATACACCAGCGCATAGGGCGTGGGTCGCAGGCGCCGGTCCTGCCGGTCGAACAACGGAACGCGCAGCTCGTCCTCCAGCGAGCGCAGGCTGCGCGACAGCGCCGGCAGGCTCAGGTGCACCACCTCGGCAGCGGCGCTGAGCGAGCCAAGGTCCATCACCGCGAGGAAGTGGCGAAGCTGCCGGGTGTTCATGTGCGGATCATTTGCAGATTGCGCAACCAGATCGTCATCAAGTTGCAATTTACGCAATGTAGTGCGCTTTCTAGACTCGGCGCAAGTTCCAGCACTTGCCCGAATATGTCCCGCCCCGCCAACGCTCCCGCCCACCGTCCCCTCGTGGTCATCGCCTCCGACCGCATCGAGCGGCACGGCCATCCCGCGCATGCCGTCCTGCATGGCTATGTGCGCGCCGTGTCCGAGTGCGCCGGTGCCGTGGCGCTGGGCTTGCCCGCTGCGGCGGACGCCTTCGATGTCGCCAGCCTCATCCACGGCATCGACGGCGTCGTCCTGACGGGCAGCCCCTCGAACGTGGCGCCCGCGCGCTATGGCCAGCCCGAGCTCGGGCAGGAGATGCTGCTCGATCCGGCCCGCGACGAGGCCGTGTTGCCGTTGCTGCGCCACCTGATCGAGGCGGGCGTGCCGGTCCTCGCGGTCTGCCGCGGGTTCCAGGAAATGAACGTCGCCTTCGGCGGCACGCTGGATGTGGCCGTGCACGCGCGCTCTGGTCGGCTCGACCACCGCGAAGGCGATCACGACCGACCCATCCAGCGCTGGTACGACGACAGCCACGACATCGACATCCAGCCCGGCGGGCTGCTGTCGCGCCTTGTCCAGGCGCAGCGCATGCAGGTCAATTCGCTGCATCACCAGGGCATCGCGCGGCTGGGCGACGGGCTGCGTGTCGAGGCCAAGGCGCCGGACGGCCTTGTCGAGGCGTTCTCGGTTTCGTGGGCGCCGGCCTTTGCGCTGGGCGTGCAGTGGCATCCCGAAATGCGCATCGACGACTGCCCCCTGGCGCAGGGCATCTTCAAGGCCTTTGGCGCCGCTTGCCGCCAGCGGCAGGCCAGGCGACTGGGCACCGGCACCCGGCCGGCCCACGCGTTGGCCGCCTGAATCTTCCTTCCGCAAACCGAATGAACACCGCCATGAACGCCACCGATCTCTTCAGCCCGACCTATGCCGTTGCGCGCCGCAAGTTCATGGCGGCTGCCGGGGCGCGCGGCCTGGCGGTGGACAGCCACGTGCTCGACCTGCCAGGTGCGCAGGGCGAGGTCCTGGCCATGGACGTGGTGCGCGACGGCCCGGCCAATGCATCGAGGATGCTGATCGTGCTCAGCGGCGTGCATGGGGTCGAGGGCTTCTGCGGCTCGGCGATCCAGACCGGCATGCTGACCGCCGGTGCGCCCCTGCACCCGGACACCGCCGTGCTTCACGTGCATGCGGTCAACCCCTACGGCTTCTCGCACCTGCGCCGCGTGACGCAGGAGAACGTGGACCTCAACCGCAACTTCGTCGACTTCGCCAAGCCCCTGCCGGTGAATGCCGGCTACGACGAAATCCACGAGTGGCTGCTGCCAGTCGGCTGGCCGCCCGCGGAGCAAGCCGAGGCCGCGCTGGCTGCCTACCGCGAGCGCCATGGTGCGCGCGGCCTGCAGCGCGCCATCGGCCTGGGGCAGCACAGCCGGGCCGACGGCATGTTCTTTGGCGGACACGGCGCTGCCTGGAGCAATCGCACGTTCCGCTCCATCCTGCGGCACTACACGCCGCAGGCGCGGCAGATTGCCTCCATCGACATCCACACCGGGCTCGGGCCCTACGGCGTGGGTGAGCGCATCTTCGCGAGCTTCGATCGTGCCGTGCTGCCGCGCGCGCAGCAGTGGTGGGGCGACCTCACCGACGTGCACAACGGCAGCTCGACCAGCATCCCGATGACGGGCCCGATCCAGACGGCGCTGTTCGAGGAATGCCCGCAGGCCGAGCAGATAGGCATCTGCCTGGAGTACGGCACCTATCCCAACGAGCGCGTCATGCCCGCCCTGCGCGCCGAGCACTGGCTGCACCGCCACGGTTCGTCCGATGCGGCGCAAGTGCAGCAGATCAAGCAAGACATCAAAGACGCCTTCTATCCCGACGCCGACGACTGGAAGCGCAGCATCTGGCAGCAGGGCCGCGAGGCCTGCCTGCAGGCCATCGAGGGCCTTCAGGAAAGCTGCGCTGCCAACGCCTGAGTGGCATTCTTGTCCCCAACCCAGCGAGTTCTTCCATGACCGCCACCACCATTTCCTCCCAAGCCGCATCGGCGGGCGCTTCGGCCGCCCGCGACCACGCGACGCCGCAGTCCGGCATCAGCCGCAAGGCCATTGCTGCCGCCGTGGCGGGCAATGCGCTGGAGTTCTACGACTTCGTCATCTACGCGTACTTCGCCGTGTACATCGGCAAGACCTTCTTCCCGGTGGGTGGCGAGTTCGGCAGCCTGCTGGCGGCCGTGGCCACCTTCGGCGTGGGCTTCTTCACCCGGCCCCTGGGCGGCGTGCTGATCGGTGCCTTCGCCGACAAGGCGGGACGCAAGCCGGCCATGATCCTTACGGTGGCGCTGATCACCTTCGGCACGCTCGGCCTGGCCGCCACGCCCAGCTACGCCAGCATCGGCATCGCGGCGCCCATCATCGTGGTGTTCTGCCGGCTGCTGCAGGGCCTGGCGCTGGGCGGCGAGGTCGGTCCGGCCACGGCATTGCTCATCGAGGCGGCGCCTCCCGGGCGCCGTGGCTTCTATTCGAGCTGGCAGATCGCCAGCCAGGGCCTGGCCGTGGCGGTGGGCGGCGTCTTCGGCGTCACGCTTTCGCTGCTCCTGTCGCCGCAAGACCTGGCGGCCTGGGGCTGGCGCGTGCCTTTCCTGGTCAGCCTCGTGCTCGTTCCCATTGCCATCTACATCCGCCGCAGCCTGCCCGAGACGCACGGCGGCGAGCAGGAGCGCAGCGGTGCGTCCATCGTGGGCTCGGTGTTCCGCGAGCATCGCAAGATCCTGGTGCTGGGCGTGCTTGCAACCGCATCGACCGCAGTGGCCTCGCAAGTGGGCAACTACATGGTGACCTATGCGGTGCAGGTGCTCAAGCTTCCCGCCGCGCTGGCGCAGGGCAGCGTACTGATGGGCGGCGTGATGACCTTCGCCTTCGCGCTTGTCGGCGGCGTCCTGTGCGACAAGCTGGGCCGCCGCGCCGTCAACCTCGTGCCGCGGCTGGCGCTCATGCTGCTGATCGTTCCCTTGTTCATGTGGCTGGCGGGTGCCCCCGGTGCCGCGACGCTGCTCACGGTAACGGCCATCCTGGCCGCGCTCACCGCGATGTTCGGCGCCGCGGGCCTGGTGCAGGTGCCTGAGCTGCTGCCCATTGCGGTGCGCAGCACGGGCCTGTCGCTGGTGTATGCCATCGGCACCTCGATCTTCGGCGGCACCACGCAGTTCGTCGTGACCTGGCTGCTGGCCGTGACCCACAACCCCATGTCGCCGGCCTGGTACGTGGTGGCCATGAGCGCGGTGAGCGTCGTGGCCATGTGGATGCTGCCCGAATCGCGCAACGTCGACGTGCAGCGCTGAAAGGGCAGGCCGGGCATCACTCGATGCTGACCTTGGCCTCTTTCACCAGTTGGGCGTACTTGGCGGTGTCGCCCTTGATCCTGGCGGCCATCTGCTCGGTGGTGTCGCCAACGGGTTCGGCGCCGACGTCTTCCATGCGCTTCCTGAACTCGGGCGACTGGATGATCTTCACCATCTCGGTGTTGAGCCTGGCCACCACGTCCTTGGGCGTGTCCTTGGGGGCCAGGATGCCGAACCAGGTGCCCTGGTCGAAGCCCTTGAGGCCGGCCTCGGCCAGCGTGGGCACGTCGGGCAGCGTGCTCGACCGCTTGGCGGTCGTTACGGCCAGCGCGCGCAGCTTGCCGCCCTTGATGTGCTGCACCACCGGCGTGAGCGTGTCGAAGGACATGTCCACCTGGCCACCCAGCAGGTCGGTGGTCAGCGGCGCACTGCCCTTGTAGGGCACGTGCAGCAGGTCCACGCCGGCCAGGCTGGAGAACTGCGTGCCGATCAGGTGCTGCACCGTGCCGTTGCCGTTCGAGCCGTACGACAGCTTGCCCGGCGCGGCCTTGGCCTGCGCCACCAGGCCCTTCACGTCGGTGGCGGGGTTCTTCGCATTCACCACCAGCACGTTGGGCACGATGGCAATGGTGGTGATCGGCGCAAAGCTGGTCTCGAAGTCGTAGGGCAGCTTCTTGTAGACGCTGGTGGCAATGGTGTGGTGCACCGCGCCCATCAGCAGCGTGTAGCCGTCGGGCCTGGCCTTGGCCACGTAGTCGGCGCCCACGGTGGCACCCGCGCCGGGCTTGCTTTCGACGATCACCGGCTGGCCCAGGCTCTGCGACAGCTTGTCGCTCAGCGAGCGGGCCAGCACGTCGGAGCTGCCGCCGGGCGGGAAGGGCACCACCAGGTTGATGGGCTTGGCGGGCCAGGTCTGCGCGGTGGCGCCCGACGCGGCCAGCGCCAGCGCAACGGCGGCCATGGCGCCAGCGCTGCGGCGGGTGATGCGGATGCTCATGCTTGTCTCCTTGGGTCTTGTGTCTTTGCAGGGCTGCGCTTGGCCACCCACGCCGACCAGGCGTGGGTGGTTCGCAAGCTGGGTGGGTAGCGAGAGCTTCAGGCGGCCGTTCAGGCCACCTTGCGTGCCGGGGCAGTGGCCAGCTGCGCGCAGACGGCCTCGGTCACGGCGGCGGTCGTGGCCGTGCCGCCCAAGTCGCGCGTGTGCAGCGCCGGGTTGGCCGTGACTTGCTCGACGGCAGCCATCACGCGGGCGGCGGCCTCGTGCTCGCCCAGGTGCTCGAGCAGCATCACCACCGACCAGAAAGTGCCCACCGGATTGGCCAGGCCCTGGCCCATGATGTCGAAGGCCGAGCCGTGGATGGGCTCGAACATCGAGGGGTAGCGGCGCTCGGGATCGATGTTGCCGGTGGGCGCAATGCCCAGGCTGCCGGCCAGTGCGGCGGCCAGGTCGCTCAGGATGTCGGCATGCAGGTTGGTGGCCACGATGGTGTCGAGCGAAGCCGGCTTGTTGACCATGCGCGCCGTCATGGCGTCGACCAGTTCCTTGTCCCACTTCACATCGGGGAATTCGGCGGCCACTTCATTGGCGATCTGGTCCCACATCACCATCGCATGTCGCTGCGCATTGCTCTTGGTCACCACCGTGAGCTGCTTGCGGGGCCGCGACTGGGCCAGGCGGAAGGCGAAGCGGATGATGCGCTCCACGCCGGCGCGGGTCATGATCGACACGTCGGTGGCCACCTCGATCGGGTGCCCCTGGTGGGCGCGGCCGCCCACGCCGGAATACTCGCCTTCGGAGTTCTCGCGCACGATCACCCAGTCCAGGTCTTGCGGGCTGCAGCGCTTGAGCGGGCCGTCGATGCCCGGGAGGATGCGCGTGGGCCGCACGTTGGCGTACTGGTCAAAGCCCTGGCAGATCTTCAGGCGCAGGCCCCACAGCGTGATGTGGTCCGGAATGTGCGGGTCACCCGCCGATCCGAACAGGATGGCGTCCTTGTCGCGCAGGGCGTCCAGGCCGTCGGCCGGCATCATCACGCCGTGCGCGCGGAACCAGTCGCCGCCCCAGCCGAAGTCCTCGAACTCGAAGCCGAAGCCGCTGCCGGCGGCCACCGCCTGCAGCACCTGCTGGCCGGCGGGCACCACCTCCTTGCCGATGCCGTCGCCGGGAATGGTTGCGATCTTGTACGTCTTCATGCTGCTTGCTCCGTGATGGGTTGGATGTGATGCGATGGGCGTACTGTAGAAACGCAAGGCCTTTCCGGATCGGCGCTAAAGTGAATCCATCGTTAACCTGAATTCAATAATGAGGAGGCCGCATGGCCAGTGGAATCGCGCCCGCCGACCTGGGCTTCTTCTCGGCCATTGCCAGCGCCGGCAGCCTGAGCGCCGCCGCGCGCGAGCTGGGCGTGACCACCCCCGCGGTGAGCAAGCACCTGGCGCAGATGGAGGCTCGCCTGGGCGTGGCGCTGGTCAACCGCACCACGCGGCGCATGAGCCTCACGCCCGAGGGCGAGCTGTACCTGCAGCATGCGCGCCGCATCCTGGCCGAGATCGACGGCATGGAGCAGATGCTGGGCGTGGGCAAGGCCACGCCGCGCGGCCTGCTGCGGGTGAACGCCACGCTGGGCTTCGGGCGCAGCCATGTGGCGCCGGTGATCTCGAAGTTCGTGCGGCGCCATCCGCAGGTGGAGGTGCAGTTGCAGCTGTCGGTGAACCCGCCCGCGCTCACCGACGACACCTACGACGTCTGCATCCGCTTCGGCGCGCCGCCGGATTCACGCGTGATTGCGCGGCACATTGCGCCCAACCGGCGGCTGCTGTGCGCCTCGCCGGCCTATCTGGCCAAGCACGGGGTGCCCAAGGTGCCCAACGACCTTACGCGCCACAACTGCATCGGCATCCGTCAGGGTGAAGAAGCGTATGGCGTGTGGCGCCTGTCCGGCGGGCGAGGGCGCTCGGCCAAGACCGAATCGGTGAAGACGCGCGGCAACCTCACCACCAACGACGGCGAGATCGCCGTGGCGTGGGCGCTGGAAGGGCATGGCGTGCTGATGCGCGCCGAATGGGACATCGACCGCTACCTGCGCAGCGGCCGGCTGGTGCAGATCCTGCCGAACTACTACACGCCCGACGCGGACGTGTACGCCGTGTACCCGCAACGCCACCAGCTGGCCGCGCGCGTGCGGGCCTTCGTGGACTTCATGGAGGCGGCGCTGGGGCGGGAGAAGCTCAGTCCGGCTTGATGGCCGCGCGCGCAATCACCTTCTGCCAGCGCGCCTGCTCGCTGGCGATGAACTGCGCAAACTGCTCGGGCGTGCCGCCGATGACTTCGGCCGCGTCGCCCGACAGGCGCTCCATGGCGGCCGGCGCCTTGACCGCCTTCATGGTCTCGGCCGACAGCTTGGCCACGTTGGCCGGCGCCAGGTTGGCGGGGGCGAGCATGCCGTACCACTGCGTCATCTCGAAGCCGGCATAGCCTTGCTCGGCCACGGTGGCCACGTCGGGCAATTGCGGCAGGCGTTTTGTCGAGCCGGTGGCAATGCAGCGCAGCTTGCCCGACTTGATGAAGGGAATCACGGCCGCCGCGCCGATGGCCGAGGCCTCGAGACGGCCAGCCAGCAGGTCAGTCATCAGGGGGCCGGTGCCGCGATAGGGCACGTGCAGCATGTAGAAGTCGGCCACCATCTTCAGGTACTCGAAGGCCAGGTGCCCGGCGCTGCCGTTGCCGGCCGAGCCGTAGCTGAGCTTGCCTGGCTTGGACTTGGCGTAGGCCACGAACTCCTTGAGGTTCCTGGCCGGCACGTCGGGGTGCACCACGTACAGGCTGGGCACCTTGGCCAGCAGGCTGATGGGCTTGAAGTCCTTGTTCGGGTCGTAGGGCAGCTTGGCAAAGATGTACGGGTTGACCGCCAACGTGCCGATGTGCCCGAGGATGAGCGTGTGCTGGTCGTCCGCGCGGGCCACTTCCTGCATGGCTATGTTGCCGGCCGCCCCCGGCTTGTTGTCGACGTACACGCTCTGCCCCAGCGTCTTGGACAACTCGGCCGCGGTCGAGCGGGCAACGATTTCCGAACTGCCCCCGGGCGCAAACGGCACCACGAAGCGGATGGCCTTGCTGGGCCAGGTGGTGTCGGCCATGGCCAGCGTCGGCACGAGGCCCGCGGCGGCAAGGCTGCCGCCGGCGCGCAGCATCTGGCGACGGGTGAACTCGGGCAGGTCAGGGATGCAATTCATCGGGGTGTCTCCATCGTCCTGGTTGGTGTTTGCTCAGCGCGCCATGGTGCACGAATGCCAGCGCAAATTGATCGCGACACACAAGGTAACGGGTTTCGGACACAGATCCGTCGTTTTACGGGCATGAAGTGCATCGAAAGCACTAGTTCTTTCGATAGAAAGGCCCAATTCCTTCGGCCAACACTGTTTCAAATGTTTATCAATGTAATGTAAAAGGTTACAGTAACTCATCCCCCCTGGGTGTACCGCGGCGCACGTGGAGACGCGTCGAGCGACCTTTCTTTGCAGAGAACATCGAGATGAACAGCATTCACCGAACTGTCTGGAACCCGGCCCTGGGCGCCTGGGTGGCCGCCCCCGAAACCGCTCGCAGCCGCCGCAAAGGCGGCGTGTCCGCCAGGCGCCTGGCGGTGCCGGCACTGACCGCATTGTTGTGGCTGGGGTCGATGCCGGGCTGGGCCGCGGGCGGAGCCGGAGGCTGGCTCGGCACCAACCTGCACGGCGGCACGGGCGGGGGCGACGGTGCCGGCGGCGAAGGAGCCACGAACGACGGGCATGCCGGATCGGGCGGCTCCGCCACGGCGGGCGGCGTCACGGCGGGCACCAGCGCCGACACCGCCGGCGCAACGGCCGGCGCTGGCGGTGCCGCCGGTTCCTCGCCTGGGCAAGCGGGCGAAAAGGGTGAAGACCTGCCGCGCGACGCTGACAACGGCTACGGCGGCGGCGGCGGGGCTGGCGCCCATGGCATCACGTCGGCCGGCGCAGGTGCCAGCCTCGGCGCGGTGTCCGGCGGGAGCGGCGGCCAGGGCGGCCAGGGCTACTGGGCCGGCGGGGGCGGCGGCGCCGGTGGCTATGGTGCGGTCGTCATCGCGCCTTCGGGCTTGCCCTCCGCGCCCAGCGTGAGCGTGTTCGGTGCGGTCAGCGGCGGCGCAGGCGGCGCAGGCGGCGGCGCGGCCTCGCAGGGCGGTGGCGGCGGCAGCGGCGGCGTGGGCATGTACGCGGACTTTTCCGCAGCCGCCGGCACCCTTGTCAACGAGGGCGCGATCTCCGGCGGTGCTGGCGGTGCCGCTGGCGGCGGCGACCTGCCTGGCGTGCGAACCAACGCGTCGGGTGGCGGTGGCGGCGAGGGCGGCGCGGGTGCGGTGCTGGTCGGCCCTGTCACGGCGACCAACAACGGAACCATTGCCGGCGGCGCCGGTGGTGCGGGCGGAGCGGCCTACGGCGTGTGGGGCGGATCGGGCGTGGAGCCGTTTCGGCCTGGAACGGGCATGCCGGGCAACGGCGGCGACGGTGGCATCGGCGTGCTGGTACAGCCCGGCACGGGCGCCACGGTCATCAACAACAACGGAACCATCGTCGGCGGTGACGGCGGTGCGGCGGGCGTCAACACCAATGGTGGCGCGGGCGGTGCGGTCGGCGCCGGTGCGGTGGGCATCCGCGGCGCGAATGTTCAGGTCAACAACAACGGCACCATCTCCGGTGGCTGGAGCGGCGACCACAGTGCGCAAGCCGCCGCCGTGCAATTCACGGGTGGCAGCAACGAGCTGAACCTGGGGGCAGGCGCGGTCACAGGCCGTGTGGAAGTCGGCGCCGGCGCCAACGCAACCATCGAGTCCCGGGCGGCAGGCCGTTCCATCGACAGCCTGGTGATGGACGGCGCCACCACCCTGGGCGCGACCGCGGGCAACAGCCTGAACGTGACGGGCACCGTCAGCGGCGCGGCCGGGCTGACGGTCGCCGGTGCGGGCGAGGTCACCCTGTCCGCGCCCAACACCTACAGCGGCGGCACGAGCGTGAACGGCGGCAACCTGCGCATCGGCAGTGCCCAGGCGCTGGGCAGCGGCGCCACGTCGATCACCAACGGCTCGCTCACGGCCACGTCGAATGTCTTCTTGTCGAACCTCTCGCTGGCCGAGACGTCGCGCCTGGCGGCCTCCGGCGGCAGCACGCTGGATGTGGACGGCGTCAGCGTGGCGGCCGGCGGCAATGTCGTGATCGGCTCGGGCACCGACACGGGTACCGTCAACGCGCACGGGCCCGGCTTGCTGGGCGACACCAGCGGCTCCCTGCGCGTGGCCGGCGGCACGTTGACCGGTTCGCTGGCGGGCGTGTGGAGCGCCAACCTCGCCTCGACCACGGTCGATGCCGACGCAACGCTGGACCTGGGCAGTGGGGCCGGCACCATCCGCAACCTGCAAGGCGCGGGCAAGGTGCTGGCGGGCACGCAGCTCTATGTCGACCAGGGCAACTTTGCCGGCGAAATCACGGGTGGCACCGCGCTGGTGAAGAACGGCACCGGCACGCTGGCGCTGTCGGGCAACAACGGCTACAGCGGCGGCACCGCGCTCAAGCAGGGCCGGCTCGACGTGGGCAGCAACTCGGCGCTGGGCTCGGGCGACCTGGCCATGGACGATGGCACCACGCTGGGCTTTACGGCCGACGGCCTGAACATCGGCAACAACATCCGCATGACCGGCACCAACGACCCGGTCATCGACACCGGCAGCTTCAGCGAGACGATCAGCGGCGCCATCAGCGGTGGCGGCGTGCTCACCAAGCAGGGCAGCGGCGTGCTGACGCTGAGCGGCCCCAACAACTACACCGGCGCCACCGACGTGGCGGCGGGCACGCTGCGCGCCGGCGCGGCCGGCACCTTCAGCGCTGCCTCGGTCCACAACGTGGCGGCTGGTGCCACGCTCGACCTGGCCGGCTTCAACCAGACCGTTGCCGGCGTGAGCAACGCGGGCACCGTCAGCCTGATGGGCAGCGCGCCGGGCACCACCCTCACCGTGACCGGCCCATGGGTGGGCAACAACGGCACGCTGCGCATGGGCACCACGCTGGGCGACAGCGCCAGCGTGAGCGACCGCCTGGTGCTCAGCGGCGCAAGCGCCAAGGCAAGCGGCACCACCAATGTGCAGATCACCAACCTCGGCGGCCTGGGTGGCCTGACCGCCGGCAATGGCATCGAGGTCGTCAGTGCCGTCAACGGTGCCACCACCACGGCACAGACCAGCAAGGACGCCTTCGTGCTGGCTGGCGGCCACGTGGACGCCGGTGCCTACGAATACAGGCTGCATGCGGCGGATGCCTCCGGCGCGGGCGAGAACTGGTATTTGCGTTCGACGACGGCGCCTGCACCGGCACCTGCACCCGCGCCTGCACCTGCACCCGCACCTGCATCTGCACCTGCACCTGCACCTGCACCCTCACCCTCACCAGCGCCCGCGCCCGCGCCCGCGCCCGCGCCCGCGCCCGCGCCGGCACAAGGGCCGGCACCCGCACCCGCGCCGATTTCGCAAGCACCCACGGCCACGCCAACGGCGGCGCCGGTGCCCACCTACCGGGTCGAGGTGCCGCTGTTCGCCGCGCTGCCCGGCCAGTTCCGCGAAGCCGGCCTTGCCATGGTCGGCAACCTGCACCAGCGCGTGGGCGACGAGGTCAGCAACCCCGCCGGCCAGCGCCAGGCCTGGGGCCGCATCATCAGCATCAACCGCGACATGGCGCAAAGCGGCACGGTCGATCCGCGCAGCGAGGGGCGCCTGGACGGCTTCCAGGCCGGCACCGACCTGTGGGCGAACCCCGCGTGGCGCACCGGCGTGTACGTGGGCCAGCTCGATGGCGACATGGATGTGAACGGCTTTGCCCGTGGCGTGACCAACTACGCTGCCGGCAGCAACGACTTGCGCTCGCAGTTCCTGGGCGCCTACGCCACCTGGACCAACGGCGCCGGCCTGTACGTGGACAGCGTGCTTCAGGGCGGCCGGCTGAGCTACGACGTCAACCCGAATGCGGGTGCGGCCGCCAGCCATGGCAAGGGCAGCAGCGTGGTGGGCTCGATCGAGGTCGGCCAGGCCTTCGCCGTCGCACCGGGCTGGGTGGTCGAACCGCAACTGCAGGTCGTCGGCCAGCATGTGGACCTGGACGACGTGACGATCAGCGGCGCGCGAATCCAGCAGGACGTGGACGATGCGTGGCTGCTGCGCGTGGGCGTGCGCGTGCGCGGCGACATGCCCACCAGCTCCGGCCTGGTGCAGCCCTATGCCCGCGTGAACCTCTACAGCGGCAAGGGCGGCACCGACATCGCACGCTTCATCGGCCCGGCCGCGTTCACCGACATTGCCACCGCCACCGGCGGCACACGCGCCGAGCTGGCCGTGGGCGCCACCTGGCACGTGAGCCCGGCGGTGAGCCTGTACGGCGAAGTGGGCAACCTGTGGGACGTGGGCGGCGCGGTGCGCACCGACGGCGGGCTCAACGGCAGCGTCGGCGTGAAGCTGCGCTGGTAGGCCGCGGGGGCAGGTCGGTGACGGCCTATGCCGCCCCGCCGCGCACCATCGACAGGATCTTGGCGGTGTCCAGCCCGCGCGCCATCTCCTGCATCTGCGGCAGGTACTGCGACTGCAGCTGCCTGCCGTCGTTCATCACGTGCTGGTAGGCGTCGCGCAGCATCTGCGTGCCGAGCGTGCGGCCGCCCGCGTAGTACTGGTTGGCCACGTGGCCCAGCGCATAGGTGCTGGCAAAGCTCATGCCGCTGCTCACGGCCTGCTTGCCCAGGCCGCCCAGCAGCCCCTTGCCGGCCCTGCCCAGCAGGCCCCCGAGCAGCTTGCGCCCGGCTTCCTCGAGGTACTGCGACGTCAGGCCCACGCCCAGCGTGGCCAGCAGGTCCTTCACATGGCCGGTGTCCAGCTCGTAGCCGTGGCTCTGGCCGACCTGGTAGACCAGGCGCATCTGCAGCGGAATGATGGCGAGCGTCGACAGGTTTTCGGGCAGCAGCTCGATCGCGCCGTTGAGCAGCGCGGCATTGAGGATCTTGCGGTCCATTTCCTGCGCGTTCAACGTGCCGGGCTTGGCGGCCGCCGCGGGCGTCTGCAGCGGCGCGGCTGCCAGGGCATCGGCTTGCGTGGCGATGTCCGCGTCGGCCTGCCCCAGGCTCTGGCGCAGCTGGGAAAGAAAGGCCTGTTCCTGCTCGCTGGTCCGGCCGTCTGCGTCGCAGACGCACACCGCCATTTCGTAGGCCAGCTGGCGCGACTCGGTGCTGGCCAGCAGGGGCAGCACGTCGTCCAGCTTCACGCGGCGCAGAAGAACATCCTGGTACAGGCCCGGCAGGTTGATCTGCTCGTGCTGCGCCAGGCCTTGCGCCACCTGCCGGATCTGCTCGCGCTCGCGGTCGTGCTTGTTGCCGTCCGCATAGGCCGCGAGCAGGCAGATGGTGAGAATGGCGCGGGTTTCTTCGGCGGTCATTCAGGCGTCCTTTCGTCGATAAGAGGAACCTCGATGGAGCCACTTGGGCACAAGTGGTTCCGCCAGCGCGCTCTTCCCATCGACGAACGGCAGCCCTAGCGCTTGACCACCACCACCTCGAGGTATTCGCTGGGCACCACCATCGTGCCGTCGCCAGCGCGGTTGAACCGGTCGACCAGCGCGATGATGTCGGCCGCCAGCTTCTGCCTGCCGGGTTCGTCCAGCGCCGCAAAGGCCTTGAGCGTAGGGCCGTACATGGTGCGGAACACCTGCAGGAACTGCGCGGCCGAGCGATAGCGGAACACGAAGTGGCGCTCCTGCAGTTCGATGGCAGCGGCTTGCGATTCGAACTGTTCGCGAATGAAGTCCGGCGTGCCCCAGCGCGCCGGCGACATCACCCCCGGAGGCGGCGGCAGGTGGCTGCCGATGGCGCGAAACAGCTGGCCGATGAAGCCCTGCGGCGTCCAGTTGGCCAGGCCGATCTTGCCGCCCGGGCGGCACACGCGCATCAACTCGGAGGCGGCGCGCGCCTGGTCGGGCGTGAACATCACGCCGAAGGTGGAGGTCACCACGTCGAAGCTTGCATCGTCGAAGGGCAGCGCCTCGGCGTCGGCCACCTGCGTGGCAATGGGCAGGCGCTCGGCGTCGGCGCGTTCGGTGGCGCGCTCGAGCAGCGCCGCCACGTAGTCGGTGGCCAGCACGTCGCAGCCGCGGCGCGCCGCGGCCAGCGCGATGTTGCCGTTGCCGGCCGCCACGTCCAGCACCTGCTGGCCCGAGCGCACATCCAGCGCCTCGCAAAGGTTTTCCCCGACGATTTGCAGTGTGGTGCCGACGACGGCATAGTCGCCCGAGGACCAGGCGGCATGCTGGCGCGCCTTGGCGGCGGCA
Source organism: Pseudomonadota bacterium (assembly GCA_018241225.1). GTDB lineage: Bacteria > Pseudomonadota > Gammaproteobacteria > Burkholderiales > Burkholderiaceae_C > Variovorax. The sequence continues at coordinate 237,238 of JAFEEG010000010.1, forward strand.
AGATCGACAGTGGGCGCAGCGGTGGCTGTGACGGCGGACATGGCAGCTCTCCTCAAGTGTGTGGATGACCGAGCCCTTCTGCGGTGCGCCGGCGGCGCGCGGCCGGGCTCTGCCACGCATCGTCGGGGGCCTGCGTGGTAGCGGGCGTGGATGCGGGCATGGATTCGTCGGCACCTGCGGGGCGCGATCCATCCACGCGCCTGGCCCTGCAGCTGCTGGGCACCGTGGCAGTGCTGCGCGGCGGCCGGCCGCAGACGCTGCCTGCCTCGCGCAAGGTGCGCGCCTTGCTCGCCTACCTGGCGCTTTCGCCGGCGGCCTCGCGCCGCGAGCACTTGTGCGAGCTGCTCTGGCCGGTGCCCAACGATCCGCGCGGCGAACTGCGCGGCAGCCTGAGCCGCCTGCGCACGTTGCTCGACAGCACCGACACCACGCGCTTGCTGGCCGAGGGCGACGCGGTGCGCCTGGAGCTGCAGGACGTCGACGTCGATGCGCGCGCGGTGGAGCGCGCCGTCCAGGGCGGCCTGCGCCATGCACCCACCGAGCAGCTGCGCCAGCTCGTGGCGCGCATTCGCGGCGATTTTCTCGAAGGCCTGGAGATCGATCATTGCCCGCAGTTCAGTGCCTGGCTGGTGGCCCAGCGTCGGCGCTTCCGGGCTGCGCACCTTGCGCTGCTCGAAGCCCTGGCCGACCGCCTGCCGCCTGAATCGGAGGAAGCGCAGGCGGTGCTCGCGGCGTGGCTGCAGATCTCGCCCTTTGACCGCCATGCGCACACGCGCATGCTCGACGCCCTGGCTGGGCGCGGCGCCTTTCGCGATGGCGAGGAGCACCTGGCCGCCACGGTGCGCAGCTTCGAGTCCGAAGGGCTGGACCCCGGCTCGCTGGTCGACGGCTGGCGGCGCGCGCGCGAACTGGCCGCAGCACCGGCCCCTGTGCATGCCGAGCCGGCGCAGCAGCAGCCACTGACGGATGTATCGGCGCCGCAGCCGCAAGAAGCCGCCGCGCCCTCCGCCGCCCGCGCGCGTGCTTCCATCGCCGTCATGCCCTTCGACGCGCCCAGCGACGATGCGCAGGGGCAGGGCGGGCTGGCCGATGCGCTGGTGCACGACGTGATCGTGGGCCTGGCCAAGCTGCGTGCGCTTTTCGTCATTGCCCAGGGCACGGTGTTCGCGCTGGGCCGGCGCGGCCTGGGGCCCGAAGAAGCGGGCCGCCTGCTGCATGTGGACTACGTGGCCAACGGACGCCTGCGGCGCGCACCGGGCCGGCTTGCGGTGTGGGTCGAACTGGTGGAAGTGCGCAGCGCCCGCGTGGTGTGGAGCGAGGAGTTCGACGAGCCGATCGGCGATGCCTTTGCCGTGCTCGATGCCATCGGCCAGCGCATCGTGGCCGCCATCGACGACGAGGTGGAGCTGGCCGAGCGCCAGCGCGCGCTGCTCAAGCCGCCCGATTCACTGGACGCGTGGGAGTCCTACCACCGCGGCCTGTGGCACATGTACCGCTTCCGGCGCGACGACAACGAGCGTGCACGCGGCTTCTTCGAGAAGGCGCTGCTGCTGGACCCGACCTTTGCGCGTGCGCATGCGGCCCTGTCGTTCACGCACTTCCAGGACGCCTTCCAGCAATGGACCGAGCGCGCGCCGGCGGTGCGGCTGGCGCTGGATTCGGCCGGCCGCAGCATCAGCACCGACGACCGCGACCCGGCCGCGCACTGGGCCATGGGCCGGGCGCTGTGGCTGCACGGCGAGGCCGAGCCTTCGCTGGAAGAGCTGGAATCCGCCGTGCGCCTGAGCCCCAACTTCGCGCTGGGCCACTACTCGCTGGCTTTCGTGCACAGCCAGTCGGGCGACCCGGGCAAGGCGGTGCGGGCCGCGGACCAGTCGCGGCACCTGAGCCCCTACGACCCGATGATGTTCGCCATGCTGGGCGCACGCGCCATGGCGCTGGTGCGGCTGGGCCGCTACGAGGAGGCGGCCGAGTGGTCGCTCAAGGCCGCAGCGCGGCCCAACGCGCACGTGCACATCCTGGGCATCGCGGCGCATTGCCTGGCCCTGGCGGGACGCCTGGCCGAGGCGCGCGGCTTCGTGCAGGCCATACGCAGGCAGCAGCCGGGGTATGGACGCAGCGCGTTCTTTGCCGCCTTTCGTTTCGATGACGAGGCCGCGGCCGCATTCGGCCGGGCTGCCAGGACACTGGGCTGGTAGCGCGCCGCGCCTACCAGTGCCCCAGCACCTTCCACCACAGCAGGCCCACGGTGGAGTAGATGAGCAGTTCGACCACCGCCATGACCAGCCCCACGCCCCACCATTTGCCCATGCTCACGTAGCCGCTGCCGAAGATGATGGGAGAGGTGCCGGTGGCGTAGTGCGTCAGCGTCATCATGATGCAGGAGGTGGCGACCATCATCAGCAGGAAGGGCACCAGGTATTCGGCCGGCACCACGTGCGCACCCACCGTCAGGAAGGCCAGCATCATCGCGCTGACGTGGGCCGTGGTACTGGCGAAGAAGTAGTGCGAGAAGAGAAAGATCAGCACCAGCACCGCGGCCGCCATCGGCCAGGCCATGCCGCTGGCCTCGATGCTGCCCTGCAGCCCCTTGGAGAACCACGAGATCACGCCGGCCTTGTTGAGCTCGTTGGCCAGCATCACCAGCGAGCCGAACCAGATCAGCGTGTCCCACGCGCTCTTTTCCGACAGCACGTCGTCCCAGTCGATGGTGCCGGTGATCAGCAGCACGAACAGGCCCAGCATGGCCACCACGGTGGGGTCCAGGCTGAAGGCCGGCCCGAAGATCATGGCCGGCACGTCGGCCCACAGCACCAGCAGCATGGCGAAGATGCCCACCATGACCCGCTCCTTTGGGCTCAGCGGCCCCATCTCCTTGAGCTGCTTGTGCGCGTAGCTCACTGCGTCGGGCGTCTTCTTGAGCTCGGGCGGCGACAGCAGGTAGATGATGAGCGGCGTGAGGAACAGGCACACCAGCCCCGGCACCAGCATGGCCAGTGCCCAGGTGCCCCAGCTCAGCTGGAAGTTCTGGTTGGTGACCTTGGCCACGTAGTCCACCACCAGCGGGTTGGGTGCGGTGGCGGTGATGAACATGCCCGAGGTGATGGGGTTGGCGTGGTAGTTGACCAGCGCCAGGTAGGTGCCCACGCGGCCCTCGGTCTTCTTCTCGGGGTCGGAGTCGAAGGCGCTGGCAATGGAGCGCATGATGGGGTGCACGATGCCGCCGCCGCGCGCCGTGTTGCTGGGCGTGAAGGGCGCCAGGATCAGCTCGCACACCGCCAGCCCGTAGCCGATGCCGATGGTGCTCTTGCCCAGCAGCGAGATGAAGTACAGGCCGATGCGCTGGCCCAGCCCCGTCTTCTTGAGCCCGCGCGAGATGAGCACCGCCACCACGATCAGCCAGATGAGCGGGCTGGAGTAGCTTGCCAGCGCATCGGCAATGGCCTCCTTGGACGAATCGGCCGTGACCTCCGACAGCGCCACGATCATCACCGCCATGAGCGCCATCACGCCGATGGGCATCACCTTGAGGATGATGGCCACGATGGTGGTCATGAAGATCGCCACCAGCGCCCAGGCCTTGGGCGTCAGGCCCTGCGGCGTGGGCCACAGCAGCAGCACGACCAGCACCAGCGTCGTGATGATGGCCGGCACGATGCGAAAAGGAACGGCGTCGCGAAAGTAGCGGGCCGCGCGAAGGAGCTGCTGCATCTGGAGTTCCTCGTTTGTTGTTCGCACGCCGCCTCCGGTGGCGACGTTGCCGGCGCATTGTGCGCGAGGTTGCGGGCAAGGTCGCGACAAAGCAGGTAGAAAGCGAACATGACCATTGCCCGCACCGCGCTCCAGGCCATCTGGCAAGACGCAGGCCTGCCACCCGACGCGCTGGCCGACGCCAGCCTGGAAGGCAACGACCCGATATTTCCTTCATCCTTCGCGGTGGGCGCTGCCGCGCAGAGCACCATTGCGGCCGCTGCGCTGGCGGCCTGCGAGCTGGGCCATGCGCGCGGCACGCCGCGCCAGCAGGTGGCGCTCGACATGGCGCATGCGGCTGCCGAATGCACCGGCTGGTTCAGCCTCGACGGGCAGGCGCCCGAGGTGTGGGACCCGATCTCCGGCCTGTACGCCTGCGCCGACGGCCATGTGCGCATCCACGCCAATTTCGCGCACCATCGCGCCGGTGCCTTGCGGCTGCTGGGGCTCGATCCGGACGTGGCCGTGCGCGCCGATGCCGAGACTGCGCTGCAGACCTGGCGCGCGCTCGATTTCGAACAGGCCGCGGCCGACAAGGGCCTGGTGGCCAGTGCGCTGCGAAGCTTCGCGCAGTGGGACGCGACGCCGCAGGGGCAGGCGGTGGCTGCGCAGCCGCTGTACACCATCGAGCGCATCGGCGACGCGCCGCCGATGGCATTGCCGCCGCTGAACGCGCAGCACCGCCCGCTGTCGGGCATCCGGGTGCTGGACCTCACGCGCGTGCTGGCTGGGCCGGTGGGCGGCAAGGCGCTGGCCGCCTACGGCGCCGACGTGATGCTGGTGAATTCGCCCAACCTGCCCAACATCGCGGCCATTGCCGACACCAGCCGCGGCAAGTTGTCGACGCACATCGACCTGCGCACGCGGGCGGGCCAGGCCGACCTGCAGCGACTGGTGGCCGACGCGCATGTGTTCGTGCAGGGTTACCGCCCCGGCGGCGTGGCCGAGCTGGGCTTCGGCCCGCAGGCGCTGGCGCAGGCGCGGCCAGGCATCGTGGCGGTGTCGCTCAGTGCCTATGGCACGCAGGGCCCCTGGGCCGGGCGGCGCGGCTTCGACTCGCTGGTGCAGACCGCCATGGGCTTCAACCAGGCCGAGGGCGAGGCCTTCGGCCATGCGGGCAAGCCCCGGCCGTTGCCCATGCAGATCCTGGACGAGGCCACCGGCTATCTCATGGCCTTCGGTGCGGCGGCCGCGCTGTGGCGCCAGCAGCGCGAAGGCGGCAGCTGGCTGGTGCGCGTGTCGCTGGCGCAAACCGGCCATTGGCTGCGCAGCCTGGGCCGGGTGCAGATGAATGCGCAGCAGCTTGCAGCGCGGCCGGACATCGAGCCGTTTCTCGTGACCACCCCTTCGGGCTTTGGCGAGCTGCGGGCGCTGCGCCACAGCGCACGGTTGTCGCGCACGCCGGCAGCCTGGACGCGGCCGTCCATGCCGCCGGGCACGCATTCACCGGTGTGGCCTTGATATTCAGGCCGGCGGCGCGGGCCTCAGCGTCCTGGCGTAGGCCACGAGCGTCATTGCCAGCGACGCGGTGAGCCGCTTGGCGTACGGCACGTGCAGGAACTCGTTCGGGCCATGCGCGTTGGAGTTGGGGCCCAGCACGCCGCAGGCCATGAACTGGGCCGCCGGATATTGCTCGCCCAGCAGACTCATGAGTGGAATGGTGCCGCCCTGTCCGATGCTGGCCAGGCCGTTGCCGTTGAAGAAGGCGCGACTGGCGTCGTCCAGTGCCGCCTCCAGCCACGGCGCATAGGCGGGCGCGTTCCAGCCCCTGGCATGGCCACGGTCGGGCACGAAATGCACACCGGCCTGGTAGGGCGGCGAATCCTCGAGCACGCGTTGCACTTCGGCCAGCGCGGCGGCGCTGTCGACCAGCGGCGGCAGGCGCAGCGAGAGCTTGAAGACCGTGCGCGGGCGCAGCACGTTGCCGGCCGACTGCAGCGGCGGCAAGCCCTCGGCGCCAGTCACCGCCAGCGTTGGACGCCATGCGCGGTTGAGCAGTGCCTGTTCTGGGTCGCGTACCACCGGCAGCACCGGCAGGCCGTCGTCGCCGCAGTGCCAGCGAAAGCGCTTCCACGCCTGTTCGCCGAGGATGCGCGCGGCCTCGCGCGTTTGCACCAGCCGGTCGGCCGGTATCTCGCAGTGCAGGGCCGCGGGCAGCAGGCGCCCGGTGGCGCTGTCTTCCAGGCGGTCGAGCACATGGCGCAGCACGCGGAAGCTCGAAGGCACGATGCCGCCGGCGTCGCCCGAGTGGGCGCCTTCGTCCAGCACCTGCACTTCGAGCCGGCCGCCGCAATACCCGCGCAGCGAGCTGACGAGCCACAGGCGCTCGTAGTCACCCGCGCCCGAGTCGAGGCACACCACCAGCCCCACCTGGCCGATGCGCGGCGCCAGGGCTTGCAGGTAGTGCGGCAGGTCGTGGCTGCCTGATTCCTCGCAGGTCTCGATCACGCCCACGCAACGCGGATGCGCGCCGCCCTGGTCGTGCACCGCCATGAGCGCGGTGATGGCGGCGTAGATGGCATAGCCGTCGTCCGCGCCGCCGCGGCCATACAGGCGCGTGCCGTCGTACGAGGGCTGCCACGGGCCCAGGCCCGGGCGCCAGCCTTCGAACTCGGGCTGCTTGTCCAGGTGGCCGTAGAAGAACACGGCCTCTTGCGCGTCGCAGCCGCGGGCCGGCAGTTCGAAGAAGATGAGCGGCGTGCGCCCGGCGCTGCGAAGCACCTCGACCCGCAGGCCGGGCAGGGGCTGGCGCCGCGCCCAGTCGGCCGCCTCCTGCACCACGTGGTCGAGCAGGCCGCGCGTTTCCCATTCAGGGTCGAAGGCCGGGCTCTTTGCCGGCACGCGGATGTACGCTTCCAGCAGGGGCAGCAGTTCATCGTTCCAGCGCTGGCCGCAGAAGTCCTGCAGGCGCGTGGCGTCGATGCCGGCGTCCAGGGTTTCAGGCATGGGCGGCTTCGGCTTGCGGTGCAAAGCGCTGGCCGATGGCTTTCTCGATCGGCTGGTACAGCTCGGGCATGAACATGGTGCGCGACAGCAGCAGGCGCGAGCCGGGGGCGTGCATCACCTGCACGCGCTGGCCTTCGCGCACGCGCGCCGACACCAGCGGCGCGCCGTCTTCGTCGAAGGTCATCACCAGGTCGGGAAAGTGGGCGATGGCGCGGCCCTGCTGCTCGGCCACCATGTACTCGTTGACGAAGTGCAGCGTGGTCTTTCCCGCGTCGTCCAGTTGCACAAGGCCCACGTCCAGGCCCTCGCGCTGGTCGCAGCTGTAGCGCACCACCGTGCCGCTGGCCACGATGCGCCCGCCCAGGTGGCGCACCGCACCGTCCATGCCGCCGTCGAGATACGCGCGGCCCAGCGCAATGGCAAAGCTGATGGCGCCCGGCGCGCCGTGGCGCACCGCGTAGTCGACCGTGACCGGGTTGCGTGCCACCGCCACCAGGCCGCCGGCGTCGATGGAGGCACGGCGCACCACCGCCGAAGTGGCGTCGAGGCGGCCGCGCGCCACGCCTTCGATATAGCGCTCGGGCGCGCCACCGGCATAACCCTGGATGGAGAGGTAGTCGTCTTCGGTGTGCAGGCCCAGCGAGCCCATCTGGCTGGAGGGGTGGGCGCGGCCGTTGCAGGCCAGGTCGATGACAGGCAAGCCGCTCAAGGCCGAATGCAGCCAGCCATTGACGGTGGTCTCGGCGCCGTTCTCGTTGCTGTGCATGGCCACCAGGCGCTGGCCGGCGGGCAGCTCGCGCTGCAGCAGCTCCAGCGTGCGCATCAGGTGGCGCGGCTGCACCAGCGGATGCGGCGCGGCCGGCGCGCCGACCAGCGCCACGGTGACCGACAGGTCTTGCCCGTCGAATTCGTCCGCGCTCCACAGCTCGGGCGTGCCCACCTGCAGCGCCAGGCCGGCTGCGCGTTCGCCGGCTTCGAGAATCCCGCCGCCGCCACCCCCCAGGATGGCACCGCCCATCACGGCGGCCTTGACGTCTTCGATGCTGAGTTTGCGTTTCATGATTCGCGGTTCTTTCGTGTTCGTTGAAGAAGAAGATCTGGCTTACTTGCGCAGCGCCTTGAAGGCGCCGGAGAAGAATGAATAGAGCGCGTCGCCCGCGATCACGCCGCCGGCGAACACTTCCATGCGGTCACGCACGCCGGCTCCGGCAATGCGCAGCACCACCAGTCGCACGGCAATGCCCAGCGCCACCATCCAGCCCGCTGCCGGGAAAGCGATGAGCAGGCCCGTGGCGAACAGCACGCCCAGCTGCTGGCGCGGCCCGCCCAGCACTTGCAGGATGGCGCCCGGAATGGCCCACAGCGCCAGGCTCTTGGCCGTCTCGATCGAGATGCCGGCCTTGATGGCCGCCACGTAGGCGGCGTTGATGGGGGCGGTCTGCTTGTTGGCGAAGAAGATGTGATAGGTGGCCAGCACCACCACGATGGCCACCACGAAGCCGATCATCCCGGCAATCATCTGCTGGCGGCGGCCCTCCATTTCGAAGGCCGGGTCGGTGCCTTCGCCGCGCAGCAGGTGGCCGGCCTTGAGGTCGTAGCCCATGTCGGCAAAGGCCGGGCCGGTAGCCGCCGAGAAGCCCGCCAGCACCACCAGTGCCTCCGGCGGAAAGCCGATGAGAATGCCGATGAGCAGCGTGATGAGCGCCACCGCAAAGGCCGGGAACCAGCCTGAGTGCATGGCCGCGATGCCTACGATCAGCTCATGCACGAAGGCCGCGAAGGTGCCGTAGATCACGAAGGCCACCAGCATGCCGAAGGACATGCCGGTGTAGATGCCGGTGCCCACCGTGAGCAGCAGCGTGATGGCCAGGTAGCCCGCGGTGCCCAGGCGCAGCGAGCGGCCCAGCCGCGCGGCGCCCTGTGCATCGGCGGTGTTGCCCGCGCCTGCGGCGGGCTTGCCGCTGTGCTTGGCCACCACCAGCCCCACCTGCACCAGCGCCACCAGGCCCGCGCCGATCATCATGCCGTGCGGGATGTAGAGCTTGGCGATGTCCAGGCCGAACAGCGGCATCGAATAGCCGCGCAGCAAGAGGCCGATGCCGAAGGCCGTCATGGCACCCAGCCCACCGATCAGCGCCACGCCGAAGGCCGACATGGGCAGTGAGAACACCGCGCCGGCCACGCCCGTGGCCAGGCCGCCCAGCAGCAGCCTGGCCTGCTTGCCGCCGCTGTCGCCGGCCTTGATGGCCTCGGCCGCGGCAATGCCCAGCGGCCAGGGGTTGCGCGCCGGGAAGGCCGGCGTGTCGAACATGCGGTAGAGCAGCCAGGCGTCCAGAAGCATGGCCAGCGACACGCCCACCAGCATCGGCATGACCATGTCCGGCAGGCCGAACAGGAAGGGAATGCCGATAGGCAGGAACAAGCTGTTGGCCGCGCCGAAGGTGGCCGACGAAATGCTGGTCTGCGCCAGGTTTTGCGAGTGCACCGAGCGGAAGCCCTGGAACATGGCCAGCGGAATGCGCGCCAGCGTCATGGCCGCCAAGGCGCCGATGAGCGATGTGCTGGGCGTGATGCCCAGGCTGGCCAGCAGCTGGATGCCAACGATGGCGCCGAACACGCTCAGCACCACGGTCAGGATGAGGTTGCCCGGCGCAAGCGCGCGCGGATGGCTTGCGGGCTCGGACGGCGCGGCGTGCGCCGAACCGGCGGCGCTGGCAGGGGTGTTCATGGCCTTGTCTCCTTCGGGCATCTGTTGCGTGCCGCCTTGTTGAGGAATCTCTTAGTTCCAAAATATCGAACTAAGTTTGAAATAATGGTAGTTCACGAAATTCAACAGGTCAAGACCGCCGGGCGGAACAGCCCCGGATGGGGGCTGCCGGCGTTCTATGATCGGAAAGGAAAAGACCCAAGGACGTATGAGCACACTTGCCAATGCCATGGACGTGCTGAAGCTGGTGGCGCGGCTGCGGCGCGACATCACCGTGACGGACGTGGCCACCGAGCTCGGCTGGCCCAAGAGCTCGGTGTCGCGCACGCTGAGCATGATGGCCGAGTACGGCTTTCTCGAACGCGACCCGCTCACCCGCGCCTACCGGCCCGGCGGGCTGATCATGGAGGCGTCTTACCACTTCCGCGCCTCGCGCAATGCCTCGTCGCTGCTGGAGGCCGAGCTCGACCTGCTGGCGGCAGAAACCGGCTACGCCAGCTACATCAACGTGCTCGACGGGGCCGAGTCGATGGTGGTGCAGATGCGCACCGGCACCGGCGGCGGCCTGCAGGTCATCTCGCCGGTGGGCCTGCGTGCGCCGGCCTATGCCAGCTCCATGGGGCGGGCCATGCTGGCGCGGCTGACGGACGACGAGGTGGTGCAACTCGTGGGCAGCCGCCTCGAAGTTCGCCGCGGCACCGCGCCGCGCACCCGCAAGGACCTGCTGGCACGGCTCGACCTGGCCAGGGCGCAGGGCTGGGCCGTGTCGAATGCGGAAATCGCCTCCAACGTGGCCGGCATCTCTGCAGCCGTGGTGGATGCGGAGACCCGCAAGATCTACGGCATCGGCATCGGCATGCCGTCGCAGGACCTGAGCGACGAGTTGGAGCTGCGCTTGGGCAGGCGCGTGCGCGATGCCGCCATGAAGGTGGGCAAGCGCATCGGCGATGCCTACTGGCTGGAGCTGCCCGACGAGCCCGGCGCTGCCGCCCGCCGCGCCTGAAGCCTCCCTACAGGAAGGCGCCCAGGGCGCCGGCCAGCACGCTGCCCGAAACCAGCACGGGCAGGTTCAGGCCTGCATCGCGCAGCGCCTTCTTGTGGTGCGGCGCGTAGCCCATGCAGTCGAGCACCAGGGCATGCGCGCCTTGTGCCTGCAGGGTGCGCGCTGCTTCCACCAGAGAACCGGAATCGGGTGCATAGGGCGAGGCGGCCGCGAAGAGCGGTGGCGCGCCCGATGTGCACCACTTGGCGCGTGCTTCTTCCTCCTGCTGCGGCAGCGGCAGGATGACGCCCGCGCGGTTGTCGCCGAGCAAGCCCGTCACGGTGCGGCAGACCACCGCATCGGGCTCCACCAGCCAGGCGCCACGCGTGCGCAGCTGTGGAAACTCCCCGGTGCACAGCAGCACGATGACCTCCACGCCGTCTTCCTCCAGGCGGTCGATGATGCGCTGCAGCTGCTGGCCGATCAGCGTTGCATCGAGCGTGACCGTGGCGCCGTCGCTCAGCCTGCTGATGAGGCAGGGCGCGCCGCCGGCCGGGGCGAATCGCGATTGCACCTCGGCGCGGGTCAGCCCGTCGAGCGCGCCGACATGCCACGCCTGCACGTGCGGCGGCAGGCCTTGCTCGATGGCCTCGGTCAGGTCGTGTCGCGGCGCCTGGCCGATGTTGAGCAGGGCCAGTCGGACGGGAGATGGGGTGTTCATCGATTGTTCCAATATTAGATTGTCGGTTCCAATATACTGAACTAGATGCCAAAACGAAAGCACCCGGACGCGCGAGGCGCCCGGGTGCTCCGGTTGGATCGGGGCTGGTTACTGCAGGCTGGCCTGCTTGCGCTCGAGCAGCTTCACCAGCACGTGCAGCGTGCGGTTGGCCGGCGTGGGTATGCCCAGTGCCGTGCCGCGGCGCACGACAAAGCCGTTGAGGTATTCGATCTCGGTGGGCTTGCCACGCGACAGGTCCTGCGAGGTGGACGAGTACTGCGCCGGCATGCTGCCCGGCAGGCGCTCCACGGCCGCTTCGACGTCGGCCCGCGAAAGGCGAGCGCCATCGGCTTCGCCCACCGCCAGGCATTCGTTCACCACGTCTTTCAGCAGCTCGGCCACGCCTTCGCCGCGCGCCACCTGGCCATAGGGCAGGTGGGTGATGGCCGAGAGGGCGTTGTAGGCGCAGTTGAGGATGAGCTTGCTCCACAGCGCGCCGCGCACGTTGTCCGAGATCTGCACTTGCGTGCCGGCTTCGCCCAGGATGCGCGCAGCCTCCGCGCTGCCGGGCGTGGGCTCGATCACCAGCTCGCCGCGCCCGTGGTGCAGCACGTGGCCCGGCCCGGCCATCTCGGTGGCCACGTACACCACGGCCGCGGCCACCTGCTGCGTGGCGGGCAGCACGGTGCGCAGGCGGTCGGCGTTGTCCACGCCGTTTTGCAGGCACAGCACCAGCGAGCCGGGCGCGAGCGAGGGCGCCATCAGGCTGCCGGCCGATTCGGTGTCGGGCGACTTCACGCAGAAAAGCACCAGCTGCGCGCCTTCGACCGCGGCCGCCTCGATGCTGGCCGTCAGTTGCACCTGTTCGTCGAAGGTGGTGGTCTGGATGCGCAGGCCGTGGCGCTGGATGGCGCCCACGTGCGGCTGTCGCCCCACCAGCACGACCTCATGCCCGGCCCTTGCGAGCAACCCACCGTAATAGCAGCCGACCGCGCCGGCACCCATGACCACGACTTTCATTGCCTTGTCTCCTGGTTTCGATTCGCTTGAGCCTCGATAGTCTGGCGCAGAACGCGACTGCGTGCAGGCCATGGATGGAAACAGGATCTTTCCTAGTCGGGCAGCAGGATGGCGCGCTGCGCCTCCACCGTCTCGCGCAGGAAATCCCACACTGCCTTCATGCGCGCCAGGTGGCGCGTTTCGCTGGGCACCGACATCCAGAAGGTGCGCATGAAGTTCGCTTCACCCGGCAGCACGCGGCGCAGGCGCGGGTCCTGCTCGGCAATGAAGGCCGGCAGCACCGCGATGCCGGCACCCACCGCCGTGGCGCAGTGCTGGGCCAGCACGCTGGTGCTGCGCAGCGCAAAGGAGTCGGGCTTGTACAGCTCGTCCAGGTACTGCAGCTCCTTGGAAAAGAGCAGGTCGTCCACGTAGCTGATGAAGGTGTGGCCGCGCAGGTCTTCGCGCGTGCGGATGGGCTCGTGGCGGGCCAGGTAGTCCTGCGAGGCATACAGGCGCAAGGCGTAGTCCGTCAGCTTGGTCACCACCACCGGCCCGCGGGCGGGGCGCTCCAGGGAGATCACGATGTCGGCCTCGCGCCGCGACAGGTGCACCAGGCGCGGCATGGCCAGCAGGTCGATCACCAGCTTGGGGTGGGCCTGGGCAAAGCGCGCCAGGGTGGGCGCCAGCACCACGGTGCCGAAGCCCTCGGTGGCGCCGATGCGCACCAGGCCCGACAGGCCGGCATGCGACGGCGGCGCGGCGCTTCTTTCCACCGCGAGAAAGGCTTCTTCCATGGCCTCGGCCTGCGGCTGCAGGCGGCGTCCGGCCTCGGTCAGGCGGTGGCCGCCGGCCTCGCGCGAGAACAGGGCCAGGTCCATCTCCTTTTCCAGCGCCTGGATGCGGCGCGCCACGGTGGTGTGGTCCACCGCCAGGCGCCGTGCGGCGCTGACCAGCGTGCCCGTGCGGGCCAGTTCGAGGAAGTAGCGCAGGTTGTCCCAATCCATGGTCAGGGTCTCTTTGCAAATTTGCAGAACGCGGATGCGTATTTGTCTATTGTTATGGCAAATCTGCAAAGCTAGGATGACCGCCTGTTCACACGCTTCGCACCCCCTTCAAGGAGACAACACATGGATGCCACCACCACCCAGGGCTCGGCCACGCAGGTCGCCACCGTCAAGCTGCTGATCGGCGGCAAGCTCGTCGAATCGAAGACCAAGCAATGGCGCAACGTCGTCAACCCCGCCACGCAGGAAGTGCTGGCCCGCGTGCCCTTTGCCACGCAGGACGAGGTGGACGCGGCCGTGGCCTCGGCCAAGGAGGCCTTCAAGACCTGGCGCAAGACGGCCATCGGCGCGCGCGCTCGCATCTTCCTGAAGCTGCAGCAGCTCATTCGCGAGAACATGGGCGAGTTGGCGGCCATCCTCACGGCCGAGCAGGGCAAGACGCTGCCCGATGCCGAGGGCGACGTGTTCCGCGGGCTGGAAGTGGTGGAGCACGCCTCGGCCATCGGCAACCTGCAGTTGGGCGAGCTGGCCAACAACGTGGCCACCGGCGTTGACACCTACAGTGTGCTGCAGCCGCTGGGCGTGTGCGCGGGCATCACCCCCTTCAACTTCCCGGCCATGATCCCGCTGTGGATGTTCCCGATGGCCATTGCCACCGGCAACACCTTCGTGCTCAAGCCCAGCGAGCAGGACCCGATGGTGACCATGCGCCTGTGCGAGCTGGCGCTCGAAGCGGGCATTCCGCCCGGCGTGCTGAACGTGGTGCACGGTGGTGAAGAGGTGGTCAACGCCATTTGCGACCACAAGGACATCAAGGCGATTTCCTTCGTGGGCTCGACCAAGGTGGGCACGCACGTCTACAACCGCGCCTCGCTGGCCGGCAAGCGCGTGCAATGCATGATGGGCGCGAAGAACCACGCCATCGTGATGCCTGACGCGAACAAGGAGCAGACGCTCAACGCGCTGGCCGGCGCGGCCTTCGGCGCGGCAGGGCAGCGCTGCATGGCGGTGTCGGTGGCGGTGCTGGTGGGCGATGCGCAGCAGTGGATTCCCGACCTGGTGGCCAAGGCCAGGACGCTGAAGATCGGTGCGGGCATCGACAAGGGCGTGGACGTGGGGCCGCTGGTGTCCTGCGCGGCCTATGAGCGCGTCAACGGTTTCATCGACCGTGGCGCCGGCGAAGGCGCGACGCTGGAGCTGGATGGTCGCAAGCCGAAGGTAGAGGGCTACGAGAAGGGCAACTTCGTGGGGCCGACGATCTTCTCGGGCGTGAAGCCTGGCATGTCGATCTACGAGCAGGAAATCTTTGGCCCGGTGCTGTGCGTGGTGGGCGCGGCCGACATCGACGAAGCGATCGAGCTGATCAACGCCAACCCCAATGGCAACGGCACGGCGATCTTCACGCAGTCCGGCGCGGCGGCGCGGCGCTTCCAGGAAGACATCGACGTGGGGCAGGTGGGGATCAACGTGCCGATTCCTGTGCCGGTTCCCCTGTTCTCGTTCACGGGATCGCGTGCTTCCAAGCTGGGCGACCTGGGGCCGTACGGCAAGCAGGTGGTGCTGTTCTATACGCAGACCAAGACGGTGACGGAACGCTGGTTCGACGATGCGACGGTGTCGCATGGCGTGAATACGACGATCAGCCTGAAGTGAGGCTTGGCGCTATGCGCCTTGTTTCCTGCGATTCTGTTGCTGGGGGCGGGCGGCCAAGGCCTGCGTGGGCCTTGGCCTAGGTAACGCTGGGCTGATCAATGCGCCAGCAGCCAACGCACAATCGACACCATGGACTTTGAACTGACTGACGATCAACGCGCGTTTGGCGACAGCGCCCGCGCGTTCGCTCAAGCCGAATTCGCGCCGCACGCTGCGCAGTGGGACGCACAACAGATCTTTCCCAGAGAGGCCATCGCCAAAGCTGGCGAGCTTGGCTTCTGCGGCCTCTATGCGCCCGAGCGTGTTGGTGGCCTGGCACTGCCGCGACTGGATTCTGCGCTGGTGTTCGAGGAAATGGCCGCGGTCGATCCGTCGACCACGGCCTTCATCACCATCCACAACATGGCCACCTGGATGCTGGGCACCTGGGGCACGCAGGCGGTGTGCGAGAAGTGGGGCGAAGACCTGACCAGCGGGCGCAAGCTGGCTTCGTACTGCCTCACCGAACCCGGCGCCGGCTCCGACGCTGGCTCGCTCAAGACCCGCGCCGAGCTGCAAGGCCACGAATACGCCATCAACGGCGGCAAGGCCTTCATCTCGGGCGCCGGCTCCACCGACGTGCTGGTGCTCATGGCGCGCACCGGCGGCGGCGGAGCGGGCGGCATCTCGGCCTTTGCGGTGCCGGCCGATGCGCCCGGCATCAGCTACGGCAAGAAGGAGCACAAGATGGGCTGGAACAGCCAGCCCACGCGCACCATCAGCTTCGACAACGTGCGAGTGCCTGCCGACCATCTGCTGGGCAACGAGGGCGAGGGATTCAAGATCGCCATGAAGGGGCTGGACGGCGGGCGCATCAACATCGCCACTTGCTCGGTGGGCGCGGCGCAAGGCGCGCTGGACGCCGCCCGCCGCTACCTGCACGAGCGCCAGCAGTTCGGCAAGCCGCTGGCCAGCTTCCAGGCGCTGCAGTTCAAGCTGGCCGACATGGCCACCGAACTCGTGGCCGCGCGCCAGATGGTGCGACTGGCCGCCAGCAAGCTGGACGCCGGCCATGTCGACGCCAGCACCTATTGCGCCATGGCCAAGCGATTTGCCACCGATGCGGGCTTCAACGTCTGCAACGACGCGCTGCAATTGCACGGCGGCTACGGCTACCTGGGCGAGTTTCCGCTGGAGCGCCTGGTGCGCGATGCGCGGGTGCACCAGATCCTGGAAGGCACCAACGAGATCATGCGCGTCATCGTCGCGCGAAAATTGCTCGAAGGCGACAGCGATATCCGCTGAGCGCTTCTTTTCAATTCCTTCTTTCTCCCAATGTCAGATCCCGTCGTTCTCTTTGAAGAAATCCCTACCGCCGATGGCCACCGCTTCGGCATCGCCACGCTCAATGCACCCGCCGCCCTGAATGCACTGTCGGTGGACATGGTCCGCCTGATGCTCCCCAAGTTCCGCGCCTGGGCCGAGGATGCCAACGTGGTGGGCGTGATGCTGCAGGCCGCGGGCGAAAAGGCCTTCTGCGCCGGCGGCGACCTGCGCCAGCTCTACCAGACGCTGCTGGAGTGCGGCCCGGAGCGCAACACCTACGCCGAAGACTTCTTCCGCGAAGAGTACGAGCTGGACTACCTCATCCACACCTATCCGAAGCCGCTCCTGTGCTGGGGTCATGGCATCGTGATGGGCGGCGGCGTGGGCCTCATGGCCGGCTGCACGCACCGCGTGGTCACGCCGGCCAGCCGCGTGGCCATGCCCGAGATCAACATCGGCCTGTACCCCGACGTGGGCGGCAGCTGGTTCCTGCGCCGCATGCCGGGGCGCACCGGGCTGTTCCTGGCGCTGACGGCCGCGCAGATCAATGCGGCCGACGCCATCTTCACCGGCCTGGCCGACCACATGGTGCCGCAGGAGCGCAAGGGCCAAGTGCTGGAGATGATCGGCGCCACCCGCTGGAAGGGCGAGGCCAAGGCCGACCGCGCCGAGCTGTCGCGCATCCTGGCGCGCGCCGCCGAGGGCGCGCCGCTGCCGCCTTCGAAGCTGCGCGAGCACTACGACGCCATCGACGCACTCATGGCCGGCGAAGACCTGCTGGACATTGCCCGGCGCCTGGACGCGCTGGCTGGCCAGGACGGCGCCGATGCCTGGCTGCAGAACGCCGCGCGTGCCTTCGCCAAGGGCGCGCCCAGCTCGGCGGCCATCACCTTCGAGCTGTGGCTGCGCGTGCCGCGCATGTCGCTGGCCGAGGTGTTCCGGCTCGAGTACTGGGCGTCGCTGGGCTTTTGCGCGCACAA
Organism: Pseudomonadota bacterium; assembly: GCA_018241225.1. Taxonomy (GTDB): domain Bacteria; phylum Pseudomonadota; class Gammaproteobacteria; order Burkholderiales; family Burkholderiaceae_C; genus Variovorax. The sequence continues at coordinate 254,288 of JAFEEG010000010.1, forward strand.
GGACTTTGCCGAGGGCATCCGCGCGGTGCTCATCGACAAGGACCGCAACCCGAAGTGGCAGCCCGCACGGCTGGAAGACATCACGCCCGGGTTCATCGACGAGCACCTGCGCGTGCGCGGCGACATGCCGCAAGAGCTGTTGGCGCTGCGCTGACAAGAGCCAAGACAAGAGGAGACAACGCACATGAAGATCGCTTTCATCGGCCTGGGCAACATGGGCGGCCCCATGGCCATCAACCTGCACAAGGCCGGCTTCGGCGTGGCCGCCTTCGATCTGTCGAAGGACGCCTGCCACAAGCTCCAAGGCGAAGGCGTGGCCATTGCCGAATCGGCCAGCGCATCGGTGGCGGGTGCCGACGTGGTGATCAGCATGCTGCCGGCCAGCCAGCACGTGGAGGCGCTGTACCTGGGCAGCGGCGACGGCAAGGCCGGCCTGCTGGAGAACATCCGCGCCGGCGCGCTGGTCATCGACTGCAGCACCATCGCCGCCGCCACCTCGCGCAAGGTGGCCGAGGCTGCGGCCAAGCGCGGCATCGCGATGATCGACGCGCCTGTCTCGGGCGGCACCGGCGGCGCCATTGCCGGCACGCTGACCTTCATGGTGGGCGGCGAAGCCTCCGACCTGGAGCGCGCACGCCCGGTGCTCGAGAAGATGGGCGCCAACATCTTTCACGCCGGCGGTGCGGGTGCGGGGCAGACGGCCAAGATCTGCAACAACATGCTGCTGGGCATCCTGATGATCGGCACATCGGAAGCTTTGGCGCTGGGCGTGGCCAATGGGCTCGATGCCAAGGTGCTGTCCGAGATCATGCGGCGCAGCTCGGGCGGCAACTGGGCGCTGGAAAAGTACAACCCCATGCCCGGCGTGATGGAGGCCGCGCCTGCGTCGAAGAACTACGCAGGCGGCTTCGGCACCGACCTGATGCTCAAGGACCTGGGGCTGGCGCAGGAAAACGCCATGTCGGTGCGCGCATCCACGCCGCTGGGCGGCATGGCGCGCAACCTGTATGCGGCGCACAGCCTGGCGGGCAACGGCGCGCTCGATTTTTCGAGCGTGATCAAGCTGGTGCAGAAGAAGGGTTGAGAACGGCGCCATTCCACGCGCTCTATCGAGGCCACTGCAGAAGATGGGCTGCAACCGCCAGGCAGACTTGATTCGATGGCGCTGTCGGCGGGTTGACAACCGCGGCAACAGGGGTGCTGCTTGCACCCGAATGCACGCGGCGCAAAATCACGGGCCGATTGAAGGAGTGCCCATGTCATCCGACGATCTCGCCCATTTCCACCCGCTGGACCCGGGCCGCATCAACACCATCGATCCGGTCGAGCTCAGGTACTGGTGCCAGCAATTGCAATGCAACGAGGCGCAATTGCGCCAGGCGCTGGCCATGGCCGGCGACCACGTGACCGCGGTGCGCGACCAACTCGCTGCGCTGCGCAACTAGGAGCGCTGCCGCACTTCGCCAGTGCTTCAGCGCGCGTGAATCGCCTGCGCGTTCAGCAGCGACTTCAGCCGGCGCACTTCGCGCTCCAGGTCGATGATGAGCGCGGCGGCATCCAGCCCCACGCCGAAGTCGCGCTCGAGCCGGCGCGCCTCCAGCGCGCACTGCAGCGCTGCGCTCTCGAAGCGCCACTCCTGCGGCGGCCTTTCGGTGCTGCCGTGGGTCTGCACGATGCCCACGTCCACCAGCTGCATCACCCAGTCGATCTCGGCGCCGCAGGCATGGGCCAGCTCGCTCGCGGCCAGCGGTTGCGCGTCGCTGATGGCGGTAACGGAGAAGCTTCTCTTGATGGTGACCATGGTGTTCAGACTCCCAGGTGGCTGCGCGGGGCAAAGTCGGTGCTGGCACGCGCCAGCTCTTCATAGGCCTTGCGCGCGGCGTCGCTGTCGGCCGGCGGCAGCACGATGTCGATGAGCAGGTACAGGTCGCCCGGCGTCTTGCCGGCCAGCCCACGGCCCTTCAGGCGCAGCTTGAGGCCGTTGCGCGCATTGCGCGGCACGGTCACTTCGACCACGCCGCCGGTGGGCGTGGGCACCTGCACCTGCGCACCCAGCGCGGCCTCGGAGGGCGTGACAGGCAGCGTCATGTACAGGTCGCGCTCCTCCACGCGGTAGAGCTTGTGCGGGGCGATGCGCACTTCGAGGTACAGGTCGCCCGCCGGCTCGCCGCCATGACCCGGCATGCCCTGGCCGGCCAGGCGTATGTATTGGCCCGGGTGCACGCCGGGCGGGATCTTGACTTCCAGCGTGCGGGGCTTCCATTGCATGTGGCCGTGCTCGTCGGCCTCCATGGCGCGCAAGGTGATCTCGCGCTCGGCGCCCTTCAGGGCATCTTCCAGCTTGATCTCGATGGCCGCGTGGTGGTCTTCGCCGCGCGCGCGAAAGTTCTGCCGCTGCGCACTGCGGCGCTGTGCATCGCCAAAGATGGAAGAGAAGAATTCGCTGAATTGCGCGTGGTCGGCCGGCCCGCCCTGGCCACCGGGCGCGTGGTGGAACTCGAAGCCTTCGTCCCAGCCGGGCGGCGGCTGGAAGTCGCCATGCGGGCTTGCACCGCGTGCGACGCGGTCGGCCAGCTGGTCGTAGGCGGCGCGCTTTTCCTTGTCTCGCAGCACGTCGTAGGCCTCGTTGAGCTCGCGCATGCGCGTTTCGGCATCAGGCTCCTTGCTGACGTCGGGGTGGTATTTGCGGGCGAGCTTGCGATAGGCCTTGCGCACCTCGTCTTCGGTGGCGGCGCGCTCCAGCCCGAGGGCTGCGTAGTAGTCCTTGAAGTCCATGGCTTGTGTGGTGGGGGCGGTGGACTCTGGGGGCGGGCGCGTTCGTCGTTGCTTCTTCTTGTTCTCGTCAGGCCAGCGCCGCGCCGCCGTCTACCGCTTGTTGTTGCATGAGGGGTTCGATCTTCCAGGTGGAGGCGCTCCTTGCAAAACGCAAGGGCTGTGCGTTGCCCATCAGCGTCATGTTCACGGGCACGCCCAGCATGGCGGCCAGCGCAAAGAGCGAGCCCCCGTGCGCCACCACCAGCACCGGGCCGGGCAGCGCCAGCGCGCGGGACAGGGCGCCGTGCTTGCGGTCCATGAAGACGGGCAGCGATTCGCCTTCGGCCGGATCGCAGGCCCAGTCGATGTGCACTGAAGAAGTGCCGATGAGCACGCCGAAGTTGCGCTCGCGCAGGCCTTCGTCGGGCAAGGGCTCCATGGCATGCGCCGCCGCTACCGTCAACGCGGTGGTCAGGGCACGCTGGGCATCGCTGCAGACAATGGTGCGGATCGGCTCGCCGGCCAGCAGTTCGGCCGCGCGGCGTGCCTGTTCCAGGCCTGTGTCGTTGAGCGGTTCGTCCGGCGCCTGGAAGATGCGCTGCGCGTTGCGCGCCGTCTGCCCGTGACGCAGGAAGTAAAAGTGGTCGCAGGCGGGCTGCAATGGCAACTGCGCACCGATGCGCAGAATATCTTCAAGACCTTGTGACATGCCTACAGCTTAAAGCTTCGGAATGCGCAGCGTCTTGCTGATCATGAGCGTGCCCGACAGCGCGAACAGCAGCACCAGCGGGTGCAGCAGCCACGGGCCCAGTTGCCACGCGCCGCCCCACACTTCGTCGCCCACGCGGCCCTTCAACGCTGCGGCGGCCAGCACGGCCACCAGGATCACGCTGGTGGGAATGGGCGTGCCCTCGAAGTACTTCACCTTGTTGCTGCCCTCGGACAGCGATTCGGCCGTGACGTTGTAGCGCGCCAGCCGGCTGACGCCGCAGCACACGAAGTACACCAGCACCGCGCAGTCCCAGCCGCCGTCCAGCCCGGCGGCAAAGCCCAGCGTGGCGGGCATCACGCCAAAGGAGATGACGTCGGCCAGCGAATCCAGCTCGCGCCCCAGCGCCGATTGCGTCTGCCGCCAGCGGGCGATGCGGCCGTCGAACACGTCGAACACGAAAGCGGCCGGCGCCAGCGCGGCGGCCCACAGGAAGTGCGGCAGCGAGCCCGTGGCCATGTAGGCCATGGCCAGGAACACGGCGCCCACGCCGCAGGCCGCGTTGCCCAGCGTGAACACGTCGGCCAGGTGGAACTCCCGGATCATCGAGAAGTGCCTGCGCGGCTTCTTGTCGGCCGGGGTGGTGCTTGTGGAAGAGTTGGCCATGTCGCTCCTTCAGGTCAGAGCCGGCGTCGATTCCGATGCCGACGCCCGCTGCGCGACGATGCGTGCAAAGCGTTGCAGAAGGCTGGCGGCTTCGGGCGTGGGGCGCACCGCCTCGCGCACGGCGGCCGGGTTCTGCAGGCTTTCGGCCAGGTGGTCGACATAGCCGCGCATCGCTTCTTCGTCGAACTCGGGATGGAACTGTACGCCCCAGGCCTGCTCGCCGACGCGAAAGGCCTGGTGCGGCTCGAAGTCGTTGCCGGCCAGGCGCACCGCGCCGGCCGGCAGCCTCAGGGCGCTTTGGCGGTGCACGACATTCGCCGCGAAGTGGCCGGGCAGCGCCCGGAACAACGGGTCTTGCGCCGCTGCTGGCGTGGTCTGCACGTCCACCGTGCCGATTTCCATGGCAACAGGATGGTCGCCGGCTTCGCCGCCCAGGGCATGGGCCAAAAGCTGGTGGCCATAGCAGATGCCCAGCACGGGCAACTGGTCTTGCTGCACCACGCCGGCGAGCCAGGCGGCGGTGCGCTCGCTCCAGGGTTCGCGGTGCGACACCATCGAGTGCGAACCGGTCAGCACCACGCCGCTGATTTCATTGGCGGCGGGCAGGGCGTCGCCCTGGCGCGGGTCCAGCACCAGAACGGGCAGGGTGGGCTCGCCCAGGCCATCGGCAATCCAATGCTCGAAGTCGCCTTGCGTGGCGCGCAGCGAATCGAAGGTGTCGCCTGCCTTGAGGATGAGCAGGGGGCGGGGAAAGCTGTTCGTTGCGTCTTGCATGCCCGCCATGATGCCCGAGCGGGCCCTGCCAGGGCGCGCCGGGCGGCGGATCCCGTCAGCGCAGGCCGAAGAAGGACAGAACGGCCACGACGACCACGACCAAGCCGACGATGTAGATGATGGAGTTCACGGCTGAAGCCTCCTGGTTTTGAGAAGGCTCCAGCATCGGCCGCGCGGTGCGCTTTGCGCGTCAGCAGGGCTTGTAGTCCCTTGTAGGAAACGCCGGTCCACGGCTGCGGGAGGGTGCCACGGCCATGCGTGCAGCTCGACCCTGGGGCTGCGGCTACGAGGCCTGCGGGTCGGTCTCGGCGCTGGCGGCGTCCTGCAGGGCGCCTGCCACCGCATCCACGGCTTCGGTGTACTCGGGCGAAGCGCCTGAAAAGCGCTCGCGCAAGCCGCCGTGGCTGGCCCATTGCGGGTTCGCCCGTGCGGGCCGGGTGAGCCCCACGGCCTGTGCCACCAGGCGCGACGCCGCGTTGTCGCCGCCGTCGCCGCTTGCCAGGGGCACCGCTGCTGCGTTGGCGCCGTGGCCGCGCCGCTCCAGCTGGTGCACCAGGTGCAATTGCTGCCAGGCCATGACGTAGAGCGCGGCGTCTTCCACCGACAGGTCGTGCTCGCCGCTGAGCATCCCCATCACGCGCCGTCCGAACGGCCCCCAGCCTTGCGACAGCATGCCGCCCAGCGCACCGCCCAGGGCGGCGCCAGCGCCCAGCGATGCGCCGCCCACGGCCAGGTCGGCCACCACCCCCAGCGCCGCGCCCACCACGGCGCCGCCGCCCATCTGGAGGCCGGCGCGCTTGAGCAGCTCGGGGTTGAACAGGTCGGCCGAGTCGCGCCCTTCCAGCGCGGGCAGCGGCGCCTCGGCGGCATCGCCCGCGCGAAAACCGTAGAGCGAGAGCAGCGCATCGATGCCGCGCTGTGCCCGGGCGCGGGCCTTTTCGCGCAACTGCTCCACCGCTTTCTGGCGGCGAGCGGGGTCGTCCCAGTCGGCGCCTTCGAGGGTGTCGCGCAGGGCGGCGCAATCCACCAGCTGCGCGGCAATGAGGCGGCAGGCTTCGGCCCGGCGCTCGTCGGCCTCGCGTTCCAGGTGCGCGATGACGGCGCGCAGCTCGTCGCGTCGCTGGGGCAGCAGGGTGCCCAGGTCGGTGTAGAGGTCGCGCTCGGAGCCGGTGAAGGGCGCTGCGGCGTCGAAGCGCACCACCGCATGCAGGCCCGATTCGGCGAGCATGGCGCGCCAGGGCGCCTCGCGGCTGGCCGCATCGCGCACGAAATTGAGCACCGGCATCAGCGGCCGGCCACAGGCGGCGAGTAGTTCGATCTCGTCGCGGTACTTGGGCAGCACCGGTTCGCGCGTGTCGATGACGACGAATGCGGCATCGGCCTCGTCGACCAGCGCGCGCAGCACCTTGGCCTCCTGCTCGAAGCTGCCGCGCGCCTCCGGCCCCGCCAGGAAGCTGCGGATACGCGCCAGGCGCGTGTCGCCGGCCAGGGTGCCCACGTGGGCCAGCAGGGCCACGGCGTCTTCCAGCCCGGGCGTGTCCAGGAAGCGCACGGCGTTGCGGCCGTCCACCCGCAGCGTCACGGCCTCGACATGGCGCGTGGTGCCGGGGCGGCTGGAGACTTCTCCGAAATCCACTCGCCGGGTGAGCGTGCGCAGCAGCGAGGTCTTGCCGGCGTTGGTGTGGCCGACAACGGCCAGGCGCAGCGGCGCGGCGGGATCGGGTTGGCCGGTCATGGGGTGGCGGCTGCCTGCAGCGGGGCAGGGTTGGCCAGGCATTCGACGGACGGCGCCATGTCCGCGTCGCGCAGCCAGCGCTGCCAGCGGGCGATGCCTTCGTCCGCTTGCGCCGCCGATGCGGACAGGGGCCACAGCTGCAGCTGGCCCGCCAGGGGCAGCAGCTCGCGCAGCAACCGTTCGGTGCCCCGGTCGGGGCTGGCGCTGGCATGCACGGCCAGCACCAGCAGGCGCGGGCGGCGCTTGGCCACGGTGTCGAGCAGTGCCTGGCGCTGGGCCATGCTGCCGTCGACGCGGGGCAGCGCCTCCAGGTCTGCGGGCATGGGTTGCGGCGGCCAGGGTTGGTCGGGTGGCAGCTCGAAGCCTGCGAGCAGGGCAGCCTCGGTGGTGGGGGCACCGTCCCGTGCGTGCCCGGACCCCGCATGAATGGGGCCCAGCGTGTCGGCGTCGATGACCTCGGCCGGCGCCAGCGCCTGCAGCCGAGCCGCCAGGCGGTGGTAGTAGGGCAGGCTGTAGTCAGGTTGCATGCGCGGCGCGCGGGCACGCCACACGGCTGCGCACAGCAGGGCGAGCAGGGCGCGAGGCAGCAGCCCGTAGGCCACCACGCAACCGAGCAACCATTGCGCCAGGGCGCGATCGGTGGGCGCCTGGATGTCCGGCACGGCAAAACCCAGCCAGCCGGGCACGACGGCCAGCGCCTGCACCGCACGTGCGAAATCGGCGGGATCGAGCAGGGTGGTTTCCCAGCCCAGCGTGTAGGCGCGGAAGGAAAGGGCAAACACCAGCGCGGCCAGCGCCGCGGCCATGGCCAGGGCCCACACCAGGTGGCTGGCCAGGCCGGCCAGCCAGGGCAGCAACCCGGCGCGTCGCAGCAGCGCCAGGGCGGCCTGCGCCAGCGCGCTGGCCGAGGCGCCCCGGCCCAGGGCCAGGCGGGCGGTGGCGGACAGCCACAGGCGCCCCAGCAGGCTGCCGCTGCTGCCGTGGCCGGGCCACACCAGGGCCACGAGCCAGATGAACAGGCTGACGAGGTGCGCGCCCAGCAGCGCCACCAGGGCCGCCATGACGTTGATGCGACGCTCGCCCGCGTCGACCACGGCGCCGGCCAGGCTCAGGCCGGCGACGGTCACGACCAGGCCCAGGGCCAGCAGCACCCAGGGCGCGAATTCGCGAAAGCGGGACAGGCCATCGGCCAGCCCCAGGCGCGCAGCCAGCAGCGAGGCCCGGTGCGCGATGCGCTCCTCGTCGGTGCTGGCGGTGCGTGCCGCCTCGCGCGCGGGCTGGGCGTCTTCCAGCGGGCCGCTTGCCTCCAGCGCGCGGATGGATTCGGTCAGCAGCGGCGAGGGTGCGATCAACGTGGTGCTACCTGCCGTTGCTCGCGCGCTTGCTTGCGCATTACTTGCGCGTGTCGTCCTTGAGTTGCGGCAGCTCGGCACCGTTGGACGGCGCCAGCAGGCCGGTCTTCACGTACGTCATGAGCTTGTCGCGCGTGTCGACGATGTCCAGGTTGCGCATGGTCAGCTGACCGATGCGGTCGGCCGGCGAGAAGGGCGCGTCTTCCACCTTCTCCATCGACAGGCGCTCGGGCTTGTAGGTGAGGTTGGGCGAGTCGGTGTTGAGGATGGAGTAGTCGTTGCCGCGGCGCAGCTCGAGCGTCACTTCGCCGGTGATGGCGCGTGCCACCCAGCGCTGGGCGGTCTCGCGCAGCATGATGGCTTGCGGGTCGAACCAGCGGCCCTGGTAGAGCAGGCGGCCCAGCTTGATGCCGTTGATGCGGTACTGCTCGATGGTGTCTTCGTTGTGGATGCCGGTGACCAGGCGCTCGTAGGCGATGTGCAGCAGCGCCATGCCGGGGGCTTCGTAGATGCCGCGGCTCTTGGCCTCGATGATGCGGTTCTCGATCTGGTCGCTCATGCCCAGGCCGTGGCGCCCGCCGATGCGGTTGGCTTCTTCCATCAGCTCCACGGCGCTGGCGAAGGTCTTGCCGTTCAGCGCGACGGGCTGGCCGTCTTCGAAACGCACGGTGACTTCCTCGGCCTTGACGGCCACGGCGTCCTTCCAGAAGGCCACGCCCATGATCGGGTTGACGATGCGGATGCCCGAGTTCAGGAATTCGAGGTCCTTGGCCTCGTGGGTGGCGCCCAGCATGTTGGAGTCGGTGCTGTAGGCCTTCTCGACGCTCATCTTGTAGTCGAAGCCGTTGGCGATGAGGAACTCGCTCATCTCCTTGCGGCCACCCAGCTCGTCGATGAACTTCTGGTCGAGCCAGGGCTTGTAGATCTTGAGCGCCGGGTTGGTGAGCAGGCCGTAGCGGTAGAAGCGCTCGATGTCGTTGCCCTTGAAGGTACTGCCGTCGCCCCAGATGTTGACGTCGTCTTCCTTCATGGCGGCCACCAGCATGGTGCCGGTCACGGCGCGGCCCAGCGGGGTGGTGTTGAAGTAGGTCACGCCGCCGGTGCTGACGTGGAAGGCGTTGGACTGCAGGGCGGCGATGCCCTCGGCCACCAGTTGCGCGCGGCAGTCGACCAGGCGCGCCTTCTCGGCGCCGTAGGCCATGGCCTTGCGCGGGATCTCGTCGTAGTCGGGCTCGTCCGGCTGTCCCAGGTTGGCGGTGTAGGCGTAGGGCTGAGCGCCCTTTTTCTTCATCCACAGCAGCGCGGCGCTGGTGTCCAGGCCGCCGGAGAAGGCGATGCCGACCTTCTGGCCGGTGGGGAGGTTTTGCAGGATGGTGCTCATGTTGGGGCTCGCAGAAAGAGGGGGCACCGGGACAGGGCACTGGCCAGCGGCCCGGGACAACCCTCGATTGGACCACAGCCGGGCGCCCGTCCCCGAAGGGCGTGGAAGCGGGCCGCGTGGCTCAACCCCCGAACTCGATCACCGGCCGCCCATGCAGCGGCTGAATCGCCCGGTTGTTCTGCTTGTAGTGCCGCCGCAGCACCGCCAGCTGCCCGTGCGACAGCGACACGGGTTGGCGCAGCACATACCACTCCACGTTCTGCGTGAGCGGCGGTGTGGTGAGCGAGCCCAGGTAGTGGTGGTAGCCCAGGTGCTCGGGCAGCATGGAGTGCACGTCCAGCGTGGCCGTCTTGGGCTTGGCCGAAGCGGTGGGCAGGTCGTCCAGGATTTCCTGGATGCCGCGGTTGGCGTCGCCTTCCTCGTACATCACGCCGATCACGGCCAGCCGCCCGTCCTGCGCCTTGAACACGAAGTGGCCTTCCAGTGGAAAGTGCTTGCCGTCGATGGTGTGCTCGCTGGGCGCATGCATGTGGAACTGCGTCATGCGGAAGTAGCGGCCCCGAATGGTCGCCTCGGTGGCATGGGTGTTGAACTGCACCGCGTGGCCGTTGTCCTCGGCCGTGCCGTCGGCGTCCAGGTGGCGCAGCGCGATCTCGCGCGGTTCGTTGTCCAGCGCCGGCTGCGCGTGGCTGGTCACGATGTCGATGGGCGACTGCGCCTGGTCCAGCACGCCCTTCCAGGCGGACTGGTTCTGGTAGTCGAGCGAGTGTCTTGTTTCGCCGAAGGCGGCGTTGGAAAGACAAGAGAGCAGGGCCGAAAGTGACAGGCAGGCCGCTGCCAGTGGCGTGGTGCGCATGGGAATCCTCCTTGAACTGATATGTGGCGCAGTGCGCCCCCGATCTGAGCCGGGGTGCGCGGCGCACATTGTCCACGGTGGATTCAGGCGGGCTGCTTTTCCTTCGCGACGTCGAACAGGCGGCCGTTGCCTTCGCTGTGCGCGGGCAGGCTGGCCGTGCGCATCAGGTCCCAGAAGCCGGCCGGCGAGCTGGAGACCACCGGCACGCCCAGTTCCGCCTCGACCTGGCGCGCTGCCTCGAGCGTGCGCAGGCCGCCGCAGGAAATGAGGATGGCATCGGCGCCGGGCTGCGCCTGCCAGACGCGCCTGCACAGCTCGACCAGCTCGGTGGTGCCCACTTCGCCCACGGCCTGCACGTCGGTAATGGACAGGCCCTGCAGCGCGGTGGGCTCGAAGCCCGATTCGCGCAGGAATCCGTCCAGCTGGCGATTGACCTCGTCGATGTAGGCCGTGGCCACGGCCACGCGACGGGCCCCCACGGCGCGCAGGCCGCGCACCACCGCGTCGCTCATCGTGGTGCAGGGCAGGCCGCTGGCTTGCGCCATGACCTGCTTGAGCTCCTCGTTGGCGCGCCCGCCCCGGTAGAAGCTCAGCGAGGTGCCCATGAGCGACAGCGCCTGCGCCCCGCTGGCAGCCAGTTCGGCGGCGAGGGCGGCCACGCGGTCGATCACCGCGTCGTAGCCCCGGTTGGAAATCTCGGCCAGGCCCAGGCCGCGCGCGCTGAACTGCACGCGGCCGGCATACAGGGCCGGTCCCTCGGGCGGCACCTGTCCGGCGGCGGGCGGGACGATCAGGCCCAGGTGGGGCAGTGTCATGCTCAGCCTCCTTCGGGCGTCAGCTTCCGCTCGCGCACCAGCTGGCGCCAGCGCTTGTCCTCTTCCTGCATGGACAGCTTGAGCTGCTGCGGATCGAGGTAGGCGCGCAGCGTGCCTTGCGCCAGCGCCGCCTTGACGGTTTCCGGCAGGTCCAGGGAGGCCTTCACCGCGGCGGACAGCTTGGCCACGACGGGCGCGGGCGTATTGGCCGGTGCCAGCACGAACAGGCGCGGCGCCACGTCGAAGCCGGGCAGGGCATCGGCCAGGGGGCGGATGTTTTCGGCGCCCGCCATCGGTTCCTTGCTCATCAGCGCCAGCGCCTTCACGCGGCCGGCCTTGGCCTGCGCCACGGCGGCGGTGACGCTCACCACACCCAGCGACACCTGCCCGCTGATCACGTCCGGAACGATCTGCGATGCGCCGCGATAGGGCACATGCAGCACGAAGGTGCCGGTTTCCTGCTTGAGCATCTCGAAGCCCAGGTGGTGCACCGTGCCCACGCCCGAGGTGGCATACGACAGCTTGCCCGGGTTGCTCTTCAGGGCCTGCACCAGCTCGGCCGGCGTGCGCGCCGGAAAGTCGTTGCTGGAGATGATGACCAGCGGCGAGACGAAGGCACCGGCCACGGGCGCGTAGGCCATCGGGTCGACCGACTGGTTGGGCAGCATGGCCCGCGCGATCATCAAGGCGCTTTCGCCGAGCAGCAGCGTGTAGCCGTCAGGCGCGGCCTTGGCCACCGCGTCGGCCGCGATCTGCCCCGAGGCCCCGGCGCGGTTTTCCACCACCACCGGTTGGCCCAGCTGCTGCGACAGCTGGTTGGCCAGCAGGCGCGCCGCGCCATCGACGCCGCCGCCGGCGGAGTAACCCACCAGCAGGCGGATCGGGCGGCTGGGGTAGTCCTGCGCAGAGGCTGCCGACGGCGCAGCCAGCAGGCCGGCCATGGCCAGCGCGGGCATTGCGGCCAGCAGGCGGCGGCGCAGGTTCGAGGGAAAAGCGTTCATCGTGCGTTGTCTCCGTTTTCTTGTCTTGTCTCGTCTCGTCTTGTCCTGGCCCAGGGGGGGCGCGCTTGCGCCGCCTCAGGCGCCCGTCAGGCCTTGCCCTTGCCCGCCGACAGCGGCCGCCGGGCCAGATCCTTCACGCGCGCCGGGTCGGGGGCAAAGCCCAGCCCGGGGCGATCGGGCAGCGTGAGCCAGCCGTCCTTGGGGGTGGGCAGGCCGTCGAAGATCTGGCGCAGCATCTCGACCGCCACGTAGTGGTATTCGACCATGCCGCCGTTGGACACACCGGCATGCAGGTGCATGTTGTGGAAGGGCCAGGCGCCGCCGTTGTCGATGGGCACATTGAAGGCCTGCGCCATGCCGGCGATCTTCAGGCACTGAGAGTAGCCGCCGGAGATGGCCACGTTGGGTTGCAGCACGTCGGCCGCCTGCGCCACCAGCAGGTCGCGGAAACGGAAGGCCAGGCCCTCGTTCTGCCCGCAGGCCAGCGGAATGCGCGTGCGGCTGCGCAGCTGCGCCATCTGGCGCACGTCGTTCTGCGTGAGCGGCTCCTCGAAGAAGCTGATCTCGTAGGGCTCGATGCGCTGCGCCAGCTCGGTGGCGTGGAACAGGTCGAGGCCGCAGTTGGCGTCCACGTACAGCTTCACGTCGGGGCCCACGGCCTCGCGCACCGCGGCGACGCGGCGCACGTCTTCGGCAATCACCTCGTCGATGGGACGCGGCTCGTCGCGGCGGGCCAGGGCGTGGCCGCCGACGGTCATCTTCAGGCGCTTGAAGCCCTGTTCGACCCACAGCTTGGCCGCGGCGGCAAGCTGGTCGCGCTCGAAGAAGCCGAAGCCGAAGGTGGCATACACCGGCACGCGCTGGCGCGCACCGCCCAGCAGGCGCCACACCGGCTGGCCCAGGGCCTGGCCCTTGAGGTCCCACAGGGCGATGTCGAGCGCGGCGATGGCATGGCTGGCGTAGCCGGTCTGGCCGCGCGGCGAGAGCAGCCAGTAGAGCTTTTCCCACAGGCGCTCGGTGGCCATGGGGTCTTCGCCGATCAAGGCGGGGCCGGCCACTTCGTTCACCGCGGCGGCAATGATCTCTTCCTCGGTGATGGCGGTCATGCCGTGGCCGACCAGGCCGTTGTCGGCCTCGATCTCGGTCAGGCACAGGGAAAGGGACGTGGTCTTGTTCAGGCCCAGCACGTCGATGGTGACTGGGATGTTCAGCGGCGTGGCGCTGACGCGGACGATCTTCAAGCGTGTCTCCGTGGATGAAAGGTAGTCGCTCAAATTCTTTCATCGGGACTGCACGCGGACAATTCGGCATTGGGCCAGCGAGCCTTCGCGTTGCGCGAAGGCTCGACCCGTGCGGATGATTCTGAACTCCCGTAAAATCAATTCAAATATCTATTCAACAATCCATTCTTTTTCATTGATGGCAGGCGCATCCCGTCAGCTTGGGTCAGAGGCTCGAATACTGCTGCGGCGCGGTCCACAGACCGCGCGCAGCCTTGTGGCGGCCCTCGGAGTGAGCCAGCCGACACTGTCTCGCGCGCTGAAGACGCTGGGCGATGACCTGGTGTCGTTTGGTGCCGCTCGATCTATTCAATATGCCTTGCGGGATTCAGCGCGTGTCGACTTGCACGCGCCTATTCATCGTGTGTCGAGCAATGGTCGCTTGATGGCATTGGGCAGGCTCATCCCGGTCTGCCCGAGCGGTTTCGTGATGGAGCAAGGAGACGGCACCCGGCTGCACACCGAGGGCCTCCCCTGGTGGCTTTTCGACATGCGGCCACAGGGCTATCTGGGGCGGGCCTACAACCAGCAACATGGAGCCCGCCTGGGTCTTCCGCTCAGACTGGCCGACTGGAGCGACACCCACGTCCTGCGCGCGCTTCTTCTACAAGGCGATGACCTCCCCGGCAACTTGCTGGTGGGCGACGCCGCGCGCGAACTGTTCGTCAATGCCTCGGTGCCGGAACCCATCGCGCTGGCAGGCAAGGAGCAGGCATACGCCGAATTGGCCGCTGCTGCGACGCGCGGGGAGCATCACGGCTCCTCGGCCGGTGGCGAGCAACCCAAGTTCACCGCCTACGCGCAGTTGCCGGATGGGCCAGCGCACGTCATCGTCAAGTTCACGGCACTTGCGGACAATCCGGTCAGCCAGCGTTGGCGCGACCTTCTGCAGGCCGAGCACCTGGCCCTTGAAGTTCTGCGCGATCACGGCCTGGCAGCGGCGCACTCGGCCATTCACAACCATGGAGCGCAACGATTCCTGGAAGTGCGTCGATTCGATCGCGAAGGCGTGCGAGGGCGGCGCGCACTCTTCTCGATCGCGGCCCTGGACGCAGAGTTCGTAGGCAGCGCGAGCACTTGGCCGCATATCACACGCGCGCTTGCAGACGCAGGCATCGTCCAGCCGGAATCAGTGATGGGCGCCAACGTGCTGTGGGCGTTCGGTACGCTCATCGGCAACACGGACATGCATGGGGGCAACCTTTCGTTCATGTCAGAACACGGGCGCCCCTACCAACTCGCCCCGGCGTACGACATGACGCCCATGGCATTCGCGCCCACCGCCGGCGGCGAACTTGCTCAAAGGGAACTCTCCTTGAACATTTCCAACGACGTCCGCGCCGAGGCGTGGCACGTGGCGCTGCCCCTGGCACAAGAGTTTGTTCATCGCCTGCGGGGCAGCGGCGACTTGAGCAAGGGCTTCAAGCCCTGCGTGGCGGTGCTGAGTGACCGCGTGGCTGAAGCCGCCCAGAGAATCGCACGGCTAGAGCGGACGAGCGGCTAGCGGGCCGGCGCCCCCAGGTAATCCAGCACCGAGCGCGCCGCCACCGTCAGCCCCTCTACCCGCCGCACGCACAGCAGGTGCTTGCGGTGCACCCACGGCGCATCCAGCTGCAGGCAGCGCAGCTTCATGGTGGCCAGCTGCGGCGCAATGGCCGCGCGCGGCAGCAGGCCGATGCCCACGCCTTCCTCGGCCATGCGGCAGACGATGTCGAAGCTGCCCACCTGCATGCGCACCTTCAGCGGCACGCGCAGTTCGTCGGCGCTGGCGCGCAGCACGCGGAACACGGCCGTGCCTTCGCGCACCACGATGTGCTCGTGGCGCAGCATCTCGGCCACGTCGATGCGCCGGCGTCGTGCCAGCGGGTGGCGCAGGCCCACCACCACGGCAAGCTCGTCTTCGCGATAGGGCAGGCACTCCAGGCCTTCGGCCGGGGTCTGGCTTTCCAGCACGCCGATGTCGGCCAGGCCGCTGCCCACGGCCTTGGCCACCTCGGGGCTGGTGTGTTCCTGCAAATCGATCTTCAGGCCCGGGTGCTCGCGCAGGAAGGCGCCGATCTGCGCCGGCAGGAATTGCGCAATGGCCGAGGCATTGGCCACGATGCGCACCACGCCGGCCACGCCGTGGCGAAAGTCGTCCAATTCGGCGCTCATGCGGTCCATGGCCAGCAGCACCGTGCGCGCATGGGCCAGCAACGCATGGCCCGCCGGGGTGAGCACCACGCCGCGCGCATGCCGAACCAGCAGCGGCAGTCGCGCCCGCGCCTCCAGCTCGGCAATGCGCTTGCTGGCCGCGGCCAGCGCCAGGTGGCAGCGCTTGGCGCCTTCGCTGATGCTGCCGTGGTCGGCCACGGCCACGAACAGGCGCAGCGATTTCAGGTCGTCGGACATGCTCACGTCTTCAGCCCGGCCAATCAGGCAACCGCCAGCTCTTCGTCTTCCTCGCCCAGGAAGCCGCCACTCTGGTGCGTCCACAGCCGCGCATACAGGCCGCCCTGGGCCAGCAGGCTCTTGTGGTCGCCTTCTTCGACGATGCGGCCTTCGTCCAGGACGATGAGCCGGTCCATCGCCGCAATGGTCGACAGCCGGTGCGCAATGGCGATCACCGTCTTGCCTTCCATCAGCTGGTAGAGGCTTTCCTGGATGGCCGCTTCCACCTCGGAGTCGAGCGCGCTGGTGGCCTCGTCCAGCAGCAGGATCGGCGCGTCCTTCAGCATCACCCGTGCGATGGCGATGCGCTGGCGCTGGCCGCCCGAGAGCTTCACGCCGCGTTCGCCCACATGCGCGGCCAGGCCGCGGCGGCCTTGCGGATCGGTCAGCGTGTCGATGAAGCCGGAGGCCTCGGCGCGCTCGGCGGCGGCGCGAATCTGCGTCTCGGTGGCGTCCGGCAGGCCGTAGGCGATGTTGTCGGCCAGCGAGCGGTGCAAGAGGCTGGTGTCCTGCGTGACCATGCCGATGTGCGCGCGCAGCGAATCCTGCGTCACCAGCGACACGTCCTGCCCGTCGATCAGCACGCGCCCGCCGCTCAGGTCGTGAAAACGCAGCAGCAGGTTCACCAGCGTGGACTTGCCCGCGCCCGATCGGCCCACCAGGCCCACCTTCTCGCCGGGGCGCACGACCAGGTTCAGGTGGTCGATGACGCGCTTCTTGCCTGAGAAAGCGCTGGGCCGCCCCGAGCTTTCTCGTCCCCCTCGGGGGGCGGCATCGGCGTCGCCGATGCCTAGGGGGCCATTTCCGTACGAGAAGACCACGTCTTCGAAGCGCACTTCGCCGCGCGGCACTTCGAGCTTGAAGGCCTCGGGCGCATCGAGCACCGTGCGCGGGCGGCTCAGGGTGTTGATGCCGTCCTGCACCGTGCCCACGCTCTCGAACAGGCTGGTCATCTCCCACATGATCCAGTGCGACATGCCCTGCAGCCGCAGCGCCATGGCCGTGGCGGCAGCCACCGCGCCCACGCCCACCTGGCCTTGCGACCACATCCACAGCGCGGTGCCGGCCATGCCGCCGGTCAGGCCCATCGAGAGGGTGTGGTTGACGACTTCGAAGGCGCTCACCAGCCGCATCTGCTTGTAGCCGGTGGCCATGAAGTCCTGCATGGCCGCGCGCGCAAAGTGCGCCTCGCGCTGGGTGTGCGAGAACAGCTTGACGGTGGCGATGTTGGTGTAGGCGTCGGTCACGCGGCCGGTCATGATCGAGCGGGCATCGGCCTGCGCCTTGCCGACCTTGCCCAGGCGCGGCACGAAGTAGGCCATGGTGGCCAGGTAGAACACCAGCCACACCGCAAAGGGCCACACCAGGCCGCCCGCGAACACGCTGGCCAGGATGATGATGGTGGCGATGTAGGTGCCCATGGCCACCAGAACGTCGGCCATGACGAAGATGGTGTCGCGCACCGCCAGCGCGGTCTGCATCACCTTGGTGGTGATGCGCCCGGCAAACTCGTCCTGGTAGAAGGCCATGCTCTGGCCCAGCATCAGGCGGTGGAAGTTCCAGCGCAGGCGCATGGGCAGGTTCACCGCCAGCGTCTGGTGCTTGACGATGGTCTGCAGCCCCACCACCGCGATGCTGGCCACCAGCGCCACGGCCAGCCAGGTGAGGGCGCCGCCGCGCTCGGCCCACAGCTGCGCCGGCTGGATGCCGCCCAGCCAGTCGACCAGGCGGCCCAGCACGGCGAACAGCAGCGCCTCGAAGGCCGACATGGCCGCCGTCAGAAGGGCCAGCCAGAAGACCTTGCCGCGCAGGCCGTCGGTGCAGGCCCACAGAAAGGCGAAGAAGCCCTGGGGCGGCAGCGCGGGCTCGGACGGCGGATAGGGCGAGAGCAGCTTTTCGAAGAAACGGAACAACAAGACTTCAGTCCTCCTTGGGGAGGGAGGACTTTAGCCGCGCCGGGGAAAATCCGTGGAGTTGGCCGGCAGCAGCCGGGCTCGCCCGCAGGTCGCGTTGCGGGTTGTTCACCTTTCATGAAGTGCTTGACTGGATACTGTATGGATGTACAGTATCCATCATGGGCCTTCTTTCCCTTCCAGCTTCCTGTTTCCCCGCCGGCCAGCCGATCTGGCGCGGGGACGAGCTGGGCGCGGCCGACGCCGCCGTGGTGCCCACGGGCCATGGTGCGCTCGACGCCCAGTTGCCTGGCGGCGGCTGGCCGGTCGGCGCACTCACCGAGCTGTTGCAGGCCAGTCCGCAAGACCACGTCTGGCAGTTGCTGCTGCCGGCGCTGGCGCAGGCGGTGCAGCAGAAGAAAAGCGCGCCCGTGGTGCTGGTGGGGGCGCCGTGCGAGCCCTTTGCCCCGGCCCTGGCGGCCGGCGGCCTGCCGCCCGAGGCCTTGCTGTGGGTGCGCAGCGAAGCCCCGGCCGCGCGCCTGTGGGCCTGCGAGCAGGCCCTGCGCTGCGCCGAGGTGGCGGCGGTGCTGGCCTGGCTGCCGCGCGCCCGGGTGGGCGAGCTGCGCCGCCTGCAACTGGCGGCGGCGCAGCACGAGTCGCTGCTGTTCGTCTTCCGGCCCGAATCGGTGGCACAGGCGGCCTCGCCGGCGCGGCTGCGGCTGCGCGTGGCGCCCTGTGCCAGCGACGCCTCGCAGATCGAGCTGCACCTGCTCAAGCGCCGCGGGCCGCCGCTGGCGGCGCCGGTCATGCTGCCGGCGCGCGGCGAACGCATGGCGGCGCTGCTGGCCGCGGCCCGGCTGCGCCGCAAGCTGCGTGCACAGCAGCAGGGCAGCGTGCTGCCGCCGCTGCCGGTGCCAGCGCCGCCCGAGGGCAACGTGGTGCGCATCGACGCATGGAAAAAGGCAGGAGGTGCGCATGCACTGGATCGCCTTGCAGTGGCTCATTGATGCCGGCGCAGACGTCGCCATGCCCACGCCCGAGGCGCTGGGCTGGTGGGCGCTGCGCTACACGCCGCACGTTACCTGGCTGGACGAAGGCCTGATGCTGGAGGTCTCGGCCTGCGAGCGGCTGTGGGGCGGGCGCTCGCAGCTCATGCGCCAGATCCTTCACGAGAACCCCGTGGCCGGCGCCCTGCTGCGCGGCGCGCAGGGCGCCACCAGCCTGGAGGCGCTGGCTCGGTTGCGCCTGTTCGTGCGCGGCGAGAAGCGGCCGGCGCAAATGCCCGCCGGCCTGCCGCTGCACACGCTCAGCGCCGCGCGCGCTCACCTCGATCTGCTTGCGCGCATGGGTTGCCACACCTGGGGCGAGGTGGCGGCGCTGCCGCGCGGCGGGCTCGCGCGGCGCTTCGGTGCCGGGCTGCGCACCGCGCTCGACACGGCCTGGCAGCTGCGCCCCGACAGCCATGCCTGGCTGTCGCTGCCCGACGTGTTCGAGCAGAAGCTGGAGCTGCCCGCGCTGGCCGAAAACGCCAACGAGCTCATGTGGTCCGCCAACCGCCTGCTGTCGGCGCTGCAGATCTGGCTGCGCATGCGCCAGCGCGGCGTGCGCGCCTTCGAGCTGCAATGGACGCTCGATCTTCGGCGCTACAACGGCGTGGACCTGCCGCGCAACGAGCAGGTGGTGGTGCGCACCGGCCAGCCCGTGCAGGACATGGCGCACCTGCGCCGCCTGCTGTCCGAAAAGCTCGCCCTCACCACGCTGGGTGCGCCGGCCAGCTGGATCCGGCTGCGTTCGCTCGAAACCGATGCCTGGGCCGCCGCGAGCACCAGCTTCCTGCCCGAGGACAACCGCAAGGGCGACAAGCTGCACGAGATGGTGGAGCGGCTCAGCGCGCGGCTGGGCCCGCAGCAGGTGCTGGTGCCCGCAACCCGCGCCGACCATCGCCCCGAGCAGGTGCAGGCCTGGCAGCCCGCGCTGCGCCGCAGCGGCTTCGTGGCTGCTTCGCCGGCGAAAGATCCGGCAAGGGGGGCGCAAGGCGCTGCCGCCGCGCAGCCGGTGCCGGGCCGCAAGCCCAAGGGGCAGGGGGCCTTGCCCGACCGCCAGCCCGACGCCCTCTATCCCGGCTGGCTGCTGCGCGAGCCGCTGCTGCTGGCCATGGAAGGCGAGCGGCCATGCTACGGCGGGCCGCTGCGCAAGCTCGCCGGCCCGCAGCGGGTGGAGGCCGGCTGGTGGGGCCATGGCGGACAAGAGGATGGCCAGGGCCATCTGGCGGTGCGCGACTACTACATCGCCGAGAGCCCCGAGGCCGGCCTGGTGTGGGTCTACCGCGAGCGCCCGGCCGCCAGCTTTGCCACCGGGGGCGAAGTGCGCTGGTACCTGCAGGGCCTGTATGCCTGAATCCAGCGCCAAGCAGCGCCACCCCGCGGCGGTGCGGCCCTTGCCGCAGCCGCAACAGCCTGTGCGCGCCGGCCTGCCCGACTACGCCGAGCTGCACTGCCTGAGCAACTTCAGCTTCCAGCGCGGCGCCTCCACGCCCGAAGACCTCGTGCAGCGCGCCTACCACCTGGGCTATGCGGCGCTGGCCATCACCGACGAATGCTCGGTGGCCGGCATCGTGCGCGCCTACGTAGCCCTGCGCGACCTGCCGGGCCAGCTCGATGCCTACGAGAAGGAGCACCCGCAGGAGCCGCCCATTCCGCGCAACCCCGGTTTCCGGTTGCTCTACGGCAGCGAGTTCGACTTCGGCCGCTTCCGGCTGGTGGTGATCGCGAACGACACCGAAGGCTGGGGCAACCTGTGCGAGTTCATCACCGCGGCACGCACCACCGAGCTGCCCAAGGGCGACTACCGCGTGAGCTGGGACGGCAGCGACATGGCCTCGCTTCAGCATTGCCAGGTGCTGTTCGCGCCGCATCGCCGGCCGGGCGAGGGTGTCGATGCCGCCATGCTGCAGGCCGACCTGGCCGCGGCGCGCGCGCTGTACGGCAACAACCTGTGGCTGGCCGTGGAGCTGTTCAACGAGCTCGACGACGACTTGCACCTGGTCAGCCTGGTGCAGGCCGGCGAGCGCAGCGGCGTTGCGCTGGTGGCCGCCGGCGACGTGCACATGCATGCGCGCTCGGTCAAGCCGCTGCACGACGTGCTCACGGCGGTACGCCAGGGAAGGTCCGTGGCCGAATGCGGCTTCGCGCTGCAGGCCAACGCCGAGCGCCACTTGCGCCAGCGCATGCGCCTGGCCGAGATCCACCTGCCCGACATGCTGGCCAACACGCTGGCGGTGGCGGATCGCTGCCATTTCGATCCCGCCGTGATCCGCGAGAACTACAAGTACCCGCTGGAAACCGTCGGCGCGCAAGAGTCGCCTTCGCAGGCCCTGGCGCGCAAGACATGGGCCGGCGCACAAGAGCGCTACCCGGGTGGCATTCCGCAAATGGTGCGGCTGCAGATCGAGAAGGAACTCGCGCTGATCCACGAGCTGGAGTACGAGATGTTCTTCCTCACGGTGGACGACATCGTGCGTTATGCGCGCTCGCAGAAAATCCTGTGCCAGGGGCGCGGCTCCTCGGCCAACTCGGCCGTGTGCTTCTGCCTGGGCATTACCGCCATCGATCCCATCCGGGGCACGCTTCTCTTCGAGCGCTTTCTCAGTCGCCACCGCAAGGAGCCGCCCGACATCGACGTCGACTTCGAGCACCAGCGGCGCGAGGAAGTCATCCAGTACATCTACGGGAAATACGGGCGCGAGCGTGCCGCCATTGCCGCGGTGGTCATCTGCTATCGCTCGCGCAGCGCCCTGCGCGACGTGGGCAAGGCGCTGGGCGTGGACGAGCGGCTGGTGGACGAGTTCGCGAAAGACCATTACTGGTTCGACGACGCCATCTGCGGCGAGCAACTGCAGGCTGCCGCCGAGCGCGCGGGCGTGGAAGAAGACGAATTCAAGCTGGTGCAGTGGATCGAGATGACGCAGCGCGTGAAGGGCTTTCCGCGCCACCTGAGCCAGCACGTGGGCGGCTTCGTGCTCACCCACACCAGGCTCACGCGCCTGGTGCCGGTGGAAAAGGCCTCGATGAAAGACCGCTCGGTCATCCAGTGGGAAAAGGACGACCTGGAGGCCATCGGCATGCTCAAGGTGGACGTGCTGGCCCTGGGCATGCTCAGCGCCATCCGGCGCGGGCTGGAGCTCATGAACCACTGGCGCGGCACGGCCGTGCAGATGTACCAGGTGCCCAGCGACGACGAGAAGGTGTTCGACATGATCTGCGACGCCGACACCATCGGCGTGTTCCAGATCGAGAGCCGCGCGCAGATGTCGATGCTGCCGCGCCTGAAGCCCCGCACCTACGAGGACCTGGTGATCGAGGTGGCCATCGTGCGGCCCGGCCCCATCCAGGGCGGCATGGTGCATCCGTACCTCAAGGCGCGCGAGCGCATCGCCAAGGGCCTGGAGATCCAGTACGAAAAGGACGAGCTGCGCCCCGCGCTGGAGCGCACGCTGGGCGTGCCGATCTTCCAGGAACAGGTGATGCAGATCGCCATGATCGCGGCGCGCTTTTCCGCCGACGAGGCAGACCAGCTGCGCCGCGCCATGGCCGCCTGGAAGCGCAAGGGCGGTCTCGACAAGTTCCACGGCAAGCTGGTGCAGGGCATGGTGGCCAACGGCTACAAGGAGGCCTTCGCCGAGGCCATCTTCAAGCAGGTGATGGGCTTTGGCGACTACGGCTTTCCGGAAAGCCACGCCGCCAGCTTTGCGCTGCTGGTCACGGTGAGCAGCTGGCTCAAGCACTACGAGCCTGCCTGCTTCCTGGCCGCGCTGCTCGACGCGCAACCCATGGGTTTCTACAGCCCCTCGCAACTGGTGCAGGACGCGCGGCGCCACGGCGTGGAAGTGCGGCCGGTGGACGTGAACTGCAGCCGCATCGAGACCACGATCGAAGCGCGAGCGAGCGATGCGCCACGCATGCCCAGCGGCACCAGCGAGCGCTATGTCCAGCGCCTGGGCAACGAGAACCAGCCGGCGGTTCGGCTGGGCCTGAGCCGTGTCGGCGGCCTGAGCGATGCCGGCGCACAGCGCATCGTCGATGCGCGCAGCCAGGGGCCTTTTTCCAGCACCGAAGACCTGGCCCTGCGCGCCGAGCTCGACACCCGCGACATGGGCGCGCTGGCCGCGGCCGATGCGCTGGCCTCGCTCTCGGGCCATCGTCGCCAGCAGGTGTGGGACGCCACCGCGCAGCGCCGCGCGCCGCCGCTGCTCAGGGGCGTGCCCATCAACGAGGCCTCGCTGGCACTGCCGGCTGCCAGCGAAGGCGAAGAGATCGTGGGCGACTACGCCTCGCTGGGCCTCACCTTGCGCAGCCACCCGCTGGCGCTGCTGCGACCACGCCTGGCGCGCATGCGGCTTTCCAACGCCGCGCAACTGCACGACCTGCCCAGCGGCCAGACGGTGCGCGCCTGCGGCATCGTCATGGGCCGCCAGCGCCCCGGCACCGCCAACGGCACCATGTTCGTCACGTTGGAAGACGAGACCGGCAACGTCAACGTCATCGTCTGGCAGCATGTGGCCGAGGCCTGGCGCGAGCCGCTGCTCAAGGCCAAGCTGCTGGCGGTGCAGGGCACCTGGCAGCGCGACGTGGACAGCGGCGGCCAGGTGCGCCACGTGGTGGCCACCGGCTTCAAGGACCTTTCGCCGCTGCTGGGCAGGCTGGCCGAGAGCAGCAGGAGCCGGGACTTTCATTGAGCTTTCACAGTAAAAAGAGGTAGCCCATTCAAACCGGAATGCCAGACATCCCCTTCACTCGCCACCACGCCCGCCGCCTGCGCGAGATGTACCGTAGCGCGGGCTGGCCCTGCTGCGACGGCATCGAGGTCGAGTTGCTGGCCGCCGGCCTGCTCGAGCGCGTGCGCTCGGGAGAAGGCCACGAAACCCTGCGCGTCACCGACGCCGGCATTGCCCGCATTGCCGACACGCTGGGCAGCAACCGTGCGGTCATGACGGCGCACGAGGCGCTGGTGGAGCAGGTGGCGCGCGAGATGACCCGGGCCGGCCGCGTGGCCTGGCGCGGCCTCACGCTGCGCGCCCGCGTGCCGGGTACGTCGGAGGGCGAGGCGCCGCGCTGGTGCATGGCCAAGCCCGATGTCTTTTCCATCCGCAACACCAGCGTGGAGGCCTACGCGCACCCCATCGTCCACGAGATCAAGGTGCGCCGCGCCGACTTGCTGTCCGACCTCAAGAAGCCCGACAAGCGCGCCGCCTACCTCGACCTGGGCGGCGAGTGCTGGTACGTGCTGGGCTGCGACGCGCGCGGCCGCCCCATTGCCCGGGCCGACGAAATCCCGGCTGAATGCGGCGTGCTGGTGGCTTGCGAAGGCCGCCTGACGGTGGAACGCGCCGCGCAGCATCGCGAATTGGAGCGGCTGCCCTTCCAGGTGTGGATGGCACTGGCCAAGGCGCAGCCCGTGCCGGGTTTCGATGAAGACGTGCAGGGAATGCTCAGCGGTGAGGAATAAGTTCGAAAAAACTGCGGTTTACGGCTAATGACAAATGGACACATAGTCCGAAAGTAATGACAATGGTTTACACCATGTCTCAAGACCGCAACCCCTATTACGACTCCTCGCGCCACAAGGTCGACAAGTCCGAATTCGCCTCGCTGCGGATGGACATCCAGTCCAGCCGACAGCGGTCTTCTTCGGGCGCCAGCGGCGTGGTGAAGATCGTGGTCTGGGTGGTGGTGCTGGTGGTCATTGCCGCCGTCGCCAAGCGCTTCCTGTTCACGTAATACGCCTATGCTCGGCCGATGACAAAACTCATCGGCATTTCCGGCTCGCTGCGCCAGGCATCGTTCAACACTGCGCTTCTCAATGCAGCCATCGAGCTGGCCCCCGCCGGCTGCGAGCTGGTGGCGGGCACCATCCGCGGCATTCCGCTGTACGACGGCGACCTCGAAGCTTCGCAAGGTATTCCGCCCGAGGTGGCCACGCTCAAGGACCAGATCGCCCAGGCCGACGGCCTGGTGCTGTTCACCCCCGAATACAACAACGGCATTCCCGGCGTGTTCAAGAACGCCATCGACTGGCTCAGCCGGCCTGCCAGCGACATCGGCCGCGTGTTCGGCGCCAAGCCGGTGGCGGTGCTGGGTGCTTCGCCTGGCGGCTTCGGCACGATCCTGAGCCAGGCCGCCTGGCTGCCGGTGCTGCGCACGCTGCAGGCCGACTTCTGGTCGGGCGGCCGCTTGATGGTGGCGCGCGCCAACACGCTGATGGATGCCAACGGCCGCCTGGCCGACGAGGCCACGCGCGCGCGCCTGGCGGCATTCATCGCCGATTTTGCGGCCTACGTTCAGTCGCGCCCTGGCGCGGCTCGGCCGTAGGCTCGGGCAGCATTGCCTTCATCCGCTGGTTCAACGAGAAGGTGACCGAAGCCTGCCGTCCGGTGCTGCTGCACCACAGGGCGGCCCGACGCGCGATCGTGGCCTCGTCGCTCGGCTCGAAGCGCGGCGGCTGACCCAGGGCCTGGACCTGGTCGAAGGTCTCCAGCAGCCCACGCCACGCGGCCGGGGGCAGGGTGCGGGCGATCTCGCGCAGGTAGGCGGCCGTGAGCTCCTCGCTCATGCGGCCGGTGCCCAGGCCGTCCTGCACGAGCCAGATCACGCCGGTGGCCCGGTACATGGTCAGCAGCAGGCCGGCAAATTCCTGCGGCGTGCTTGCACCGGAGAAAAAGGCGCTGGCGTACACCGGCGCTTCGTCCATGCCCGGCGCCATCGAGACAATGCCGTCGGTCATGGCCGCGAGGAAGGTGCGCAGCATGCGCCGGCGGGCGGGTGTGCGCCAGTTCAGGTCGTCGATTTCCTGCGGCAGGTACCAGCCTTGCACCTCCAGCGGCGGCGGATGCTGCACGATCTGGCGCGCCTGGGCGAGCGAGCGTTGGCCCGTGGCGAGCAGATGTGCGCGCAGGGACGCATCCGACTGCTGCAGCGCGCTGTAGTAGTCCTCGGCCATGTGCAGGCCGACCACCAGCTTCAGGCCGCTGCCGCGCCAGGCCTCCAGCCCGCTGGCCAGCCAGCCCGCCTGTTGCTGCCGCGGCCAGAACTCGTAGTTGCCATAGCTCGACCACTGCAGCAGCACGTGGGTGTAGTTCTGGGCAACGAGCTCGCGGCCCAGCGCCCGCCAGCCCGCCTTGTCCAGTTCGCCGTGGCGCGCCCATGGCTGCCAGATGATGCCGCGCTGCGAGGGCACGGCGCACTGGGGCTGAGCACCCGCGGGGGCCGCCGCGGCGAACCAGGGAAGAAGCAGCGAGGCGGTGAACTCGCGCCTGCGAAGGCCGGTGGGTTTCAATTCGCGTGCTGACTAGTGCAGCATGATCCACTTGAGCTGCACCGTCTGGCGGTCGGTGCTGTTGCCCGCCACCACATGGCGCACTTCGAGCGACAGGCGCTGGCTGATGGCCGGCGCGCGGTACTTGTCCTCCCAGTGCCAGCTCAGCAGCGCCACGCCCACGCCCACGTCGAGCCGATCGACTTCGGCACGGCCGATGCTGTCGTTGTTGGCGCTGTAGTTGCTCGACAGGTAGGGCATGAAGGTGGCCTTGAAGGGCGCATTGTCCAGCTTGAACTGCCGGCCCCACTCGCCCTGCAGCGTGGCGTAGTAGGTGCGGGCGCGCACCAGCCAGGCCAGGTCGGCGTAGACGTTGGCGTAGGTCCAGTGGCTGTCGACCGGGTTCCAGTCGCCGCCCCAGGTGTGCGAGCCCGACAGGCGCAGCATCGCGTCGTCTTCGTGCTCGGCGGACTTGCGCCACAGGTACTCGACCGAGCCCACGACCATGTAGTCCTTCAACAGGCGCTGGCGCACGCCCATGCCCAGCAGCTTGTTCTCGGGGTCGGTCTGCAGGCTGCGGTCTTCCAGGCCCACGGAGGCGCGCCCGAACACCCAGGTGGGCAGCTGCGCGTCCAGCGGGGTGTAGCGGTACGAGGCACCCAGGTTCAGCGAGCCGCCGTACTGCGCATAGTCCACCGGCGACAGCGGCGTGTTGACGTCCGGGCCGTGGTCGAGTCGCACGTTGGCGTTGGCGCTCCAGTTGAAGCGGTCTTCCTGCGTCTGCACTTCGCGGCGCCAGCCGAACAGGCGGCGCTGCGCTTCGTCGTCGGGCAGGCTCAAGCGACGCTGGATGCTGTCTTGTTCGTCGATGGCGGCGCGGCCGAAGCGGATCGAGTCTTCGCGACGGTTCAGCAGCCGGGCGAGTTGGGCCAGTTCGGGCAGCAGTTCGGTGCGGCTGGCGTCAAGGCGCCATGCGGTTTCGAACTCGCGCAGGGCGTCTTCGCGTTCGCCAGCGGACTTGAGCTGGTAGCCGTAGGCGGCATGCGCTTGCGCATCGTTGGGTGCCAGTCGCACCGCTTCGGCCAGTGCGGCCTGCGCACCTGCGGCATCGCCTTGCAGCGCCAGGCTGTGCGCCTTGCCGGTGAGGGCTTGCGAGGCCAGGGCGGTGTCGCTGCCGGCCAGTGCCTGCGCCGCGGCGAAGTGGCGCGTGGCCAGCGCGGCATCGTCGCCGCTGCAATACGCGGCGGCCAATTGCTGGCGTGCGGTGGTGAGCGGTGCGCTCGCATCGGGCGGCACCAGTTGCAGCACGCTCGGGCAATCACGGGCCTGCAGGGTGAGCACCAGGCCTTCGCGCGTGGGCGCATCCAGGCGGCCCGCCTGCTGCAGCCGGCCGATAGCGGCCACGGCCTCGGGGTAGCGGGCCGATTCGATCAGTGGCAGGACTTCGGCCTGCGCCGTGGGCAAGGGCGCAGGCGGTGGTGCAGGCCGCGCCACGGGTGCAGGTGCCGTCGCCGGCCGTTGCGCGCGCGCGGCGGGCCGCCGCGCATGCGCGCTGTTGCTGGCCGTGGCCGCGTGCGGCGCTGCGGGTACGCGCGCAGCCGGTGCCGGTGCCGGTGTAGGAGTCGGCGCCGGCGTTGGCGAGGCGGACGGTGCCGCAGGCGCGGGCGGTGCCGCGGCCACTTTCGGTGCGGCCGGTGCAATGCCTGGCTTGGCGGCCGCGTGTGCAATGGCTTCCGTCCAGTCCTTGCGGTTGTGGTCGGCAATGGCAACCTGGTGGCTGTCCATCCAGGCGATGGCCTTGGCGGCTTCGTCGGTACGCCCCAGGCGGACCAGCGAATTGCCCCATGCTTCGCCGATCTCGGTGCGAATCTTCGGGCGCAGGCCGCTGCGGCGCAGGGCCTTGGGGGCTTGCAGCACCACTTCGGCATCGCGTCCGTCGAGGAAGGCGAGGTAGGTCAGCATGGCCGGGCCCAGGCCCCTGGACGGCGCGCGCTTGTCCCAGTCCTGGCCGAGCTCGCGGATGCAGGCCAGGTCTTTCAGCTCGTCGCAGATGTTGAACTTCAGGATGGCCACGCGCTCGTTGTTCGGGTCGATGCGCTGCGCCTGGTCCACGTACTCGCGCGCCTCGGCGTAGTCCTTGTTCTGGAAGAGCCGGTACGCCTCGCTCAGCCGTGGATAGGTGCGGAAGTTGCGCAGCTCGTCGCGCAGCCATGCGGCGTGCGCCGGTGCCACGGCGGTGCCCGCCAGCGCGGCGGCCAGGCCGAGGGAGAACCAGCGGCTCATCGTTCGGCCTCCCCGGCGTGCAGGTCGGGAAACACGTGCTGGGTCTTGTCCCACTTCACCGCTTCGCCGGTCTTGCCGCTGCGCCGCGACTGGGTAAAGGCGCGGAAGAACGCGCCGATGTTGATGAAGTTGCCCACCACCATGCGCGGCACCGACTGCACGCCCTGCCAGAACCCGAAGTAGCGCTGCGTGCAGATGAATCGCTGCAGCAGGCGGTTGAGCATGAAGATGAAGTTGATGAAGGCCAGCGTCCAGAAGAAGCTGTGCGCGGGAATCAGGTCGGGGTAGCGCCACCAGTCGGGGTTCAGCCGCAGGTGCCCGCCGCGTACCAGCATTGCGGCCACGATCAGGTAGCCCATCAGCAGTGACGGAAAGGCCAGCACGCTCTTGCGGTCGCGCATGAGCATGTAGCGCATGGCCAGGTTGCCGCGCCAGCCCAGCTTGCTCCAGCTCTGGAACACGATGCCCACGATCCACCGGGACTTCTGTCGCACCGCCAGGAGCGGCTTGTGCGGGAAGAATTCCTGCACGCACACCATGTCGTGCACGCCTTTGCGGCCAAGCCAGGCGGGGGCCTGGCCCTTGAAGCGCACCGGGTAGTGCACCAGCATTTCGCGCGCGCCCACTTCATGCAGGCGAACGCCGATCTCGTAGTCCTCGGTGAGGCTGCTCGTGTCGAAGACCTGGCCCTTGTTCATCTTCTCCAGCAGCGCGATCGCCTTGCGGCTGAAGGCGGTGCCCACGCCGGCGCTGGGCACCTGGCCGGTGAGCTGCTCGCGCACCAGCAGGTCCTTGCCGTGCCACTCGGAGAATTCGTCCACGTAGTGGTTGCCCACCATCTGCCACCACGGGCGCACCAGCGGCATGACCGGCAGCTGAACCAGGTCGTAGCGCGGCACCAGGTGGTTGAACACGCGCAGCTCCAGGGGGTGCACAACGTCTTCCGCGTCGTGGTAGGCCAGGCAGCTGAAGTTCAGGCCGTGCTCGGCCTCGAACGCGGTGATGGCCGCGATGATGTGGTTCAGGCAGTCGGCCTTGGTGGTGGGGCCGGCTTCGCTGGTCACCATCTTGTGCAGGTGCGGGTAGCGGGCCACCACCTTGTCGACCTCGGCCTGCGTTTCCAGGTCGTTGGGGTAGGTGCCGATGAAGACGTGGTAGTTGTCGTAGTCGAAGCTCCTGGCCAGGTAGTCGGCCATGCGCGCGATCACCGGCGCCTCGTGCCAGGCCGGGATCATGATGGCGATGTGCTGCTGCGGTGCCTGGTAGAGCTCGTCGGCGTATTCGGGCAGCGCGGCGCTGCGGCGCCAGTCGCGCCAGTGGGCCAGGCGCCAGAGCCAGTAGCGCAGGTCGATGAAGAAGTCGTCGATCGAGCTGACGAGGATGATGACGATGCCCACGCGCAGCAGGATGGCCACCACCAGCCAGAAG
Source organism: Pseudomonadota bacterium (assembly GCA_018241225.1). Lineage (GTDB taxonomy): Bacteria > Pseudomonadota > Gammaproteobacteria > Burkholderiales > Burkholderiaceae_C > Variovorax. The sequence continues at coordinate 283,954 of JAFEEG010000010.1, forward strand.
CCAGCAAGGAAGTCGACCAAGGTCATGCGGCACTCCTGTCCCACTGCGCCAGGTGCTGCGCAATCTGCTGCGCCGCGGTGCCGTCGCCATACGGGTTGTGGGCATGTGCCATCGCCTGGTAGGCGGCGTTGTCGTCGAGCAGGCGCGACACGGTGCCCACGATGCGCTGCACGTCGGTGCCCACCAGCTGCGCCGTGCCGGCCTCCAGCGCCTCGGGTCGCTCGGTGGTCTCGCGCATCACCAGCACCGGCTTGCCCAGCACCGGCGCTTCTTCCTGCAAGCCTCCGCTGTCGGTCAGCACCAGGTCGCAGTGCTTGAGCAGCCACACGAAGGGCAGGTAGTCCTGCGGATCGATCAGGTGCACGTTGGCGCTGTTCGAGAGCATGGCGCGCACCGGCTCCTGCACGTTGGGGTTCAGGTGCACCGGGTAGACGATCTGCACGTCGGGGCGCTCGGCCAGCCGTGCCAGTGCCGCGCAGATGTTGTCGAAACCTTCGCCGAAGTTCTCGCGCCTGTGGCCCGTGACGAGGATGAGCCGGCGCGAAGGATCGAGCCTGGGCAGCTGCGCCGCCTGGCGTGCCGACAGCGCCGCGTCCTCGTCCAGGCGCTGGCTCACCAGCTTGAGCGCATCGATCACCGTGTTGCCGGTGATGGCGATGTTCTGTGGCGGCACGCCCTCGCGCAGCAGCGCATCGGCGGCACGCTGGGTGGGCGCGAAGTGCAGCCGCCCGACCACCCCGACCATGCGCCGGTTGAATTCCTCGGGCCAGGGCGCATACAGGTCGCCGGTGCGCAGGCCCGCTTCCACATGGCCGACCGGAATGCGCCGGTAGAAGGCCGCGAGCGCGGCGATGAAGCTGGTGGTGGTGTCGCCATGCACCAGCACGATGTCGGGCTGCCGGCGCTGCAGCACTTCATCCAGGCCGGTGAGTGCACGGGCGCTGAGTTCGGCCAGGCCCTGGTTGTCGCGCATCAGGTCCAGGTCGTCGTCGGGCACCAGGCTGAACAGATCCAGCACCTGGTCGAGCATTTGCCGATGCTGGGCAGTGACACACAGGCGGCAGTCGAAGCGGGGGTCGGCCTTGAGCGCGCGCACCACCGGGGCCATCTTGATGGCTTCGGGGCGGGTTCCAAAGATGCACAGCACCTGCAGCGCGGGTGCGCCGGGTGCGCGGTTCGTGTGTGACAGCATGAAGAGGCCCTGGTCGTCTTTTCCAGACCCGAGGATAGCTGCCACCCGTTGCGCCGCGCCAGCGCTGCTGTCGACTTCAGGCCTGTGTCATGCCGTGCCGGTATTTGGCCTCGACGCAATCGGGCGAGACGAGGAAGGCGAGCAGGGCGCGCACTGCCTCGGGCTGCCTGCCTGCGGTGCAAGGTGCGGCAGCGAATACGGTCTGGATCTGGATGGGTTGCGGCAGCAGGCCCAGCAGATCGATGCCTTCCAGGCCCATCAGCTCGCTGAGCTGCTGGAAGCCCAGGGACGCCTCACCCCGCGCCAGCAGGCTTCCCACCGGCACGCCGGGCGGTGCCTGCAGCAGCCGGCCGTTCAATTCTTCGGCAATGCCCCAGCGCTGGAACAACGCCAGCAGGGCCACGCCGCTGGGCCCCGTGGAGTAGGCGATGCGCGGTGCAGCCAGCACGGCCAGGCGTACTGCAAGCTCGCTCGAGATGTCGGGCCGCGCCGCGCCACGGGGCACGGCAACGGCCACGCCCGAGTTCACCAACGCCACTTGTCGGGCCGCGTCGACCTTGCCGCTGGCGGCCAGCTTGCCGATGGCATCGGCAGCGAGGAACACCACGTCGAAAGGCTCGTCTGCCGCCACGCGGCGCGCCGCATCGACGCCCGCCACCGCCACCACGTCAACCGGCGTGCCGCTGCGCGACGTGTAGGCGGCGCACAGCTCGGCCAGCAGGCCGCGCGTGGCCATGGAGCAGATGCCGCGGATGGTTGTTGCGCTCATGCGTGTCGATCAGTCGACGCTGATGCGCGCGGCCTTCACCACACGCTCCCAGCGCGGAATTTCCCTGGCGATGAGCTGGCCGAAGGCCTGCGGCGTGGCGGGCGTGGCCTCGGCGCCTTCGGCGGCCAGCCGCGTCTTCACTTCCGCCGAGGCGAGCGAGCGGTTGATCTGCTGGTTGAGCGCAGCCACGATGTCCGCCGGCGTGCCGGCCGGCGCGACCACGCCGTACCACTGGTCGGCCTCGAAGTCCTTCGTGCCGGGCACCCCGCTCTCGGCCACTGTGGGCACATCTGGCAGCAGCGCGATGCGCTTGGGGCTGGAAACGGCCAGCGCGCGGATCTTGCCGGCCTGGATGTGCGGCAGCAGCGCCGGCGCCCCGGTGAACAGCACCTGCACCTGGCCCGCGAGCAGGTCGGTCACCGAAGGCGCGGTGCCGCGATAGGGCACGTGCAGGAACGAGGTGCCCGTCTGCAGCTTCAGGTACTCCATGGTGACGTGCGCGGCGCTGCCGTTGCCGCCTGAACCGTAGGCCAGCTGCCCGGGCCTGGCCTTGGCCAGCGCGAGCAGCTCGGCCAGGTTCTTCGCGGGCACCGAGTCGTGCACCACCAGCACATTGGGCACGCGCGCCACCCAGGCCACCGGCGCAAAGCTGGTCAGCGGCTTGTAGCCCAGCTTGGGATACAGAGCCGGGTTGACCGCCAGGGTGCCGGTGTGGCCCATGAGCAGCGTGTAGCCGTCCGCCGGCGAGCGCGCCACCTTCTCGGCGCCCACCGAGCCGCCCGCGCCCGGCACGTTGTCGACCACCACCGGCTGGCTCCAGGCCTTGCCCAGTTCGAGCGCGATGGCACGGCCCAGCACGTCGCTGGAGCCACCGGGCGTGAAGGGCACGACCAGGCGAACTGCCCGGCTGGGGTAGCCTTGCGCGAAGGCGTTGCGGCCGTTCAGGGCCAGCATGCCGGCTGCCGCGGCGAGCAGCGCGTGGCGGCGCGAGATGTCCTTCTTGTGGAGCTGCGAAGTCATGGATTCCCGGCCGGTTGAGCACCCTTGTCCCAGGCCTGCGGCGCTGCGTCCTTGCCGGCCACCGAATACAGCGCGCCCGGTGCGTTGCGTGTCTTCTGGAACTCCTCCAGCGTCTGGCCGCGCATGGCCGCATAGATGTGCAGGTTGGACACGCCCACCACCGCACCGAGCTTTTCCAGCATGAAGAAGATCACGCCGTAGTGGATGAGTGCGCGCCAGTCGCGCTTGCTCACCATCTCGCGCTCCTCGCGCGTGAGGCCGGCCGCGTCGAACGCCGCCTGCGGGTCTTGCACAAAGCGCTCGCGGTGGGCCGGCAGCACCATGTCGTGCAGGAACTTGTTGAGCCGGTAGGCGCGCACGCTCATCTCCAGCGTGAACGGATAGGTGCCGGTGAGCTTCTCGCTGCCAGCAAGCTGCGCGTCCATGTGGTGGCGGTGGCGCTGCACCTCGCCGGCAATGGGCGCACTGGCCAGGTTCTCGTAGATGGCGGTTGCAATGCCCGTCATCGAGGGCAGGTAGTAGCTCTGGTGCGTCTTGCGGATGTTGGCCGAGAGCGCACCGCGCATCACCAGCCACATGATGACTTCCGCACCTTCGAAGCCGCCCAGCGTGGCCAGTTCGGCCTGCGTCATCTCGGTGATGCGCACCGGGTCGTTCTCGATCAGGTCGAGAAACTGCGCGTCCCATGCCGTGTTGTTGAAGCCGGCGCGCTCTCCATGCACCTGGTGCGACAGGCCACCCGTGGCGACGATGGCGACCTTGATGTCATCGGGGTAGCTCTCGATGGCGCGGCGCAGCGCCTGGCCCAGCTTGTAGCAGCGCCGGGCCGAGGGCACGGGCTGCTGCAGCACACCCACCTGAAGCGGAATGACCGGCACCGGCCAGGCCGGCTCGTGCGCGCACAGCAGCGACATGGGCGAGTACACGCCGTGGTCCAGCGCCTTGTCCTGGAAGAAGGACATGTCGAACTCGTCGGCCACCAGCGAGCGGCCGATGTGCTGTGCCAGTTGCGGATGGCCGTGCAGGGCCGGCAGGTCGCGCGCGCCGCCGCCTTCGTCGGCAACAGGGTGCCGCTCGCCCACGCCCAGCGCGAAGGCACTGTAGTGGTCGAAGAAGAAGGCGCTGACGTGGTCGTTGTAGATCACGAAGAGTACGTCGGGCTTTTTCTCTTCAAGCCACCGACGCACCGGCGCGAAAGCCTCGAAGATGGGTTTCCACACCGGATCTTCCTGCTTCTTCTTGTCGAAGGCGAAGCCGATGGTGGGGGTGTGCGAGCAGGCAATGGCGCCAATGATGCGAGCCATGATTCGTCTCCTTCAGGGGTGCTCAGTCCAGCGACACCTTGGCCGAACTGATGACGCTGGACATGCGAGCGGCCTCGGCGTTGCGGAACTGGGTGAATTTCTCCGGCGTGGTGGGAAAGGGCTCGTAGCCGAAGGCTTCGAACTTGGCCTTGAAGTCGTTGTCGGCCAGGGCCTTTTCCACGTCGCGGCGGATCTTGTCGGTGACAGCCTTGGGCAAGCCGGGCGGCGCGGCCAGGGTGGTCCAGCCGATCACCTCGAAGCCGGCGGGGCCGCCCGATTCGGCCACCGTGGGCACGTCGGGAAAGGCGGCATTGCGCCTGGGGCCTGCCACCGCGATGTAGTGCAGCTTGCCCGAGCGCTGCAGCGCCTGGGTGCTGCCGATGGAGCCCAGCGCGAACGAGAGCTCGTTGGTGGCCACGCCCGCATACAGCTGGGTCGTTTCCTTGTAGACCACGTGCTCCATCTTCGTGCCGGTCATGCTTTCGAACAGCGCCGAGCCCAGGTGCACCGGGTTGCCGATGGACCAGGAGCCATAGTTGAGCTTGCCGGGGTTGGCCTTGGCGTCGGCAATGATCTGGCCCACCGTCTTGTACTGGCTCTGGGCCGAGACGGCGAAGAAGAAGTAGTTGCGAAACAGCGGGTCGATCTGCTCGAAGTCGCGCACCGGGTCGTAGGGCAGTTTCTTGAACAGGTAGGGGTAGGCCACCAGGTGCACGTTGTCGAGCTGGATCAGGTCGTGGCCGTCCCTGGCACCGCGCTTGAAGGCATCGATGGCGATGAAGCCGTTGCCGCCCGGGCGGTTTTCCACCGTGACGGGCTGGCCCCATGCGCGGCTGAGCTTGTCGGCCAGCAGGCGCGCCACGCCTTCGGGGCCGCTGCCCACGGGGAAGGGCGTGATGATGCGCACCGGCTTGGTCGGAAAGTCCTGCGCCTGCGCGCTGGCGCCGGCGAAAGTGAAGGCGGCGGCCAGGGCGGCTGCGAGAAGGTGTCGCTTGTTCATGTCTCGGTTCATTCAGTCAGTCGGTCAGTCGATGTAGCGAAGGCCGGCCTTGGCCAGGGGCTCGCGCATGCCGTACATGTCCAGCCCCAGCTCGCCGGCGGCAAAGCGCTGGCGCTTGGCGCCTTCGTTGGTTTCGCGCGCCTGGGCGGCATCGGCCACCTGCTGCGCGCGCGCGGCGGGCACCACCACCACGCCGTCGATGTCTGCAATCACCACGTCGCCGGGGTGGACCATGGCGCCGGCGCAAACCACCGGCACGTTGACCGAGCCCGGCGTGGCCTTGATCGTTCCCTTGGCATGGATGGCGCGGCTGAACACCGGAAAGCCCATCTCGGTGAGGTCGCGCACGTCGCGCACGCCGCCGTCGATCACCAGGCCGGCACAGCCGCGCGCCTTGAACGAAGTGGCCAGCAGGTCGCCGAAGAAGCCGTCGTTGTTCTCGGTGGTGCAGGCGGCCACCACGACGTCGCCGGGCCGGATCTGCTCGGCCGCCACATGCATCATCCAGTTGTCGCCCGGCTGCAGCAGCACTGTGATGGCCGGTCCGCACAAGCGGGCCTGCGCATGGATGGGCCGCATGTACGGTTGCATGAGGCCCAGTCGCCCCATGGCCTCGTGCACGGTGGAGACGCCAAAGCGCGAGAGCTTGTCGACAGCTGCTGGGTCGGCGCGCGTGATGTTGCGATACACCACGCCCAGTTCCTGGAATGCGTTGGCCATGGTCAGAGTCCCTTTGCCTTGAGTTGCCGGTCCAGGCGCGGATACACGCGCCGTGCGTTGCCTTCGAAGACCTGCTGGCGCTGCGCCTCGGTGAGCCTTGGCGTGGCGTCGATGTAGCGGCGCGTGTCGTCGTAGTAGAAGCCCGTCTCCGGGTCGATGCCGCGCACCGCGCCGATCATTTCGCTGGCGAACAGGATGTTGTCCACCGGGATCACGCCGGTCAGCAGGTCGATGCCCGGCTGGTGGTACACGCAGGTGTCGAAGAAGATGTTGTTCAGCAGGTGGTCCTTCAGCAGGGGCTTTTTCATCTCCTGCGCCAGGCCGCGAAAGCGACCCCAGTGGTAGGGCACCGCGCCGCCGCCATGCGGAATCACGAAGCGCAGCGTGGGGAAGTCCTTGAACAGGTCCGAGCTCAGGCACTGCATGAAGGCCGTGGTGTCGGCGTTGAGGTAGTGCGCGCCGGTGGTGTGGAAGCACGCGTTGCAGCTGGTGCTGACATGCACCATGGCCGGGATGTCCAGCTCCACCATCTTTTCGTAGACGGGGTACCAGTGCCGGTCGGACAGCGGTGGCGAGGTCCAGTGACCGCCCGAGGGGTCGGGGTTGAGGTTGATGCCGACAAAGCCGTAGTCCTTCACGCAGCGCTCCAGCTCGGGAATGCAGCTGCGCGGGTCCACGCCGGGCGACTGCGGCAGCATGGCCGCGCCGACGAAGTGGTCCGGAAAGAGCTGCGCCACGCGGTGGCACAGCTCGTTGCAGATGGCGGCCCAGGCGCTGCTGGTGTCGAAATTGCCGATGTGATGCGCCATGAAGCTGGCGCGCGGCGAGAAGATGGTCAGGTCGCTGCCGCGCTCGCGCATCTTGGCCAGCTGGTTGGTCTCGATGGATTCGCGCAGCTCGTCGTCGCTGATCTTCAGCGAGGCGGGCGAGGGCGATTCGGCTGGGTTGCCCAGGCTGGCGACCTGGCGGTTGCGCCAGTCTTCCAGTGCCTTGGGCGCGGTGGTGTAGTGGCCGTGGCAGTCGATGATCATGCAGCTTGTCCAGGGTGGAGATGTCTCTGGCACCGAGTGTGGAGGCCGGCGGCACCGCCTGGGGTGAATTCGACTTGTGCTGCCATCAAACTTTCCGATCTGTTAGGGTCGCGCCATGCGGGCCAAGGCCCCGCCTGCAACAGAGAGATCGTTGGTCATGACCACCGGCAAGCGCAAAGACAAAGTTATCGAAGTGGACGGCGCCCTGGCCATCAACCTGCGGCATCTGCGCGCCTTTGGCGCCGTGGCTGCGGCCGGCAGCATTGCGCGCGCGGCCGATTCGCTCTACCGGGTCGCCTCGGGCGTGACGCGGGCCATCTCCGAGCTGGAGGGCGCGCTGGGCCGTCCGCTGTTCGACCGCCGTGCGCGAGGCATGGCGCTCAATGCCTATGGCGAACTGGTGCTGGTGAGGGCGCGTCGCATCGAGCGCGAATTCGAGGACGCGCGCACCCAACTGGCGGCGCGCGGCATCGGCGCCTCGGCGGACGTGCGCTCGCTGTTCGGCGCCATCCTCAACGGCCGGCGCCTGGCGGTGATTGCCAGCCTGGCGGAAAAGCGCAGCATGCCGGCGGTGGCGCATGCGTTCGGCATCAGCCAGCCGGCCATCAGCGGCGCGCTCAAGGACCTGGAAGACGGCCTGGGCGTGCCCCTGTTCGAGCGCAAGGCGCGCGGGTTGTGGCCCACGCCGGCCGGCGAGATCGTGGCCTTTCACTTCAAGCGGGTGCTGGCCGAGCTGCGGCACATCGGCCCCGACATCGCGGCCAGCGAAGGCCGGTTGCAGGGCAGCGTGGTGGTGGGCGCGCTGCCCCTTGGGCGCACGCAGATCCTGCCGCTGGCCATTGCGCAGTTGCTGGCAAGGCATCCGGGGCTGCACGTGGCCACGGTGGAGAGCCCCTACGACGTGCTGGCGGCCTCGCTGCGCAGCGGCGACATCGACTTCATCCTGGGAGCGCTGCGTTCGCCCGAGGACGCGCCGGGCCTGGCGCAGCAGCCGCTGTTCGAAGACCGCATTGCGGTGATTGCGCGGGCCGGCCACCCCTTGGTGCGAGCAGGTGGGCGCATCAACTTCAACGCGCTGCGCAAGGCGCCGTGGGTCTTGCCGCGCAGCGGCGCCCCGTCGCGTGAGTTGCTGGAGCGCTTCTTCGCGCAGGCCCGCCAGGCGCCGCTGGTGCCGGCTGTGGAAACCGGCGACCTGGCCGTGATGCGCGGCCTGCTGCTGGAAAGCGACATGCTCACCGCCATCTCGCCGCACCAGCTGCGCTACGAGATCCGCGCCGGCTTGCTGGTGGTGCTGGAGTTTGCGCTGGACGGCACGCGCCGGCAGATCGGCCTGTCGCAGCGCCAGGGTGCGTTTGCATCGCCCGGCGCGCGTGCGCTGATGGAAGAAGTGGCCCGGGTGGTGGCGCAGTCGGCCGACTTCGGCACTGCGCCGCAAGAAGCAAGAAGGCGCTGATTCAGGCCGGGCAGCGGTGGATCTCGATGGTGGAGTGCACGATCTCCTCGTGCACGGCCAGGCGGCTGCGGATGTCCTCGGCGGTGAGCGTCGGGCTGTGGGTGACCACCGTGATGGCGCAGGAGTAGGCCGCCTTGCCCACGCGCCACACGTGCAGGTCGGCAATGCGGGTCTCGTCGTGCGGGTCGGCGTCGTGCTCGACCACTTCGCGGATCTCGTCCACCACCGGGTGGTCCATCTCGCGGTCCAGCAGCACCTTGCCGGTCTGTGCCAGCAGGCCCTTGGCCCACACGGCCACCAGCACCGCGCCCACCACGCCCATGACCGGGTCGAGCCACTGCCAGCCGTACAGCCAGCCGCCCACCAGCGCGACGATGGCCAGCACGGAAGTGGCCGCGTCCGCCACCACGTGCATGTAGGCCGACTTCAGGTTCAGGTCTTCGCCACCGTGGTGATGGTCGTGGTGATCGTGATGGTGGCCATGGTGGTGTCCGTGATCGTGGTCATGGCCATGATGGTGGTGCGCATGGCCCAGGATGAATGCGCAGGCCACGTTGATGGCCAGGCCCAGCACCGCCACAACGATCGCCTCGCGGTACGCAATGGGTTGCGGGGTGAACAGCCGCTCGAGGGAGCCGAACACCATGAGCGCGGCCACGCCCAGCAGCACGATGGCGCTGGCAAAGCCGCCCAGCACCTCGATCTTCCAGGTGCCGAAGGCAAAGCGCGGGTCCTTGGCGTAGCGGCGCGCCGCGCCGTAGGCCAGGGCCGCCATGCCCAGGGCCAGGGCGTGCGAGCTCATGTGCCAGCCATCGGCCAGCAGCGCCATGGAGTTGAACCACCAGCCGGCGCAGATCTCGACCACCATCGTGGCCAGGGTGATCCACATCACCAGGCGGGTGCTGCGCTCGGCGTTGTGGCTGCCTGCATCGAACACGTGCTCGTGCTGCCAGTGGGAGAGGTTGTGGGTGTGCATTTGCGTGTGGCTGGGGGCGGCGCGCGGATCGCCTATTGTCCTGCCAGTGCGCGGGCACGACGCTTCGAGGGACTTGTGGACCGGGCCTGGGCCTCACGCTAAGCTCGCCAGGGCGGGCACGTGCCGCCAAGAATCGTTCATCAAGGAGGAAACCGTTCATGAGACTCGTCAGCATCCGATGTTCAATGGCCACGGTGGCGCGCTGTGCAGCCGCCGCTGCGGCGCTGCTGCCCTTCGCGGCGGCGCAGGCACAGTCCTCCAGCGCCCCCAGCGCCCCCAGCGCAACAGGCAGCGACTGGCGCTACGCCCTGTCGGTGTACGGCTACTTCCCAAGCCTGAGCGGTGCCGGCAGCACGCCCACCTCGCCCGGCGGCCCCACCATCGACGTGAACGCCGGCAGCATCGTGGACGCGCTCAAGTTCACCTTCATGGGCAGCTTTGGTGCCAACAACGGGCGCTACGGCTTCTTCACCGACCTGATCTATCTCGACCTGGGTGGCAGCAAGCAGGGCTACCGCGACTTCACCATCAACCAGGCGCCGATCTCGGGCAACACCTCGGCCAACGTCGACTGGGACCTCAAGGGCGTGCTGTGGACCCTGGGCGGCGAATATCGGGTGTCGGACGACCCCCGGCTCAACCTGAACCTGCTGGCCGGCACGCGCATGTTCTCGCTCAAGCCGCGGCTGCGCTGGAACATCCAGGGCGACCTGGGGCCCATCGGGGCGGCGTCGCGCGCGGGCGAAGCGGAAACCAGCGAAGTGCTGTGGGACGCCATCGTCGGCGCCAAGGGGCGTTATGCGCTGGGCGATTCGGGGCGCTGGAACGTGCCGTTCTACGTCGACGTGGGCGCGGGCCAGTCGCAACTGACCTGGCAGGCCGGCGTCGGCCTGAGCTATGCCTACAGCTGGGGCGAGATCACCGGCATGTGGCGCTATGTTTCCTACGACATGAAATCGGGCTCGTCCGTGGAGGATCTGCGTTTCAGCGGCCCCATGGTCGGAGCGACCTGGCGGTGGTGACGCATTGATTCGCGCCAGAATCCGCCAATACGAACCCAACCCATAGAGAGGGGAGACCCATGGATCTGGACGAAATGAACGAACGCCTTCGGGCACTGGAACTGCGGGCCGTGGCGCACACCACGGCCCTGGCCATCCTGCTGCAGGAGCAGCCCAACGCCTCGGCCAAGCTGCACATGGTGATCGAGCACCTGGTCGACGCGCCTCCCATTCCGATGTCCGAAGAGGACGTCGTGCGAACCGCCAGCTACATGCACGCGATGCTCGGCGGCCCCTGGAGTGACTGAGTAAGGCAAGGGTCTTCCGGGCCCTTTTTGGAGGGGCGCCGGGCCGACTTGGTAAAGTCTCTGCCCAGTTCGCAGGCTCCGTCAGCCCGTTTCCCGCTTTTTGGCAGCGCCAACGGGGCATTTGCGTCCGTGTTCAACCCCTCCAGAAGCTGCTATGACCGCCGGAAACTCCCAGATCATCTACACCCTCACCGACGAGGCGCCCCGCCTGGCGACCGCGTCGCTGCTGCCCATCGTGAAGGCCTTCGCCGCCTCGGCGGGCATCGACGTCGCCACCAGCGACATCTCGGTGGCCGGCCGCATCCTGGGGCAGTTTCCGGAAGCGCTGAGCGAAGCCCAGCGCGTGCCCGACAACCTGGCCGAACTGGGCAAGGTCACGCTCAAGCCCCAGGCCAACATCATCAAGCTGCCCAACATCAGCGCCTCGGTGGCCCAGCTCAAGGCCGCCATCAAGGAACTGCAGGACAAGGGCTACAAGATCCCCGACTATCCGGAAAGCCCGAAGACGGACGAGGAAAAGGACATCCGCGCGCGCTACAACAAGTGCATCGGCTCGGCCGTGAACCCGGTGCTGCGCGAGGGCAACTCCGACCGCCGCGCACCCAAGGCGGTCAAGGAATTCGCGCGCAAGAACCCGCACAGCATGGCCGAGTGGAGCCAGGCCTCGCGCTCGCACGTTTCGCACATGCACGCCGGCGACTTCTATCACGGCGAAAAGTCCATGACGCTGGACCGCCCGCGTGACGTGAAGATGGAACTCATCACCAAGAGCGGCAAGGCCATCGTGCTCAAGCCCAAGGTCTCGCTGCTGGACCGCGAGGTGATCGACTCGATGTTCATGAGCAAGAAGGCCTTGCTCGACTTCTACGAGACGCAGATCGAAGACGCCCGCAAGACCGGCGTGATGTTCTCCCTGCACGTGAAGGCCACCATGATGAAGGTCTCGCACCCCATCGTGTTCGGCCACTGCGTGAAGATCTTCTACCGCGAAGCCTTCGAGAAGCACGCCAAGCTGTTCGAAGAGCTGGGCGTGAACGTCAACAACGGCATGATCGATCTGTACAACAAGATCGCCACGCTGCCGCAAAGCACGCAGGACGAGATCAAGCGCGACCTGCACGCCTGCCACGAGCACCGCCCCGAGCTGGCCATGGTCGATTCGGCCAAGGGCATTACCAACTTCCATTCGCCCAACGACGTGATCGTCGATGCGTCGATGCCCGCGGCCATCCGCAACGGCGGCAAGATGTACGGCGCCGACGGCCGCCTGAAGGACGTGAAGGCCGTCATGCCCGAGTCGACCTTCGCCCGCATCTACCAGGAGATGATCAACTTCTGCAAGTGGCACGGCGCCTTCGACCCCAAGACCATGGGCACCGTGCCCAACGTCGGCCTGATGGCCCAGCAGGCCGAGGAATACGGCTCGCACGACAAGACCTTCGAGATCCCCGAAGACGGCGTGGCCAACATCACCGACCTGAACACCGGTGAAGTGCTGCTCAGCCAGAACGTGGAAGCCGGCGACATCTGGCGCATGTGCCAGGTCAAGGACGCCGCCATCCGCGACTGGGTCAAGCTGGCCGTGACGCGTGCGCGCAACTCCGGCATGCCGGTGGTCTTCTGGCTGGACGCCTACCGCCCGCACGAGGCGCAGCTGATCACCAAGGTGCGCATGTACCTGCACGAGCACGACACCACGGGCCTGGACATCCAGATCATGAGCCAGGTGCGCGCCATGCGCTACACGCTCGAGCGCGTCATCCGCGGCCAGGACACCATCAGCGCCACCGGCAACATCCTGCGCGACTACCTGACCGACCTGTTCCCGATCATGGAGCTGGGCACCTCGGCCAAGATGCTGTCCATCGTGCCCCTGATGGCCGGCGGCGGCATGTACGAGACCGGCGCGGGCGGCTCGGCCCCCAAGCACGTGCAGCAACTGGTGGAAGAAAACCACCTGCGCTGGGATTCGCTGGGCGAGTTCCTGGCGCTGGCCGTGAGCCTGGAAGAACTGGGCATCAAGAACAACAACGCCAAGGCCAAGCTGCTGGCCAAGGCGCTGGATGCCGCCACCGGCAAGCTGCTGGACAACAACAAGGGCCCGAGCCCCAAGACCGGCCAGCTGGACAACCGCGGCAGCCACTTCTACCTGGCCCTGTACTGGGCACAGGCCCTGGCCGAGCAGACCGAGGACAAGGAGCTGGCCGCCAAGTTCAAGCCCCTGGCCGAATTGCTGGCCGCCAACGAGAAGAAGATCGTCGACGAACTGGCCGCCGTGCAAGGCAAGCCGGCCGACATCGGCGGCTACTACCAGCCCGACACCGCCAAGACCGACGCGGTGATGCGCCCGAGCGGCACCTTCAACAAGGCGCTGCAGACGCTCGCAGCCTGATCGGTTGGCGAGACATCAAGAAAAAGGCCGGGTCACCCCGGTCTTTTTTGTTTTCAGATTCAATCGCTCGGAGCGGTTGCCCGCCTACGGAAGCTTGCGCCACACACTCGCCAGCCAAGGCTGCTGCTCGCGCGGCAAGCCTTCGGGGCGGTAGTAGTGCTCCAGTTCGACGAACCCCGCAGCGCCCATGTGCTGCTGCCAGGCAGGCAGGTCGTGCCAGGCGCCGTAGCGCTCGCCCTGCCAGCCTTCCTGGTCGGTGCCGCGCGGGTTGGACGAGAAGAGCACGCCACCGGGCTTGAGTGTTTGCCACAGCTCCCGCAGCACGCGCGGCAACTCCTGTGCGGGCACATGGAAGAGCGAGGCATTGGCAAACACGCCGTCGAAGTGTTGCGCCGGCAATTGCAGCGCCAGGAAGTTCTGCTCCAGCACCTCGCAGCCGGTGCCTTCCCGCGCCATGGCGGCCAGTGCGGGCGAGCCTTCCAGCCCGGTCGGTTGATGACCCAGGCGCAAGAAGGCCAGCAGGTCGCGCCCCGGGCCGCAGCCGAAATCGAGAATGCGCAGCGGTGCCGGCGCTTCGATGTGGCGCAGCAGCGCCGCGATGTTCTGGCTGACGTCGTGGTCCCAGGTGTGCTCGCGAAAGCGCTGCGCGTTGTGCTCGTAGTGGCCCAGCGTGCCAGAGGTGATGCGGGCTAGCTCTTCGGGTGTCAGGGGCATGGCGCCTTCATTCTAGGCAGGACGGGCGCGCCATTCACGCAGGCGTCACGGCACCTTGCGAGCATTGCCGTCCATGCATGAAGACATGGCGCCTGGCGGCATTTCCTGAAGAATGCCGCGCGGCTTTTATCTGCTGATCGCCGGCCAGGCGATTTCCTCGCTGGCCGACAACGCGCTGCTCATCGTTGCCATCGCCTTGCTGTCCGAGCGCGGGCTGCCGCTGTGGTGGGCGCCGCTTCTCAAGTTCGCCTTCACCGTTTCCTACGTGGTGCTGGCCCCGGTGATCGGGCCGCTGGCCGACGCCGTGCCCAAGGCGCGGCTGATGACGGCGATGAACATCGTCAAGCTCTGCGGGGTGGCCATGCTGCTGGCCGGTGCGAACCCCTTGGTGGCCTTTGCGGTGGTGGGCTTCGGCGCGGCTGCCTATGCCCCGGCCAAGTACGGGCTGGTGACCGAGATGGTGGGCCCGCGGCAGTTGGTGGCGGCCAACGGGTGGATCGAGGTGTCGGTGGTGTGCGCCGCGCTGCTGGGCACGGTGCTCGGCGGCTTGCTGGTGGCCGATGCGCTTCGAAGCTCGCAGGCCAGCGTGGCCCTGGGCCAATGGCTGGTGCTGACGCTGCATGTGTCCGCCAGCACCTTGCAGCTTTCCATGCTGGCCTTGCTGGCTGCCTATCTGGTCTCCGCCGTGATGAATGCCTGCGTGCCCGACAGCGGCGCGCGCTATGCGCCCACGCACATCCACGCCATGGCACTGGTGCGTGATTTCCATCGGGCCAACCGCACCCTGTGGCGCGACCGCGATGGCGGGCTGTCGCTGGCCATTACCACCATCTTCTGGGGTGTGGGCGCGACCTTGCAGTTCGCGGTGCTCAAGTGGGCCACCGAAGTGCTCGGGCTGTCACTGGAGCGCGCGGCCTACCTGCAGGCGGCGGTGGCGGTCGGGGTGATCCTCGGAGCAGGGCTGGCGGGCCATCGCGTGCGGCTCGGCCGGGCCAAGCGGGTGCTGCCCGCGGGCATCGTGCTGGGACTGTGCATGCCGGTAGTGGCGAGTGTCGAGTCGCTGTGGCTGGCGGTGCCGCTGCTGGCGCTGGTGGGGGCGGTGGGCGGCATCCTGGTGGTGCCGCTCAATGCCTTGCTGCAGTACCGGGGCTATACCTTGCTCAGCGCCGGGCGCTCGATTGCGGTGCAGGGCTTCAACGAGAACCTGAGCGTGCTGGTGATGCTGGCCACCTACGCGGCCTTGGTCGCCGCCGACGTGCCCATCGTGCCGCTCATGTGGGGACTCGGGTTGCTGGTCGCGTCGGCCATCGCGTTGCTGATGCGGCGCGAGCGGTGCCTGCAGCGCACGCTGGGGGCGAGCCAGGACAGCCAGCTTACGACGCTGCGGTGATTGGCGTCAGTGCCTGAAGCCGTCCTCGCGCTGTGCGCGAATGGCCAGCACGAAGACCGTTTCGATGTCATCAAGGTACCGGTAAAGCGCAACGTAGCCGCGAACGCCTTTGCCAATGACGAGTTCCCGTTTGCCGTCACGTACCGGTCTGCCGATCAGGGGGCTGTGCGCAAGCACTTGAATGGCCCCGATCAACTCGTCCATGCGATCTGGAATGTCTTGCGCGCGGTGCAGTTCCAGGTGCGCGATGAAACGGTCGAGATCGTCCAGCACCTGCGGGGCAAGTTCGATTCGCGTCATGCGTGGCGTCAGCGTGCGAGCTTGCGTGCCGCGGGTTTGCGCGGCTTCTGGCCCGCCGCACGTGATCGCAGGTACGCCGTTGCCTCACTCCATCCAATGGACTCGCCTGTGCTGACCAAGGAGGCCCAGCGCTGATCCGCAATCTGGTGCAATGCATCGTCCATCTCGACGCGTTCGAGCGTTTCGGACAGGGCATCGAGGATGAATGCGTGCGACGACTTGCCGGCGCGCTCGGCAGCCGCGGAAATGCGCGCCTTCAGGGCTTCTTCGATGCGAATGGTGGTCGTGGACAAGATCGCCTCCTTGGAGAGTGACGATCAATGTAGCACATTTGTGCTGCAACCCTGCCGGCCAGCTACGCCACGCCCGCCATCGGCCTGGCACGTGCATCGCCTGTGCGCGCCACGGCGCCACTGGCAAGCGTGGCCAGCAGCACTTCCTCCACCTGCGCCACGATGCGCCCCCAGCCCGCCTCGCCGGCGCTGCGTCGGGCGTGCTGGCCCATCTGCTGCGCATGCGCCCGGTCCGAAACCAGCTGGCGTGCCAGGCGCACGAATTCATCCTCGTCGCCCAGCGGGGCGATCAGCCCGTTCTCGCCGCTTCGGATCATCTGGCCCGCGCTGGCGTGGTCGTAGGCCAGTACCGCCAGGCCGCTGGCCATGGCCTCGAGGGTGACGTTGCCGAAGGTCTCGGTCATGCTCGGGAAGACGAACAGGTCGGCCGATGCGTAGTAGGCGGCCAGTTCCTCGCCGCGCCGCGTGCCGGCAAAGATGGCGTCGGGCACGCTGGCCGCCAGTTGCGATGCGGCGGGCCCTTCGCCCACGACCACCAGCCTGGCGTCGGGCCGCTGCGCACGCATGCCGTGGAAGGCATTGGCCAAGGCGCCCAGGTTCTTCTCCGCGGCCAGGCGGCCGACGAACAGGGCCACCGGCGTCTCGGGCTGCACGCCCCATTCCTTGCGCAGCGCGTCGCTGCGGCGGGCGGGCGTGAACAGCTCGGTGTCCACCCCGCGCGTGACCAGCACCAGCCGCTCGAATCCGTTGGACCGCAGTTGCTGGCGCAGGCTTTCGCTGGGCACCATGGTGAAGGCGGTGCGGTTGTGGAACTTGCGCAGGTAGCCCATGATGGGCCGATACAGCCAGCCGATGCCGTAGTGCTTGCTGTAGGCGTGGAAGTTGGTGCGAAAGTCCGAGCACACCGGCAGCTTGAGCTTGTGCGCAATCTGCAGCGCCGACCAGCCCAGCGGTCCCTCGGTGGCGATGTAGACCAGGTCGGGGCGCTGGCGGCTCCACAACTGGCCCAGCGCCTTGTTGGCCGGCATGCCCATCTTCATCTCGGGGTAGCGCGGAATCGGCACGCCGCGCATCAGCACCTCGTCCAGGCCGTTCGAGCGCCGGGCCAGGTCGGCCTCGGTCTGGCGCGGGCGCACCAGCTGGATGTCGTGCTGCAGCGCGCGCAGCCCTTCCACCACACGCTGCAGGGTCAGCGCCACGCCGTTGACCTCGGGCGGGTAGGTTTCGGTAACGACCGCAATGCGCAGCGAGCGCCGCGCCGGTGGCATGTGGTCGACGACGATCGGGGCCAGCGAGGTGCTCATGGGAGCGGATGCTCGCGGCCGATTGCAACAGGGAAATGACGGTGCGCACACCGTCACCAAGAATTCACGCGCGCTCGTCACGATGCCGTCACGCGCAGCGCCGCCTTCGAGTGCCGCTGGCGCGCCATCCACCCGAGCACAGGAGAACCCGTGAAAGATTTCTTCAGCACCCTTGCCGAGCAACGCTGGGACGACCACCGCTACTACCACCACAGTCGCATCAACCAGTCGCTGCACCTGGTCAGCGCGGTGAGCTTCGTCATTGCCTACGCACTGCTCTTCGTCGATCCGGTGATGGCCGCGCTGCTGGGCTGGTGCGTCTCCATGGTCAGCCGCCAGGCCGGCCACTTCTTCTTCGAGCCGAAGGGCTACGACCACGTGAACCAGGCCACGCACGAGCACAAGGAAGAGATCAAGGTGGGCTACAACCTGCGCCGCAAGGTGGTGCTGATGGCGCTGTGGGCCGCGGTGCCGGTGGCGCTGTGGTGGGACCGCACGCTGTTCGGCCTGATGACGCCCACCACGGGCTTCGAAGGCTATGTGCGGCAAGTGGGCCTGGCCTGGCTGATTCTGGGGGCGGCGGGCCTGCTGTTTCGCACCATCCACCTCTTCCTGCTGCAGGACGTGAAGACGGGCCTGGTGTGGATGACCAAGATCCTGACCGACCCCTTTCACGACATCAAGCTGTACTACCGCGCGCCGCTTTTCCTGCTGCGCGGCGAGCTGATCGACCCCACCCACGGGGCCGATCGCAAGCACGCCTGACTAGCTGTTCCAGCGTTGCGCGAGCATCTCGCGCAGGATGCCGCGCTTGATCGCCTTGTTGCTCAGCGTGTCGTCCTGCCACCACCAGCCGTCGGCCTGCATCGTGCGGGCCGCAGCCACGAAGCGGTCGCACACGGCCTCGAAGTCGGCGTCGCTGTAGTTCAGGCTGAAGATCAGGCGCCCCGTGCCGACCCAGCTCAGGGCCAGGCCCTGGGCGCGCAGGTAGTACTGCAGCAGCCAGTTGTAGCGCGAGGGCGCGGTGTACAGCACCGTCCAGATCGACGAGATGTTGGCCACCCGCACCGGCAGGCCGGCGTCCTGCATCTTCTGGTTGAGCAGGGCCGCGCGGGCGTTCCAGCGCTCGTCGATGTCTTCGTAGAGCGCCTTCACCTCGGGCGTCTCGATGCGCCGCAGGAAGGCGTTCATCGCGCCCATCACGTAGGGGTGTGCATTGAAGGTGCCGCGCGCAAAGCAGATGTCGGCGGGGCGCTCTTCGCGGTAGCGCTTCATCAGCCCCGCGCGACCGCACACCACGCCGATGGGCAGGCCGCCGCCCAGCGTCTTGCCGTAGGTGACCATGTCGGCCTGCACGCCGAAGTACTCCTGCGCGCCGCGCGGTGCCAGCCGAAAGCCCACGAAGATCTCATCCATGATCAGCACGATGCCGCGCTCGGTGCACACCTGCCGCAGCTGCCTGAGCCACTCGGTGTAGGCCACGCGGTCGAAGCTTGCCTTGCGGCCGCTGTCCACCAGCGACGAGTCGCCCGGCGCGCCCGCATTGGGGTGCAGCGCCTGCAGCGGGTTGACCAGCACGCAGGCGATGTCCTTGCGCGTGCGCAGTACCTGCAGCGTGCGCTCGTCCATCTCGCGCAGGGTGTAGGTCTCGTGCGGCGGCAGCGGGTTGCCCACGCCGGGCTGCACGTCTTCCCACCAGCCGTGATAGGCGCCGCAAAAGCGAACCAGGTGCGTGCGCCGCGTGTGATAGCGCGCCAGGCGCACGGCCTGCATTACCGCCTCGGTGCCCGACATGTGGAAGGAGACCTCGTCCAGCCCCGAGATGGCGCGCAGGCGCTGCACGTTCTCGGTGACGCACGGGTGGTAGGCGCCCAGCACCGGGCCCAGCGGCTCGGCCAGGCGGCTGCCTTCGGCGATGCACTCCTTGTAGAAATCCACGCCCAGCAGGTTCACGCCGTAGGAGCCGGTGAGATCGTAGAGCTGCTCGCCGTCCAGGTCCTGCACCGTCACGCCGCTGGCGCAGCGCAGGAACGCGCCCACCGGCAGGTGCTCGCGCACATGCGGGCTGTACTGGAAGGGCACCCGGTAGCTGCTGGTGAACTGCAGGTCCGACAGGGCCGGGCGAGCCTCGCGCGTGGCGGCAATGGAGCGTGCGTGGCGCGTCTGCAGCAGCTGCGACAGCGCCTCGAAGCCTGCACGACGGCGCATCTGTACCTCGGCCGGTGCGCCGTCGGAATTGAAGAAGCGCACTTCGTCGTAGGCGTAGCCCGGCAGCTGCGCCGCCACCCGCTTGGCCATGCGCGAATGCCCACCCAGCGACGGGTGCTTGGCGCGCGAGAGTTCCAGCCGGCGCCATGCCATGGGCAGCGTGGCCAGCACGGCCGCCGCCGCAACGGAAGACAAAAGGAAGGTCTGGTTCATGAATTCGTAGGTGGTCTCGTGAGCAAACCCTCCCTGTTTATTTCATCTTCTTGACGTCCTCATGAAAGCACTTCGACAAACCCGTGATGCCCTGCTGCAGCAGGAAGACATCAATTTCCTGCTCACCAACCGCGTGCCGCGCATGGCGCTGACCCGCTTCATGGGCTGGTTCAGCAAGATCCGCAATCCGCTGGTGCGCGATCTCTCCATCGGCACCTGGCGCCTGTTCACCGAGCTGGACCTGAGCGAAGCGAAGAAGACGCGCTTTGCCAGCATGCACGACTGCTTCACGCGTGAGCTGAAGGAGGGCGCGCGCACCATCGACCCTGACCCGCACGCGATGGCCAGCCCTTGCGACGCCATCGTCGGCGCCTGCGGTGCGGTGGCCGGCATCGAGGTGTTCCAGGCCAAGGGCTTTCCGTATTCGGCGGCGGAACTGTTTGGCGACCCGAAGGCGGTGGAGCCTTTTCGCGACGGCACTTTCGTCACGCTGCGGCTGACCAGCAGCATGTACCACCGCTTCCATGCGCCGCACGACTGCACGGTGCAGGAGGTGCGCTACCTCTCGGGCGACACCTGGAACGTGAACCCCATTGCCCTGAAGCGGGTGGAGCGCCTGTTCTGCCGCAACGAGCGCGCCGTGCTGCGCACGCGGCTCGAATCCGGCCAGCCGATTGCCATCGTGCCGGTGGCGGCCATCCTGGTGGCCAGCATGCGCCTGCACTGCCTGGACGTACTGCTGCACCTTCGCTATCGGGGGCCCGAGCGCGTGTCGGTGGATGCCAGCTACCGCAAGGGGCAGGAGATGGGCTGGTTCGAGCACGGCTCGACCATCATCGTGTTCGCGCCCAAAGGCTTTGCACTGGCCGACGGCATCGAGACGGGAGCGCGCATTCGGATGGGGCAGGCGCTGATGCGGCTGCCCCCGCCCGGCTGGCGCTGACGTGCACCTTTGCCCTACGTGCAAGCCCCGGTGCCCTTGCCGCGTGGGCTTTCCTACGATCGGCCCATGCGCGCAAGTCATGTTCCCTTCGAGGCCATCGTCGAGCAGTCGGTCGCCGGCACCTACGTCATCCAGGACGATCACTTCGTCTATGCCAACAGCACCTGGGCCGCGATTGCCGGGTACACGCGCGAAGAGGTCGTCGGCATGCCGCTGGCGCAGCTGGTGGCGCCGGACTTCCTGAACGAAGTGCGCGCGCGCGTGCAGGCTCGCCTGCAAGGCAATCCGCCCAGCATGCACTTCATCACCCGCGGCCAGCATCGCGACGGCCACGTGGTGCTGGTGGAAGTGCACGGCTCGCGCATGAACTTCAAGGGCAGGCCCGCCGTGATCGGCGTGGGCGTGGACGTGACCGAGCGGCTGCGCAACGAGGCGCAGCTACGCCAACTGCTGGAGCAGGTGCGCACGTTGAGCAGCCACACGGCCCTGGCCCTGGAGGCCCAGCGCGCGGCCTTTGCGCGCGAGGTGCAGCAGGGCCTGGGCGGCATGCTCAGCAGCATCCGCACCGATGCGGCGCGAATGGTCCACAGCGCGCCGGTTGGCGAACTGCAGCCGCTGACCGAACGCCTACTTGCCATGACGCAGCAGGCGGTGGACGCCGCCAGGCAGATCGCTGATGCCCTGCGGCCCGCCGAGCCGGTGCCCCTGCCGGGCCCGGCCATGCAGTCTGCGCACCGGCGGCTGGGCGAGCGCGAGCAGGAGGTGCTCCAGTGGCTGCTCAAGGGCCTGTCGCCCACCGAGATCGGTGCGCGCATGGGCATCAGCGTCAAGACGGCCAGCACGCATCGCAGCAACATCCTGCGAAAGCTCGAGGTGGGCAGCACGGCCGAGCTGGTGCTCTACGCGGTGCGCCACGGCCTCGTGCAGTAGTAGGCGGGCCGCGCTCCTAGCCCGCCGCCCAGCGCCTGTCAATCAGCCGATTCCGAGCGCCGCTCGGGGATTGATCAGGACCCGGGCAACGCGAATGTTTCCAAGAATGCGCGGGCGCAGCCAACGAGTTCGCGCACGACGACACAACAGACAGGAGACAGCCGTGAGCCTCAACCCCATGCGCCTTTTCTTTTGCGCACTGCATGCGCACTGGCGCCGCCTTGCGCTTGCAAGCCTCTTTGCCGTGGGCACCGCCTTGCTGGGAATGAACCCCGCGCTGGCCGCCTATGACCAGCAGCTGACGCGCCAGCTCGACGCCGGCCAGATCTACGGCAAGCTGGACGCCAACAACACCCATGCCTTCCTGGGCGTGCCCTTTGCGCAGCCACCGGTGGGCGCGCTGCGCTGGCGCGCGCCGCAACCGCCGGTGCCGTGGGCGGGCTCGCGCGCCGCCACCAGCTTTGCCTCGATGTGCGCGCAGGTCGGGAGCTTCTTCGGCGAGCCGGACCCGGCCACCTTCGACCAGCCCGTGGGCAGCGAGGACTGCCTGTACCTGAACGTGTGGCGTCCCAACTCCAGCAGCGACAAGCTGCCGGTGCTGTTCTGGATCCATGGCGGCAGCAACCTCAAGGGCTCGGCCCGCGAGCCGCTGTACAACGGCGCCTACCTCGCGGCCAAGGCCAACATGGTGGTGGTCACGGTGCAGTACCGGCTGGGCATGCTCGGCTGGCTCAAGGCGTCGGCACTGGCCAACGGCGATGCCAAGGACGACTCGGGCAACTTCGCCACGCTGGACCTGGTACGCGGCCTCGACTGGGTTCGCACCAACATCGGTGCCTTCGGCGGCGACCCCAACCTGGTGACGGTGGGCGGGCAGTCGGCCGGGTGCATCAACACCTGGGGCCTGCTGCAGTCGCCGCTGGCGGCAGGCAAGTTCCAGCGGGCGCTGTGCATGTCGGGCATTCCGAACGGCTACCCCTCGGTGGTGGGCCAACTGGCCGCCGACTCCCTGGTCGACAACCTGCTGGTCGACAGCGGCCGCGCCTCGACCACCGCGCAGGCCACGGCCCAGCGCCTGGCCATGAGCCAGTCCGACATTGCCGCGGTATTGCGCGGCGCCACGGCGGCGCAGATCATGAAGTTCACGCCCTATCCGGTGGTGCCGGGGCACTTCACCGATGGAACGGTGATCCGCGCCAGCGGCCTGGTGGGCCTGGTGGCCGGCAACTACAACAAGATGCCGCTGATGATCGGCTCCACGCACGACGAGGGCTCGTACTTCGCCTATTCCTTCGGCATGGGCAAGCCCAGCGCCCAGGAGTACTGGCAGCTGGCCAACTACGCGGCGCCGGGCACGGTGAGCTACAACGACCTCATCAAGCCGGAGTTCCAGCCCATCTACACGCAGACGCACGAGGCCATCAGCTACGCGCTGGACAACGTGATCGACAACGTCGTGCGCCTGTTGCGGCTGCAGCAGGGCAGCATCTACCGCTACAACTACAACTGGAACGACACGCCCCAGCCCTGGAAGGACACCTTCTCGGCCTTCCACGGCATCGACATCGCCTCGCTGTTCGGCAACTTCGTGACCGGCGAGCCGAACTTCATGCACTTTGCCTGGGACGCGAGCAATGCATCGAGCCGGCAGGCGCTGTCGAACCGCTTCATCAAGCACTTCGCGACCTTTGCGCGAACGGGCGCCCCGACGCAGTTGTTCGACGGGCAGACGCCCTGGCCCGACTGGACCAACTTCACCTGCTGCGTCAAGCGCATGGTGTTCGACAACACCTCGTACATGTCCTCCGCCGACAACTTCTTCTTCTGGCCGCGCTATGCGCTGCTGTCGCCGCAGCAGAAGGACTACCTGTGGAAGGTGATCGACTTCAACGCGCTGCCGGAGAACGTCGATCCCTTGCGCGGCGGCGCGCGCTAGGCGTTTGATCGTTGCTTGAGCAAGGCGCGCAGCCCTGGCGGGCTGTGCGCTTTTTCACGCGATTGCACCATTGAAGTGCGCGTCGTTGCAGCGCGGCGACGCTTTCATCCATTTGGGGGATCCCGCGCGGGCGTGACTTCCTAGACTCCGCCCCGCGTCGGCGATTTGTGCCTGAGTGTTTCTTGGCACGAGCCGTGGCGCTGTCCGCAGAGGGCGGACTTCAACCACTAGATCAGACAAAAGAGGAACCCCAGAGATGAAGCGAATCGATGTGCTGGCCAAGTCGGCAACTGCCTGTGCGGTGCTGTTGCTCGTGGCGGCGTGCGGAGGCGGCGGCAGCACCAGCGGCACCGGCAGCCAAAGCGCCGCGCCCGCCAAGAGCGAGCCGAGCGTGCAGTTGTCGGGCACGGCCGCCACGGGCGCAGCGCTGGCCAATGCCAGCGTTGCGGTGAAGTGCGCCAACGCCCAGGGCACGGCCACGACCGATGCCAGCGGCAAGTATTCGCTCAAGCTCACCGGCGGCGCGCTGCCCTGCGTGATCGAGGTGACGGGTGAGCAGGGCGGCGTGGCCGTCACGCTGCACTCGCTGGCCGAGGCCGGCAGCACCGATTCGGGCAGCGGCACCACCAGCGCCGCGGCCAACGTCACACCCCTGACTGAAATGATCGTGGCCCAGCTCAGCGCCGGCCTGCCGTCGGACCTGTTCGCTGCCTTCGGAAGCGGCGCGACCGTGAGTTCCGAGCAACTGGTGGCCGCTACCAACGCGGTGCTGAGCGCCATCAAGGACGCCACCGGCATCGACCTGGGCACCATCGACCCCTTCAAGGCGCCCCTGGTGGCCGCGACGAGCAGTGCGCCCAGCGGCGGCAACCTTTATGACAACCTGCTGGACCAACTGGGCGCCAAGGTCAGCATCGAAGCGCTTCCGCAAGTGGTGAACCAGATCGCCAATTCGTCGGGCAGCGGCAGTGGCACGGCCGGCCTGGGCGAGGTGATGCAAGCGGCCCAGAAGGGCCCGCTGGCCGGCTGCCCGGTGGCCGCCAGCGGCACGTACCGCCTGCTCGACCACTACGGTCGCACCAGTGTGGCCGAGCTCGACTTCAGCGCCATGACCTACAAGTCGCTGGATGGCCAGTCCTCCTACGCACTTCGCGCCGATTCGACCACGCCGTGTCAATTTACCGGTGACGGCACGCGCGGGACTGACAGCGTGCACATGGATTTCGCCATGGGCAACGCCGGCCTGGCCGTCTACCGCAGCCAGAACCTCACGACCGGTCGCGACAGCGTGGGCTACCTGTTCCCCGTGCAATCGCACACCAAGGCCGAAATGGTGGGCGAGTGGACCATGCTGCACGCCGGCTTCGTGCCGAGCGAGGACAGCTGGAGCGGATTCGGTCATTGGATCGGCAAGCTGACTTTCGGCGCAGACGACAAGATCCAGGTGTGCGACATCGACTACCGCAACGCTCCTGGAACCTGTGTTCCGGAAACCGACGCCAACCTGACCCTGTCCGCGCGGGCTGACGGCGGGTTTGACGTCAACGGCGATCCGCTGGCGCCCCAGTTCTTCGGCTACCGCTCGCCCAGCGGCGCGCTGACTGTCTTCGGAACCACCAATCCGGAAGGCATCAACATCAACACCAACGACCAGTCCCACTTCATCCTGACCAAGCACCAAGTGCAGGCGGTTCCTGCCGTTGGCACGGTGTCGAAGTACTTCGATGTGCAATTCATTCGCCAGATGGTCAATGGAGCCTGGGCCAACGTGGTGGCGGCGCCGGTGCCTGACGCAACCACGATCACCAGCGTTGACGGCAACACCGTCACGCGTGAGCGCGCAAGCGACAAGCGCAAGGACACGGTGCACTACAACCAACCGCTGCCCGGCCTGCGCCTGCGCGATGCTGGCACCAATCCGGACGGCACCTCGTTCGCAGCGGTCTATCAGTTCACCATGCCAGGCAGCGGAGTGAACGTGTCGTTCAACGCCCAGGTTACGGGCCCGAGCCGCACTTACCTCTATATCCCGAGCGTGCAGCGCAACTGATCGGATACGGGTCATTCGGGCCCGTGTCGGTGACAGCGCCCCTCAAGGTTCCGCCTTGAGGGGCTTTTTTGCGGGTCGGCAGGTGGAGCAGTTGGAATCGGAGGGCACCGCCCTCAGCGCGCAGCCGGCATCGCGTCGCTGAGCACCGCCAGCTTGGTGCCGCTGCCGCCGGCGTTGATCGGTGCCTGCGTGACCAGTACCGTGTCGCCCGGCCGCATGGCTGCCAGCACCGCGTCGTGGAACGGCTTGGGCATGCGCACCTGCTCGAGCACCTTGGGGTCCAGCGGCTGACCCGCTTCGCCGGCATGGCCGGGCACGGCGGTGAAGATCCATTGCGCGCGCCCCTGCGCATCGCGCGTCAGCGTGAGTGCGTGCGTCTCGAAGTCCTGGTCGGGCAGGCTCACGCGAGCGCGGCCGATCTCGACGCCGCCGCGCAGCACGATGGCGCGCTGGTCGGACTTGGACAGCACCACCGACATAGGGCCCTCGGGCGAGAGCTCAGGCGTCCAGCGCCAGTCTTCGCCGTCGGCCAGCCGCACGCGCGTGCTGTTGGCGCCCTTGCCGTCCATGGGGGCCAGCACGCCGGCGGCCGGCGTCATGCGCACCGTGCTGCCGGCACGCCCGGCCACCACCACCGTGCCGTGCATCTGCGTGGTGGCAAAGAGCAGCCGTGCGAACTCGAACGGCAGGTGGATGCAGCCGTGGCTTTCCGGATAGCCCGGCAGCCCGCCCGCGTGCAGCGCCACGCCGTCCCAGGTCAGTCGCTCCTGATATGGCATGGGTGCGGCGTTGTACTTGCTGGAGCGGTGCTTGACGTCCTTTTGCAGGATCTGGAAAACACCGGTGGGCGTTTCGTGGCCGGGCTTGCCCGTGGACACCGTGCTCACGCCGATGCGCACGCCATTGCGGTAGATGGTGGCGATCTGGCGGCTCAGGTCCACGTAGATGGTCACCGGCCCGTTGCGCGAGACCTCGGGCGCCCAGACCCATTCGCCAGGCTTGAGCGACTGCGCCTTCTGCGCGAGTTCGACCTCGGAGCTGGCCCTGGCACCTTGCGCGGCCGCCAGCTGCCACAGGCTGGCGGGCGCCAGGAAGAGCAGGGCGGCCACGGTGGGCACAACCATGGGATTCATCATGAGGGTGTGTCCTCCAGTTGCAGCTTCAGGCCGTGTAGTCGCCGCTGGCCTCGGGCTGGTAGAGGATATCCAGCACCTGCGCCGCGCCTTCCTCGCCGCCTGGCGTGCGCCAGCGCGCGGTGGCGCCCACGCGCGTGCCGATGAGCGCCAGGCCCACGGGCGAGAGCACCGAGACTTGCCCCGTGGCGGCGTCGGCATCGGCCGGGTAGCACAGGGTGATCGTCTGGTGCTGGCCGCTGCGCGCATCGGCAATCACCAGTTTGCTGCGCATGGTGACCACGTCGGCCGCCACTTCCCGCGGGCTGACCACATCGGTCAGGTCGAGCAACTCGTCGAGCGCTGGCAGCGACTGACGGCCCTGCAGCTTGGTCAGGCGGACGTGGTCGAGATCGGTGAGCGTGCGCTCGCCGTGAAAGGGGGTTGCTGTTTGCATGACGCATTCCAATCGAAATCAAGAGCGGCGTGCTGCACAGGCATGTTGCAGGCGGCGGCCGCGAACGCGCACGGGTTGTTGGGGGCCCGGCGATCGATGGTTTGCGCGAAAAAGAAAGGTCAGGGTAGGGATCGCCGGGCGCAGGAGAGTGCGGCCGGCTGGCGCTTGGGCGCCATCGCTCGGTTTCGCAGTGCGAGGCGCGCACGCAGGCCCACCGTTGCCACGCAGGTGGTGGCAGCGGCTGCAGCGGTGCGCTCGATGCGGAACAAAACCAAGTGAGTCATGAAGAACAAAGAACAACGGGCCGCGCAGGGCGACCCGGAGTACTTGTTGAGGAATCTTGGAGCGGGCGAAGGGAATCGAACCCTCGTATGAAGCTTGGGAAGCTGCCGTTCTACCATTGAACTACGCCCGCGAGTGGTGCGGATTCTAGCGGGTGTCCCGATGGTCGGCCGGTGACGGCTTTTGCTCGGGGCAGCGGCACAGCGGTGTCCGCTTGGCATAGGCGACCTGGTCAGTTGATCGTGCGCGATACATTCTGTTATAAAAGTAAGACAAACGCACTACTCATGCAAAATGACCGCACTCAGTGTTGTGGCGCAACTGCCTGAAGCGAAGGCCCTGCCCGCAGCGCCGCGCATCGCGGTGCTGATTCCCTGCTACAACGAGGCGGCCGCCATAGAGCAGGTGGTGCGTGGATTCCGGGCGAGCTTGCCCGAAGCCGACATCTACGTCTACGACAACAATTCGCGCGACGGTACCCGCGAAATTGCACGCCAGGCCGGAGCAGTCGTACGCCTCGAGCAACACCAAGGCAAGGGCAATGTCGTGCGCCGGATGTTCGCCGACATCGATTCGGACGTGTACGTCCTCGTCGACGGCGATGCCACCTATGACCCAGGTTCCGCGCGGGAGATGATCGCCCGCCTGCTCGAAGACGACAACGACATGGTCGTGGGATGCCGCGTGCATAGCCAAGCGGACGCTTACCGTGCGGGCCATCAATTCGGCAACGCGGTACTTACGGGGTTCGTGGCGTGGTTGTTCGGCAAGAGCTTCACCGACATCCTGTCCGGCTATCGCGTCTTTTCGCGACGTTTCGTCAAGTCCTTTCCCGCACTGTCCAAGGGCTTCGAGACGGAAACGGAACTCACGGTGCACGCGCTCGAGTTGCGCATGCCAATAGCCGAAGTCCAGACGCCCTATGGCGCCCGTCCGGCGGGATCGGTCAGCAAGCTGTCCACCTACTCGGATGGCTTGCGCATCCTGCGCCTCATCCTCGCCCTGTACAAGCACGAACGACCGCTGCTCTTCTTCGCGGTGATCAGCCTGGTGCTGGTCTTGACGTCCCTGGCCCTGGCCACGCCGCTGATCATCGAGTGGTCGCACACGGGGCTGGTGCCACGCTTTCCGACCGCCATCCTCGCCACGGGCCTCATGCTGATGGCGTGTCTGTCGCTGACGGCAGGCATGGTGCTCGAAACCGTCACAAGAGGTCGACAGGAATTCAAGCGGCTGGTGTACTTGCAGATCCCACCCCTGCGAGGCGGGGCCTGACGCGCATGAGATTCGTCAAGCAGGCGGCACTGTGTCTGGTGCCGCTCAATGTCGTCTTCTTGATGGTGATGGTCGCAATACAGGCGCTCGATTCGGCGAAGGTGCAGGAGCGGCTACGCAAGGACGTTCTGTTCAACCGCCTCGATGCCGGGAACTGGCAGCCGGGCCCCTACGGGCAGGTGCTGGACATGTTCACGGAGTGCATTGCCTTGAGTGCAGGCACGTTGCCGCCCGAAGGCAAGTCGGCGCTGACGCGCGCACTCGAGCACCGCTACATCGTGACCAAGGACGGAAAGATCGACCCTTGTGGCGGGTTGATCAGCAAGGTGCTCAATGATGGGGCCACGGTGGAGGATGCGCCCTACGTTCGCTATTGGCACGGCTACGACGTCTATCTGCGGCCGCTGCTGAGCGCGGGCGTGCCGCTCGCCCGCGTGCGCTACGCGAACCTGATATTTATCGCGATCCTGTCCATCGGGCTCCTGCACGCTGGTGCGCGATTGATCCCTATGCCGATCGTGGCGGGCTTGCTGGGCACCCTGTACCTGACGACCGACCTGTTCAGCATTTCCTTTGTCACCGCCCATGCCATCGGCTTCATGGTCTGCCTGTTCACGGCCTGGGGCGCCGCGCTGCACCTGAAGGCCAGGCCGGACGACTTTGCAGGCCTGAGGTGGATCGCCCTGGTGTCCGGCGCCGTGTTCGCATTTGTCGATTTCCTGGTCAACCCGCCGCTCACGCCGGCCTTGCTGGCGTTCCTCATCGTCGCCAGCATGCGCTGGAGCCGTCCGCACATGCCCGCAAGAACGCTCCTGTTCGGCACCGGCGTCGTCGTATTTACCTGGTTCTTCAGCTATGCAACGACCTGGGCCGGCAAATGGTTCATCAGCGCCGCCTTCCTGGGCTCCGGCAGGGTGTTCGACGAGGTCTTTCCCAACATCGTCGCGCGCTCCGTGGGATCGGGCGAGATCTCGACGCAGCTCTCGGTGCATCTGGGCACCGCGACAGCCACCAATATCGGGGCGCTTGGCTGGCCGCTGTTTGCGCTCGCGCTCGCGGTGGCCGTTGCGCTCCTCGGCTTCACCTTGCTGCGTGGGCGCTTCGCGAAGGATCGACTGGGCGATTTCCTGCTTGTCGCCTCGCCGGCCATGATTCCGATCGTGTGGATGGAGTTGCTGCGCAATCACAGCATCGTCCACGCGTGGTTCGTCTACCGCAGCCTGGGCCTGAGCCTGGGAATAGTCGTTGCCGCTTCGATGTTCGTGCTCGTCGCCTCGAGGCGGATGCCTGGCGCCGCGCCGAGCCAGCGAAGTGCTTCGTTGCCGGTTGCAGGCGGACGTACAACTTGATGACCGATCCCGGCGAACGGGCGCCTACATGAACCTGTACATCACGTCGGTTGTCACCGAGGGCCGATGGGCCGGCTTTGCGGAACGCTGGCTGCGCGAGGCCGCCGGGCGCGACGTCCATGGCCAGCACCATGTGACGGACGATCCGCACACGGCCGATGCCATTCTGTTCATGGAAGGCCACCTCATCGGCGACTTGCTGATGGAGCGTGCGCTGTGGCACCCGCTGCGCCGCCGCTACCCCGGGAAGTGCTTCCTCTACCAGGACGGAGACGACGCCTTTCCGCTGATGCGCGGCGTGTACCCGTCGGTTCGCACGCCGCATGCGCGGCCCCACCTGGCCACCGGCGGGGTCTACCTGGCACGCATCGAAGAGAACAGGGCGGTGCAGCGCGGGCGCGAACTGAAGGTGGAGCAGGACCTGCTTTACTCCTTCGTGGGCGCCAACAACTGCGCGGTGCGCAACAGCATCCTGAAGGCGCAGGTGCCTGGCACTCATGTGCTGGACACGAGTGCCCGGCATTCCTGGCTCCTGAGCACCGAAGAGCGCGCTGCCTACGAGAACGAATACGCCACCGTCTGCGCGCGCAGCCGTTTCATGCTGTCGCCGCGCGGGCTCGGACCGTCCACCTATCGCCTCTACGAGGCGATGGAAATGGGCCGCTGCCCCGTCATCCTGGCCGACGAATGGGTGCCCCCGCCGTTCATCCCCTGGAGCGAGTTCAGCATCCGGGTGCCCGAGAACCAGGTCGATCGACTGCCGCAGTTGCTGGCCGACCAACCCTACGAGGCGCTGGGCCGTGCCGCGCGCAAGGCGTGGGAAGACTACATCGACGGGCCTCACTGCTTTCACTACATGGCAGAGTCGCTGCGCCTGCTGATG
Organism: Pseudomonadota bacterium; assembly: GCA_018241225.1. Classification (GTDB taxonomy): domain Bacteria; phylum Pseudomonadota; class Gammaproteobacteria; order Burkholderiales; family Burkholderiaceae_C; genus Variovorax. The sequence continues at coordinate 314,759 of JAFEEG010000010.1, forward strand.
GCGCAGCCCTACAAGCCCAACCTGGCTGCGCGCTACGCCGCGCTCATGCGCTCGGACATGCGGGGGCTCTACCTGCGAAGCAAGTTCCGGATCGCCAAGCGGCGGGCGATGTCCTTGCTGCGGCCTCAGTCCAGTGCGGCTGCCTGAGCGCCGTCCGGCGCCACTTGCAAGCCGCACCAGATCTGAATGACGAGACCGATGCCCACCAACCAAGCTGGCGTGAAGCTGGAACGACTGGAAGCCTTGCGGGGGTTGGCGGCCCTCTACGTCGTCATCCACCATTTCGTGGTCAACGACGAGGCCTTGGCCGGCTCGCGCATCAGCTACCTGTTCAGGTTCGGCCAGGAGGCCGTCATCCTGTTCTTCCTGCTGTCGGGCTTCGTCATCAACTACTCGTTCAAGAGCGCTGCGGACAAGTCCTTCAGAAGCTACTTCCTCAAGCGCTCGGCCCGCATCTACATCCCCTTGCTGATGGTCATGGCCCTGGGCTGGGTCATCGAATGCGCGCGAGCGGGGCAACTGGCCGACCCGGACCTGAAGACGCTCGCGCTCAACCTGCTGATGCTGCAGGACGTGGCGGGCCTCAAGCCCAACGTCATCGTCGAGCCGTACATGAACAACGGACCGTTGTGGTCGCTGTCGTACGAATGGTGGTTCTACATGCTGTACTTCCCGCTGCAGAAGTACCTGGACAGCGACAGGCGCCGAGACATGGTGGTGGCCTGCGCAGCGGCGCTTGCGGCGCTAGTGTACTTCTTCCATCCCGTGTTCGTGCCCCGGGTGTTCATGTACCTGAGCATCTGGTGGCTGGGCGTGGCACTGTCCAATGCCTACCTTCGCGACAAGGCCATGCGGCTGTCGCATCTGGCGGTGCCCCTGGGCAGCATTGCACTGGTGTGCCTGGTCAATGCACTGGCGGTCAATCGCTCGGTGGTCGACGGCAGCTTCGTGAGCATCGGCGTGCATCCTTCGCTCGAGCTGCGCCACCACCTGTTTGCGCTGGTGGCCGCGTTCTCGGGCCTGGCCTGGCACTCGATGGGGTGGCTCTTCTTCGACAGGCTCCTGGCCCCGTTCCAGGCGTTCGCGCCGCTGTCGTACGTGATCTACATCAGCCATCACTACTTCGTGGTCGACGCGACTTATCTTTCCTTCCTTGAGAACCGGCTGATCGAGTTCTGCGGGTACCTGGCCCTGTTGCTGGCCTTCTCGTACCTGGTGGAGATCAAGTTCTATCCGGCGCTGCAAAAGCGCTTCCTGCGCCTGACGATGGCGTCGTCGTGAACCGCGAGCCGGTTCATGGCCGGGCAGCGGCCGCAAAGCGCACTTCAACCAGCCTCATGCCGGCGGCGAGCGCGCTGGCCGCGCCGATGTCGGAGTCTTCAAAGGCCAGGCAGCAGGCGGGCTCGAGATCCAGGCGCTGCGCGGCGAGCAGGTAGGCGTCGGGGGCGGGCTTGTGCCTGCCAACGTCGTCGCCTGTCACCACGACATCGAACAAGCCATTCCAGCCCTTGGCCTGAACGATGGCCTGCACGTTTGCGCTCGAAGCGGTGGTCACCAGGCCGATGCGCTTGTGCGGCTTGCAGCTTGCAAGCAGGGCCAGCAGCCCGGCATTTACCGCCAGCCCCCCGACCATCGAGGCATAGAGATCGCGCTTGCGCTGCGCGATGCGCTCGCAGTCTGCCTGCACGCCATGCGCCTGGACCAATGGTGGAAGGAACTGCCGCCAGTTGCGGCCCAGCGCCAGTTCCTGCACTTGCGCTACCGGCACATCGATGCCGTGCTCTGCCAGCGCGCGGGCGTACGCCATGGCGTTGGCCTCGGCGGTGTCCACGAGCGTGCCGTCCAGGTCGAACAGCAGCGCTCGCACCTCGCTCAGGTTTGCTTGGCTGGCAGGGGTCATGAGAAGGGCTTGGTCATGGGAACGCCGCCCTGCAGGTAGCGCCGCAGCAGGATGCTGATGCAAGCAAAGAAGGTCAGCGCCTTGTGCGGGTCGTGCCGGATCTTGTAGGGCGTCAGCCGCAGGTAGTTGACCAGTTCGTGGAATGCGATTTCGCGCATGCGTTGCGCGCCCACCTGTTCTTGCAGGCGCTGGGCCAGGAAGGCATGCAGGATCGAGTAGGCATTGCTGCGCACCAGCAGCAGCTTGAGGTCGCCACCTTGCAAGGCGCACTCGCTTCCGCGATTGAGCCCTTCATACCCCAGGTGAAGCGACTGCATCAGCTTGGCCCAGTCGATCAGCGGCGTGTTGAAGATGTTCGCGGGATTGGGATCGATCGCGTACCAGCCATGGCTCATGTCGGTGCTGACGATGATGTTCTCGATGGTCAGGTCGCCGTGGATGATCGCGGTGTCGCGGCACGCCACCTGGGCGCGAAGCCAGTCGAGGTCGAACAGCACCTTCCACTCGTCCAGGTCGTAGTCCTCGCCGTTGATGCGGTACTGGCGCTGCGGAAAGAGCGTGAGGCCGTATGCGCGCACCAGGTCGGCATTGGCAACTACCTTCTTGAGCAGGTATTCATCGATGAGCTCCAGCGGCGCCTGTCCTGCCGCGTGGGCCAGGTGGAACCGGTGCATCTGCGCCACCACGTTCGCTACCAGTTCCTGGGACTCATCCAGCGGCGAAGTGTGGATCACTTCGTAGAAGTCGCGCGCCGCAATGATGTAGGGCATGTCGTAGCAATACACGTTGCCATTGCGGTTGTCGTCGGCCACATGCGCCAGTGGAAGCGCCGAGCGGTTTTTTCTCAGCCACTGGGCCTGCTCTTCGAGCTTGTCGGAGGAGGCGCCCGAAGCGCACTTGCGGATCTTCAGCACGCCATCGACCTCGACCACCGCGGTGATGGCATCGGAGCCGCCGGGCAGCAGCTTGTGCACCACCACGTCGGGCGCTGCGAGCAGTCCCAACCTGGAGACGATGGCGTTCGATCCGCCAAAGTGCGCCTCGAGAAAGGCGGCATAGTTGCCCTGGTCGCGGAACTGCTCGCCGGTGATCGAGCGCGTCATGCTCAGCGATTCGAGTCCGTAGCGGCGCAGCAGGCCCAGCGAATCGAGTATCTGCCGGCTACCGCGAATTGATCCGTACGCGAGAACGCCGATGACCGGCAGGGCCGAGAAGATGAATATGGGGAGCGCATCGCCCGCGTCGGCCTCGGAAAGCTGGCGCAGCAGGGATTTGTTGGGCCCGCCCAGCAGCACGGCGCTGACGTCCAGCAGGGAAGTCCCCGCCGATGCGGCAAAGGCCGCATAGGCACTGAAGTACGCACCCCACATCGCTGCCGTGAGCGCGAGGAAGTTCACGCGAATCAGGGTGCCGCCGGTTACCAGCTGCGAGAAGGTCCAGGCCAGGTCGAGCACCGCAAAGCGCCACCGGTCGTTGAAGATGGCGGCAAGACGCCACGTCCACCGCCGCAGCGTGGTCCAGCGGGGCAGTGCAAAGGCAAAGGCCACCAGCAACAGCCCCAGCGCCGCAAAGGTGGCCGCCAGCGCGAGGAACTGATGCTGCGGCACCAGCGAGCCAGCAAGGAGCAGGGCGAGCAGCAGCGCCAGCACGAGCAGATCGCAAAGCCGCTCGGCCACTACCGTCGCTGCAACGTACGAGATGCGCAGCCTGTAGCGGTAGGCCACGTACACGACCCGCACGACATCGCCGGCGCGCCAGGGCACCAGCACGTTCACCAGGTAGCTCAGCGCCAGGCCCTTGAGCAGGTCGAAGCGCCAGGGGAGCATGTTCTTCCTGAACAGCAGGGTCTGCCGGTAGCACCGAACGACATGCGCCAGCAGCAGCAAGGCCACGGAAAAGAAGAACAGCCAAGGCGAGATGCCGCTCATTGCCTTGCCGGGATTGGCTCAACGCAGGATTCGAGCGCGGCGGTGTCGACCTGCGCGAGTTCTTCGGGCGTCCCGAACGGAACATGGCGTGCGAGCTCCTGGAACGACACCTTGCCACCGGCGGCGACCAAGGTGTTGTACATCCCGCTGACGAACAGTTCGGTATAGGGGCACTCGCGCCTGTAGGTCTCGTAGCACTCGAGGAAGACCTGCTGGCTGCGAAACAGGTAGCAACCCGCAATCGCGAAGTCGCTGACTGCCCGTTTCTCGACCGTTGCGCGCACAAGGCCGTCGTCGCCCATCTCGACGTACGAGAAGCCGGGGTTGCGCGAGCGAAACCCGAGCAGGGCGCCGCCAATCTCCTGCCGTGCCGCCATGGCCTCCAGCGTGTGGGCGATGCCGCTGGCGTCGAATGCGTGGTCGCAATCGTTGACGGCAATGGGCCCCGTGAACGCGGCCGCGGCCACGCCGAGCGCGGCCGTTTCGGTGGCGCCGGAGGTGACCTCGTCGAGTGCCACCACATGGGCCCGGGGATAGCGGGCGCGAATCTGCCGCTCCAGGTCGAAGTTCTGCAAGTGCTCGCGCAGCACCACGAAAGAGATCTCCTTGAGTGCAACCTTGGAGGCCAGGCTTTCCACGGCCCAGGCGAAGAAGGGCTGGCCGTGCAGTTCGATCAGCGGCTTGGGGCAGGCGTACCCATTGCGCTCGAAGCGCGAGCCGCGGCCCGCCATGGGCATGACCAGGTTGAGCTCAGGCACGCGCCTCTCCCGGCGCAAGCTGCAATGCGTCGAAGACGTAGTCGCCGTGCGCAACCTGGCGGTGGTCGCGCTGGCGGAACGCCCTTCGGTCGAACACGTACTCGACAGCGATCGCCAGCGTCTTGCGCGCCTGCGAGAACATCCTGACGTTCGACACCTGGTCTTCCTCGCGCCAGCCGATGGGAAAGAACATGAGCTTCCGGTTCTTGTCCACGCAGTCCAGCAGCAGGTAGACGTTGAAACGCAGGTCGTCCGCGTGCAGGCGCACGGAGGCGTCCTGGAAGATCGACGAGGAGAAGATGTTCAGCCCGGAGCCCAGATCGAAGATCCGCCGGCCCGACACCGCACTGAACAGCAAGTTGAATACGTGGTTGCCGAATCTTCGAAAGGCCGAGTAGCCGGTCAGCACCGATCCGGGCATGAAGCGAGCGCCCAGGCATGCATCGAACTGCAGGTGCTGTCCCTGGGCCAGATGCGGCAGCAGGTCCTGGATGCTTCCCTGGTCGTCCCCGTGCAGCACGACCACATGAGTGAAGCCCTTTGCGCTTGCATAGGAGAACGCCGCCTTGTGCGAGCCGCCGAGGTTGTAGTTCTCGCGGTTGCGGGCGATGGTCACCGGGCAGCAGGTGATCTGGTCGGCGGCCGCCAGCGCGGCGTCGGCGGTGCCGTCGCGGCTGCCGTTGTCCAGCACGAGGATCTCCTCGAACACGCCATCGGGCACGTCACGGAACTGCCTGAGCACCCGGCCGATCTGCGGGGCGCACTGATAACAGGGGATCAGGACCAGGATGCGAGCATTGTTCATCAGTGGCCCATCTCCTTGAAGGTGCGCTCGCTAAGAAAGCGCGAGACAACGAAGTTCGCCACCAGTTGCGGCGGCGTCACGATGACCTTGGCAATGGCGGCGGCCGCAGTCGCGGGAAGCTCGAAGTTCAAGCTTCCCGCAATGGCAGCAAGCATGCCCACGAGCAGGCCAATCGCCGCCGAGGCCAGCAAGATGATGCACAGCGTGTAGCCCAGATAGGCTGCCAAGCGCAGATGCAGCACGCGCGGCACCTTGCGGAAGATCACTTCGCGCGAAAAGAGGAACACGCAGGTCGCGGCCACGCACGAGCTGACGATGTTGGCGTAGAAAGGATTCCAGAGTGCCTGCGAGACCAGGGCGAGCAGGATCAATGCGTCCATGATCCAGCCCATGCCCGACACGGTTGCGAACTTGAGAAAGGTTGCCAGTCGCCGGGGTTTCAAGAGCGCTCGCCACGTTCGTTGAGTCAATGAAGGTGCAGGCTGCCGGCCAGGGCACGTTGCCCTTGGTCGACGCGGGCCTGAAAGGACGTCTGGCCACTGGCCAGCAATCCCCGCCTGGTGTCTTCGGCCTCGTTGGCGAAGACCGCACGCAGCGCCGAGGTCTGGGCGGGGCTGAGCGGGTTGGCAGCAAGCGGCACCGAGGCGTGCTTCTGCAGCCGGCCCAGAGCCATCTCGGGCGGATAGTCGATGGCCGTGGGCAAGCCCGGCTCGACGGCCTGCATGCGATAGGCGTCCGAGACATAGACCACGCGGGCCGCCAGGAGCTCGCCGCACTCTGCGCGGTAGGCGTCGAATCGCGGCGGCAGCAGAAGACGCCACTCCTTGAGGATCGGCGTGTGCAGCCTCAGGTGGCGCATGGTGAGCGCGTCGCGGCCGGTGCTCTCGAGCAAAGCGGCACACTTCTGCGGAATCGCCCGGTCGGCCATTGGCCTGAACCCACGCTCTTGCAGCACCAGGTGCAGGTAGCGGTCTGCGCTCCAGTTGTCGGTGATGAACAGGGTGTCCGCTGTCTGCCGGTCCACGAGTTCGCCCAGAAAGTCGAAATTGGCGCGCTCGCGCTGCTGCCAGGCCCGCCACGCAAAGGGCGACAGCAGGCGGCCCGACATGTTCCTGGGCCCGTCGGTCATGTTTGCCGGCCCCAGCGGCACAAGCAGGAGCACCAGCGCGACCGCTGCCGCAAGCCCGGCCAGGACGCGCTTGCCGCGCACTTGCCAGGCCCACGAGATGCCCAGCGCGATGAACATTCCGAGGAACGGCGTCAGGGGCAGCACCTGCCGCACTTCCCATATCTTGCCGGCATAGGCGAGGTTGTAGGCAAGCATGACGACCAGCGGCATGGCAAGCCCGAGGTACTCGCGCCTGAGCACGAGGTACGCCGCGCCGGCCGCCAGCAGCAGTCCCGCAGGCAGTCCGATGAAGAAGAAGTAGATCCTGAACACCATGCGCAGTGCGGACCCGCGATCCCACAGCGCCACCGCCTGCTCGGCGACCTTGAGCATGTCGAAGAACGTGAAGCCCAGCCAGGCAGGCACCAGCCACAGCACAAGGCCGGCGGTCGCACCGAATGCCAGCAATGCCGGAAAGAGCCGCAAGGGCGCGCGGCGCCATCCAATGAAGGCCAGCAGGAAGGCAGGCCCCAGCAGCACGGCGTCGGCGCGGGCGAGCACAGCGGCGCCAAACAGCAGGCCTGCCAGCAGGGCCGTCGTGGTGCCGCTGCCGGAGGGCCCCTGAGGGCCTCTTGTCACGACCAGTGCAAGGCCTGCGAGCGCCAGGCCGGCGGAAAGCACGTTGTCGTTGTAGAAGAACGCGGACTCGGCTACGCCGGGCATCAGCAACAGCGCCGCCAGCGCGATCCAGGTGTTCGTCTTCGTCCAGGTCCTGACAAGGATCGTGGATGCGCCCACGAGAAGAGCGAATCCGAGCCACATGCAGATGCGCATCGGCCATTCGCCGCTGAGCGGGGCGACCATGTACATCGATGCGGCGGCCAGCATCATGCCGGCGCGGCTGGTGGCGAACAGCTCCAGGTTGAGCGGGAAGATCCGGTCGTAGTTCTGCAGCCGGTCGCCGACCAGGTGCATTGCCATCGACTGGATGGAGGCGGAAAAACCCTCCACATGGACCGGCGTCAGGATGGGCAGCAGCAGCCAGCCGGCCAGCACGACGAAGGCAAGCTTGGCGACCGTCTGCGCGGTTCGGGGCGTGTCGCCCAGGGGGTCAGCCCCCGGCGTGCGCGCGAATGAAAAGCTCTGCATGGGGCGCAGGGTTGGCGGCAGCGTCGTTGAGCGCCGGGGCCTCTTGTGCCACGGCAAAGGCAAACGCGGTGGCAGGGCCGGGCGTTCCCGGGCTGCGCGACATGGCGGGTGCCACCTGCTCGAAGCCGACCAGTTCCTGCACCACGTACAGGGGCCGGTGCTTCATCTCGTTGTAGATGCGGCCGATGTACTCGCCCACGATGCCCAGGCAGATGAGCTGCACCCCGCCCACGAACAGCACGGCGATCATCAAGGCCGCCCAGCCTTCGACCCACACGCTGGTGAACAGGCGCACGAACAGGGCGTAGAAGATGCCCATGATCGCCACCGCCGCGCAGGCCAGGCCCATGGCCACCGACAGCTGCAGCGGCTTGGTCGAGAAAGACAGGATGCCGTCCGTGGCGAAGTGCAGCATCTTCATCAGCGGGTACTTGCTCACGCCGGCAAAGCGCTCGGCGCGTGCGTAGGGCAGGGCCGTCTGGCGAAAGCCCGCCCAGCTCACCATGCCGCGCACGAAGCGGGCACGCTCGGGCATGGCGCGCAGCACGTCCACCACGGCGCGGCTCATGAGGCGGAAGTCGCCCGTGTCCAGCGGGATCTTGGTGTCCGACAGCCTGTTGAGCACGCGATAGAAGGCCCCCGCGGTCGCGCGCTTGAAAACCGATTCCCCATCGCGCCGGGTGCGCACGCCATACACCACGTCGAAACCCTCGCGCCACTTGCCGATCATCTGGTGAATGAGCTCGGGTGGGTCCTGCAGGTCGGCATCGATCAGGACCACGGCATCGCCGTTGGCCGCGTCCATGCCTGCAGTGACGGCAATCTGGTGGCCAAAATTGCGCGCGAAGCCAATGATGCGAATGCTCGGGTCGGCCAGCTGGAAAGCGCGCAGCATGTCGCGCGTGCGGTCGCGGCTGCCGTCATCCACGAAGATCAGCTCGACCTCCATGCCCTGCAGCTCGGCGCAGAACTTGCGCAGCCGCTGAACGGTCTCGGTGATCACTTCCTCCTCGTTGTAGCAAGGCACCACGATGGACAGGAGCGATCGCTGGGTCTTCAGATTCGGACGGGTGGTCATGAGCTTCCTCGCGTCAGCGCACTGGGGAATTCGCGTATGGCACAGTCACAAACTGTGAACTGTAGTCTAAAAGTGCTACAAAGCAATCAGCCAAACGGATGAGCCGGATTGGCGCGAATTCAGTTCAGGATCACGCGATGACCAGAGCTCTGAAATCTCCTGGGTTGTGGGTGGTGCTCGTCGTGGTTGCGGCGTTGGCGGCCTTGCACCTTCCCTACCCGTTCGCGGAGGACCAGGCCACTTTCACCTGGGGGGCGCAAGCCATCTCGGAGGGGGCGCGCTACTACCGCGATTTCTGGGACATGAAGCAGCCCGGCATCTATTGGTGGTACGTGCTGTCGGGCAACCTGTTCGGCTTCGACACCTTCGGCATCCGCTGGATGGACATGCTGTGGGCGGTCGTGGTGGCGCCAGTACTCTGGGCAGCGTTGCGCCAGCGCAGCGAGCTGGCGGGCGTGCTGGCCGCCTGCCTGGCTTTCGGCACCTTCTACGCCAAGGCAGGCGCATTTCATCTTTCGCAGCTCGAATGGCTGATCGGTGGCCCGATTGCCGTGATCTTCCTGGTCCTGAGCGCAAGCGAGCGCCCCACGCACGACGGCGGCCGGATCGATTGGCGCTACGCGTGGGTCGGCGTGATGACGACCGTCATCGCAACCTTCAAGCTGATGGAGGCGCTGATTCCGTTTGCCATGTTCGTGACGGCACTGGCCCATTCGCACTGGGCGCAGGGGCAGCCCTGGGGGCGCCTGCTGCGTGAGAAGGCGGTGCCCGTGGTGGCGGGTGCGCTGGGCAGTGCCCTGGTGGTCATGGCCTGCCTCTTCGTGAACGGGACGTTGGGCGCCACCTTGTGGACCGCCTTCGTCTACCCGGCCGAGGCGATCCGCGAATACGAGCACAGCCCGTGGTTCAAGCTGCTATGGGCATTCCACTGGTTCCGGCGGGGCAACATCTGGCTGGCGCCCTGGGCCTTGTGGGCGGTGTTTGTCGGCATACGCCATGCCCGGCGGCTCGAACTGCTGTGCGTGGCCTGGGGCGCCAGCGCGCTGGTGATCGTCTCGATGCAGGTGCTGTCGTTCTGGGAATACCACTTCGACCTGCTGTTCATGCCGCTGGGCCTGCTGGCGGCCCTGGGCTTTTGCGATGTGCTCGATCGCCTGGGCAAGAGCAGCCGCCCCGAGCTGATGCGCGGCCTGGCCGTGGCCGCCATGGCCATCTGCGTCATTGCCTGCATGGGTAGGCCGCTGGCCGAGAAGGTCCAGCGCCTTGCGCGCGCTGTTCCTTTCACGCCGGAACGACTGGCCGTCTTCCAGGGCGAGGTGGCCACCAGCATGCCGATGCTGCGTCGAACGGCGGCTCAGCTCGACCGTTTGTCCAGCCCGCAGGATCGCATCCTGATCTGGGGTGACCAGCGCCTTTACTCGCTGAGCAACCGGCGGCCTGTGCTGCAGCTCAACGGCAATACGCGCTTCCTGCGACAGCAGTTGAGCGTCGGGGTCGACTATGTGCGGCTCAACCCGCCGCTGGTGATCTACCTGGCCACGGGGCGGGAGCACCTGACCATGCATGACGGCGGTGGCCTGCCCAGGCTGGTGGAGGAGCAGTATGTGAAGTGCGGCTCGGACGACGTGGGCAGCTGGTATCGCCCGCGTGGCCGGGGCTGCTGATGGTGTTCGGTCCTAGCCTGTCTTGGCAAAGGTCCAGCGCTGGTGAAGCAGGAAGTTCCAGACCAGCACCACCGCGGTGGCAACCACCTGGCTGATCAGGATGTGGCTTGCGAAGGCCGCCTGCATGCACCAGAACACCACGGTGTTCAAGGCCAGCCCGGAGCCGGCCACCACCATGAATCGCGGCAGCGCCTCGCTGTGCGGTCGGTCGCTGGCAAAGCTGAAGCGGCGGTTCAGCGCGTAGTTCAGCAGCGCGCTGCAGGCAAAGCCGAGGGCCGACGCCAGCGTGCCCGGCATGCCGAACTGCCGCACCAGCCAGACCAGCAGCACGTACTGCACCGCCGTGGCAATCAAGCCGACGCACACGAACTGCACGAAGCTCTTGTAGCCCGACATGCTCGGTGCGCCAGCAGCCGGGCTCAGCGCCCCATGTAGGCGTCGTACCCGCGCGAAACCCGGTCGATCAGCGCGGGGTCGCGCGGTCCGTTGGCGTCGAACTGCACCCGCACGCTGCCGTCAGCCTGCTGGCGGATGTTGGCCGTGACGGTGGCGCCGCCTTGCGTGCCGACGATGACGCCGTTGTTGCGGTCCTCGGTGCGAATGGACAGGCCCTGGTCGCGCATGGCGCTGGATGCGGCGCTGAAGGAGCGGTCGAAGCTGGCCGGAGCCGACGTGGTGACCGGATAGGCGGCCGGGATGTAGCAGCCGCTCAGGGCCAGCAGGGCGCCGCACAGGGCCAGCGAGGCCGCGGCGCGAACTGCGCGCGGGGTCGATGTGAATGAACGCATGGTCATGTTCTTCGCTCCGGGAATTTGCGGTCGCCGTACTGCGCCGTGGGCGCCATTGAACCATGCCGGCGCCTTGGCCGAAATGGCAGGCACGCAACTGCGGGTGCGGCTTGCGCCCTAGAACAGGCCGGCGAGCAGCAGCCGGTCGGGGCCCAGTTGCTCCAGCACCACCTCGTGGTCGTCGTCGGAGAACACGAAGCAGCCCTCGCTGCGCCCGAGCTTGCCTTGGCTTTGCAGCACGGCGGGGCTCACGTAGGGGGCGCTGTGGATCACGATGGCGCGCGCCTCGGCGTTGCTGTTGCTCGCGTCCAGGCCATCCAGGCGGATCGATCGGCCATGCTTGCCCACGTACTGCTCGCCCGTGCGGTAGGCGCCTTCGGAGCTGGCGTTGGAGCCGACTTCGTTGGAAAAGCGCTGCACGCGCCCGCTGTGCTGCGGGTCGGAGCCGCGCCCGTGCGCCACGAGAAAGCTGTGCGCGATGCGTCCGTACTGCATGTCCAGCAGATGGAAGCGCGGCTGGTTCGAAGGCAGGGAAAAGTCGGCAACACCCACCAGGTCGTGGTGCGCAATGGCGTTGCCCAGCCTGGCCAGTTCGCTGCGGGCGCGAAGCAGCAGCGGGTCGGTCGATGCGCGTGCCAGGCCAGGCGCGGCAATCCAGCCAAGGCCGGCCGCGGTGCAGGTCGCCATGAAGCGGCGACGACCTGGGGCCAGGGGATTCGAGAATCGGGTCACCCTAGAAGGGAGCGCCGGACCGCCTCGCGAGTTCCTCCCGGATCGGACGTGTTGTGTCGCGAAGGCGCCAGATGGCTGCTGATTTCAGTCGGCGCTGCGGGCCGGGTGGAAATGCTGGCGAATGCGTTGCGCCACCACGGAGGGGTGGCTGCGCAAGGCCCGGGTGGCGTACTGGCCGATGAACAGGCCATCGAGCTTGAGCTCGACGCTGGCAAAGTACTGGTCCAGCGAGGCTCCGGCGTCGAACAGGCAACGCTCCAGGGAATCGAAGGTGGCGCTGTCGTCCCCCGCCTGCACACCGTTGGTGCTGACGCGGTAGGTGTAGGCGTTCGATGCGATTCGTTGGACGTGAACCAGTGGCTTCATTCGGCGCTCTTGTCTGTCGAGAGAGAAGGGGCCGGCGATGCCTTTGAGCTAAGTGCAGCCGGTGCCGCGATCGTCTCTTGATGCGCCAGTGGGGTAAATAGTCCATTTGGACCGGTCCTGCCGCATCGCCCTTGGGCAAAATGCCCACTGCACCGCTCAGTTGCGCCTGCCTAGTAAGCCTCGCCTGCCTTTTCTTCCATGCTGCTGCCGCCTCGCATCCTTCTCGTCGACGACCATTCGCTGTTTCGCTGTGGTTTGCGCATGGTGCTCGCCGCGGCCATTCCCGACCTGGAGGCCAGCGAAGCGGCTTCGCTCGAAGAAGCGATGCACGCGCCCATCGAGCCGGCCCTGGTGCTGCTCGACATTCAACTGCAAGGCCTCAATGGCCTGGAGGGCATCGCCCTGATCAAGCGCAGGTGGCCACAGGCGGAAGTGGTCATGCTGTCTTCCGAGGTTTCGCCGCAGAAGGTGCGCACGGCCATGGAGCGCGGCGCCGCGGCGTTCGTCTCCAAGGCCGATCCGGCCGACAAGATCCTGGGCGTGATCGCACAGGTGCGGCGCGGGCTGCCGCCCGGGCGCGACGCGTTCGCGGCCAATGGTGTCGCCGGCGGCTCTGGCGGCCCCTCCGCGAACGACGAGTCGCCGCTGCTCACGCCGCGCCAGAGCGAGGTGCTCGACCTCATGTGCCAGGGCCTGTCCAACAAGGTGATCGGACGGCGCCTGAACCTCTCGGAAAACACGGTACGAGGCCACGTTCAGGCAGTACTGGCGGCGCTGCAGGTGTCCAGCCGGTCTGAAGCGGGCTTTGCGGCCCGCCAGCGCGGCATCGTGGCCTGATGTCCGGCCAGCGCCTGCCTGAAGACCGCATGCTGGTCGAACAGCTGCGCCTGCAGCTGGGCAATATCGGCAGCTCGCTCATTCCCACGCTGGTGGTGGCGGCCATCCTGGTCTGGCTGCTGGCCAACGAGCAGAACGCGCTGCAACTGTGCCTTTGGTGCGTGGTCATCGTTTCGCTCAAGCTGTACCTGGCGTGGGACGCGCGGCGCCTCCTGGCCACGCAGATCCTGCCCGAGCAGGCGCCGGCCCTGCTGCGGCGCAAGACAGTGCTCAACCTGATCGACGGCGCCGCGTGGGGCTCGCTGGCCTGGGCCACCCTGGGCAGCACCTCGGTGGCCGGCAGCGTGCTGGTCGTGGCGGTACTGGCTGGCGTTGCCGGCAGCTCCATGTCTTCGCTGGCGCCCATCCTGCCGGTGTTCGTGGTGTTCGCGGTGTCCGAAGGGGTGGTGCTCGCGGCCAAGCTCTGGACGCTGGACGACCCGGCCTACAAGACTCTTGCCCTGGTCGTGTTCCTGTACCTGGCAACGCTCATCGGCCAGGCCCGCAACGGAACGCGCGCGGCGCGCCGGGCCATTGCGCTGCGCTTCGAGAACCTGGAGCTGATCGAGCGTCTGCGCGTGGAGACCGAGCATGCGCAAGCCGCGCACCGGGCCGCCGAAGAGGCGAACCTGGCCAAGTCCAAGTTCCTGGCCGCGGCAAGCCACGACCTGCGCCAGCCCATCCACGCCCAGGGCCTGTTCCTGGAAGTGCTGGCGCGCACGCCACTCACCGTGCCGCAGCAATCGGCGCTGGCCAACGCCCGCGCCACCTGGCAGGCCTCGGCCGAGATGCTCGACACGCTGCTGGACTTCTCGCGGCTCGAAGCGGGCGTGGTGCAGCCGATGAACCAGGTGTTTGCCTTGCAGCCGCTGCTCAACCGCATCGAGAACGAACTGGCGCCGCAGGCCGACGTCAAGGGCATCGTCTACCGCTCGCGCGAGACGCATGCGGTGGTCGATGCCGACCCGGCGCTGGTGGCGCTGATCCTGCGCAACCTGGTGTCCAACGCCATTCGGTACACCGAGCGCGGCGGGGTGCTCGTGGGCTGCCGCATGCGGCGGCGCAAGGTGCTGGTGGAGGTATGGGACACGGGCGTGGGCATCGAGCCTTCGGCCTACCAGGAGATCTTTCGGGAGTTCCACCAGTTGGGCAATGTCGAGCGCGACCGGCGCAAGGGGCTGGGGCTGGGCCTGGCCATTGCCCAGGGCCTGGCGCGCGCGCTGGGCGAGCAGGTCAGCGTGGATTCCGTGCCGGGGCGTGGCAGCGTGTTTCGCCTGAGCCTGCCGTTGGCGCGGGTGGGCGTTGTGGCGCCGAGGAAGGTCGCAAGCGAGCCGGCAGGGCAGCTCGCGCAGTCGCGCCCCTTCGAGAACGTGCGGGTGCTGGTCATCGACGACGACGAAACCGTGCGCGCCGGCATGCAGCAGTTGCTGCAGGCCTGGGGTTGCAGCTGCGACGTGGCCGACTCCATCGAGGAGGCGCTCGACCATGCGCGCCGCAATCGGCCAGACATGGCGGTCATCGACTACCGCCTGCGCGAGCAGCGCACCGGCGCCGGGGCCGCGGCCACCTTGCGCGCCGAGTTCGGCAAGGACCTGCCGATGCTGCTGATTACCGGCGACACCGCGCCAGAGCGTCTTCGCGAGGCCATGGCCAGTGGCGTGCCCCTGCTGCACAAGCCGGTGCTGCCCGGCGAGTTGCACCGCGCGATGAGCTACCTGCTCAGCGGCCGCGCGCTCGATTCGTCCTTTGCGGCGCTTTAGTGAGCGGGGAGCGACGGGGGCGGGCCCGGGTCCGTGGCTGCGGGCGAGGCGTCGCCGCCGCGCTGCTCGATGTGCAGCCGCAGCAACTCCAGGAAGGCTCGCACCTTCTGCGGCCGGTGCCGCGCCGCCGGAAACACTGCGTAGATGCCGCTTTCGGGCAGCGACCACTGCGGCAGCACCTTCATCAGGCGCCCGGCTGCCACGTCTGCCTTGACCGCGTAGTCCGGCAGCACCGCCAGGCCGCCGCCGGCCAGCACCGCCGAGCGCACCGCGTGCGAGGTATTGGCTGACATCACCTGCTCGAAGCGCAGCGTGCGCCTGGCGCGTCCGCTCGCGCTGGTCAGGGTCCAGTTCAGGGGCTGGGCCAGCACCGACAGCGCGACGAAGGGCAGATGGGCCAGCTCCCGCGGCTGCGTGGGCGGCGCTCGGCCTTCGAACAGCAGCGGGCTGGCCACCAGCCATTCGGTGAAGCCGCCGATGCGCGTGGCCTGCAGGGCGGAGTCGGCCAGGCGGCCGGCGCGGATGGCCATGTCGATGCCCTCCTTGAGCATGTCGACCACGCGGTCGCCGGCCAGCAGCTCGACCTTGAGCTGGGGATGGCGCTTGCGCAACTGCACCGCCACCGGCGCGACCACGCTGGCGGCATAGTCGATGGGGGCAGCCACGCGCAGGGTGCCGCGCGGCTCGGCCGTGTCGCGCCCCGCGGCGCTGATGGCTTCCTGCGCGTCGTGCACGATCTGGCGGGCCGATTCGTAGAAGGCTTCGCCCGCATCCGTCAGGCTCTGGCGCCGCGTGCTTCGCAGCAGCAGGCTGGCGCCGATTTCGGACTCCAGCCGCTGGATGTGCGCGCTGACCATGGTCTTGGCCAGCCCCAGCCGACGCGCCGCGGCCGACAGCGAGCCGGCTTCCACCACGGCCACGAAGACCACCAGCCGGTTCAGGTTGACGCCGCCTGTTGCCTGCATGGATTGTTCA
The DNA here is from genome assembly GCA_018241225.1 of Pseudomonadota bacterium. Taxonomy (GTDB): domain Bacteria; phylum Pseudomonadota; class Gammaproteobacteria; order Burkholderiales; family Burkholderiaceae_C; genus Variovorax. The sequence goes on from JAFEEG010000010.1 coordinate 330,646, forward strand.
CCTTGAATGGACTGAGAAAGCGCAATTGTCCATCTTATCGAAACGAGCTTGCCGCCCTAACCTTGGGAGCATCGCAACTCGCTTTGAAAGCACGAACATGAAAATCGCATTGATCGGCGCCACCGGACAGGTGGGCTCGCGGCTGCTGGCCGAGGCACTGCAGCGCGGCCATCAGGTCAGCGCCATCGCCCGCCGGGCCGCAGCACTTGCACCTCGCGCCGGCCTCACGCCGATTGCGCTGGACGTTGCCGACACCGGCAAGCTGACGGCGGCATTGGCCGGGCACGACGTGGCCATCGTCTCGGTCAAGTACAGCGTGGTGGACGCGAGCCCGATCCTCAAGGCCATCGAGCAGGCCGACGTGCAGCGGGTGCTGGTGGTGGGCGGCGCGGGCAGCCTGCAGGTGGCGCCAGGCGTCGACCTGGTCGATACGCCGACCTTCCACGACGCCTACAAGGGCGAGGCGCTGGCGGCGCGCGAGATCCTGCGCCAGCTGCGCGCAGGCTCGCCGCTGGACTGGACGCTGGTTTCGCCTTCGGCACTGCTCGTGCCCGGCGAGCGCACCGGCAAGTTCCGCATCGGCGGGAACGATCTGCTGGTCGATGCCAATGGCGCGAGCAGCATCTCCATCGAAGACCTGGCCGTGGCGCTGATCGACGAGCTGGAGACGCCGCGCCACTCGCGCCAGCGATTTACCGTCGGCTACTGAGGCTTGCCCAGGCCGGCGCTAGAAGCTGACAGCCAGCCCCAGCGAAGCCCCCGACACGTTGTTGCCGAACATGTAGCGCAGCACCGCGCGTGCGCGGGTCACGTACAGGGGGTTGTAGGCGCTGGTGTCCAGCTCCAGGCCGGCGCCCAGGCTGGTGAGGTAGTCGAAGCCCAGGATGTCGGCCTGGCTGCCCAGGTAGCGCGAGTGCGAGAACTCCAGCACGTAGCGCACCGGGCGGTCGAGGGCGTGCATGCCCGTGGGGGCGCGGTAGCGCGCGTAGATGTTGGCGGTGCGCGCCGATGCCTCGCCTTGCACCACTTCCGAGGTATTGCCGAAGGTGCGCAGGCGGATGTCGGTGTAGCGCAGCTCCACGTCCACCAGGTATTCCTCGCGCACGTGCTCCCAGTCGAGCATCACGGCACCGCCCAACCCATAGGCATTCATGGTGCCGTCCTTCAGGAAGTCGAAGTCGCGGCCCGTGACCCGGTTCAGTGCAAATTCCGCCACCCGCAGGTCGGTGGCCATCTTGCCCAGCGAAAAGTCGAAGATGGGGCGGAACACCAACTCGTCGGTGATCGGAAAGTCCCAGCCCACGCCGCCGGTGCCGGTGAGCGTGTTCCAGCGCGTGGGCACGCGGCGCACGTCCGCGCCGGCACTGGCGATGAAGGTCGGGTCGTAGCGGCTGTAGGCAATGGCACCTTCCAGGTAGATCGGAAAGCTCTTGCTCATGGTGTCGCCGCCGCCCAGCTGAGTCATGAAGACCGAGGGGTTCTCGGTCTGGGCGTTCTTGATCGACAGGTTGCTGGACGTGAGGTCGGGCACTACCGAATACGCCATGACGGCCAGGATGCCGTTGGCCCGGTCCCGTACGCGGTTCTCCAGCAAATGAAATTCCTGCGCGGATGCGCCGGCGGCGCCTGCAAGAAGGCTGGCAGCCAGCCCGAACCTGGCAACCCACCGCCCCCTCTGCATTCCGGTGATTCCTGTCTTCAACTTTCCAATGGATTCCCGCATCTTGAACGTTGTTCCTTCCCCCGTAGCTTGTCGATCATGGCGATCGTGTCCCGGGCGATCCTAACGGCAAGGCATGTTCCGGGCCAACATGTGCTGGCGCCTATGCAAAAACAAAGGGGCTGCGGCACGCGCAGCCCCTGCACGACACAGTCGTGTCATGTTCTTCGGCGATGGATGGTGCGGCAACCCGCAGGGCGGCGCCGATCCGCCCTCGGTGCAAGCTGCTCTCGAACGGGCCGGCCCAGTGGGGGCTCAGCCCGGTGGCGCCGTCAGTGAGCGGCCGCGCGCCAGTGGGTGTAGTCCTTGTCGGTGGCCAGCACCCACAGCGCCAGCACCAGGACGGCCACGCCGATCACGATGGTGTTCACCTTCGGGTCGCGCATGCCTTCAAAGCCCAGCACCCAGGGCGAGATCACCAGCCATACGCCCAGCGCCACCTCGGTCCACTCTTCCCAGGCACGCGGCACGAAAGTCGCGCCCAGCGCAGCGGCCATCAGGGCGATGCCCACCAGCGTGCAGTTGGCCGTTGGCGTGGTGGACTGGGAAAAGCCCAGCACCCACGGCGAGGCCAGCAGCCACAGGCCGAGCAGCCCGGTCAGCGGGTCCTGCCAATGCTTGAATCGCTTCATGGTTCCATGCCTCCTGCCGCCACATGAAGGCATCGCCTCGCGGCGGCCTCAATTGGACCCGGGCTGGACCTGCATGGTTCCCGCGGCGCCGCCGCTCAAGCCACGGCGGCGGGGGCCTCCACCGGCGGCGTGCCGGCCTTGAACAGCTTGCCCAGCTCGGCGCGCAGCTCCGGAGTGTCCTTGTGGCCGTGCACCGCGACGGCGTGCTGCACCGCGGCCTCCATCAGTTCGGTCTCGCTGTTGGCCGAAAGGGCGACGCTGCAATTCATCTCGCTGGGGAACGCCCGGCAGTCGATGTAGACGCGTGTCATGGCTCGGTCCTCCTTCAAAGACGAATGTCCCGCCGCTTCCTATACTGGAAGAGGCGCGGGACGAGGCAGGCCATCGGGCATGGTGGCACCGGCCCCAGGCCCGGCCAATACGCAAGCTTGCGTAAATCGACAAGCCACGCGAGGTGCTCGCCATGAATCACCTGACGCGAATCGAGGGTCGTGCCGTTGCGCAGGCGCGCTTCCTGCCGTTCGAGCAGCTTGCGATGCCGACTCAGCTCACGCCGCGCGAATGCGAGGTGCTGCGCTGCCTGGCCACCGGCAAGACGGACGCCGACATCGGCGATCTGCTGGGCATCAGCGCCCGCACGGTGCAAAAGCACCTGGAGCATATCTACGTGAAGCTGGGGGTGGAAACGCGCACCGCCGCGGTGATGCGCGTGCTGGGCCCAAACCTATAATCGAATGTTCAATCAAATCAAGCAGTTAGCCGGCAAGCTTGTCCGGCGCTTGGCGCCCCTCTTCACACCATGAGCCAGCCCACGTTCACCGTCGCCGACATCCGCAAGACATTCCTCGATTTCTTTGCCTCCAAGGGGCACACGGTGGTGGCTTCCAGCCCGCTGGTGCCGGGCAACGACCCGACGCTGATGTTCACCAACTCGGGCATGGTGCAGTTCAAGGACGTGTTCCTGGGCACCGACAAGCGCTCGTACAACCGGGCCGCCTCGGTGCAGGCGTGCCTGCGCGCCGGCGGCAAGCACAACGACCTGGAGAACGTGGGCTACACCGCGCGCCACCACACCTTCTTCGAGATGCTTGGCAACTGGAGCTTTGGCGACTACTTCAAGCGCGAGTCGCTCAAGTGGGGCTGGGAGCTGCTCACCCAGGTGTACAAGCTGCCGGCCGAGCGCCTGCTGGCCACCGTCTACATCGACGACGACGAGGCCTACGACATCTGGACGAAAGAGATCGGCCTGGCGCCAGAACGCGTGATCCGCATCGGCGACAACAAGGGCGGCAAGTACAAGTCCGACAACTTCTGGATGATGGCCGACACCGGCCCCTGCGGCCCCTGCTCGGAAATCTTCTACGACCACGGCCCGCACATCCCCGGCGGCCCTCCGGGCAGCCCGGATGAAGACGGCGACCGCTTCATCGAGATCTGGAACCACGTGTTCATGCAGTTCGACATGCAGCCCGACGGCAGCGTGGTCAAGCTGCCCGCGCCTTGCGTGGACACCGGCATGGGCCTGGAGCGCCTGGCGGCCATCCTGCAGCACGTGCACAGCAACTACGAGATCGACATCTTCGATGCGCTCATCAAGGCCGCTGGCCGCGAGACCGGCACCGAAGACCTGGGCAACGCCTCGCTCAAGGTGATCGCCGACCACGTGCGCGCCACCTCGTTCCTGGTGGCGGACGGCGTCATTCCTTCCAACGAAGGCCGCGGCTACGTGCAGCGCCGCATCGTGCGCCGCGCCATCCGCCACGGCTACAAGCTGGGCCAGAAGAAGCCCTTCTTCCACAAGATGGTGCCCGACCTGGTCAAGCTGATGGGCGAGGCCTACCCCAAGCTGGTGGCCGACCAGAAGCGCATCACCGAAACCCTCAAGGCCGAGGAAGAACGCTTCTACGAAACGCTGGCCAACGGCATGGAGATCCTCGACTCCACGCTGGCCGGCGGCGCCAAGGTGCTGCCCGGCGAGGTGGCCTTCAAGCTGCACGACACCTACGGCTTCCCGCTCGACCTGACGCAGGACGCGTGCCGCGAGCGCGACGTGTCGGTGGACGTGGACGGCTTCAACGCCGCCATGGAAAAGCAGAAGGCTGCCGGCCGCGCCGCAGGCAAGTTCAAGATGGAGCGCGCGGTGGAATACGCCGGCGCCGGCAACGTCTTCACCGGCTACGAGCACCTGCAGGAAAACGCCAAGGTGCTGGCGCTGTACCTCGAGGGTGCGCCCGTCAGCGAACTCAAGGAAGGCCAGGCCGGCATCGTGGTGCTGGACACCACGCCCTTCTACGCCGAGAGCGGCGGCCAGGTGGGTGACCAGGGCGTGATTGCCGCCGAGGGCGTGCAGTTCGGCGTGGAAGACACGCAGAAGATCAAGGCCGACGTCTTCGGCCACCACGGCGTGCAGACGCAAGGCACGCTCAAGGTGGGCGACGCCGTGAAGGCCCAGGTGGACGGTGCCCGCCGCGCCGCCACCGTGCGCAACCACAGCGCCACCCACCTCATGCACAAGGCCCTGCGCGAAGTGCTGGGCGGCCACGTGCAGCAGAAGGGCTCGCTGGTGGATGCCGACAAGACCCGCTTCGACTTTGCACACAACGCACCCGTCACGCGCGAGCAGATCGTCGAGATCGAGAAGCTGGTGAACGCCGAGATCCTGTCCAACGCGGCCACGCAGGCGCGCATCATGGACATGGAGGCCGCGCAGAAGACCGGCGCCATGATGCTGTTCGGCGAGAAGTACGGCGACACGGTGCGCGTGCTGGACATCGGCACCAGCCGCGAGCTGTGCGGCGGCACGCACGTGGCGCGCACCGGCGACATCGGCCTGTTCAAGGTTGTGAGCGAAGGCGGCGTGGCCGCTGGCGTGCGCCGCATCGAGGCCGTCACCGGCGCCAACGCCCTGGGCTATCTGCAAGACCTGGAATCCACGGTGCACAGCGTGGCCGCCACGCTCAAGGCCCCGACGGCCGAGGTGGGCATCCGCCTGACGCAGGTGCTCGAGCAGGTGCGTGGCCTGGAGCGCGAGATTGGCGCGCTCAAGGGCAAGCTGGCCTCGTCGCAAGGCGACGAGCTGGCGCTGCAGGCCGTGGACGTGAACGGCATCAAGGTGCTGGCCGCCAAGCTCGACGGCGCCGACGCCAAGACGCTGCGCGAGACCATGGACAAGCTCAAGGACAAGCTCAAGACGGCCGCCATCGTGCTGGCCGCGGTCGATGGCGCCAAGGTGCAGCTGGCGGCCGGCGTCACCGCCGACACCATGGGCAAGGTCAAGGCCGGCGAGCTGGTCAATTTCGTCGCCCAGCAAGTGGGCGGCAAGGGCGGCGGCAAGCCCGACATGGCCATGGCCGGCGGCACCGATGCCGCGGCCCTGCCGGCTGCGCTCGAATCGGTGCGCGCCTGGGTGGCACAGCGCGCTTGATGCCCCAAGGCAGCGGCACGAACATGCCGCCGCCTACCCACGTCCTTTCTCCTGACCCGCACGCCCACCAGGGCGGGCGCCGCGTGCCCGAGCTGCCGCGCCGCGTGCCCTATCGCACGCTGGGCGTGTCGGCGCTCATCTTCTTGCTGATCGCCGGCTTTGTCGGCGGCCTCACCGCCTGGAACGACAGTGTGCCGGGCGAGCGCCGCATCGCGCCGGGCATGGAGCTGGAGGTGGGCCGCGGCGTGTACTACGAGCCGGCGCCCAAGTGGAAGCTGGACACCGCGCGCAGCCGCACCGGCAGCACGTCGGCCATCTTCGATGGTGCCAATCGCTTCAGCATCCGCGTGCAGGAGTGGCGCGGCGGCCCCGAGGGCCCGCTGCTGCGCCAGCGCGCCCGCCTGGAGCGAGGGCAAAGGCTGGCGCTGGAGGACGAGCCCGAGTCGTTCAAGACGTCCGGCGGCCTGCGCGGCATGACCTTCGGCTATTCGGGGCCGAGCATGGCAGGGCGCTATTGGCAGATTACCGACGTGCAGCGCCAGCTGGTGATCCAGGTCGACTTCCACAGCGTGCCCGAGGGCGCTGAGAACAGCCTGGACGAAGCCGAAGCCATGGTCGAGTCGCTGCGCCTGGAGTCCAGGCCATGAACGCGTCCGCAGCGGCACCGCCGCAAGACTGGCCCATTGGCCTGGACAGTTTCTACCAGCCGCGCCGCGCGGCCTTCTGGCTGCTCGTGTTCTTCCTGGCCGCGGGTGCTTTCGCGATCTTCAAGATGTTCTACACCGGCTACCGCGTGGTGCCGGTGACAGTGGTCTCGGGGCTGCTGCTGTGGTCGCTCTACACACTGCCTTTTTTCGCGCTCTTTCACATGCTCGACCTCGACGAGGAGCATCCGCCGCTGGGCTTTGCCATGGCCTTTGCGTGGGGCGGGCTGGGCGCAGCGCACCTGGCGCAGCCGGCCAACAAGGCCATCCTGGGCCTGTGCGCCAAGCTGGTGTCGCCCACCTTTGCGGCCGAATGGGGGCCGGCGGTCGCGGGGCCCGTCACCGAGGAGTTCCTCAAGCTCATCGGCGTGGTGCTGATCATGCAGATTGCACGCAACCAGTTCCGCACGCCGCATTCGATCCTCATTCTTGGCGCGCTGTCGGGGCTGGGCTTCCAGGTGGTGGAGAACCTGAGCTACACGGTGAGTTCGGCGGTGTATTTCGTCACCGAGAGCCAGCTCATGCCGGTGGCCCACAACTTCGTCATGCGCGGGCTGCTCAACGGGCTGTGGAGCCATGCGGCCTACACCACGGTGGCGGCCTTCGGCGTGGTGTGCTTCAAGTTCCGGCACGACCTGGCCTTGCCGCTGCGCATGCTGCTGGCGTTGCAGTACTTCGCCCTGGCCTGGGCGCTGCACTTCGTGTGGAACTCGCCGTTGATGAACGACTGGATTCCGGGCAACGGCCTGGCCTCCATGGTGGCGCTGACTTTTCTCAAGGGCGTGCCGGCACTCATCGCGGTGGCGCTGATCTGGCGAGTGGCCTCGCGCAGCGAGAGCCGGCACCTGCAGGCGTTGGCCGAGTACTTCGTGCCCGAGCGCGAGCTCATCCGGGGCGACGAGCGCCGCCGGCTTGGCGCGCCGCTGCGGCGCCTGGCCGTGCGGCGCAAGCTGGCGCAGCGCCATGGCCGACGCGCGGGCCGTCTCAAGGGCCGGCTGCAGCGCGAGCAGTTGCGGCTGGTGCTGCGGGCCGGCGAAAAGGGCAGGGGCCGCCACACGCGCAAGCACGAGAACGCCATCCGCGTGCTGCGCAAGGAACTGGACTGGCTGTGCACCCGCCCGGTGGCTGCCAAGCCGGCGGTGCAGCCTGAGGCATGATCGGCGCCGCAAGCGTTCTGCAGAAACTCAAACCTCCTCTGATCCGCCATGACCCTGCGCATTCCCGGTGAAGTCCTTGTCATGGGCGCCGGCACCATCGGCTGCTACCTGGGGGGCAGCCTGGCGGCGGCCGGCGTTCCCGTCACGCTGGTGGGGCGGCCCCGCACGCTCGATGCAGTCGCCACGCGCGGGCTGACGGTGACGGACCTGGACGGCCGCAAGACGCATGTTGCGGCCGGCCAGGTGCGGCTGGCCGCGCAGGTGCCTGCCGGCGCGCGCCCCGCGCTGGTGCTGCTGTGCGTCAAGAGTGGTGCCACGGCCGAGGCCGCCGCCCAGCTGGCAGCGGCGTTGCCCGAAGGCACCCTGGTGCTGTCGATGCAGAACGGCATCTCCAATGCGGCGGTGGCGGCGCAGGCCGGCGGCGGCCTGGTGGTGCTGCCGGGCATGGTGCCCTACAACGTGGCCGAGATCGGCCCCGGTGCCTACCACCGCGGCACGGCCGGGCGGCTGGTGGCGCAGCGCCATGCGGCGCTGGACGGCTGGCTGCCGGTGTTCGATGCCGCCGGCGTGCCGCTGGACCTGGTGGACGACGCGCGCCCCATCCAGTGGGGCAAGCTGCTGCTCAACCTGAACAACCCGGTCAATGCCTTGTCGGGCCTGCCGCTGCGCGCCGAGCTCATGGAGCGCGGCTACCGCCGCTGCTTCGCCGCGCTGATGGAAGAGGCGCTGGGCGTGCTGTCGCGCGCCGGCATCGCACCCGCGCAGGTGGCCGCGCTGCCGCCGCGCAAGCTGCTCGCCATCCTGCGGCTGCCCTCGCCGATCTTTCGGGTGGTGGCCGCACGCATGCTCAAGATCGACGCCAAGGCACGCTCCAGCATGGCCGACGACCTGGCGCTGGGGCGTCGTACCGAGGTCGATGCGCTCAGTGGCGAAGTGGTGCGGCTGGCGCAGGCGCACGGCATGCAGGCGCCGCGCAACGCCAGGATGGTCGAGCTGCTGGACGTGTGGCCGCAAAAGCCGGTGCAGCTTTCGCCGGCCCAGATGGCGGAGGCACTCGGGCTTTGACGGCAAGGCGGTCGATCCTTCGCGCGGCGGGGCAGGGTGCCCCGTCTGGCGCGGCCGCCTGGCTGCGTCGCCTGGGCCTGACCGCCGTCGCGCTGCTCGGCCTGGCGCTGGCCGGTTGCGCATCGCTGCCTTCGTTCCAGCCGCAGCCCGAGACGCACGCCATGCCCGTGCCCGCGGCCACGCGCACCAAGCTCGCGCGCATTGCCCGCGCCGACGAGCCCGAAACACCGGGACTTTCGGGCTTTCGCCTGATGGCCCAGGGACCGACCGCCTTCAACGCCCGCCTGGCCCTGTTGCGGCACGCCGACAAGACCATCGACGCGCAGTACTACGTGCTCAATCGCGACCTCACCGGCCTGATCTTTCTGCGCGAGTTGCGCGCGGCGGCGGCGCGCGGCGTGCGTGTGCGCCTGCTGGTGGACGGCCTGTATGCACCGGTGAGCGAGGACATCTACGCCGCGCTCTCGACCATGCCGAACTTCGAGGTGCGCGAATTCAACCCGCTGCCTGCGCGCGCCGGTCCGCTGCCCTGGCGGCTGATGCTGTCGCTGCACGACCTGAGCCACCTGAACCGGCGCATGCACAACAAGCTGCTGGTGGCCGACAACAGCCTGGCCATTACCGGCGGGCGCAACGTGGCCGACGAGTACTTCATGCTCTCGGAGAGCAGCAACTTCGTCGACATCGACATGCTGGTCAGCGGCCAGGCCGTGGGCGAGCTCTCGCTCACCTTCGACGACTACTGGAACAGCGCCCAGGTGCGGCCCATCTCGGTGCTGCAGCCGCTGCCCGCGCCCGAAGACGCCGCGCGCCTGCTCGATGCAGCCTTTGAGCCCTTGCCGCAAAGCATTGCCGAGCCGAGTGTGGATGTGCTGGGCCAGCCCACGGTGCAGGACCAGTTGGAGCGAGGCTGGCTCGACCAGATCTGGGGCGACGCGCGGGTGCTGGCCGACTTTCCCGGAAAGATCACGCTGGACGACCCCGAGGCCAGCTTTGCCGACAGCGTGACCCAGCGCACCGTGGCACAGATCCAGGGCGCGCGCAGCGAGGTGTTCATCGTCTCGCCTTACTTCGTGCCCGGCCCGATGGGGCTGGCCCTGATCCAAGACGCGCAGCGCCGCGGCGTGCAGACGGTGGTGATGACCAACGCGCTGAACGCCACCGACGAAACGCTGGCCTACAGCGGCTATTCGCGCTATCGCGAGCCCATGCTCAAGTCGGGCGTGCGGCTGTACGAGCTGGGCGCCAACCTGATCACGCGCGACCGGCGCCTGGGCGACTTCAAGATGTCCAGCGCCCGCCTGCATGCCAAGGTGGCGGTGGTGGACCGGCGCCGCATGTTCATCGGCTCGATGAATTTCGACGGCCGCTCGGCCTGGCTCAATACCGAGGTGGGGCTGATCGTGGACAGCACGGAACTGGCCGGGCAGTTTCGCCAGCTCATCGACGAGTTCAGCCCCGGCACCTACGAGCTGCGGCTGGACCCGGACAAGGGCACCATGTCATGGGTGGAGCGCGACATCGACGGCGCCGAGACGGTGCAGTACGACGAGCCGGGCTGGAGCGCCTTCCATCGCTTGCGCGACTGGATCATCCTGCAGATGGTGCCCGAGGAAATGCTCTGATGACGCTCAGGAGCACGAGCGAAACGCCGTCAGCACCACCACCGCCCTGACCGACGCCATGACATAGGCGACCAGCACCAGGGCCATCCAGAAGCGGTGATAGGCGAGCCTGGAAAGCTGCGAAAGGCCCACCACGAGGTTGACCAGCGCAAGCACCACGCCGATGGTCATCAGGCCCCAGCCCACGAAGGCGCTGGTGTTCAGGTCGGAATACAGGCCGATGCGCTGCTGTCCTTCGAAGACGCCCGCGGCAATGAGCAGTGCGCACATCAGCAGGTTGCGGATGTGGTCGAACACCGCCTTGGTCTTGTTTGCATCAAAAATGTCGAGCAGCTTCACTCTGAGCTCTTTCAATTTCGCGAGGGTTGCGGTTCAGTCGATGGGAACATTCATGCCCGTCTTGACCCGGTTCATGGCCACGATGGTCTTGAATGCCTTGACGTTCTTGTTGTCGTGGAAGAGGCGGCGCGTCAGTGCCACGTACTGGTCCATGTCGCGGGCCAGCACGATCAGCACGAAGTCGCATTCGCCGGTGACGTAGTAGCACTGCTGGACCTGCGGGCGGGCCTTGAAGTCCTGCTGCATCGCGTCGAGCAGGTCGGCGCGTTCGCTCTCGACCTTGACCTCCACGATGATCGTCAGGTGATAGCCCAGCGCCTTGGGGTTGATGCATGCGGCATGGCGCTCGATTACGCCCGCACTGGCCAGCTGCTTGAGGCGGCGGTTGACCGCGGCGGTCGAGAGGTGGGCGCGCTCGCCCAGCTCGCTTTGGGTCATTCGCGCGTCTTCCTGCACCAGGGCCAGCAGCGCGCGGTCGTATCCGTCCAGTTCGTAGGGGGTCATGTGAACAGGGTTGTCTTGGGGTGTCGGACGGCGCAAGAATTTTCCACCTGCGGCCCCAAGAATCATAAATTCCGTCGACCTGGCTCAATACCATTTCAAGCATCCAATCCGCCAGGTCTTCGCCGATGCTCATCAACAACCAACGCGCCACGCGCCAGCGCTATCCCAGCGAACTGCAGTCGATCATGAGTATCGAGCGCGCCCATGAAAGCCGCCAGTGGCTGTCGCACTGGCATGCGATCTCGCGGGGCCCCACGCCGCTGCACGATCTGCCCGGCCTGGCCGCGCAATTGCAGGTTGCGCGCCTGGGCGTCAAGGACGAATCCGTGCGTTCGCCGCTGGGCAGTTTCAAGGCACTGGGCGCGCCCGTGGCGCTGGTCAGGCAGGTCTTGCGGCTGCATCCGCACTTCGAGCCGGCGGCGGTGCTGGCGGGGCGCTACACCGACGAGCTCAAGGGCTACACCGTGATCAGCGCCACCGACGGCAACCATGGCCGTGGCCTGGCTGCCGCGGCGCGGGACGCGGGCTGCCGCTGCGTGATCGTGCTGCACGCCCACGTCAGCCTGGAGCGCGAGCAGGCCATTGCCGCCTACGGTGCGCAGATCGTGCGCATTGCCGGCGACTACGACGAGTCGGTGCAGGAGGCGGCGCGCCTGGCCACTGCCAACGGCTGGCAAGTCGTATCCGATACCTCCTATGAAGGCTACGAAGAGATTCCTCGCGATGTGATGCAGGGCTACGGCACGATCGCCGAAGAAGTGGTGGAGCAGACGAATGGCCGTGCCGGACAGAACGGAGCCTTCACCCATGTCTTCCTGCAAGGCGGCGTGGGCGGCATGGCGGCCGGGCTGGCCAGCTACTTCTGGGAATTCCACGGCGAGCATCGGCCTCGCCTTGTCGTGGTGGAGCCCGCGCAGGCGGACTGCCTCATGCAAAGTGCCATCCAGGGGCGCGCCGCCGCGGCCACCGGCTCCGTCGATTCGGTGATGGCGGGGCTGGCTTGCGGCCAGACCTCGCCGCTGGCCTGGCGCTTCCTGGAAACCAGCGTGGACCACTTCATGACCATCGAGGACGACCAGGCCGTGCAGGCCATGCGCATGCTGGCCAAGGGCAGTGCGCGCGACATTCCCGTCGTGGCCGGCGAATCCGGCACGGCCGGCCTTGCGGCACTGGCGCAACTGCGGGCCGATGCAGCGCTGTCAGCCCAGGTGGGGCTGGATGCCCGGTCGCGGGTGCTCGTCATCAGCACCGAAGGCGCCACTGCGCCCAGCGTGTACGAGGAACTGGTTGGCGAAAGCGCCGACTCGGTGCTCCGGCGCCAGGCCGCGTGGTCGGCGGCCACGTAGGCAACAGGCAACTCACCTACCAGGAGCAAGCACCATGTACGTGGACAACGAGTTGGGCACCCAGCTGGTGCGTTGGCGGCACCACCTGCACCAGTTTCCCGAGACCGGCTTCAACGAGCACCGCACGGCCGACTACGTGGCCAAGGCGCTCGAGCTGCTGGGCCTGCAGGTGCATCGCGGCATCGGCGGTACCGGGCTGGTGGCCAGCCTCACCGTCGGCAGCGGCGCCGGCGCCATCGGCCTGCGCGCCGACATGGATGCGCTGGCGATGACCGAGACAGCCGAGGGCCGCCCCCACATCTCGCGCAACGCCGGCTGCATGCACGGCTGCGGGCACGACGGCCACATGGCCATGCTGCTGGGTGCGGCGCAGATGCTCACGCGCAGCCGCGATTTCGACGGCACGGTGCGCTTCATCTTCCAGCCGGCCGAAGAGCATGGCCGGGGCGCCAACGCCATGATCCAGGACGGCTTGTTCGAGCGCTTTCCGGTCGACGAGATCTACGGTGCCCACAACATACCGGGCATGCCCGTCGGCCACATCGCCACGCGCTCGGGCGGCATCATGGCCAGCGAAGACAACTTCGTGATCCGCATCCACGGCAGGGGCGGCCACGCGGCGCGTCCGCAGATGGCCATCGACCCGCTGGTGGTGGCGGCCGAGATCATCCTGGCGCTGCAGACCATCGTGGGCCGCTCGGTCGATCCGGCCGATTCGGCCGTGGTGTCGTGCACCGAGATCCACAGCGATGGCATCCGCAACGCGATCCCGACCCATGTGGAGATCAAGGGCGACACGCGCAGCTATGCGCCCCATGTGCAGGCGCTGCTGGAGCGGCGCATGCGCGAGATCTGCAACGGCATCGCCTCGGCGCACGGCGCCACCTGCGAGGTGGAGTACACGCACGAGTTCGTGCCCACGGTGAACTGGACGCAGTGCACGCCGGTGGCCATCCGGGCCGCGCAGGCCGTGGTGGGTGCGGACAATGTGGAAGGCAACGTGGCGCCGATGATGATCTCGGAGGATTTCGGCGCTTTTCTCAAGGTGGTGCCCGGCGCCTTCGTGTTCATCGGCAACGGCGCGGCCGGTGCGCCGGGCGGCGTGCCGTTGCACAACGCGAAGTACGACTTCAACGACGAGGTCTTGCCTATTGGCACGCGCTACTTTGCCGAACTGGTTCGGCAGCGGCTGCCTGCGCGGGGCTGAAGCAGTCTAGAAGACCCGTTCGCAGAACCCGAGGATCTGCTCGCCCAGCCACTGCTCCTCGGTGTTGAAGTGGGCCATGATCGACACGTGGTTGTGTTCGGGCAGCATCGCGTGCCAGGGTGCGCGCCCTTGCGCCTGCGCCACTGCCTGGGCGAATTCCAGCGCATAGATGTCGAGCAACGGGTTCTCGTATTCGGCATGCGCCACGAAGACCGGCAAGGCCAGGCAGCTGGCGTGCTGCACGGGCGAGCGCTGGGCCAGGTGCTGCGCGTCGTCATCGCCGAAGTAGGCCGCCACGCCTTGGGCATTCGGGTTCTCCGGGCGCATGTCGGCCCGCAGTCGGGCCGAGATCAGCACCAGGCCACGCGGCAGGCGCTCGTACCCATCCATGGCAGGGTCGCAGGCGTAGGTGGCCACGTGGGTGCCGCCGGCCGAGTGACCCACCAGGCACAGCCGTGCCGGGTCGCCGCCGTGCCCGGCCACATGGCGCTCGATCCACTGGCAGGCCAGCGCCACGTCCACGGCGCCAGCGGGGTAGGGCGCATCGGGCGCCAGCCGGTATTCGATGTTGATGCCCACGCAGCCGTGACGCGCGAACCAGCGCAACACGTTGGCGTACATCTCGCCGTTGATGTCCTTGGCGCCACGCACGAAGGCGCCGCCATGCACGAAGGCAATCACCGGCGCGCCCGATGCGCCGCGCGGGCGGTAGATGTCCAGCACCTGGCGCTGGTGCGTGCCGTACGCCATATCGCGCAGTTCGTCGATGCCGCCGCGGGGCGCGCAGGCGAGGTGAGGCAGATACAGGGCCTTGGTCCGGTCGCCCGCTGCGCGGATGTCCGCGGCCCACGCCGGCCCGATCTCGCGCAGCGCGCGTGTCAGTTCTTCGGGCCGCCGCGACGGCGCAAGGACCGGGCTCACTCGGTATCCGGCCGGAAGGCCGTGGCCTCGACTTCATAGAGCCAACCCGGCTTGGCCAGCGCCTGCACGACAAGCAGCGTCGAAGCAGGCCGCGCCGCGCCCAGGAAGCCGCTGCGCACGGGCCCCAGCAGCGGGAGATGGGTTGCATCGACCACGAAGCTCGTCACCTTGACCAGGTGCGACACGTCCATGCCGGCGGCCTGCAGCACCGCGCAGAGGTTGTCCCAGGCCTGGCGTGCCTGGGCTTCGAAGCCGTCCTGCAGCACGCCCTCGGCCGTCACGCCGATCTGGCCCGCGATGTGGAGCCAGCGCCCTGGTCCGCTGCAGACGATGCCGTGGCTGTAGGGCCCCATCGGCGGGGCGATGCGTTCGGGGTGCAGGGTCTGGATCATGGCTTGGGCTCCTTGGGTGCTCAATGCACCGTGCCGTCGAGCTCGGGAATGTGCGGAATCTCCACGCCGTACACGCCCACGTCCTCGCGGATCTTGTTCACGCCGTCGCGGATGATGCTCATCTCCTCGTCGGGGTGCGTCGCGCCCAGGCCGTATTCGGATGCCAGCGCGCGGTTGCGGCTGGAGCGGGCGCGCTCGTCGGGCGGCAGGTTGACCACTGCGTACACCCCGTTGAGCA
The DNA here is from genome assembly GCA_018241225.1 of Pseudomonadota bacterium. GTDB lineage: Bacteria > Pseudomonadota > Gammaproteobacteria > Burkholderiales > Burkholderiaceae_C > Variovorax. Next base: position 345,920 of record JAFEEG010000010.1, read on the forward strand.
GGCTGCCGCGAAGCTTCTTGGCCACCTTGATGCCGATGGTCCGCTTCTCGTCGGCCGGCAGATCGCTGAAAAAGCGCCGCATGATGATTCGGCCGAACTGGATGTGGCGCGCCTCGTCGCGCAGGATCAGCCGGCACGCTTCGCGGATCGACTCGAAGCGCGCGTTCTCGTAGCGCGCCTGCAGCAACTCGCCCGACAACTGCTCGAACAGCGTGTTGACCGACAGGCCGGCGAAGAAGCTCATCGCCTTCTCGTCGCTCTCGTCGTGAAAGCGCGGAATGATGTCCTTGAAGTAGTCGGCCCGAGGCGTGGGCTCGTAGTCGTTCAGGGCCTGCGCAATGCGAAAGCTGGCCTCGTGGTGGCGCAGCTCCTCGGCGATGAAGTTGGAGATGTGCTGCTTCACCTCGAAGGGCTGGTGGCCGAAGATGGCTTCGCGCAGGCGCTCGGCGCCGTAGGGCGTGGCGCCGTGCTCCATCCAGGCGCGCAGGCTCCACCATTCGGCGCCGGCCTGCCGCACCTCGGGCGGAATGTCGGCCTTGTGCAGGTCGGAGTAGTCGATGGCCACCGGGTCCCAGGCCAGCTCGCGTGCCTGTGTGCACAGGTGCCAGACCTCGGGGTACTCGACCTTGGACACGACCGGGTAGGGATTGGGAACGGTGGCGATTTCCTCGAGCAGGGATGCTTGCATGACGAGCCTTTTGCAACGTGAGACAGGGTCGATGCTAGGCACGCGCGGCTGATACTTCCAATACTATTGACGCCAGGTCGTAATTCGCATGGCGTATTGCCATGGACCGCCCCCGAAAGGAACGCCTGTGTTACTGGAGACCCGCTTGCTGCGCCAATACGTCGTGGTGGCCGAGGAACTCAACTTCCGCCGCGCGGCCAGCCGGCTGCACATGTCGCAGCCGCCGCTGTCGGTGGCCATGCAGAACCTGGAGGCCACGGTGGGCGCGCAGCTGCTCGACCGCAGCAAGCACCATGTGCGCCTCACGCCCGCAGGCGTCGTGTTCCATGAAGACGCGCAGCGCCTCTTGCGCCAGATGCAGATGGCGGTGGAGCGCGCGCGCCGCACCGGCCAGGGGCAGGAGGGCACGCTGCGCTTTTCCTTCGTGCCCAGCGCCGCGCTCGACGTGCTGCCGGCGGTGTTCAAGCGCTTCCAGCAAGACTACCCCACCGTTCACCTGGAGCTGACGGCGGAGACCACGACACGCCAGATGCAGGACTTGCGCGCCGGCGATTGCGACCTGTCGCTGGTCGTCGGCCCGGTGCACGACTCGCGCGGCCTTCAGCTGGTGCAGCTGCAGCCTCAACCTTTTGTGGTGGCTGTGCCGGCTGGCCATCCGCTTGCCAGGCACGACAGCGTGCGCCTCAAGGCGCTGGCCACCGAGCCCTTCGTGTCCTTTCCGGGTTCGGCCGGCGCGAGTTTCGCGGCAGCCATCCTGGGTGTGTGCCAGGCCGCTGGCTTCGTGCCGCGCATCGTGCAGGAAGCCTCGCAGATGCAGGCCATCCTTACCTTGGTGGCGGGCGGCCTGGGCATCGCGCTGGTGCCGGCATCGATGCGTCGCCTGCGCATGGAAGATGTCGTGCTGCTGGACATCGCGGACCGTCGCCTGCCGCACACCTACGACCTGGTGCTGGCCTACGCCACGAGCAACGACAACCCGGTGATCCAGGCCTTCGTATCCACTGCAGCGCGCGTGGTCAAGCCGGCCGGGCGGTGATTCGCGCGGCGAATTACACGTACGCATGCTCGGTATTGGACAAGACCGGGCACGCTTCGCATCATGAGTTTGCAGCGGCTCCCATTGAGAGCGCCCTTGTTCCCCACGACCCGGAGTGTCCTGATGATGAATTCGCTTGGCCGGCTGATCCGAATGTGCGCAGTTCCGCTGGCCGCCACGGCGCTTGCCGCAGGTGCACAGGTCGCGCAGGCCCAGGTCTATCCTGAACGCCCGATCAACCTGGTCGTGCCGTATCCGCCCGGCGGCACGGCGGACCTGCTGGCCCGCGCCATCGGCCAGAAGCTGGGCGAGCGGCTGCACCAACCCGTGGTGGTGGAGAACAAGGCCGGTGCCGGCACCGCCATCGGCACGCGCTTCGTGGCCGAGGCCGCACCTGACGGCTACACGCTGCTCGTGGGCACGGTGAGCTCGCACGCGATCAATCCGGCCATGAGCAAGGTCGGTTACGACCCGGTGCGCGACTTCGCCACGGTGGCGCCCATTGCATCCATTCCCTTCGTGCTCGTGACCAACCCGGCCACGCCCTATCAGAAGCTTGGCGATGTGCTGGATGCGGCCAAGCGCGAGCCGGGCAAGCTCGCCTACGCCTCGGCGGGCCCCGGCACCTCGAACCACCTGGCCGGCGAGATGCTCGCCTCGGCGGCCAAGGTGCAGATGCTGCATGTGCCCTATCGTGGTAGCGCGCCCGCGCTGGCGGATGTGCTCGCAGGCCATGTGCCGCTGATGTTCGACCTGCAGAGCACCGCCGTGCCCAATATCCAGCAGGGCAAGCTGCGTGCGCTGGCCGTCACTTCGCCCAAGCGCAGCCCGTTGCTGCCCGATGTGCCCACGGTGGCCGAGAGCGGCCTGCCGGGCTTCGAAGTCAGCGCCTGGTTCGCGCTCTTCGCGCCGGCGAAGGTGCCCCAGCCGGTACTGCAGCGCCTGTCTTCGGAGATGGCCGTGGTGATGCAGGCCCCCGACATGGCGCAGAGGATGCGCGACATGGGCGCCGACCCCGACCCCCGCACGCCGGCGGCCTTCGCGGGCTATGTGCGCGACGAGGCCGGCCGCTACGCGACCGTCGTCAAGTCCGCAGGGCTCGCCCCTTGAGCCGAGGCCTTTGTCGTTGGCCGTGCGCCAGCAAGACCCTGAACAATTCCACTGCGCCCTGAACTGCTGCGGTGTCATCTCAGGCAACTGGAGACAGCGGTCCGTTCCGGATGTCGCCAGGTCATGCTCAGTCGGCACGCAATGTGCATCACGGACGCTTTTGGCGTACCCCGACCCCGCATGAACAAGCCCTTCGCCTTCTGCCTGCTGCTGTGTTTGCATTCGTCGGCGGCACTGGCGCAACCCATCGACACACTCAAGCGCATTGCCGACACCGGGACCATCAACCTGGGCCACCGGCAGTCTTCGGCGCCTTTCTCCTACTACGACCGCAGGGGCCAGGTGGTGGGCTACTCGCACGACCTGATGCTGCGGGTGCTGGATTCCATCAAGGCGGAGTTGAATCTGCCGGCGCTCACCATGAAGCTCATTCCGGTCACGCCGCAGAACCGCATGGCGCTTGTGCAAAACGGCACCGTCGACCTGGAATGCGGCTCCACGACCCACAACACCGAGCGCGCGCGCAAGGTCACCTTTTCGGTGTCCATCTTCAAGATAGGCACCCGGCTCATGACGGCGAGGAATTCGGGAATCAGCGATTTCCCAGACCTGATCGGTCGTCGTGTGGTCGTTACCGCCGCGACAACCTCGGAACGGCTGCTGCGCCTGTTCAACGAGAGCACGGGCCGCAAGTTCAGCATCGTGGTGGCACAGGACCATGGCGAGTCCTTTGCACTTCTCCAGGCGGGTCGCGTCGACGCCTTCATGCTGGACGACGCGCTGCTCTATGGCGAGCGCGCAAAAGCGCAGGATCCCGACAAGTGGGTCGTGGTGGGGACCCCGATGTCCGCGGAGGTGTACGGCTGCGTCATGCGCAGCGCCGACACGCGGCTCAAGTCCATTGTCGACGCGGCATTGACGCAATTGATGACCTCTGGCGAAGCGCTGGCCATCTACAACAAATGGTTTGAAAAGCCCATACCGCCGCGAGGACTGAACCTGAATTGGCCTCCCTCGCCCGAGTTGCTCGAGCTGTACAGGGCGCCCAACGACGCGCCACTGGACTGAGGGATTCCATTGAGACGCAAGAGCCTGATCATCGTGCTGTCGCTTGCCAGCATCGCGCTTTGCATCATGAGCGCCGCGGCGACCTACGGCTACTACGAAGGTGAGCAGGAAGGCGTTGAGAAGCTGCGGGAGGATTCCGACCATCGGCTGGATCTGTTCGCATCGGCCATTGAAGGATTGATCCGTCGCTCGGAACACGTGCCTTCGACGATCCAGCTGAACCCGGAAATTCTTGCACTGCTGCGCAACCCCGATTCGCCCGACCGCATTGCAGCGGCCAGCACCTATCTTCGAAGGCTCAATGCGCACGTCGGCAGCCTGGCGGCATTCACCCTCGACAGCCGCGGCGTGGTTGTGGCTTCGAGCAATGCGACTTATCCGGACGACAGCCTGCTCGGGAGTGACGTCTCTTTCAGGCCCTATTTCCTGGAGGCGTTGTCGGGCCGGGTGGGCCGCCATTTCGCCATTGGCATGAACGGCAAGATCCCGGGCTATTTCGTCTCCCACCCCATTCGCGACGGCGCGCAGGTGGTGGGCGTCGCCACCATCAAGGTTGGGCTGGAATCGGTGGGGCAGATGTGGGACCTGGTCGGCGCGCCGGCATTGCTGGCGGATACGAATCGCATCGTGATCGATTCATCCCAGCCCGCCTGGCGCTATACCGCGCTCAACCGGTTGACACTGGACCAACGCGTCGACATCCAACTCACCCGCCTGTACGACTACCTGCAGATTCCCGAATTCCCGCTCAAGCTCAGCAACCTGGACCCCTTGCGGGACTACCAGCGCATCGGCGAGCGCCTTGTCCTGGGAAGAAATCTGGACGGAATGGACTGGCGACTGATGCTTTTCCTGGACCTGAAGGAAGTGCGGCAGGCGGCCCTGGGCCGCGCCGCGGCGTCTGCGGTCGCCGCCACGCTGGTGATCCTGTTGCTGCTGGTGCTGTTCCAGGCTCACCGCATTCAGCGACAGCGCAAGGAGGCGCGGCGTATTCTGGAAAACGCCAACACCGAACTCGAATTCAAGGTCGAGGAAAGAACCTACGAGCTGACGCACGCCAATGCGCGCCTTCTACGCGAAGTCGTGGAACGCGAGCACGCCGAGCAGTCCTTGCGAGCGACGCAGGACGAACTCGTCCAGGCGGCAAAGATGGCCGTGCTCGGCCAATTGGCCGCCGGCATCACCCACGAATTGGCGCAACCTCTGGGTGCCATTCGCACGCTGTCGGGCAATGCCGAGGAATTCCTGCGCCGCGGCGCGCTGGACCCGCTGGCCGGCAATCTCAAGCGAATCGGGCGGCTGTCCGATCAGATGGGAGGCATCATCCAGCCGCTGAAAGCCTTTGCCAGGAAATCTGCCTCCGTGCCTGAAAGAACCCATGTCGGGCAGACCGTCGGCAATGCCTTGTTCCTTTACGGTCAACGCATCCGGCAATCGCAAATCCGCGTCGTCAACCGATGCAGTACCGAATTGATCCACGCGTGGTGCGACGCCAACCGGCTCGAGCAGGTATTGATCAACCTCGTGGGAAATGCGCTGGACGCCCTGGCGGGCGTGGCCGACCCCGTGCTTTCGATCAGCGCCGGTTATTTCGACGAAGCCGGGGCGCAATGGGCCTGGATCGACATCGAAGACAACGGCGTCGGATTCTCTCCCGAAGCGCGCAAGCAGATCTTCGAGCCCTTCTTCACCACGAAGACCCCTGGCGCCGGCCTGGGGCTTGGACTTGTGATTTCGCGCGATATCGTCCGCGGATTCGGCGGCGAAATACTGGTATTTCACCTTCCCGCTGGCGGCACCCGCTTCAGACTCCATTTGCCCGCAGGGCTTGATTCCACCCATGTTGCACCCTGAAGTTTCCATATTGATCGTCGAGGACGATCCGGATGTTCAATTCGGATGCGTGCAGGCCATGGAATTGGCCGATATTCCCGTCAATGCCGTGGCCTCCGCGGAAGAAGCCTTGCTGATGATTGGGCAAGGCTTCGGCGGCATTGTGGTCACGGACATGCGCCTGCCGGCGCAAAGCGGCCTGGACCTGATCCGCTTTTGCCGCCAACACATGCCGGACATGCCCGTGATCATGATCACCGGGCACGGCGATGTCGGGCTGGCGGTGGAAGCCATGCGCAGCGGAGCGTACGACTTCATTCCCAAACCATTCTCGCCCGAGGCCCTGGTCGAGGTCGTGCGGCGGGCCCGCGAGAAGCGTTCATTGACACTGGAGGTAGCGGCGCTTCGCAAATCGCTTGCGAGCCGCGCCGGACTCGAAAGCCAGTTGATTGGCCACTCCCAGCAGATGCAGCGGGTACGCAGCCTGGTGGCCGAAATCGCGGACTCTCCTGTCGATGTGCTGGTTCACGGAGAGACCGGGACCGGCAAGGAACTCGTTGCGCAGGCATTGCACACGCATTCATCGCGGCGCAGCGCGCCCTTCGTCGCCCTCAATTGCGGCGGCATGCCCGACAACCTGCTGGACAGCGAACTCTTCGGGCATGAATCCGGCGCTTTCACGGGCGCGCAGCGCCGCCGTATCGGCAAGATCGAGCACGCCGACAACGGCACTCTTTTTCTCGACGAACTCGAATCGATGCCCATGGGCATGCAAATCAAACTGCTTCGGGTTCTGCAGGATCGCCGGGTGGAGCGCCTGGGCTCCAACCATGCGCTGCAGGTGGACGTGCGGATCGTGGCTGCAACCAAGGAGAACCTGCTCCAACGCGCCAAGGATGGAAACTTCAGGTCCGACCTCTACTACCGGCTCAACGTGGCGACCATCGAGTTGCCGGCACTCAGGGAGCGCCGCGAGGACATTCCGATCCTCGCCGAGCACTTCATGCTGCTGGCGGCCCGGCGCTTCGGCCGCCAGCACCCTGGCGTGTCGCACGAGCAGATGCGAAAGCTCATGTCGCACGATTGGCCTGGCAATGTCCGCGAGTTGCGCAACGTGGCGGACTGCCTGGTGCTGGGCATACCGAGCGACGTGCTGGGCGACTCGCAGCCGCGGGCCGCTTCGATGCAGACCGAGGGGCGCTCGCTCACCGAACTGGTCGAGACCTACGAGCGCGACCTGATTGCGGCGGAACTGCTGCGCAACCAGGGCAACGTGGCCCACAGCGCCAAGGTGATGAAGATCCCCAAGACCACCTTGGCCGACAAGGTCCGCAAGTACGGGTTGTCGAGCAACTGAAACGGCTGGCGTGCATTCGGGCGACGGAAACCCGTTCGTGATGACACGCGCGTGACGGTTTTCCGTTCGCCGATGCGGTCTCGCAGCTGCCGCTTGAGCACCGGCGGGCGCCAGGCTTAGTCATTTAGGCGTATTTCTTCGTCCGCCGGCCTGTCTTTTGCGCTGGCATGCGCATTGCAAACCGCTGTGCCGTCATCGCGCTGCAATGCGATTGGCGCAAGCACCGGGCGGGCTCTTGCCTTGCCCCTGTTCAAGTATTTGCAAGCAACGAGGAAAGCATGGAAAGACTGAAGAACGTGCGACTGTTGATGAGTGCAACAGCAGCCGCGGTCGCCCTGACCGCGTGTGGGGGAAGTGGTGGAGACGGCCAGGCTTCGCAGCCGCCAGCGGGAGGCGGCGGCACCCAGGAGCCGCCGGTGACGACGACGCCTAGCGCAACGGTGCCGAACATCCCCGCTGAAACCGTGGCCGCGGCCGCCAAGATCGCGGCGGACCCGCAGATCAAGGCGTTGCTGGCCGACCAGAGCACAGCCGCGGCGGCCAAGTCGCGCTGGAACCAGTTCCTGGAACTCGTTCGCATTGCTTCGCCATCGAGATTCGAATACCGCATGGCCGGTGAGATCCATCGCCGCCTGGTCGATGAATGGGGCTTCTCGCCCACCGAAGTGAAGACCCGCGCCGACGGCCTGCTGGCCGGCACCGACGTCAACATCGTCGACGGCTCCCCGGTCTACAACGCCTGCGTGGAGATCAAGGGCACCTACTCCGCCAGCCAGAACGCGCAGCACTACAAGGGCGAGTTTCCCAAGGTCATGCTCGAAGGCCACATCGACGTGGTCAACCCGGAAGAGCTGCCGCCGGCCAGCGACCCGTACAACCGCCTGAAGCTGCAGCCCTATGCGCTGCCGGTGGTGGAGACGCCGCAGCAGCTGGCCGCCATCACCGACGAGGTTTCCTTCGACGCAGGCGGCCGCGTGCTGGAAGACTCCAACTACGGCATTGCCAGCCAGACATTTGCCAATGCCACGGCGGCGGCGGCCGGTGGCGGGGTGCGGATCTACGTGCCGGGCTACAGCGACATGATGAGCAGCACCTCGAATGCCTTTGCGCTGGCCGCGGCGATGAAGAAGTTCAAGATCAAGCCTGTGTATGACGTGTGGATCTGCGGCACCGCCGGCGAAGAGGGCAAGGGCAACCTGGCCGGCATGAAGCAGCTCTTCGGCTTCGAGCAGGACCTGGGCACTGGCTCTAACCCGCTGAACTTCGTCTCGCACTTCGGCCTCGAGGGTGGCGGCACCGTGAACTTCACCGGCAGCTACCGCTTCGAGATGAAGTTCAAGGCCCCCGCGACGCCCGGGCCGAACCAGCCCAGCGCTGCGGAAGCCATGGCTGCCGCCATTGCCAGGATCGCGGACATCAAGACGCCATCCGAGCTGCGACAAGGCGCGCCGAAGACCACGTACACGGTCGGGCGCGCCAGCTGCGAGGCGCCCGCCGCGGGCAGCACCATCGTGCCCAGCTGCTCCTTCGAAGTGGACATGCGCTCGGACCGCACGGAAACGCTGAACGAGATTCGCGCCTCCATCGAGCCGACCTTCAAGGCAGGCATCAGCGCCGAGAACGCGCGCTTCGGCAAATCCGACGGCAATGCCGACGCCGCGTCGATCGAGCAGCTCTGGTATGGCCTGCGCCCCGCCTATGTCAACACCAGCGCCGACAACGCCGCGATTCACGCGGGCATCCAGTCGGGCCTGATCACCGGCAACGACACGCGCACCACCGTCGGCACGGGCTCGGGCAGCCTCAACGACAACGTGCCTGCCAACACCGGCATTCCCACCTGGAACTTCAGCCTGTCCAACAACGCGAGCAGCGCCGGAACGCACGCGTTCTGGGAATGGGGCACGCGCGGCACTACCCAGGGGGAGGTGGAAAAGATGCATCGCACCCTGGTCGCGGTGTTGCTCAACTCCGGCTTCCACGCGGCCGACGGCACGGTGGTCGAACCCAACGTGGGTCCGATGGGCGTGCGCACGCGTGAAGTCGTTCGATAAGGAGCTCAGATCATGAACATCAAGACCATTCGTTCCCTTGCGACCCTCGGTGCGTTCTTGCTCACGGGCGCCGCGGCCTTTGCCCAGCAGTCGGGCACCGTGCTGGTCCAGTTCCAGGGCCCTGGCGGCCACAGCAACGGCAACTACGGGCGCACCAGCGCGCTGCATGCCGCCGGCCGCACGGTGATCCTGCTGCAGCAGGCGGGACTGCCGCAAGGCAGCTACGTCGTCACCAACGTATCGGGCGGCAACTCGGTCAACAGCATTGCATCGGACGGCCTGATCGAGCTGAGGTTGAGCACGGCAGACCCGGCGTCCTACCAGGCGCTGGTCGACAAGATCGGCGGCGTGGCCAAGGCCGGCGCCGATGCCGAGAACGCGTTTCGCGGTGTCAAGGCGGGCGACCTGACGGCCGGCGCGCCAGCAACCATCCGCTACACGGTCACGCAGAAGTGAGCTGAGCGCCTCGTGAAGGGGACGCGGCCAGGCTGCGTCCCCTTCTTGTGCAACCACACGAACACCCAACCACAAGACATCCAGACATGAAGAAGAAGACACTGGCGCTGACAACTGCCATTGCCATCGCCGCGACCGGCAACGCTTTCGCACAAGCCACCGACACGCTCGCCAAGCTCAAGGCCAGCGGCGTGGTCAACCTCGGGGTGAGAGACTCCTCCGCGCTGTCCTACACCCTGGGCAACGGCAAGTACGTCGGCTTTCACACCGAGATGGGCGAGCGCATCGTCGAGGACCTGGGCAAGGCAGCCGGCACGAAGTTCTCGATCCACTACGTGCCCGTCACCTCGCAGAACCGCATTCCGCTGATGCAGAACGGCACGGTCGACCTGGAGTGCGGCTCGACCACCAACAATGCCGCGCGCCAGAAAGACGTGGCCTTCGCCATGACCACGTACGTGGAGGAAGTGCGCATTGCCACCAAGGCGAAATCGGGCATCAACGGCATCAAGGACCTGAACGGCAAGACCGTCGCGACCACCACCGGAACGACCTCGGTGCAGACGCTTCGCAAGAACGAGCGCGCCAACAACATCAGCTTCTCGGACGTCATGGGCAAGGACCACGCCGACAGCTTCCTGCTGCTGGAGTCCGGCCGGGCCGATGCCTTCGTGATGGACGGCTCGATCCTGGCCGCCAACATCTCCAAGTCCAAGGTCCCGGGTGATTACAAGATCGTCGGCGAGGTGCTGTCGGTCGAGCCGATCGCGTGCATGCTGCGCAAGGATGACGCCGCCTTCAAGAAGGCGGTGGATGACAGCATCAAGCGCCAGGTTGCCGACGGTTCGCTGGCCAAGCTGTACGACAAGTGGTTCATGCAGCCCATTCCCCGCACCGCTACCGAGACCGGCCCGATGATCGGGCTGCCCATATCAGAAGCCACCAAGGCTGCGTGGGCCAACCCCAACGACAAGCCGATGGAAGACTACGTCAAGCGCTAGCGCCTGGCGGCTCACTTGCGCGCCCGCCCGCTTCGCTCGAACTTGCTCCAATACTGGAACTCGTCCTCGTGGACTTCCAGGTCCACTTCCGAGACGCGCGCCAGCAGGCGCTCCTGCGTGTCGGCCACGGCGCGGTTGTAGATGACGGGGCCGACCTCTTCCAGGAAGAAGCCCAGCAGTGCGCCGGCGGCCAGGTTGCCGATGCGCTCGTCCATGTTCTCCTGGAAGTAGCGCTCGATGGAGGCAATGGCCTGGTTGCGCACTTCCTTGCTCAGCTCGATGGTCATGGTGCCTTCTCGTGCATTCAGGCGGCAGGCGCCACGCTGGCGCCCTGCACCTTGTGGCGCGCCAGGGCCTGCGCCACGAAGCCGCTGGCCTTCATCTCTTCCACAAAGGCCGACAGCACCGCGCCGGCCTGCGTGCCGCGCGAGGCGGGCGTGCCCATGGCCTGCTGGATCACCATGAAGCGGCCCGGCAGCATGCGCCAGTCGGCCGAGGCTTCGGCTTCCAGCACCTGCCGGATGCCGGCGGCCACCTGCACCTCGCCGGCATGCAGCGCCGCGATCACACCCTTGGCGCCGGCCACGCGCTCGATCCGCGCCTTCTTCAACTCACGCGTCAGGAACAGGTCGTAGGCACTGCCGCTGCCCACCGCGACGCTCATGCCTTCGCGGTCCACCTCTTCATTGCTCTTCAAGGCCGAGCCTGAAGGCACCAGGTAGCTGCCTTCGATCAGCACATAGGGTGCGGTGAACTGCAGGCCCTCGCTGCGCGCCGGGTCGATGGCGAAGAAGCCGATGTCCGCTTCCTCAGCGCGCACGGCCTCCACGGAAGCCGCGGCCTTCTCGAACACCTTCAGCTCGATGCCCACGCCCAGCTGCTGCGCAAAGGCGCGGGCAAGGTCGACCGAGACGCCGATGGGCTCGCCGCTGGCGGCATCGCGCCCGGCCAGGATCGGGTTGCCGAGATTGATGGAGGCGCGCAGCACGCCCGTGGGAGCGAAGGAAGCGACCAGGGGAGGGGGCAGGTGAGTGTTCATGGTTGGTGATTTCTGCTTACGCATGCGTGGCAAACCTAGGGTTAGTACTTAGTCGTAAGACACGGTTCGGACATATCCTTCAGGGGTCGTTCCACAAATAAAACAGTGTTCCGTTAGTGAAACAACACGGTTTTCGAGCAGAACGGCACAGGCGTCCACCCTACAACACCGTCCCGCAAGAGTCCCACATCATGATGAACATTGCACGCCGCCATGCGCTGGCCCTGGGCCTCGGCCTTGCCGCCGCGACCCTGGCCGCCCCCAGCCTGGCCCAGCCGAGCTACCCCAGCAAGCCGATCACCATCGTGGTGGCCTACCCGGCCGGTGGCGACACCGACGCGCTGGCCCGCGTGTTCGCCGAGAAGCTGCAGTCCCGCATGGGCCAGCCGGTGGTGGTGGACAACAAGCCCGGCGCCAGCGGCGTGATCGGCAGCGCCTTCGTGAGCAAGGCCGCGCCGGACGGCTACACGCTGCTGCTGGCGCCCAGCACCTTCGCCATTGCGCAGTTCGTGCTCAAGACCACGGGCTCCAACAGCTACGACGTGCTGGGCGGCTTCACGCCCATCATCGAGGCCGACCGCCTGCCGCTGTTCCTGGTGGCTTCGCCTTCGACCGGCTTCAAGACCTTCAAGGACGCGGTCGATGCCGCCAAGACCAAGGAGCTGCCCTACGCCAGCCCCGGCACCGGCTCGCCCATGCACATCCTGGGCGAGATGGTGAACAAGGCGGCCGGCACGAAGATGATGCACGTGCCCTACCGCGGCGTGGCCCCTGCCGTCAACGACGTGCTGGGCGGGCAGGTGCCGATGACCTACATCACCCTGGGCCCGGTGGCGCCTTACCTGCCCGACAACAAGCTGCGCGTGCTGGCGGCTGCATCCGAAAGCCGCTCGCCGCTGGCCCCCAACGTTCCCACGCTGGGTGAACTGGGCTACAAGGGCCTGGTGGTCGACGCCTGGCACGGCCTGTTCGCGCCCAAGGGCACGCCCGCCGAAGTGGTGAAGGTGCTCAACGGCCACATGAACGAGATCCTGAAGATGCCCGATGTGCAGCCCCGCATGACGGTCCTGGGCGCCACGCCCACCGGCGGCGCGCCCGACGTGCTGAGCAAGACCGTGGCGGCCGACTACCAGCGCTTCGGCAAGATCATCAAGGACTTCGGCATTCAAGCCGACTGAAGGCGCCAGGCGATGAGCGAAATCACATCCACGCCCGACGCGCAGAGCCTGCAGGCGCTGCTGGCCGAACTGCCCGCCAACCTGCTGGCCGGCCGCCGTGTGCTGGTCACCGGCGCCGCCCGGGGCCTGGGCCTGGCCTTTGCCAAGTGCATCGCCAAGGCCGGTGGCCGCGTGGTCATTGCGGACATCCTGGCCGACCTGGCCCAGGCCGAGGCCGCCGCGCTGCGCGAAGCCGGCTTCGACGTGCAGGCCCTGGCCATCGACCTGTCGAGCCCCGAGTCGATCGAGGCCGGCGCTGCCGCAGCGGCTCGACTGCTGGGCGGGCTGGACGGCCTGGTGAATAACGCCGCCATCACCAATTCCGGCGGGCGCGATGCCCACGAACTCGACGTGGCCACCTGGGACCGCGTGATGAACGTCAACGTGCGCGGCACCTGGCTGATGAGCCGCGCCTGCCACGGCGCGCTCAAGGCCTCGGGCCGCGGCGCCATCGTCAACCTCGCATCCGACACCGCGCTGTGGGGCGCGCCCAAGCTGCTGGCCTACGCGTCGAGCAAGGGCGCCGTCATCTCGCTGACGCGCTCGCTGTCGCGCGAACTGGGCGCAGACAACATCACCGTCAACGGTGTCGCCCCCGGCCTCACGCTGGTGGAAGCCACCGAGTACGTGCCCGCCGCGCGCCATCAGTACTACATGGACGGGCGCGCCATCCAGCGCGAGCAGCAGGCGGCCGACGTCTGCGGCGCCGTCCTGTTTGCCTTGTCCGGCCTGTCGCGCTTCGTGACGGGCCAGTTGCTGGCCGTCAACGGCGGCTTCGTCATGCACTGAACCCACTTACCTGCAGGAGCAATTGAAATGAGCGACTTGTCCGATCAGAAGAACATCGACCAGCCCACCTGGACCCGCCCCGAGGGCTCGAGCCTGGAGCAGTGGATGACCACGCGCATCGCGCGCTACTCCACCCGCAAGTACGACTGGGACGCACTGAAGTTCCAGGCCGACCTGGACCCCAAGTTCCGCCGTGCGCAGATGCGCTACGTGGGCACCGGCGGCACCGGCGTGGCCGCCGACATGAACACCGTGCCTTCGGAGAACTTCACCTTCTCGACCATGGTGATCCCGGCTGGCCATGAAGGCCCGCCGCACATCCACACCGACGTGGAAGAGATCTTCTTCATCATGCGCGGCAAGATGAAGCTGGTCATCACCACGCCCGACGGCGAGCGCTACGAAACCGTGCTGACCGACCGCGACCTGGTCTCGGTGCCGCCCGGCGTGTACCGCGAAGAAATCAACATCGGCGACGAAGACGCGCTGATGTGCGTGATGCTGGGCGCCAAGAAGCCCATCACGCCGACGTACCCGGCGGACCACCCGCTCGCGAAAATAAAGCGCTGAGCGCAAGAAGGCCTGACGCCATGAATGCACCGCTCGCTGATTCCGAACTGGCCCGCCTGGACGCACGCTTTGCCGCGCGCAGCGTGGCGCTGCCCGGTGGCGAGGTGGTGTCGGTGCGCGAAAGCGGCGCGGGCAACAGCGGCCCCGTGTTCGTGTGCCTGCATGGCATCGGCTCGGGCGCGGCCTCCTGGCTGGACACGGCGCTGCTGCTGCAAGAGCAGGGCGCACGCGTGATTGCCTGGGAGGCACCGGGCTACGGCGCCTCGACGCCCGTGGCGCCTGCGCAGCCCCAGGCCGCCGACTACGCACAACGCCTGCAGGGCCTGGTGGATGCACTGGACCTGGATCGCTTCGTGCTCGTGGGCCATTCGCTGGGCGCCATCACCGCCGGCCATGCCGCTCGACAGGGTTCGCCGCTGGCATCGCGCATTGCCAGGCTGGTCCTCATCAGCCCTGCAGCGGGCTACGGTGCGCCCGGCAAGGAAGAGGCGCAGCAGCGCGTTCGCACGCAGCGCCTGGCCACGCTCAAGAATGAAGGCGTTGCCGCCATGGCCGCCAAGGCCGACCAGCGCCTGCTGTCGGCCAACGCGGGCGAGCTGGCGCGCCAATGGGTGCGCTGGAACATGGGCCGCCTGAACGAAGCGGGCTATGCGCAGGCCGTGCAGCTGCTGTGCGGCGCCGACCTGCTGGCCGACCTGCCGCCGGCCGTGCCGGTGCATGTGGCCTGCGGCGCGCTGGACGTGGTCACCACGCCCGAAGCGTGCACGGTGGTTGCCCAGCATTGCGGCCTGCAGCTCGAGCTGCTGGCCGATGCGGGGCACGCCAGCTATGTGGAGCAACCCCGGGCCGTGGCCGCGCTGCTGCAGCGCGAAGCCGCCAGGGCCTGAAGGCATCGATCAGAACAACGAGAGAAAACAGACATGAGCGACAACGAGATCACGGAAGACGGCGCCGACCGCTACAACGTTCCCGCCCTGGAGCGCGGCCTGCGCATCCTGTGCGAGTTCACCCGCGAGCACCGTACCTTGTCGGCCCCCGAGCTGGCGCGCCGCTTCGACTTGCCGCGCTCCACCGTGTTCCGCCTGCTCACCACGCTGGAGAACATGGGCTTTCTCGAGCGTGCCGAGGGCGGCCGCGACTACCGCCTGGGCCTGGCCGTGCTGCGCCTGGGCTTCGAGTACCTGGCCTCGCTCGAACTCACCCAGCTGGGCACGCCGCTTCTGCAGCGCCTGTCGGAAGAGCTGCACACCTCGTGCAACCTGGTGGTGCGCGACGGCCGCTCCATCGTCTACGTGGCCAAGATGGCCCAGGCCACGCCCTTTGCCAGCTCGGTCACGGTGGGCACGCGCCTGCCGGCCCATGCCACGGTGCTGGGCCGCATCCTGCTGGAAGACCTCACGCTTCCGCAGCTGCGCGACCTCTACCCCGAAGACCACCTGGAAGCCTTCTCGCCCAGCACCCCCAAGACGGTCACCGAACTGTTCGACATGGTGCAGGCCGACCGCCAGCGCGGCTATGTGCTGGGTGAGGGCTTCTTCGAGGCCAACATCTCCAGCATCGCTGCGCCGGTGCGCGACCACAGCGGCCACATCGTGGCGGCGCTGGGCGCCACCATTCCCTCGGGCCACATCGAGGAAGGCCGCATCGACGAGATGGTGGCGCGCGTGCGCGCCACGGCCGACGACATCTCGGGCCTGCTGAACTACGCGCCTGCTGCCAACAGCAAGGTGGTGCCGCTGCGCAGCCGCGCCTGAACTCGCTTCACGCCATCATGAACACGCCTTCTTCCAACTTCTTTGCCCCAGACGCACTGGCCGGCCGCGTGGCGGTGGTCACCGGCGGCTCGTCGGGCATCGGCCTTTCCACGGTGGAGCTGCTGCTCGACTGCGGCGCCGCCGTGGCCCTGTGCGGCCGCGATGCGCAGCGCCTGGAGCAGGCCGTGTCGGGCCTGCGCGCCAAGCGCCCGAATGCCAAGCTCTTTGCCCGCACCTGCGACGTGCTCGACGGCAACGCGGTACGCAGCTTTGCGGCGCAAAGCGAAGCGGCCCTGGGCCCGGCTTCGATGCTGATCAACAACGCAGGGCAGGGCCGCGTGTCGACCTTTGCCAACACCGAAGACCAGGCGTGGACCGACGAGCTGCACCTGAAGTTCTTCTCGGTCATCCATCCCACCCGCGCCTTCCTGCCGCAGCTGACAGCGCAGCGCGCGGTGCATGGCGACGCGGCCATCGTCTGCGCCAACTCGCTGCTGGCGCGCCAGCCCGAGCCGCACATGGTGGCCACCTCGGCCGCGCGCGCGGGCCTGCTCAACCTGGTGCGCTCGATGGCCACCGAGTTCGCGCCGCAGGGCGTGCGCGTCAACGGCATCCTGATCGGCCTGATCGAGTCGGGCCAATGGCGCCGCCGCTTCGAGGCGCGCGAAGACAAGTCGCAGGACTGGGCTGCCTGGAGCGGCCAGCTCGCCAAGGACAAACACATTCCCCTGGGTCGCCTGGGCCTTCCGATGGAAGCCGCACGCGCGATTCTTTTCCTCGCTTCGCCGCTGTCCTCCTACACGAGCGGCAGCCATCTCGATATCTCCGGAGGCCATTCCCGCCATGCCTAAGCAACAAGTCACCGTCGGCACCGTCGTTGCCGCCTTCCTCGAACAGTGCGGGGTGCAGGCCGCCTTCGGCGTGATCTCGATCCACAACATGCCCATCCTCGATGCCTTCTCGCAGCGCGGCAAGACGCGCTTCGTCATGGCGCGCGGCGAGGCCGGAGCGGGCAACATGGCCGATGCGTATGCACGCTCCACCTCCAGCCTGGGCGTGTGCATCACCAGCACCGGGCCTGCGGCGGGCAACATCGCCGGCAGCCTGGTGGAGGCCTACACGGCCGGCACGCCGCTCTTGCACATCACCGGCCAGATCGAGACGCAGTACCTGGACCAGAAGCTCTCGTACATCCACGAGGCGCCCGACCAGCTGACCATGCTGGGCGCGGTGTCCAAGGCCGCCTTCCGCGTGCGCAGTGCGGCTACCTGCCTGTCCACGCTCAAGGCGGCGGTGCAGGCCGCGATGACCGCACCCACCGGCCCGGTGAGCGTGGAGATCCCGATCGACATCCAGCAAAGCGTGATGGAGATGCCCGACGACCTGTCGCCGCTGCCGGTGGCCGTGCTGGCCCCCAGCGACGCCGCGCTCGACGCACTGGCCGACACGCTGGCCAAGGCGCGCCGCCCGTTGCTGTGGCTGGGCGGTGGCGCACGCCATGCCGGCGCCGCCGTGCGTCGCCTGAAGGCCCTGGGCTTCGGCATCGTCAGCACCGGCCAGGGCCGCGGCATCGTGCCCGAGGACGACCCCGCTTCGCTGGGCGCCTACAACATCCAGAAGCCGGTGGAAGCCTTCTACCAGCGCTGCGACGCCATGCTGGCCGTGGGCACGCGCCTGCGCAGCAACGAAACGCTCAAGTACGAGCTGAAGCTGCCCCGCCCGCTGCTGCGCGTGGACGTGGATGCCGCCCAGCAGGGCCGCTGCTACGTGGACGACGGTTTTGTCTGCGGCGACTCGGCCCTGGTGCTGGCCGGCCTGGCCGACCGCCTGGAAGCGCGCGGCTACACGGCCGACCCCGAACTGCTGGCCGACCTGCGCAAGACGCACGACGAGGCGGTTGCCACCCTGCGCGACGGCCTGGGCCCGTACAGCGCGCTGGTGCAGCAACTGCAAGAGGTGGCCGGCCGCAACTTCAACTGGGTGCGCGACGTCACGGTGTCCAACAGCACCTGGGGCAACCGCGAGCTGCGCTTCTTCGAGCGTGATGCTGGCGTGCATGCCACGGGCGGGGGCATCGGCATGGGCATGCCCATGGCCATCGGCGCGGCAGTGGGCGCGGCAGTCACGCAATCGGGCCGCAAGACGCTGGGCCTGGCCGGCGACGGCGGCTTCATCCTCAACCTGGGCGAGCTGGCCACGCTGGTGCAAGAGCAGTGCGACTGCCTGATCGTGCTCATGAACGACCAGCGCTACGGCGTCATCCAGAACATCCAGGATGCGTCCTACGGCGGCCGTCGCTGCTATGTGGAACTGCACACGCCGGACTATGCGCAGCTGTGCGCATCCATCCAGCTGCCGCATGCCCGCGTGCAGGACCTGAAGGCGCTGCCCGCGCTGCTGAAGACCGAGTGGACGAAGAAGGGCCCCTTCCTGCTGGAGATCGACATGCGCGCCATCGGTTCGTTCAAGACCGCCTTCTCCGGCCCGCCGGTGAACAAGCTGGACCAGATCCCCGCCGCCCCCGCGGCCTGAGGACGCACCATGAGCTTGCGATTCGCATTGATCGGCTGTGGTGCCATCGGCACCTCGATGCTGGAGCTGTTGAAGGAAAACGCGGACCTGTCGGTCGCGGCAATCGTTGTGCCCGACGAGGCCATGCCTGCTGCCCGCGAAGCCGCCGCCCGCCTCGCGCCCGGCGCCGCCGTGGTGTCCAGCGTGCCGCTGGCCGGCATCGACCTGGTGGTGGAAGCCGCCGGCCATGCCGCCATCGAGCAGCACGTGCTGCCGGCGCTGCGCCGCGGCACGCCTTGCGTGGTGGCATCGGTGGGTGCGCTGTCCGCGCCCGGCCTGGTGGAAGCCGTCGAGCGCGCCGCCGTCACCGGCAAGACGCAGGTGCAGCTCATTGCCGGCGCCATCGGTGCCATCGATGCGCTGGCCGCGGCCCGCGTGGGCGGGCTCGACCTGGTTCGCTACACCGGCCGCAAGCCGCCGCGCGCCTGGAAGGGCACGCCGGCCGAGCAGGGCCGCGACCTGGACTCGCTGGCCGCCGAGACGGTGATCTTCGAAGGCAGCGCGCGCGAAGCCGCATCGCTCTACCCGAAGAACGCCAACGTGGCGGCCACCGTGTCGCTGGCCGGCCTGGGCCTGGACAAGACCTTCGTGCGCCTGGTGGCCGACCCGGCCGTGACCGAGAACGTGCACACGGTGGAAGCCGATGGCGCATTCGGTCGCTTCGAGCTGACCATGCGCAACAAGCCGCTGGCTGCCAACCCCAAGACCTCCGCGCTCACCGTGTTCAGCGCCGTGCGTGCGCTGCGCAACCGTGTTGCCGCGCTGGCCATCTGAGAAGAACGTCGCCATGATTTCCAACGAACTCCTTCCCATCAACGTTGCCGGCGAATGGCGCCTGGGCGGCGGTGACGTGTACGAAAGCCTGTACCCCGCTACCGGCGAGCCCATCGCCCGCCTGAAGGCCGCGAGCCTGGCGGACGTCGAAGAGGCCATCGAGCGCGCCCACCACGCCTTCCGTACCAGCGGCTGGGCCCAGAAGCTGCCGCACGAGCGCGCCTCGGTGCTGCATCGCGTTGCCGCCCTCATTCGCGAGCAGGCCGAAGACCTGGCGCAGAAGCAGCGCCTGGACAACGGCAAGCCCATCAGCGAGACGCGTGCGCTGGTGGCCAGTGCCGCCGGCACCTTCCAGTTCTTCGCCGCTGCGCTGGAGACGCTGGAAGACACCATCACGCCTTCGCGCGGCCCCTTCGTGACGATGAGCGTGCACGAACCCATGGGCGTGGTCGCCGCCATCACGCCGTGGAACTCACCCATTGCCAGCGAGGCGCAGAAGCTCGCGCCGGCACTGGCTGCAGGCAACGCGGTGGTGGTCAAGCCGGCCGAAGTCACGCCGCTGATGGCGCTTGAGCTGGCCCGCATCTGCGAAGAAGCCGGCGTGCCCAAGGGCATCGTCAGCGTGCTGCCGGGCAAGGGTTCGGTCATCGGCGATGCGATCACCAAGCATCCGCTGGTCAAGCGCGTGTCCTTTACCGGGGGCACCACCACCGGCAAGCACATCGCCCACATCGCGGCCGACAAGATGATGCCGGTGTCGCTGGAGCTGGGCGGCAAGTCGCCCACCATGGTGCTGGAAGACGCGGACCTCGACCACGCGGTGGCGGGTGTGCTCTACGGCATCTTCAGCTCCTCGGGCGAATCGTGCATCGCAGGCTCGCGCCTGTTTGTTGCGCGCGGCATCTACGACGAGTTCGTCACGCGCCTGGCCGAAGCGGCCAAGCTGCTGCGCGTGGGTGACCCGGCCTCGGAGCGCACGCAGATGGGGCCGCTGATTACCGCCAAGCATCGCGAGAGCATCGAGCGCTACGTGGCGCTGGGTGTGTCCGAAGGCGCGCACATCCGCACCGGCGGCGTGCGCCCGCACGGCGAAGGCCGCGACAACGGCTACTTCTACACACCCACCATCCTCGAAGGCCTGACCAACAACGCCCGCACCACGCAGGAAGAAATCTTCGGCCCGGTGCTGGTGGCCATGCCTTTCGACAGCGAGGAAAAGCTGATCGAGGAGGCCAACGACAGCGTGTATGCGCTGGCAGCGGGTGTGTGGAGCCGCGACTTCAAGCGTGCCTGGCGCCTGGGCCGCGCGGTGCAGGCCGGCACCGTCTGGGTCAACACCTACAAGCAGTTCTCCGTCTCCACGCCGTTCGGCGGCTGGCGCGACTCGGGCCTGGGCCGCGAGAAGGGACGCGAGGGCATCTTCCAGTACATGGAGCAAAAGAGCATGTACTGGGGCACCAACGAACAACCTTTGCCCTGGAGCAAGTGACATGAGCGTTTTGGGCATCGACCAGATCACCTACGCGGCGGACGACCTTCCGGCCTGCCGTACCTTCTTCCAGGACTGGGGCCTCGCGCTCAAGTCCGAATCGGCAGACGAACTCGTCTTCGAATGCCTCAACGGCTGCCGCGTGCTGGTGGCGTCTCTTTCCAAGCCCGGCCTGCCGCCGGCGATGGAAGAGGGCCCGACGCTGCGCGAAGTGGTGTGGGGCGTGCAGGGCAATGCCGACCTGGACCGCTACGCCGCCGCCATCCAGGGCGAAGCCGGCTTCTTCGACGCCGAAGTGGATGGCGCGCGCCGCATCGGCTGCATCGACCCCAACGGCCTGGCCGTGCGGCTGCAGGTCAGCCGCAAGCGCGACGTGCAGGTGGAGTGCGGCGCCATGAACACGTGGAACGAAAAGCCGCGCGTCAACCAGCCGGCGCCCATCTATGAACGCGCCACGCCCATCGAGGTGGGCCACGTGGTGTTCTTCACCAATGACGTGGCCGCGACCAGCGCCTTCTACCGCGAGCGCTTCGGCTTCGTGGGGTCCGACAGCTACCCCAACCGTGGTGCCTTCATGCGCTGCGCGGACGAGGGCGGTCACCACGACCTGTTCCTGCTGCAGCTGCCCTCGGGCAAGCGGGGCCTGAACCACGTGGCCTTTACCGTGCGCGACATCCACGAGGTGTTCGGCGGCGGTCTGCATTTCTCGCGCAAGGGTTGGGAAACGCAACTGGGCCCGGGTCGTCACCCGGTGTCTTCCGCCTACTTCTGGTACTTCAAGAATCCGGCCGGCGGCCTGATCGAGTACTACGCCGACGAAGACCAGCTGACGGCCGACTGGCAGCCGCGCGAGTTCGAGCCGGGCCCCACGGTGTTTGCCGAATGGGCCGTCGACGGCGGCCTGGACGGCAACACGCGCCGCCAGAAAAACGCCGAGGGCCCCAAGGGCGCCTTCCTCACCGAAAAGAAATAAACCGCAACCGCATCAAGCCATGACCCGTCTTTCCGTTCTTGCCAGGACCATTGCCGCATCGCTCTTCGCCGTCGCCTTCGTGCCGGCCCACGCGCAGGGCGCCGACGTGCACAAGCAGCTGGCCTCGGGCACCTTCAACATCATCTCGCCCTTCCCGGCGGGCGGCCCGGTGGACACGCTGGCGCGCCTTCTGGCCGAAGGCCTGACCAAGCGCTACGGCCAGCCGGCCGTGGTGGAGAACGCGGCTGGCGCGGCCGGCAACATCGGCATGGACAAGGTCAAGCGCGCCAAGGGCGACGGCCACACGCTGCTGGTGATTCCCGCGGGCAACCTCACCATCAACCCGACCCTGATGCCGAACTTCCCGTTCAACATCGAGAAGGACTTCGTGCCGGTGACCATGCTGGCCAAGGCGCCCAACGTGGTGGTGGCCTCGCCCGCATCGGGCATCAAGAACGCCAAGGAGCTCGTGGCCCAGGCCAAGGCCAAGCCGGGCACGCTGGCCTATGCCTCGCCCGGCGTGGGCAGCGGCCTGCACCTGGCCGGCGAGCTATTCAAGCAGCAGACGGGCGCCGA
This sequence comes from Pseudomonadota bacterium, assembly GCA_018241225.1. Lineage (GTDB taxonomy): Bacteria > Pseudomonadota > Gammaproteobacteria > Burkholderiales > Burkholderiaceae_C > Variovorax. The sequence continues at coordinate 368,275 of JAFEEG010000010.1, forward strand.
CCTGCTGCACGTGGCCTACAAGGGCACCGCACCGGCGCTCACCGACACCGTGGGCGGCATCGTGCCCCTGATGTTCACCAACCTGCCCGCGGCGCTGCCCTTCATCCAGAACGGCAAGCTGGTGGCCATCGGCATCACCGAGGCGCAGCGCTCGCCCGTGGCGCCCAACATCCCCACGCTGGCAGAGCAGGGCGTGCAGGGCGTGAACGTCACCTCCTGGTACGGCCTGCTGGCACCGGCCGGCACGCCCGCGCCGGTGGCCGAGCAGCTGGCCAAGGACGCGGCCGACATCCTGTCCAAGCCCGACGTGCAGGAAAAGCTCAAGGCCCAGGGCATGAGCCAGTCCACCATGACCCCGGCAGCCTTCGCCAAGGCCATGAAGGACGAGACGGCAGTGTGGGCCGGGATCATCAAGTCCCGCCACATCGTCGCCGAGTAAGACAAGAACAGACGCGCTTCCGAGTTCAACCGCCCCCACCGATGGAGAGCAACATGACCGACCGCTACCTCGACCCCCACCAGGCGCGCAAGCGCACCCCCACCACCTACGAAGACCTGCTGGGCGATGCCATCGAGCGCGCCTTTGCCGCCGGCGCGCAAGACCTGTCCGCCCTGGTGCAGTCGCTCAACGACAGCGGCCTGTCCAGCCCCAGCGGCAAGCCCTGGACCGAAGAGGTCTATCGCAAGGAAATCGCCGGCCTGGCCAACCAGCAGGCCTGATCGGCCATGCCCCCCAAGGAGACACCATGACCACCATTCCCATCCACGCCGATCCGGTCGATCAAGCGCTCGAAGTCGGCCTGAAGGACCTCTGGTACCCCATCTGCCCCACGTCCTTCATCAAGGAAAAGCCCGTCTCGCTGCGCCGCCTGGGCCGCAAGTTCGCGCTGTGGCGCGACCATGACGGCACGCTGCATGCGCTGGAAGACCGCTGCCCGCACCGCGGCGCGCCGCTGTCGCAGGGCGTGATCCTGGGCGACCGCCTCTCGTGCCCCTACCACGGCGTCGAAGTGCGCTGCGACGGCACCGTGACGCGCGTGCCCGGCAGCCCCGGCTGCAAGCTCGAAGGCTCGCGCCCCACTTTCCATTTCCACGTGAGGGAAAAAGCCGGCGCCGTGTGGCTCTACAACGCCAGCACGCCGGTGGACGAGGCGCCCGAGCTGGTGCTGCCCGACGAACTGGCCGACGACGAGGAGTACAGCCGCTTCCTGTGCTACGCCGAGTGGAAGGGCGACTACCGCTACGTGCTGGACAACGTCATGGACCCGATGCACGGCACCTTCCTGCACAAGCAGTCGCATTCCATGGCCGAGGGCGACTCCATGGCCAAGTTCGGCATCCGCCAGACGGACACCGGCTTCGTGTTCGAGAAGGAAGGCCAGCGCAACGTCAACTTCGACTGGACCGAATGGGGCGACACCGGCGCGCACTGGATGCGCCTGGAAATCCCGTACCCCAAGACCGGCGGCCCCGGCGGCAACTTCATCATCATTGGCGGCTACTCGCCCATCAACTCGGGCCTGACGGCCGTGTTCTTCTGGCGCTGCCGCAAGCTGGCGGCCGGCTGGGAGCGCGACACCTGGCGCTTCCTCTACCAGAACCGCCTGGAGGCGCGCCACTGGCACGTGCTCGAGCAGGACCGCGTGATGCTCGAAGACATGGAGGCCGATGCCAACCAGCACGAGAACCTGTACCAGCACGACCTGGGCGTGGTGCGCCTGCGCCGCCACCTGCGTGGGCTGGCACAGCAGCAAATCGACGCGCAAGCCGCCGGCACGCAAAAGGCTGCCGCCTGATCTGATTTCTTTGTCCGAGGTTCCGCCATGTCATCCCCCACGCTGAACGCCCTGGTGCACACCATGCGCCATGAAGCAGACGGCATCGTCAGCGTCGAATTCCGTCCGGCCACGCCGGAGGTGGACTTCCCCGCCTTCGAGGCCGGCTCGCACATCGACCTGCATCTGCCCAACGGCCTGGTGCGCAGCTACTCGCTGTGCAACCCGGCCAGCGACCGCCAGCGTTACGTGGTGGGCGTGCTCAACGACAAGAAGAGCCGTGGCGGCTCGCGCTACGTGCACCAGCAGCTGCGCGTCGGCAGCACGATCCAGATCTCGCATCCGCGCAACAACTTCAAGCTGCAGGAAGACGCGGGCCGCACGGTGCTGGTGGCTGGCGGCATCGGCGTGACGCCCATCTGGTGCATGCTGCAGCGCCTGGCCGACCTGGGCCGGCCGGTGGAGATGATCTATTGCGCGCGCAACCGCAAGGAAGCGGCCTTCGTCGACGCGATCACCGCGCTGGCGGCGCAGAAGGGCATTGCCCTGACCTGGCACTTCGACCAGGAAAAGGGAGCCCCGCCCGACTTGGTGGCCATGCTCGGCAGCAAGGGCGCAGAAAGCCACTACTACTGCTGCGGCCCCACGCCCATGCTCGACAGCTTCGAGAAGAGCTGCGAGCAGCTGGGCTACGCCAATGCCCACATCGAGCGCTTTGCCGCCGTGGTGGTGGAGGCGCCCGCCGCCACCGAGACCTTCGTGGTGGAGTGCGCCAAGAGCGGCAAGAGCGTGGAAGTGCCACCCGGCAAGTCCATTCTCGATAGCCTGATCGAAGCGGGCCTGAACCCCGACCACAGCTGCAAGGAAGGCGTGTGCGGCGCCTGCGAGACCCAGGTGCTCGAAGCCGGCGAAATCGAACACCGCGACGGCATCCTCACCAAGCTGGAACGACAGTCGAACAAGACCATGATGATCTGCGTGTCGCGCTGCAAGCGCGGGCCGCTGGTGCTGGACATCTGAGCACGCCTCTTTCCTTTCCTTCCCCCTAAGAAAACCAATGAAGAAGACCTTCGTTGCGGCTGCCGCATGCGCAGCCGCGGGCCTGGCCTGCGCCCAATCGAGCGTGACCGTGTTCGGCGTGCTCGATGCCGCCGTGACCTACACCACCGGCTCGGGCCCCGTCTCCGCCAGCAAATGGCAGCTGACCAACAGCGCCAACAGCTTCAGCCGCCTGGGCTTTCGCGGCACCGAAGACCTGGGGGGCGGCCTGTCGGCCGGCTTCTGGCTCGAAGCAGGCCTGATGAACGACACCGGCAGCGGCTTTGCCACCAACACCAACAACCAGGCCAGCGGCAACACGCTGGCCGGCGGCCTGGCGTTCAACCGGCGCTCCACCGTGAGCCTGTCGGGCCGCTTCGGCGAATTGCGCCTGGGCCGCGACTACACACCCAGCTTCTGGAACACGGCCATCTTCGATCCCTTCGGCACGGGCAGCGGCATTGGCGCGAGCCAGCTGTACTTCACCGGCCTGGGCGGCCTGGCCGCGCCCACCGGCACGCGCGCTTCCAACAGCATCGGCTACTTCCTGCCCGCGGGCCTGTCGGGCTTCTATGGCCAGGCGATGTACGCCATGGGCGAGAACGCCTCGACCACCGTGCCCTCCGACGCGCGGCATGACGGCGACTACGCCGGCATCCGCCTGGGCTGGCAGGGCGGCCCCTGGCATGTGGCCGTTGCCACCGGCACCACGCAGTACGCCGCCACTGGCGACCTGCGCGTGTCGAACCTGGGCCTGGCCTACACCTTCGCCTCGCTGTCGAACCTCAAGCTCGAAGGCGAGCTGTACGACGAGTCGCTGGGCGACGTGGACGGGCGCGGGGCGCTGGTGGGCTTCATCTGGCCGGTGGGCCCGGGCGAGGTGCGCTTCTCGTACGCGTGGTACGAGCGCATTCCGGTGGGCGACGTGCCCAAGCCCACCACGCAGAAGGTGGCGCTGGGTTACGTGCACAACCTTTCCAAGCGCACCGCGGTGTATGCCACCGTGGCGCGCATCTCCAACAGCAACGGCGCGTCGCAGGCGCTCACCGGTGCCATTACCTCGCCGAACGGCTCGTCCACGGGCACCGAGTTCGGCATGCGTCACGCGTTCTGAAGAAGACACGCGAAATTTGATGAAGGAGTAGCGCCATGCAAAGCAGGCAGGCCCGTTGGTACGGTGTGATCACGCTGTTCGTGATCGTTGCCATCTCGTACATCGACCGCATCAACATCGCGGTGCTGATCACCGACGCCGGGTTCCTGCAGCATGTGGGTATCGAGCGCACCGACCGCGTGAGCCAGGGCCTGCTGGCCACGGCCTTCATGGTGGGCTACGGCATCTCGTCGGTGGTGCTCACCCCCTTTGCGGCGGCACTGCTGGGCGTACGCCGCAGCCTGCTGGCCGGCCTCACCCTGTGGGGCGTGGTGACCTTCCTGTCGCCCGCGCTCGACAGCTTCGGCCTGCTGCTGGGCTCGCGCATTCTGCTGGGCATTTCCGAAGGGCCGGTGTTCGCGCTGGCCGGTGCCTACATCAAGGCGCATTTCGAGAGCCGCGAGAACGGCAAGCCCAACTCCTTGGTCAACATGGGCACGGGGCTGGGGCTGGCCATTGGCTATCCGCTGGTGGGGGCCTTGCTGGCATCGCACGACTGGCAGACCTCGTTTCACGTGCTGGGCCTGATCAACATCGTGCTGGGCATTCCGCTGGTGCTCGCCTTCGTGCGGATGCCCAAGGTGATGGTCGACAGCCGCCCACGCGGCGTCGGCGCCGGCGCCGCGCTGGCGCAGGTGGGGCAGATGGTGCGCGGCGCCATGCACACACGGCACCTGCTGTTGGTCACGCTGCTCACCTCGGCCTTCCTGGCCTACCTATGGGGCAGCAGCAACTGGCTGCCGAGCTACCTGAAGGAAGCACGCGGCTTCTCGCTCAAGGAGATGGGTTGGCTGGCCTCGCTGCCGCAATACGCCACCGTGGTGGCGGTGCTGATCGGCGGCGTGATCATCGACCGCATCCCGCGAAAGAGCGTGCCGCTGATGTTCGTGTGGTGCAGCGTGGGCGTGGGCGCCTTCGTGTGGCTGGCCATTGCCACCGAGAGCCGCTACCTGGCGGCCTACAGCCTGATCGCGGCCAACTTCTGCTGGGGCCTGATGAGCCCGGCCATTCCAAGCACGGTGCAGCATTTCTCGCGTGCCGAGCACGTGGCCAGCAGCTACGGCGTGGTCAACGGCGTGGGCAGCCTGGTGGCGGGCTTCATGCCGGCGCTCATGGGCGGCGTGATCGCCAACGCCAGTACGCCCAAGGCCGGCTTCCTGATGGGCTTCGGCGCGCTCATCGGCACGCAACTGGTGGTGGTGCTGTGCGGTGCGATGCTGTGGCTGCGCGAGCGCCACACGCAGCAGCCGGAGCAGGGCGCTCAGGGTGCCTCGGCCAAGGTGGCCTGAACCACGTTCTCGAAGAAGCCTTCGGCGCACAGGTATTTCTCCCAGGCGCCGCGGTTGAACTTGCCCTGTTCGACACGCACGGCTGCCGGCGTGCTCCTGCAGTAGGCCAGCAGCTTGTCGGGTGCCTTGCGCGCGTCGGCCTCGCTGATGACCACGCAGCACTCGCGCCACGGAATGAGCGACTCGGCAGGGAACACCATGTCGGTGTCCAGCACCACCGGGATGCGGCCCATGCACATCGCCTCGTACAGGCGGATGGAGCAGTTGGCGATGCCGCGCACGCACAGCGCGAACTCCGAAGCGGCCATGTTCAGCACGAACTCGCGCCGCTGGATGCGCGCGCTCTGGGCATTGCCACCGGGCTCGAGCACGCCCCACTGGTTGAAGGCAAAGGCCTCGCGCAGCAGGAAGTTGGTCTTGACCTTCTCCTGCCGCGAGAAGGCCAGCACCGCGTAGGCCCGCGTAACCTGGCCCAGCTTGTCGGAGTGCGTCAGCTGCGAGGCATACAGGGCCAGCTTGAGCGTGTCCTTGATCCGCTGCCTGCCCCAGGGCGTTCTCAGCGGCGGGGCATGACCGCAGAAGCTGATGGAGTTGTCGCTGCGCAGGCCCTCCAGGTAGTCCGCACCTTCGGTCTGGATGTCGCGATGGTGCAGCGGCGGCGCGACTTCGCTCGGGTGGCGCGTGCTGCGCGAGATGGCGTGGCGAAACACCACCGCGTGGGCCGGCCAATCGATCTTCTCGGTGAGGTCGTCCTCGCACCAGATCAGGATCTTCTTGCCGTGCTGGCGGGCCAGCTCGATCTGCTGCTGTGCGAAGCGCGTGCCCTGCGGGCTGTGCGTGCTTTCGCGCCAGCCTGAATAGAGCACGTGGAAGTCGGCCTCCTGCGGCTGGTCGACGCGCCGGTAGACCTCCTTGCCGCGCAGCTTCCAGCCGTCGAACATTCCGTGGTTGATCGACGCCTTGTCCTCGAAGACTTCTTCCCACGGGGCCAGGAATGGAACCGCGCCCAGCCGGAAGTCGGTGGGGGCGAGCGTGTAGAAGGGCTTCATGTTTTCGAGAAAGGCGCGCGTCGCAGATGCAGCCAAAAGATCTCATCATGGCCAGCCGGGTCAGTCTTGTAAATGGCTGTATCCTGGCCCGCGCCGCCCTACAATCGCGCGGTGCGATGGGAATGGAGCTTCCCGATAACTGCCCGGCAAGGGCTGATGGCTCCTACTGCGACGGGCGCATGGCGCCCGCTGTCGGTGGGAGCGCGCACGAACCCGCCGATGGCGGGTTTTTTGTTGCCTGGTTTCCAACCAAGAACAGGGTCAACAACAAATGGAATTTCTTCTGGTCTTCCTGGGCGGCGGTGTCGGTTCCGCGACACGCCATGGCGTCAATGTGCTCGCTACTCGGCTGCTGGGCACCAGCTACCCCATCGGCACGCTTTGCATCAACGTCGTGGGCTCGTTTGCCATGGGGCTGGTGGTCGAGTATTGGGCACTCAAGAGCGGGTTGTCGCAGCACGCGCGGCTGTTCCTGACCACCGGCGTCATCGGCGGGTTCACCACCTTCTCGACCTTTTCGCTGGAGGTGGCGCTACTGAATGCGCGGGGCGAAGCGATGGCAGCCATGCTGTATGTCGTGGCATCGATCGTGCTGGGCATCGGCGCCCTGTATTCGGGCATGGCGCTGGTGCGGATCACGGCATGAGCCAGCTCGCTCATCGCCGCTGCACAACGCGCGTTCAGGACGCCTTGGTGCGGCTGCCCTTGCGCTGGCGAGCCGGCGCCGCGCTTGCGGCCGCTGGAGCGGGGGCCGGGGCGTTGATGGCCTGCATCATCTGGTCGAGCGCCAGCAGTGCGTCGACTTGCGACACGAAGTGATGGAAGTACCCCGGCGAGGCTTCACGCATCGCGGCCAGCGCACGGTGGACCAGGTGATGCGAGTTGAGCGGACCTGCCTTGTCCGGCACCTTGGCCAGCGACTGGGTCAGGCGCCGGTCGGCGCTCAGGCGCGACCAGATCTTGTGCATGTGACGCAGCAGTTCGGTCTCGCCGCTCGGGGCGCGCTCGTGCAGCGCATGCGTCGGCGCCTGGCTTGCGAGCATTGCCGCGAGTTCGGCCAGCGCGCCGCGTGCGGCTGGCGTGGCGGCCTTTGCGGTGGCATTGCCCTGCGCCGCGGCGACTTGCCCTGGGCTGCTGCGCATGAGCGTGGCCAGCTTCTGTTCGAGAAGGCGCCGCGCCGGCCCGTGGGGCATGTCGGCCGTGCGCCGCGCCAGCGACTCGATGCGGCGGCGGCGTACCGGGTCCGCGCCCGCGCCGATGCCGGCGCGCCAGGCATCCAGGCCTGCGAGCACATCGTCGCCGGTGCCGGCCTGCTGGCCGCTGTCGGTCACGATTCCTTCTTTCCGCCCTTGCTGGCGCTGCGCGCGGGTCGCGGCGTGGGCGACATCTCGACGCGCCGGTTCTTCGAGCGGCCCTCGGCATCGGCATTGGACGCCACCGGCTGCTCGGGGCCGAAGGCCGCGGCAAAGACCGAATCGGCGGGCAGGCCTTCCTCGATCAGCGTGCGCGTCACGGTGAGCGCACGCTGGGCCGACAGCTCCCAGTTGTCGGCAAAGCTCTTGCTGCCGCCGCGCACCTGGCGGTCGTCGGTGAAGCCGCTGACCATCAGGATCTCGTCGCGCGCCTTCAGGTAGGCGGCCAGCGGCGCCGCCAGGCTCTTGAGCAGCTGGCGACCTTCGGGCTGCAGCTCGGCGGAGCTGGACGAGAACAGCACGTTGCCGCTGATGCCGATGCGCCCGTCCACCAGCGTGACGCGGCCGGCGGCCAGCGGCCCGGCCAACGCTTCTTCCAGCGTCTTCAGGCGCTGGGCCTGGGCCTGGCGCTGCTTCATCTCGGTTTCCAGGCGGGTGCTCAGCTCCAGCTGCATGCCGATGACGCACACCAGGATGAGCACGAAGGCGCCCAGCAGGCCCGACATGAGGTCGCCGAACACCGCCCACACCGGGGCATTGCCCTCGATGCCGGCGTCCAGTTCGTCGCTTGCGATCGCCATTTACGCCTCGTTCGCTGCCGCCAGGGCGGGCGGGGTGTTGGCAGCGATGTGCTGCAGGTCTTCGATGATCTGCTTTTGCGAGCGCACGCTCAGGTCGACCACCTCGCGCGCCTGCGCCACGTAGTAGTCGAGTTGCTCGTCGCTGCGGGCCATGACCTTGGCCAGCGCGGCTTCGATGCGCTGCAGTTGCGACACCATCTTCTCGTTGGCCTGGCCAAAGAGCTCGACCGCGCCGCCGAAGGCATCGCCCAGGCTGGCCACGTCCACCGCGCTGCCGGTGAGCTGCGCGGCGGCGTCGTTGATCTCCTGCGCCTGGGCCTGTGCCTTCTGGCCGAACTCGCTGCCCACGCGCTGCAGCATCTCGGCGGAGCCCGTCACGAGCGAATCGATGGCGGCGCGCTGCTCGGTGGCGGCGTGGTTGATGGCGCCCAGCAGGGTTTCGAGCGTTTGAAGAATGTTGGCGCGCTCCTCGAGCAGCGAGTTGTCCCGCGCCATGCTGTCGGAGAGCTTTTGCCGCAGCTGCGCCATCACTTCGGCAGCGGCACGCGGCGCTTCGGAAGCGGCCTGCACCAGTTGCGCGATCTCGGCGATGGTGCCCTGCGCATGGGCTTGCGACTGTGTCGCCATGTCGTCGGCGGTCTGCGCCAGCGTGCGGCAGATCTCCTGCTGCTGCGCCAGGTTCTGCGCGCCGGCTTCGTGCCACTGCTGTTGCAGCGCGGCCGACAGGGTCTGCAGCGACTCGGTCCAGGCGGCCAGGCGCTGTTCGTCGCGCGCGGCCAGCGCATCCTGCTGGCGCACATGCGCTTCGTCCATGGTCTGCAGCAGCGAGGCGGAGTGCGCCTCGAAGCTGCCCGCGGCAGCCTGCAGTGCCTGCTGCGTGCTGGTTGCCAGGGCTTGGCCGGACTGCTGATGCTCGGCGAGCGCCCCGCGCCAGTTGGCGGCAAGCTCATCGGTCGAGCTTTGCAGTTGGGTGGAAACGCCGTCCAGCGTGGTCTCGAGCTTGGTGGAGACACCGCCCAGGGTGCTTTCCAGCTGCGAGGAAATGCGCGCCAGGGTCGACTCGAGCGTGGACGACACACCGCCCAGGTTGCCGTCGAGCTGCGACGAAACATCGGCCAGCGTGGCGTCCAGGCGCGTCGATACCGCGCCCAGCGTGGATTCGAGCTGCGCGGACACGCCGCCCAGCGTGGATTCGAGTTGCGTCGACACACCGCCCAAGGTCGATTCGAGCTTGTCAGAGACGCCATCCAAGGTCGATTCCAGCTTGCCCGAGACGCTGCCCACGGTCGCATCCAGCTTGCCGGAGACGCTCTCCAGGGTCGAATCGAGTTTGCCCGTCACGCCGTCCAGGATCGAGGCCAGCTTGCCGGACACGCCGCCCAGCGTCGATTCCAGCTGCAACGAGACGGCGCCCAGCGTGGCATCGAGCTTGTTCGACACGCCACCCAGCGTGGCTTCGAGCTGGCCCGTGACGTTGCCAAGCGTGGTGCCCAGTTGCGAGGTCACTTCGCCCACCGCCGATTGCAGCTGCGCCGACACGCTTTGCACCAGCGACACCGAGCCGTGCTCGAAGGTGCTGGCAATGCCGTGCATCGTGCGCTCCACCACTGGCTCGATCACAGCGCCGGCAGCGCGCGCGCTTTCGGCCAGGCTCTCGTTGAGCGAGCGGCCCACCGAAGCCGCAAGCTCGGAGTAGGCGGCGCCAGCCTTCTGGTGAAAGGCATCCTGGCCGGCGAGCAGTCGCTCGTTCATGGCCTGGTTCTGCTGCTCCAGCGCGGTCATCATGGCCTGCAGCCGATCGACCACGGCGGGCATGAGCTGGCTTTGCTGTTGCAGCAGCTTGAGCGATTCCTCGCGCTGGTGCGCCAGCGAGAACACACGCAGGCTGGAGCCGATGCGCGCGTCGAGCTGCTGCGCGGCCTGCAGCCGTTCGCGGCGGCACAGCGCCGACAGCAGGCCCAGCATGGCCGAGCCCGCAATGCCCGCCAGCGAGGTCCCGAAGGCCAGGCCCAGGCCCTTGACCGGTGCGGCCAGCGAAGCGCGCACGGCCGACAGGTCGGTGGCGCTTTCCAGCGCGCTGCCCGTGCCGTGCAGGGTGACCACCATGCCCAGGAAGGTGCCCAGCATGCCCAGCAGCACCAGCAGGCCCGTGAGGTAGGGCGTGAGGGCCGGGCCGGGCAGGCCCACGCGCTCGCCCTCGATGCGCTGGCGCACCGACTGGCGCAGCGACGGGTGCAACCGCTCCAGCCAGGGTGCCAGGCCGGAGGCAGGTTGCGGCATGCCGTCGTCCGAAGCCAATGCCTGTTGCAGCGTGGCCGTGGCCTGCTGGTACTTGCGCAGTTCGAGCGCGCCCACCAGGTAGAAGGCGGCGATCACCACCGTGACCGATAGGGCCAGCAGGTTGCTGCCCAGGTAGCCAGCGCCGGCCCAGGCGATGGCGCCCAGGCCCACGAAGAAGGCGAGTGTGCGAAGTGCGGAAGATCTGTTCATGCGATCTGTGAGCGTGCGGAGACGCGGCTTGCTTGTCTTGTTTACTTGCGAAGGGCTTCGAGCAGCCCTTCCACGGGTTTGAATCGGATGTCGAGCTCGGCCTGCAGCATGGTCTGCGCATCCTGGCCGAAGCGGTACAGCCAAGGCTGCGGCGACGGGGCCGGCGCGGCATCGGGCTGCGCAGCCAATAGTTCTTCCTGCTCGCGCAGATGCTGCTTGCGAAGCCGCACGAAGTGCTTTTCCAGCGTGGTGGGCAAGGTGCCCAGCAGGCGGCGCTCCTGTTCGCCCAGCACCTGCTCCATCACGCCGTCCAGCGATGCCAGGCGCGCCAGGTCGGGCGAGCGGGTCGCCAGCCGGGCGCGCAGCTTCTCGCGCAGCGGGCCGATTCCGGCTTCCATGGCCATCTGCTTGGCCTGGTAGCGCAGGCGGTAGGGCGTGAAGTCGCCTTCGTTGGCCGGCGCAGCGGGCGGGGGAGGAGCCTCGTAGGCCTCGCCGCGGGTCAAAAGGCGCCCGCGGGTCTGCGGCTTGGGCGCCTGCGGCAGGGCTATGGCGAAGAGGTTGTCTTCGGCAATCGAGCGGGCCAGCCCCGCGCGCACGCGCGCGCATTCGCCCGCCTCCTCGGCAAGGGCCGGGGAGGGGCGTGCATCGGCCTGGGGCGCGAGGGCCTGCACGGAGCCGCTGCCATTCAACGCTGCCGAGAGCGAAATGGCGTCGGTCCAACCGAGCCATTGGCTCAGTCGATCCGCGAAAGCTTGTTGGGATCCGGGGGGCTCGGCCTCGGTGAGGCGGGCGAGCAGGCGAATCAGCGCCGGGCCGGTGAAGTCTGTGCGTCGCTGCTGTGACACTTTCAGCTTACAGCCAGGGGAAGAAAACCAGCCAGTCTACACCGCCGGCTGCCTCTGGCGGGGGCCGTTACACAGTCATTACCAACTGGGCGCGGCTGCCAGCAGCAGGTCTTGAATGGCCTGCACCCGCATGGGCTGGCGGCTGCGCGGCGCGTGGATGAGATGCGCCTTCTGCGCCGGGCCGCTCCAGCGCGGCAGGACGCGCACCAGCGTGCCGGCATCCAGCAGGTGCCGCACCATCCAGCTGGGCTGCAGCGCAACGCCCGCGCCGGCCTGCACCGCCTCGAGCATGGCGACCGCGCTGTTGACGCGGTAGCGGGCCGCCAGTTCGATGCGGACAGCGCCATCGGGCCCGTCCAGCGCAACGGTGTCTTCGGGGCTGGCGTAGCGCAGGTAGTCGTGCCGTGTCAGCTCTTGCGGGGTACGCGGCTTGCCGCGGCTTTTCAGATAGTCGGGCGAGGCCACCAGCCAGCGTGGCCACACCGCCAGCGGCAGGGCCACCCGGTCGGGCGGCAAAGCGCCGCCGATGCGCAAGGCCAAGTCGATGCGCTCTTGCACCGGGTCGATGAAGCGGTCGTCCAGCATCAGCGTGACCTGCAGCTGCGGGTGGCGGGCCATGGCCTGGAGCATGAGGCGGTTCAGCCGCAGCTCGCCCAGCGCGACCGGGGCCGAGATGCGCACCAGTCCTCGGGGCTCGCGCGTGCGCTGGGTGAGTTCGCCGACGGCCTCGTGGTAGTCCTCCAGCAGGCGCCGGGCGCTGTCGAGAAAGCGCAGCCCTTCGTCCGTGGCGGCGACGCGGGTGCTGGCGCGCTCCAGCAGGCGGACGCCCACCGAATGCTCCAGCGCCGCCACCAGCTTGCTGATGGTGGGCTGCGTGGTGTGCAGCTCGCGCGCGGCGGCCGAGAGGCTGCCCAGGTCCACCGCGCGGACGAAGGCGTTCATGGCCTTGATTCGATCCATAGAGCTATTCCATTTTCGATGAGCTTCTCTTCCATTTTGCCGTCTGTGCAAAGGTTGTGGCATGGACAAAAGTCGAGGCTTCTTTCTTCCACCCAAGGACCAACCCAATGAATTGCAGACTGAAAGCCACCGCCCTGGTGGCACCCATGCTTGCCGCCGCGCTGACCTTTGCCAACGCGCAACCGCATCCCGAGCCTGGCCAGCCACCCCGGCACTGGGCAGCCACCTGGATCGCGCCGGCGCAGCCGTTGTGGGGCAGCGATTTCGCGCTGCCGCTGGGCATGCCGCAGGCGCTGCAGGACAGCACCTTGCGCCAGTTCCTGCGCACCAGCATCGGCGGCGATCGCATCCGCATCGTGGTGGACAACCAGTACAGCGACCAGCCCTTGAAGATCGGACGGGCGCATGTGGCCACGCTGGGCAGCCATGGCCGCGGCGTGCCGGTGCGCTTCGATGGGCAGGAGGGCGTGGTCGTTGCCGCCGGCGCCAAGGCGGTGAGCGACCCCGTGGACTTGGCGGTGGCCGCAGGCACCCGCCTGCAGGCAGACCTGTACCTGCCCGAGCCCACGCGCCTCGGTGGCTTCCATTGGGACGCACGAGACCAGACGCTGCTGATTCCCGGCGACCGCGCTGGCCTGGCGGCGCCGCAGGATGCCCAGGTCTTGAGCACGCGTGCCTTTGTTTCGTCGGTGCTGGTTCAGACCGCGGCCCGGCCTTCGGCGGTGGTGGCGCTGGGCGACTCCATCACGGACGGCAACGGCGCCACGCCCGGCGCCGACAAGCGCTGGCCCGACTTTCTCGCCGGCCGACTTGCGCCGCGCGGCGTGGCGGTACTGAACGCGGGCATCTCGGGCAACCGGCTGCTGCGCCCGGGCATGGGCGAGGCCGGCCTGGCCCGCTTGGGCAAGGACGTGCTGGAGCAGCCGGGCGTGGGCTCGGTGATCGTGCTGCTGGGCACCAACGACATCGGCTGGCCCGGTGGCCCCTTCGCGCCGGCAGAAAAAGGGCCCAGCGTGGACGATCTCAGCCGCGGCCTGCGCCAACTGGTGGCCCAGGCGCATGTGCACGGCGTGCGGGTGATCGGCGCCACGGTGCCGCCGTTCGAGGACGCCCTCAAGGGCACGCCGCTGGAAGGCCACTACAGCCCCGCCAAGGAAGCGGTGCGCCAGGCCCTCAACGCCTGGATCCGTACCGCGGGCGCGTTCGATGCAGTGGTCGACTTCGACAAGGAACTGCGCGACCCGTCGCGCCCGACGCGCCTGCGCCCCGAGTACGACTCGGGCGACCACCTGCACCCCAACGATGCGGGCTACGAGGCGATGGCCAACGTGGTGAATCTCCAGGCGCTGCTGATGCCGGAGGTGGCCGCCCGCTGACCCGGGCCGGGACCTAGCGAGCCAGTGCCAGCTCGCGCAGCCAGGCCTGGCATTGCTCTGCGCCTTCCAGCGGCCAGTCGACGCGGATGGTCGTGCCGCCCTGGTGCACCTCGATGTGGATGAAGCGACCCGGCGCGGCGGCGCCCTGGCCGAGCAGGCGAGACCACCAGCTGCCGCCCGTGGTCGCGGCGGGCGCGGCCACAGGAGCCTGCATGGACGGCAACGCCGAGGCCGCCGAAGCCGCTGCAGGTGCGGGTGCAGGCGAAGGTACCGAAGCACGTTGGCCGGTGGCTGCTGCGGGTGCAGCCTGTGCAACGGCCTTTGCAGCAGGCGCTGCTGACGTCCTGGCCTGCACCGGGGCGGCGACAGGCACCGGCGTGCCTCCCGCCGCTGCATTGCCGTCGATGCGTGCGCGCAGGTTGTTGCCGAACTCTTCCCACATGCGGTCGGCCTTGGTCTTCATCACCGACAGGCCGAAGGTGCCCAGGCGCCCCAGCACGTCGACATTGACCTTGATGCGCAGCTCGGTGCCGCCGTCGGCCAGCGGCGTGAGGAAGATCTCGCTTTGCTGCTTGAGCGAGCTGGCCACCGAGGCGTCTTCGCCCGTGCCTTCGGCTCGCAGGTAGTCGGGCGCGCGCTGCTCCACGATGTTGGTGCGCAGCTTGAACTTGGCGCTGACGAAGGCGATCTTCACGTGCATCAGCGCCACGTACTCGGTGGGGCTGATGACGTCGATGGACTGCATGCCGGGCACGCAGCCACCCATGACCTGCGGGTCGAGCAGCAGCTCCCACACGCGTTGCGGCGCGGCCGCGACGTTCAATGTCTTTTCAATTTCCATTTGTCTGGTTCTCCCGCATCTTGTCGGCGGCCACCAGCACCGACTCGACGATCTGCGTGTACCCGGTGCAGCGGCACAGGTTGCCGTTCAGGCCATGGCGCACCTCGTCGGCGCTGGGGTTGGGGTTGTTCTTCAACATCGCGCAGGACGTCATCAGGAAGCCCGGCGTGCAGTAGCCGCACTGCAGGCCGCCGCACTTCATGAAGCTCTCCTGCAGCGGATGCAGCTGCTCTCCATCGGCCAGGCCTTCGACGGTGCGGATGTCGCGACTCTGCACCTGGACGGCCAGCATCAGGCAGGACTTGACCACCTCGCCGTCCACCAGCACCGAGCAGGCGCCGCAGATGCCGGTTTCACAGCCGCGCTTGGTGCCGGTGAGCACCAGGTCGTCGCGCAGGAAGTCCGACAGCAGGCGCCGCGCGGGCACGTGCTCCACGCTGCAGGGCTCACCGTTCACGGTGCAATCGATACGGTGCGTGCTCATGGCTGGGCTCCCTGGATGTTCGTGAGGCCGAACAGCTCGGCCACGGTGCGGCGCGCCACGACGCGCACCATCTCGCGGCGGAAGTCGGCGCTGCCGCGTGCGTCGGATACGGGCTCGATGTCTGCCGCGACGATGTCCGCCACCTCGTGCACCGCGCGTTCGTCGATCGTGCGGCCTTCGAGGAAAGCCTCGGCGCGGCGCAGGCGCACCGGAATCGGCGTGGATGCTCCCACCGCGATGCGCGCCTCGCGGCACAGCTGGCCGTCATGGCGCGCGACAAAGGCCACGCTGGCCAGCGGCCGGTGTTCGGCCGCGGTGCGCAGGAAGCGCGAATACACGCCACCGGTGCCCGCGGCCAGCGGCGGCACGCGGATCTCCACCACGATCTCGTCGGGCTCCAGCGCGGTGACGTAGTAGTCAACCAAGAACTCTTCGATGGACAGGACGCGCTCGCCACGGCTGCTGCCCAGCACCACCTGCGCGCCCAGCGCCATCAGGCAGCCTGGCGGGTCGGTCGACGGGTCGGCATAGCAGAGGTTGCCGCCGATGGTGCCCTGGTTGCGCACCTGCGGATTGGCCACGCGCGACGCCATGCTGGCCAGCACCGGCACATGCTGGCGCACCAGGGGCGAGGTGGCCACGTCGGCATGGCGTGCCAGTGCGCCGATACGCAGGCCGTTCTTCGCGTCGAACTCGATGCCGCGCAGCTGCGGCAGGCGCGCCAGCGACACCAAGTGCGTGGGCGTGAGCATGCGCTGGCGCATGCCCAGCATGAGCGCCGTGCCGCCGGCAATGGCGCGGCAGTCGTCGCCCAGGTCGGCCAGCATGTGGCTGGCCTCGTGCACGGTGGCCGGTTCCAGGAAATCGAAATCACGCATGCCGGGCCTCCTCGTCCTGTGCGCGTTGGGCGGCCAGGGCGGCCAGCACTTTCTCGGGCGTGATCGGCAGCGTGGTGATGCGCACGCCCACCGCGTCGTACACCGCGTTGGCAATGGCCGGTGCGCCGGGCAGGATGGCGGTTTCGCTCGCGCCCTTGGCGCCGTAGGGGCCGTTGGGGTCGTTCGACTCGACGAAGCCGCCGCGCAGCATGGGCACCGCATCGGCCGTGGCCATGGTGTAGTCGGCAAAGTTGCCGTTCATCAGGCGGCCACCCTCGAGCTGCATCTGCTCGTACAGGGCCCAGCCGAAGGCCTGCACCGTGGCGCCGTTGGTCTGGCCGTGGATGGCGGTGGGGTTCAGCGCCTTGCCGCAGTCGTCCGACACGAAGCTGTCGATCACCGTGACCTGGCCGGTCTCGGTATCCACTTCCACTTCCACCGCCTGGGCGGCGAAGGAATAGGCCGGCGCGATGTTGCCGTACAGGTTGTCGTCGTGCATGACGGTCTTGGCGTCCCAGGTGCCGCTGACCTGCAGGCCTTCGCCGCCATGGCGCCACACATGCAGCCGGGCCAGCTCCGCGATGCCCGCGCGCCGCTCGGGTGCGTGGCTCACGAACACGAAGCCGCCTTGCAGCTTGAGGCTGTCGGGCGGCACGCTCCACTGCTGCGAAGCCAGCGCAAAGAGCTTGTCGCGCACCATCCGGCCCGCCACGATCGCGGCGTTGCCCGCCGCGATGGTCACGCGCGAAGCCAGCGATCCGATGGCGATGGGTGCGGTGTCGGTGTCGGGTGCCAGCACCTGGACGTGCGCCAGCGGCAGGTCCAGCTCGTGCGCGACGATCTGGCTGAGCATGGTCATCGCGCCCTGGCCCATGTCGCATTCGCCCGAGAGGATGAACACGCGGCCGTCCTCGTTGACCTTGACCACCACGGTGGAGCCGTCCCAGTTGCCGATGGTGCGGTTGCCGCTGACGTGCATGGCGGCGGCCATGCCCACGCCGCGGCGCCTGGCGCCTGCAGCGGGCTTGGGCGCGTTGCGCTTGTCCTTCCAGCCGATGGCTTGCGTCGCCTGGTCGATGCATTCGACCAGGCCGGTGCTTCCGATCTGCCAGCCGTGGATCGACACCTCGCCGCGCCCGATGGCGTTGCGCTGGTGGATCTCGACCGGGTCCAGGCCCAGCATGCGCGCCATCGTGTCGATGTGGCTGTTGAGCGCGAACAGCATCTGCGTGCCGCCGAAGCCTCGGAAGGCGCCGTGCGGCGGGTTGTTGGTGTAGACCAGCGTGGCGTGCGAGCGCACGTTGGGGTTGCGGTGCATGTTGTCGCTGCGCATGGCGGTGACGTGCATCACTTCGGCGCACAGGCCGCTGTAGGCGCCGCACTCGGCCACGATGCGAACGTCCTTGGCCACGATGATGCCGTTGGCGTCCATGCCCAGCTTGAGCGTGATGCGTTCGGGCACGCTGGAGCAGGCCGCCAGGAAATCTTCCAGCCGGTTGTTCACCACGCGCACCGGCTTGCCGGTCTTGACCGCCAGCAGGCCCGCCACGAGGTTGTTGGCGTCTTCCACCAGCTTGCCGCCGAAGCCGCCGCCGGTGGTCGCCTGGATCACGCGGATGCTGGAGATGGGGCGCTCCAGTGCGGCGGCCAGGCGCAGGCGTGCCTGGGTCACCGACTGGGTGGATGTCCACACCACCAGGCGCCCGTCGGGGTCGATGCTGGCCACCGTGCCCATGGGCTCGAGGTAGCCGGGGTATTGGGCGTGGCAGTCGTAGGTGGCTTCGTGCACCACGTGGGCTGCAGCAAAGCCGGCGTCGATGTCGCCACGCGTGAAGCGGATCTCGTGCGCGACGTTGTTGCGGCCCGGATGCAGCCCCGGCGCTTCTTCGTCCAGCGCTTCGTCGGTGGTGAGGATGGCGGGCAGTTCTTCGTACTCGACGCGGATCAGGTCCAGCGCGTCGCGCGCAATCTCTTCGGTAACGGCGGCCACGGCGGCCACTTCCTCGCCGGCGAAGCGCACCACGCCTTCGGCCAGGATGCGGCGCTCCTTGTGGTGCACGCCCCACATGGCGCGCGGCGCGTCGGCGCCGGTGAGCACGGCCTTGACGCCCGGCAGCGCCAGCGCCGCGGACGTGTCGATGGAAACGATGCGTGCACTCGGATAGGGGCTGCGCAGCACCTTGCCGTGCAGCATGCCGGCGACCTTGATGTCGCCGGCGTACAGCGCCCGGCCCAGCACCTTGGCCCGCGCCGTCACCTGGGGGGTGTCGGCGCCGATGGTCGAGGCGCCGGCACCTTCCGCTCGATCGGAGGGTTGACGGAGCATGGCGCTTATTCCGCGACGATGCCCAGGTCCTGGATCACCTTGCCCATGACGGCGTAGTCGCTGGCGTTGATCTTGGCCAGCACCTCGGGCGAGCCGCCGGCGGGCAGGGCGCCGAAGAAGGCCAGCTTCTCGACCACTTCGGGCGATTTCAGGATCTCGTTGAGGTTCTCGTTGAGCAGCTTGACGATCGGGGCCGGCGTGCCCTTGGGCGCCATGAAGCCGTTCCAGGCACCCACCACCACGTTCTTGTAGCCCAGCTCCTTGAGGGTCGGCACTTCGGGCGCGATGGGCGAGCGCTGCGCGTCGCCGATGGCCAGCGGAATCAGGCGTCCCGTCTGCAGGTACTGGCGCACGGCGCCGAAGGTGACCCAGGCGGTGTCCACGTGGCCGGCCACCACGTCGGTGACCGAGGGGCCCACGCCGCGGTAGGGCACGTGCGTGAGCTTCACGCCCGCGGCCTGGTTGAGCCACTCGCCCACGATGTGCATCGGCGAGCCGGCACCCGGGCTGGCGTAGGTGACGGGCTTGCCCGACTTGGCCTTGGCGATCAGCTCGGGCAGCGTCTTCACGCCCACGCCCGGGAAGGCCACCAGCACCAGCGGCTGCGTGGCGGTGTTGATGATGGGCGCGAAGCCGTTGAGCACGTCGTAGCCGGCGCTGGGCGAGAGCTTCATCACCAGCGGTGCGGTGGTGAAGGGGTTGGGCGTGAACAGCAGCGTGTAGCCGTCGTTGGCGGCGCGGCTGACGTAGTTGTTGCCCAGGGCACCGCCGGCACCCGGCTTGTTGTCGATGATCACCGGCTGCTTCAGGCGCTGCGAGAGCTTGTCGGCAAACAGGCGGGCAATAGCGTCCGTGTCCCCACCGGGCGGATACGACACCACCACCGTGATCGGCTTGCTGGGGTAGTTCCCCTGCGCAAGCGCCGGGGCGGCAACAAGGGTGCTGGCGGCCATCGCGGTCGCGAGGCTCAGGAGGTGGCGGCGGGTGGGGAAGTTCAAGGCGGGCTCCGTGGGGAAGGAAGGGTCACGCTGGGCTGGCGTGGGTGGCTTTTTGACTGAAAACGTTCCTTATGTGAAACATGAGTTCACTAATGAAGTAAGATTTTCAGTCTTAAATTGATCTATCAACTTGCCGTAACTACCTATTGACATTTGTCAATATTAAATAGGGATTTGAGAGATCCCGAGGCTGGTCCGGCATGGAACAATTCGCGCCCAATGAGTGAGCAAAACACCCCTTCTTCGCCCGCGGACGAGGCGCCGACCCCGTGGCACGACCTGGACGAGGCCGGCAGCAGCCTCACGGTCGATGCCTTCATCACGACCCTGATGAGCCAGGTCGGCAACGCCTTGCGCCGCACGATCACGCTGCCCTATGCGGACCAGTTCGGCCTGTCGATTTCGGAGTGGCGCCTGCTGGCGCTGGTGGCGCATGCGCAGCGTGTTGCCTTCAGCGACCTGGTGCTGCAGTCCAGCTCCGACAAGGCGCTGGTCAGCCGCACGCTCAAGCTGCTCGAAGGCCGAGGCCTGGTGGCGCTGGAGGCCGAAGGCAACACGCCGCGCAAGAAGATCTACTGCGTGATCACGCCCAGCGGGCAAGACCTGCATGCCCAGGCCATTCCCATTGCCAAGGCGCGCCAGGCCGCGGCCATCCGCGTGTTGCCGGTCGAGGAGCGCGACGCCATGTTTCGCGCACTGCTCAGGCTGCGCACCTACTGTCGCGACATGGAGGAAGAAGGCCGCGACGCGGGCGGCGGCCAGCGGCGCGGGTCGCTGGGCCTCGACATCTAGGCCAGCGCGGCGCTACCCTGAGCGCCAGGACGGCACCCGAACAAGAGGTGCTGCCTGCGTGCTGGGTCTGTCACATATCAGGAAGGAAACACATCATGAGGAAGAACACTCCCACCATCGTGCTCGTGCACGGCTTCTGGGGCGGTGCCGCCCACTGGAGCAAGGTGATCGTCGCGCTCTCGCGCCTGGGGCATGCCGACATTCGCGCGGTCGAGCTGCCGCTGACATCCCTGTCCGACGATGCGCAGCGGCTGCAAAAGATGGTGGCGCAGCAGGAGGGGCCGGTGCTGCTGGTCGGTCACTCCTACGGCGGCGCAGTCGTCACGCAGGCCGGCGACATGCCCAACGTCGCGGGACTGGTCTACATCGCGGCCTTTGCGCCCGATGCTGGCGAGAGCCCGGGCGGCATCACCGAGCAACACCCGCCGCTTGCCGCCGCCAATCTGGCGCCCGACAGCGACGGCTACCTGTGGATCCGCCCTGAAAAATTCCACCAAAGCTTCTGCCAGGACCTGAGCGCCGATGAAGGCCTGGTAATGGCGGTGACGCAGAAGGCGCCGCTGGCCAGCACCTTCGGCGATGCCGTTGCCGCGCCGGCCTGGAAGCGCAAGCCCTCGTGGTACCAGGTGTCCGCGCAAGACCGCATGATCGCGCCCGAGAACCAGCAGCGCATGTCGCAGCGCATGGGCGCGCGCAAGATCATCACGCTGGAGGCCAGCCATGCATCGCTGGCCTCGATGCCGCAGGAAGTGGCGGCGCTGATCGACGAGGCGGCGCGCGCCTAGCGAATCACCCGGCCGTCGGCCGTGACCGTCACCAGGTCGATGGCCCAGGCCGAATCGTGCACGCCGGCGCGCAGGCGCAGGCGGTAGCCGCCCACATCGAGCTCGCCCAGGCTGTTCAGGGCCTTCTGCATGCTGGCGCGGTTGAGGCCGGCGCCGTTGCGGCGCACGGCTTCGCCCAGTGTCTTGGCGGCAATGAAGCCTTCCAGGCTTTCGTAGCTGGGCGTCTGGTCGGAGTTGTCGATGGCCGCCAGGTATTCGCGCACGATGGGCGTGGCCGTGCTGCGTGGCGAGGGCACCACCTGGCTGATCACCACGCCGCGGATGTCCTTGCCCAGGGCGACGAACAGCGGGTCCATGCCGACCATCGAGAAGTTCATGAAGGTGCCGCCCCAGCCGCTCTTGCGCATGGCGCGGATGAAGGCGGCCGTGGTGTTGAACAGCGACGCCTGGATCACGACCTGGGGTTTTTGCGCGCTGATGGTGGCCACGGCGGCATCGACCTTGGCGCTGTTGGTAGGCACGAAGGCACTGGCCACCGGCGGCGGCAGCTTCAGCTCCTTCATGGCCATCTCCACCGCGGCCAGGCCCGCGCGGCCCATGGCGTCGTCTTCGCCCAGCACCGCGATACGGGTGTGGCCGATGGTGGCGGCGTGCTGCACTATCTTGAAGGCCTCGTCCGTCATGCTGGGGCGGACGTGGAAGACCTGCGGGAAGGAGCCGTCGCGCAGGTTGTCTGCTGCCGCGAAGGGGGCCAGGAGCACGGCGCCCTGTTCCTTGGCCACGTTGGCCGCGGCGGTGCTGCTGGCGGTGCCGACAAAGCCGAAGAGCAGGTCGGCGCCGTCGGCCAGCAGCTTCTTTGCATTGGCGCCGGCGCGGGCAGCGTCGTAGCCGTCGTCGAGCTGGCGCAGTTCCAGCTCCAGCGGCGCGTCCTTCTTCTCGTTGAAGGCATCCACGTAGAGCTTGGCGCCAGCGGCAAAGGCCAGGCCGATCTCGCTGGCGGCGCCGGTGAGCGGCACCGACTGGCCCATCACCAGCTTGCGCGCGCCGGGGGCCGCCCGGGTCGTGGTGTGCCAGCCCGCGCCCAGGACGCCCAGGCCGAGGCCTGCGCCGGCGTTGATCAGCAGCTTGCGGCGAGTGGTGACCATCGTGCGCTCCATGACATTTTGTAACCTTTGCATGCTACGCAAAGGTAATGCCAAGGTGCGCAAATCCGCTCAGGTTTTCGTGAACAAAACGTCGTAAACGCCGTGTCCGAGCTTGATGCCGCGGTTCTCGAACTTGGTCAGCGGGCGGTAGTGCGGCTTGGGCGCGTAGCCCTCGGGCGAGGCGTCTGGCGCAATGCGCAACTGGGGTTCGGCGCGCAGCACTTCCACCATCTGCTCGGCGTAGGGCTTCCAGTCGGTGGCGCAGTGCAGGTAGCCGCCCGGGGCCAGGCGGTCGGCCAGCTTCTTGACCAGCGGGCCCTGGATCAGGCGGCGCTTGTTGTGGCGCAACTTGTGCCACGGGTCGGGGAAGAAGACATGCACACCGGCCAGCACGCCTGGGGCGAGCATGTGGTCGATCACGTCGACCGCGTCGTGGGCGCAGATGCGGATGTTGCTCAGGTTCTGTTCGCCGATGCGCTTGAGCAGCGCGCCCACGCCGGGCTCGTGCACTTCGCAGCACAGGAAGTTGGTCTCGGGCATCAGTGCGGCGATGTGGGCCGTGGCCTCGCCCATGCCGAAGCCGATTTCGAGCACGGTGGGGGCGTTGCGGCCAAAGGCGCTGTCCAGGTCCAGCCGCTCGGCCCGGTAGGGCAGCAGGAACTGGGGGCCGAAGAGCTCATAGGCGCGGGCCTGTCCCTCGGTGGTGCGGCCACCGCGCTTGACGAAGCTTTTCAGGCGGCGGTGCAGCGGATGCGGCTTGGCTTCTTCTTCGGGCGTTGCGGCCGGGGCAGCAGCGTCTTCTTGGGGCGCGTTCTCGGGGAGTTGCGCCGGATCGGTGTCGCGGGGGGGAATCATCAGGAGCGGAATTTTAGGGAATGCCCGCCACGGGGTGGCGGCACCGGGCGATTCAGCGGGTGCTGGGGTAGAGCGAGCGCCACTGTGCCACCCATGCGCCGCGCTCGTCGCCGTGCAGGCCCAGCACCCGGGCGGCGGCAGACAGTTCGGCCTGCGCGGCTTCGGGCGAGCGGGTGTCGATGGCGGCCGCACCGTTCTGCTTGGACAGCTTGCTGCCATCGGCGCCCAGCACCAGCGGGGTGTGCAGATAGTGCGGGGTGGGCAGGCCCAGCGCGCGCTGCAGCAGCACCTGGCGGGCGGTGTTGTCGGCCAGGTCTTGGCCGCGCACCACGTCGGTGATGCCTTGCTGCGCATCGTCCACCACCACGGCCAACTGGTAGGCCCAGGGGCCGTCGGCGCGCCTGAGCACGAAGTCGCCCACCTCGCGGGCCACGTCCTGCTGCTGAGGGCCCAGGCGGCGATCGGTCCAGGTCAGCGCATCCGCCTCGCCCTGGAAGCGGGTGGCGGCAAAGCGCCAGGCACGCGCCTTCTTGCCGTGCAGGCCGTCGCGGCAGGTGCCGGGGTAGACGCGCTCGCCATGGCGGGTATGGACCACGCCCCGGCGGGCCAGTGCTTCGTCAATGTCTTTTCTGGAACAGCCGCACGGGTAGGCCAGGCCCGCCTGCTGCAGTTGCGAGAGTGCGGTTTCGTAGAAGGCCGTGCGCTGCGTCTGCCAGACGGGCGGCTCGTCGGGCAACAGGCCGCAGGCGGCGAGCTGCTGCAGGATCGCTTCGCCCATGCCGCTGTGGCAGCGCTCGGTGTCGGCGTCCTCGATGCGCACCAGCCAGCGCGCCTGGGGGCCGCACGCGCGCACGTCCAGCCAGCTGGCCAGCGCGGCGACCAGCGAGCCTGCATGCAGCGGGCCGGTAGGCGAGGGCGCGAAGCGGCCGATCAATGCACGGCAAGGGCCAGCGACAGGCCCGAGAGGAAGGCCTCTTCCACCCGGTGGCCGGTGCACCAGTCGCCGGCGGCGCCCAGCCCGGTCTTGGCGTCCCACAGGTGCGGCTTGCCGGCCGGCACCAGGGTCTGGGCCTCGGGCCAGCAACGGGTCTGGGCGTAGGCGGGTTCGGCGCGGATGCCGGTGACTTCGGCAAAGGCGCGCAGCAGCTTGGCCTGCACGCGCGGCGCGTCGTCCTGCAGGTGTTCCTGCGACCAGTCGGGGCTGGCCTGCAAGGTCCAGCGCTCGACGGTCTGGCGCCCCGGCTTGGAGGATTCGCGCGCCAGCCAGGCCACGCGGTGGTGCGTGCTGCGCGCCGCGTTCCATTGCGGACCCAGGTGCGACATGGTGGGCTGGTTGGCGTTGGGGAAGGCGATCATCAGCGTCCAGCACGGCCCCACCTTCACCGGTGCCAGCTGCTCGGTGAGTTCGGGCGAGTGCGATGCCAGCAGGCGGCGCGCCGGGTTGGGCGGGGTGGCCAGCAGCACGGCGTCGAAGCCCGAGTGCACATGCACCGAGCCGTCGTCGGCTTCGGTGCGCACTTGCCAGCGCGTGTTGTCCAGCGCGTCACGCTCGACCTGCGTGACCTGCAGGCCGGTGAGCAGCGAATCGCCCAGCGGCTTGGCCCAGTAGGCCACCAGTGCGCTCATGCCGGGCTGGGCCACGAAGTGCGGCTCCAGGCGGGGCAGGGCGGCCTCGGCCACGCGGCCGTGCGCATCGAGCACGCGCACTGCGTTGGCGCTCCAGGGCCGGCACAGCTCGGGCGTGGTCTGCAGCACGCGCATGAAGCGCGGGTCGCGCACGGTGAAGTACTGCGCCCCGCTGTCGAAGCTGCCAAAGGGCGTGGGCTCGCTGGCCATGCGTCCGCCCGGCTGCTTGTTCCATTCGAACACCGTGACGCGGTGGCCCGCTTGCACCAGGGTGCGGGCACAGGCGACGCCGGCAATGCCGGCACCGACGATGGCGAAGTGCTGGCTGGACGATTTCGGCGGGCGGCTGCGTTTGGCGGTGTTGCGAAGGCTCATGGGCTTGTCTCGGCTGTTGGGGTTGGAATGTGTGACGGGTCGACAGACTCTAACCGCCATTGGGCCTGCCGCGACGCGGCAACGCGCTTATCGAAAACTCCTGTGGTTGCTCAGGAGCGCACGGCGTGTACCTTCATGCTCGAAACGTTCCAGCCACCACTGCAGCGCGTGGCCCGGCGTGCCGCTGGCCGGCATGCGCCAGGCACAGTGCATCTGGCCGCTGGGCGGCGAGCGCTCGGTCTGGCACTCCACCAGGTGGCCGGCCTCGATGTAGGGCCGCGCCATCGGCTCGGGCAGGAAGCCGCCGCCCAGCCCGTGCAACTGGGCCGCGAGCTTGGCCTGCATGCTGGGCACGGTGAGCACGTCCTGCCCGATCACCAGGTTCACCGTCATGCTTTCGCCGGTGCGCGATGAATCTGCGGCGGCCACGGCGCGGTGCTGGCGCATGACCTCGTCGCTGAGCGGTACGGTGAGCTTGGCCAGCGGATGGTGCGGCGCCACGCAGAAGATGAAGCGCAGCTCGCCCAGCAGGCAGCTGCGAATGGCCGTGGCGGTGAAGGCCAGGCCCGCCGCGCCCACCACGGTGCCGATGGCCAGGTCGGCCTGGCCGCTGGTCAGGCTCTGCGCGGTGCCCAATAGCGTCTCGTCCAGCAGCTTCAGGCGCGTGGGCGGGTTCAGCGCGTAGAAGGCGCCCACCAGCTCCAGCACCGGGTCGCGGGCGATCACTGTGTCCAGTGCAATGGTCAGCTGCGCCTCCCAGCCGGTGGCCACGCGCCGCACCCGGTTGGCCACCGCGTCGATCTCGCCCAGCAGCCAGGCGCCTTCGCGCAGCAGCTCGGCGCCGGCGGCGGTGATTCGGGCCTGGCGGGCGCTGCGGTCGAACAGCAGAACGTCCAGCGCGTCCTCGATCTGGCGGATGCGATACGACAGGGCGCTGGGCACCAGGTTCAGGGCGCGTGCGGCGCCGGCAAAGCTGCCGTACTGGGCCACGGCCTGCAGCATGGCCAGGGCGTCGGGGGTGAGGGCATCGCGGGCGGTGGTCATCGGCGGGTCACGATTCTTCGTTCAAATTATTTGAATGATGCCTTCAAAACCCGGCGCTCGCGAGCCCCTTCCTACTCCCTAAAGTTACATACATCCGCTGCGCATACGGCGCGGCCTACGAGAGAGCCCGGGGCCAGAGGCCCGCAGGGCAAGGAGTGAGAAAGATGCTTCAAATTCGCAGATCACAGGAACGCGGCTATGCCGACCATGGCTGGCTGCGCTCGTACCACAGCTTTTCCTTTGCCGGCTACTTCGACCCGGCCCACATGGGCTTTGGCAACCTGCGCGTCATCAACGAAGACCGCGTGGCGGCCGGTGCCGGCTTCGGCACGCACGGCCACCGCGACATGGAAATCATCAGCTACGTGCTGTCGGGCGAACTGGCGCACAAGGACAGCATGGGCAATGTGGAATCCATTCCGCCCGGCGACGTGCAGCGGATGAGCGCCGGCCGCGGCGTGATGCACAGCGAGTTCAACCACAAGGCCGACCAGACCACGCACTTTCTGCAGATCTGGATCGAACCCAACGTGAAGGGCATCGAGCCCGGCTACGAGCAAAAGAGCTTCGATGCGGCGCAAAAGCGCGGAAAGCTGCGCCTGGTGGCCTCGCCCGACGGTGCCGAGGGCTCGGTGCTCATCCATGCCGATGCACGCCTGTACGCAGGCCTGTTCGACGGCGCGGAGGAAGCCACGCTGACGCTCGACAAGGAACGCAAGACCTACGTGCACCTGGTGCGCGGAGAACTCGAAGTGAACGGCCAGAAGCTCAGCGGTGGCGACGCCGCCAAGCTTGAAGGCGAATCACAGCTGCGTCTTGCTGCGGCCAAGGACGCCGAGGTGCTGGTGTTCGATCTCCAGCCCTGAAGCTTCCTTACTTCGGCCTTTTTGTCAGTCCTTCAACTTTTTCAACTGAGGAGTCTTTTCATCATGTCCAACTCGATCACCGCTACCGCCAACCGCAATGACGCCGGCACGCTGCCCGGCGGCGACCTGCTCGCGCTGGTCGGCCGCGTCCTCGTGGCCTACCTGTTCATTCCCGCCGGCTTCGGCAAGCTGATGGGCTTTGCCGGCACGGTCGGCTACATCAGCTCGGTGGGCATGCCCATGCCTGCAGTGGCCGCCGTCATTGCGATCATCGTGGAGCTGGGTGCCGGCATTGCGCTGCTGGTGGGCTACAAGACCCGCATCGCCGCCATCGTGCTGGCCGTGTTCACGCTGGTCGCCTCGTTCTTCTTCCACGCCTACTGGGCCGCGCCCGAAGCGATGAAGATGGTTGCCACGCTGCTGTTCAACAAGAACATCGCGGTGGTGGGCGGCCTGCTGGCCCTGGCTGCCTTCGGCCCCGGTCGCTTGTCCATCGACAAGAAGTAAGGCACTTGAGGGAAACTCGGACGATGTCTGACATCGTCGTAGTTTTCCATTCCGGTTACGGCCACACCCAGCGCATGGCGCAGGCAGTGGCCGATGGCGCGGGCGCCCTGTTGATTCCCATCGATGCCGACGGCAACTTGCCGGCCGGCGGTTGGGATGCAATCGCGGCGGCCCGCGCCATTGTCTTTGGCGCGCCCACCTACATGGGTGGGCCCAGCTGGCAGTTCAAGAAATTCGCGGACGCTTCGTCCAAGCCCTGGTACGTGCAGGCCTGGAAGGACAAGCTCTTTGCCGGCTTTACCAACAGCGCGGCCATGAACGGCGACAAGTTCGCCACCATCCAGTACTTCTGGACGCTGGCCATGCAGCACGGCGGCCTGTGGGTGGGCCTGGGCGTGCTGCCTTCCAACGACAAGGCGGCCACGCGCAACTCTCCCAATTTCGTGGGCGGCTATGCTGGCGCGCTCGCTACCTCGCCCACCGACGCCAGTTCGTCGGAAATGGCCAAAGGCGACCTCGAGACGGCACGCATCCTGGGTGAACGCGTGGCCGGTGCGGCCGCGAAATTCGGACGCTGAAGGGCGCCTTCCCGCAAGACAACGAAATTGGAGTCCACGATGGAATTTCTCAAGCCACACGACAAGGACCTGGGCGGCGGCTTCCTGGTGCGCCGCCTGCTGCCGGCGGCCACCAAGCGCTCGGTCGGTCCCTTTGTCTTCTTCGACCACATGGGGCCGGTCAAGGAGCACCCGGGCCGCGAGCACGACGTGCGCCCGCACCCGCACATCGGCCTGGCCACCGTCACCTACCTTTTCGAAGGCGCGATGATGCATCGCGACAGCATCGGCAGCGAGCAGGAAATCCGCCCCGGCGCCGTCAACTGGATGACGGCCGGCCGCGGCATCGTTCACTCCGAGCGCAAGCCGCAGCGCCTGCTGGACGCCGAATACGTCAACCACGGCCTGCAGCTGTGGGCCGCGCTTCCCAAGGAGTTCGAAGAGATCGAGCCCAGCTTCACGCACACGGAGGCCGAGGCCATTCCGGAAGTGACGCAGCACGGCGCGAGCATCCGCGTGCTCATCGGCGAGGCCTTCGGCGTGCGCTCGCCGGTGAAGACCTTTGCACCCACGCTCTACATCGACGTGGCGCTGCCTGCAGCCGGCAACATCGAGCTGCCGGTGCTGGCGCGCGAAGAAGCGCTGTACGTGGTCGAAGGCGCCATCGAAGTCGACGGGCAAGCAGTGCCGCCGTTCTCGATGGTGCTGCTGCCCGAGGACAAGCCGGTCCAGCTGCGTGCCACGGGCGATGCGCCGGTGCGCCTGGTCGTCATTGGCGGCGACCCGCTGGACGGGCCGCGCTTCATGTCCTGGAACTTCGTGTCCAGCAGCCGCGAGCGCATCCTGCAGGCCGGCGAGGACTGGGAAGCCAAGCGCATGGGCCAGGTGCCGGGCGAGACGGAATTCATTCCGCTGCCCCCGCACGTGCTGACCAGGTAAGACCCGGTCACTCCCTCGCGACGCGCACCACCAGCTTGCCGAAGTTGCGGCCTTCGAGCAGGCCTGCGAAGGCGGCGGGCGCCTGCTCGAGCCCGTCGACGATGTCTTCCTTGAGCTGGATGCGGCCCTCGTCGAGCCAGGCCTGCATCTCGCGGCGGAAGGCGTCGTAGCGCTCGCCGTAATGGTCCAGGATGATGAAGCCCTGCATGCGTACGCGCTTTTGCAGCACGGTGGCCAGGAGTTGCGGACGGCGATCGGGGCCTGCAGGCGCGCCGGCATCGTTGTAGTGCGAGACGAAGCCGCACACCGGAATGCGCGCGCCAATGTTGAGCAAGGGCAGCACGGCATCGGTCACCTCGCCGCCCACGTTCTCGAAGTACACGTCGATGCCCGCCGGGCAGGCTTGTGCCAGCAGCTGCGCAAGGCGCGGGTCGCGGCGGTCGATGCAGGCATCGAAGCCCAGTTGCTCCACCGCATGCCGGCACTTGTCCTGCCCGCCCGCGATGCCGACCACGCGTGCGCCCTTGAGCTTGGCGATCTGCCCGACCACCGAGCCCACCGCGCCGGTGGCCGCTGCCACCACAACGGTTTCGCCCGCCTTGGGCTGGCCGATGTCCAGCAGCCCCACGTAGGCCGTGAAGCCCGTCATGCCCAGCCCGCCCAAGGCCAGCGAGGGCTGGCGCATGTCGCCCAGTGCCAGCAGGTCGCTGCCGTCGGACAGCGCAAAGTCCTGCCAGCCTGCATTGGCCAGCACCAGCTCGCCCGCGCGAAAGCCGGGGTGCCGAGAAGCCACCACGCGACTGACCGTGCCGCCCACCATCGGGCTGCCCAGAGCCACGGGCGGTGCGTACCCTGGGCCGACTTCCTCCATCAGGTTGCGCATGTAGGGGTCGAGCGAGAGGTACAGCGTGCGCAACAGCACCTGGCCTTCGGCGGGCGCCGGAACCGGCTGCGTGTCGTCGAGCCGGAAGTGTTCGGGCGAGGGCTGCCCCTGCGGCCGCGACGCCAGAAGGATGCGGCGGTTGAGTTCGGTATCAGCGTGCATTGCGATCTCCTTGGCTGGCGCGCACCGGGCGCGGCCCATAGCGAAGCGTGAGCAGGGTGCCCAGCGTGAGTGCGGCCGCCGCAAAACCGGGCCCGCCCACCGCGCCGATGTGGTCGACCAGCACGCCACCGCCGATGGCACCGCTGGCAATGGCGATCTGGAAGGCCGCCACCAGCAGCCCGCCCGCGCCCTCGGCCTGGTCGGGCGCCACGCGCACGATCCAGGTCTGGAAGCCCACCGGAAATGCGCCGAAGGCAAAGCCCCACATCACCACGGCCACCGCGGTGACGATGGTGGACGAGCCCGCGAGCACGAGGCTGGCCGCAAGGATGGCGATGAGCGTGCCGCCGAACACGATGGCCTGCCGCTCGCTGCGCTGCGCGATCATGCCGCCTGCCAGGTTGCCGAAGAAGCCGCCGATGCCGTAGCCCAGCAGGATGGCGGAGATGGTGCCCACCGACAGGTGCGTCACGTCTTCCATCAGCGGGCGGATGTAGGTGAAGCCGGCAAAGTGCCCCGAGATGACCAGCAGCACCGCCAGCAATGCCACGCGAATGCCCGGGCGCCGCAGCAACTCACCCAGCACGCGCAGGCTGGTGTGGTCGCGCGGGGGAAGCTGAGGCAAGGTCAGCAGTTGAGCGCCAAGCGTGAGCAGGCTCACCGCACCAGCCGCCACGAAGGCGCTGCGCCAACCCCATTGCTCGCCCATCCAGGCGCCGATGGGTGCGGCACACACGGTGGCCACCGAAACGCCGGTGAGGATGATCGACATGGCGCGCGCAAACAGCGTGTCGGGCACCAGGCGCAGCGCCAGCGCGCCGGCCATCGACCAGAACCCGCCCAGCGCCACGCCCAGCAGCACCCGCGAGACAAGCAGGGTGCCCAGGCTGCTTGCCGTGGCGGCCAGCGCGTTGGACACCACGAGCAACAGCGTGAGCGCGAGCATGACGAGCTTGCGGTCCAGCCGCCGGGTGAGCAGGGGAATGGACGGCGCAGCCACCGCAGCCACCAGGGCCGTGGCGGTCACGCTCTGGCCCGCCGCGCCGGCGCTGATGCGCAGGTCTGCAGCCATGGCCGTGAGCAGGCTCGCGGGCAAGAATTCGGCCGTGACCAGGCCGAACACGCCGAAGGCGAGGGAAATCACCGCAGGCCAGTGCGCGGGGGCAGCAAGCGGCGGCGGCGAGCCGGCAAAGGCGCCGGCATCGGCAGCGATGCAGTCTTGGCAAGAGGATGAAGACACGTTCGGCTTTGACCTGCGTTGTGGAGGGACAGCCAGCTTATGGCTAGGATGTCGGCGTTTCCATGCCAGAACCTCCGCAATGCTTGACCATTCCTCCAGTCCGCTCGAACCCGTCGTCGAATCACGGCCTGACGGCGCCGATACGCTGACGGCCGTGCTGCTCGGCCTTCGCCTGGATGGCGTCGAATACGGCCGCTGCCTGCTGCGCGCCCCGTGGGCCGTGGCCTTTCCGGCGCAGCGCGCGGCGCGCTTTCATTTCGTGGCGCGCGGGGGGTGCTGGCTTCGAACGCCCTCCACCGACTGGGTGCAGCTGCACCCCGGCGATGCGGTGCTGGTGCCGCACGGCAGCTTCCACATCCTGGCCAGCGCGCCGGACGTGCCCACGGTGGACATCGATTCGCTCGCGCGGGTGCCGGTGTCGGAGAACATCTACCTCGTGGGCGGCGACGTGGCTGCCGACGCCAGCCAGGCCGCGCAGGCTGACGTGATGTTCTGCGGCGCGATGCGTTTCAACCTCGACCCGCTGCACCCGCTGGTGGCGATGATGCCGGAGGTGATGCGTGCCGGTGAACTGGCGCAGCGCGACCCCACCGTGCCTGCGCTGCTGGAGGCCATGGAGCGCGAGGTGGCGCTGGAGCGCATCGGTGCCTGCGGCATCATGGCGCGCATGGCCGACGTGCTGGCCGCCAGCATCATCCGCGCGTGGGTGGAATGCAGCAGCGGCGACTCCACCGGGTGGATCGCCGCTGTGCGCTGCCCAAGAATCGGCAAGGTGATCGCCGCCATCCACGCCGACCCCGAACGCAACTGGGACGTGCCCATGCTGGCCGACCTGATGGGGGCCTCGCGCTCGCGCTTTGCCCAGGCCTTTACCCGCACCATGGGCGAGAGCCCGGCGAAATACGTGGCCAAGATCAAGATGTTCCAGGCCCGGCACTGGATCGCCCAGGAGGGCATGCGCGTTGCCACCGCGGCCAACCGGCTGGGCTATGAGTCCGAGGCGTCGTTCAGCCGGGCCTTCAAGCGGATCACCGGGCAGCCGCCCAGCGCGGCGCGCGGGGTGCAGGCGGGCTGAAGGCTCAAATGCCTTCCATGACGCCGGCCTCCCAGTAGGGCGGATCGGCAAAGGAGGCCGACAGCACGTCGATGAAGCAGCGCACCTTCGCCATGAGGTAGCGCGTAGGCGAGTAGATCGCGTAGAGCGAGCTGTTCACCGTGGGCTGGTAGTCCGTGAGCACCGGCCGCAGCTCGCCGCTGCGCAGGTAGTCGCCCACCAGGTAGGTGGGCAACATCGCAATGGCGCGGCCAGCCAGCGCATGGCTGGCGATGATCTCGCTGCTGTTGACATGCAGCCGCGAATGCACGGCGGCGCTGTACTCCTCTTCGTCCTTGATGAAGTTCCAGCGATCGTGGCGGATCAGGCTGGCGTAGTGGCAACACTCGTGGCCCAGAAGCTCGTGCGGATGCCTCGGCACGCCGTGACGCGCCATGTACGCGGGGCTGGCGCACACCACCCAGTTGATGGGTGTCAGGCGCCGCGCGACCACACCGTCGTCCAGGTGGTTGGTGATGCGCACGGCCACGTCATGGTCGCCGCCCGAGATGTTCTCCAGCCCGTCGGAAACCGTCAGCCGCACCTCGACTTCCCGGTACTGGTCGGTGAAGCGCGAAATCAGTTGCGCCAGGTGCATGGTGCCGAACAGGGTCGGCGCGGTCACGCGCAGGGTGCCGCGCGGCTCGGCCTGCAGTTCGCGCGCCTCGGACAGCGATTCCTCGGCCATCAGCAGGATGGCGCTACTGCGCCGGTAGAAGGCTTCGCCGATCTCGGTCAACGCCACCTGGCGGGTGGTTCGCACGAACAGCTGAGCGCCCACGGTCTGCTCCAGCCGGGCGATCTGCCGGCTCACGGTGGCGGTGGACAGGCCCAGGTCGCGCGCGGCGGCCGAAAAGCTGTTGTGCCGCGCGACCTTGGCGAAGGCCGCGATGTTCTGCAGGTGATCGAAATCCACGCTTCATTGTTGCATGGGTGCAATAAAGTTTTCGGAATTTTGATCTTGTGAAACTAAAGGTGGGCTGAATAGACTGGATACACATCTGTTGCGCCAGTCAAACCAGTGAATCAGCCAGCTCAAAAACCAAGCATCCGTCCCGAGACGGAAGTCACCCACCTCGGCCGCGACGCCTCCTTGTCGCAGGGCATGGTGAATATCCCGCCCTACCGGGGCTCCACGATGCTGTTCGATACGGTGGCATCCCTCAAGGACGCCAGCGGCCACCGAGCCTATGGCCGTTGGGGCACCCCCACCAACCGCGCGCTGGAGCGCGCACTGGCCGAGCTGGAAGGCGGGGCCAACAGCATGCTCACGCCCTCGGGGCTGTCGGCGATCACGATCGCGCTGTTGGCCAGCGTGAAGCCGGGCGACCACATCCTGGTGACCGACAGCGTCTACCCGCCCACCCGGGGCTTTTGCGAGACGGTGCTCAAGCAATTGGGCGTGACCACCACCTACTACGACCCGCTCGTCGGTGCCGGCATCGCCGAGTTGATGCAGCCCAACACCGTGGCGGTCTACACCGAGTCGCCGGGCTCGGGGACCTTCGAGGTGCAGGACATCCCGGCCATCTGCGAAGTGGCGCACGGCCGCGGCGCCCGGGTGTTGATGGACAACACCTGGGCCACGTCGCTGGGCTTCAACCCGCTCAAGCATGGCGTGGACGTGTCGATCCATTCGCTGACCAAGTACGTGGTGGGCCATTCGGACGCGCTGCTTGGCGTGATCATTGCCCGCGACCGAGACGTCTATCGCCAGATCCGCGGCCTGCATGGCGCCATGGGCATCACGGTGAGCCCGGACGACGCCTACCTCGGCCTGCGCGGCCTGCGCACCCTGGCCACCCGGCTGCGCCAGCACCAGGAAGGTGCGCTGGAAGTCGCCGCATGGTTGCGCGAGCAGCCGCAGGTTCGCGAGGTGCTGTACCCGGCGCTGCCCGGCGCACCCGGACACGAGCTGTGGAAGCGCGACTTCACCGGCGCGAGCGGCCTATTTGGCGTGATCCTGCATCCGGTCAGCGAGGGCGCGGTG
Source organism: Pseudomonadota bacterium (assembly GCA_018241225.1). Taxonomy (GTDB): domain Bacteria; phylum Pseudomonadota; class Gammaproteobacteria; order Burkholderiales; family Burkholderiaceae_C; genus Variovorax. Next base: position 402,629 of record JAFEEG010000010.1, read on the forward strand.
GCCGCCATGCTGGACGGCATGCGCTGGTTCGGCATGGGCTACAGCTGGGGCGGCTTCGAAAGCCTGGCCATTCCGGTCAACCCGGCCGACTACCGGCTCGGGTCGCCCCTGAAAAAGGGAGAAGCCTGCCTGCGCATCCACATCGGGCTTGAGCACCCGAAGGACCTCATCGCCGACCTGCAGGCAGGCCTGCAGCGCCTGCAGGCGCATCGCGGCTGATTGCCGCATTGCGGCCCACCGACTCTTTCGGCGGCGGGCGCTCGTTCAAAAAGCAAAAGGAGACGCATCATGAAACTGAACACCAAACTGCTGGCCGCAACCGGCCTGTCGCTGGGCCTGATGGCACTGAGTTCGCTGGCGCAGGCCGACCAGCTCGACGACATCAAGACGGCCGGCTCGCTCAAGTGCGGCGTCGGCTCGCAATACAAGCCGTTCTCCTTCGTGCAGGACCCCAAGACGCGCAAGTTCGTCGGCTACGACGTGGACATCTGCGAAGCCGTTGCCGCAAGGATCGGCGTGAAGCCCGAGCTGGTGTTCATCACCGGGGCCACCCGCGTCACCGACCTGCAGTCGGGCCGAACCGACATCGCGCTGGCCAACCTGACTCACACGGCCGAGCGTGCCCAGCTGGTGGACTTCAGCAACAACTACTTCGCCACCGACGTGAAGGTCATGGTGCCGGCGTCTTCGCCCATCAAGAGCTTTGCCGACTTGAACGGCAAGCGTATTGCGGGCATCAGCGGTTCGAACCATGAAGTGAAGGTGCCCAAGGTCATCACCGGAGCGGACCTGAAGGTCTTCCCATCGCCGGCCAACGCCTTCCTGGCGCTGGAGCAGGGCAAGGTGGAATCGATGGTGGGCGACGAGACTTCGCTCGTGGGCCTGATCGGCACCAAGGCCGACAAGTGGCGCATCCTCGAGCAGCCGGTGGACACCCAGCAGATCGGCATCGGCGTTCGCAAGGGCGAGGCGCGCGTGCTGGCCGCGGTGAACGACACGCTCACCGACCTGGAGAAGTCGGGCAAGGGCGCGCAGATCTTCGACCAGTGGTTCGGCAAGGATTCCGAACTGAAGATGAAGCGCAGCTTCAGCTTCGCGCCCTACAAGTCGCAGCTCTGAGCCCATGGACGCCTTGGCATCCATCGACTGGGGCGTCATGTTCCGGCCGCAGTACCGGGACATGTTGCTCAAGGGCATCCAGACCACCTTGGGGCTGACTGTCGGCGCGATCTTGGGTGGGCTGCTGCTGGGCATGGTGGTGGCCTTTGCCCGGCTGGCGCCCGCGCGCTGGGTGCGGCTGCCGGCCACGGCGTATGTGGAGCTGGTGCGCACCGTTCCGCTGCTGGTGCACGTGATGTTCTGGTACTTCGCGGTGCCGGAGATGCTGCCCGAGGCGCTCAAGCGCTCTCTGTACCAGCACGACGTGGGCTTCCATGCCTCGCTGGTGGCGCTGGTGGTGTATTCGTCGGCCTTCATCTCCGAGGACATCCGCAGCGGCATCCGTGGCATCGCGCAAGGTCAGGCGGAAGCCGCCAATTCGCTGGGCTTCGGCTTCTTCGACACCTTCCGCCTGGTCATCCTGCCGCAGGCGCTGCGCGCCACCGTGCCGCCGCTGCTGGGCCAGGCCATGAACATCACCAAGAACACCACCGTGGCGTTGATGGTGGGCGTGGGCGAACTGGCTTTCGTGACCCGCGCAGTGAACGACGCCTCGTTCCTGAGCGTGGGGGTGTACGCCTTCACCACGGTCTTCTTCCTGCTGATCGCCGTGGTCCTCACCACCCTGGGCCAGCGGTATCAGCGCCGCTATCCCGCGAGGTAGACATCCATGTGGGACATCCTGCAAACCTATTGGGTCCAGCTGCTGGTCGGCTACTACCCTCACGGCCCGCTCGGCGGGCTGGCGATGACGTTGATCCTGGCCTTCGTCGGCCTGGTGCTGGCCATGCCGGCAGGGCTGACCGTATGCCTGGGCCTGCTAAGCCCCTGGCGTCCGCTGGCGCGGCTGGTGGAGCTGTTCGTGTTCTACATGCGCAGCGTGCCGCTGATCATCCACCTGCTGTGGGTCTACTTCCTGCTGCCACTGGTGATCAAGGGCGCACCGCTCTGGCTGGTGGTGCTGGTGGTGATGACGCTGTTCAACGGGGCCTACCTGTCGCAGACCATCCGCGCCGGCATCGAGGCACTGCCCAAGGGCCAGTACGAGGCGGCTCGCTCGCTGGGCCTGTCGCACGGCCGGGCGATGCGCCACGTGATCCTGCCGCAGGCGCTGCGCAACATGCTGCCCAGCATCGTCAGCCAGTTCGTGTTGCTGATCAAGGAAACGGCGCTGGGCTCGGTCATCGGACTGCACGAGATGACGCTGGAGTTCATGGGCCTGAACGACACGTTGGGCGACCAGGCCATTCCGATCTTCACGCTGCTGGGCATTTCCTACTTCGTGCTGTGCTACCCGCTGACCCTGCTGGGGCGCTACGTGGAGCGTCGCTTTGCCAGCCCGTCCCGCGCGCCGGCGCCCACGGCCTAGGCCGCATTACCCGCGAAATCCGACGATGTCAGAAAAACCAAAATCCATCGAGTTCCAGGGCGTGAGCAAACGCTTTGGCGACAACCCGGTGCTCAAGAACATTTCCATCGACTTCCGCCAGGGCGAGGTCGTGGTCATCTGCGGCCCCTCGGGCTCGGGAAAGTCGACGCTGCTGCGCACCATCACGCGACTGGAGAGCATCGACACCGGCCGCATCCTCATCGAAGGGCGCGAGCCCGGCCATTCGGCCAAGGACGTGAATGCGATGCGCCAGCGCGTGGGCTTCGTGTTCCAGAGCTTCAACCTGTTTCCGCACCTGACGGTGCTGGACAACATCTGCCTGGCGCCGCGTCAGCTGCTCAAGCTGTCTGACAAGGATGCCAAGGAGCGCGCCATGGCCTTGCTCACCCGGGTGGGCCTGGCTTCCAAGGCCGGCGCTTCGCCCAGCCAGCTCTCGGGCGGCCAGCAGCAGCGCGTGGCCATTGCACGCACGCTGGCCATGCAGCCGCCCATCATCCTGTTCGACGAGCCCACCAGCGCATTGGACCCCGAGATGGTCGGCGAGGTGCTGGCCGTGATGCGTCAGTTGGCGCAAGAGGGCATGACCATGTTGTGCGTGACACACGAGATGGGTTTTGCGCGCGAGGTGGCCGACCGCATCGTCTTCATGGCCGACGGCCAGATCATCGAGGACGCGTCGCCCGATTCATTCTTCAACGGCACGCGAACCGCGCGGGCCAAGGCATTTCTTTCGGAGGTTCGCCATGCCTGATGACAACGCCAAGTCGCCAACAACACTCGATGCCTCGGCCGTCGACGGCGCGGCCCTGACCCAGCAGCTTTTTGCGCTGCTGCGTCTGAAGACCACGCCCATCGCCCTCCAGATGTTCGAGCGCGTGGAAGACATGGAGGCGGTTCCCAAGATCCGCCGGCCCAAGGCCATCCACACGACCGACCAGATCATCGGCCAGGCGGCGCGCCTGGGCTTCACGGTGGGCATCACCGCCGCCGATCTCGTGGGGGCGCAGTGCGCCGCCGTCGTCGGGCTGGCGCCGCAGGACGAAACCTGGCAGGCCGGCAAGCCCTTTGCCGGCGTGTGGTTCGCCACGGAGGCCGACGCGGCCGCCCACCAGAAAGCGATGACCTGCGTGCCCCATGGGCGCTACCAGGCGATGGCCGTGTCGCCGCTGGCCAGCGGCCGGCTGCAGCCCGACATCTGCCTGGTCTATGCCAATCCGGCGCAGATGATCCTGCTGATCAACGGCCTGCAATGGTCGGGCTACAAGAAGCTGGAGTGGGGCGCCGTGGGCGAGTCGGCCTGCGCCGATTCCTGGGGCCGCGCCCTGGCCACCGGCGAACCGAGCCTGGCGCTGCCGTGCTTTCCCGAGCGGCGCTACGGCGGCGTGCCCGACGACGAACTGCTGATGGCGCTCAAGCCGCAGCAGCTGGCCAAGGCGCTGCAGGGCCTGCAGGCGCTGTCGCGCAACGGCCTGCGCTATCCGATTCCTCCTTACGAAGTCCAGATGGACGTGCGCGCCGGCATGTCCGCCAGCTACGGTCAATGATGAGCAATACAACCACCAATTCCGAAGCCGTCACCGCCGGCATCCAGGCCATTCTCGATCCGCGTTCGATCGCCTTCATCGGCGCATCCGACGACGTCGTCAAATGGGGCGGCGTGCTGTTGCACCTGCTGCAGAAGTTCAAGTACGAAGGGGCGATATACCCCATCAACCCCAAGGCCAGCAGCATCCAGGGCCTGCCGGCCTACCGCAGCGTGCGCGACATCGGGAGGCCCATCGACCTGGCCGTGATCACCATCGGCGTGGACGGCGTGGAGCAGGCCATGCGCGAATGCGCCGCCTGCGGCGTGCGCGCCGCCATGGTCGTGACCTCCCAATTTGCCGAGGCCGGTCCCGAAGGCGCAGCCAAGCAGCAGCGGGTGCTGGAAGTGGCGCGCAAGGCTGGCATTGCCATGATCGGCCCCAACTGCATGGGCGTGCTCAATGCCCACCAGAACCTGGCGTTGCTGAACTCCACGGCACTGCTTGATTCGTTCACCAGCATTCCCACCGGTCGCATCGGCGTGGTCAGCCAGAGCGGCGCCGTTGTGGGCGCCATGATTGCCCGGGCAGGCCACGTGGGCGCCGGCTTCAGCAGCTGCGTGTCGTTGGGCAATCAGGCCGACCTGGAGATCTGCGACTTCTTCGACTACCTGGTGGACGACCCGAAAACCGGCGTCATCTGCCTGTACATGGAAAGCGCCAACTCCGTCGACCGCCTGTTCTCGATTGCGCAGCGCGCCCGTCGTGCGGGCAAGCCGGTGCTGATCACCAAGGCCGGCCGCACGCCGCAAGGCGCGCGCGCTGTGGCCTCGCACACGGCCAGCCTTGCGGGCACCTACGAGACTTTTGCGGCGCGTTGCCGCGCGGCCGGGGTGCTGCTGCAGACCGATGCGCTGCAGATGCTGTTGACCGCGCAGGCGCTGCTGGCCTTTCCACTGCCGCCCGCACAAGGCGTGGCACTGTTTAGCGGCTCGGGCGGCGCGGGTGCACTGGGCAGCGACGCGCTGGGTGACTATGGCCTCGTGCCGGCAGAACTTGGGGCAGGCACGCGTGCGGCGCTGGGTGAATTCTTCAGCGAGAGCAACCTGCCGCTGCCCTACGACATGGGCGCGGCGGTGGTGGGGCCGGGCAAGGGCCGCGCCGACCTGCTGAGTGCCTCGATCGAGCCCATCTTCGCCGACCCGGCGGTGGGGAGCTGCATCTACATCATGACGCCGCAGTCGTCGATGTCGGACATCGCGCGCCTGTTCACCGAGCTGGGGCGGCGCCACGGCAAGCCGGCCTTCGTGGTCAACAGCGCAAGCGGCATCACCGAGAACATGCGCCTGGCGCTGATCGAGCTGGGTGCGCCGTTCTTCCCAAGCCTGCACGAGGCCATGCTGACGGTGCGCGACCTGCTGTGGCTGCGCGAGGCCGAACAACGGTCGGCGGATGCGGCGGATGCGGCGCCTGCGTCGCAAGCCGACCTGCCGGCTGCGCTGCACGACTTCCTGCGCCAGCAACCCGCGGGCATGCTCAGTGAGGACGATGCCAAGAAGATGCTGGCACTGGCTGGCCTGGACGTGGCCGCAGGCGTGCTTGCGCCGGATGCCCGCAGCGCCGTGCAGCTGGCGCAGGACATGGGCTACCCGGTCGTGCTCAAGATCGTGGCCGACGGCGTGACGCACAAGAGCGACATGGGCGGCGTGGCGCTGAACCTGGCCGATGCCGACGCGGTGCGCGCGGCGTTCGAGCGCATCGAGCGTGCCGCCGCAGAGCTGCCAGATGCGCGCTTCCTCGGCTGCCTGGTGCAACCCATGATCAAGGGCGAGGTGGAGCTGATGATCGGCAGCGTCTACGACGACGCCTTCGGCCCCTTCCTGATGCTGGGCGCGGGCGGCACGCTGGTGGAGCTGCTCAAGGATACGCAACTGCTTCCGGCTCCTGCCAGTGCGGCAGACATCGAACGTGCCTTGCGCTCGCTGCGCTGCTTCCCGCTGCTGGATGGCTATCGCGGCCGGCAGCCGGCGGACATCGAGCGGCTGGTGGCGATTTCGCAACGCGTGTCGGAACTCGCCACTGCCCTGGGCCCGCGACTGCCGGAGCTGGACATCAATCCGCTGGCCATTTCGGGCAATCGCGCCGTGGTACTGGACGCTCGGGCGCGCTGGATCGCGGACTGACCTGGGCGCCGCCCTCGCCGCGACGGCGCGTCAGCCTCGTGGCAGGGGGGCCTGGGCGCGCTTGCCGGCCAGCTGCGGGTCTTCGGGCGCGCGGGCACTGACATCCTGCCGGCGCGCAGTCAAATCCGGCGCCAGCGCCTCGCGCCCGTCGAACACGAAGCAGTCGCCGCTGTAGTGGGCGCCGCCCACTTCCTCGAAGTACTTCAGGATGCCGCCTTCGAGCTGCAGCACGTCGGGCAGGCCCTGCTCGTGCATCAGGATGGCGGCCTTCTCGCAGCGGATGCCGCCGGTGCAAAAGCTCACCACGCGCTTGCCCTTGAGGTCGTCCAGGTGCTCGGCCAGCGCACCGGGAAACTCGGTGAACTTGGTGATGCGCCAGTCGATGGCGTTGTCGAAAGTGCCGAAGTCCACCTCGAATGCGTTGCGCGTGTCCAGCAGCACCACCGGCTTGCCCTCGTCGTCATGGCCCTGGTCGAGCCAGCGCTTGAGGGTGCGGGCCTGCACACCCGGTGCACGCCCGGCCGAAGGCTGGATGGCGGGGTGGTCCATGCGGATGATCTCGCGCTTGAGCTTGACCAGCATGCGGCGGAAGGGCTGCGTCAGCGACCAGCTCTCCTTCACCTCGAGATCGGAAAAGCGCGCATCGGCGCGCAGCATGGCGAGAAACTCGCCAATGGCTTCAGGCGCCCCGGCCACGAACATGTTGATGCCCTCGCCAGCCAGCAGCACGGTGCCGCGCAGCTCCAGTTCGAGGGCTTTTTGCAGGATGCGCTCGCGCAGTTCGTGGCCGTCCTCGATGGCGACGAACTTGTAGGCGGCAATGTTCAGAACTTCAATCACAGGGGCGCGATTGTAATTTCGCGACGTGGAGCCGGTGTTTTCTACAATTGGCCCATGTTCGTCCACCTGCGCCTGCACACCGAGTTTTCCGTCGTCGACGGCACCAACCGAATCGACGAAATCGTCAAGGCTGCCGCTGCCGACAAGCAGCCTGCCATGGCGATTACCGACCTCAACAACCTGTTTGGCGGGGTCAAGTTCTACAAGGAGGCGCGGGGCAAGGGCGTCAAGCCCGTGCTGGGGGCCGAGATCTTCATCGAAGGCCTGGGCCACGAGGTGGGCGTGCTCACCCGGGTGCTTTTGCTGGTGCAGGACAAGCAGGGCTACCTGAACCTGTCGGAGCTGCTGGCACGCGCCTGGACGCAGAACGTGGGCCGGGGCCAGACGCAGGCGGCCGTCAAGCTGGAATGGCTGCGCGAGCTCAACGCGGGCCTCATCCTGCTGTCGGGTGCCCAGGCGGGGCCGCTCGGCCAACCGCTGCTGCAGGGTGGCGCGCACGGCGAGGCGCGTGCCGCCGAACTGGCGCTGGAGATGGCCGGCATCTTCACGCACCGCTTCTACATCGAGCTGCAACGCGCCGGCCGCGCGGAAGACGAGCCCCACGTGATCGCCGCCGTGCAGCTGGCCGCGCGCCTGAACCTGCCGGTGGTGGCCACGCACCCCATCCAGTTCGCCACCCCGGACGACTACGAGTCGCACGAGGCGCGGGTGTGCATTTCCGAGGGCGAGATCCTGGGCAACCAGCGGCGCGTTCGCAAGTTCACGCAGGAGCAGTACTTCAAGTCGGGCGCGCAGATGGAGGCGCTGTTTGCCGATGTGCCCAGCGCCGTGGCGAACACGGTGGAAATCGCCAAGCGCTGCAACCTGACGCTGGTGCTGGGCAAGCCGCGCCTGCCGGACTTTCCCACGCCGCTGGAAGACGGCGTGCCCATGCCCATCGACAAGTACTTCCGCGTGCTGTCCTTCGAGGGCCTGGAAGAGCGCCTGGCGCACCTGTACGCCGACGCGGCGCAGCGTGACAAGGAGCGGCCGCGCTACGTCGAGCGCCTGGAGTTCGAGATCGGGACCATCCTGAAGATGGGCTTTCCGGGCTACTTCCTCATCGTGGGTGACTTCATCAACTGGGCCAAGAACAACGGCTGCCCGGTGGGCCCGGGCCGGGGCTCGGGTGCGGGCTCGCTGGTGGCTTACGCGCTGAAGATCACCGACCTCGATCCGCTGCAATACAACCTGCTGTTCGAGCGCTTCCTGAATCCGGAGCGGGTGTCCATGCCCGACTTCGACATCGACTTCTGCCAGGGCAACCGCGACCGCGTCATCGACTACGTCAAGGACAAGTACGGCCGCGACGCGGTGAGCCAGATCGCCACCTTCGGCACCATGGCCGCGCGTGCCGCCATCCGCGACGTGGGCCGCGTCATGGACATGAGCTACACCTTTTGCGACGGCATCAGCAAGCTCATTCCGAACAAGCCGGGCAAGCCGGTCACCATCCAGTACCCGCCGGCGGAATTGTCCGAAGCCGACAAGGAGAAGTACGCCATTGCCGCCGAGCCCGAGCTGGCGCGGCGCATCGAGCGCGAGGAAGAGGTCAAGTCGCTGGTCGAGATGGCGCAGAAGCTCGAAGGCATGACCCGCAACATCGGCATGCATGCCGGGGGCGTGCTCATTGCTCCGGGCAAGCTGACCGACTTCTGCCCCCTGTACCAGCAGCCGGGCAGCGACTCGGCCGTGAGCCAGTACGACAAGGACGACGTGGAGGCCATCGGCCTGGTCAAGTTCGACTTCTTGGGCCTGGCCACGCTCACGATCCTGGAGATTGCCCGCGAATTCATCATGAAGCGGCACAAGGGCCAGGAGGGCTTTGCCTACGAGAACATTCCGCTGACCGACGCGCCGACCTACCGGCTGTTCTCCGACGGCAAGACCGAAGCCGTGTTCCAGTTCGAATCGCGCGGCATGCAGGGCATGCTCAAGGATGCGCGGCCCACCCGGCTGGAAGACCTGATTGCCCTGAACGCGCTGTACCGCCCGGGCCCGATGGACCTGATTCCCAGCTTCGTGGCGCGCAAGCACGGCCGCGAAGACGTGGAGTACCCGCACCCGGCCGTGGCCACCATGCTCAGCGAGACCTACGGGATCATGGTCTACCAGGAGCAGGTGATGCAGACCGCGCAGATCCTGGGCGGCTACTCGCTGGGCGGCGCCGACTTGCTGCGCCGCGCCATGGGCAAGAAGAAGGCCGAGGAAATGGCCGAGCACCGCGTGAAGTTCCGCGCCGGTGCGCTCGCGACCCATGGCATCGCGGAAGAGAAGGCCGACGAGATCTTCGACCTGATGGAGAAGTTCGCGGGCTACGGTTTCAACAAGTCGCACGCCGCTGCCTACTCCCTGCTGGCCTATCACACCGGCTGGCTGAAGGTGCACTACACGGCCGAGTTCTACTGCGCCAACATGACGGTGGAAATGGACAACACCGACAAGCTGAAGGTGCTGTTCGAGGACGCGACCAAGAACTTCGGCATGACTTTCGAGCCGCCGGACGTGAACCGCGGCAACTACCGTTTCGAGCCGGTGACGGACAAGGTCATTCGCTACGGCCTGGGCGCGGTCAAGGGCACGGGCCAACTGGCCATCGAGGCGATCGTTCGGGCGCGCGAAGAGGGCGGGGCTTTTACCAGCCTGTACGACTTCTGCGTGCGGGTGGACCGCCAGCGCATCAACAAGCGCACGGTGGAGGCGCTCATCAAGGCCGGCGCTTTCGATTCACTGCAGCAGAACCGCGCGGCGCTGGTCGCTTCGCTGGACCGCGCCTTCGAGTTTGCCAGCGCAACGGCGGCCAATGCGTCGCAGGCGGACATCTTCGGCGACAGCGAGCACGGCAGCGCCGCGCAGGAGCCCGAGCTGGTAATGGCCACGCCGTGGGGCGTGAAGGAGCGGCTCACCCTGGAGAAGACGGCGGTGGGTTTCTTCCTGTCGGGCCATCTGTTCGACGAGGTGGCGCACGAGGTGCGGCGCTTCTGCAAGCGGCAGGTGGACGACCTGATCGACAGCCGCGAGCAGCAGGTGATTGCCGGCATCGTGAGCGACCTGCGCGTGATCAACGGCAACCGCGGGCGCGTGGGGATCTTCAAGCTGGACGACAAGTCCGGCACCATCGAGGCGACGGCCGACGAGGCCTTGCTCAACGTGCACCGCAACACGCTGAAGGACGACGAGCTCATCATCGTGACGGGCCGGCTGCAACCGGGGCGCGGGGGCTTCGAGGCACGCTTCATCGTGCAGCAGATCTGGGACCTGGCGACTGCGCGTTGCCGCTTCGGCAAGTACCTGCGCGTGGCGGTGAACGGCAAGGCGCCGGACATTGCGCGGCTGGCGCGCGAGTTTCCGCCGCGCACGGAGCAGAGCGAGCACGGCGATTTGCGGCAAGGGCTTGGGGTTCGGCTTGCCTTGCAGCGCTCGGGCGCCCAGGTGGAGTTGCAACTGGGCGAAGCTGCGAAGTTCTTCCCGACGGATGCGGCGCTGGCCAGCTGGACTGCGCAGGCGGAGTCTGGGAACGCGGCTGTCGTTTACGAGTAGCTTGTTTGGTTGATTGGGGGCAGGGCGGTCGCGGCAGGCCCTTGGGGCCCGGGACGCCTACTGTGGCGGTCAGCGCTGCGCGCTGACTCCGCTGCGGTGCTCGCGGCGGGGCTTGTGCGGCAGAACTCGCTACGCGACTGCGTCGCTCCGCTCAGACAGCTGCCGCAAGTCAGAAACGGTCGCGTTTGTGTGTCCTTCGGCACACAAACGCTAAGCCCCGCCACTGCGCTCCTCGCCGCCACAGAAGGCGCCCCGGGCCCCAAGGGCCTGCCGCGACCGCCCTGGTGACGTTGCGTCGGTTTCAACGGGACTTCAACCCAGCGTTTGCTAAATGAACGGTGCGTGGCACAACCGCTTGAATCACCACCGTCGTGTCCAGGGCCAAGGGCTGTGTGCCCCCGCGCCGGCGAGCCTCTGTGGCGCCGAGCAGCGCAGGGAAGTCGGCGCAAAGCGCCGACCGCCACAGTGACTCGCCGGCGCAGGGGCACACAGCCCTTGGCCCCCTCACAACCCCAAAAATCAGTCCTTGGGACGCAGCGAAATCACCATAGGCGTATAGATGCGCCCATCGGTGTCGCGCGGCAGCTTGTCCGTCTTGCGCAGCGCGCGTTCGGCGGCTTCGTCCCAGCCAGGCACGCCGCTGGACTTGCGCAGCTTCACGCCCACGATCGTTCCGTCCGGTGCGAGGTTGACTTCGAAATCCGCGGAGGGATTGCCGGCCACCGTGTCGGCGTCCGGATAGGTGACGTTGGGGCGCACCGCTGCACGAACGCGCCCGGCGTAATTGCCTGAAGGACCGGAAGAGCGCGCCGCCGTGCCGGTGGAATCCGCAGCGCCTGTGCCGGCCATGGCCTGCAAGCGCTTCATGGTGTCGGCCCGATCCTTTGCAGACTGCGCCGCCGCTGCCTGCTTGGCCGCGTCATCCTTCTTCTTCTGCTCGGCCAGCTTCTTCTGCTGCTCTTCCTTCTTGCGGTCGAGCTCTTCCTGCTTCTTGGCCTCGAGGTCCTTGCGCTGCTGCTCTTCCTTCTTCTTCTGAAGTTCGGCCAGCTGCTTTTGCTTCTCGCGTTCCTTGCGCTGCTCTTCCAGCTCGCGCTCGCGCTTGGCTTCCAGCTCCTGCTTGCGCTTTTCCTGCTCCAGATTGATGTCCGGTGCCTTGGGCGGTGGCGGAGCGGGTGGGGTCACGGCCTGGGGAGGCGGCGGCGGTGGGGGAGGCGGGGGCGGCGGTGCAGGCACGGGAGCCGGCGGCGTAGGCGGCGCAACGGCGCGCGGCGCGGCCTGCTGCACCGTTGTCGACCACAGCTCGGCTTCCACCGCGTCGTTTTCGCTGTCGCGCTTCCAGCGTACGCCCCAGGTCAGCGCGGCGATGAGCAGCGCGTGTGCAAGCAGCGCCAGGATCAGCGCACGCACAGTGCCCCGCTGGGGCGGGGGCGCAAATTCGGGGCGGTCTGCGGCCAGGGACATCGTTGCTTCTACTTGCCGCCGCCGGTGGTCTGCACCGACAGGCCAACGCGTTCGATGCCGCTTCGCTTGAGTTGGTTCATGGCCTTGACCACGGTCTCGTACTTCACCGCCTTGTCGGCGCTGATGACCACCGGGCGGTTGTCGTCACCACCCTGCGCCTGGCGCGCCGCCTGGCCGATCTGTGCAAAGGGCACCGAACTGGCACCGCTGCCTTGCGACGGGTCTTTCTTGACCTGCACCTCGTCCTCGCTCTTGATGACGATCTCGATGGGCTTGTCGGGCTGCTTGTTGGCGCGGTCCACGCTGGGCAGGTTGATCACGCTGGGCGTGATGAGCGGCGCCGTGACCATGAAGATGATCAGCAGCACCAGCATCACGTCGATGAACGGGACCATGTTGATCTCGTTGATCGTGCGGCGTCCGCGGCCGCGATGGGAAACGGCGGGCATTTTTTTCAGGCCTCCTTTTCCAAGATGAAGTGCCGATCAGCGGCCACTGGCCGTGGCCTGGGCCGACAGGTTGCGCTGCAGGATGTTGGAGAACTCTTCAATGAAGGTCTCCAGCGCAATGGCGGTCTTGTCGATTTCGCGGGCGAAGCGGTTGTAGGCCACCACCGCGGGAATGGCGGCAAACAGGCCGATGGCCGTGGCGACCAGGGCTTCGGCAATGCCGGGCGCCACGGTGGACAGTGTGACCTGCTGCAGGCTGGCCAGGCCGGTGAAGGCATGCATGATCCCCCACACCGTACCGAACAGGCCCACGTACGGTGACACCGAGCCGACCGTGGCCAGGAACGACAGGTTGGATTCGATTGCGTCCATCTCGCGCTGGAAGCTTGCGCGCATGGCCCGGCGTGCGCCGTCCAGCAAGGTGGAGGCGTCGCCGATCTGGCGTTCGCGCAGCTTGTGGTATTCGCGCATGCCACTGGCGAAGATGCGTTCCATGGGGCCGGCGAACTTGGCGTTTTGCGCTGCGGAGGAAAACAGCTCGTTCAGGCTCGTGCCCGACCAGAACTCGCGTTCGAAGTCCTCGTTGAGCGAGCGCGTGCGCTTGAGCGAGAAGAACTTGCGGAAGATGGACGCCCAGCTACCCACCGACACGACAACCAGTAGCAGCATGACCAGCTGCACCACGAAGCTGGCGTGCAGGATGAGGGTGATGATCGAGAAGTCTTGACTGTTGTTCATGGCTTCATTGTTGAGAGGCAGCGCCCGGCGGAGTTCCGCTCGAAACGATGCGCTCGAAGACTGTCGAAACAGAGGCGGGCAGGCGACTCGGCCGGATGGAAGCAGCGTTGACCCAGCCGATGCGAATGGTGCCTTCGCAGAGCAAGGCTTGTGCCGGAAGCTCTTCCGGCGCGCTCTTGCGCTCTGGATTTGATAGCACGCGTTGGTCGATTATCAACGACGCGGTGCCCGCCTGACGCAACTGCGCTGTAACCAGGAGTTGGTCGTCCAGCCGCGCCGAGCGGTGGTACTTGAGCGTGGTTTCGCTCACCACGAAGATGCCGCCCGATGTCTCGCGCAATTTCTGCTGTTCGATGCCCAGCGAGCGCAGCCATTCGGTGCGCGCGCGTTCCATGAACTTCAGGTAGTTGGCATAGAAGACGATGCCGCCGGCATCGGTGTCTTCCCAGTAGACGCGGATCGGGAACGCGAAACTCATAGGCCCCGCAGGCGCTCGATCGCTTCCTCAAGGTGCGCCATGGAGCTGGCCGTCGAGAAGCGCACGAAGCGGCTGGTTTCGGCGGTGCCGAAGTCGCGCCCGGGCGTGATGGCCAGGTGGGCGCGCTTCATCAGCTCGAAGCTGAAATCCCAGCTGCCCGAAACGCCCAGCTGCTGCGCCATCTGTGTGCAGTCGGCCCAGGCGTAGAAGGCGCCGTCGGGCACCACCGGCACCGGCAGGCCAGCCGCCTGCAGCTGCGGAATGAACCAGTCGCGCCGCGCCTTGAATTCGCCGCGGCGGCGCTCGTATTCGGCAATGCTCTCGGGCTCGAAGCAGGCCAGGGCCGCGTACTGCGAAATCGTGCTGGCGCAGATGAACAGGTTCTGCGCGAGCCGCTCCACCACAGGCACCAGCGCCTCGGGCACCACCAGCCAGCCCAGGCGCCAGCCGGTCATGTTGAAGTACTTGGAGAAGCTGTTGATGCTGATCACCTGGTCATCGATGGCCAGCGCCGAGTGGCCAAAGGTGTCGTCGTAGGACAAGCCCAGGTAGATCTCGTCGATGAGGGTGATGCCGCCCTTGCTTTTCACGAACTCGTGGATGCGGCGCAGCTCGTCCGGTGCGATGGAGGTGCCGGTCGGGTTGGAGGGCGAGGCCAGCAGCACGCCGCGCGTGTTGTCCGTCCAGGCCGACTGCACCTTGGCCGCGGTGAGCTGGAAGCGCTCTTGCGCCGTGGTGGGCACCAGTACCGCAGTGCCCTCGGCTGCGCTCACGAAGTGGCGGTTGCACGGGTAGCTCGGGTCGGGCATGAGGATCTCGTCGCCGCGCTCGATCAGGGCCAGGCAGGCCAGCTGAAGCGCCGCCGATGCACCTGCGGTGACCACGACGCGGCGGGCCGGAACATCCAGGCCGAATCGCTTCGCATACCAGTCGCTGATGCGCTCGCGCAGGGCGTCGAGGCCGACCGCGTGCGTGTACTGCGTGGCGCCACGGCTCACCGCGCGCGCGGCGGCTTCCTGGACCAGGGGCGGGGCGGTGAAGTCCGGCTCGCCGATGTTCAGGAAGATCATGGGCCGGTCGCTGTGCGCCACTTCGCGCGCCAGCTGCGAGGCGGCCTTGGCCACCTCCATCACATAGAAGGGTTCGATGCGCTCGGCGCGCGAGGAGATTCTCATGAGGGGCAGGGCTCTTTCAGTCAGGGGCGGGCTTTGCCGGTGGCGCGGTCCGCCTCGACCTCGGCCGCACGCAGCTTGGGCGCCAGGCCGTTGAGCACGGCGTTGACGTACTTGTGGCCGTCGGTGCCGCCGAATTCCTTGGCCAGCTCGATGCACTCGTTGAGCACCACGCGCCAGGGCACGTCGGGGCAGTGGCGAAACTCGTACACGCCGATCCACATGGCCGCATGCTCGATGGGCGAGATCTCGGCCAGCTTGCGGTCCAGCAGCGGAACGATGAGCGCATCGAGTTCGACGGCCTCGGCGATGCTGCCGTGCAGCAGCGCGTCGTAGTGCGCCGCGTCGGCCTTGTGAAAGCCCGCCAGGTCGCGCGTGAAGGCGTCGATGGCGGCCGGCTCGTTGCGGCCTACCAGGTGCTGGTAGAGCGCCTGCAGCGCAAACTCGCGTGCGCGGCTGCGGGTGGACTTGGCCGAGGCCTTGCGGGCACCGGTGCTGGTCAGGCCGCCTCGCGTCTGGCGGGTCGGGCGGCTCGAGGGGTTGGTGTCGTCGGTCATGCCAGGCGTGCCAGGAGTTGGGCCATTTCGACTGCCACCTGGGCCGCATCGCGTCCCTTTTCGACCTGGCGCGCTTCGGCCTGCGCATGGTTCTCGGTGGTGAGGATCGCGTTGGCAATCGGCAGGCGATAGTCCAGCGCCACGCGGCTCACGCTGGCGCCCGATTCGTTGGCCACCAGCTCGAAGTGATAGGTCTCGCCGCGGATGATGCAGCCCAGCGCGATCAGCGCCTGGAAGCCACCGCGCTCGGCCAGTGCCTGCAGCGCGGTCGCCACCTCGAGCGCGCCGGGCACGCTCACGTGCTCGATGTCGCTTGCGGCCACGCCCAGCGCTTCGAGCTCGCCCTTGCAGGCCTGCGCCAGCGCGTTGGTGATGTCTTCGTTGAAGCGCGCCTGCACGATGCCGATGCGCAGCCCCTTGCCGTCGAGCGGCTGCACCGCTCCCTTGTTTGCACCTTGCATGGTGTTTTCTTCCTTAGTCTTTTTTCGTGATGTAGCCGGCGATTTCCAGCCCGTAGCCCGCGGCCATGCTGGGCATGCGTCGGGGCGTGCCCAGCAGGTTCATGCGGCGCACGCCGCATTCGCGCAAGATCTGCGCGCCGATGCCGTAGCTGCGCAGGTCCATCCGGCCGCGCTCGGGGGCTTGCGCCGGTCGAGCCTTGCCTTCGAACTGGGCCACCAGTTCTTCGCCCGATTCGCCGCAGTTCAGGAACACCGCCACGCCTTTGCCTTCGGCCGCGATGTGCGCCAGGCTTGCGTCCAGGCTCCAGGAGTGCATGGACCGGTTCACTTCAAGTGCGTCGAGCACCGACAGCGGCTCGTGCACGCGCACCGGCACGGTTTCGTCGGCTTCCCAGCGGCCACGCACCAGCGCCAGGTGCACGCCGTTGCTGGGCGTGTCGCGGAAGGCATGGGCGGTGAACCAGCCAGCGGCGGTCTGGATCTCGCGGCAGCCGACTCTCTCGACCAGCGTTTCGTGGTGGCTGCGGTGCTCGATGAGGGCCGCAATGGTTCCGATCTTGATGCCGTGCTCGGCCGCGAAGATCTGCAGGTCGGGCAGGCGCGCCATGGTGCCGTCCTCGTTCATCACTTCGCAGATGACGGAGGCGGGCGAGCAGCCGGCCATGGCAGCCAGGTCGCAGCCGGCTTCGGTGTGGCCCGCGCGCATGAGCACGCCGCCGTCCACCGCTTGCAGCGGGAAGATGTGGCCGGGTTGCACCAGGTCCGATGCCACCGCGTTGCGTGCCACCGCCGCCTGCACCGTGCGGGCGCGGTCGGCGGCCGAGATGCCGGTGGTCACGCCTTCTGCCGCCTCGATCGAGACCGTGAAGGCGGTGGAATGCTTGGCGCCGTTGCGCGCCACCATGGGCGGCAGCTGCAGGCGCTCGCACATCTCGCGCGACAGCGTCAGGCAGATCAGGCCGCGCGCGTGGCGGGCCATGAAGTTGATGGCCTCGGGCGTGATGTGGTCGGCGGCGATGACGATGTCGCCTTCGTTCTCGCGGTCTTCCTCGTCCACGAGGATGACCATGCGCCCGGCGCGCAGTTCCTCGACGATTTCCTCGACGGGGGAAATGGGCGCTGCCGGACGGTTCGTGCCTGCGGCGCTGGCAATGGGGGTGACGTTGCCGGTCATGGTTGTGTGTCTTTCTGTGGGGGCACGGCAATGGCGCCGGCCTGCAACATGCGTTCGACGTAGCGGGCGACGGTGTCGATCTCGAGGTTGACCTGGCTGCCTTCGCGCAACTGGCCCAGCGAGGTGTTCTCGACCGTGTGGGGGATCAGGTTGATGCTGATCTCGCAGCCATCGGCCAGGTCCTGCACGGAATTGACCGTGAGGCTCGCACCGTTGACGGTGATGGAGCCCTTGTAGGCCAGGAAGCGCGCCAGGCTGGTGGGCACCAGCACGCGCAGCTCCCAGCTCTCGCCGATGGGGGCAAAGCGGCTGACCTTGCCGATGCCGTCGACGTGGCCCGAGACGATGTGTCCGCCCAGCCGGTCGTGCGCGCGCAAGGCCTTCTCGAGGTTGACCTGGGCGCCCGGGTCGGTCAGGCCAGCGGTCTTGTCGAGCGATTCGGCGGAGATGTCGATGGTGAACTCCTGGCGCGCGGGGTCCAGGGTGGTCACCGTCATGCAGGCGCCGTTGAGGGCGATGCTGTCACCGAGTCCCACATCGTCGAGGTAGGCGGGCGGCGCCGCGATATGCAGGCGCTTGCCGTGCGATGAAGAGCTTCCGAGGTCGTGGACGGCGGCGATGCGCCCCACGCCGGTAATGATTCCGGTGAACATTTGCGCATTTTAAAAGGCTCCGGCGCCGCGAGGCCCGTCCGGGGGTGTTGCGCTACGCGAACCAGCCGGATCGCCCGGCCAGCCGGGCGATGAGGCGCAGGTCGGAGCCGATTGATTCCACAGAGCGAAATTCCAGTTCCACGGCCTGGGCCAGCGTCTGCAGGGGGCCCTGGGCGTGGATCTGGCTGGCCATGTCCATGCCGGCGCCGATGAGCTTGGGGGCCAGATAGAGCAGCAGTTCGTCGACCTGGCCTTCGCGCAGGAACGAGCCGTTGAGCTTGTGGCCGGCTTCGACGTGCAGTTCGTTGACCTCGCGGGCGGCCAGGTCCTGCAGCAGGGCGGGCAGGTCGACCTTGCCCTGCGCATTGGGCAGGTAGCGCACGTCCACGCCGCGGGCCTGCAGCGGGGCGGCTTTATCGGCGTTGGGCTTGGCGGCGTAGATCCAGACCGGACGCTCGGGTGTGTCGAACAGGCGCGCGTCGGGCGGCGTCTGCAGGTGGCTGTCGACGATGACCAGCGGGGGCTGGCGCGGCGTTTCGACCTCGCGCACGTCCAGGCGCGGATCGTCTTCGAGCACCGTGCCCACGCCGGTCAGCACGGCACCGGCGCGGGCGCGCCAGGCATGGCCGTCGGTGCGGGCGGCATGGCTGGTGATCCATTGGCTCACGCCGTTTTCGAGGGCGGTCTTGCCATCCAGCGAGGCGGCGAGCTTCATGCGCACCCAGGGCGTCTTGCGCAGCATGCGGCTGAAAAAGCCGATGTTGAGTTCGCGTGCCTCTTCTTCGCCCGGGCCGACCTCGACCGCGATGCCCGCGGCGCGCAACCGCTCGAAGCCCTGGCCGGCCACCAGCGGATTGGGGTCTGCCAGCGATGCCACGACCTTGCCGACGCGTGCCGTCGCCAGCGCGTCGCAGCAAGGTCCGGTGCGGCCGTGGTGGGCGCAGGGTTCAAGGGTGACGTAGACGGTGGCGCCTTCGACCGAACGGCCGCGTGCCTGGGCATCGCGCAGGGCCATGATCTCGGCGTGCGGCCCGCCCGTTCGCTGGGTGTGCCCGACGCCGATCACATCGCCGCCGGGCGCGACGATCACGCAGCCGACGGCCGGATTGGGAGGTGCCACGCGCTGGGCTTCGCGCGCGGCCTGGAGGGCAAGCTGCATCATGGACGTGCAGCATAGCGGCCAGCGGGGCGCAGCGCAGTCTCAACGGTTCCAGCAGTCGGCCACCTTCGCCTGGTTTCCCTGGAGGCCGCGCTCCCCGGTGCTGCTGAGCGTGAACGTGCCGCACGCGTCATCGGCCTGGGCGCCTTGCGGCGTGGCGCGCAGCATGAATCGGCTGGCGGCATCGACGGCATCCAGCGGCGGCTGACGGGATATGGCGTATTGCCCGCCGGGCACGCTCGACAAGGCCTCGGGCACTTCGGCGTTGGCGAAGGAGCCGCTGGCCGTGGCTTCGCGTTCCAGGCGGTGCGCAGCCTGCAACAGTGCCGAGCGGGCCTTGGCGCGGTGCGCGCGCCGCAAATATGCGTTGTACGAAGGCAGTGCCACGCTCGCAAGGATGGCAACCAGGACCAGGACGATCAGCATCTCGATCAGGGTGAAAGCGCGGCCGGGGCGGCGGCGCGGTTGAAACATGGGTAGCTTGGGTTTTCTCATCATTGCAGCTGCCGCCAGCCTGCCCGACGGGCCACGAAGTCAAGGCGGCGGCGGGACGTTTCCTGCGGCGTGCCTTCGCCGAAGGTGATGGTGCGCTCCTGCCCTGCGCGCTTGAGCTGTATGGAGGGTGCACTGCCCAGTTCGATGCGAGACGCGTTCAAGGCCGCCATCACATCTCCATAGAGCTGCGATTCAGGGCGAGCGCCATCGAGGGCGTTGAGGGTCGTGCGGAAGATTCGTGTGGCCGGTGGCTCGCAGGACTCGGGCAGCGTGGTCTGCCTGAAGGCCGCGGACGGCGCCAGGCTGAGCACGTCCACCAGCTTGCCGTCGAATCGCTGGGGGTTCGCGATGACGCGCTCGCCCGCCATCGGAAGGTCGAGGTACCAGCCTCGGCTTGTCGTTGTCGGCTTGGCCGCGACCGCTTGCTGGGTCGATGTCCAGAGCAGACGGCCCGAGCTCATGCCCACCGGCTCGGGCGCGACGGCCTGCTGCACCAGGGAGGACCTGTCTGCTGGCGCCATGCCCGCATCGCCCGCATCGCCCGCATCGAGGACCCCGTAGATCGACTGGGTGCTGGCATCACTTCGGTCGGCGTCGCTCAGCAAGCGGCCGGTGCCCACCACGACCATGCGCCCGCCCGCAGGGTGAGGTATGACCAGCGGCGCAGCGGTGATGGGCTGCGCCATGCCCTTGGCATCGTGCGCCATCAGCAGCGGCTTGCCACCGGAAGCGAGCTTCCAGTTGCCGGCGTCGCGCCCGGCCAGGTCGAACTTCCAGAGGGCACCCTGCAGGTCGCCCGCGTAGGCGGCATCCGGCACGCGGTCGCCGTCCAGGTCCACCAGTCGCGCAGCTGCCAGGCCGTTGCTGCCGGCTTCGCCCGCTTGCAGTTTCAGCAGTTCGCGCGCGCCGTCGAGAAACTGGATCAGCAGCACCGCTTGCTGGCGCGCGCTGCCGTAGCCGTTGCCGATGACCACGGCCCAGCGGCCATTGTTGAGCCTCGCGATCTGCCAGGTGCCCGACGTTTCGCTGACCGGTGCGCCGGTGATGCGGCCGATGTCCGGGTCTTGGCTTGCCGTGGTGTCGAGCAAGACCAGCCGGGTTGCGGCGTCTGCCTCGGCCAGACCCTCGACAGGGTCGGTCACGTCCAGCACGAAGTAGCCGGGGCCTCCCGCGCCCATGAAGCCGGCGAGCAGCGTCCTGCTGCGGCCTGACTCGTCGATCATGTCTGCCGTCCACGGCGAGCCATCGACAAGATAGGCGTGGCGGTAGCTGGGGCGCGCGAGTTGCGCCAGGCTGGCATAAGCCCCTTGGGGAACGTATGCAAACAACTCGGCGCCCGTGTCCGCAGAAAAGGCATGCAGCATGCCGTCGTTGCCGCCAAGAAATAGCATCGGCGCCCTGGCTGGCGTCAAGTTGCTTGCCGGGCGGCCCGGCAAATGCCAGAGCGCCGAGTTGACCGAATCGCCCTGGCGCGAATCGCGGTTGCGAAAGCCGCCGCCATTGGATTGTTCGCCGTTGCGTTCGCCGCGCAGGTAGTCCAGGCGCTGCTCGCCCAGCGAGTCGCCATCGCTCAGGGCGGCTTGCTGCGACGGTGCGAGCTGTGCCCAGCGAAAGGGCGTCGCGAAGAGCTTGCCGCTGGCGCCGTGGCTGGTGAGGATGAGTCGGGTGGTCGGGGTGCGCTTGTCCAGCAGGCTGGCGCTGGTGTGCGCCAGCGTGGTGTCGTCGTCGCGCTGGCCCCATGCAGGGAGACTGCTGCTGGTGTCGCCAAGGGCTTGCACCGATACATCTCCGCTCCAACGCGCCGCATCGAAGCGCGATGCAAAGATCATGGGCGCTGCCGTGGTGGCGGGCGTGAAGTTGCTGGAAGCCGCCAAGGACGCGATGGTTCGGGTCCGCAGGCTCCAGCTTTGCGCCAACAGGTTGTCGACAGCCTCAGAGAGTTGGCCGGTAGCGTCGGTTCGGCTGGTGTCGATGCGGCGCACCGATGGCGCCGGGGGCGCGCTGGGCGCGGTGTCCCCTGCGTCTTGAATGGGCGTGGCGAGCAGCACATGGCTCGTGCGGCAGGCCAGTCGTGGGTTGGCTTGCACGTCGCCCTGCAGGTAGGCCTGGGCCTTGGCGAGCAAGGACCCCGCAGAGGTGCCGGCAAGTTGCCTTGTACTGTCCGCAGCAAGGGCATCAAAAAGCGCGGCAAGTTCATTGCGCCGCGCGTCGTCCAGTGACCGGGGTGCGTTGTGCCCCACGCACAGCGCTCCGTTGTCCGGCAGTGCCTCGCATCGCTGCCCGACCTGCCAGCCCAGGCGCATGCTCGCATCGGGGGCGCGTTCGGCGCCGAAGCTGCGTCGCACCGCTTGGGGAAACTGGGCAGGCTGCAGGTCGCCGTCGATGGCCAGGAGCACATTCGGCGCGGGAATCTTCCCGTCGACCAGCATCGGGGCGGTCGAAAAATCAGATGCGGCGTCGGCATGGACCGTCACGCACGCGAAGGCCACGGCCAGCGCCACGCCCGCACCACTCGCCGCGCACCTTCTGCTCGTCACGAATCCACTCGTTTCCAGACCAGGAGGCCTTGCACCACCGCACGCGTGGCCGGCTTGTTGCCCTCGGCCATGGCGGTGATTCGAAAGATGTAGGGATTGTCGACATCGGGCGCGATATCGGCGTTGTCGGCGGGCGCCGGCGCAGACGCGTCGAAGGCCAGCACTTCCACCCAGTACCAGCCCTTGTTGGCGAGCAGGGCATTGGTCGCCAGGGGCGAGGGCGCGCCGCTGAACTCTCCGTAGTGCGCTGCCGCGGACTTGACCTTGTCCAGTTCCGCGGCGGGCAGTCGCCAGAACTCTGGCGCAAGGCCTTCGGGCAGGCAGATGCCTTGGGCGCATTGGGGGGACTTGGCGGCAAGCCAGTCGCGAACCGGGTCGAATTCGACGGGGCCGTCCTGTGGAAACCAGACTGTGCCTTCGGCCAGGGCAGGCGGGCCGCGACGGCGGCAACTGTGTTCGTACTCGGGGCCGTCTTCTCGACAAGGGCCGCCGTTGGGTGCGCGGCCCTGAATGTCGAGTTCCGCGTCGTGCAGCAGCGCTTGGGCATTGGACAGGGCCCGCTGGTAGTCTGCGTCGGTTCCGGTGATCAGTTCGTTGAACCAGGCTGTGCGCAGCGCGCCGCCGAGCACCAGCGCAGCCAGCAGGACCAGGACGGACACCACCAGAAGCGCCACGCCTTGCTGAGAATGCCGGGCCGCCATTTCAGCCTTCCGAGGATGCGTTCAGCATGAAGAGCTTGCGTGTCACCAGCGTCATGCGGCCCTCGTCGCCGGTTTCGCGGCGTTCACATCCGACGTACTGGCGCCCCGGTGTTCGCAGGCGCTGCTCGCCGCGAAGCTCCAGGCACACCTCCACCGCCTGGACTGCCGGCCACATCTGCGCCGATTCGATCTCGCTGGCCAGCATGACGCGG
This sequence comes from Pseudomonadota bacterium, assembly GCA_018241225.1. Classification (GTDB taxonomy): domain Bacteria; phylum Pseudomonadota; class Gammaproteobacteria; order Burkholderiales; family Burkholderiaceae_C; genus Variovorax. The sequence continues at coordinate 425,549 of JAFEEG010000010.1, forward strand.
ACCCGGCTGCCCCAAAGAACGCGATAGCGCAGCTTGAACGACGCCACGCCACCGATGAGCGGCTGGTTCTGAGAGCCGGTCTTGCAGCCCAGGTTGCCCTTGGCATCCACCTGGAAGAGGGCTTGTGTCATGGCGCCAGGCGCTGCCTCGTGGCCGAGACAGTCGCGCTGCAAGCTCGGCAGGAGCGGGGGCGAGGTATGCACGAGCAACAGGCTGTCGCTTGCGCCGGGTGCTCCTTCCGTGCCGTACACGCGGTTGGCGTCGGGTGCGAAAGCAGATGGCGAGGCGAACCGGAAGCTGGCCGTGCCGATGGGGCTGGCCTGCAGTTCGAGCGAGCCCGCAGAGCGGACTTGCCGCCCGATCGTGCGCAGCGCGTACGACGCCTGCTGCTGGAGCGCAGTCATTTCGTGAATGGATGCGGCTGCGTCCCGGGCGATCATCAACGCCGCAATTGCCGCCGCCACAGCCAGGCCCGCCAGGGTCAGCGCGACCATCAGCTCAATGAGCATCGTCCCGGCGCAATGCATCGGATTGCATGGAGCGCAATGCCTGGCCATGCGCCTACGGATGGACATGGCCGAATTGACAGGCATGGCCGGCGGGACAGGACGCGCCCGGCACCGCCAGTTCGAAGTCGTCGTCATTGCGCGCGCGCCACGCCACCATGACGCCCAGCAGGCGCGGCTGCGTCCCGGCCTGCGCCTCGGGGGAATCGAACACCGTGGCGTCGCCGTCCGGCAGCGCGCGGGCAACTTCGGATTTCCATTGGGCGAGATCCCATCGGACCAGTTGGTCCGTTGCGCAGGTCTGGGCCTCGCAATCGACGTCGGCCGCAGGCGTGGTGCGCCAAGCCATGCGGTAGCCGGCGAGTTCGTTGAAGCCCCGGGGGTTGGCGCGCACGCGCTCTGCCAGGTCGTCGATCAGGTGCAGGGCCTGTGCGCGTCGCAGCGCGCTTTCGCTGTCGGCCTGCGTGCGCAACTGCATGTAGACAAGTGTCAGGAGCGCGCCGCCCAGGACAGTGAGCGCGACCAGTGCCTCGAGCAGGGCGGCGCCTCTTGTTGTGCGGTTGCGCAGGCTCAGCATCCGGAGTCGCCGGCATCGTCGGCGGTGATACGAATCCGGCCGCCCGCCGAGATGGCGATCGTGCGTGCCGAGGTGCGCGAGCACACCTTGAAGCTCAGTGCGCCCAACCCGGCGAGTTCGCCCCAGGCATCGAACCTGAGGGCGCCCAGGCTGCTGGTCTGGACGATCTCCAGGCCCGAGGGTGGTTGGCCGACGAAAGCAGCTCGTCGGCCTCGTCGCGTTTGCCGTTTTCATTGGCGTCGACAAAGGCTGCCCAGCCGCAGTCCCAATGCGAATTGCCCGAGCCAGCCGTGCAACCCTCCAGGTTGGACCGTGCGAGCGTGACGCCCCCTCCGCGCCGGAAGGCCTCTGCCCGCGCCGTGTAGAGGCTGCTGGTCAGCGTGTCGGCCGCGTTGCGCACCTTCCAGCGATCGGAAATGGCCGCAAAGCTCGGGGCGGCCAGGGCGATGAGCAATGCAAGCACGCAGCCGGCAACCAGCAATTCCAGCAGCACCAGACCGCGCGTGCGAATGGGCGCTTGGCTGCGCGCTTGCATCGTCTCTTCCTCTCCCTATTTCTGGACGCATCCTAGGCGCCCAGGTCTTGGGTCGGCACGCGCCACCGCCTGTCGGTCGATTTCGGCCGGCGAAAGGTGGTTCGATGGAGGATGGAGACTTTTAAACGAATTTGCCACCGAATTGGTGGCAAATGATGCGAGCTGTTCGCTGTTGTTAGATGTCCCGCAACAACTGTCGGAACTCGTCAACGTCCTCGAAACTTCGGTAGACCGAGGCGAAGCGGACATAGGCCACCTTGTCCATCCGCTTGAGTTCGCGCATGACCAGTTCGCCCAGCTTGTTGGATTCGATCTCGCGCAGCCCGCTGGCCAGCAGCTTCTGCTCTATGCGCAGCAGCGCGTTGTCGATCTGCTCGATGCTCACCGGCCGCTTGCGCAGTGCCAGTGCCATCGATGCGCGCACCTTCGTCGCGTCGAAGTCGGCCCGGCGGCCATCCTTTTTCACGACGGCCGGGAAGGTGACTTCCGGCCGTTCGTAGGTGGTAAAGCGCTTGTCGCATGCACCGCATTGCCGACGGCGGCGCACGAAGTCGCCGTCTTCGGAAATGCGCGTTTCGACGACCTGCGTGTCGCCATGGCCGCAAAAAGGACACTTCATGCGGCGCGCTCCCTGCCGGTCAGCGGTAGACGGGGAAGCGGCTGGTCAGGGCATTGACCTTGGCGCGCACCGCCGCGATGTTGGCCGCGTCGCGCGGGTTGTCCAGCACGTCGGCGATCAGGTTGGCCGTGATGCGCGCTTCCTCGTCCTTGAAGCCGCGGGTGGTCATGGCGGGGGTGCCAACGCGCACGCCGCTGGTGACCATCGGCTTTTCCGGGTCGTTGGGGATGGCGTTCTTGTTGATGGTCATGTGGGCGTCGCCCAGCACGGCCTCGGCTTCCTTGCCGGTGATGCCCTTGGCGCGCAGGTCGACCAGCATGACGTGGCTCTGCGTGCCACCCGAGACGATGCGCAGGCCGCGCGACGTGAGCGTTTCGGCCACGATCTCGGCGTTCTTGACCACCTGTTGCTGGTAGGTCTTGAACTCGGGCGAGAGCGCTTCCTTGAAGGCCACCGCCTTGGCGGCGATGACGTGCATCAGCGGGCCGCCCTGCAGGCCGGGGAAGATGGCGCTGTTGATGGCCTTCTCGTGCTGCGACTTCATCAGGATGATGCCGCCGCGCGGGCCGCGCAGGCTCTTGTGGGTGGTGGAGGTGACCACGTCGGCGTGCGGCACGGGGTTGGGGTACACGCCCGCGGCGATCAGGCCGGCGTAGTGGGCCATGTCGACCATGAAGATGGCACCAACGTCCTTTGCAACCTTGGCAAAACGCTCGAAGTCGATGCGCAGCGAGTAGGCCGAGGCGCCAGCGATGATGAGCTTGGGCATGTGCTCATGCGCCTTGCGCTCCATCGCGTCGTAGTCGATCTCTTCCTTCTCGTTCAGGCCGTAGCTCACCACGTTGAACCACTTGCCGCTCATATTGAGAGGCATGCCGTGGGTCAGGTGGCCGCCTTCGGCCAGGCTCATGCCCATGATGGTGTCGCCGGGCTTGAGGAAGGCCAGCATGACGGCCTCGTTGGCAGAGGCGCCGCAATGGGGCTGCACGTTGGCAGCGTCGGCACCGAAGATCTGCTTGACGCGCTCGATGGCCAGCTGCTCGACCACGTCCACGTGCTCGCAGCCACCGTAGTAGCGCTTGCCGGGGTAGCCCTCGGCGTACTTGTTGGTCAGCTGGGTGCCCTGGGCGGCCATGACGGCCGGGGAAGCATAGTTCTCGCTGGCGATCAGCTCGATGTGTTCTTCCTGGCGCTTGTGCTCGGCCTGAATGGCGGCCCAGACTTCAGGATCGGTCTCGTTGACCAGGATGTTGCGTTGGTACATGGCAGTCCTTCGGGAAGGTTCTTAAGGCGTCGGATCCCTGTTTACGCTCAAACAAGGGCTGCCCAGGCGAACGGCTGAACACCCGCAGATGCAGGTGGCACGCTTCCCAGTGGTTTTCCCACGTCAGCGCAAGCGTTCCGGCGAGAACCTGATGGTTTGCGGAGCGCGGCGCCTATCGCCAGTCGCGTACGTCGCCGAGTTTATCCGAGCTCGGCGGCGCAGGTGCGCAAGAGGTTCAAGAATCGGCGGCGACCATGGCCACCTTCTGGCCGCCCTCGGGGCCGGTCTTGGCGTCGGTCGTGGTGGGCGCCGCAGGCGCGGCGGGTTGCTGCACGCGCAGCGCGGGCGCCGCGGGCGTGATGGTGGGCACGTTGCGTCCGCCCGCGACCTGGCGCAGGCGCTCGTGTTCGGCCATGACCTTGGCCGCATAGCCGCCGTCGCTGGGCAGGTTGGCTGCGCCGACGTAGTAGCGCAGGCCGCCCTCGACGGACCCAGCGCGGGAGATGCATTCCATCAACACCTTCACGCCTACGCGCATGTTGGTGACCGGGTCGAAAGCCGTGAGAGTGCCGCCGGCGGGCTCGTACTTGTCGCCGTGCACGCGGGTCATGACCTGCATGAGGCCCTGGGCGCCGACCTGGCTCTGTGCAAAGGGGTTGAAGCTGGATTCGACGGCCACGATGGCCAGGATCAGGGTGGGGTCGAGCTTGGTGCGCTTGCCCAGGTCGTAGGCCTCGGCCACCAGCACGCTCAGCGGCTCGGCAGCCACGCTGTATTTCTTGCTCAGCCAATACGCGACAGCGGCCTGCTGCTTGGGCAGGTCTTGCGGAAGCGCAGCCGTGGTGCGCTCGATGGCGCTGGGCTCCAGGTCCACCATCGGGGCTTCGGGCACCGGGCGGCGCGACTGGAGCCAGCCCATGAGCTGCTCCTCGCCGGACTGGCGCAGGTCGGGCCGTGCCACCAGCGCAAGCGCGGCGAACACGGTGGCCAGGCCAAGCAGGGCAAAGCCGTTGTGGGTAATTTCGAAAAAGCCGTCGGCCACGTCGGACACAACGGTCCGCAGCCCTTGGGCTGTGGCTGATAACGCCTGTTTCATCGCTCTTCCTTTCTTATGCAGCGTCCGATACCGACGCCACTCGAAAGTGGCAGCAGAGACAGGCGGCGCGCGGATTGGTAACTATCAGGTCCGCGCGAGAGTGGGGAGTAAGAGCGCGGTCGCCTGATATTCAGCTTGTGATCAAAAAGTTCGCAAGCGGCGGATTCAATGAAGCCCGGTGCAAGACTGGCACGTCAGGGCAGCGGGGATTCTAGGAGGGCCTACATACCCGGTCAAGAATATAGATATTCTACTTCATTGCAAAAAGTATCTTATGTGCAGTCTGGAAAAGACCTTGAATCGAATCCTCCCAGCCCATTGAAAACTCGATTTGCAATGGCTTCGAAGCGCGCCTAACCTACGGATGCCTGAACGTTTCAGGCGCTCGCCAAGGTCCGGCAGCCAAGGGGTATCTCATCTCGCGGCACCGCGGTCGCGGCCTAAGCGGTGGCAATCTCTTGCTGCCAGCGCGTGCGGAACGAATCCACTTCCGCTCGGGCGAAAAGATGGCATGAGCCTGGGGCTCGCCATCGAGCCCGGTTGCACGACGTCCAGTCAGCAACCGGGCTTTCTTTTTTCTCCATTGCATTTGCGGCACACTCGCCGCCAATGAAAGCTGTCACTCTCAAAGAACTCCAAGAAAACAAGTGGGTCCGGCGCGGGGTTGTCGCCCTGGCAGTTCTCCTCACGCTATGGGCCATAGCGTGGGCCGCGGTGCCGCCCATCCTGAAGAGCCAGGTGCAGAAGATCGCCAGCGAGAAGCTGGGCCGGCAAGTCACCTTGGGGGAGGTCAGCTTCAAGCCCTGGACGCTGGAGCTGGCGGTGAACGACCTGCGCATCGCCAGCGCGGACGGCAGCCACTCGGAAGTGGACATAGGCCGGCTCTACGTCGACGCCGAGCTGCAGTCGATCCTGCGGCTGGCGCCGGTGGTGGATGCGGTCACCATCGAGCGGCCCAAGCTCAGTGTCGCGCGCAACAAGGACGGCAGCTATGACTTCGACGACATCCTCAAGCGCCTGGCCAGCGAACCCGAAAAGCCCAAGGCCGAGCCCGCGCGCTTTGCCATCTACAACATCCAGATCATTGGCGGCGAGGCCGACTTCGACGACCAGGCCATCGGGCTCAAGCATGAGTTGCGCGAGCTGACGCTGCGCGTTCCCTTCCTGAGCAGCTTTGCCTCGCAGCGCGACGTGAAGGTGCAACCCAAGCTGGCCTTCAAGCTCAATGGCAGTGCCTTCGATTCAGATGCCGAGGCCACCCCATTTGCCGAGGTACGTGCGGCCGACGGCCGGGTGCGCATTACCGACCTGGACCTGTCGGGTTTTCTCAAGTACGCGCCGCGCGATCAACTGGCCAAGCTGGCCGGCGGCAAGCTCGACGCCGATCTGAAGGTCGACTTCAAGCAGGGGGCGGCGGAAGGGCTGGTCATCACGGGCCAGGTGGAGTTTCGGGACACCAAGGTGCTGGATGCCCGCGAAAAGGACCTGCTGGCCTTCGAGTCGCTCAAGCTCGGCTTGGCCAACGTGCGGCCGCTGGAGGGTCTCGTTCACCTGAGCGAGGTGGCGCTCAAGGCGCCGAACCTGGCAATCACCCGGCAGGCCAACGGCAGGCTCAACCTGCAGCCGGTCGATCCGGCCGAAAGCGCCGGCAAGGCGCCGGAAGTCTCCAGGCCCGTGGCCGAGGCGGCCAAGGGCGCGGTCGAGAAGAAGACCTGGACGATACAGGTCGACAAGATCGACCTGCAGGCCGGCAAGGCCGCCTGGCGCGACGAGACCCTGGCGCCTGCCGCCGTTGCGGAGCTGGGGCAGCTGGACCTTCACGCCGAGGGGGTGGCCTGGCCCATGGAAAAGCCCGCGTCCTTCAACGGCTCCACCGTCCTGGGCGGCGGCACCATCAAGTTCAAGGGCGAGGCGACCGACAAGCAGGCGAAGGTGGAAACCGAGATCGGTGAGCTGCCGCTGTCGGTGGCGGCGCCCTACCTGGCGCAGCAACTCGAGCCCACGGTCAACGGCAAGCTGGGCGGCAAGATCGAGCTGGCCTGGAACAACCCCGAGCTGCAGGTCAACGTCACGCAGTTTTCGGTGGATGGCCTGGCACTGGCCCAGGGCAAGGCTTCGCTGGCCAGTGTTGGCCGCCTCGAAGTGGCTGATGCCAAGGTCGATCTGTCCAAGCGCACGGTGAGCGTGGCCAGCCTCAGCGTGAGCAAGCCGCAGGTCAAGGTCGAACGCGGCAGCGACAAGCGGTGGATGTTCGAGAGCTGGCGCAAGTCGGCGGCTGCGCCCAATGGCGCGAAGCCCGCGCCTGCCAAGGGCAATGGCAACGGCAAAGCAAACGGTGGCGCGGACAGCGCTGCCTGGCAGGTTTCGCTCGCCAGCCTGTCGGTGGACGGCGGCGTGGTCGGCTTCAGCGACAAGGCCAATGAAAAGACGCCGGTCGAGGTGGAGTTCAACAACCTGGGCGTGAAGGCGCAGCAGCTGACGCTGGACGGCACCAAGGCCTCGCCCATCGAGGTGTCGGGCCGAATTGCCTCGGGGCGGCGCGCCGATCCGGGCCGCTTCTCGTACAAGGGAAAGATCGCGCTCAAGCCCATGGCCACCGAGGGCCAGGTCGACCTGAACTCGCTGCCGGTGCATGCCTTCAAGGCCTACTTTGCCGACCAGGCGCCCAACGTCGACCTGCGCCGCTTCTATCTCAGCTATAAGGGCAGCGTGCAATACGCCGCCGAGTCGGCCGGCCCCAAGGTGAGCCTGGCCGGCGATACCGCGCTGGAAGACGTGCGGGTCAACAGCGCGTTGCTGGCCCAGGTCGGCGGGCCGCGCGAGAGCGGTGCCAGCCGGTTGCTGTCCTGGAAGTCGCTCACGCTGCGTGGCGTCAAGTTCAACATGGTGCCCAGCAAGCCGTTCTCCCTGGACGTGCGCGACACCGCGCTGGTCGACCTGTTTGCCCGCGTGGTCATCGACGAGACCGGAACGCTGCACCTGCAGGACCTGGCCAGCCGGCAACCGATCGACATCGGCAAGCCCGGGGACGCCAAGACCGATGGCCAGCCGGCCCAACCCGCTCAGCCAGCACAGACCCGCAAGAAGCTGTTCGGCAGCGGAACGGTCACCAAGTCGCCCCAGCCGGTGGCGCCGGGCGGCCGCTCCGCACCCGCCGAGCTCATGGTGGGTGGCGACGCCGCGCCGAAGGCTGCCGCGGCCACGCCGGCGCCTGCGGCGGCCGATACCGGCCCCAAGCCGACGATCAATTTCGGGCCGATCGCGCTGGTCAATGCGCGCATCGACTTCAACGACCACTTCATCAAGCCCAACTATTCGGCGGACCTGAGCGAACTCACGGGCAAGCTCAGCGCCTTCTCCTCTCAGCCGGTGGACGGCAAGGCGGCCTTGGCCGACCTGGAACTGCGCGGCAAGGCGCAGCAGACGGCGTCGCTGGAGATCACCGGCAAGCTCAATCCGCTGGCCAAGCCGCTGGAACTCGACGTCACCGCGAAGATGCGAGACCTGGAACTCGCGCCCCTGTCGCCTTATTCGGGGCGCTACGTGGGCTACGGCATCGAGCGCGGCAAGCTGAGCGTGGACCTCAACTACAAGGTCGAGCCCGACGGGCGCCTCACGGCGACCAACAAGCTGGTGCTCAACCAGCTCACCTTCAGCGAAGAGCAGGTGCCGGGGGCCGAGCGCACCTTGCCGGTGAAGTTCGCCATGGCGCTGCTGGCCGACCGCAACGGCGTGGTGGACATCGACCTGCCGCTGTCGGGCTCCATCAACGACCCGCAGTTCAGCCTGGCGCCCCTGATCTGGAAGGGCATCGTCAACCTCATCGTCAAGGCGGTGACTTCGCCGGTGGCCCTGTTCACCGGCGGAGGCGGCGGCTCGGGCGGCGAATCGAACATCATCGCCTTCGACGCGGGCAGCGACGACCTCACGCCGCAAGCCAAGGAAAGCCTGGACAAGGTCGCCAAGGCGCTGACCGAACGCCCCACCTTGCGCATGACGGTGGTGGGCACGGCCGACCTCGAGAAGGAACGCAGCGCCTACCAGCGCCAGCGCCTGCGCGAGATGGCACAGGCCGAGAAGCGCCGCGACGCGGTGCGCGCCGGCAAGCCTGCAGACCAGGTCAGCCCGGTGACCGATGCCGAGTATCCGGAGCTGATCACCTCCGTCTACAAGCGCGCCGATTTCAGCAAGCCGCGCAACATGGTGGGGCTCACCCGCAGCCTGCCGATCAAGGAAATGGAAGACCTGCTCATCGCCAACATGACGGTGAACGAGGAGTCGATCCGCAACCTGGCGGTGCAGCGCGGCGTGGTCGTGCGCGACTACCTGCTCGAGCAGAAATTGCCGGCCGAGCGCCTGTTCCTGGGCGCGGTGAATACCAAGGCCAGCGGCAACGACTGGAAGCCCGGCGCCGAGCTCAAACTCGACGCGCGTTGAGCGCTCGCCCCGGGTCGGTCAAAATGGAGGGCTGCGCCGGAAATTCCGGCGCGTTTCCATTTGTGTATTCCAGAGATCCACCAGAAGACTTCTCGCTGTGACTTCATCCTCTACCAAGCCCCACGATATCCAGGCCCTCGACGCACTCACGGGCGGCGCCTTCACCGCGCCCACCGCCGGCGAGCGTGCGCAACGCGTGCGCGACTGGCTGGCGGCGGGCCCCGCGGCCGAACAACTGCAGGAAGTCTTCAAGGAGCTCAGCGGCCGCGACAAGGGCGCAGCTCGCCTGGTGCGCGAGAAGCTCGATGAGTTGCGCCGTGCCCGCGACCAGGCCTCCATTGCCGCGGAGTGGGAGCAAAAGGCCCGCGCACTGCTCGAACAGCCCAAGCTCAACATCGCCGATGCACTGGCCTGGCAGCGCGACGCCGCCAAGGCCGGTGCACCGCTGTCGCGCGAGCCGCTGGCCGGCGTGAAGACGCAATTGGCCGAGCGCGTGAAGGGCATCGAAGATCTTCAGCACCGCGCCCAGGTGCATCGCGAAGCGGCCGTGCTGCTGGCCCAGCGCTTCGAAGTGCTTTCCACCAAGGGCTGGAAAGACGCCCAGGCCGCCGGCGAATCGCTGGCCGCCGACGTGCAGAGCTGGAAGCAGCAGGCCACCGAGATTTCCTCCGATGCCAACTGGGGCAGCCTCGACGCGCGTGTGGCGCCCCAGCTCGAGGCATCCAAGGCGCAGCTGCTGGTGGTCTCGGATGCATTCCAGGCGGCGCTTGCGCAGGCGGTGGCTGCCGCTGACGACGCTGCCGCGCCCCTGCCGCCGGTTCTGGTCTGGGCCGACGAGCTGCGCGCGGCGCGAGGACTGCCGCCCGAAGCCGTTGCCGCAGCCGCCAGCGTGGCCAAGCCTGCGCCCGCCAGGGCGCCCAAGGTCGACCCTGCCGCACGCGCTGCAGCCGAAGAAGCTGTGAAGGCCGCCCTGGCCAAGCTCGAGCAGGAAACCGCCGAAGGCCATGGCAAGGCCACGGCCGGCGCTGCCGCCGCGTTGCGCGCCGTGCTCAAGGACCATGGCCGCCACATCGAGCAGCCGCTCGAAGGCCAGGTCCATGCCGCCCTGGTTGCTGCCGGCGAACTCGAAGGCTGGCAACGCTGGAGCGCGGACAAGGTTCGCGAAGAGCTGGTGGCCAAGGCCGAGGCGCTGCTCAAGCGCCCCGAAGGTCAGGCACTGGGTGGACGCAAGATGCAGGAAAGCCTGCGTGCCCTGCGCGACCAGTGGAAGAAGGCCGACCAGGGCGGGGTGCCCAACCACGCCCTGTGGAAGCGTTTTGACGAAGCCTGCAACGAAGCCCACAAGGTGGTCGAGGCCTGGCTTGAAAAGGTGCGCGCCGATGCGGCGGAGCATCGCGCCCATCGCCTGGCGCTGATCGAGGAAGTGAAGGCCTGGGCCGCAGCCCACGCCAGCAGCACTGACCTGAAGGCGCACAACCGTGCCCTGCACCAGTTCGCCGACCGCTGGCGCGACGCAGGCCATGTGGGCGAGAAGCTGTTCGCCGAGCTGCAGGCACAGTGGGCCGAGGCTTTCGGCGCCGCGCGCGCCCCCATCGACGCCGCGCAAAAGGGCAGCATCGAGCGCCGCCAGGCGCTGATCGCCGAGGCCGTGGCCCTGGGCGCCGCGCCGCAGCTGCGAATCGATGCCGTCAAGGCGCTGCAGCAGCGCTGGCAGAGCGAAGCGCAGAGCGTGCCGCTGGAGCGCCGCCAGGAACAGAAGCTGTGGGACGCGTTCCGCGCGCCCATCGACGAAGCCTTCAACCGCAAGTCGGCCGAACGTGAAAAGGCCAGCGCCGCCATGAGCGAGCACGACCGTCATGTGCTGGTGGCCTCCAAGGCACTCGAAGCCGCCAATGCCACGGGCGACGCGCAGAAGATCCGCGCGGCCGTGGCCGACCTCGAAGCGGCATTGCGCGGCGAATTCAAGCCCGCACCGGCGGATGGCCCGGGCGTGGGCGCCACTGACGTGGTGGCGCCAAGCCAGGCCGCGGCCGAATTTGCCGAAAGTGCCGACCTGGCCGGGGCGCCGGCCGAAGGCGGCGGCGAGAACACCGAGGCCGCGGGCCCCGCTGAGTCGACAGAACCTGCCAACGACCTGACCGCACCGGCGGATGGGGCAGACCCCTCGGCGCGTACCGACGCCGAAGCGCCGGCCCCCGCGCCGGCCCCCGCACCGCGCAAACCGGTGGTGGCCGTGCGCGGCGACGACCGTCCCGGCGGCAAGAGGCCCGAGCCTGCACCCGCTGCGCGCGGCGGCCGCCCGGGTGATCGGCGCGATAGTCGTGGTCCACGCGGCGATGCCCGTGGTGGCAACGATCGCGGTGGAGATCGCGGCGACCGGGGCGATCGTGGTGATCGCGCCGGCCGCTTCGGCAACGACCGTCCCGATCGCGGCCCGCGCCTGGGCGACGCGGCTTTCCGCGCGCAGCGCGAGTCGCTGGAGCACGCACAACTGGCCTTGCGCAAGTTGGCCGCGCAAGCACACGGCGAAGCGCTTACGCAGCTGATCGGTGCCTGGGAATCGCGCGACGCGGCTCAGTTGCCCAGCGTCCAGGAGCTCGGCCGCGGGGTTTCCCCGGCCGTGCGCGGCGCATGGCAGCAATCGCTGGGTTCGGCGCCGGCCGGCGAAGTCGGCAAGGATGCGGCAGAGTCCCTGCTGCGCCTTGAAATGGCTGCCGAGGTGCCCACGCCGGCCGAACTGCTCGAGGATCGCCGTGCGCTGCAACTCAAGCTGCTCACGCGCCGCGGCGATCCGGCGCCTGCCCAGACCTGGGGCCAGGACGTGGGCAAGGTGCTGGCGTCCGCGCACGACGCGGCGTCGGCGCGCCGCCTGCAGTCGGCGCTCAAGTCGCTGCTGCGCAAGTAGGAAAACGGGCGGCTGGCTGCGCGATCGTGTCGATCGCGCGGTTCAGTCGGCTCGCTGGCCCAGGAAGAATTCGTTGAAAAGGCGCGTCAGCGCGGGTTCTTCGGTCGCAAACCGGCTGCGGTTGACGAAGTAGGCCTCGCAGGCCACTGCAAAGAACTCGGAAATGGATTCGGCGCCGTAGTCGTCCAGCCAGGGTGGCTCGCCGCCGAAGCGTTCTGCCACGATGGTCTTTTCGCGAAAGGCCTCGAACGCGGGCTCGATCACCGTCAACCACGCGGCGGAGGCGGCACGGGCGCCCTTGGTGCCGCCAAAGCCGGCCGGCAGCGGCGGGCAGCCGTCAGCCGTGCCATTGCGCAGGTCGATCTTGTGTGCAAATTCGTGGATCACCACGTTGTAGCCCCCGTCGCTGGTCACGCCGCTGGCCAGCACGTCCTGCCAGCTGAGCATGACGGGGCCGTGCTGCATGACTTCACCGGCCACGACTTCCTCGTACTCGTGCACCACGCCGGCCTCGTCCATCACCTGGCGCGGCGCCACCACCTCGGCCGGGTGCACCACCACGCCCACGAAGTCGTCATACCAGGCCAGTCCGCCGGGAAGGTGCAGTACCGGCAGCACGGCCTGCGCCGCGATGCTCAGCGCGACTTCGTCGGTGATGACGAAGCCGTGCGCGCCGTGAAACTCCTTGTCGCGCAGGAACTCGGCGGCCAGTTGGCGCAGTTGATCGACCTCTGCCGCTGGCCGCTGCCCCAGGAAGGGGTAGCGTGTCAGCGTGGCCTGCCACGCCGCGTCGGGAATGGCAGGCAGGGAACGCAACTTGCGCAGCCATCCAAGCATGTTCGCTTTTTTGTAGGGCGGCGCTCAGCGCAGATCGACGCGTTTGGCGCCGGCTGCCGACAGGCACAGCACTTGTGCGCGCGGCGGATGGGCGTCGACGTCCCAATCGCTGAGCACGATGCGCTGCAGGCCGTGGCCCAGGTCGTGGACAGCAGGGCGGTGCGTGTGGCCGTGGATCAGCGTGTGCGCGCCGGCGCGCGTGAGCCATTGCGCGGCGGCCGGGCCATCGACGTCGGCCCAGACCATGTCGGGTTCGCGCTGGCGAGCCTCGCTTTGCGAGCGCACCGAGCGGGCGAGGGCGCGCCGTTGCTCCAATGGCTGGGCCAGCACGGCCTGCTGCCAAGCGGGTGAGCGCACCTGCTCGCGAAAGCGCAGGTATTCGGTGTCTTCCAGGCACAGCGCGTCGCCATGGCTGAGCAGCCAGCGCTGGCCCATGAAGGCCAGCACCGTCGGATCGTCGAGCAGTTGGATGTTGGCGCGCGCGGCAAAGTCCTGCCCCAGCAGGAAATCGCGATTGCCGTGCATGAAGTAGATGGGCCGCCTGGCCGCCGCTTCGTGAAGCAGGGCGGCGCACTGGGCCTCGAAGCCGGGCAGGGCGGCGGCATCGTCGCCCACCCACACCTCGAACAGGTCGCCGAGGATGAACAGGGCGTCGGCCGGCGTGGTCTGCAGGTAGCCGCGCCACGCCTCGACGGTGGCAGGCCGGTCGGCCTGCAGGTGCAGGTCGGAAATGATGTCGACCGTGTGCCAGCCCTGGGGCGCCACGAGCTCCTGGAATGCGGGGGTCTGCAGACTCATGTCATTCAGGACAGGCCGTTGGCGCCAGCCGTATCGTTATTCGGCGATGACGACGGCCTTCTCGATCACCACGTCTTCCAGCGGCACGTCGTCGTGGAAGCCCTTGCGGCCGGTCTTGGCGCGCTCGATCTTGTCGACCACGTCGCTGCCCGAGGTGACCTTGCCGAACACGGCATAGCCCCAGCCCTGGGCGGTGGGGGCGGTGTGGTTCAGGAAGCCGTTGTTGGCCACGTTGATGAAGAACTGGGCGGTGGCCGAATGCGGCGCATTGGTGCGCGCCATGGCAACGGTGTACTTGTCGTTCTTCAGGCCGTTGTTGGCCTCGTTCTCGATCTGCGCGTCGGTCGGCTTTTGCGACATGCCGACTTCGAAGCCGCCACCCTGGGCCATGAAGCCGGGAATCACGCGATGGAAGATGGTGCCGTCGTAGAAGCCCTTCTTCACGTAGGCCAGGAAGTTGGCCACGGTCTTGGGCGCCTTCTCGGCATCCAGCTCGAGGACGATGACGCCCTGGTTGGCAATGTGCAGTTCGACTTGGGGCTTGTTGCTCATGGTGTGACTCCAGTTGGATTATTTGGCCAGGGTGGCCGATTGAATGACGACGGGCACGACCGGCACGTTCTGCATGCCGTTCTTGTTGCCGGTGGGAACGGCGCGGATCTTGTCGACCACGTCCTTGCCGGCCACCACCTTGCCGAATACGGTGTAGCCGTAGCCGTCGGGATTGGGGGCGTTGAGCCCGTCGTTGTTCTTCACGTTAATGAAGAACTGCGACGTGGCCGAGTTGGGGTTGCCGGTGCGCGCCATGGCAATGGTGTAGCTGTCGTTCTTCAGGCCGTTCGATGCTTCCAGCGGAATGGGCTCGCGCGTGGGCTTTTGCGCCAGCTCGACGGTGAAGCCGCCACCCTGGATCATGAAACCGTCGATGACGCGATGGAAGACGGTGCCGTCGTAGTGCTTGTCCTTCACGTATTGAAGGAAGTTGGCCACCGTCTTGGGCGCCTTGTCGGGTGCGAGTTCGACCACGATGTCGCCCATCGAGGTCGACAGTTTCACGCGCGGGGCGGCCTCGGGTGATTGCGCAAAGGCGGTGCTTCCAAGCACAAGGCTGCAGGACGCGGCCAGCAGCAGGCGGCGAGCGAGGACTGGAGTGTTCAGGGCCAAAGCGTTTCTTTCAGATCAAGGAAGGTTTGAAGAAGCAATGTTGCATCACCTGTGGCTGAGCACCGGTAAATGCAAGGGCTTGGACACTATCGCTGCGCAGGTGTTCCCGCGTTGGCGTCGCGCGTGGCGGCACCCGAAGCAGGGGCCTTGCCGGTAGCCGGCTTGGGCAGGAAGACCTCGCGCAGCAGCGTGAGCTTGGGCGCAACGGTGGTGTTGCCCTTGTCCAATTGCTGGGCCTTGGTGTAGGACTGGGCCGCCAGGCGCACGTACACGTCGCCGAGATTCTCGTGCGCGGTGGCGTAGTTGGGATTGCGCTGCAGCGCGGTTTCCAGCGCGTCGCGTGCCTTGCCGAATTCGCTTTGCGCGGCGTACAGGGCGGCCAGGTTGTTGTAGGGCTCGGGCAGTTCAGGGAATTCCTGCGTCAATGCGGTGAAGGCACTGATGGCGTCGGCCTGTTTGCCCTGGTCGGTGAGGATGACGCCGCGCATGAAGCGCATCTGCGGGTCGCGCGGGTTGGTGGCTACGTAGGCGTCGGCCTTGGCCAGCGCCTCGTTGGTGCGGCCCTGGCGCAGCAGGGCATTGACGTCGGCGTACTGGTCTGCGTGCGCGCTGCCGGCCCAACCCACGACAAGCGCGAGCAAGGCTGCAAAAAGAAAGAGTCGGGGAGAAAAGCGTGAAATTTCGACCTGCTGCATGAAGCCTCGGGAGGGAATTCGGGTTGCGCGGCAAGGCTCGGAACTACCCGAAATGCACACGGCATGGGCCGTTTATACTGCGGGTCATTGTAGCCGAGGGGTCTGTGGCGACCCCTCTTGCCACGCCCCCCCTTTCCTGAAATAAAGCGTCCTTCGCCCAGGGCAAACCTGCCCGGTGGGCGCAAGAAACTGCGACGCCTTCGAATCCCATGAGTTTGCGCATCTACAACACGCTTTCGCGTGAGCTGGAGGTCTTTTCGCCATTGCGGCCCGGCGAGGTCCGCATGTACGTGTGCGGCATGACCGTGTACGACTACTGTCACCTGGGGCATGCCCGCTCGATGATCGCCTTCGACGTGGTGCAGCGCTGGCTCAAGGCCAGCGGCTATCGCGTGAACTACGTGCGCAACATCACCGACGTGGACGACAAGATCATCAAGCGCGCGGTGGAAAACGGCGAGAGCATCCGCAGCCTGACCGACCGCATGATCGATGCGCTGCACGAAGATGCCGACGCCCTGGGCATCGAGCGCCCCACCCACGAGCCGCGCGCCACCGAATACGTGCCGCAGATGCTGTCGATGATCGGCACGCTCGAGAACAAGGGCCTGGCCTACCGTTCGACCAATGGCGACGTGAACTACGCGGTGCGCAAGTTCGCGGGCTACGGCAAGCTCTCGGGCAAGTCGCTGGACGAGCTGCACGCCGGCGAGCGTGTGGCCGTGCTCGACGGCAAGGACGATCCGCTCGACCCCGTACTCTGGAAAAGCGCCAAGGAAAGCGAACCGCAGGACGTGAAGTGGCCCAGCGAGTTCGGCCCGGGCCGTCCGGGCTGGCACATCGAGTGCTCGGCCATGGCATGCGCCCTGCTGGGCGAGACACTCGACATCCACGGCGGCGGCGCCGACCTGCAGTTTCCGCACCACGAGAACGAGATCGCCCAGAGCGAAGGCGCCAACGGCAAGCCGCTGGCCAACGTGTGGATGCACAACGGCTTCATCAACATCGACGACGAGAAGATGTCCAAGAGCCTGGGCAACTTCTTCCTCATCCGCGATGTACTGAAAGTCTTTGACGCGGAAACCATCCGATTCTTCGTCTTGCGTGCGCACTACCGCAGCCCGCTCAACTACAGCGACGTGCATCTGCAGGATGGGCGCGCCTCGCTCAAGCGCCTGTACACGGCGCTGCAGCGCGTCAAGCCTTCCAGCGCGGCCATCGACTGGAACGAGCCGCATGCGGCCCGCTTCAAGGCTGCCATGGACGAGGACTTCGGCACGCCCGAGGCGGTGGCCGTGCTGTTCGAGCTGGCCGGTGCGGTGAACCGCGCCGCGACCGACGAAGAGGCGGCAAGACTGGGCGGCGTGCTGCGTGCCCTGGGGGGCACGCTGGGTATCCTGCAAGACGACCCCGACGCGTACCTGCGCGCCGGCGCCACGCTCGACGAGGCCACCATCCTCTCGATGATCGAGCAGCGGGCGCAAGCCAAGGCCGCGAAGAACTTTGCCGAGGCCGACCGCATCCGCAAGGAGCTGCTCGAGCAGGGCATCGTGCTGAAGGACTCCGCCACCGGCACCACCTGGGCGGCCGCACAGTGAACGCAGCTGCCACCAAGGGGTCGGCCAAGAGCCTTCCCGTCACCATCATCACGCCCGACTACTGGGACGACGCGTGCAAGCACCTGGCCAAGAAGGACCGGGTGATGAAGCGGCTGATTCCGCAGTTCGGCGATGCCTGCCTGGAGTCGCGCGGCGACGCCTTCACCACGCTGGCGCGCAGCATCGTGGGCCAGCAGATCTCGGTCAAGGCGGCCCAGGCCGTGTGGGACCGCTTCATGGACCTGCCCCGGCGCCTGACGCCGGGCAACGTGCTCAAGCTCAAGGTGGACGACATGCGCGCGGCGGGCCTGTCGGCGCGCAAGGTCGAGTACCTGGTCGACCTGGCGCTTCACTTCGACAACGGCACGGTGCACGTCGATTCATGGAAGGACATGGAAGACGAGCAGATCATTGCCGAACTGGTGGCCATTCGCGGCATCGGTCGCTGGACGGCCGAGATGTTCCTCATGTTCCACCTCATGCGGCCCAATGTGCTGCCGCTGGACGATGCGGGCCTGATCAACGGCATCAGCCACAACTATTTTTCGGGCGATCCGGTCAGCCGAAGCGATGCCCGCGAGGTCGCCATGGCCTGGGCGCCGTACTGCAGCGTGGCGACTTGGTATATTTGGAGATCGCTCGAACCGGTGCCCGTGGCGTACTGAATTCTTTCGTTCCCCAGGCATTACCGCCCCTCGAGACACAGCAAAACAATGGAGAAGACGTTGGCAAAACGAACCTTCCTCGACTTCGAGCAACCCATCGCGGAGCTCGAATCCAAGATCGAAGAGCTGCGTTATGTGCAGACCGAATCGGCGGTCGACATTTCGGAAGAAATCGACCAGCTCAGCAAGAAGAGCCAGCAGCTCACCAAGGACATCTACAGTGACCTGACGCCCTGGCGCATCACCAAGATCGCGCGCCATCCGGAGCGCCCGTACACGCTGGACTACGTGAACGAAATCTTCACCGATTTCGTCGAGCTGCACGGCGACCGCCACTTTGCGGACGACCTGTCGATCGTGGGCGGCCTGGCGCGCTTCAATGGCATGCCGTGCATGGTTCTTGGCCACCAGAAGGGCCGCGACACGAAAGAGCGCACGGCGCGCAACTTCGGCATGAGCAAGCCCGAGGGCTACCGCAAGGCCCTGCGCCTGATGAAGACGGCCGAGAAGTTCAAGCTGCCGGTCTTCACCTTCGTCGACACGCCCGGTGCCTACCCCGGCATCGACGCGGAAGAGCGCGGCCAGTCCGAGGCCATTGGCCGCAACATCTTCGAGATGGCGCAGCTCGAAGTGCCGATCATCGTCACCATCATTGGCGAAGGCGGCTCCGGCGGCGCGCTGGCCATTTCGGTGGGCGACCAGGTCATGATGCTGCAGT
Source organism: Pseudomonadota bacterium (assembly GCA_018241225.1). Classification (GTDB taxonomy): domain Bacteria; phylum Pseudomonadota; class Gammaproteobacteria; order Burkholderiales; family Burkholderiaceae_C; genus Variovorax. The sequence continues at coordinate 443,963 of JAFEEG010000010.1, forward strand.
ACTCGGTGTACTCGGTCATCAGCCCCGAAGGCTGCGCTTCCATTCTCTGGAAGACCGGCGAAAAGGCGCAGGAAGCGGCTGACGCGCTGGGCATTACCGCGCACCGCCTCAAGGCCCTGGGCCTGGTCGACAAGATCGTGAACGAGCCGGTGGGTGGCGCGCACCGCGATCACCGCCAGATGGCTGTGTTCCTCAAGCGCGCCCTGGGCGAAGCGTACCGCCAGGTGGCAGACCTGAAGCCGCGCGAGCTGCTCGAGCGCCGCTACGAGCGCCTGCAGAGCTACGGCCGCTTCTCGGACACCCGGGCCGACAGCAAGTAAGCCTGCCGCCCCGCGTGGGTGGCATCAGCGCGCGGCGCCTGGATGGCGCTGCGCAACCCGCTCCTTCAGCGCCGCGTGCAATTCGGTGGGCATGAGCCGGGCCGCCAGGGCCAGGAGCAGGGCGGCGACCACGCCGTCGTCGATCCAGCCCAGCACCGGGATCAGGTCGGACACCAGGTCGACCGGACTGAGCACATAGAGCCCCGCCGCCAGCACCGCCAGCTTGGCCGAACGAGGCGTGTCCGGGTGGCGCAGCATCGCCCAGGCCAACGCAAGCTCCTTGCGCAGCGAATACCAGAGGGTGGCGAGTTTCCACATGTGCATGACTCCTGACTTGGGGCACATGTGGGACCGGATGGCCCGGATGCAAGTTCCCGCAGGCCCGCTCGGCCCCACAATGCACGCACGCATTCTGTTGCCTGCGGGCACGGGGCGGGTCCAAGTCATTTCTGCCGGGAGGGAAAAGCATCGTGAATTCGGTCGAGCACGCCGTTGCGGACTTCGAGCCCGGCTTGCCGCTGGCGGTTGCCTTCAGCGGCGGGGCCGATTCCACGGCCCTGCTGTTGGCTTGCGCGCGGCGCTGGCCCGGAAAGGTGCTGGCCTTTCACGTGCACCACGGCTTGCAGGCGGCGGCCGATGGCTTCGAGGCACATTGCCGGGCCGTTTGTGCCGACCTGAAGGTGCCGTTTTCGGCTCATCGAGTGGATGCCCGGCACGCCAGCGGGGAAAGCCCCGAAGACGCGGCGCGGCGCGCCCGCTACGCCACGCTGGCGCAGCTGGCACGCGAGGCAGGCGTGCAGGACATTGCGCTGGGCCACCACGCCGACGACCAGGCCGAAACCATCTTGCTGGCGCTCTCGCGCGGTGCCGGGCTCTCGGGCCTGGCGGCCATGCCCGCGTTGGCGCGGCGCGGCGGGCTCAGCTACCACCGGCCCTTCCTGCACCTGGCAGCAGGCGGCCTTCGCACCTGGCTGCGCGGGCAGGGCGTGGGCTGGATCGACGACCCGAGCAACGGCGATGCACGCTACACCCGCAATCGCATCCGCAGCGTGCTGCTGCCTGCGCTGGAGCAGGTCTTTCCCCAGTTTCGCAGCACCTTCGCCCGCAGCGCAGGTCACGCGGCGCAGGCCCAGGCGCTGCTGGTGGAACTGGCCGAGCAGGACCTGGCAGCCGTCGGCGTACCGCCGCGCATCGATGCCCTGCAGGCGCTGCCGCGTGCGCGACAGGCCAACGTGCTGCGCCACTGGCTGCTGCGCACGCACGGCTGCACGCCCAGCGCGGCGCAACTCGAGGAACTGCTGGGGCAGGTGCATGCCTGCCGCACACGCGGGCACCGCGTGCACATCAAAGTGGGTACCGGCTTTGTCGAGCGGGTGGGCGTCACGCTCGATTGGTACAATGTCGCGCCCTCGCCAAGGCCTTCGCGCTGACCGGATGCAGGTGCGCTGCCCTGGTGCATTGCACGAGCTTTGCACGCGGGGCGGCATCCATACCTCCTAGATATTCACCCATGGCATTGATCGTTCATAAATACGGCGGCACGTCGATGGGCTCGACCGAGCGCATCAGGAATGTCGCCAAGCGCGTGGCCAAGTGGGCCCGCGCCGGCCATCAGATGGTGGTGGTTCCCAGCGCCATGAGCGGCGAGACCAACCGCCTGCTGGGCCTGGCCAAGGAACTGGCCCCCTCGAAAACCGATGCCGCCTACGGCCGCGAGCTCGACATGCTGGCCGCCACTGGCGAGCAGGCATCGTCCGCCCTGCTGGCCATTGCGCTGCAGTCCGAAGGCGTCGAGTCGGTCAGCTACGCCGGCTGGCAGGTGCAGGTGAAAACCGACAGCAGCTACACCAAGGCCCGCATCGAAAGCATCGACGACGAGCGCGTGCGCGCCGATCTCAATGCCGGCCGCGTGGTCGTCATTACCGGCTTCCAGGGCGTGGACGAGGGCGGCAACATCACCACCCTGGGCCGTGGCGGCAGCGACACCTCGGCCGTGGCCGTGGCCGCCGCCATGCGCGCGGACGAGTGCCTGATCTACACCGACGTGGACGGCGTCTACACCACCGACCCGCGCGTGGTGCCCGAGGCACGCCGCATGAAGACCGTGAGCTTCGAGGAAATGCTGGAAATGGCCAGCCTGGGCTCCAAGGTGCTGCAGATCCGCTCGGTGGAATTCGCCGGCAAGTACAAGGTGCCGCTGCGTGTGCTGTCCAGCTTCACGCCGTGGGACATCGACATCAAGGAAGAAGCCGCATCCGGCACGCTCATCACTTTCGAGGAAGACGAAAACATGGAACAAGCCGTTGTCTCGGGCATCGCGTTCAACCGCGACGAAGCCAAGATCTCGGTGCTGGGCGTGCCTGACAAGCCCGGCATCGCCTACCAAATCCTGGGTGCCGTGGCCGACGCCAACATCGAGGTCGACGTGATCATCCAGAACCTGAGCAAGGACGGCAAGACCGACTTCAGCTTCACGGTGCATCGCAACGATTTCGCCAAGACCACCGACCTGCTCAACTCCAAGGTGCTGCCCGCGCTGGGCGCCGCCAAGGTCGAGGGCGACGCCAAGATCTGCAAGGTGAGCATCGTGGGCATCGGCATGCGCAGCCACGTGGGCGTGGCCAGCAAGATGTTCCGCGTGCTGAGCGAAGAGGGCATCAACATCCAGATGATTTCCACCAGCGAAATCAAGACCTCCGTCGTCATCGACGAGAAGTACATGGAATTGGCTGTGCGCGCACTGCACAAGGCCTTCGATCTGGACCAAGCAGGCGCGTAAGCGTGGCATAATCGCGTTCTTACGGAAACGTGACCGAGTGGCCGAAGGTGCTCCCCTGCTAAGGGAGTATGGGGTGTAGAGCCTCATCGAGGGTTCGAATCCCTCCGTTTCCGCCAAAACTGGTTGCGCGGCAGTCCTTTTGGAAGACCGCGAAACCTCAGAAAAGCCCCGCCTGGTCGGGGCTTTTTTGTGGGCGAGTCATTCGCATCGCACGCCGCTCGCTCCCTCGCGTACCATGCGTCTCTCAGTTTCTTCAAGCGGGAGACCTTGATGAAGCGAAGGAATGACGAGCAGGAGGCCGGCGGCGTTTCTCGCCGCGATCTTCTGAAGCTGGGCGCCGTCGCCGGCATCGGTGTGTGGGTGGCACCGCTGTTCACCGAGGCCTACGCCGCGCTCTTCGAGGACAAGCTCCTGACGCCAATCGACTGGGCCGCCGGCAACGGCTCGGTCAGGTTCCGCATCGACGGCTCGGCCAAGGTCACTGGCCAGAAGATCTTCGCGTACGACATCCGCGCCCGCGACCTGCCGAACTGGCCGCAGCAGCAGTCGCACGCTCTCTTGCTGCGAGCGGGTTTCGCCGATCGGCCCTTCGCCGGCATCGACCTGGCCATTCTGGGCGAGGACCTGAAGCCGGACCGCGTCGTTACCGCCGAGGACCTGGTGCGTGACCGCATCGCCTTCCCGCCCTTCTACGGCGACGACATGCTCCTGCCGGTGGGCAAGACGCCCGCCTACCTCGGTCACGCCGTGGCGCTGCTGATCTTCGAGGACTTCGTGCGCTTTCGCTACGCCAAGGACAAGCTGCAGTTTCGCGACGGAGTCGTGAAGGGCGGCGATGTTAGCGGCCCGCTCGAGCGCGAGCCGTGGGCGGGCTTTCGCTATGTGCGCGTGGGGGGCGCCACGCCCTTCGACGAAGACCTGTTCTCGACCTACAAGGACACCGTCCTCTTTCCTTCCTTCAAGAAGCGCCAGGCGATCTGGCCCGAGGCTGTCATGAACGGGGCCAAGCTGGGCGAGACGGGCATGGCTCATGTGAAGGCCATTGCCGACGAGTTGGCGCAACCGCCCGAAGACTGGCTGGTGCTCAGCCGAGACTATTTTTCCCAGTCCATCGACACCGCCGCGCTGGAGCCCGACAACGCCAACTGCTGGTACGACCCGGACAAGCAGGCCTTGCACATGGTGGTGCCCACCCAGTCGCCGGTGGAGGTGGCCGAGTCCACGCTGCAGATGGTCGCCAAGTGCGCCTTTCCGGTGAAGAACCTCTTCCTGCACCCTTGCTACACCGTCGGCTACGGCTCCAAGGACCACTGCAACTTTCCCTTCTATGGCTTGATGGCGGCCTTGTATGCGCAGGGCAAGCCGGTGCGCCTGGCCAACGATCGCTTCGAGCAGTTCCAGACTTCACTCAAGCGCCACAGCATCCAGATGAAGTACACGATGGCGGTCAACAAGAAGACCGGCATGATCCAGTCCTTCAAGGGCGATTTCACGCTGGACGGCGGCGGCCGCATGAACTTCACGCCGTCGGTGACCCTGGTGGCCGCAACCTCCGCGCAGAGCATCTACTACCTGCCCAAGAACGACTTCACCGCCGTGGGCCTGGCCACACGCGCCATCGATGCCGGCAGCGCACGCGGCTATGGCACCTTGCAAGCCATGGGTGCGACAGAGATGCTGATCGACGAGTTGGCCGAGAAGCTCGGCATGGACCCGATCGAGTTCCGTCTCAAGAACGTCCTGCGCAGCGGCATGAAGAACAGCCAGGGAGCCATTCCCGCAGGCGCGGTGCGCGCCGATGAAGTGATGCTCAAGGCGCAGAAGCACGAGTTGTGGACCGGTCGCGCCAAGCGCAAGACCGAGTACGAGGCCGCCCATCCGGGCAAGCGTTACGGCGTGGGTTTCGGCTGCGTGCAGAAGGACTTCGGCACGGGCGCGGAGTCGTGTTTCGCCAAGATCGAAGTCTCGCCCGACGGGGTGTTGACGATGCATCTGAGCGGCGCGGAAATCGGCAGCGGCATGGGCACGTCGCAGGCGGTGGTGGCGGCGAAATGGCTGGGCCGGCCGATCGACCAGGTGCAGACATCGATCGTGGACTGGCCCGAGTTGCCGATGAAGGTCAGCGGCGACCCCTACCTGATGAGCCAAGCCGACCAGGACAGTCATCAATCCGACCCGGCCTGGACACCCAGCTACTGCTCGCCCTCGAGCGCCAGCAACTCGGCCTACTACTTCTCGCACGGTACGCGCGAGACGGCGCGGGTGCTGTTCGAACACGGCCTGTGGCCCGCCGCCATGTCGATCTGGAGCTCCGGCTTCGGAGGCGGGCAGGCTGCGCCCTATGTGATGCGGATCGAGGACGCGCGCTGGGTCGAAGGCAAGCTCACCTGTGCCGGCATGGAAGCGCTCACGCTGGCGCGGCTGGCCGCACAGGCGCACAAGCTCGGCCTGGTGACTGGCGTGGTCGCCCACACCTTCAACCGCTGGCAATGGGCCGAGGCGGACTTCACGGTGGACGGCCAGACGCACCGCCGGCCGCTGGACGGCCTGGCCGTGCGGCACGCGGAGCCTGGCGGCTATGCGGTCGTCGCCCGCCAGAAGGTCTTCTATCCACCGCTGCAGCGCAACAACGCCGGCGTCACCTACTACAGCGCCATTGCCACGCTGGCGGAAGTGGCGGTGGACATCAACTCGGGCAAGGTCGAGTTGCTCAAGCACCACTCGGTCCTTGAATGCGGCAACCAGATCGTGCCGCAACTGGTCTCCGGCCAATTGCAAGGGGGCCTCGCCATGGGGATCGGCCATGCGCTGCACGAGTACCTGCCGCTCTACGAAGACGGTCCCGGCAACGGCACCTGGAACTTCAACCGCTACCAGTTGCCGCGCAGCAAGGACGTGGCGGTCTGGAGCCAGCACAGCGAGGTCTTGCCGCCGCTCTCGGACACCGATCCGCCCAAGGGCATGGGCGAGGTGACGATGATCGCGATCGTGCCGGCCATCGTGAATGCCATTGCGCACGCCACCGGCCATCGATTCCGCGAACTGCCGGTGACGCCCGCCAAGATCCGGGAGGCCCTGGCATGAACACCAAGCCGCTGACGATCAAGATCAATGGGAAAGACGTGGGCCCGCTCCAGGTGCCCGATGGTCTGATGATGCTGGACTTCCTGCACGAATTCGCCGGGCTGACGGGCTCGCGCCTGGGGTGCGGCATCGGCATGTGCAGGGCCTGCGTGGTGATCGTCGACAAGCCCGACGGCACGAGCGAGGAGATGCGCACCTGCATCACCGGCGCGCATCATTTCGCCGGCAAGGCCATCCGCACGGTCGAGGGGCACGCGCAGCGCAACGACAAAGGCGAGGTCACGGCGCTGTCCGCCATCCAGCAGAAGTTTCTGGAGCACTACAGCTTCCAGTGCGGCTACTGCACGCCGGGCTTCGTCAATGGCGCCACGGTGCTGATCGAGCGGCTCAAGCGCGAGCCGGTGGCCAAGAGCCGGGTCGAGCAGGTCATTACCGAATCGCTGGACACGCACCTGTGCCGTTGCACGGGCTACGTGCGCTACTACGAGGCGGTGAAGGACGTGATCCTCTCCACCCCCGGCCTCACCAAGGAGGGCTGAACCATGAAGGTCCTGCTCGTTCCTGCGCTTGCGCTGGTGCTCGGTGCCTGCGGCGGCCCCAGCGGAGACGGCCAGCCGTTCAAGGCATCGCCCGAACAGATTGCGCGCGGCAAGTACCTGGCGCGCGCAGCCGATTGCGCGGCCTGCCACACGGCCCCGGATGGTCCTGCCATGGCCGGTGGCGTGCCGCTGGAGTCGCCCTTCGGCGCGCTCTACGGCAGCAACATCACGCCCGATCCCGAGCATGGCATCGGCAAGTGGAGCGCGGACGACTTCTACCGCGCCGTGCATGACGGCAGCGCGCCCGGCTCGCGCCAGCTCTACCCGGCCATGCCTTACACCTCCTATCGCGGGATGCCACGCGAGGATGTGGATGCCATCTACGCGTACCTGATGAGCCTGCCGCCGGTCAAGCAAGCCAACAAGGAGGCCGATCTTCATTTCCCCTACAACATGCGCTTCGGCGTCGTCTTCTGGAAGTTGCTGTTCCTGAAGGATGAGCTGCCCAATTCGTCGCAGGGCAGCTCGCCGCAGTGGCTGCGTGGGCGCTATCTCGGCAATGTGCTCGGCCACTGCGGCGAATGCCACACGCCCCGGGGCAAGCTGGGGCAGATGAACCTGGGCGAGTCGCTCAAGGGTGCACCGATGGGCCGCTGGATGGCCCCCGACATCACGCCGGCAGGCCTTGCCGCAAGGGGGTGGACCGAGGCCGATGTGCGCCAGTTCATGAAGACCGGCGTGGCCCCCCAGGGTTCGGCCTTCAGCGAAATGCACCTGGTGGTCAAGCTGAGCACGCAATACCTCACGGACGACGACCTGGGCGCACTCGCACGCTACACCATGGGCGACAAGGCGCCGCCCCCCGAGCCGGTGAAGGCAGACGCCACCGCCGACCAGCGCCTGGGCAGCGGGCGCCAGATCTACCTGAACGCCTGCGCCGGCTGCCACGGGCGCGACGGCGATGGTCGGCCCCACGTGGCCGTCGCGATGGCCGGCAACGCAACCCTGCGTCAACCCGACGCGCACAACCTCATCGTTTCCATCCTCGACGGCGTGCCCGCCCAGGAATTCCCAGGCCTCGAACGCATGCAGGACATGCCTGCCTTTGGCCACCAGTACACCGACGCGGAACTGGCCGACCTGGCGAACTACCTGCGCGTGCGCTTCGCCGGCCTGGCGGCCGACGTGCAGGCGGACACCGTCAAGAAGCTGCGCTAGGTCCCGCCGGGTTGCAGCAGGCGCAGCCACCACCTGTTCAAGGGGGTCGGCAGGCGCAAGCGCAAGTGCCAGACAGGCCCCAGTCCTTCTGGCGATGGTGGTCGGGCAAGCGCTGAGCTACTTCAGATCCAGGAAGTTGCTCTCGATCCAGACCCGGCCCTCTTCGTTCAGCGCGAAGGTGAGGGCCTTTTCCTTGGAGAGCTTGCCCTTGCGAATGGCTTCCGAGAGGGGGTTGGCGCGCTGCCCCGGCGCATCGTCGTTGCGGCGGCGGTTGTACACGTGCTCCTTGCCGTCTTCGCCGCTGTAGCTGTAGGAGACGCTGATGCCGTCGAGGTCGGCCAGTGGCTGCAGGAAGGCGATGAACTGCGACGCGCTGATGCCATCGGATCGGATGGCGTTCCAGTGCTTGTAGAGGACTGGGTTGGGCACGGGGCCTGGCCCGGCAGCCGGCGTGCGCGCGGCTGCCGGAGCCTGCGCATCCGGCGGTCCGTTCTTGCGGAAGAAATCAGCCACGATCTCGGTGAGCGACCTGGAGTCGGGGCTGCGGGTCTTGCCGCGTGACGGGATGGCCTCCAGGCTGTGCGGCACCGTTTCCATCTCCGTGCTGCGTCTTTCCATGACTGAACTCCTTCCAGGCCCAGGTGACAAGCGTGCGCTAAATCCTAAGTTCCGAATTCACATTCGCTGCTGCTTGTCGCAGGGTCTCATGCGCAATTCGTGGCGTATTTCGCAGTGCCGACGAGATGCGAAAACGACCTTGCGCAGGACCTCCTCACAAATGAAATCCAAAGTTCTCGCTGGACGCGGCGCGGCTGATGCGCCCGAGGCCAGGCTGCCGGCTACACCATCGCATCACCCCGGCGCCTGCACTCGTGTGGCAAACATCACGTGCCGGACGATTCCGAGAAGAATCAAGGGCAACTCCTGACGGGTTTCAAGTGTTTCTTGCTTGATTCTTCGCGAGCGCTCATTCCGGCGCGCGAGGAGTTGCGATGTCTATGCGGAAAGCTCTGGTGGCCGCGGGCCTCGTACAGTTTCTCAAGTTGTGCGTTCTTGCTCTTGCCGTCTCTTTGCCAACCGTGCAGGCGCAGCAGGTCTACCGCTGCGGCAACAACTACAGCGCCGAACCGTGCAGCGGGGGCAAGGCGGTCGACGTGTCACCGCCGGTGCGCAATCTCGATGCGGTGAGCAAGTCGGAGGCCTACCTTTGCGTCAGCAACAGTGGCGGCCGGTTCTGGTCGCCCGAGCACTGCCGCGAGCGCGGCGCCCAGATTGACCGGATCGAATCGGTGCCGGCAGGCCTGCCATGGGACCAGCAGGTGAAGATCGCCGAGCAGCAGGCGCGGCAGGGCTACGCGATCCAGCGGCAGAACGTCACCCAGCACGGCGGAGCCACGGCCGGAACCACGGGGCGCGACCCTTCGCGCTGCGCCCATTTCAACCAGCAGGTGGAGCAGCTCGATATCCAGGCGCGCCAGCCCCAGAGCACGGCGTCGCTAGGCTGGATTGCGCAGCAGCGCAAGGATGTGAGGGACCGGCAACACAGGGCCGGCTGCTGACCGCTAGGCCGGTGCGCCCGGCACGGTTCGCCGCGACTTGTGCAGGCGGATGAGCTGCACCGTCACGCCCACCAGGAAGATCACGAACACCACGCCGATCAGCTTCTGCAGCATCGGGTCGTCCGGCCCGGTGAACAGGGGCGCGCCTGCGGGCAGGCGCGAGAAGGTCTCGGTAAAGCCCGGGATCATGTGGAAGAAGAAGGTGAGCGAGTAGCTCGCCGTGGCCACGTAGGCCGATGCGCCGCCGAAGAGCTTGCGGCGCCACGCCAGTGCGGCAATGGCCAGCACCACCAGCGTGATGATGCCCAGCATGTGGGGCGGGCCGAATCCGCCATGCTGGAAGATGGGAAAGCCGGTGAGGCAGGTGAGCACCGTGGCCCCCACATAGGTCTTGCCCAGGCTGTTGTCGGGAATGATGGCCTTGTCGCGAATAAGGGCCCATGCGCCCGCGCCGATGGCCACGAGGCTGATCAAGGTGTGGATGGCGCCCAGGTTGGTCAGTCCGAGGATCATGGTTTCGTGCTCCTTCGTTGCTGGTGGTGGTGGTCGTCGCGCGCGAGCGTAGCGTCAGCTGCCGGTTTATGCACTTCCGTCTGTCGGAGTACGGCTGGGCACCACCGGATTGCAACTGATTGACATCTAAACATTTGAAAAGTAATGTAGATGCTCGATCGCTTCGATCCATTTAGCCAAGCAAGTGGGGTGCCCGTTCATGAATATCGCAATCCTGGGTGGAGGTCACGGCTGCTATGCCGCGGCCGCCGATCTTTCCGAAGCCGGCCATGAAGTGCGCCTGTGGCGCCGGGACGCCGCCGCGCTGGCGCCGGTCATCGAGGCCGGCTCGATCCGCCTGAAGGACGCGCAGGGTGCGCGCGACGTGCCCATTGCGCTGGCCACCGGCAACATCGGCGAGGCGATGCGCGGGGCGCAGCTCATCCTCATTCCGTCGCCGGCCATTGCGCAGGCCGACATCGCCCGCGCCATGGCGCCGCACCTGGTGGACGGCCAGGTGGTGTTCCTGCCGCCGGGCACCTTCGGCACCTACGTCATGGCGCAGATCGTGCGCGAGGCCGGCAACAAGGCCGACGTGGCCTGGGCCGAGACCGGCACGCTGCCCTACCTGGCGCGCAAGCATGGCGAGCGGGAGGTCAACGTCACCATCCGCGCCATCCACCTGCCCACCGGCGTGTACCCGGCGCGCAAGGAAAAGGAGGCCATCGAGGTGATCCGCCAGGCCTACCCGGCGGTGCACGGCTGCGGCGACGCGCTGTCGGGCGCGCTGATGAACGCCGGCCCCATCATCCATCCGCCGCTGATGGTGATGAACGCCGCGCCGCTGCAGCACTTCGAGCGCTGGGACATCCACAACGAGGGCACGCAGCCCTCGGTGCGCGCCGTCACCGACCGGCTGGACCACGAGCGCATCGCGGTGCGCGATGCCTTCGGCCACGCCGGCCCGCACTATCCGCTGGCCGACCACTACAACAACGACAAGTGGATGTACGGCGACGCGCACAAGCAACTGGTCAAGTCCGGCGACTGGCGCGAGCACATCGACCTGCACACGCATCGCTACATCGCCGAGGACACCGAGATGGGCCTGGCCTTCCTGGCCTCGGCCGCGCGCTACGCGGGCGTGGATGCGCCCATTGCACAGGGCCTGCTGGCCATCGTGGGCGGCTTCCTGGGGCGCGACCTGCGCAAGGGCGCGCGCACCTTCGAGGCACTGGGCCTGGCCGGCTTGTCGCGCGATGCGCTGAAAGAGCGCCTGCATGACGGCCGCTGAAAACGCGCCCGGCCTGCCGGCCATGCCCCGCATCGCCGCGGTGGGCGCGGGCCGCATGGGCCGAGGCATTGCCATTGCCTTTGCATATGCCGGGCATCGCGTCTCCCTGGTGGACTTGCGCACGCGCAGCGACGAGGCCTGGCACAAGCTGGCCGACGAGGCGCGCACCGAGATCGAAGGCAGCCTGCGCGGCCTGGCCGCCCTGGGCGTGCTGGCGCCCGAGCAGGTGCAGGCCATTGCGCAGCGCGTGCTGCTGGTGCGTGCCGAGCAGGCACCGCAAGCGCTGGCCGCCGCGCAGATGGTGTTCGAGGGCGTGCCCGAAACGCTCGAAGCCAAGCGCGAAGCCTTTGCCCATATCAACGCGCATTGCCCTGACGACGCCATCCTGACCTCCACCACGAGCAGCATCCTGGTCAGCCAGATTGCGCAGTTCGTGAAGCGGCCCGAGCGCTTTCTCAATATCCACTGGCTCAACCCGGCGTACGTGATTCCAGTGGTGGAGCTGAGCCATCACGACGGCACCGACCCGGCCGTGCTGGCGCGTGCCAAGGCGGTGCTGGAGGACATCGGCAAGCTGCCGGTGGTGTGCGGTCCTACGCCCGGCTACATCGTGCCGCGCCTGCAGGCGCTGGTGATGAACGAGGCTGCGCGAATGATCGAGGAGGGCGCCGCCACCGCCGAGGAAATCGACAAGGCCACGCGCTTCGGCCTGGGCCTGCGCTTTGCCGCGCTGGGCGTGGTGGAGTTCATCGACTTCGGCGGCGCGGACATCCTGCACCACGCCAGCCGCGAGATGTCGGGCTCCATCGACGCCGGGCGCTACCAGGCGCCGGCCATCCTGGGGCGCATGATGGAAGAAGGGCGCCTGGGCCTGAAGACGGGCAGCGGCTTCTACGACTATGCGGGGCGCGACGTCGCGGCCTATCGCGGCGATGTGCTGCTGCGCACGCTGGGCGAGCTCAAGCACGCCGGCTTGTGGCGCGCACCGGCGTCGGCCACGCGCGACTAGCGTGCCTTGCGACCGCCGCGGCGCTTGAGCGCACGAACACGCCATGAATACGCCACCCATCCGACGCGCCTTTGCCGACCTGTCCGTGGGCCAGGTGCACTACGCCGAGTGCGGCGACACATCCGCGCCTGCCGTGCTCCTGCTGCACCAGAGCCCGCGCAGCTGGGCCGAGTACCGCGAGGTGCTGCCACTGCTGGGCCGGCGCTATCGCGCCATCGCCATGGACACGGTGGGCTTCGGCGATTCGGCGCCGCCGCCCTGGCCGCCGAGCATCGAGCGCTGGGCCGGCGTGGCGGCGCAGCTGCTCGACTCGCTGGGCATCGGGCGCGCGCACCTCGTGGGCCATCACACCGGCGGCGTCATTGCCGTGGAGCTGGCCGCGAGCTTTGCGCAGAAGGTGGGGGCGGTGGTGCTGTCGTCCACGCCGTACACGAACGAGGCCTTTCGCATCGCGCGCGCACGGCGCCCGCCCATCGATGCGGTGCAGCCCCGGGCCGATGGCGCGCACCTGATGCAGATGTGGGCCAACCGCCAGGGCTTCTACCCCGTGCACCGGCCCGAGCTGCTGCAGGCTTTCGTGCTCGACGGCCTCAAGGCCTCGGGCGACATCGAGGGCGGCCACCGTGCGGTGGCAAGCTACCGCATGGAAGAGCGCATCGGCCGCGTCACTCAGCCGGTGCTGCTCATTCGCGCGCCGCAAGATCCGTTTGCTTCGCCGCACGCTGCGGAGCTGGCCGAGCACCTGCCCGATGCACGCATCGTCGACATCGAAGGTGGCATGGTGCCGCTGCCCGACCAGTTGCCCGATGCCTTTGCCAACGCGGTGCTCGACTTCCTGGAGGGCCTGGCATGAAAGCGATGCGCGTACACGGCTGGAACCGGCCGCCCGAACTGGAAGACCTGCCCGAGCCGGTGCGCACACCTGGGCGCACCCTGGTGCGAATGGCTGCTGCCACCGTGGGCCACATCGACCGCACCGTGTGGGGCGGCCAGTTCATGAGCCCGCCCGCCTTGCCCTATGTGCCCGGCGTGGAGGCCGCGGGCACCGTGCTGGAAAGCGAAGTCTTCTCGCCGGGCGAGCGCGTCTGGATTCGCGGCACGGGCCTGGGCACGCGCTTTGACGGCACCTGGCGCGAAGTCATCGACGCGCCCGACGCCGCGATCGGCCGCCTGCCCGATGGCGTGCCCATGGCCCTGGGCTCGGCCTTCTTTTCGCCCTCGACCTCCGCCTGGGTTGCGCTGCACGAAGTGGCCAAGGTCCGCGCGGGCGAGCGGGTGCTGGTCAGCGGCGCCAGTGGCGCAGTGGGTTCGCTGGCCATGCAGCTGACACAAGATGCCGGCGCGCAGGCCCTGGCGCTGCAAGCGGGCGATGCTGCGCCGGGCGCCAAGGCCGATGTGCTGATCGATACGGTCGGCGGCCCCGTCCTGGCGGCAGCGCTGGAGCACATCGAAGCTGGCGGCCGCGCGGTGCTGGTCGGCTACACCGCCGGCAACGAGATGGCGCTGGACATCGCCCGCTTCCTGCAGCGCGACGTGAGCCTGTTGCCGCTGAACATGTTCCGGCGCGATGCCGCAGGCCGCGCCGCGGCGCCCGAGTTGCTGGCCCGTCTGGCCGATGGCCGGCTGAAGCTGCAGGTGACGGAGTTCGCGCTGGCCGATGCGGCGCGTGCCATGCAGTGGATCACGCAGCGCGGCCACGGCGGCCGCGCGGTGCTGGTGCCTTGAGCGAGCAGGGCGCGCAGCTCACTCGTCCTCGTCGTCGTCCGACTCGTCGGTGGGCGAGCCTTCGTGCAGCTCGATCATGCGGCGCAGCGTGCTTTTCAGCGCCTCGGCGCTTTCCAGGCCAAAGGGTTCCAGCACGCGCATCTCGTGCTCGTGCGCCAGTTCCATCAGGTGCCCCACGGTGCGCTCGCCCGCCTCGGTGATGCGCACCAGCGTGATGCGGCGATCACTCTCGTGGGGCAGGCGCTCCACGTGGCCGCGCTGGGCCATGCGGTCGAGCATGCGCGTGACCGTTGGCTGCTTCATCACCGCGATCTGCGCCAGGCGGCCGATGCTGATGGCATCGCCACCCGCCAGCGAAGCCAGCACCCGCCACTCCGACACCGAGAAGCCGTGCTGGCGCGCCACCTTGTGGAACTCGGACGAGATCAGGTGGCTCGCCTGCGCCAGCAAGGCCGCCAGGTAGTCCTCGACAAAGCGTCGCCGGGGCTCCACCGCGCCTGCCGCACTGGGGTTTCGGCGCTGCGTCCTGGTGGGCACGCTGCTTGCATGTCTAGGGTTATTCATGATTGTGGATAGATTCAGTTCTAAAGAATATACGTCCTGCGGACACTTTTCGTCCGAGGGTTTTCAAGGAGCAGCATGGCTGAGCGTTCCTTTGTCGAAGAAGTCAAGAAACTGAAGCTTCCCGAAGGCGAGGTTTTCAGTGGAGAAGGCATTCTGGCGGTGACCAAGGCGCTGCTGGAATCCGGTGTGGCCTACGTCGCCGGCTACCAGGGCGCGCCGATCTCGCACCTGATGGATGTGCTGGCCGATGCGCAGGACATCCTGAGCGAGCAGGGCATCCGGTTCGAGAACAGTGCCAGCGAGGCCACCGCCGCCGCGACGCTGGCCGCGTCGGTGAACTACCCGTTGCGCGGCGCGGTCACCTTCAAGGCCACCGTGGGCACCAACGTCGCCTCCGACGCGCTGGCCAACCTGGCCTCGGGCGGCGTCACCGGTGGTGCGCTGATCATCGTGGGCGAGGACTACGGCGAAGGCTCCTCGATCATGCAGGAGCGCAGCCACGCCTTCGCGATGAAGTCGCAGATCTGGCTGCTGGACCCGCGGCCCAACCTGCCGTCCATCGTCGAGGCGGTCAAGGCCGGCTTCGACTTGTCGGAAGCCAGCAGCACGCCGGTGATGCTGCAGCTGCGCATTCGCGCCTGCCACGTGCACGGCCAGTTCGTGGCCGGTGCCAACGTTGCGCCCAAGTTCACGCTCAAGGACGCCCTGGAGCAGCCGCAGCGCGACGTGAGCCGCATCGTGCTGCCGCCGGCCAGCTTCGTGCACGAGCAGGAAAAGGTGCGCGAGCGCTGGCCTGCCGCGGTGCGCTTCATCGAGGAGCGCAAGCTCAACGAGTTCTTCGAGGGCGACGCCGGCGACCTGGGCGTGATCGTGCAGGGCGGCAGCTACAACACCCTGATGCGCGCCCTGGAGCGCCTGGGCCTGGCCGACGTGTACGGCAACACGCAGGTGCCGCTGTACGTGATGAACGTGGCCTACCCGGTCATCGACAGCGAGGTGATCCGCTTTTGCGAAGGCAAGCGCGCCGTGCTGCTTGTGGAGGAGGGGCAGCCCAACTTCATCGAGCAGAACGTGGCCACCATCCTGCGCCAGTCGGGGGTGGACGCCGAGCTGCACGGCAAGGACCTGCTGCCCGTGGCCGGCGAGTACACCACTGCCGAACTGCTCAAGGGCGCGCGCGCCTTCTTCCAGCACTACGGCCGCATCGCGCCCCAGCCCAAGCCCGAGCCGGTGCGCAAGGTCATTCCGCTGGTGGCAGCGCCCGCGGACCTGCCCGCGCCGCCCGAGCCCGACCAGCCCATCGAGGCCGTGGTGCATGCGCGCCCGCCGGGTTTCTGCACCGGCTGCCCCGAGCGCCCGATCTTCAGCGCGATGAAGCTGGTGGAGCGCGAGCTGGGCCCGCACCACGTGAGTGCCGACATCGGCTGCCACCTGTTCTCCATCCTGCCGCCTTTCCACCTGGGCAACACCACCATGGGCTACGGCCTGGGCGCGGCCGGTGCGGCGGCGCTGAACGTCCCGGCCGGCAAGCGCGCCATCTCGGTGATGGGTGACGGCGGCTTCTGGCACAACGGGCTGACCAGCGGCATTGCCAACGCGGTGTTCAACCGCAGCGACAACCTCACCATCGTCGTCGACAACAACTACACCTCGGCCACCGGCGGGCAGGACATCCTCTCGTCCAAGGCGAACAACACGACGCGCAGCACCGGCCATGCGATCGAGCAGGCGGTGCGCGGCGTGGGCGTGAAGTGGGTCAGGACGCTGCGCCGCACCTACGACGTGGCCGGCATGCGCGACACCCTGCGCGAGGCGCTGACCACCAAGGAGAAGGGCCCCAAGGTCCTGATCGCGCAGTCCGAATGCATGCTCAACCGCCAGCGCCGCGAAAAGCCGCTGGTGCGCAAGGCACTGGCGGCCGGCGAGCGCGTGGTGCGCGAGAAGTTCGGCGTGGATTCGGACACCTGCACGGGCGACCACTCCTGCATCCGCCTGTCGGGCTGCCCGTCGCTGTCGATCAAGCCCAACCCCGACCCGCTGCGCAGCGACCCGGTGGCCACCGTGCTGGACAGCTGCGTGGGCTGCGGCAACTGCGGCGACGTATCGCACGCGGCGGTGCTGTGCCCCTCGTTCTACAAGGCGCAGGTGGTGAGCAACCCCACCGGCTGGGAGCGCCTGCGCGAACGCATGCGCGCCTCGGTCATCGGCTGGATGCAGCGCGGCGACGCCAAGCGGCGCGAGAAGTACGCGTTCTGACGCGCCAACAAGAACAAGACCTCACGATGAACGCAGCACAACCCATCAAGATCGCGATCCTCGCCATGGGCGGCGAGGGCGGCGGCGTGCTGGCCGACTGGATCGTCGACCTCGGCGAGCACAACGGCTACATCGCCCAGACCACCTCGGTGCCCGGCGTGGCGCAGCGCACCGGCGCCACCATCTACTACGTCGAGCTGTTTCCGCGCGAGCGGGCCCAGGCCGACGGCGGCCGGCCGGTGCTGGCGTTGATGCCGCTGCCCGGCGACGTGGACGTGGTGCTGGCCTCCGAGCTCATGGAAGCCGGCCGCGCCGTGCAGCGCGGGCTGGTCACGCCCGAGCGCACAACGCTGCTGGCTTCCACGCACCGCGTGTATTCCATTGCCGAGAAGTCGGCCATGGGCGACGGCCGGGTGGACAGCACGCAACTGCTTGCCCACGCCAACCGCGCGGCCAAGCGCTTCGTGCGCTTCGACATGGCCAAGGCGGCAGAGGAAAGCGGCAGCGTGATCAGCGCCGTGCTTTTCGGCGCGCTGGCGGGCACCGGCGTGCTGCCTTTCAGCCGCGCGCAGTTCGAGGCCACCATCGAGCGCGGCGGCGTGGGCGTCAAGCCCAGCCTGCGCGCCTTCGGCGGTGCCTTCGAGCGGGCCCAGAAGGAAGGCGAGCCCGCGCAAGAGAGCGCGGCCCTGTCGCAGCGCGAACCCGCGCCCACGCACCCGGCCGTGCGCGCGCTGGTGGAGCGTGTGCGCAAGGACTTCGCCGCGCCGCTGCAGCCCACGCTGCTAGAAGGCGTGCGCCGTCTCATCGACTACCAGGACACCGACTACGCCGGCACCTATCTGGATCGCGTGAAGGCCGTGCAGGCGCTGAACGTCGACGACGGCGGCCGCCTGAACGAGGCCGTTGCACGTCACCTCGCGCTGTGGATGTCGTATGAAGACACCGCACGCGTCGCCTCGCTCAAGACCCGCGCCACCCGCTTCGAGCGCGTGCGCGGCGAATCGGGCGCCAGCGACGACCAGCTGGTCGCCATCAACGAATACATGCACCCGCGCCTGCAGGAAATCTGCGAGACGCTGCCCGGCGGCCTGGGCCGCTGGCTGATGAACTCGGGCGCGCCGCGCCGCATGGTCGACCGCATGACGCAAAAGGGCCGCGTGATTCGCACCAGCTCGCTGCGCGGCTACCTCATGCTGCGCTGCGTGGCAGCCGCCAGCCGCTGGCGGCGCAGCACCACCCGCTTTGCGGAAGAGAACGCGCTCATCGAGCAATGGCTCGCCCGCATCGCGCAAGTGGCCGCGTTCAACCCCGCGCTGGCCCTCGAGGTGGCCCAGTGCCAGCGGCTGGTGAAGGGCTACAGCGACACGCACGAGCGCGGCAAGCGCAACTACCAGTTGCTGATGGACGCGGCCCAGCGGGCCGGCACCAACCTGGCGCCGGCCACGCTGCGCGAGTTGCGCGATGCGGCCCTGGCCGACGAACATGGCAAGCAGCTCAAGGCCAAGCTGGCGCAATACGCACTCGGCTGAAGGAGACACAAGGGATGACGCATCCGGCACCCACCACCCTGACCCTGCGCGTCGTCGAGGCGCGCAGCCTCAACCCGCTCATCCGCATGCTGCGCCTGGCCGCGGCCGACGGCGCGCCGCTGCCGGCCTACAGCGCCGGCGCACACATCCGCGTGCAGGTCACGGCCAACGGCCAGAAGGACTGGCGCCACTACTCGCTCATCAACACCTCGCCGCGCATGGACGCGACGGTCGCGCCCACCGAGTACCTGATCTCGGTGCGCCGCGAAGACGCGGGCCGCGGTGGTTCGCGCTTCATGCATGAAGGCCTGCAGGCGGGTGACAGCCTGCTCATCGAAGCGCCCAAGAACGACTTTCCGGTGCACGAAGGTGCGCCGCGTGCGGTGCTCATCGCAGGCGGTATCGGCGTCACGCCGCTGGTGAGCATGGCCGCGCGCCGCAAGGCCGAGGGCGCCCCGGTGCGCATGCACTACGCCGGTCGCAGTCGCGACCTGATGGCCTACCTGCCCGAGTTGCAGGCACTGCTGGGCGACGACCTCGTGGTGCATGCCGACACCGAGGCAGGCGCTCCGCTGGACATCGCCAAGCTGCTGGACGGCTGCGAAGCGAGCGACCAGCTCTACGTCTGCGGCCCCAAGGTGATGCTGGACGCCGTGCTGGCCGCCACCCAGGCGCGTGGCTGGACGCATGACCGCGTGCACTTCGAGCTGTTCACCGAGCCGGTGGTGGAAGCGGGCGACCATGCCTTCGAGGTGGTGCTGGCCCAGTCGGGCAAGACCTTCACGGTGCCGGCCGACCAGACCATTCTCGATTGCCTCATCGAACACGGCTGCGACCCGATGTTCGACTGCAAACGCGGCGAATGCGGCGTGTGCACCACGCCGGTGATGGAAGGCGAGATCGACCACCGCGACTACGTGCTCACGAACCGCGAGAAGGCGCAGGGCAACGTCATGCAGATCTGCATTTCGCGCGCCAAGGGCGCCAGGCTGGTGCTCGACATCTGAGCGCCGAAAAGCAAGAAAAGGAAGGAGACCCACCAATGACAAGCTACAGAGGCAACCCCGAGGCCGTGCGCGCCCTGGTGCAGCCCGACCGCGTGCACCGCGACCTCTACATCAGCCAGGAGCTGTTCGAGCTGGAGCAGGAGCACTTCTTCGCCAACACCTGGAACTACGTGGGCCACGAGAGCCAGTTGCCCAAGAACGGCGACTACATCCAGGCCGACATCGCCGGGCGTCCGCTGATCGTTGTGCGCCACAGCGACGGCACAGTGCGCGCCATGATGAACCGCTGCGCGCACAAGGGCTCGCGCCTGGTGAGCGCGGCCTGCGGCAACACCGGCAAGTTCTTCCGCTGCCCGTATCACGCGTGGACCTTCAAGACCGACGGGTCGCTCTTGGCCATTCCGCTGAAGAACGGCTACGAGGAAACCAACCTGCACGAGTGCGAATCGGCCAAGGGCCTGACGGTGGTGAAGAACGTGCGCAGCTACCGCGGCTTCATCTTCGTGAAGATCAACGACGCGGGGCCGGACTTCGAGGAGTACTTCGGCGACTCGCTCAGCTCCATCGACAACATGGCCGACCGCTCGCCCGAGGGCGAACTGGAAATTGCCGGCGGGTGCCTGCGCTTCATGCACCAGTGCAACTGGAAGATGTTCGTGGAGAACCTCAACGACACCATGCACCCCATGGTGGCGCACGAATCGTCGGCCGGCACGGCCAAGACCATGTGGGCCGACAAGCCGGCCGATGCACCCAAGCCGATGGCCATCGAGCAGTTCGTGCCCTTCATGTCGGACTACAAGTTCTTCGACGACATGGGCATCCGCACCTACGACAACGGCCACAGCTTCACCGGCGTCAACTTCAGCATCCACAGCAAGTACTCCGCCATTCCGGAGTACGACAACGCCATGAAGGCGCGCTACGGCGAAGAAAAGACCGCGCAGATCCTGGGCATGGCGCGGCACAACACGGTGTACTACCCCAACCTGACCATCAAGGGCGCCATCCAGGCCATCCGCGTGGTCAGGCCGATCTCGGCCGACAAGACGCTGATCGAAAGCTGGACCTTCCGCCTCAAGGGCGCGCCGCCCGAGCTGCTGCAGCGCACCGCCATGTACAACCGGCTCATCAACTCGCCGTTCTCGGTGGTGGGGCATGACGACCTGCAGGCCTACCGCGGCATGCAGGCCGGCCTGCACGCCAGCGGCAACGAGTGGGTCAGCCTGCACCGCAACTACGACCCGGCCGAGTTGAAGGGTGGCGAGCAGACCACGGGCGGCACCAACGAGCTGCCCATGCGCAACCAATACCGCGCCTGGGCGCAGCGCATGACGGAGACCATGTAATGGCCACCACCACAATCACCCGCCAGGACCTGATCGATTTCGTGGTGCGCGAATCGCGATTGCTCGACGGCAAGCAGTACGAAGAGTGGAACACGCTCTTCACCGACGACGCCTTCTACTGGATACCGGCCGCACCGGACCAGGAAGATGGCCTGAACCACTGCTCGCACATGTACGAGGACAAGCTGCTGCGCGAGCTGCGCATCGAGCGCCTGAAGAGCCCGCGTGCCTTCTCGCAGCAGCCACCCAGCCGCTGCCACCACCTGCTGCAGGTGCCTGCGGTCGAGCGCTTCGACGAAGCCGCCAACGAGTACCTGGTGCGCACGGAGTTCCACTACACCGAGTCGCAGGGCGACGAGCTGCAGTTCTACGTGGGCACCTTCTTCCACCACCTCAGGCAGGTGGACGGCGCTCTGCGCATGACGCTCAAGCGCGTGAACCTGCTGAACTGCGACGCGGCCCTGCCGGCGGTGCAGCTGTTCATCTGAGGCGGCGGCACATATGAACGCAACCGTTCACCAGGTCTTTGCCGCCACCGCGGCCCGCACGCCGCAGGCCGAGTTCCTGTTTACCGAGTCGGTCACCGCCAAGGCCTACGGCATTGCCTCTGGCGTGCTGCACTGGGGCGAGGCTGCTGCCGAGGTGCAGCGCCTTCGCCAGGCCTATGCGCAGGCCGGCTGGGGCCACGGCCACCGCGTCGGCCTGCTGCTGGAAAACCGCCCGGCCTTCCTGCTGCACTGGCTGGCGCTCAACGCCCTGGGCGTGAGCGTGGTGCCCATCAATGCAGAGATGCGCTCGGCCGAGCTCATCTATCTCATCGGCCACAGCGAGATCGGCCTGGCCGTGACCTTGCCCGAGCGCGCCGCCGACCTGCTTGCCGCGGCCGAACAGGCCGGCGTGCCCTTCGCCACCATGGGCGCGGACGATGCGGTGCCGCAAGCCCCTACGGCTGCACCGCGTGCGGCCGAGCCCATCGGCACGCAGACGGAATGCGCGCTGCTCTACACCTCGGGCACCACCGGCCGCCCCAAGGGCTGCATCCTTGGCAACGACTACTTCCTGCGCGCCGGCCAGTGGTATGCCGCACTGGACGGCGTGTGCAGCATCCGCCCCGACACCGAGCGCGTCATCACGCCGCTGCCGCTGAACCACATGAACGCGATGGCGTTCTCCACCATGGTGGTGCTGACGGCCGGGGGCTGCCTGGTGCAGCTGGACCGCTTCCATCCCAGGAGCTGGTTGGCCAGCGCGCGCGAAAGCCGCGCCACCATCGTCCACTACCTGGGCGTGATGCCGGCCATGCTGCTGTCGGCCGCGCCTTCTTCGGCAGACAGCGACCATGCCATCCGCTGGGGCTTCGGCGCCGGCGTGGACAAGAAGAACCACGCGCCGTTCGAAGAGCGCTTCGGCTTCCCGCTGGTCGAGGCCTGGGCCATGACCGAGACGGGCGCGGGAGGCTGCATCATGGCCAACCGCGAACCGCGCCTGGTGGGCAGCAGCTGCTTCGGCCGCCAACCCGACTTCATGGACATGAGGCTGGTCGATGAGGAAGGCAAGGAGGTCGGTGTCGATGCGCCCGGCGAGTTGCTGGTGCGCACCCGTGGCGACGACCCGCGCAAGCACTTCTTCTCCGGCTACCTCAAGGACGAAGCAGCGACGAAGCAAGCCTGGGCCGACGGCTGGTTCCACACGGGCGACCTGGTACGCCGCGACGCACAGGGCAACCTCTTCTTCGTCGATCGCAAGAAGAACGTGATCCGCCGCAGCGGCGAGAACATCTCGGCCGTGGAAGTGGAAAGCGTGCTCAACCAGCACCCGGCCGTGAAGACCTCCGCCGTGGCCGCCACGCCCGACGAGGTGCGCGGCGACGAGGTGCTGGCCTGCATCGTGCTGCGCGAGGAGGTGAGCAACGACAACCCCGCGCAGTTGGCCGCCAGCATCGTCGACCATGCGCTGGCCCAACTGGCCTACTACAAGGCCCCAGGCTACGTCGCCTTCGTCGATGCGCTGCCGCTGACGCCTTCGCAGAAGATCCAGCGCGGCCAGTTGCGAGACCTGGCGCGCGAGTTGCCGGGGCAGGGCGGCTGCGTCGACACGCGGGCCATGAAGAAGAGGCAAGCATGAGCCGCAAACGCATGTCCTATGAAGGCGTGGCCGTCGCGGTGCCGGTGACGGTGCCGTACGTGCGCTACTCCACCCACACCGCGCACTGGTTCATCGGCGCTGCCGTCGCGGCGCTGGTCAAGCAAAGCGGCATTCCCAAGGAAGAAATCGACGGCCTGTGCCTGTCGAGCTTCTCGCTGGTGCCCGACACCGCCGTGGGCGTGACCCAGCACCTGGGCCTGTCGCCGCGCTGGCTGGACCACGTGCCCACCGGCGGCGCGTCCGGCGTGATGTGCCTGCGCCGCGCGGCCCGCGCCGTTCAAGCCGGCGATGCGGACGTGGTGGCCTGCGTGGCGGCCGATACCAACCATGTCGACTCCTTCCGCCAGACCCTGGGCGCGTTCAGCAACTTCTCGCGCGACGCCACCTACCCCTACGGCTCGGGCGGCCCCAATTCCATCTTCGCCTTCATCACCGCCAACTACATGCGCACCTACGGCGCACGGCGCGACGACTTCGGCCGTATCGCGGTGGACCAGCGCACCAACGCGCTGGCCAACCCCAACGCGCTGTTCAAGAAGGGCCTGACGCTGGACGAGTACATGGCCGCGCGGCCCATCTCCGACCCCATCCACCTGTTCGACTGCGTCATGCCCTGTGCGGGCGCCGAGGCTTTCCTGGTGATGAGCGAGGAAAAGGCGCGCGAGCTGGGCCTGCCGCATGTGGTGATCCGCGGCGCCATCGAGCGCCACAACGCCTTCGCCGACGACCCGGTGATGGTGCAGGGCGGCTGGCGTATGGACCGTGGCGACCTGTATGCGCAGGCCGGCATCCAGCCCAGCCAGGTCGACTTCATCCAGACCTATGACGACTACCCGGTGATCGTGATGATGCAGTTCGAGGACCTGGGCTTTTGCGAAAAGGGCGAAGGCCCCGAGTTCGTGCGCTCGCACGACATGACCTACGCCGGCAGCTTTCCCAACAACACCAGCGGCGGGCAACTGTCGGTGGGGCAGGCCGGGGCGGCCGGCGGCTTCCTGGGCATGACCGAGGCCATTCGCCAGCTCACCGACCAGGCCGGCAAGCGTGCCGTGAAGGATGCGCAACTGGGCATGGTGTGCGGCTTCGGCATGGTCACCTACGACCGCTGCCTTTGCACCGGCGCCGTCATCCTGGGGAGGAACCAATGACCCCCACGTTTGCCACTTCGTGTGCTGCACTGCCCCCCGAGGGGGCCAAGCGCCTGCCTTGGGGCGGCCCGGCGGAGGCGCTATGACCATGCCTCTGATGCGCCCCAAGCGCAAGAACCCCGTCCTGCGCACGCGGCAGATGAACCTGCCGCCCTGGCAGCGCGGCCGCGTTGCGCTGGGCATTACCGCTGCCGCCGCCGAAGGCCGCTTCGAGCTGCAGGTGTGCGAAGACTGCGGCACGGTGCAGTACCCGCCGCGCGAAGCGTGCAAGAAGTGCCTCTCGGCAGCGCTGCGCTGGCGCCAGCAGTCCGGCGAGGGCCAGCTCATTTCGAGCACCACGCTGCACCACAGCAACGACCTCTTCTTCCGCGAACGCCTGCCCTGGCGCCTGGGCCTGGTGCACCTGGATGCCGGCCCCACGCTGGTGGTGCACCTGCACGGCGAGGTCGAGGACTCGAAAGAGGCGCCCACCCGTGTGCGCGTAGGCGCCCGGCTCGACCGCGCCGGACAAGCGGTACTCATTGGATTTCCGAACGAAGGGAGCCCCCACATGGCCGACGACAAGATGCTGCGCGAAATGACCAGCGACCCCAAGTTCCGCAAGGTGCTCGTCACCGACGGCAAGACCCCCGTGGGCCAGGAGGTGGTGCGCGCCCTGGTCAAGGCCGGCGCCGACATCGTCTGGGTCGGCCATGCCGAACCCTGGAAGAAGCTGGGCGGGCTGGACGACATCAGCGCGCTGCCGCAGGTGACGCTGGTGCCGCTGGACTTGACCAACGGCCGCCAGGTGAGCGAGCTGGCCGGTGAGATCGGCGGCAAGATCGACATCGTGATCAACACCGCCGAGGTGCACCGCACCTTCGGCATCGGCGGCCGCCGCGGCACCGATGTGGCCAAGGCGGAGATGGACATCAACTACTTCGGCCTGCTGCGACTGGCGCAGGAGTTCGGCCCCGCGCTCAAGGGCCGATCGGCCGACGGGCAGAGCTCGGCCACGGCATGGGTGAACCTGCTGTCGGTGTATGCGCTGTCCAACTTCCCGCCGCATGGCACTTTCAGCGCATCGAAGGCCGCCGCCTATTCGCTGGCCCAGTGCCTGCGCGCCGAGATGCGGCCGGCCGGCATCCGCGTGATCAACGTGTTCCCCGGCCCCATCGACGACGAATGGAACCAGCACGTACCGCCGCCCAAGCTCGCGCCCTCGGCGCTGGCCAATGCGATCGTGAAGGCGCTGCGCGACGGCGTGGAAGACGTCTATCCCGGCGACGTGGCACAGGAATGGCTCGAGCGCTGGCGCGACAACCCCAAGGTGCTCGAACGCGAACTCGCTGCAGGCGGCTGAACCAAGGAGCAAAGATGACGACCGAGACCCTGACAAAAGCCGCCGGCGCACTGGGCGCCCTGGTAAGCGCCCTGGCCAGCAACCGCATCCGCGTGGTCGACCTCACGCAGACGCTCACGCCCGAGTTCCCGCAGATCGCGCTGCCGCCCGAGATGGGCCAGTGCTGGCCCTTCCGCATCGAGGAAGTGTCGAAGTACGACGAGCGCGGCCCGGGCTGGTACTGGAACAATTTCTCGTGCGGCGAGCACACCGGCACGCACTTCGACGCGCCCATCCACTGGATCTCCGGGCGCGACCTGCCCAACAACTCGGTGGACACCATTCCCGTGCAGCACTTCGTGGCGCCCGCTTGCGTCATCGACTGCTCGGAGCAGGTGAAGAAAGACCCCGACTACCTGCTCACGGTGGAAGACATCGAGCGCTTCGAGGCTGCCCACGGCCGCATCCCCACCGGCGCCTGGGTGCTGATGCGCACCGACTGGTCCAAGCGGCAAGACCCGGAGGCCTACCAGAACTTCGACGAGACCGGCCAGCACACGCCGGGCCCGAGCACCGAGGCGGTGCGCTTCATGGTGGAGCAGCGCGACGTGCTGGGCTTCGGCTCCGAGGCCATCGGCACCGATGCCGGCCAGGGCTACCACCTGCGCCCGCCGTACCCCTGCCACTACTTCATGCACGGCGCGGGCCGCTACGGCCTGCAGTGCCTGAGCAACCTCGACCAGCTGCCGCCCACCGGCAGCGTGCTCATCTGCCCGCCGCTGAAGATCCAGAAGGGCAGCGGCAGCCCGCTGCGCGTGCTGGCATTGGTGGAGGACGCACGATGAGCAGCGCCCCTCTTGTTGCGGCGGTGACCGGTGGCAGCGCCGGCATCGGCAAGGCCATCTGCGAAGACCTGCTGGCCAAGGGCTACGAGGTGATCTCGCTGGCGCGGCGCGCCGCCGACATCGCGCACCCCAAGATGCACAGCATCGAGGTCGACCTGATGGACCGCGCCGCCACCGCGCAGGCCGCCAAGGAGATGACCGAGCGCTTCGAGGTCAACACGCTGGTGCACAACGCCGGCGTCATTCGCGCGGCGCTGCTGCCCGAGGTGAAGCTGGACGACCTCGACGCACTGGTCGACCTGCACCTGGGCTGCGCCATCACGCTCGCGCAAGCGGCACTGCCCACCATGCGCGCGCAGCGCTTCGGCCGCATCGTGCTGCTTTCTTCCCGCGCGGCGGTGGGCCTGCAGACCCGCACCAGCTACTCGGCCACCAAGGCCGGCATGCTGGGCATGGCCCGCACCTGGGCGCTGGAGCTGGCGCCCGAGGGCATCACCGTGAACGTGGTGGCTCCCGGCCCCATTCGCACCGACATGTTCTACGACGTGGTGCAACAAGGAAGTGACAAGGAGCGCGCGCTGGCCGCATCGGTTCCCGTCAAGCGCCTGGGCGAATCGGCCGACGTGGCGCGGGCGGTGTCCTTCTTTGCCGAGCCGGCCAACGGCTTCGTGACCGGGCAGGTGCTGTACGTGTGCGGCGGCACCAGCGTCGGCAGCCTTGCGCTCTGAAAAGCGCAAGAGGCCCGGCATAGGTGAATCCCCTCCTAAGCAAGCCCGCATCTCGTGTTTATGCTTTAGCTCTAAACATTTGATAAATCATCTTGTTCGCCTCCCGATCCTTCCACCACTGACCATCCATCCAAAGAGGAACGCCATGCAAGTTTCCATGCGTCTTTGCCTTCGTACCGGCCTGGCCCTGGGCCTGGGCGCCGTTGCAGTTGCCCAAGCCTTCGCGGCCGACCTCAAGGTCGGCTTCATCACCTCGCTGTCGGGGCCGGTGTCCTCGCTGGGCATTCCCTACGACAAGGGCATCAAGGCCGGCGCGGCCTACAAGTCCGAGGTGGCCGGCCACAAGATCACCATGATCTCGCTGGACGATGCGTCAGACCCCAGCACGGCCGCGCGCAACGCCCGCAAGCTGATCGAGGAAGACAAGGTCGACGTGATCATCGGCACGGCCGGCTCGCCCGGTGCGCTGGCCATTGCCGCCGTGGCGCGCGAGACCAAGACGCCGCTGATCTCCATTGCCAACGCCAACCTGCCGGGCGAGGAGGGCGCGTGGATGGTCACGCTGCCGCAGCCCGCGCCGCTGATGGTCAGCGCCGTGGTCGAGAAGATGAAGGCCTCGGGCGTGAAGTCGGTGGGCTACATCGGCTTCTCAGACGCCTGGGGCGACCTGGTGTACGACGCGCTGCAAAAGAGCGCGGGCCCCGCCGGCATCAAGGTGATCGGCAACGAGCGCTATGCGCGCGCCGACAGCTCGGTGGCCGGCCAGGTGCTCAAGATCGTGGCGCAAAAGCCCGACGCGGTGATCACCGGCACCTCGGGCACGCCCGGCGCCTTGCCCTACCTGGCACTGGCCGAGCGCGGCTACAAGGGCCAGATCTACGGCACGCACGCGCTCATCAACCCCGACTTCGTGCGGGTGGGTGGTGCGTCGGTGGAAGGGCTGCTGGCACCCACCGGCCCGGTGATCGTGGCCGAGCAGCTGCCCGAATCCAACCCCATGCGCAAGGTGGCGATGGACTTCCGCGCGGCCTACCAGAAGGCCAACGGCGCGGCGCCCACCGATGCGTTCTCGGCCTACTCCTTCGACGGCTGGCTGGTCATGCTCGATGCCGCATCCCGTACCAAGGGCGAGCCCGGCACGCCGGCCTACCGCGTTGCCCTGCGCGACGCCATCGTCTCCACCAAGGAGCTGGTGGGCACGCACAGCGTCTACAACTTCAAGCCCACCGATCGCTACGGCTCGGACGAGCGCTCGCGCGTGATCGTGAAGCTGGAAAAGGGCCAGTGGAAGCTGGTGCCCTGAGCACGCATTGCCGATGAACGTTCCCAGCCTGGCCCACCCGATGCACGCTAGAAGTCTTCATCGCCCCTCGCGCGGCCGCGCCGCCCTGTCCGTGCTGCTGGCTGCCGCCTGGCTGGCCGGCTGCGCCACGCAGGCACCGCCGTCGGGCGACGTCACGATCAAGCGCGACGGGCATGGCGTGCCGCACGTCTACGCCAACAACACCTACGGGTTGTTCTACGGCTTTGGCTATGCCATTGCCGAAGATCGCCTGTACCAGCTCGAGATGGCCAAGCGCTCGGGCAACGGCAGCGTGGCCGAGGTGCTGGGACCGAACTTCGTGGCGACCGACACCGCCACCCGCTCGAACATCGACCCGGCGAGCATTCGCCGCCAGATCGACGCGCTGAGCGCCGACGACCGTGCCATGTTCGAGGGCTATGCGGCCGGCGTCAACGCACGCATCCGCGACGTGATGGCCGAGCGCGCGAAGCTGATGCCGCGCCAGTTCAACGACAACGGCTTCGCGCCTTCGCAGTGGACGGCCGACGACGTCGCACTGGTGTGGATCGGCCTCATCCTCAATCGCTTCTTTGCCGGCACCGCCGAGGTGGCCAACCTGTCCTTGCTGCAGCAGCTCAAGGCGGCGCGCGGCGAGGCGGCGGGCAAGCAGCTGTACGAGCAGCTGCGCTGGCTGGAAGACCCGACGGCGCCCACCATCGTGCCGCGCGGCGCGGCTGCGAGCACCGCGCAGGCCGAGCCGGGCGACGCCGCGTTGGCGCCCTTGTCGCAGGCGGCCGCTGCCGATTTCCGCTCGGCGCAGGTCACCCGCCTGGGCCTGGCCGCGGCCGAGCAGATGCCCACCGCCAGCAACGCCTGGGTGCTGGGCCCCGGCCGCACGCGCGAGGGCGTGGCGGTGTTCTACAACGGGCCGCAGCAAGGCTTCAACAACCCGGCCTTCGTGCACGGCATCGGCCTGCATGGCGCGGGCTATGACCTGACCGGCTTTACCCCGGTGGGCCTGCTGCCGGTGCTGTTCGGCACCAACGGCACCATCGCCTGGGGCTCGACGGTGGGGTCGCTGGACACCAACGACACCTACCAGGAAGAACTCAACCCGGCCAACAAGTACGAGTACCGCTACCAGGGCGCATGGCGCCAGATGGCGCGCCGGGTCGACGAGATCCGCGTCAAGGGCGAGGCGCCGCGGTCCATCGAGATCCATTCCACCGTGCACGGCTTCGTGCAGAGCTGGGACCTGCCCAACCAGCGCGCCTACACCGTGCGCAGCACCTGGCAGGGCCGCGAGGTCGAGACCATGCTGGGCTGGGCGCAGGCCGCCCGCTCGCGCGACTGGCAGCAGTACCTGGCGCAGGGCTCGCGCGTGAGTGCCTCCATCACCTGGTTCTATGCCGACGTGGCGGGCAACATCGGCGCGATCGGCCTGGGCAGCCAGCCGCGCAGGCCGGCCGGGCAGGACATCCGCTTTCCCGCGCGCGGCGACGGCAGCATGGAGTGGCAGGGCCTGCTGCCCTTCGACGCCAATCCGCGCAGCTACAACCCGGCGCAGGGTTACCTGGCCAGCTGGAACAACCAGATTGCGCAGGGCCTGCGCGCCGACGGCGCCAACTTCTCGCACGTCGATCGCGTGGCCGAGATCCATGCGCAACTGCAGGGCAGTGCCAGGCTCGATGCCGACCAGGTCTGGAAGGTGAACGAGAACGCGTCGTTGGCCGACCTGAATGCCCGCTACTTCGTGCCCGTCATCGTCAAGTCGGCGGCAGGCTTGCCAGCCGGCGACCCGGTGCGCCGCGCAGCCGACCTGCTGGGCAAGTGGGACTTCAAGAACCGCGCCGCGCCCAACGATGCGGTGTACGACAACAACGCCACCACGGTGCTGCGCGCCTGGCTCGGGGCCATGGGCAAGCGGCTGCTGGCCGACGACCTGCCGGCCCCGGTGCTGGCGAACTACGCCAACCTGGGCTACCCCACGCTCACGCCGCGCGGCTCGCCGGGCAGCGTGCAGCCGGCGGCTGTTTCCAAGCTGATCTGGAATGCGCTGCAGGGCCAGGCCTCGGGCGTGCCGCAGCGCATCGACTTCTTGCACGGCCGCGATCCGCAAGCCGTGGTGCGCGCGGCATTGGCCGACGCGGTGGCCGAGCTGTCGGCCAAGCAGGGTCCCGACATGGCGCGCTGGACCACGCCGGTGGTGAAGCACCGCTTTGCCAGCATCAATGCCATCGGCGTGCCGTGGGCGGGTGCCGACGAGCAGCCAGAGACCAGCCCCTACATGAACCGCGGCACGCTGAGCTACCGCGTGGTGCTGCGCCCGGGCGAGGTCGGCATGTGCTCGGTGGCTGCACCGGGGCAAAGCGGCTTCGTCGACCCTGCCGGCAAGCGCGACCGCCACTACGGCGACCAGCTGGCGCTGTTCCAGAACTTCGGCTGCAAGCCCGAGCGCCTGACGCCTGCGCAGCTGGACGCGGACCTCGAATCCACGCGCACCTTGCGCTACTGACCCGACCCAGAACAAGAAAGGACTCACCTCGTGAAGCATCTCTTCCCGCGCCTGGCGATTGCTGCTGCAGCAGCCTTCATGGCCACCGGCGCCCTGGCGGCCGACACCATCAAGATCGGCTTCATCAGCTCGCTCTCCGGCCCGGTGGCCGCGCTGGGCGTGCCGTACGAGAAGGGCATCCGAGCCGCCATTGCGCAGCAGCCCACCGTGGCCGGCCACAAGGTCGAGCTGATCGTGCTGGACGATGCGTCCGACCCGACCACCGCCGGGCGCAATGCGCGCAAGCTGGTGGTGGACGACAAGGTGGACCTGCTCATCGGCACCTCGGGCGTGCCCGGCGCCATGGCCATCGCGGCCGTGGCCAAGGAGACCGGCACGCCGCTGATCTCGCCCACGCCGGTGGTCATTGCCGGCGGGGCCGACACCTGGACCGTGACCGTGTCGCAGCCCTTCGGCCTGATGGTGTCTGCCGTGGTCGACCGCATGAAGAAGGCCGGCGTGAAGACCGTGGCCTTCATCGGCTTTTCCGACGCGCTGGGCGACCTGGCCTACGACTCGCTGGTCAAGGCGGCAGGCCCGGCCGGCATCAAGATCGTGGCCAACGAGCGCTATGCGCGATCCGACTCGTCGGTGGCCGGGCAGGTGCTCAAGATCGTGGCGCAAAAGCCCGACGCGGTGTTTGCCGGCAACTCCGGCACGCCCGGTGCGCTGCCCTACCTGGGGCTGGCCGAGCGCGGCTACAAGGGCCAGATCTACGGCACGCACGGCCTCATCAACGCCGACTTCGTGCGCGTGGGCGGCGCGGCCATCGAAGGCCTGCAGGTGCCCAGCGGCCCGGTGCTGGTGGCCGACCAGTTGCCCGACAGCAACCCGATCAAGAAGGTGTCGATGGACTTCCGCGCCAGCTACCAGAAGGTCAACGGCGCCGTTCCCACCGACGCCTTCTCGTCCTACACCTACGACGCCTACCTGCTGCTGGCCGACGCGGCCAAGCGCGTGCCCAAGGCCGCGGGCGAGCCCGGCACGGCGGCCTACAAGACCGCGCTGCGCGACGCCATCATGTCGACCAAGGAGCTGGTGGGCACGCACGGCGTCTACAACTTCAAGGCCGACGACCGCTACGGCTCGGACCAGCGCGCCGTGGTGATCGTGCGCATGGAAAAGGGCCAGTGGAAGCTGGCGCCCTGATCGCGGACTGAACAAGGCCGAGCACCATGTACCGCAACCAGCCCGACCGCATCCGCGCGCTTGTGCAGGAAGACCGCGTGCACCGCGACCTGTACACCAGCGACGAGCTGTTCGAGCTGGAACAGGAGCATTTCTTCGCCAACACCTGGACCTACCTGGGCCACGCCAGCCAGGTGCCCAACGCGGGCGACTACCTGGCGCAGGAAATTGCCGGGCGCCCGCTGATGATGGTGCGCCAGGCCGACGGCGCCATCCGCGTGCTCTACAACCGCTGCGCCCACAAGGGCTCGCAACTGGTGTCTGACACCTGCGGCAATGCGGGCAAGTTCTTCCGCTGCCCGTATCACGCCTGGACCTACAAGCTCGACGGCGCGCCACTGGCCATTCCGATCAAGGCCGGCTACGAGGGCACGCGGCTGAAGGAATGCGAATCGGGGCAGGGCCTGAGCCCGGTGCCCGGCGTGGCGGTGTACCGCGACTTCGTGTTCGTGCGCCTGTCGCAGCAAGGCCCCGGCTTCGAGGAGTATTTCGGCGAGGCGCTGCGCTCCATCGACAACCTGGTGGACCGCTCGCCGCAGGGCAAGCTCACCCTGGCCGGTGGCGCCATGCGCAACATCATCCACTGCAACTGGAAGATGTACCTGGAGAACATCAACGACACGGTGCACCCCATGTCCACGCACGAGTCGGCCACCCGCGCGGCCAATGCGCTGTGGCAGGACAAGGCGGCCGATGCGCCCAAGCCCATGGCGATGGAGCAGATCCTGCCCTTCGGCGCTGGCTACGAGTTCTTCGACAACATGGGCGGGCGGGTGCTGCCCAACGGCCACAGCGTGCTGGGCACCCGCTTTTCCATCCACTCCAACTACGCGCGGCTGGGCGACTACGAGCAAGCCATGCGCGCCGCCCACGGCGAGGAGCGGGCCAACGAGGTGCTCACCCGTTCGCCGCAGAACTCGGTGCTGTTTCCCAGCCTGTCGGTCAAGGGTTCGCCGCAGGCCATCCGCGTGATCCGGCCGCTGGCGGCCAACCGCACCCTGGTGGAGGCCTGGACCTTCCGGGCCGAGGGTGCGCCCGAATTACTTTTCGAGCGGGCCTTGAGCTACAACCGCCTGGTCTTCTCGCCCATGTCGGTGGTGGCGCACGACGACGTGCACCTGTTCGAGAGCATGCAAAAGGGCCTGCGGGCGCAAGGCAACGAGTGGGTGAGCCTGCACCGCGACCACCACCCAGGCGATGCCGAGGTGGCGCCGCAGGACGTCAATGGCACCAGTGAACTGCTGATGCGCAATCAGTTCCGGGCCTGGGCCGAGTTCATGACCTTGCGCATGGGAGCCAGCCAATGACCGGCAACGTGCCAGGCGATCCGCTGCTGCGCGAAACGGCCCTGTGCGACTTCATCGCGCAGGAGGCGGCGCTGCTCGACGAGGGCCAGTACGAGCAGTGGCTCGACCTGTTTACCGAGGACGGGCGCTACTGGGTGCCGCTGCTCGGGCGCTACCAGGAAGACGTGCATTCGCACAACTCCATTGCCTACGAAGACCGGCTGCTGCTGCAGCTGCGCATCCGGCGCCTGCGCGATTCGCGCGCCCATTCCCAGCATCCGCCCAGCCGCTGCCAGCATGTGCTGCAGATCTCGCGGGTGGAAAGCGTGGACGGAGACGCCGGCACCGCCGTGCTGCGCACGCCGTTTCTCTACATCGAGGCGCGCGGCGAGGAACAGCTGATGCTGGCCGGCAGCTACCGCCACCTGCTGGTGCGCATGCCCGGTGGCCTGCGCATCCAGCAAAAGCGTGTCGACCTGCTGGGCGCGGAACGTGCATTGCCAGCGGTCCAACTGTTCATCTGATTTGCCTTTCTTTTCAGCCATCGAAACCCAACCCATCGAGGAGCCCGTGATGAAGAAGAGCTTTGTGCGCAAGTCCCTGACCCGCTGTGCGGTCGCCCTGGCCGTTGTGGCCGCCACCGCATCCGCCGCGCTGGCGGCGGACCTGAAGGTCGGGCTGAGCGTGTCGCTCTCCGGGCCCAACTCGTCGCTGGGCGTGCCGTATTCCAAGGGCATGGCCGCAGCGCAGTCCTACAAGGGCGAGATCAACGGCCGCAAGGTCCAGCTCATCGTGCTGGACGACGGCAGCGACCCGACCACCGCCGGGCGCAAC
Source organism: Pseudomonadota bacterium (assembly GCA_018241225.1). Taxonomy (GTDB): domain Bacteria; phylum Pseudomonadota; class Gammaproteobacteria; order Burkholderiales; family Burkholderiaceae_C; genus Variovorax. The sequence goes on from JAFEEG010000010.1 coordinate 478,021, forward strand.
GCCCGCAAGCTGGTCGAGGAAGACAAGGTGGACGTGCTCATGGGCACCTCCGGCGTGCCCGCCGCCATTGCCATGGCCCAGGTGGCCAAGGAAAGCAAGACGCCGCTGATCGGCCTGACGCCCATCGCGCTGAACCCGGCCGACAACGCCTGGGTGGTGACGGTGGCCCAGCCCACGCAGCTGATGGTGGACGCGGTGGTGGAGCGCATGAAGCGCAACAACGTCAAGACCGTGGGCTACATCGGCTTTTCCGACGCCTGGGGCGACCTGGTGTGGGACGCGTTGAACAAGGCCGCGGCCAAGGCCGACATCAAGGTGGTGAGCAACGAGCGCTATGCGCGCGCCGATGCGTCGGTTACGGGGCAGGTGCTCAAGATCGTGGCGCTCAAGCCCGATGCGGTGATGACCGGCGGTGCCGGCACGCCGGGCGCGCTGCCATTCCTTGCCCTGCAGGAGCGCGGCTACAAGGGCCAGATCTACGGCCAGCACGGCCTGATCAACCCCGACTTCGTGCGGGTGGCCGGTGCCTCGGGGCAGGGCGCGCTGATGCCCACCGGCCCGATCATCGTGGCCGAGCAGCTGCCGGCCGACTACCCCACCAAGAAGATCGGCCTGGACTTCCGCGCTGCCTTCCAGAAGGTGAACAACGCACCCACCTCCGATGCCTTCTCGGCCTACTCCTTCGACGGCTGGATGGTGTTTGCCGACGCCGCCGCGCGCGCCAAGGGCGAGCCGGGCACGGCGGATTTCCGCGCCTCGCTGCGCGATGCCATCTTCAGCACCAAGGAGGTGGTGGGCACGCACGGCGTCTACAGCTTCAAGCCGGGCGACCTGTACGGCGTGGACGAACGCGCCCGCGTGATCGTCAAGCTCGACAACGGCCAGTGGAAGCTCGCGCCCTGACCCCGCCAACCCACACGACCTGATTTCGGGAGAACCTTCAAATGACATGGGACGTGGCACTCATCCTGGGCATCGATGGCCTGGCGAACGGTGCTGTTTATCTTCTGGCCGGACTCGGCCTGGTGCTGATCTTTTCGGTCACGCGGGTGGTCTTCGTGCCCTTCGGCGACGTGGCGGCCTTTGCCGCGCTCACGCTGGCGGCCTTCGAGACCAACCGCATGCCGCCCACCATCGGCCTGGTGCTGACGCTGGCGGCGCTGGCGCTCGTTACCGAGGTGGGCTCGCTGCTGCGCCGCGGTGAAGGCGCGCGCATTCCCAAGGCGCTGCTGATGTGGGGCGTGCTGCCGGTGCTGCCGTGCCTGCTGGCCTGGGGGGCCGCGCGTTCCGGCGTGCCGGCTTCGCTGCAGATCATCGCCAGCGTGCTGCTGGTGGTGCCCATCTCGCCGCTGCTGGCGCGGGTGGTGTACCAGCCCATCGCCGATGCCTCGGTGCTGGTGCTGCTGATCGTGTCGCTGGCGCTGCACTTCCTGCTGTCGGGCCTGGGCCTGCTGTTCTTCGGGCCCGAGGGCTCGCGCACCGCGCCGCTGGCCAGCGGCATGTTCGAGCTGGCCGAGGGCTTCACGGTGAGCGGACAGGTGGTGCTGATGGTGGCCTCGGCCATCGTGCTCAGCGGCCTGTTCTTCCTGGTGTTCGAGCGCACGGTGGCTGGCAAGGCGCTGCGCGCCACGGCGGTGAACCGGGTGGGCGCGCGACTGGTGGGCATCCGCCCGGCACGCACGGCCATGCTGGCCTACGGCTGCGCCTCGCTGCTGGCGGGCCTGATCGGCGTGCTGATCGCTCCGGTGACCACCATGTACTACGACTCGGGTTTCATCATCGGCCTGAAGGCCTTCGTCGCCGCCATCATCGGCGGCCTGGTGAGCTACCCCATGACGGCCATCGGCGCCATTGCCGTGGGCCTGGTCGAAAGCTTTGCATCGTTCTGGAGCGGTGCGCTGAAGGACGTGATCGTGTTCAGCCTGCTGATCCCGGTGCTGATGCTGCGCTCCTTCCTCACGCCGCAGGCGGAAGAAGATGAAGAGGAGGTGGATCAATGAGCCGCGCACGGCCGCCCGAAGCGGCGAAGGC
>JAFEEG010000010.1:480182-552665 GCA_018241225.1 Pseudomonadota bacterium
ACACGAAGTGACGAGCGTGGGGGGCATGTCATGAGCGCCGTACAACCTCCTGTGCAAACGTCCGCGCAAGCCGTCGACAAGGCAGAGGTCAAGATGAGCCGCATTTCGCGTTTCCGATTGCTTGTTGCCCTGCTGGTCGTCGCCATTGCGCTGGCTCCGCTGGCGCTGGGCAACTTCAGCGTCTCGCTGCTCAACGACATCGGCATCGGCACCCTGGTGGCGCTGGGCCTGGTGCTGCTCACCGGCGTGGGTGGGGCCACCTCCTTCGGGCAGGCGGCCTTCGTGGGTATTGCCGCCTATTCCACTGCGTGGCTCACCACGGCGCAGGGCCTCTCGCCCTGGCTGGGGCTGGCCTTCGCGCTGTTGCTCACCGGGCTGTCGGCGCTGGCCATCGGCATGCTCACGCTGCGCCTGGGCGGGCACTTCCTGCCGCTGTCGACCATTGCGTGGGGCATCTCGATCGCGATGCTGTTCGGCAATGTGGACGGGCTGGGCCGGCACACGGGCCTGTCGAACATCCCGCCGCTTTCCATCGGCAGCTTCTCGCTGGCGGATGCGCGGGCCATGTACTACCTGATCTGGCTCATCGTGGGCCTGGCCTTCCTGTTCAGCTACAACCTGCTGGCCTCGCGGCCGGGGCGGGCCATTCGCAGCCTGCGTGGCGGCTCGATCCTGCTGGCCAGCGTGGGGGCCGATGCGTACAAGGTACGGCTCGCGCTGTTCGTGCTGGCGGCCATCTTCGCGGGCCTGGCGGGCTGGCTGTATGCGCACATGAACCGCTTCGTGAGCCCCGCGCCCTTCGACGTGCGCGCCAGCATCGAGTACCTGCTGATGGCGGTGGCCGGCGGCCTCGGCCAGCTGGCCGGTGCGGTGGTGGGCGCTGCGCTGGTGCTGGTGGCCAAGAACGCGCTGCAGGACGTGCTGCCGCTGCTCACCCAGCGCGCCGGCCAGCTGGAGGCCATTACCTTCGCCGCGCTGTTCATCCTGCTGCTGCACTTTGCGCGCGGCGGCCTGATGGGCTTCCTGCGCCGCATCACCAAGGGCAGGTTCCAGGCGCCGCAATCGGCCGACAAGCTGGGCGCACCCGCCACGCCGCTGCCCCATCGCGAGCTGCCAAGGCGTGGCACGCCCATCCTGTCGGTGCAGGGCGCGGTCAAGCGCTTCGGCGGCCTGGTGGCGGTGAACGACGTGAGCTTCGAGGTGAACGCGGGCGAGATCATCGGACTGATCGGCCCCAACGGCGCCGGCAAGTCGACCATGTTCAACCTGCTGACCTGCACGCTGCCCATGACCTCGGGCCAGGTTCGCTTCCTGGAGCGCGACATTGCCGGCATGCCGCAGCGCGAAGTGGCGCGCCTGGGCCTGGCACGCACCTTCCAGCACGTGAAGCTGCGCCCGCACATGAGCCTGCTGGACAACGTGGCGCTGGGTGCGCATTCGCGCACCCATAGCGGCATGCTCAAGGCCGGCCTGCGGCTGGACCGCGAGGAAGAGCGCCAGATCCTGCACGAGGCCATGAAGCAGCTCGAGCGCATCGGCCTGGCCGATCGCGCGCACGAGCTGGCCGGCAGCCTGCCGCTGGGCACGCAGCGCATTCTCGAAATTGCCCGTGCCCTGGCGGCCGATCCGGTGCTGCTGGTGCTGGACGAGCCCGCCGCCGGCTTGCGCCGAAAGGAAAAGATGGCGCTGGGCGAGCTGCTGCGCAAGCTGCGCGAAGAGGGCGTGACCATCCTCATCGTCGAGCACGACATGGACTTCGTGATGAAGCTGGTGGACCGCCTGGTGGTGATGAACTTCGGCTCCAAGCTGGTGGAGGGCGTGCCCGCAGCGGTGCGTGCCGACGAACGTGTGCAGGCGGCTTACCTGGGGAGCGTGGCATGAGCCTTTCCGACAAGAAAAGTACCCCGATGCTGGAGATTGGGGACCTGCATGTTTCGTACGGGCAGGTGGATGCGGTGCGCGGCGTGTCGCTGTCGCTCGACGCCGGCCAGATCATCTCGGTGATCGGCCCCAACGGTGCGGGCAAGACCACGCTGCTGGCGGCCGCCATGGGCCTGTTGCCATCCAAGGGCGTGCTGCGCTTCGAGGGTGAGGACCTGCACGGCCTGGACGTGGAGTCGCGCGTGGAGCGCGGCCTGTGCCTGGTGCCGGAAAAGCGCGAGCTCTTCGGCGAGCTGACGGTGCTCGACAACCTGCAGCTGGGCGCCTATTCGAGGCGCCTGTCGAGCAGCGCGCTGCGCCAGCGGCTGGACTGGGTGTACGAGCGCTTTCCGCGGCTCGCCGAGCGTCGTTCGCAGCGCTCCAACACGCTCTCGGGCGGCGAGCGCCAGATGCTGGCGGTGGGCCGCGCGCTCATGTCGCAGCCGCGCCTGCTGATGCTCGACGAGCCCAGCCTGGGCCTGGCGCCGCTGATCGTGCGCGACATCCTCACCATCGTGCGCAAGCTGCGCGACGACGGTGTCTCCATCCTGCTGGTGGAGCAGAACGCGCGCGCCGCGCTCGAAAGCTCGGACGAAGGCTACGTGCTGGAAACCGGCGAGATCGCGCTGCATGGCCCGTCGGATTCGCTGGCCAGCGACCCGCGCGTGCAGGCCACCTACCTGGGCGGCGCCACCCACGACGATGACTGACGCTGCCAGCAATAGCTACGACGTGCTGCCGGCTGCCGAGCGCACGCTGCCGCACGTGCTGCGGCGCCAGGCGCAGGCCTTCGGCGAAAGCGCGGCGCTGAGCATTGGCGATGTGCGCTGGACGCATGCGCAGGCGCCGCTGAACGTGGCGCGGCGCGCCACCATGCTCGCGCGTGCCGGTGTGCAGCGCGGCGACCGCGTGGCCTTGATGTGCGGCAACCGCATCGAGTGCCTGGAGACCTTCCTGGCCTGCGGCTGGATGGGCGCAGTGGCGGTGCCTGTCAACACGGCGGCCATGGGGCCGCAGATCCAGTACTTCCTGGCCAACAGCGGCGCGCGCCTTCTGGTCATCGAAGAGCCTTTCGTCGAACGGCTGCAGACGGCCGACCTGTCGCAGTGCGGGCTCGAAACCATCTGGGTCGTGGGCGGCACGGCGGTCGCCATGCAGGGCGCGCAATGCGTGGCCTACCCCGACGCCGGTGACGCGCAGCCTGCCGAGCCGGCCGACCTCGGCCCCGGCGACCTGCTGGCCATCCTCTACACCTCGGGCACCACTGGCCCTTCGAAGGGCGTGACCTGCCCGCATGCGCAGTTCTATTGGTGGGGCGCGCATACCGCGCGCATCCTCGGCGTGGGGCAGGGCGATGTGCTGGCCACCACCTTGCCTCTGTTCCACATCAACGCGCTCAACACCTATGCCCAGGCCGCGCTCACGGGGGGCGAGGTGGTGTACCTGCCGCGCTTTTCGGCGTCGGGCTTCTGGCCGGCCATGCAGGCCTGCGGCGCCACGGTGGTCTACCTGCTGGGCGCCATGGTGCCCATTTTGCTGGCCCAGCCCGAAGGCGAACAGGAGCGCACGCACCGCGTTCGCCTGGGCCTGGGACCCGGCGTGCCGGCGCATGCGGGCGCGGCCTTTCGCGAGCGCTGCGGCGTGCAGCTGCTCGAAGGCTACGGCTCCACCGAGACCAACTTCGTCATCGCAAGCCGGCCCGATGCGCCGCGCGGCGGTGTCATGGGCTGGCTGCAGCCGGGCTTCGAGGCCCGCGTGGGCGGCGTGGGCGATGCCCCGCTGCCCGACGGCCAGGCGGGCGAATTGCTGCTGCGCGCCAGCGAGCCCTTCGTGTTTGCCAGCGGCTACTTCAACATGCCCGACAAGACGCAGGAAGCCTGGCAGGGTGGCTGGTTCCACACCGGCGACCGCGTGGTGCGCGAGGCCGATGGAGCCTTCCGCTTCATCGACCGCATGAAGGATGCGATTCGCCGCCGTGGCGAGAACATCTCTTCGTACGAAGTGGAGCAAGTGCTGCTGAGCCACCCCGCCGTGGCCACGGTGGCGGTGTATCCGGTGCAATCGGAGCTGGCGGAAGACGAGGTGATGGCCTCGCTCATCGCACGGCCCGATGCGCGCATCGATCCACGCGAGCTTGCAACGTATTGCGAGGCGCGCCTGCCGTACTTCGCCATCCCGCGCTACATCGACGTGGTGCCAGAGTTGCCGCGCACCGAGAACGGGAAGATCCAGAAATTCAAGCTGCGCGAGCAAGGCGTGACGGCCACCACCTGGGATCGCACCCCCGGCGGTGCCGCCAGGAAGCCGGGCGCCCGCGCGGCCTAGGGAAAATCGACCAATGACAGAAACAAGCAATTCGCTCAAGGGCCGCCACGTGCTGGTCACGGGCGCGGCACGCGGCATTGGTGCTGCCATATCGCGCAGCCTGGCCGCGCAGGGCGCAAGCCTGAGCCTGATGGGCCGCAAGCGCGACGCCCTGCAGCAACTGGCCGACTCCTTGCCCGGCCAGCATGCCGTGGTGGTGGCCGACGTGGCCGACGCCGAATCCGTGAACGCAGCCTTTGCGAAGGCACGCGCGGCACTGGGGCCGGTGGCCATCCTCGTGAACAACGCGGGCCAGGCCGAGAGCGCGCCTTTCCACAAGACCTCGCTGCAGCTGTGGCAGCAGATGCTGGGCGTGAACCTGACCGGCACCTTCCTGTGCGCGCAGGCGGCGCTGCCCGACATGCTGCAGGCGAAATGGGGCCGCATCATCAACATTGCCAGCACGGCGGGGCAGAAGGGCTACCCCTACGTCAGCGCCTACGTGGCGGCCAAGCATGGCGTGGTGGGCCTGACCCGCTCGCTGGCGCTGGAGGTTGCAAAGAAGGGCGTCACGGTCAATGCCGTGTGCCCCGGCTACACCGAGACCGACATCCTGCGCGAGAGCATCGCCAACGTGGTGGCCAAGACCGGCCGCAGCGAACAGGAGGCGATGGCCGAGTTCGCCGCCGGCAATCCGCAGGGGCGCATCGTGCAGCCCGAGGAAGTGGCCGATGCAGTGCGCTGGCTGTGCGGCGATGCGGCTGGCTCCATCAACGGGCAATCGATTTCGGTGTCTGGTGGAGAGGTGATGTGACGATGCAGGCCGCCTTCAAGCGCGAGCGGCTGATCCGCTTTTCCGACTGCGACCCGGCGGGCATCGTCTTCTATCCGCAGTACTTCGTGATGTTCAACGGCCTGGTGGAAGACTGGGTCGACGAGGGCCTGGGCATCGGCTTTCGCCGCCTGGTGATCGAGCGGCAGACTGGCCTGCCCACCGTGCGGCTGGAAGCCGACTTTCGCGCCGTGAGCAGGATGGGTGACAGGGTCGAACTCGCGCTGAGCGTGGAGCGCCTGGGCAGCCGCTCCATCACGCTGAACTCGCGCTGCACCAGCGTGGACGACGGCGAACTGCGCATGCAGATGCGCCAGGTGCTGGTGTGCACCTCGCTGCAGACGCACCAGGCCGTCGAGGTGCCGGCCGACATGCGCGAGGCGATTGCCGGCCGGTTCAGCCTGGGCTGAGAGTCCGCGGCCGGGAAGCCCCCGGTCAGTACTTGATATCGCGCTTGTCCTGCCGGCCTTCCTGCTTGGTGTCGCGCTTGTCCTGGCGGCACTGGGCGTTGCTCTTCTGGTTGTCGGCCCGGCAGTCCTGCTTGGTCGAGCGCGCTTCGTGCTTGGCGGCCTGGTTCGTTGCCCGGCCCTGCTGGCGCTGCTGCGACTGCTCGGTTGCCGCAAGCGCAGTCCCCGACACAAGCACAAGGGTGGCCGCGGCTGCCGCCGGTGCCACGTAGCGAATCCAATTCCCGATCCCCACGGTATTCATCTTGCGTCCTCCTGGAACGAGTGAACGGACATGAACGTCCAACCCCCTGGCTCGTCGGATTTTGCCGGCCGCGAGCCGTTTCCACAATTCATCCCAACGAGCGCTGTGCCTCGTTCTCCAGGCGCTGCGCAGCATCGAAGCTGGCCAGGCCTACCTGGTTGAAGACCCGCTTGAATTGGCGCACCACTGCCGGTTGCAGGGCGGCCAGCCGGCGGGCCAGCTCGACCGAAACAGCCTCCAGCTCTTCGGGCGCAACCACCTTCCAGACCAGTCCCCAGGCCAGGGCCTGTTCGGCGCTGAATTCCTCCCCGAGCAGAGTGAGTGCCTTGGCCCGCGCCAGGCCGGCATAGGCGGGCAGGGTGGCGCTCAAGCCACCGGTGACGAACACGCCCAGCGACGCTTCGGGAAACCTGAAGCGGCTCGTGGTGGCGGCAATGGCGATGTCCGCGTTGAGCATCCATTCGAGTCCGCCGCCAATGGTCCAGCCATGAACGGCAAAGAGCACCGGCTTGTCCAGTCGCACCAGCGACGCGGCAACCGCCTGCACGAGCTCCAGGTCGCGCTCGGTTGGCGGTGCGTCCACGTCGCGGCCGGCGCAAAAGGCTTTTCCGTGGCCGCGCACGCGCACAGCGCGCACGCCGGAGTCGGCGGCGGCCGCGTCGAGGGCGTCGAGCAGCGCCTGTGCAAGCGCGTTGTCGATGGCGTTGAGCTTGCCGGGGCGGTTGAGCGTGAGCGTCATCACGCCGTCGCCCACCTCTGATTCCAGCACCTGGACCTGGGTCATGCGTCCAGCTCCGGATAGCGCCGGAATATTCCCTGCTCGTTGAAGGCCAGGCGCCGGCTGCTGCCCAGGTAGGTGCGGATGCGCGGCAGTTGGCGGACGGTGTCGTGCAGGCGCGTGACCAGCGGCGCCTTGGCCAGCGCGCGGGCCGTGGCCTTGGGGAAGGCATAGTGCAGGCCTTCCACCAGCTGGAACAGCGACAGGTCGGCGTAGCTCAGCCGGCCGCCCGCCAGGTGCGTGCCCGGCGCATCGTTGCGCTCGAGCACCTGCTCGAACCAGGCGAGGAACTTGGGGATGCGTTGCTCGCAGAAGTCCTTGGCCTTCTGAAGCGCGGCGTCCTTCTGGTCCTCGTAGTAGAGCGAGACCGACACCGGGTGATGCGTGTCGTGCGCCTCGGCCACCATGTCTGCAATGGTCAGCTGCAGCTGGTGCGTCCAGAGCACCTCGCGCTCGGTCTTGCCCACCAGGCCCAGGCGCGGGCCGAGGTAGATGAGGATGGCAGCCGTCTGGCCGATGGTGAAGTCGCCGTGCACCAGGAAGGGCGGTGCAAACGATGGCGTGGGGTTGGACGTGTGCCGCAGGCGCCGCATCAGGGCCCTGTCGCCGCCACCCTGGGCCTCGGGTTCGCGGGCCACGTCGATGTAGGCCGCGCCGGCCGCCTCCAGTGCCAGCCGCACGAATTCGCCACGGCCTTGAATGCCGGTCCAGTAGTGCAGTTCGTATTCCGCCATGCCTGTCTTGCTCCTTGATTGCGGCCAGCGGCCGACCTTACAGGAGCTTGCTGGGCAGGGCGAGCGCGGCGTGGGGCCGCCTGGCCCCGCCGACCTGCCCCGAGGATCAGGCCTTGGCGAAATGCAGCTGGTCGAGCCCGGGTTTGCGGCCGTTGATGCGCTGCAGCATGCCGTAGCCTTCGGCCAGCGCCAGCGCATAGGTTGCGCAGGAGTGGGGCGCGCGCTCCAGCGTTTCGTAGCGCCCGTCGCAGTGGACGTCCTCGTGAATGACCCAGTAGTAGCTGCCGTCGTGCGGCCGTTCAACCGTGATGCCCATGCGCCGAGTTGCCGTCATTTTTTCTTCCTCCGGATACAAGCGTACTTTGGTTATACATCTTGAAACCGTAGGTGAAAAGTAGTCCGTTCAGCCAGTCGACGCGCGGGCCGAATCCTCACTGCGTGTCGTCGTCGCCCTGGGCGTTCTCGTCCATGAAACGCTGGTTCTCGAAGCGCGAGCCGTTCAGGTCGGCAGCGGTGAAGGTGAAGACGAACCACTGGTTCGGATTGGCCAGGCCGCCTGGCGTGGCCGCCAGGAAGTCGTTGTCGTTGGCCACGTACAGCGTGTGCCGGACCTCACCATCGACGAGCACGTCTTCGCCAAAGGCCATGCCCTCGAGCTTGGCGGGAATCTGCGCCGCGCTCAGGCCGTGCGAGCGCAAGGCCTCGGCAACATCGAGGAACAGGGACTTGGGCACGGCCTTTTGCAGCAGCGCAGCTTCGCCGCTGAGCCCCGAGACATCTGCAGCGCCCCTGATGTCGATCTTGTAGATGCGCTTGACCACGGCAGCGCTGTCGTCGCCCAGGCCCTTGCCGTCGCGCTCGAGCACGAGCAGCTCGTGGTCGTTGAGCGCCAGCAGTTCGCTGCTGTTGTAGGCCTTGGCCTTGTCGGCCAGGTAGTTGTCGTAGGCGTATTGCACCGTCGCACCGGTCTTGATGTCCAGCGCAATGATGCGGTTGGCACGCCCGCCATCGCCGCCGTCCTGGATCAGCGGGCTTTGCATGAAGCCGAACAGGGTCTTGCCGTCCGGCGAGATGGCCAGGCCTTCCATGCCCTTGTTGGCGACGCGCCCCGTCGTGTTGGCGGAAATCTCGGTGGCGCCCATTGCCGATTTCTTGCTCACGGCCAGGATCGACGGCAGCGTGAATGCGCGCAGCCTTGCACCGGTGCGGCGGTCGAACTGGTAGAGATAGGGCCCGTATTCGTCGGAGATGAACACGCTCTTGCCGTCGCGCGAGAGGCGGATGCCTTCCGTGTCCAGGCGGGCATCGCGCGGGTCCAGCGAGTTGGTGGCGGGGTCGAAATTGTCCGAGCGGCCCGAGAAGTAGAAGCGTCCGCGCACGTTGCTGGCCGGCGTGGCTCCGTAGCCGGCCACCACGCCGCCATAGTGCAGCCGCTCGCGGCTGTGCAGCAGCGTGGTCTGCGCCAGCACAGGCTCAAGCGTGAAGGGCAGGCCGGTGGCCGCATCGCTGCGGCGCTTGAGATGCATCTGCAGCGTGTGAAAGCGCGGGATGTAGCTGGTCGTGTTGTCGACGCTCGCGTTCCAGGCGACGGCGTTGGGGCCGCGGTCGGGCAGCGCCAGGAAGGTGTTGCCGCCCGCCCAGGCCAGGCCCGAGCCCATGCCGCCGAGCAGGTCGGCCCGCACGCCGTTCTCGAGCACCATGCTCTGGCCCGAATGGTCGGCCAGGGTGCCTGGCAGGGTGCCGATGGCAATCAGCTCGACCGCTTGCGCGGCACTGCACGCCAGAGCGGCGGCAACGCAGGTGGCGGTCAAGGCACTCTTGTTTCTCCAACTCATGGCGGATCCCTCTTCGCGGACAAAGAGGCACATCGTCACGAGGCCGGATGACGGAAATATGACGCGTCGTCCCTCAGCAGACCACCAGCCCCTTGAGCGCCGGGTCGGCCGGCGGGGTGCGCAGCTCCATGCCTTGCAGGGTCTTGATGAGCAGGCTGGCGATCATCAGGTTGCGATGGGTCTTGCTGTCCGACGGAATCACGTGCCAGGGCGCATGGGCGGTGGAGGTGGCGCTCAGCGCCCGCTCGTAGGCCGCCTGGTAGGCGTCCCACTTCTCGCGCACGTCCAGGTCGGCGCGCTGGAACTTCCATTGCTTGGACGGCGTGTCGATGCGGTCCTGCAGCCGGGCGCGCTGCTCGTCCTTGCTGATGTGCAGCATGCACTTGATGATGGTGGTGCCGGTGTCGGTGAGCAGGCGCTCGAAGTCGTTGATGTGGCCGTAGCGGCGCAGCCGCTCCTTCTTGTCGATGAGCTCTTCCACCACGGGCACCAGCACGTCTTCGTAGTGGCTGCGGTTCCACACCATGAGCTGGCCGGCCGCGGGCACCACGGCGTGGCAGCGCCAGAGGTAGTCGTGCGAGCGTTCGAGCTCGCTGGGCGCCTTGAAGGGCTGCACCCGCACGCCCAGCGGCGAGGTGCGCGAGAACACCCAGCGGATGGTCCCGTCCTTGCCGCTGGTGTCCATGCCCTGCAGCACCAGCAGCAGCTTGCGCCGGCCCTCGGCATGCAGGCGGTTCTGCAGCCTGTCCAGCTCAAGGGCCAGCTCATCGAGTTCCTCGCGCTGCTTTTCTTCGCTGCCCTGCGAAAAGGGCGTGGCGCCGGGATCGAGTTTCGAGAGCTTGAACTTGCCGGAGTCTCGGGTGGGAACGCGGTAGGGCTTGAAGCTCGCCATGCTTGCCTTTTCGAGAAAGTTGAAAGAGGCAAGGCTAGGGGCAGTCAGCCCCGCAGATCAAGTGTTGTCGTCATCCACGCTGGCGCTCCAGCGCTTGCCCCAGCCGTGCGAGGCTTCGTCGAGCTTGCGCCGCTCGCGCTTGGTGGGCCGGCCCTGCTCGATGGCCAGGGCCGGTTCGCTGCCCAGGCGGCGCTGCTCGCGCGCCGCCGCCTGCGCGGCCACGCTCTCGGGCGTTTCCTCGTAGAGCTGCTGCGCCACCGGTGCGGGCCCACGCATCCCCGAAAGGCCGCGAACCACCACGGTTCTTTGCACAGGGCCCTGGCGCAGCGTGACCAGGTCGCCCACCTTGACCTCGCGCGAGGCCTTGGCCACCTCGGCGTTCACCTGCACGCGGTGCTTGCCGATCTCGTCGGCCGCGAGCGTGCGGGTCTTGTAGAAGCGCGCGGCCCACAGCCACTTGTCGATGCGCAATCTCTCCATGGGGTCCTATTGTTGTACTTCCAGCGGCAGCCGGGCAGTGGCATCCAGGCCGCCGCCGGGGCGATTGTCCAGCGACAGGCTGCCGCCCAGCGCGTTCACGATTTCCTTGCAGATGGCCAGGCCCAGGCCCGAGCCCTTGGCCACGTCGCCCGCGGCGAACGGGGCGAACAGGCGCTGGCGCAGTTCACCGGAAATGCCCGGCCCGTCGTCGTGCACGGTCAGCACCGCCATGCCGTCCTGTGCGCGCACGTCGATGGCCAGTTGTCCGCCGGCCGGGCTGTGCTTGATGGCGTTGTGCAGCAGGTTGCGCGAGAGCTCGGCCAGCATCCACTGGTGGGCATGCACCGGCGCCGCCTGGGTGTCGATGCCCACGTCCAGCGCCTTGTCGGCCATGAGCGGCGACAGGTCCAGCACGATGCCGCGCACCACCTGCGCAAAGTCCAGCGTCACTGATTCGGGCTGCTGGCGCAGTTGCTCCACCTTGGCCAGCGAAAGCATCTGGTTGGCCAGTTGCGTGGCGCGGTCGACGGTGACGTTGATTTCCTCCAGTGCCTGGGCGGGCGGCACGTCGCCGCGGCGGGCCGACTGCACCTGCGCCTTGAGCACGGCCAGCGGCGTGCGCAACTGGTGGGCGCTGTCGCGCACGAAGCGCTTCTGGTGGTCCAGCAGGCCTTGCAGGCGGCGCATCACGGCAGTGGTGGCGTCGATGAGCGGGCGCAGCTCGCGCGGCGCATCGGGTGCGTCGATGGGCGAGAGGTCTTCGGCCTCGCGCGCCTCGATGGCCTCGCCCAGCGCCCGCACCGGCCGCGTGGCGCGCTGCACCACCAGCACGGTGACGCCGGCCACCACGCCCATGAGCAGCAGCTGGCGCCACAGCATGTCCAGCAGCAGCTTGCGCGCCAGCGTTTCGCGCAGCTCCAGCGTCTCGGCCACCTGCACCACCGCCATGCCGCGGCCGTTGGCGCTGGCCACCGGCTGCAGCAGCACCGCAATGCGCACCGGCTGGTCGCGGAACACGCCGTCGTAGAAGTCGACCAGCGCCGCGTAGGGCGGGCGCGGCGGGATGCTGCCGTGCCAGGGCTCCAGCTCCTCGAAGCCGGAGACCAGCTTGCCGCCCAGGGTGGAGACGCGGTAGTACATGCGGCTTTGCGTGTCGGCCTCGAAGGCTTCCAGCGCGGCGTAAGGCACGGTGGCGCGCAACTCGGCCTGCTCGTCGTAGCCCTGTACGTCGAGTTCTTCGCCGATGGTCTTGGCCGAGGCCAGCAGCGTGCGGTCGTAGGCGGTGGTGGCCGCCACCAGGCTCTGGCGGTACAGGCTCACGCTGTTGATGACGATGAACAGCCCGATCGGCGCCAGGATGCCGATCAGCAGCGTACGCCGCAGGCTGGTGTTGCGCGAGGGGCTAGTTTTCTTCACGCAGCAGATAGCCCAGGCCGCGCAGTGTCATGAGGGCGGCGCCGGTGCCCGCCAGCTTCTTGCGCAGGCGATACACCACCACTTCGACCGCTTCGTATTGCACGTCGGCCTCGCCGGGAAAGACCAGCTCGAACAGGCGCTCCTTGGTCACGGCGTGGCCCGGCTTGACCATGAGGGACCTGAGCAGGGCCGCTTCGCGCGGGGTGAGATCGAGCACCTCGCCGCGGTTGTAGATGGCGCCGCTGTCAGGATCGGCGCGCAGGCCGCCCACGTCGGGCAGGCGGGCCGCATCGGCCTCGGGCTCGCTTTTCTGGTGGCGCCGGCGCAGTGCGCGGATGCGTGCCTCCAGCTCGTCCAGGTCGAACGGTTTGGGCAGGTAGTCGTCGGCGCCCGCGTTCAGGCCCAGGATGCGGTCGCCCACCGTGCCGCGCGCGGTCAGCAGCAGCACCGGCGTGGTCAGGCCCGCGGCGCGCGCCTGGCCCAGCACCTGCAGGCCGTCGAGGTTGGGCAGGCTCAGGTCCAGCGCCACCACGTCGGGCTGCAGCGCCTTCCATTGCTCCAGCGCCAGGGCCCCGTCGCCGCACACGCGCACGTCGATCATGCGCCGGCCCAACGTGCGCTGCAGCGTGGCTTGCATGGTGGGGTCGTCTTCGACGAGGAGCAGCTTCATGTTGCTTTGAATTCTGGTGTTTTCCCCAGGTCGCCGGACAGCCAATTGACAGCCGGGGCGCGCATGATAGCCACGTTATTTGCTTTCAATCGCCTTTCAAGGCACACGAAAAAGAGGAGACAGCATGCGTCGCGACACCTTCCTGAAATCCTTGGCCGCAATGGCTGCCACAGGCGCACTCCCGATGTCGGCCTGGGCCGCCACCAACGTCAAGATGATGATTCCCGCCAACCCGGGCGGTGGCTGGGACACCACCGGCCGTGCGCTGGGCAAGGCACTCATCGAATCCAAGAAGGCCGACACCGTCACCTTCGACAACAAGGGCGGCGCCGCCGGCGCGCTGGGCCTGGCCCAGTTCGTCAACGGCTCCAAGGCCGACCCGAATGCGCTGATGGTAATGGGCGCCGTCATGGTGGGCGGCATCATCACCGGCAAGCCGCCGGTCGACCTGCACCAGGCCACGCCGCTGGCGCGCCTGACCAGCGAATACAACGTGTTCGTGCTGCCGGCCAACTCGCCCTTCAAGACCATGGCCGACGTGATCGCCCAGCTCAAGAAGGACCCTGGCAGCGTCAAGTGGGGCGGCGGCTCGCGCGGCTCCACCGAGCACATCGCCGCGGCCATGATCGCCCGCGAAGTGGGCGTGGACCCGGCCAAGATCAACTACGTGGCTTTCCGTGGGGGCGGTGAGGCTACCGCGGCCATCCTGGGCGGCAACGTCACGGTGGGTGGCTCGGGCTTCAGCGAGTTCGCCGAGTACATCAAGGCCGGCAAGATGAAGGCCATCGCCGTCACTTCGGGCACCCGCCTGGAAGGCAGCAGCGTGCCCACGCTCAAGGAGCAGGGCATCAACGTCGAGATCGGCAACTGGCGCGGCGTGTACGGCGCCCCCGGCATCAGCGCCGAGCAGCGCAAGGCACTGATCGACATGGTGCTGGCCGCCCTCAAGACGCCTTCGTGGAACGAAGCCATGAAGAAGAACGACTGGACGCCAGCCGTGCTGTCGGGCGACGCCTTCACCAAGTTCGTCGACGACGAGTTCGCGAGCCTGCGCGCCACCATGGTGAAGTCCGGCATGGTCTGAGCCGGCGGCGCCAGCGCAATCCGAGGGCACGTCAAGGCTGGCGTGCCCTTTTTTTCAGCAAGCACCAGAGAAGATGGGGCCAAGAATCATGTCCGACACAACCGCACCCAACATGGCGCAGGAGGCGCCACCACCTCACGCCCTGTGGCCGCAGACGCTGGTGGGCGCCGGCGTGCTGCTCACGGGGGCAGCCATGGCCTGGGGCGCCACAGGCATTTCCTCCGAGGCCGGCTACAGCGGCGTCGGGCCCAACTTCCTGCCCTGGCTGGTGTCGGTGGTGCTCATGCTCTGCGGCGCCTGGATCCTCTGGGAGGTGAAGACCGGCGGCTTTCGCGAACTCGAAGAGCCCTCGGGCGCGCGCCACGGCTACTGGGCCGGTTTTGTCTGGGTGTCGGCCGGGCTGCTGCTCAATGCCTCGCTCATCAACACGCTGGGCTTCGTGCTCAGCTGCACGCTGTGCTACCTGCTCGCTGTGCAGGGCCTGCGCCGCGCATCGGGCCAGTCGGGCGTGAACAACCCCGTCACCTGGATGTGGGACATCGTCACCGGCTTCCTCATCTCGGCGCCGGTGTTCTGGATGTTCACTCAGTTCCTGGCCATCAACCTGCCGGGCCTGACCGCCTCGGGCTGGATCTGACAGACAAGGGAGAGCCAGAAAAATGGAAATCTTCAACGCACTCCTGGCGGGCTTTGCGGCCGCCATCACGCCGGCCAACCTGCTGTGGTGCCTGGTGGGCTGCGCCCTGGGCACCGCCGTGGGCGTGCTGCCGGGCATCGGCCCCGCAGTGGCCGTGGCCATGCTGCTGCCCATTACCGGCAAGGTGGACGTCACCGCCTCGATGATCTTCTTCTCGGGCATCTACTACGGCGCGATGTACGGCGGCTCGACCACGTCCATCCTGCTGAACACGCCGGGCGAGACAGCTTCCATGGTCACAGCCATGGAAGGCAACAAGATGGCCAAGAGCGGGCGCGCCGGAGCGGCGCTGGCCACCGCGGCCATCGGCTCCTTCGTGGCGGGCACCATCGCCACGGTGGTGGTCACGCTGTTCGCGCCCTACGTGGCCGACTTCGCCGTCAAGCTGGGCCCGCCCGAGTATTTCCTGCTGATGCTGCTGGCCTTTACCACCGTGAGCGCGGTGCTGGGCAAGAGCACCCTGCGCGGCATGACGGCGCTGTTCGCGGGCCTGGCGCTGGGTTGCATCGGCCTGGACCAGATCTCTGGCCAGGGCCGCTACACCGGCGGTGTTCCCGAACTGCTCGACGGCGTCGAGATCGTGCTGGTGGCCGTGGGCCTGTTCGCGGTGGCCGAGGTGATCTACGCGGCGCTGTACGAAGGCCGCGTGGCAGAGTCGCAGAACAAGCTCAGCCGCGTGCACATGACCAAGCGTGACTGGCGCCGTTCGGTGCCGGCCTGGCTGCGCGGCACGGCGCTGGGAATTCCCTTTGGCTGCATTCCGGCCGGCGGCACCGAGATCCCGACCTTCCTGAGCTACGCGTCTGAAAAGAAGGCCGCCAAGGACCCGGAGATCAAGGCCGAGTTCGGCACCACCGGCGCCATCGAAGGCGTGGCTGGCCCCGAGGCGGCCAACAACGCCACGGTGACGGCGGCGCTCATTCCCCTGCTCACGCTGGGCATTCCCACCTCCAACACCACGGCCATCCTGCTGGGTGCCTTCCAGAACTACGGCATCCAGCCCGGGCCGCAGCTGTTCACTACTTCGGCTGCGCTGGTGTGGGCGCTGATCGCGTCGCTGTACATCGGCAACGTGATGCTGCTGGTGCTCAACCTGCCAATGGTGGGCTTGTGGGTCAAGCTGCTGAAGATCCCGAAGCCGCAGCTCTACGCAGGCATCCTGATCTTCGCCACGGTGGGCGCGTACGGCATGCGCCAGAGTGCGTTCGATTTGTACCTACTCTATGGCATTGGTTTGCTGGGCGTGCTGATGCGCCGCTTCGACTTCCCCACGGCACCCGTGGTGGTGGGCATGATCCTCGGCCCCTTGGCCGAAGCGCAGTTGCGCAACGCCATGTCCATCGGCGAAGGCAGCATGGGCGTGTTCGTGCAGCGGCCGATGTCGATCGTGCTGCTCGTCATCATCGTGGGCGTGCTGGTGCTGCCGCGCCTGGCCAAGCGGATGGCTGCGCGCAAGCAGTTGCAGATGACCTGAGCGTCACGACCCATCACCCGCCAAGCAAGCCGCCGGTGCGAGAAGCCCGGCGGCTTTTCCTTTATTGCCGGGGCGGCTCCTGATAGGCCGGCACCACGACGGTGGAGCGGCCGTCTGGCGAGGTGATGGCGCTGGAGCCGCTGTCGGGCACCGGCATGCCCGAGGGACCGATGATGGTGGCGCGACCGTCTTCCGAGGTGCTTTGCGTGTTGCGCGGCGGCCCGCCCATGCTCTGGTCGAGCAGCAGGCCCGCGTCGCGCACGCAGGCATTGCGCTGCGGGTCGGGCAGGTTGCCACTGTTGCAGTAGGCAATCTGGCGCTCGTAACGCTGCTGCGGCGTGAGTTGCTGTGCCTGGGCCTGGGTCGCGGTGGACAGGCTGCATGCCGCTATCGCAGCGGCACCAAGGGCGAAGGTGAGGGGCGATTTGCGGAAGGACATCATGGGGCGCATTCTGTAACGAACTTGCCCGCTTGTCGCCTTTCCGACAGGCCACCTCCCCAAGCTTGTGGAAATCAGGCGTGGCTGGTGGCGGGGCGTGGCGATACGCGCTGGCCGGGCGTCTTCGCGTAGCGGCTCATGGCCAGGCCCTCGATGCTGATCTCGGGATGCTGGCCGGTCATCAGGTCGGCCACCAGCTTGCCGCTGCCGCAGGCCATGGTCCAGCCCAGCGTGCCGTGTCCGGTGTTGAGGTACAGATTGGCATACGGCGTGGCGCCGACGATCGGCGTGCCGTCGGGCGTCATGGGGCGCAGGCCGGTCCAGAAGCTGGCGCGCTTGACGTTGCCGCCGGGGAAGAGGTCTTGCACCACCATTTCGAGGGTGCCCCGGCGGCGCGGGTCCAGGCGGGTGTCGAAGCCGCCCAGCTCGGCCATGCCGCCCACGCGGATGCGGTCGTCAAAACGCGTGACAGCAATCTTGTAGGTTTCGTCGAGCACGGTGGAGCGCGGTGCCAGGTCGGCATCGACCAGCGGCACGGTGAGCGAGTAGCCCTTGACCGGGTACACCGGGATGTCCAGGCCCAGGGCCGTCAGCGCTTGGCGGGAGTAGCTGCCAAAGGCCAGCACGTAGCGGTCGGCCTTGAGCACTTCGCCCGTGGCCAGGCGCACGCCGCTGATGCGCTCGCCTTCGAACAGCAACTCTTGCACCGTATCGCCGAAGCGGTAGCTCACGCCCAGGTCGGCGGCCATCTTGGCCAGGGAGTTGGTGAACAGGTGGCAGTCGCCGGTTTCGTCCTTGGGCAGGCGCAGGCCGCCGGCCAGGCGGTCGCGAGCCTGCGCCAGTGCGGGCTCCACGCTTGCCAGCTGTTCGGAGGTGAGCAGCTCGTAGGGCACGCCGCATTCTTCGAGCACGGCGATGTCGCGCTGGGCGGCGTCGACCTGGGCCTGCTTGCGAAACAGCTGCAGCGTGCCGCCGGTGCGTTCTTCGTAGGCGATGCCGGTGTCGGCACGCAGTTGCTGCAGGCAGCGGCGGCTGTACTCGGCCACGCGCATCATGCGTTCCTTGTTGATGGCGTAGCGCTCGGGCGAGCAGTTGCGCAGCATCTGCGCCATCCAGCGCAGCTGGAAAAGGGTGCCGTCGGGGCGCACGGCCAGCGGCGCATGCTTGGGCTGCAGCATCCACTTCAAGGCCTTGAGCGGAATGCCGGGTGCGGCCCAGGGGGTGGAGTAGCCGGGCGACACCTGGCCGGCATTGCCGAAACTGGTCTCGCGCGCCACGCCGTCCTGGCGGTCGAGCACGGTGACCTCGGCGCCGGCGCGCGCCAGGTAGTAGGCCGTGGTGGTGCCGATCACGCCGCCGCCAAGAACAAGAACCTTCATTTTCCGGTGCTCTGCCGAGTTGCTGGTGTATTCGGGTAATTTATGGGCTTGTCATCAGAAAACATCACCGAAAATCAGATGTATTGAAGTGAAATTCTCTGACTTGGGTGCCTTCGCGGGTGCCCCGCCGCAAATGCTCGAACTCGACCGAATCGACCGCAAGATCCTGGCTGTGCTGCAGGCCGAAGGCCGCATCTCCAACACCGAGCTGGCACAGCGCATCGGCCTGTCCATGTCGCCCTGTTCGGAACGCGTCAAGCGGCTGGAGCGCGGCGGCGTCATCACCGGCTACCACGCGCGGGTGGACCCGGCGGCCGTGGGGCGCGAGTTGCTGGTGTTCGTGGAGATCACGCTGTCGTCCAAGTCGGCCGAGGTGTTCGACAAGGTGCGCACCGAGCTGCAACTGATGCCTCAGGTGCAGGAGTGCCACCTGGTGTCGGGCAGCTTCGACTACCTGGTCAAGGCGCGCCTGGGCGGCATGGACGAGTACCGCAACCTGCTGGGCGACATCCTCAAGAAGCTGCCGGTGCCGGCGCAGTCGCACAGCTACGTGGTCATGGAGCAGGTCAAGGAAGGCCTGGAGATTCCGCTGGGGCCCTGAGCCCCGGGGCCGCGCCCTACAGCGTCAGCTTGAGGATGGTGAAGTCGTCTTCCAGCGCGCCCGGCCCGTGCACTTCGCGGGCCACCCGCAGCACGTGGTCGAGCTCCGACTGGCCGGGCTCCAACGGCTGTGCGAGCGTCTGCATGAGCTCGGGCAGATCCAGCATGCTGCCGTCCGGCCGGGCAATCTCGTAGGCGCCGTCGCTGAACACGAAGAGCCGCGCGGGCGAGCCGATGGTGCACTGGGCCTGGCCGTAGCGCGCCATTGGCACGATGCCGATGCACGGGCCGCTGCCTTCCAGCGCCTTCGCCGCGCAGTCGCCGCCCGCCGGGCCGCTGAGCAGGATGGGCGAGGGGTGGCCCGCCGTCGCGTAGGTCAGCAGGCCGCTGCCCGGCTGGTAGACGCCATACCAGACCGTGCTGAACAGCTCGCCGTGCCGCTCCATGGGGTAGGCCTCGTTCAGCGCTGCCAGCACCTGCGAGGGCTGGCGGAAGTCCGTGCGGGGCAGGGCCTCCGAGCGCAGCGTGTTGGCCACTGCCACCGTGAGCAGCGCCGAGCCCACGCCATGGCCGCACACGTCGATGAGGTAGATGGCAAAGTGCTCGTCGTCCACCCAGTGGTAGCCGAAGGAGTCGCCGCCCAGCTCTGTGGACGGCACGAAGCGCCAGTCGACCGCAAAGGGCTGCGTCATGGGTTCGGGCAGCACGGCGCGCACGTAGCGTTCGGCATCGCGCAGCTCGGCCTGCAGCCGGTCGTGCGTGAGTTGCAAGGCCTCTTGCGATGCAGCCAGTTCGCGGTGCGCGCGCTGCAATTCGTCGTTGGCGGCTTCGAGCTGCGCGATCAGGCGTGCCTCGCGCTGGCTCAGCAAGGTCATGTCGTAGGCCTTTTGCTGAACCAGCTGCGCTTCGTCGTGTTCGGCCGTCACGTCCAGCAGCAGCACCCACACCGTGCCTTCGTCGCCGAAGAAATGCACGTCGGCGATGCGGCCGCTGGGCATGGCCATGGAGCGGATGAGAAAGGGCGTCTCGGCCAGCGGCAGCAGGCCTTCGAGCAGCGGGATCTGGTCGGATGCAGGACCGCCGAATTCGAGCCCGCCCAGGCCGTAGTGATCGAGGTGGCCGCCGGCCTGCACCAGCGCCTGCGAATCGTCGATGACCAGGTGCGCCACCGCGCGCTGCGCCTCGATCAGCAGCAGCAGCGAGTCGGAGATGCGCGCAGGCAGGTCGAGCATGGCTTTGGCAGCAAGGCCCTATCTGGCGACGAGCGCCGCCAGCTCGGCAAAGCTCTCGTCCACGGCATCGCCCGTCTTGGCGCTGGTGCGCTGAAAGCGCCAGCCTTCGGACTCCAATTGCTGCAGCCGCTCGGGCGCCAGGGCCCAGTCGTCCACCAGGTCGGCCTTGTTGAGCAGCGCGATGAAGGGCGCCGCGCCGATCTCGGCGGTGATGCGGTTCTGGATGGAGGCGGCGGTTTCCAGCGTTTCCGGGCGCGTGCCGTCCACCACCAGCAGGTAGGCGGCCGCGCCGCGCAGGTAGCTCACCCGCACGGCGGCCACGGCGTCTTCGCCGGCGATGTCCCAGATGATGAGCGCCACGTCTTCGCCATTGACGTTCGCAACCTTCTTGTCGATCTTCACGCCCACCGTGGTGAGGTAGGTGTCGGAGAAGATGGTGTCGACATAGCGCCGCACGAGGCTGGTCTTTCCCACGCCGAAGGCGCCCAGCAGACAGATCTTCTTTTGCAGCATCTTGCGACTACTCTCCGGTGGTAACGACAAAGGAAACGCGGCGGTTCGCCTGCAGCTCGGCCTCGGACGCGCCGGCCTTGAGCGGCTCCAGCGGGCCGGCGCCGCGCACTGCGAGCATGCTGGGGTCGACACCGCGCGCACGCAGCATCGAGCGCACCACCTCGGCGCGGCCCACGCTCAGCGCCAGGTTGGAGTTTTCCTTGCCGGTGGCATCGGCGTGGCCGACGATGGTCACCTTTACCGGGAAGCCCAGCGTGCGCGAGACCTGGATCAGCTCGCGCATCTCGTCCGCCACGGCGTCCAGCACGCTTTCCTGGCTGATGCCGGGCCGCGCGATGTTGTTCTCGAAATAGATCAGCCGCGCCTGGATGGCGTCATGCAGGCGCAGGTAGTCCGGGTCTTGCACATCCTGCAGTGCGCTCAGGTCCATCTGCGGCGCGCCGGCGGGCAGCGTGAGCAGGTAGGCGCGGGCCTTGTCCATCCAGTATTGCGGCGCGGTGCCGGTGGCACGCACGCCGTTGGCTTCCTGCGTGAGGATGACCGTGGGCGGCGGGTTGAGCGTGGCTTGCAGCCGCTTGAGCAAGATGGCCGGGTGCAGTGCCTGGTAGGGCTCCCAGCGCCCGTTGATCTGCGCCGGGTCGATCTTGGTGCGGGCCAGCAGCGCCTCGGGCTGCACCGCCAGCGGGTCGCGCAGGCCCGATATCACCCACTTGCCGTCACGGCGCTCGGCCGCGGTCACCACGATGCCCGGCTGCTCCTGCAGCGCAGCCACGTAGTTGTTCACGCGCCGTTGCTCCACCACCCGCTGGCCGATCCACCAGCCCAGGGCCATCAGCAGGGCCAGGGGAACGAGCCACAGCAGCGGCGAATACTTGCGGCGCGACTCTGCGCTCTGCGAAACGAGGCAGGGGCGCAGGCGCTCGTCGATGCCGTCGAACACGTCGGTGTCGCCCTGGAACTCGTCCAGTGGCGTGCGCCAATGGTCGTGCACGGTCGACAGCGCTTCCAGCATCCGGGTGCGAACCGCAGGCGGTGGGTTGCCATGGATCACCGCGGCCAGGAAGGCGGACGGTCCTTCCTCGGACCACAGCAGGAACTCGCCCAGCCGGAGGCTGTCGATGCCGTGGCCTTCGGAGGCTTCCTTCTCGTCGAAGGAGTCGCGCACGAAGTCCTGGATGGCCGAAAGCATGGCCGAGACCATCTGCGGGTCTTGCGTGGTCGCGTCCTCGCGTGCCACGTGCGAGATCAGCAGGCCCGACTTGCGATGGATGAGAAAGACGTGGTCGACCTGGTAGACGGCCGTGTGCCGCAGCACCACGTCGGCAAAGGTGCTGCCGGTGCGCCACGCTTCCAGGCGCCACTTCAGCCCGCGCCACGACAGGCTGTACTTGATCGCCTGGTTGAGCGACTGCAGCGTGTCGTCCAGCGTCTCGGCAATGGCCTTGCGAATGGCCGGCCCCATCACCGGGTAGAGGATGTCGACCATGGTGCGCGGGTTCTTGCGGATCGAGGCCTTCGTGGCGCGCTCCATGCCTGGCGCCAGTGCCTGGCCCAGCCGCTCGTCCTGCGAGGCCAGCGTGAAGGCGGCGGGCAGCACCGCGCCCACCGCGTCGGCGAACTCCTTGGGGTCGTCGAACTTGCGCTGAAGCCGCTCCAGCGCCACGCGCTCGCGTTCGATGAGCACCCCGCGCATGGCGTCCAGGCGCGGGTCTTCCTCCAGCCGGCTGGGCACTTCGCGAGCCAGCTCCGGATTGACGCAGCGCGCCAACTCCAGCAGCAACCCGGCCAGCCGGGTGTTCTGGTCTTCCTGCGCTGCTGGGCTGGCCGGGTTCGATGAGGCCAGCGACAGGCGCGCGTTCATCGGAGAACCTCCGTGCTGCGCACTGCGGTTCGAGCGCGCTTCGGAACGGCCGGGCGCGCGTTCATGATTTCCAGCTCAGCTGCGCTCGCCGCCGCTGACCTTGGGCGCCGAGTCCTGGTTCAGGCACTTGGCAATCTCGACGAACAGGCCTGCGAGCAGGTTGCGGTCGGTCTTGACGTTGGACAGCTCGGCGAACATGCGTTCCATGGTGGCGCGGCTGTCGTCCTGGCGGCGGCGGATTTCCTCGCGCAGGCTTTGCACTTCGTGCGCCAGCCGGTCGGTGAAATCGCGCTCCTGGCGGGCCAGCTGGTCAGACAGCTGTGCCAGGCGCTTTTCCAGCGCCTGCGTGTGGTCGCGCAGGCTGCGTTCGAGCTCCTTGTCCGCGTCGGCACGCAGGTCCTTTTCCTCGCGGAACTGGCCGGCCACCGACTCGAGCTGCTTCTTGATGGTGGCCTCCAGCGAGCTCAAGCCGCGCGTGGATTCGCCTTCGAGGTCGCGCAGCCTTTGCTGGAAGCGCTCTTCCATCACCGAGAAGCGCTTGTCGTAGTCCTGCATCTGGTTGCCGAACAGGAGCTCGCGCATCTTGTCGACGCCGGAAGCTTCAACGCCGCCCCCGTTGGGCTTGGCGCCTGCGGCCAAGGCAGCTTGCGCGGCCAGGGCGGTCTGGGTATCGATCTGCATGGGCTTGGCTGTGGATGCCATTTGACTCACTCCTCGGTTGTTGAAGGTGTCTGGTTTGCCGGCCGGGCCGGCGTCTTGGCGCGAAACAGCAGGGTCAGGTGGTTGCGCCCGTCTTCGTGGCGCCACTGAAGGCCGTCGGAGAAGTGGCGGACCATGGGAATGCCCCAGCCGCCGATGCGCGCGTCCTTCAGGCTGGTGGCCGGCTGGGGCGGCGGATGCGTGCGCGGGTCGAAGCGCGCGCCGTCGTCCTCCACGTCCAGTGCCACTGCGCCGCCTTTCCAGCCCAGGTGCAGCGAAATGTGTTGCGCGGCCTGGCCGTTGGTGTGGGTCACGATGTTGGTGACGACCTCGGTGGAACACAGGTCGAGCTTGTGAACGACTTTGGGCGACAGATGCTGGCGCTCGGCCCAGTCGTGCACCCAGGCGTTGACCCGAGCGAGCTCGCGCAGCTGGCTGTCGACGATCAGGGAGGCGCCTTGCTCCCCGCCGTTGGTAGGCATGTCATCGACCTTCGGTGGTGGACGAGGACGTCAGCGCACTGAAGGCGGAATCGACATCGGGGTACACCGGGATGATGGTGTCGATGCCTGCCATCTTCAGTACCTCCGCCACATGAGGTTGCGGACTTGCCAGGGCGATGCTGCCGCCGCGCTGCAGTTGCGCGCGTGCATTGATGACCAGCGTGCGAATGCCGATGGATGCGAGGAAAGACACTTCGGACAGATCGATGACCGCCAGCAGCTTGCGGGCCGCGACCAGCGCGGAAAAGCGCGTGTCGATGTCGTGCCCGCCAAGGCTGTCCATGCGTCCAACCAGGCTGATTTTCTCGACGCCTTCAGCCAGTTGCTCGCTTCGCAGGTCCATGTGTGGCCTCCGTCCGAGGTCGGTGGGGTGGAGGTGCTGAAACCGGTTTGCCTACCGGTGTGTAGCACCTTTTTCTAGCATACGCTCAATTAAAAGCGGCGTCGACAAACGGTTCGTCCCCACGTTTGGGGACATTGTTCAAGGCCTCGATCAGGCGCAGGACCTGGATGGGCTTGGTGATGTAGTCGTCCATGCCGGCTTCGATGCACATCTCGCGGTCGCCCTGCATGGCGTTGGCGGTCATGGCCACGATGCGCGGTCGCTGCGACGCGGGCAACAGGCTGCAGATCTGGCGCGTGGCACCCAGCCCGTCGAGCCCGGGCATCTGCACGTCCATCAGCACCACGTCGTAGGGCTGGGCCTGCACCGACGCCACGGCCTCGATGCCGTTGTTGGCCAGGTCGGCCTTGTAGCCCATCTGCTGCAGCAGGCGCATGGCCAGCTTCTGGTTCACCGCGTTGTCCTCGGCCAGCAGGATGCGCAGCGGATGCCGCTGGCCCATGGTCGGGTCGATCTGCGGCCGCGCGGCGCTCGCCGGCGCGGGCTTGTGGACGGCGCTCTCGCTCGAATCGCGCGCCAGCAGGCTGACCAGCGTGTCGAACAACTGCGACTGGTGCAGGGGCTTGGCGAGGAAGGCGTTGAAAAGCGATTCCACCTTGCCTGCCTCGCGCCGGCCCAGCGAACTGAACAGCACCAGGGGCAGTGCGGGGTGGCTCGCGCGAATGCGCTGGGCCAGGTCCACCGCGTCCATTTCGGGCATGTGCAGGTCCAGCACGGCCAGGTCGAAATGTTCGCCGGCCTCGTTCAGCCAGCGCAGAGCCTCGGCCGGCGAGGCCGCCTCGCGCGCGAGCATGCCCCATTTGCCGGCCTGCAATGCCAGCACGCGGCGATTGGTTGCATTGGCATCGGCCACCAGCAGGCGCTTGCCCTGCAGCTCCAGCTGCACGCCGGTAATGGCGGGGCGCTTGCGCGGGGGCGCCTCGGCCACGGGGAGTTCCACGGTGAAGAAGAAGGTCGAGCCGGTGCCCGGGCCCTGGCTTTCCACGCGAATCGTGCCGCCCATCAGCTCGGCCAGCCGCTTGCTGATGGCCAGCCCCAGGCCGGTGCCACCAAACTTGCGCGTGATGCTCGAGTCGGCCTGCGAGAACGACTGGAACAGCCGGCTGATGCCCAGGGGCGACAGGCCGATGCCGGTGTCGCGCACGCCAAAGCTTAGGGCGGCGCGGCCCGGCGAAGGCGCCTCGCCGCGCACCGTCAGCACCACTTCGCCGGCTTCGGTGAACTTCACCGCGTTGCTCAGCAGGTTGAGCAATATCTGCCGCACGCGGGCCAGGTCGCCGTTCACGCCGGCCGGCACCTCGCCCTCGAAGACATAGGCTATTTCCAGGTGCTTCTCGATGGCGCGGATGCTCACCAGGTCCAGCGCCGACTCCACGCAGTCGCGCAGGTCGAAGGGGTGCGACTCCAGGTCCATGCGGCCGGCCTCGATCTTCGAGTAGTCGAGGATGTCGTTGATGAGCGTGAGCAGCGCATCGCCCGAGTCGCGGATGGTGGAGACGTAGTCCTGCTGCTCGGCATCGAGCTGCGTGTCCAGCAGCAGCCCGCTCATGCCGATGACGGCGTTCATGGGCGTGCGGATCTCGTGGCTCATGGTGGCCAGGAAGGCGCTCTTGGCCTCGTTGGTGGCTTCGGCCGCGGCGCGCGCTGCCTTGTTCTCGTTGACCAGCCGCACGTTCTCGATGGCCATCACCGCCTGGTCGGCGAACACCTTGAGCAGGTCGATCTGCCGCTGCGGTGTCCTGCCCGGCTGCGGCCAGGCGGTGGTGATGGCGCCGATGGGCACGCCGTCCTTGAGCATGGGCGCGCCCATCACGCGGCGGCGGTCGCCCGAGTTGGCCAGGCGCCGGTCGTAGTTCGCATCGGCCCAGGCGTCTTCGGAACTCTGGGTCTGGCGCGTGAGGATGGCGCGGCCGTTGATCTGGCGCGCATCGGGCGGGGCCGGCCACACGGTGCGCGCGGCCTCCAGCGCGTCGGCCGACCAGTTGCGCGTGGCGGCCAGCTGCACCTGGGTGCCGTCGTACAGGAAGATGGCCGAGGCCGGCCCTTCGAACAGCCACATGGTGCAGTCGAGAATGGCCTCGAACACCGGTGTCACGCTGGTCTGCGACTCGCTGATGGCGCGCAGCACGTCGCTCACGGCGGTCTGGTACTCGAGCGATTCGGTCAGCTCGATGCCGCGCTCTTCCAGCTGCTTCATGGCCGCCTGCGCTTCGCCCGCGAGCTGGGCGTTTTGCGCGGCGATGCGCGTGCTGGTCAGTCCCGCGGCGCCATGCCGGGCCAGCACGGCCAGGGCGTCGCGGTGGCAGGCATCGAAGCGGCCCAAGTGGCCCTCGACGTCGGCGTAGAGGTGGCCCAGCAGTTCGTCGTGCGCAACGAGCGGCGCGACGATGCACGAGCGCTGCGCGGGCGCCGCCGCACCTTCGGGGCCATGCCGCAGGCTGGGTGCGTGGCTTCGGCTGGCCTCCTCGAGCCAGGGGCCGATGGACTGCAGCAGCTGTGCCTCATCCTCCCCGTGCGGCAGCACCGACCCGGCGCCTGCCAGCCCCTGCCCGGACTGCAGGGCCAGCAGCACGCGTTGCGCGCCCGTCAGCCGTGCGGTCTCGTCGACCAGGAGGCGGCACAGCTGGCTTTCGCTGCGCGCCTCGAGCAGCCGAAGCCCGCAGTCGAGCAGTTGATGGTCTGCGACGCCGTGTGCACGCGCACCCGCGCCTGACGGGCGGGTTGGCGGGCGGTGAAACCTTGACTCTGCCATGGGGCCTTGCCTTCACCATCAGCTGGTTGGTTGCTTGCTTGCTGGAGCGGTCGCGACGTGGCGTGGAGTCTAGGGCGAAGGCGCCCGGCGTGCACACCGGGTTGCTCCGCAACTTTGGGGATTCAAGCGCGTTCCTGCACGCTCGACAGGTGCCCGACCAGCAACCGGGCGGCGGGCGAAAGGTGCGCCTCGTCCCGAAAGCAGATTGCAAAGCGGCGCTTGGCCCAGGGGTCGGTCAGCGCAATCACGCGCAGCGAGTTGCCAAGGGCGAACGGCTGGGCGATCTCGCGCGGCACCACGGCAATGCCCAGGCCGGCCCGCACGCAGCGCAGCGCGGCATCGAATGTGGAGACCACCGCGCGGTAGTGCAGGGGGTGGCCGACGATGGCCGCCGCCCGCGCAAACATGGTGTGCACCGCGGTGGAAGAGGGCAGGCCCACATGCTCGTGTTCCAGCGTCTCTTCGAAGCTGCAGCGCTTGCGCCTGGCCAGCGGGTGCTCAGGATGCGCCACCACCACCAGGTGGTCATGCCGGTAGGGCAGGGCCTTGAGCCCTTCCAGGTCCGCCGCGTCCCAGCAGATGCCCACCGGCGCCAGGCCTTCCCGGATGGCGCGCACCAGCACCGAGCTGGTCATTTCCTCGATGTCAACCCGTATCTGCGCATGCTCGGGTGCCTGCAGGAACGACGCGATGTCGTCCGGCAGCGATTCGGTGATGGACGAGAGCGAGGCCAGCACCCGCACCTGCCCCTTGATGCCGTGCCGGTAGGCCGCCATGTCGCGCGTCACGCGGTCGGCGCTGGCCAGCATGGCCCGCGCATGCTCCAGCAGGATCTCGCCGGCGGCGGTGGGCACCACGCCGCGCCGGTGCCGCTCGAACAGCGGCGCGTGCACCTGCTCTTCCAGCTGGGCGAAGCGCTTGCTGATGGCCGAGGCGCCGATGTGCTCCTGCTCGCCGGCGCGGGCCAGGTTGCGGTGCTCGCACGCCGCAACGAAGAGACGAAGGGTGGTCAGGTCCAGGTCGCGCATGGCTTGAGACTTTCCATTTTGGAAACACTGGGCCGAAATCTTATCGCTTCAGCTTCCAGGAGGGACATCCTAAAGTTCGAGCCAAGACAGACCAGACGGATTTCTTCGATGACCTTGCCCCAGTTGCCTTCCCATGCCGTGATTCGAGAGGTAGGCCTGCGCGACGGCCTGCAGAGCATCCAGACCGTGCTGCCCACCGAGCGCAAGATCGAATGGATTGGCGCCGCCTACGAGGCGGGCCAGCGCGAGATCGAGGTGGGCTCCTTCGTGCCGGCCCGCCTGCTGCCCCAACTGGCCGACACCGCCGAGCTGGTGGCTTTTGCCAAGACCCTGCCGGGACTGTTCGTCTCGGTGCTGGTGCCCAACCTCAAGGGCGCCGAGCGCGCCATCGAATCCGGCGCCGACCTGATGCTGGTGCCGCTGTCGGCCAGCCATGCGCACAGCCTGGCCAACCTGCGCAAGACACCCGACGAGGTGGTGGCCGAGGTCGCGAAGATGCGCGCGGCGCGCGACGCGGCCGGCTCACGCATGCTGATCGAAGGCGGCATTGGCACGGCCTTCGGCTGCACGTTGCAGGGCCGGGTCGAGCAGGCCGAGGTGCTGCGCTGCATGCAGGCGCTGCTCGATGCCGGTGCCGACCGCGTGAGCATTGCCGACACCGTGGGCTATGGCGGGCCGGCCGAGGTGCGCGAGCTGTTCGAGAAGGCGCGCCGCATTGCCGGCGAGCGCTTGTGGTGCGGGCACTTCCACGACACGCGTGGCCTGGCGCTGGCCAATGTGTACGCCGCGCTGCAAACCGGCGTGGCGCGCTTCGACGCCACGCTCGCCGGCATCGGCGGCTGCCCGCATGCCCCCGGTGCGAGCGGCAACGCGTCCACCGAAGACCTGGCCTTCATGCTCGCCACCATGGGCGTGAGCACCGGCCTGGACCTTTCACGCCTGCTGGCACTGCGGGCCAAGGTGGCGCAGTGGCTGGAAGGCGAAACCCTGCACGGCACGCTGTGGCGCGCTGGCCTGCCCAAGACCCTGGCTTGTGCCTGAACCCCGTCAATTCCCACATGCAAAGCAACAACGAATCCAACCTGCCGCTCGCCGGCGTGCGCGTGCTCGAATTCACCCACATGGTGATGGGCCCGACCTGCGGAATGATCCTGGCCGACCTGGGCGCCGAAGTCATCAAGGTGGAGCCGCCCGGCGGCGACAAGACGCGCAAGCTGCCGGGCCTGGGCATCGGCTTCTTTCGCAGCTTCAACCGCAACAAGAAGAGCGTGGTGCTGGACATCACCAGCGAGCAAGGGCGCGTGATGGCGGCCGAACTGGCGGGGCAGTGCGATGTGGTGCTGGAGAACTTCCGCCCCGGCCTGATGCGCGAACTGGGCCTGGACCACGACACGCTGTCCAAGCGCTTCCCTCGACTGATCTACGTCAGCCACAAGGGCTTCCTGCCCGGCCCCTACGAAAAGCGCCTGGCGCTGGACGAGGTGGTGCAGATGATGGGCGGCCTGTCGTACATGACCGGGCCGGTGGGCCGGCCGCTGCGCGCGGGCACGTCGGTGAACGACATCATGGGCGGCATGTTCGGTGCGATCGGCGTGCTGGCCGCGCTGCGCGAGCGCGAGCGCACCGGGCGCGGGCAAGAGGTGCAGAGCGCGCTGTTCGAGAACTGTGTGTTCCTGAGCTCGCAGCACATGCAGCAGTACATGATGACCGGCGAGCCGCCGCCGCCGATGCCTGCGCGCGTGTCGGCCTGGAGCGTGTACGACGTGTTCACGCTGGCCGAGGGGCAGCAGCTGTTCATCGGGGCCGTGAGCGACAAGCAGTTCGCTACCTTGTGCCGCGTGCTGGAGCGAACGGATCTGCTGGGGCGCGCCGAGTATGTCGACAACGCGGCTCGCGTGGCCGTGCGCCCGCAGCTGCTTGCCGAACTCGGTGCGATCCTGGCGTCGCATCGAAGCGAAGAGCTGACGCCCAAGCTGGAGGCGGCCGGCATTCCCTATGCCCCGATCACGCGGCCGGAGCAACTGGTGGATGACCCGCACCTCACGCAAAGCGGCGGGCTGGCACCGATGGAAACCGACGACGGCGGCAGCACGAGCGTGGTGCTCTTGCCGCTGCTCATGGGCGGGCGGCGCCCTGGCGTGCGCATGCCGCTGCCCAAGGTGGGCCAGCACACCGAGGAAATCCTTGCGGGCCTGCGGCCGCAACTGCACGCGGCGTAGCGGGAAGCCCGGCGAGCGCGACGCAGCAAGAAATCAGACAACGACACGGAGACAAGACACATGAGCCAGTACACGGCCTTCACCCTCAACCGCCGCGCGCTGCTCGCGCTGGGCACGGCCTCGCTGGCCGGCGCCGCGCTGCCGGCCTTTGCGCAGCTCGACAGGCCGGTGCGCCTGGTGCTGCCCATCAGCGCCGGCTCCGGCGTGGACACCATCGCTCGCGCGGCCAGCCCGGCCCTGGGAAGGGCGCTGGGCCAGCCGGTGGTGATCGAGAACCTGCCGGGCGCGGGCGGCATCACCGGCGCGGCAGCCGTGGCCAAGGCCGCGCCGGACGGCAGCACGCTGGGCCTGGTCTCCAACAACCACGTGATCAACCCGGCCGTGTACAAGAAGATGCCCTTCGACGCGGTGGCGGACTTCACCCCCATCAGCGTGATCGGCGCGACGCCGCTGGTTCTGGTGGCCACCAAGTCGCTGCCGGCGAACAACGTGAAGGAGCTCATCGCGCTGCTCAAGTCCAAGCCCGATGGCTACAACCTGGCCTCGTCGGGCAACGGCACCATCATCCACCTGGCCGGCATGCTGTTCCTGGACCAGGCCGGCGTGCAGGCGCAGCACGTGCCATACAAGGGAACCGGCCCCATGGTCACCGACCTGATGAGCGGGCAGGTGCAGTTCGGCGTGGTGGCGCTGCCGGCCATCCAGGCGCACATCAAGAGCGGCCTGGTGAAGGCCATCGGCCTGTGCGGCGCCACGCGTTCGCCGGCGGCGCCGGAGATTCCCACCATTGCGGAGCAGGGCCTGCCCAACTACGACGTCGAGGGCTGGTTCGCCGTGATCGGCCCGGCCAAGCTGCAGGCCGCCGAGACCAAACGCGTGCACGACGCCTTCGTGAAGGCCTTTGCCGATCCGGAGGTGGTGGACGCGATGAACAAGCAGGGCAATGTCATCAAGCCCACGTCGCCGGAGCAGGCGGCCGCATTCTTCCGAAGCGAGGCGGCGCGATATGCGGCGCTGGCGAAGAAGGCGAGCATTTCGCTGGATTGAGCGAAGGGCACGCGAGGCCTTCCCGGTGCTACCTCACCACCTTGACCGCTTGTCCGGGCTTCGGATCGGGGGCGCCGCCATAGGCGCCATTCATCAGCTTGAGCTGGGCCTGCGCCCTGGCGGCTGGTAGCGGCGAGGACTTCGCCAGTTCGCTGAATCCTCCGCGAGGAAAAGGCACGGTTTGCACGCCCCACGGCTTGGCCGCTGCGCGGTCCGCCTGGGACATGGGGCGAAACGAGGCCTCGGCCTCCTTCATCTCGGCCTGTGAACGTTGGCGCGCGTTGTCGTCCTTGGCCACGTATTGCAGCCAGTAGTTGCGATCGCCCGGCCCGGTCACCAGCGTGAGCGCAATCGCCCGGGACTGGCCTTGCTGGGTGCGGATCGTTCCGTCGAAATGGGTAGCGGCCAGGCCGTGTAGCGTGCGCGCCTCGGTGCGCCCGTCGGTCGGATTGAGCACCTTGCGGATGACTTCTGCATGCGTACTGCCGGCCTTGGGCGGAACCACCCGCACCACCAGGCCGGCATCGCCCGCGCCATTGACAAGCGCGATCGCATCGGAGGTGTTCTGGATCTGCCAGCCTTGCGGCGCCGTCATCGCGATGCCCAGGCCCTCGTGATAGAAATTGCGCCCCCGAACGAGCCCCTGGTCGGCGCTGTCGCCGAAGGTCATGCCGGTGATGGCTTGCAGGTAGCGCGCACGCCCGTCATCGGCGTAGCCGTCCTGGCCCTTGTACCTGGCGGCATACACCTTGATGTCGGCAAGTCGCTTGTCGTTTGCGGGATGCGAGGCAAGCCAGCTGGAAGCCGATGGCACCGCCTTGCCATCGGCCTTGGCCATGTCGGCGGCAAACTGCTCCTGGCTCTTGAGCGCCTGGATGACGTCGACCATGTTCTGCGGGTCGTAGTGGTTTCGCGAGAGGTACTCGGCCCCCAGCTCGTCCGCCTGGGACTCCTGGTCCCGGCTGTACGAGGCGATGTAGCCCGACGCGGCCGTCTGCGACAACTGGCTCGCCAGGCTGGAGGCTCCGCCCACGCCCCCGACCTCGAGAACGGCGCCCAGGATGGTGGCGGCGATGACGCCGATGCCAGCGGTCTGCTCGCGTGTCGCGCGCTGCGCGCCGTGCCGCGCGGTAACGTGGCCGATCTCGTGACCCATCACCCCGGCCAGCTCGGCCTCGCTGTCGAGGTAGGCCATGATGCCGCGCGTGACATAGACATAGCCGCCGGGCAAGGCAAAGGCGTTGATCTCGGGGCTGTCGAGCACCGTGAAGGTCCACTTCAGGTTGGCGCGGTGCGACTGGCTGGCCAGCTTCTGGCCCAGGCCGTTCACATAGGCCTGCAACTTCGGGTCGGCATAGGCACCGTATTCCTGGAGCACGCCCTCATGTGCCTTGGCGCCTTCTTGAATCTCGGCGGCCTCGTCCATCACCGAGTACTCGGTGCGGCCCGTGACGGGATTGACCACCTGGGAGCCGCAAGCCGACAGCACCAGCGCCGCGGCAATCGTCAGCAGCGAGCGAACGGGCCATATGTTCATTGCCATCCTCCTTCGCGCCCCGGGGTCGAGCCAGGTTCAGCGCAGCGCAAGAATAGTACGTGGCAAAGCTCAATGCCCAGGCGCGCCAGGCACGAAGAAGAACGCCAGGCCAAAAATCAGGTACACGGCCAGCAGCAGCACACCGCGCAGCCAATCGGAGCGGCCATCGCCGGCGACCTGGCCGGTAATCAAGACCGACAGCAATACCGTCGCCACCAGGCCGGCCGGAAACACCAGGTCCATCGGAGTCGGTCCGACCCACAGACTGGCGAGCACCAGCACGGGAGCGACGAACAGTGCGACCTGCACGCTCGAGCCGATGGCAATGGCCAGCGACAGGTCCATGCGGTTCTTCATGGCCGCGGTGATGGCGCTGGCGTGCTCTGCAGCGTTGCCGAGAATGGCCACGACGAAGACGCCGACGAAGACACTGCTCAAGCCGAATTCATGCGCGGTCGGCTCGATGGCGCCGACGAGTATTTCGCTGACCCAGGCGATGGCGGCGGTGGCCGCCGCCAGGATAAGCAGCGACTTGTGCAGAGACCACGGCGGCGAGGCGTCTTGCGCATCGCCATGCGCGGCCGAGCCGGCGAACAGCGATGCGTGCGTGATCAACGAGAACACCAGGAACAGTGCGTAGACCACCAGCAGCACGACGGCAATGGACATGCTCAGCAGCACCACGTTGTGCGAGAGGTCGCCGGACAACGTGGGCAGCCCTTGCGCAATGCCCCTGCCCACCGCGGCGCTGTAGGCGGCGGGCAGCACCAGTGCGATGGCCGACAGCGTGAGCAGCGTGGCCTGCGAACGCGTGCCGGCGGCGTTGTAGGTTTGCTCGGCGTGGCGCAGGCCCCCGGCGAACATGGACGCTCCCAGCACCAGCAGGATGTTGCCGATGATCGAGCCGGCAATCGAAGCCTTGACGACATCGTGCAGGCCCGCCCGCAGCGCGGCAAAAGCGATGATCAGTTCGGCCGCATTGCCGAAGGTGGCGTTGAGCAGTCCGCCGATGCCCTCTCCGGTGTGCTCCGCCAGGTTCTCGGTCGCGCGACTCATCCAGCCGGCCAGCGGAAGGATGGCGACGGCAGCCGTCAGGAACACCAGCAAGTGCTGCTGCGCATAGAAATGCTCCGCGGCGATGGAGATGGGAACGAAGAGCAGTAGCCAGTTGAACATCTCGCACTCCTGTCTCTTGGGGCCCGAGGCAAGGTCAGAGAAAGACGACCAGGAACACGCCGATTGTGAGACAGGCTGCCATCAGGAGGTGGGGCGCCCAACGGTCCCCAGGCCAGGACCCCTCGACCCTTGCTTGCAGTCGCCTCGAGGAGGCGAGGAGTGCCTCGAATTGGGAGTTCAGTTGCTCGTCTTCTCTGTGCATGGCCTTCTCCGGGACACGTCGCGGTTTCGGGGGGCACAGGGCTACCCGCCCCCTCACGGGAACTACAGTAGCCAAAGGTAACAGAGAAGGTCCGCGCCAATCTCCTCAAAGTTGGGGAGATTGGATGGAATTGGCCTCTACGGCCCGCTCACCCCGCGCTGGGCAGGTGCAGGTCTTCCTCCCCCTGCTCGGGCTCGTGCTTGTGCCCCCGCAGCCGCCGCGCATTGCGCTGCAGCCAGTTCTTGATGTCGTCGATGTAGGTGAACACCGCCGGCACCACCAGCAGGCTGAGCACGGTGGAAGTGATCAGGCCGCCGATGACCGCCACCGCCATGGGCGAGCGGAAACTCGAATCGGCCGCGCCCCAGCCCACCGCAATGGGCAGCATGCCCGCGCCCATGGCCAGCGTGGTCATGATGATCGGGCGGGCGCGCTTGTGGCAGGCGTCCCGCAGGGCTTCGAGGCGGCTCATGCCGTGGTCGCGCCGCGCCACGATGGCGTACTCCACCAGCAGGATGGAGTTCTTGGTGGCAATGCCCATCAGCATGATCAGGCCGATGAGCGAGGGCATGGAGAACGCCTTGTCCGCCACCAGCAGGCCCACGAAGGCACCGCCCAGCGCCAGGGGCAGGGCG
This sequence comes from Pseudomonadota bacterium, assembly GCA_018241225.1. GTDB lineage: Bacteria > Pseudomonadota > Gammaproteobacteria > Burkholderiales > Burkholderiaceae_C > Variovorax. Next base: position 514,235 of record JAFEEG010000010.1, read on the forward strand.
CAAAGAATGGTGACCGGGTGCAGGAAGTCCTTGAACAGCAGCACCAGCACGATGTAGATGCACAGCACGCCGGTGAGCATGGCCAGCCCGAAGCTGGCAAACAGCTCGGTCATCATCTCCGCATCGCCCACCTCGGCCACGCGCACGCCGGCCGGCAGGTTGCGGATGGAGGGCAGCTTGTCCACCGCGGCCTTGGCATCGCCCAGGCCCACGCCCGACAGCTCGATCTCGAAGTTGACGTTGCGCGAGCGGTCATAGCGGTCGATGACGGCTGGGCCGCCCTCGTTGGTGAGAGAGGCCACCTGGCTGAGCATGACCGGCCCGCGTGCGCCCGGCACCGCCAGCCGGCCCAGCAGCGACAGGTCTTGCCGCGCCGAGTCTTCGAGCTTGACGACGATGGGCACCTGGCGCTGCGCCAGGTTGAGCTTGGGCAGGTTCTGGTCGTAGTCGCCCAAGGTGGCCACGCGCAGGGTCTCGGCGATGGCGGTGCTGGTCACGCCCAGGTCGGCGGCGCGCGCGTAGTTCGGCCGCACCGCGATCTCGGGACGGATCAGGCTGGCGGTGGAGGTGATGTTGCCCAGGCCCGGAATGGTGCGAAGGTCGCGCTCGACATTGCGCGCGGCCGTGTACAGGCTGTGGGGTTCGTCGCCGGTCAGCACCAGGATGTACTTCTCGCCGGAGCCGCCCAGGCCCACCGTGCTGCGAACGCCGGGCATGGTCTGCATGGCGCTTCGGATCTCGTTCTCGATGACCTGCTTGCGCGGCCGGTCGCCGCGATCGTCGAGCTGGATGGTGAGGGTGGCCTTGCGCGTCTCGGGCGTGCCGAAGCTGGCGAAGGGGTCGCCCCCGGCGCTGCCGCCGCCGATGGTGGTGTAGACGCTCTTCACATGCTTGATGGCCATCACGCGGCGGCGCGTTTCCTCGGCCGCTGCGGAGGTCTGCGCCAGCGTGGCGCCGGGCGCCAGCGAGATGTACACCTGGGTCTGCGAGTTGTCGTCCGGCGGAATGAAGCCGGTCTTGAGCAGCGGGATCATGGCCACCGAGCCCACGAAGAACAGCGTGGCCAGCACCATCGTCTTGAAGCGGTGGTGGATGCACCAGTTGGACATCCACATGTAGGTGCGCAGCCAGCGCGGCTCGTGCTCGGCGGTGACGATGGGCTTGAGGATGTAGGCCGCCATCATCGGCGTGAGCATCCGCGCCACCACCAGCGAGGCAAACACCGCCAACGAGGCCGTCCAGCCGAACTGCTTGAAGAACTTGCCGGCCACGCCGCTCATGAAGGCGGTGGGCAGGAACACGGCGATGAGGGTGAAGGTGGTTGCGATCACTGCCAGGCCGATTTCGTCGGCCGCCTCCATGGCCGCCTGGTAGGGCGTCTTGCCCATGCGCAGGTGGCGCACGATGTTCTCCACCTCCACGATGGCGTCGTCCACCAGGATGCCGATCACCAGCGAGAGCGCCAGCAGCGTCACCACGTTGATCGAAAAGCCCAGGTAGTGCATGCCGATGAAGGCCGGGATCACCGACATGGGCAGCGCCACCGCCGAGACGAAGGTGGCACGCCAGTCGCGCAGGAAGAGCCACACCACCAGCACGGCCAGGATGGCGCCTTCATACAAGAGGTGCAGCGAGCCTTCGTACTCTTCCTCCGCGGGGTCGACGAAGTTGAAGGCCTCGGTCAGCTGGATGTCCGGCCGCTGCACGCGCAGCTCCTCCAGGCGCTTCTGGATCGCGCGGCCCACTTCCACCTCGCTGGCGCCGCGAGCGCGAGCCACCTCGAAGCCCACCACCGGCTTTCCGTTCAACAGGGCGGCGGAGCGCTGCTCGGCAATGGTGTCGCTGATGCGGGCCACCTGGTCGAGCCGGATCCGCCGGCCGTCCGACAGCGGGATCTGGATGTTGTCCAGCTCGTTGGCCGAACTGACGGTGGCCATGGTGCGCACGGGCTGCTCGCTGCCGCCCAGGTCGGTGCGTCCGCCCGCGCTCTCTACCTGCATCATGCGCAGCTGGCGCGAGATGTCGGCCGCGGTGGCGCCCAGCGCCTGCAGCTTCTGCGGGTCCAGGTCGATGTGCACCTGGCGGGTCACGCCGCCCACGCGGTTCACGGCGCCCACGCCGTTGATGGACAGCAGCATCTTGCTGATGTCGTTGTCCACGAACCAGGACAGGGCCTCGTCGTCCATGCGCGAAGAAGCCACGGTGAAGGCCAGCACCGGCTGCGCCGCGAAGTCCAGCTTGGTGACAACCGGGTCGCGCAGGTCGGCCGGCAGGTCGGCACGCACGCGCTGCACGGCAGAGCGCACGTCGTCCAGGGCTTCCTGCACCGGCTTTTCCAGGCGGAACTCGACGATCAGGTTGGCCGCGCCGTCCTGCACTTTGGTGGTGATGTGCTTGAGGCCCTGGATGGTGGCGATCGAGTTCTCGATCTTGCGCGCCACGTCGTTCTCCAGCTGCGAGGGCGCGGCGCCCGGCAGGGCCGCCGTGACGGTGATGGTGGGCAGGTCGATGTCCGGAAAGTTCTGCACCTTCATCGCATTGAAGGAGATGAAGCCGCCGAAGCTCAGCAGCACGAACAGCATCACTGCCGGAATGGGGTTGCGTATGGACCAGGCCGAAACGTTCATGGCGCGGCTCCTCTCATGTCTTGTCGTCGCTTACTTGGCGGCCGTGCCGTTGCCCACGGGGGCGGGCGCATCGACCACGCGAACCAGGTCGCCGTCGTTCAGAAAGCCGGCGCCTTGCACCACCACCTTGGCATCGGGCGGCAACTCGGACTTGATCTCCACCCGGTCGCCCACGCGGCGGCCGGTGTCGACCTTGACGGCGCGCACCCGCTGGTCGGGCTGCAGCACCAGCACGTGGTTGAAGCCGTCGCGCGGCACGATGGACGCCTGCGGAACCGTCTTGGCCTGGCTGCGACCCAGCTCGAACTCCCCGCTGGCGAACATGCCCGCCTTGAGCGAGGACTTGCCTTGCAGCGCCGCGGGCAGGTCGACATAGACCAGCGCGTTGCGCGTTTGCGGGTCGACCGTGGGTGCCATGCTGCGCACGGTGCCGCGCACCTGCGCGCCGCTGGCACCGGTGACCACCGCCGGCGTGCCGACCGCGACGCGGCCCAGCTCGGTGGCCGTGACTTCGGCGCGCCACTCCAGGCGCCCCTGGCGAATGAGCCTGAACAGTTCCGTGCCCGAGCTCACCACGCTGCCCACGGTGGCGGTGCGCGACGACACCACGCCGTCGTCGGGCGACTGCACCTGGGTGTTCTGGATGCGCACCTGCTGTGCCGCCAGCGATGCCTTGGCCGCTTCGACCCGTGCCTTGGCGGTCTGCTCGGCCGTGAGGTACTGGTTGATCTGCTGCTGGCTCAGCGCGCCCGTGGCCTGCAGGGTGCGCGCACGCGCCGCATTGCCGGCCGCGTCGGATGCGGTGGCCTGCGCCTCGACCAGCGCGGCCTTGGCTTGCGCCAGGTCGGCCTGCACCGATTCGCCGGAGAAGGTGGCCAGCACCTGGCCCTTCTTGACCACATCGCCAACGTTCACGCGCACCTCGGCCAGGCGCAGGCCGGCGGCCTCGGAGCCCACGCTGGCTTCCTGCCAGGCAGCGATGTTGCCGTTGGCCGGCAGCGTGATCACCAGCTCGGTGTCCTCGGGCTTGGCGACCGTCACGGTCAGCGCGGGGCGGGCGGGCACGTCCGACTTGGCCTCCTTCTCGTCCTTGGGCGCCGCGTCCTTCGGGCGCAAGGCAAAGACGGCGATCAACGCAACAGCGATCAGCACCGCGAGCGCGATGAGCAGGTTGGATCGTTTGATGTTCTTGATGTTCATGGCGTGGTCGATGCTGAATTGGGGGCGCTGGACACGGTGGTGGGCGCGGCGTTCGCGGTGCCGTCGTCGGGCCGTTGCCAGCCGCCGCCCATGGCCCGGTACAGGGTGACGAAGGCCTCGGCACGTTCGCGCTGCAGGCCTACCAGCGTGAGCTGCGAGACAAAGAGCGAGCGGCGCGAGTCTTCGAGCTCGAACAGGCTGGCAAGGCCGGTGTCGTAGCGGGCCTGGGTGGCGTTGAAGGAGCTCTGGAAGTCGCGCACCGCATTGGTCGCATCGGCAAAGCGGTCGTTGGTGCTTTGCAGGGTGACCAGGGCCGACTCCACTTCGCGCACCGCCTGTCGCACGGTGGAGCGGTATTGCGAGGCCGCCTCGTCGTAGCGCACGTGCGCGGCCTCGGCGTTGGCGGCGCGGGTGCCGCCGTCGTAGATGGGAATGTCCAGCGCCAGCGGGCCGATGCTCCAGGTGTTGATGGATTCGGCAAAGCTGCCCATCTCGAAGCGCATGCGTGCGATGGAGCCGGTAAGCGTCAGGCGCGGATAGCGGCGTGCCTCGGCGGCGCCTACGTCTGCGCTTGCGGTGGCCACGGCTCGCTCGGCGGCGTACACGTCGGGTCGCTGCGCGAGTGCGGCGGCTGGCACCGATTCGATGGCATTCACCGTGGGCAGCGCGGGCTCAATGGGGGCGGCGTCGAGCTTGGCGTCCAGCGTGGCCGCGTCCATGCCAGTGAGTGCCACCAGCGCCTTGCGTAGCAGCGTGCATTGCGAGCGTTGCTGCGTGGTGCGCGCCGAGGCATCGGCCGCGCTGGCGCGTGCGCGCGCCGCATCGGCCGGCGCCTGGAAGCCGGCCTTGGCTGCCAGGTCCGTCAGGCGCGCGGTGTTGGCGCGCGACTGCCCGTCGGACACCGTCACCGCCAGCTCGCGCTGGCATGCTCGCTCGTCGAAGTAGTTGAGCGCGGTATCGGCAGCCACCGAGATGCGTGCCGAGTGCCAGCGCGCGTCGGCACTGTCCACCTGCGCCTGCGCCGCATCGCGTCCGGCGCGCAAGCCGCCGAACAGATCGATTTCCCAGCTCGACTGCAGTCCGGCCTGGTAGGTGTTGATGGGCGACAGCGGCTGGTTGGGCGCCGTGGCCGCCAGTTGGTTGCCGCGCGTGGCCTGCAGGTTGCCGTTGAGGTTGGGCGCCAGGGCCGCGCCGGCCGCCACGCGATTGGCGCGCGCCTCCGCCAGCCGCGCCGCGGCGCTGGCGATGTTGGGGTTGACCTCTTGCGAGGATTCGATCAGCTCGGCCAGCAAGGGCTCGTCCAGCCGCTTCCACCATTGCGCCATCAGGGTCGGCGAGCCGCTATGGGGCAGGGGAACGTGCCATTGCGCCGGCATGGGAGGCTCCACCTTGTCGGGGGGGCGCGAGGCGCAGGCCGTCAGCAATAGGGAAAGGGCGCTCAGGCAGGCGAGCGCGTGCGGGCGTCGTTTGCTCATGTTGTCCAAGTCTTCCGCTCGTGGCGGAGGGTGTTCGGCCAACGTGAAAAAAGCACACGGCCGACACGGGTTGTGGCACGCCCTGGCTCGGCTCTTGGCAACGGCTGGCGCGCAAACCGCGGAGCATATCAAGTTGATTGATCCGATCCAGTTCACGCTTCGGACAAAATCGGCCGAATGCCAAGGTCACCCTCGCTCCCCCTCGACGCCGATGCCATTCACGCATTCGCATCGCGTTCGATGTTCCACCTGTTCTCCAGCATCAGCCAGGGCATGTTCCTGGTCGATCGCACGGGGCGCATCGTGTGGGTCAACGAGGGCTACAAGCGTTTTTTGCCGGCGCTGGGCTTTGCGTCCATCGACCAGTTCATGGGCCGCATGGTGGAAGAGGTGATTCCCAACACGCAGATGCGCCAGGTGCTGGAAACGGGCAAGCCGATCCTGATCGACCTGCTGACCAACAAGGCCGGCACCTTCGTCGTCAGCCGCATTCCGCTGCACGAGGAAAAGGATGGCGAGGAGGGCCTGGGCGAAGTCATCGGCGCCATCGGCATCGTGCTGTTCGACCATCCGGAGACCACGTTGCAGCCGCTCATCAGCAAGTTTGCGATGCTGCAGCGCGATCTGGACGACGCGCGGCGCGAGCTGGCCGCCCAGCGTGCCAACCCGTTGCTGCGCCAGACGCCAGACGGCCAGCGACGCGCCAAGTACACCTTTGCCAGCTTTGTCGGCAGCAGCCCAGCGGCGGTGGACGTGAAGCGGCATGCGCGCCGTGCGGCGCAATCGTCCAGCCCGGTGCTGCTGCTGGGCGAGACCGGCACGGGCAAGGAGCTGCTCGCCCATGCCATCCACACCGCATCGGCGCGCGCCAACGGCCCGTTCGTGAGCCTCAACATCGCGGCCGTGCCCGACACCTTGCTGGAGTCCGAGTTCTTCGGCGTGGCGCCGGGCGCCTACACCGGCGCCGACCGCAAGGGCCGCCAGGGCAAGTTCAAGCTGGCCGACGGCGGCACGCTGTTCCTCGACGAAATCGGCGACATGCCCCAGGCGCTGCAGGCCAAGCTGCTGCGCGCCTTGCAGGAAGGCGAGATCGAGCCGCTGGGCTCGAACAAGCTGGTGCCCTTCGATGCGCGCGTGATCGCAGCCACCTCGCGCGACCTGCCGGCGCTGGTGCGCGAAGGGCGCTTTCGCGAAGACTTGTATTACCGCCTGAACGTGCTGCCGCTGCGGGTGCCGCCGCTGCGCGAGCGGCGCGCCGACATTCCGGCGCTGGTCGAGGTGCTGGGCGAGGACATGGCATTGCGCAGCGGCGAGGCGCCGCCCGAACTCACCGCCGATGCGCTGGCGCTGCTGGCCGGGCAGCAGTGGCGCGGCAACATCCGCGAACTGCGCAACGTGCTCGAGCAGGTGACCATGCGCAGCGACTCGCAGCGCATCGACGCCGTGGAGCTGGAGCGCATCATGCGGGAGTCGGGCGTGGAGCATGTGCAGGCGGCCGCGCCGACACAGCAGGTATCGGGCGACATGGACGAGGCCGCAAGCAATGCCGCGTTGCTGCGCCCGCTGGACCAGCAGGTGGCCGAGCTGGAGCAGCGCGCCATCTCGGCGGCCATGGCCGCCACCGGAGGCAACAAGCTGGCGACCTCGCGCCTGCTGGGCATTTCGCGGGCGACGCTCTACGCACGTCTGGAAAACCCTGTGTAAGTTTCAGACGAATGCCTGAAAGTCAGGCATTTACTGTGTTTGAACTTTGCATCTTTCGGGTGAATCCGCTCGAAAAGGCACGGGAAATACGTGGTGTTACGCCTGGCACGAACTGTGCAATATTCAGCCATCACCGAACAGGAGACACCGAAACATGAACCGTCGCAATCTGGTGGCCGCCGCCACTTCCGTCGTCACGCTGGCAGCAGCCTTCGGCATGCCTGCCTGGGCCCAGTCGGACGTGATCAAGGTCGCGCACATCTACAGCAAGACCGGCCCGCTGGAAGCCTACGGCAAGCAGACGCAGGTCGGCCTGATGATGGGCCTGGACTACGCCACCGGCGGCACGATGATGGTGAACGGCAAGAAGATCGAGATCATCGAGAAGGACGACCAGGGCAAGCCCGACCTGGGCAAGTCGCTGCTGGCGGCGGCCTATTCCGACGACAAGGCGGCGCTGGCCATCGGGCCGACGTCTTCGGGCGTGGCCCTGGCCATGCTGCCGGTGGCGGAGGAATACAAGAAGATCCTGCTGGTGGAGCCGGCGGTGGCAGACTCGATCACCGGCGACAAGTGGAACAAGTACATCTTCCGCACCGGCCGCAACTCCAGCCAGGACGCCATCAGCAATGCCGTGGCCTCGGACGCCAGCGACATCTCCATGGCCACGCTGGCGCAGGACTATGCCTTTGGCCGCGACGGCGTGAAGGCCTTCAAGGACGCGCTGAAGAAGACCAAGATCGTCCATGAGGAATACCTGCCGCCCAACACCACCGACTTCACGGCGGGCATCCAGCGCATGGTCGACGCGCTCAAGGACAAGCCGGGCCGCAAGGTGATTGCCGTGGTGTGGGCCGGTGCCACCACGCCCTTCAACGCCCTGGCCGATGCCGACCTGAAGAAGCGCTACAACATCGACGTGGGCACGGGCGGTAACATCCTGCCGGCCATGACGGCCTACAAGCGCTTCCCGGGCATGGAAGGCGCCACCTATTACTACTTCGGCATTCCGAAGAACCCTGTGAACGAGGCGATGGTGGCCGCGCACTACAAGCAGTTCAAGGCACCGCCGGACTTCTTCACCGCCGGCGGCTTCTCGGCCGCCATGGCCCTGGTGACGGCGCTGAAGAAGACCAACGGCGACACCAACACCAACAAGCTCATTTCCACCATGGAAGGCATGAGCTTCGACACGCCCAAGGGCAAGATGACCTTCCGCAAGGAAGACCACCAGGCCATGCAGAGCATGTACCACTTCAAGATCAAGGCCGACCCGGCCTTCGCTTGGGGCGTGCCGGAGCTGGTGCACGAGATCAAGCCCGAAGAGATGGACATCCCCATCAAGAACAAGAGATAACGGGCCCACCCCCGACTCTCGCTCACTTCGTGTAGCGACATCCGTGCTGCGGCCAGAGGCCTTGCCCTTCGTGCCGTCCAAGCCTGCGTAGGCAGGCTTGGAGCCGCGGCACTCAGCCCCTCGAGGGGCAACACCAGCGGCCCGGCAAAGCCGGTTCCGCGGTGTTTCCCGAACGAGCGTCGCTTCGCGCGCTCTTGCCAGCAGGGACTTCGACGTCCCACGCTCACCTACCAATGCTTGAAACCAAAGACCTGACCATCCGCTTCGGCGGCCATGTGGCGGTGAATGCCGTTTCCTGCGCATTCGCGCCGGGAACGCTCACGGCCATCGTGGGGCCCAACGGGGCGGGGAAGACCACCTACTTCAACCTGATCTCCGGTCAGCTCAAGGCCACGAGCGGCACGGTGTCGCTCGACGGCCGCCTGCTCTCGGGGCTATCGCCATCGGCACGCACGCATGCGGGGTTGGGGCGGGCCTTCCAGCTCACCAACCTGTTTCCCAACCTCACGGTGCTGGAGAACGTGCGACTGGCCGTGCAGGCCACGCGTGAAGGCGCGCACCGCCGCGGGCTGAACCTGTGGAGCATCTGGAGCGACCACAAGGCGCTGAGCACACGTGCCGACGAGATCCTGACGCAGGTCAAGCTCAAGGCGCGCGAGCACGACACGGTGGCCAGCCTGCCGCACGGCGACCAGCGCAAGCTGGAAGTGGCGCTGCTCATCGCGCTGGAGCCCAAGGTGTTCATGTTCGACGAACCCACCGCCGGCATGAACGCGGCCGAGGCGCCGGTCATCCTCGACCTGGTGCGCGAGCTGAAGAAGGACAAGACCAAGACCATCCTGCTGGTGGAACACAAGATGGATGTGGTGCGCGAGCTGGCCGACCGCATCATCGTGCTGCACAACGGCACGCTGGTGGCCGATGGCGAGCCGGCGGAAGTGATTGCATCGCCGGTCGTCCAGGAAGCCTACCTGGGCGTTGCGAAGGAGGCCGCATGAGCGAGAACCTTCTGACGCTGCAAGGCGTGCACACGCACATCGGGGCCTATCACATCCTGCATGGTGTCGACCTCTCGATACCCAAGGGCCAGCTCACCATGCTGCTGGGCCGCAACGGTGCGGGCAAGACCACCACGCTGCGCACGATCATGGGCCTGTGGCATGCCTCGCAAGGCAAGGTGAGCTTTGGCGGCACCGACATCACGGCGCTTTCCACGCCGCAGATCGCCGACCTGGGCATTGCCTACGTGCCGGAAAACATGGGCATCTTCTCCGACCTCACGGTCAAGGAGAACATGCTGCTGGCCGCCCGCGGCGCGCGACGCGCGGCGGACATGGACGACAAGCGCCTAGCCTGGATCTTCAAGCTCTTTCCCGCGGTGGAGAAGTTCTGGAACCACCCGGCCGGCAAGCTCTCGGGCGGGCAAAAGCAGATGCTGGCCGTCTCGCGCGCCATCGTGGAGCCGCGCGAACTGCTCATCATCGACGAGCCGAGCAAGGGCCTGGCGCCCGCCATCATCAACAACATGATCGACGCCTTTGCGCAGCTCAAGGCCAGTGGCGTGACGATCCTGCTGGTCGAGCAGAACCTCAACTTCGCACAGCGCCTGGGCGACACCGTGGCCGTCATGGACAACGGCCGCACGGTGCACGCGGGCAGCATGGCCGAGTTCTCGCAAGACCAGGAACTGCAGCAGCGCCTGCTGGGGCTTGCACTATGAAAACTGATTTCGATTGGAAGCCGCTGCTTCTCGCACCGGTGCTTGCCCTGGTGGCGCTGCCGCTCACCGGCTCTTTCTCGACCTGGCTCACGCTCACGGTGGCGGGCCTGGCCATGGGCATGATCGTCTTCGTCATCGCCTCGGGCCTGACACTGGTGTTCGGGCTGATGGATGTGCTCAACTTCGGCCACGGCGTGTTCATCGCCATGGGCGCCTTCGTGGCCAGCAGCGTGCTTGGCCTGATGGGTGACTGGACCGGCTCGCAGGAACTCTGGCGCAACCTGGTGGCGGTGTTCCCGGCCATGCTGGTGGCGATGGCCGTGGCCGGCGCCGTCGGACTGGTGTTCGAGCGCTTCATCGTGCGGCCGGTGTACGGCCAGCATCTCAAGCAGATCCTCATCACCATGGGCGGCATGATCATCGGCGAGGAGATCATCAAGGTGATCTGGGGCCCGGCGCAGCTGCCGTTGCCCCTGCCCGAGGCGCTGCGCGGCTCGCTCTTCATCGCCGACGCAGCCATCAGCAAGTACCGCCTGCTGGCCATGGTGGTAGGCCTGGCGGTGTTCGGCCTGCTGGCCTGGACGCTCAGCCGCACCAAGATCGGGCTGTTGATCCGCGCCGGCGTGCAGGACCGCGAGATGGTCGAGGCGCTGGGCTACCGCATCGGCCTGCTGTTCATCGGCATCTTCGTGGCCGGCAGCGCGCTGGCCGGCCTGGGCGGCACCATGTGGGGGCTGTTCCAGCAGAACCTCATTCCGCAGATGGGTGCGCAGGTCAACGTGCTGATCTTCATCGTGATCATCATCGGCGGGCTGGGCTCGACCACCGGCGCGCTCATCGGCGCGCTGCTGGTGGGGCTGATGAACAACTACGTGGGCTTCCTGGTGCCGACGGCGGCACCCTTCGCCACCATCGCGCTCATGGTGGCGGTGCTGCTGTGGCGCCCGCAGGGCGTGTACCCGGTGGCCAACCGCTGAGAAGAGGGGCACGTACATGTTCATGAAACGAATCCTCTCCAACGACCTGCCGGGCAGCCGCTTCCTGGCCCTGATCCTGGTGGCCGTGGTGCTTGCGCTGGCCTTTGCGCCCTTCATCTTTCCGGGCGTCAAGGCGCTGTCCGTGGCGGCCAAGATCCTGGTGTTCATCGTGCTGGTGGCCAGCTTCGACCTGCTGCTGGGCTACACGGGCATCGTGAGCTTTGCCCACACCATGTTCTTCGGCATCGGCGCCTACGGCATCGCCATTTCGGCATCGAGCATGGGCCCGACCTGGGGCGCCATCCTGGTGGGGCTGGGGGCGTCGCTGCTGCTGTCGCTGCTTCTGTCGCTGGCCATCGGCCTGTTCTCGCTGCGGGTGCGGGCGATCTTCTTCGCGATGATCACGCTGGCGGTGGCCTCGGCCTTCCAGACGCTGGCTTCGCAGCTGTCGAGCTTCACCGGCGGCGAGGACGGCCTGACCTTCAAGCTGCCCGAGCTCATTTCCCCGAGCTTCGAGTTTGCCGATGAGCCCTTCCTCGGTGCGTCGCTCGACGGGCGGCTGCTGTGCTACTACCTGCTGTTCGTGACGGCGGTGGTGCTGGTGCTGGCGTTGCTGCGCATCGTGAACTCGCCCTTCGGCCGGGTGCTGCAGGCCATTCGCGAGAACGAGTTCCGCGCCGAGGCCATCGGCTACCGGGTGGTGGTGTATCGCACCGTGTCGTCCATGCTGTCTGCGCTGTTCGCCACGATGGCCGGCGCCATGCTGGCCATCTGGCTGCGCTACAACGGGCCGGACACCTCGCTCTCGTTCGAGATCATGGTGGACGTGCTGCTCATCGTCGTCATCGGCGGCATGGGCACCATCTACGGCGCGGTCATTGGCGCGGCCATCTTCGTGATCGCCCAGAGCTACCTGCAGGACCTGCTGCGCATCGCGGGCGAACAGGCCAGCGCCTTGCCGTGGCTCGCAGCATTGCTGTCGCCCGACCGCTGGCTGCTGTGGCTGGGCCTGCTGTTCGTGCTCTCCGTCTACTTCTTTCCCACCGGCGTGGTGGGCAAGCTGCGCGCCCGCAAGAAGGCGGCGGCGCACTGACTGACATTGAAAAAGTCGAAAGCCAGCCATGTCACCCACATCGCACTACATCCGCTGCGCCGGGCATGAGATCCACTACGTAGAGTGGGGCGCCGAGCACGCCCGCACCGTGATCGCCTGGCACGGACTGGCCCGCACCGGACGGGACATGGACGAGCTGGCGGCCCACCTGGCCGGGCGCGGCTGGCGCGTGATCTGCCCCGACACCATCGGCCGCGGCCTGAGCCAGTGGAGCCGCGACCCCGACGCGCACTACCGGTTGTCCTTCTATGCCCGCGTGGCCGCCGACCTGTGCGATCAGCTGGGCCTGGCGCGGGTGCACTGGGTGGGCACGTCCATGGGCGGCGCCATCGGCACGGTTTGCGCTTCGGGCCTGTTCGAGCCGGGCATGAAGGGGCGCATCGCGAGCCTGACGCTCAACGACAACGCGCCGCAGCTCGCGGCGCCGGCCATCGAGCGCATCCGCAGCTATGCGGGCCAGCCGCCGGCCTTCGAGACGGTGACCGAGCTGGAAGCCTTCTTCCGGCAGGTGTATGCGCCCTATGGCTGGCTCAGCGACGCGCAGTGGCGGCGCCTGGCCGAGACCTCGACCCGCCGCCTTCCCGATGGCCGCGTGACGCCGCACTACGACCCGGCCATGGCGCGCCAGTTCACCACCCACCCCGACGACTACCTGATCTGGCCGCACTACGACGCCATCGAGGCGCCGGTGCTGTGCCTGCGCGGCGCCGTGTCGGACCTGGTGCTGCCCGAGACACTGGACGAGATGCGAAGGCGCGGCCCTGGCGACAAGGGCCTGCTGCAGGTGATCGAGGTGCCGGGCTGCGGCCACGCGCCGGCGCTGAACGTGCCCGAGCAGCTGGACCTGGTCACGAATTTCATCGAGGCCAGCGAGAAATCTGCCGGCGCGTGACAATGCGCGCCACTCACTAGTCAAGGAGACGTGATGGCGCTTTCGATGTACGAGATTTCGGTTCCCCTGATTCTTCGCGGCCTCGGCCAGCTGGAGCACCTGCTGGCCAAGGGCGTTGCCCATGCCAGGGAGACCCAGGTCGATCCCAACCTGTATGTCCAGGCCCGGCTGGCGCCCGACATGCTCACCCTGGCCGGGCAGGTGCAGCGTGCCAGCGACACCGCCAAGGCCACCATCGCCCGCATCACCGGGGTGGAGGCGCCCAGCTTCCCGGACGATGAAAGCACCATGGAGCAGCTCATTGCCCGCAGCGGCAAGACACGCGCCTTCGTCGACGGCGTGGATCGCGGGTTGTTCGACTCCGCGGCAGACCGTGTGGTCGAGATCAAGCTGGGCGGCAACATGATGAAGTTCGCTGGCCAGGACTACCTGCTGGGCTTCGGCCTGCCGAACTTCTACTTCCACATCACCACGGCCTACGACGTGCTGCGAAACCAGGGCGTGCCCATCGGCAAGCGCGACTACCTGGGCAAGCTGGCCTAAGGCGTCAGCCCTGGGCCTGCGTCGGCCAGCCGGCAAGATGGCGGTGCGCGATGCTGGCCAGGGCTTCGACCCAGTCGGCGTCGTCGTTCAGGCAGGGGATGTAGTGGAAGACCTTGCCGCCTGACTGCAGGTAGGCGTCGCGGCCTTCCATGGCGATTTCTTCCAGCGTCTCGAGGCAGTCGCTGGTAAAGCCTGGGCACATCACATCCACCCGCGCCAGGCCCTGCGCGCCAAAGCCGCGCAAGGTGGCATCGGTGGATGGCTCCAGCCACTTGGCCTTGCCAAAACGCGACTGGAAACTCACCCGATACTGCGATGGAGCCAGGCGCAGGCTCTCGGCCAGCAGGCGTGCGGTTTCCTGGCACTGGGCGGCATAGGGGTCGCCCAGCAGCGCCGTGCGCTCGGGCACGCCATGAAAGCTCATCAGCAGCATCTCGCCCTGGCCGTGCTGCTGCCAGTGGCGCTGCACGCTGCGCGACAGCGCTTCGATGTAGGCGGGGTCGTCGTGATAGCTGCTCACGAAGCGCAGTTCGGGAAGGCGGCGCACGTCGCGGCTCCAGTCATTGACGGCATCGATCACGCTGGCCGTGGTGGTGCCCGAGTATTGGGGGTAGGCGGGCAGCACAAGCACCCGTTCCACGCCTTCGGCCTTGAGCGCATCGAGCTGCGCGCCCATCGCCGGCTGGCCGTAGCGCATGGCGTCGCGTACCAGCACCGTGTGGCCGGCTTCGACCAGGCGGCTGCGCAGCATCTGCGCCTGGCGGGCAGTCCACACCTTCAGCGGCGAACCTTCTTGCGTCCAGATGCTGGCGTACTTGGCGGCCGACTTGGCCGGTCGCGTGCGCAGGATGATGCCGTGCAAGATGGGCCACCACAGCAGCCTTGGGATCTCGACCACGCGCGGATCGGCCAGGAACTGCGCAAGATAGCTGCGAACCGCGCCGGCCGTGGGCGCGTCGGGCGAGCCCAGGTTGCACCAGAGGATGGCGGTGGAGGGAGCAGTGCGGGTGTTGGGTGCGGGCGGTGCCAGTGGCTCGGGGCGAAAACGCATGCGATATTCTCCCGCATGACCTCGCCCCAAGAATCCACGTCGCCCCAGCCACTGGACATCTCGCGCATTCGCGGGATCTCGCTGGACCTGGACGACACGCTGTGGCCCATCTGGCCCACCATCGAGCGCGCCGAAGAAGTGCTGCGTGCCTGGCTGCTGCGCGAGGCGCCGCGCACCGCCGACCTGCTGGTCAACCCTGGCGTGCTGCGCGAGCTGCGCGAAGCCACCGAGCGAGAACGCTCCGACCTGGCGCACGACCTGAGTGCGCTGCGCCGCGAATCCATCCGCGCCGCGCTGCGCCGGGCCGGCGAAGACCCCGCCCTTGCAGATCCGGCCTTCGATGCATTCTTTGCCGAGCGCCAGCGCGTGACGCTCTACGAAGACGCCTTGCCCGCCCTGCAGTGGCTCAGCGAGCGCTATCCGCTGGTGGCCATCTCCAATGGCAACGCCGATGTGCACCTGACCGGTGTCGGGCCGTGGTTTCGCGGCGCCTTCAGCGCACGCGCCTTCGGCAGCGCCAAGCCGCAGGCGCCGATCTTTCATGCGGCAGCCGCGTTCATCGGCCTGGAGCCGGCGCAGGTGCTGCACGTGGGCGACGACGCTGCGCTGGACGTGCTGGGCGCCATCGGCGCCGGCATGCAGGCGGCCTGGCTGGTGCGAGATGCGCGGCCCTGGGAGCACGAGACGCAGCCGCACCTGACAGTGCCCGACCTTCGGGCACTGTGCGTGGCGCTGCAGTCGGCCTGAGGCTTCAGCGCCCGCCCACGGCGCGCGCGATGCCCTCGTTCAGCGTTGCGGCCGTGTTGAGATCCTTGAGCAGGCTCATGCCATTGGACTGCACATTGATCACGGTCTGGTTGGCAATGCGCTGGTTGTTCAGTGTGTTCTGGATCACCGTGCCGCCCCCCACACCACCCAGGGAGCCTTCGACCGTGTTGCCGGGCCCGTTCTGCACCAGGTTCAATGAGGTGAGCTGACGGTTGAGTTCGGCCGCCTGGCCTGCCGTCATCTTGTCGAGCTGGCCGAAGTTGAGCGTGGTCTGCGTGGCCAGCTCGCCGTTGATGTAGACCGCGCGCGTGATGCCGAAGGTCACCAGCAGTCCCGAGCCGAGGTCGAAGCCGCCGCGTTGCGAATCCAGCGTGTCGTCGCTCACGGCCATCCAGGTTTGTTCCGTGCGCTTGAGCGGGTCGGCGCGCAGCACTGCCGCACCCGACAGCAGGCAGGCCAGCAGCAGCAGGAAGACTCGCAAGGCTGCAAACGCGCGGCGCATCAGAAGTCTCCCGGGCCCATCTTGGGCAAGGTGTAGTCCATCATGCTGGCGCGTCCGATGCCGCTTCCCAGCGGAGCGCGCGGCGTGATCCGCCATTCGGCCGCGACGTTGTACTGGGCGCGGTCCATCTGGTTGTGAATGACGAACAGCAGGCTGTCCTGCCACTTCGCCTCGAAATCCTTTCTCGGCATGGTGCGCGTGCCGCGCGCCGGATCGCCCAGCAGCACCCGCTCGGCCTGCACGCCCTTGACCACGACGAAGTGGTGGTAGCCGCCTTCGTTGATGAGCACGATGGCCGGCACCCGTGCTTCGTTGAGCTTGTCCAGCGGAAGCTGGAAGCCGTCGGCATCGAAGCCGCGCGCCGCGAGGAAGCGCTTCATGTCCAGCAGCGAAAAGCCCTCGCGGTGAATCTTGGCCTGGTCGCCGTGTTCGTACATCTCCTGGAACACCGTCTCTTCGGTGACCGGGTAGCCGTAGTGATGTGTCAGCAGCGTGGCGATGGCCGCCGAGCCGCAGCTGAAGTCGTACTTCTGGATGAGCGTGGTGCGCGTGCGCGTCTGCTTCATGCTCGTCAGCGGCAGGGTGTAGTCGCCCCCGCCCATGCTGGGCATGTAGGCCTGCTGGGCAGCCACCGAAGTGGCCGCCGCTGCAAGCACTGCCAGAAATAGCGATGCGCGCATGAGAAAAGCCTCGCTCATTCCATCTGCAGATTGAGGATCACCGCGTTCTGGATCAGCACGTTGGCACCCGAGTTCTGGATCACGATCGGCATCCCGCTCATGTTTGAGAACGAGCCAGTGCCGATGGTGTTAGTACCCGTTGTGACATCGCGGGCCGAGTTGTCCGCGGTGACGCCGTCCAGCGTCATGCTGTTGCGCACCTGCGCGCCGCCCCGGACACCGGAGAGAGTCTCCGAATTCACCGGGTTGGCAAACAGGGCACTGCCGGCGGCGTCGGCCACCGACGTTTCGGCGCCAGGACTCGCCGTCTGGGCAAGCACGGGCGAAAAAGCCGCCGTGCCAAGAGCGAGGCATGCGCACGCCAGGGATTTGCGGACTGTCATCACCGTTATTCCTCCACGTTGGCGCTGTCCGATGTGGCGACGCGAGCCGCGCCCACCCGCGAGGGCGGGGCGCGGCTCGCGCCAGTGGGCCTTACGGTCCGCCAACCGTCAGGTTGGCCTGGACGTTCACGCTTTGCTGAACCAGCGAGGCAAAGCCGCTGTTCTGGTTCGCAAGCATCACGCCTGCAGCCGATTGGCCGACGCTCGACATCATGTTGGACATGTCGAACGTGCCGGTGCTGACGCTGATCGCGCCGCCAGCGCCGCCCGCACCACCTGCACCTGTACCGCCCGTGCCGCCTGCGGCAGTGTTGGTGCCGCCGCTGCCTGCGCCGCCGGTGCCACCCGTGCCGCTGCCACCAGCGCCGCCGTTGCCACCGTTACCGGCGGTATTGCTGCCATTGGAGGCGCTGCCATTGGTTGCACTGCCATTGGTTGCTGCGCCACCGGCACCACCCGTGCCGTTGCCCGCCGTGTGCGTGCCACCGGCACCTCCCGACGCTGCACCACCGGCACCGCCTGCACCGCCAGCACCGCCCGTGCCGCCGGCACCGCCTGCCGCGCCCGCACCTGCCGTGTTGGTGCCACCCGCGCCGCCGGACGCGCCCGCGCCGCCGCTGTTGCTGCCGCCTGCGCCGCCGGCGCCCGAGGCAGAGGCGCCGCCAGCGCCGCCCGCACCACCTGCACCGGCATTGGTGCCGTCACCGCCAGCACGGCCACCACGGCCACCGTTGGCGCTGCCAGAATTGCCGCTATCGCCACCGCTGGCGAAGCCTGCCGAGCCGCCGCCACCGCCGCGTCCGCCATTGGCGTCGCCCGAGGAGCCGCCACCGCCGCCGTCACCGCCGCCACCCGCACCGGCTCCGCGTCCCCCGCTGGCGCCATTGGCCGTGGCACGTGCGCCGTCGGCACTGCCGTTGGAATTGCCGCCCGTGCCGCGGCCGCCGTTGCCGGCCGTGGCGCTGCCGTTTGTGGCACTGCCGTTGCTGACATCACCGTTGGAGGCCGAGCCGCCGTCGGCGCCAACCGCGCCGCGAGCGCCCACGCCGCCCTGACCGGTACCACCGGTACCGCTACCTGTGGCATTGCCTGTCCCGCCGGCGCCGCCGCGGCCGCCGTAGCCCTTGCCACCAGCTGCCGAGCCTTCGTTGTAAGCGGAGTTCCCGATGCCGTGGATATTGTTGCCGGTCACCGTGCCTTCCAGCCTGCTCAGTGCCACCACCTTGGTGGTGTTGAAAGCGTTGCTGAACGTGCCTGTCGAGCCGTTGTTTATCGCGGCCGACCTCGACGCGCTGGCCTCGGCGTCACCGGTGCGAGTGCGCGTGTGCGTGCTGCTGTCGCTGCGGCTGTGGGTACTGCTGTCGGAACGGCTGTGGGTGCTGCTGTCACTCGCATCCACGCTCACCGTATTGTTGTCCAGCGATACGTTCGTTCCGCCGTCACCGCTCCCTGTAGTCTGGTCGTTAGCGGCGAATGCCAAGCCACTGAATGCCAGGGCTAGTGCAGACGCCAAGAGTGTCTTTTTCATGAAGCCTCCAGTTAGGTTGATGAAACGCAAGGACAAGCGATCGACTTGCACGATCGCAAATCGACCGAGGCGCACTGCAACTTCGGGGCCAGTACGTACTTCTTTTGCATCAATTGCCTGCGCTTGCGAGGAAGCATGCGGGTTGCGGCACCCCTGTACGCAAATTGAGTACGTAGCGAGCAGGCTATTGGCACTGCCCCTCGATGGCGCATGTGTCACACCTGCTTGACGCTGGTGATGGCCCACACACCTGACGCTCGAAGGCATGTGCCTGCACGCGGGGTGGAGATCGATTCGATGACTGCAAGGTGACTGTCACATCGCCGAGTCAGCCGTTCGTACTGCCTGTTCGGGATGCAAGAAGCGCACCATTCATGCGTTGCGCCCGGGGCTGCGAAGCGCCTGCAATCGCGCGGTGCATCACTCCTGTGACAGTGGCGTATCCGTAGGAGTGGGTTTACTTTTGTTTGCAAATTGCGCCTTGCCTCTGCTCGAAGGGAACGCGTAGGCTGACTGCCCCAAGCAATTCGAACCAAGAATGAAGGGCGAGGGGGTTCATGCGTACATTCCACCGGCGCCGGCTGCGCTTGATCGTCTTGTGCTCATGCCTGGCGTGCGCTGCGGCGGGAGTGCACGCACAGCAAGCCCAGCAGGCGACTCAGAACAAGGCCGGCCGCAATGCAGTGCCCACCGCCAAGCGCGTGGATGCGCTGCAGCAGCAGCTCGACGCGCAGAGTCAGCAGCTCGACCAGCTGCGCAGTCGCCTGGCAGAGCAGGAGGAGCGCTACCGTCAACTGCAAGAACGCCTCGGACCGAACCAGGAAGCGCGCCAGGAGGCACGCAAGCCCACGGTGCGCCCGCCTGGCACGCCGGTGCCCGAAGGTGGCGGCGCTGCTGCGGCGGCCGCTGCCACGGCGGCCAGTGCGGCGGTTGCTGCCGAAGCGGGGCAGGCGGGTACCGAGGCCGCACGGCCGGTACAGGTGGGCGTGGCACCGGCAGAGGAATCGGTGGCGCCCCCCATGGCGCAGATCTTCGACGAGCCCAGCATCCTCACGCCCAAGGGCCACTACGTGCTGGAGCCATCCTTCCAGTACAACTACTCGTCCAACGACCGCGTGGCGCTGGTGGGCTACACGGTCATCCCGGCCATCCTGATCGGCCTGATCGATGTGCGCGAAGTCAAGCGCAACACCATGATCCCGACGTTCACGGGCCGCTGGGGCGTGACCAACAAGATGGAGCTGGAGCTCAAGGTCCCCTACGTGATCCGCTCCGACAGCACCGTCAGCCGCGAGATCTTCACCGGCTCTGCCGTCGACAACGTGTTCGACACCAAGGGCAACGGCCTGGGCGACGTGGAGTTGGCCATGCGCTACCAGATCTTCAGCGCCAAGGAGAACTGGCCCTACCTCGTGGGCGGGCTGCGCTTCAAGTCGAGAACGGGCAAGGACCCGTTCGAGGTGGTCACCGATTGCGTGACCCGCTGCCTGGGCAACACCACCGGCACCGGCTTGCCGCTGGATGCACCCACCGGCTCGGGCTTCTATTCGCTGCAGCCCAGCGTCACCTGGCTCTACCCCAGCGATCCGGCCGTGTTCTTCGGCGGCCTGAGCTACACCTACAACTTCGGGCGCGACAACGTGAGCCGGCTGGTGCTCGACAACCAGCAGGAAGAGCTGGGCTCCATCAAGCCCGGCGACGTATGGGGCATGAACTTCGGCATGGGCCTGTCGATCAACGAGCGTTCGTCCTTCAGCCTTGGCATGGAGCTCTATTCGGTCGGCCCGACCCAGCAGAACGGGCAGACGGTGCGTGGCTCGGTGCGCACGCAGCTGGCATCGCTGCTGCTGGGCTATTCGTTCCGGCTGACCGACAAGACCAACATCAACGTGTCCATCGGCGCAGGCCTGACGCGTGACACGCCCGACCTGCAGCTGACGGTCCGGGTGCCGATGTCCTTCTGACACCTCCAGCTCTTGGGGTCTGCAACATGCCACCGCCGGAAGTGCTTTGCCTGACGCTGGATGGAGATGCAAGTGGCGCTGCGGCACACCTGGTGTCGCACGAGTGGGCCGTGACCCACGCGCACGGCGTGGCGGCCGCCCAGCGGATGCTGGCGCACGGCCACTTCGACGTGGGCCTGCTCATCGCCGGCTCCCGGCTTGGCACGCCGGCTTCGGCCATCGAGGCGGTGGTGCATTCGTCGGACGCAATCGAGTGGGTTGCGTTGTGCGAACCCCAGGCCCTGGAGCAGGCGGAGTTTCGGGACCTGGTGCTGGACTGCTTCTTCGACCACCACGTGCTGCCGGTCGACTGGCATGCCTTGTCGGTGATGCTTCAGCACGCCCAGCAGCGTGCGCTCCTGCGCCAGCGCCGCCAGGGCGAAGCGCGGGGCAACGACGCGCTGGGCATGGTGGGGCAGAGCGCGGTGATCTCGCGCCTGCGTGCCGAGATCCGAAAGGTGGCAGTCACCGACGCGCCGGTACTCATCGGCGGTGAAAGCGGCAGCGGCAAGGAACTGGCTGCGCGCGCCATCCACCAATGCTCGCAGCGCGCTGCGGGGCCCTTCGTGGTGGTCAACTGCGGCGCCATTGCACCCACCCTCATTCATTCGGAACTGTTCGGCCACGAGCGCGGCGCCTTCACCGGCGCCTCGTCGGAGCGGCGCGGGCTGATCGAGGCCGCCAACGGCGGCACCATCTTCCTGGACGAAATCGGCGACCTGCCGCTGGACTTGCAGACCAACCTGCTGCGCTTCCTGCAGGAAAAGACCATCAACCGCGTGGGCGCCGTGCGAAACATGAAGGTCGACGTGCGCGTGGTGGCGGCCTCGCACGTGGACCTGGCCGAGGCGGTGGCGGTAGGGCGATTTCGCGAGGACCTGTTCTACCGCCTCAATGTGCTGTCCATCGACGTGCTGCCGCTGCGCAAGCGGATGGAGGACGTCCGGGTGCTGGCCGAGCATTTCTTCCAGCGCTGCGCGGTGGCCGGGCGCACGCGTGCGCGTGGCTTCAGCCGCCAGGCGATGGAGGCGATGCAGGCGCATGTCTGGCCGGGCAATGTGCGCGAGCTCTACAACAGGGTGCAGCGCGCAGTCGTCATGACCGACCGGCGCCTGATCGCGCCGCAGGACCTGGGCCTGTCGATGGCCGACGCTGCCGTCGGCGTGGCGTTGAACACGGCACGCATCACGGCCGAGCGCGACGTGATCTGCATGACCTTGAACCGGGTAGGCCGAAACATCACGCATGCGGCGCGCGAGCTGGGCGTCTCGCGCATGACGCTGTACCGCCTCATGGACAAGCACCGCATCACGATGGAAGAGCGCTCTGCTGGTCAGGCGGCCGTGCCGAGCTGGGATGCGGCGGCGCAGCCGCTGCGGATTGCGCCCTCCAGGGTGGCCGGGTACGGGCCTTCGACGTAGTCGCCGCAGGCCAGCAGTCCTGGCGCGACCTGCATTGCCGGGCGCACCAGCCCCGGCGTGCAGGCAAAGGTGGCGCGCTTTTCCACAACGGTCTGCACGAGCTGCAGATTGCCTTCGTCCAGCTGCGCGGCGGCCTGCGCCAGCACCTGGGCCTGCAGTTGCTCCCTGCTTGCCGTGCTCGCGCTGACCACGAATGCCAGCAGCCCTTGCGGGCCGCCCAGCAGGCTTCGATCGAACACGAACTGGGCAGGCGCCTGGGGGCCGTTGCGCAGTGCCACCATGGGCGCGGGCAGCAGGCGCTGGGCGCCCTGGGCATACACGGTGGCAATGGCCTCGTAGCGCAGGCCTTCGGCCGCGGCCACCCAGGCGCCCGCTTCGATGCCGGTGCCGAGCACCAGCCGCGCGGCGTCCCAAGGCGCGCCCGCAAGCACCACCCGGTCGAAGGCTTCGCCGTCGACTTGCCAGCCCCCTGCATCAGGCCGCAGTGCCTGAACGCGCTGCCCAAGGCGCAACTGCGCGCCTTGCTGCACCAGCCAGCCGCCGGCTGCATCGGGCAGCAGGCGGCCCAGGTCGACGCGCGGCAGCAGCAGGTCGGCGCCACCGCGTTCGGCGAACAGGGCGTCGTGCAGGACGCGCAGGAAGACCTGGCCGCTGGACTGGTTCACCGGCGTATTGAGCGCCGAGACGCACAGCGGCTCGATCAGCTCCTTGGTGACGCGAGGCGTGAGTGCGGCGCACAAGTCAGCCACCGTGCGGTGCGCTTCGCATTGAAAGCCGGCGGCGCGCCAGGCCAGGGCGGTGCGCAGCAGGGCGAGCTTGTCGCGCCACGACCAGCCGCGTGCGGTCAGGATGCCCGCTGCCAGGTCCAGCGGCGCCGGCAGGCGGGGCAGGGCGATGCCACCGCCGTCGGCAAAGCGCAAGTGCAGCGGCGTGCGAAGCAGCGCGGCATCGGGTTGCACGCCGAGTTCGCGCATGAGCGCCAGCGTGGCGCTGTAGGCCCCAATGAGAATGTGCTGGCCGTTGTCGAGCACCAGGCCGCCGTCGGCGTCGACTCGCCGGGCCCTGCCGCCCAGGGTTCGGGCCGCCTCGAACACGACCACCTCGTGGCCGGCGCGCACGGCATGCACCGCACACGCCAGGCCGGCCCAGCCGGCGCCCACCACCGCGACCTTCATGCGCAGGGACATTGGCCCAGCGGGCTCACAGCCGGCCCAGGGCCTGCACGCGCCAGGCCAGCCAGAGCTTGCGCAGCGGCGTGAGGCTCACGCGCTGGTTCAGCACCTGGAAGCTGTCGCGCTCGATTTCGCGCAGCAAGGTGCGGTAGATGCTGGCCATCATCAGGCCCGGCTTCTGGCTGCGCCGATCGGCTGTCGGCAGGAGCGCGAGCGCCTCGTCGTAGCAGCGGTGCGCGCGTTCGGCCTGGAAGCGCATCAGCGCTACGAAGCGATCGGAGTGCACGCGCCCGAGAATCTCGTGCGCCTTCACGTCGAACTGCTGCAGCTCGTTGACGGGCAGGTAGATGCGTCCGCGCATGGCGTCTTCGCCCACGTCGCGGATCACGTTGGTCAACTGCAGGGCCAGGCCCAGCTTGTGCGCGTACTCGGTGGTGGCGGCCACGGTCTGGCCGAAGATGCGTGCCGCCACCTCGCCCACCACGCCGGCCACCAGGTGGCAGTAGCGTGCGAGGCCAGGGAAGTCGAGGTAGCGCGTCTGCTCCAGGTCCATCTGGCAGCCGCGGATGATTTCCTGCAATTGGCGCTCCTCGATGCCGAAAGTGCCCACGTGCGGCATCAGCGCCAGCATGACCGGATGGTGCGGCTGGCCGGCAAAGGCCTGCGCCACTTCGCTTTGCCACCAGGCGAGCTTGGTGGCGGCCACGCCGGGGTCGCTGACTTCGTCTACCACGTCGTCCACCTCGCGGCAGAAGGCATAGAAGGCGGTGATGGCCGCGCGGCGAGGCTGCGGCAGGAAGAGGAAGGCGTAATAGAAGCTGCTGCCCGAGGCGGCGGCCTTGTCCTGGACGTATTGCTCGGGAGTGCTCATGAGGGGGAGTTCAAACTGGGCGCGTGCTTTTCTTGTGTGAGCCGGCAATTGTCATGGAAAGTGCGAGACCCGATTCCGGACCCGCCGCACCCTACATCCGAAGCGCACGCCAGGCCATGCGGGGCAGGTCGCGCTTGCGCACCGAGGGGCGGCGCGAAAAGCTGTCGAAACCCTGGGCCTGGATCTTGTCGAGGATGGCCAGGCCGCCCTGCACCACGAATCGAAGCTCCCAGCCCACGCGGCCGGGCAGCCGGTGCACCAGCGGCGCACCTTCGTTCATCATGGCGCGCGTCCAGTGGACCAGCTCCTGCATCATCGTCAGCGCGACCGCGGGCGGCGGCGCATCGCCAAGGGGGCGGAACGTGCCCAGCTGTTCGCGCGACAGGTCATGCGCCTGCAGGTCGGCGTCGCTCAGGTAGTGACGCCCGCGCGGCAGGTCTTCGCTCAGGTCCTGCCAGAAGTTGATGAGTTGCAAGGCGGTGCAGATGTCGTCGCTGCGCCGCAGGGCGTCGGCGTCGTGCACGCCGTACAGGTGCAGCAGCAGCCTGCCCACCGGATTGGCTGAGCGGGCGCAGTAGTCCAGCAACTGGGCTCGGCTGGCGTAGGTGCTGGCATCGCGCGTTTTCTCGATGTCCTGCGCAAAGGCAGACAGCAGGTCGGACAGCAGCGATTCGGGCAGCGCGTACTGCGCCATGACCGGCGCCAGGGGCCCGAAGACGCCCGGCCAACGTGCCGATACGGCTTCCCCTCTTGCCGCCAGCGCCAGGTCGGCGCGAAATGCGGCCAGTTGCGCCAGCCGCTCGGACGGGCTCGCATCGCCTTCGTCGGCAATGTCGTCGGCCGTGCGCGCGAAGGAATAGATGGCCGCAATGGGCACCCGCAAGTGCGGTGGACATACCCAGGATGCGACCGGAAAGTTCTCGTAGTGCTGCCCGGCCACGGCGGGTTCGGGCGGCGGATTGGAGGGGGAAGGAGAAAGCGGCACGCCGCGCATTGTGGGGCAGCGCACGCAGTCGCTCGTTCGCGTTGACACGCCTTCAGGTTTACCCTAGATTACTAACCGCCCGGTCAGTAATGACCCATTCCACCATGCCGCATCAGGTGCCTCCATGACCGTGCCGACTCGATTCGCCACCTTGTTTCAAACCGCGGGCGCCGCCCTCGTCCTGGCTGCCGGCCTGGCAGCCTGCAAGCAGGCGCCGCCGCCGCCGGAGCCTGTGCGCGCCGTGAAGGTGGTCGAGGTCGGCAGCTCCGCGTATGGCACCGCGCCTGAGTTCGCGGGCGAGGTCAAGGCCCGTGTCGAAAGCCGCCTGGGCTTCCGCGTGGCGGGCAAGATCACCCGCCGCCAGGCCGAGGTGGGCCAGCATGTGCAGCCGGGCGCGGTGCTCGCCCAGCTCGACCCCAAGGACTACCAGCTGGCCGCGGACGCCGCCCGCGCGCAATCCAATGCAGCGCTGACCAACCGCGATCTGGCGGCGGCCGACCTGAAGCGCTACCAGGGGCTGCGCGCGCAGAACTTCATCAGCGAGGCCGAACTGCAGCGCCGCGAGAGCACCTACAAGGCCGCGCAGGCGCAGCTGGAACAGGCGCAGGCCCAGGTGGCCTCGCAGGGCAACCAGGCCAAGTACACCAACCTCGTGGCCGATGTGGCCGGGGTGGTCACCGCCATCGAGGCGGAGCCCGGCCAGGTGGTGAGCGCTGGCACGCCGGTGGTCCGCATTGCCAACGACGGGGCGCGCGACGTGGTGTTTGCCGTGCCTGAAGATCGCGCCTCGCTGATCGCGACCGGCTCGCCGGTGACCGTGCGCAGCTGGTCGGCCAATGCGCCCGCGCTGGAAGGCACGGTGCGCGAAGTGGCGGCCGCTGCCGACGCCGTGACCCGCACCTACACGGTTAAGGTGGCCATCGACGCGGCGAGCGCGCCGCCGCTGGGCGCGACGGTTTACGTGCTGCCCAAGGCCCTGTCGCTGGCGGGCGCCCAGGTGCTCAAGCTGCCCACCAGCGCCCTGCGCAAGGAAGGGCAGGGCACGGCCGTGTGGGTGCTCGACAAGGCCACCATGACGGTTCGTTCGCAGCCGGTGCAGGTGGCCACGGCCGACGGCAACGAGGCGGTGATTGCCTCGGGCGTCACGCCCGGCATGCTGGTGGTGTCGGCCGGCGTGCATGTGCTCTCGCCCGGCCAGAAGGTCAGTATCTACCGCGACAAGTACAGCAAGGCCGAGCCGGGCGCCGAGAAGGCCGTGCCGCCCGGCGGCGCCAGCGCCAAGGCAGAGAACACCGCCAACACCGCCACCCGCTGAAGAGGCCGCCACGATGACGTCCGACAACGCTGCCGGCGGCGTGCCGCGCAAGAACGGTTTCAACCTTTCGAAATGGGCGCTCGACCACGAGCCGCTGACGCGCTACCTGATGGTGGTGCTGATGCTGCTGGGCCTGGCCTCGTATTTCCAGCTGGGCCAGGACGAAGACCCGCCCTTCACCTTCCGCGCGATGGTGGTGCGTACCTACTGGCCGGGCGCCACGGCGCAGCAGGTGGCCGAGCAGGTCACCGACAAGATCGAGCGCACGCTGCAGGAGGTGCCTTACGCCGACGTGATCCGCAGCTACTCCAAGCCGGGCGAATCGCAGATCATCTTCCAGATCAAGGACAACTCGCGCCCCAGCGAAGTGCCCGACGTCTGGTACACCGTGCGCAAGAAGGTGGGCGACATGCGCAGCACGCTGCCCGGCGGCGTGCAGGGCCCGTTCTTCAACGACGAATTCGGTGACGTCTATGGCGTGATCTACGCGTTGGAAGCCGACGGCTTTTCGCCGGCCGAGGTGAAGGCGGTGGCCGACGACGTGCGCCAGCAGCTCCTGCGCGTGAAGGACGTGGCCAAGGTCGACCAGTTCGGCGTGCAGGACGAGAAGGTCTACATCGAGGTCTCGCAAAAGCGCCTGGCGCAGCTGGGCCTGGACTTCAACTCCGTGCTGCAGCAACTGGGCACGCAGAATGCGGTGGAAAGCGCGGGCACCATCCAGAGCCCCCAGGACGTGGTGCAGGTGCGGGTGGCCGGCCAGTTCTCCGACGTGGAGCAGCTGCGCGCCATGCCTATTCGCGGCAGTTCGGGCAACCAGCTGCGGCTGGGCGACATTGCCGACGTGCATCGCGGGTACATCGACCCGCCGCAGGTCAAGGTGCGGCACCAGGGGCGCGACGTGATCGGCCTGGGCGTGGCCATGACCAAGGGCGGCGACATCATCGCGCTGGGCAAGTCGCTGCGCGCGGCCACCAACGAGATCGGCCGGCGCCTGCCCGCCGGCATGCGCCTGGCGCAGGTGCAGGATCAGCCGGTGGCGGTGGCCACTTCGGTCAACGAGTTCGTGCGGGTGCTGATCGAGGCCATTGCCATCGTGCTGGCCGTGAGCTTCATCTCGCTGGGCCTGCACAAGGGCGGGCGGCTCGGCTGGTACGTCGACGTGCGCCCGGGGCTGGTGGTGGCCATCACCATTCCGCTGGTGCTCTCGCTCACCTTCCTGGCGATGAACTACTTCGGCGTGGGCTTGCACAAGATCTCGCTGGGCTCGCTGATCATCGCGCTGGGCCTGTTGGTGGACGACGCCATCATCGCCGTGGAAATGATGGTGCGGAAGATGGAGGAGGGCTACGACAAGGTCCGCGCCGCCACCTTTGCCTACGACGTGACGGCCAAGCCCATGCTCACCGGCACGCTCATTACCGCGGCGGGCTTCCTGCCAATCGGCCTGGCCAAGTCCACTACCGGCGAATACACCTTTGCCATCTTCTTCGTGACCGTGATCGCGCTGGTGCTGTCGTGGCTGGTGTCGGTGTACTTCGTGCCTTACCTGGGCACCCTCATCCTCAAGGTCAAGCCGCACGACCCCAATGCGCCGCCGCACGAGCTGTTCGACACACCGTTCTACAACGCGTTTCGCGCCACGGTGAACTGGTGCGTCAAGCACCGCTGGCTGACCATTGCGGCCACCATCCTGATCTTTGCGCTGGGCATCGTCGGCATGGGCAAGGTGCAGCAGCAGTTCTTCCCGGACTCCAGCCGCAACGAGATCCTGGTGGATATCTGGTTCCCCGAAGGCACTTCCTTCGCGGCGAATGAAGAAGTCACGCATCGCGTCGAGCAGCGCCTGATGAAGGAAGAGGGCGTGAAGACGGTCAGCACCTGGATCGGTTCCGGCGTGCCGCGCTTCTACCTGCCGCTTGACCAGGTGTTTCCGCAGACCAACGTGTCGCAGTTCATCGTGCTGAGCGCGGGGGTGAAAGACCGCGAGCGCCTGCGCGTGCTGTTCCCGGCCTTGCTGGCCGAAGAGTTTCCCGAAGTGCGCGGCCGCGTGAAGCTGCTGCCCAACGGCCCGCCCGTGCAGTACCCGGTGCAGTTCCGCGTGATCGGCAGCGACCCGGCGCAGCTGCGTGCCTACGCCGACGAGGTGAAGGAAAAGATGCGCGCCAACCCCAACATGCGCGGCGTCAACGACAACTGGAACGAATCGGTCAAGGTGATCCGGCTGGAGGTCGACCAGGCCAAGGCGCGCGCACTGGGCGTGAGCAGCCAGGCCATCGCGCAGGCCTCGCGCACCATGTTCACCGGCACCAACGTGGGCCAGTTCCGCGAGAACGACAAGCTGATCGACATCGTGCTGCGGCAAACGCCCGACGAGCGCGAGGCCATCTCCGACATCGGCAGCGCCTACCTGCCCACGTCTTCCGGGCGCTCCATTCCGCTGTCGCAGATCGCCAAGCCGGTGTTCAGCTGGGAGCCTGGCGTGATGTGGCGCGAGGGGCGCAACTACGCCATCACGGTGCAAGGCGACATCGTCGAAGGCATGCAGGGCGCGACGGTGACGGAACAGCTCCTGCCTTCGTTGCGCGAGCTGGAAGCCAAGTGGCAGGACAACGGCGGCGCGGGCTACCGCATCCAGGTGGCCGGCGCGGTGGAGGAGAGCAGCAAGGGTTCGTCTTCCATCGTGGCGGGCGTGCCGATCATGCTGTTTCTCATCTTCACGCTGCTGATGCTGCAACTGCACAGCTTCAGCCGCGCCATGCTCGTGTTCATTACCGGGCCGCTGGGCATTGCGGGCGTGGCGGGCGCGCTGATGGTGTCGAACCGGCCCTTCGGCTTCGTGGCGCTGCTGGGCGTGATCGCGCTGGGCGGCATGATCCAGCGCAACTCGGTGATCCTGATCGACCAGATCGAGATGGACCGCGCCGCCGGAGTGCCGGCCTGGGACGCCATCGTCGAATCCACGGTGCGGCGCCTGCGCCCCATCGTGCTGACGGCCGCGGCCGCCGTTCTGGCCATGGTGCCGCTGTCGCGCAGCGGCTTCTGGGGGCCGATGGCCGTGTCCATCATGGGCGGCCTGATCGTGGCCACGGTGCTCACGCTGCTGGCACTGCCGGCCATGTACGCCGCATGGTTCCGGGTGAAGCGCGAAACACCGGCATCCTGAAAACTCGTTTCGGGCCCCAAAAGAATCGCCCTCAAAGCCGATTAAAATACGCGGTTGCCAATTTCGCGGGCGGCTTTTCTTTTCTTTTGGAAGGCGCTCGCACCTGAAGAATTTCTGTACTTGCGGTTACGCAGGCGAAGCGCGGGTGGCGAAATTGGTAGACGCACCAGGTTTAGGTCCTGACGCTCGCAAGAGCGTGCCGGTTCGAGTCCGGCCCCGCGCACCAGTACAGAAGACCCCTTACAAGGAAAAGCCAAATGACCGTGAACGTTGAAACCCTCGAGAAGCTGGAACGCAAGATCACGCTGACGCTGCCCGTCGACGTCATCAAGACCGAAGTGGACTCGCGCCTGAAGAAGCTGGCCCGCACCGTGAAGATGGACGGTTTCCGTCCCGGCAAGGTGCCGATGAATGTCGTGGCCCAGCGCTACGGCTACTCGGTGCACTACGAGGTCATGAACGACAAGGTCGGCCAGGCCTTCTCGCAAGCCGCCAACGAAGCCAAGCTGCGTGTGGCTGGCCAGCCCCGCATCACCGAGAAGGAAGGCGCCGCCGAAGGCGAGGTGTCTTTCGACGCGGTGTTCGAGGTGTTCCCCGAAGTCAAGATCAACGACCTGTCGGGTGCCACCGTCGAGAAGCTCAGCGCCGACGTGACCGACGAAGCCATCGACAAGACCATCGACATCCTGCGCAAGCAGCGCCGCACCTTCGCGCAGCGCCCCGCTGACGCCCAGGCGCAAGACGGCGACCGCGTCACCGTCGACTTCGAAGGCAAGATCGACGGCGAGCCCTTCCCGGGCGGCAAGGCCGACGACTTCCAGTTCATCGTGGGCGAAGGCCAGATGCTCAAGGAATTCGAAGACGCCGTGCGCGGCCTGAAGACCGGCGACAGCCGCACCTTCCCGCTGTCGTTCCCGGCCGACTACCACGGCAAGGACGTGGCCGGCAAGCAAGCCGACTTCATGGTCACCGTGAAGAAGCTCGAAGCGGGCAACCTGCCTGAAGTGAACGAGGCGCTGGCCAAGTCGCTGGGCATTGCCGACGCCACGGTCGAAGGCCTGCGCGCCGACATCAAGAAGAACCTGGAGCGCGAAGTCAAGTTCCGCCTGCTGGCGCGCAACAAGAACGCCGTCATGGACGCCCTGGTGGCCAATGCCGAGCTCGACCTGCCCAACGCCAGCGTGCAAGGCGAGATCGACCGCATGGTTGAAGGCGCCCGCGCCGAGCTCAAGCAGCGTGGCATCAAGGACGCCGACAAGGCCCCGATCCCCGACGAGGTGTTCCGCCCGCAAGCCGAGCGCCGCGTGCGCCTGGGCCTGGTGGTGGCCGAACTCGTGCGTGCCAACGAACTGCAGGCCAAGCCCGAGCAGATCAAGGCCCACGTGGACGAGCTGGCCGCCAGCTACGAGAAGCCCGCCGACGTGGTGCGCTGGTACTTCAGCGACGCCAACCGCCTGGGTGAAGTCGAGGCCGTGGTCATCGAGAACAACGTGACCGACTTCGTGCTGTCCAAGGCCAAGGTCACCGAAAAGGCCGTTTCGTTCGACGAACTGATGGCGCAGCAGCAAGGCTGATTCCCCGGGGGCTTCCCTCATTCAGACAATGGGGCTTGTGTCTTGGCGCACGGGCCCCATTTTGTTTGAGTAAAGTACGAACCTCTTTCGGAGCAATCACATGAGCGCACTAGACACCAAGGCCCTGGGCATGGTCCCGATGGTCATCGAGCAGTCGGGCCGCGGCGAGCGGTCCTACGACATTTACTCGCGTCTTCTCAAGGAGCGCGTGATCTTCCTGGTGGGCGAGGTCAACGACCAGACCGCCAACCTGGTGGTGGCCCAGTTGCTCTTCCTGGAGAGCGAAAACCCGGACAAGGACATTTCGTTCTACATCAACTCCCCGGGCGGCAGCGTGAGCGCCGGCATGGCCATCTACGACACCATGCAGTTCATCAAGCCGGACGTGTCCACCCTGTGCATCGGCTTTGCGGCCAGCATGGGCGCCTTCCTGCTGGCGGCCGGCGAGAAGGGCAAGCGCTTCTCGCTGCCCAACTCCAAGATCATGATCCACCAGGTGCTGGGCGGCGCCCGCGGCCAGGCCACGGACATCGAGATCCATGCCCGCGATATCCTCAAGACGCGCGAGCAGATGAACCGCATCCTGGCTGAACGCACCGGCCAGCCGCTCGAGAAGATCGCGCGCGACACCGAGCGCGACTACTTCCTCAACGCCGAGGAAGCCAAGGAGTACGGCCTGGTCGACCAGGTCATCTCCAAGCGCGGCTGAAAATACAGCCTCCGCCCCCCAAGGGGGGCTTTTCATCCTGGGGCGGCCCGGCGATGAAAAGGGTCCATCCGGACCCGCCAGGCGGCGCCAGGGCAAAGGCGGCGTTTTCCACACGGAGAACGCCGTTTTTGTTTCGCTATCATTGAGTTCAAACCGTTACGAGGCATCCGTCCATGGCCGACAAAAAAGGCTCTTCCAGCGAGAAAACGCTTTACTGCTCCTTCTGCGGCAAAAGCCAGCATGAGGTGAAGAAGCTCATCGCCGGGCCGTCGGTCTTCATCTGCGACGAATGCATCGACCTGTGCAACGAAATCATCCGTGACGAGCTGCCCACCGGCGAAGAAGGCAAGGAAGCCAAGAGCGACCTGCCCACGCCTTCGGAGATCAAGCTCAACCTCGACAACTACGTCATTGGCCAGGAAGCGGCCAAGCGCATGCTGTCGGTGGCGGTGTACAACCACTACAAGCGCCTCAAGCACAAGGACAAGGCCAAGGGCGACGACGTCGAGCTCAGCAAGAGCAACATCCTGCTGATCGGCCCCACGGGCTCGGGCAAGACGCTGCTGGCCCAGACGCTGGCCCGCCAATTGGACGTGCCATTCGTCATGGCCGACGCCACCACGCTGACCGAAGCCGGCTATGTGGGCGAGGACGTCGAGAACATCATCCAGA
The DNA here is from genome assembly GCA_018241225.1 of Pseudomonadota bacterium. Classification (GTDB taxonomy): domain Bacteria; phylum Pseudomonadota; class Gammaproteobacteria; order Burkholderiales; family Burkholderiaceae_C; genus Variovorax. The sequence continues at coordinate 546,641 of JAFEEG010000010.1, forward strand.
AGCTGCTGCAAAGCTGCAACTACGAAGTCGAGCGCGCCCAGCGCGGCATCGTCTACATCGACGAAATCGACAAGATCAGCCGCAAGTCGGACAACCCCAGCATCACCCGCGACGTGTCGGGCGAGGGCGTGCAGCAGGCGCTGCTCAAGCTCATCGAAGGCACCATGGCCAGCGTGCCGCCGCAGGGTGGGCGCAAGCATCCGAACCAGGATTTCCTGCAGATCGACACGACCAACATCCTGTTCATCTGTGGCGGCGCCTTTGCCGGCCTGGAAAAGGTCATCGAGAACCGCACCGAAGCATCGGGCATCGGCTTCGGCGCCGCAGTGCGCAGCAAGAAGCAGCGCAGCCTGACCGAGGTGTTCCGCGAGGTCGAACCCGAAGACCTGATCAAGTTCGGCCTGATCCCCGAACTGGTGGGTCGCATGCCCGTGGTGGCTTCGCTGGCCGAGCTGAGCGAAGACGCGCTGGTGCAGATCCTCACCGAGCCCAAGAACGCCGTCGTCAAGCAGTTCGTCAAGCTGCTGCAGATGGAGGGCGTGGATCTTGAAATCCGGCCGGCCGCACTCAAAGCCATCGCCCGCAAGGCGCTGGCCCGCAAGACCGGGGCCCGAGGCCTGCGCTCGATCCTGGAACAGTCGCTGATCGACACCATGTTCGAGTTGCCGAACATGAACAATGTCGAAAAGGTGGTCGTCGACGAATCGACGATCGACGAGAACAAGGCGCCGCTGCTCGTGTACCGCGAGGCGGCCAAGAAGGCCTAGTGCCCGACCTGACTCACGCTTCTGGCCACGCGCCCCTCCGGGCGCGTTTTCCGATGGGCTTGCCGCGCGCACTTGAAAAGCGCGGGTATCCGACCATCTTTGTCAGACAACCCTTTTGAAAAGGTTCACCATGTCCGGCCATACCCCTTTGCCCTCCGATCCTGTCGACCTGCCGCTTCTGCCGCTGCGCGACGTGGTCGTGTTCCCTCACATGGTCATCCCGCTGTTCGTGGGGCGGCCCAAGAGCATCAAGGCGCTTGAACTCGCCATGGAAGCCGAGCGCCGCATCATGCTGGTGGCGCAAAAAGCCGCTGCCAAGGACGAGCCCTCGGTGGACGACATGTTCGACGTGGGCTGCGTCTCGACCATCCTGCAGATGCTGAAACTGCCCGACGGCACCGTGAAGGTGCTGGTCGAAGGCCAGCAGCGCGCCAAGGTCGACAAGATCCACGACCACGAGAGCCATTTCACCGCCACCGTGACGCCTTCGGAGGCCGCCGACGGCGCGGCCCAGAAGGGCACCGAGGTCGAGGCCCTGCGACGCGCGGTGATGCAGCAGTTCGACCAGTACGTCAAGCTCAACAAGAAGATCCCGCCCGAGATCCTCACCTCCATCTCCAGCATCGACGATGCCGGCCGCCTGGCCGACACCATTGCGGCGCACCTGCCGCTCAAGCTCGAGAACAAGCAGGCCGTGCTCGACCTGGACGAGGTCAAGGAGCGCCTGGAGAACCTGTTTGCCCAGCTCGAGCGCGAAGTCGACATCCTCAACGTCGACAAGAAGATCCGCGGCCGCGTGAAGCGGCAGATGGAAAAGAACCAGCGCGACTTCTACCTGAACGAGCAGGTCAAGGCCATCCAGAAGGAACTGGGCGAGGGCGAAGACGGCGCGGACATCGAGGAGATCGAGAAGAAGATCAAGCTCGCCAAGATGCCCAAGGAAGCCTTGAAGAAGGCCGAGGCCGAGCTCAAGAAGCTCAAGCTGATGTCGCCCATGTCGGCCGAGGCCACCGTGGTGCGCAACTACATCGACGTGCTGGTCGGCCTGCCCTGGAGCAAGAAGACCAAGATCAAGCACGACCTGGGTCATGCCGAAGAGGTGCTCAACGAAGACCACTACGGGCTGGACAAGGTCAAGGACCGCATCCTTGAGTACCTCGCCGTGCAGCAGCGCGTGGACAAGGTCAAGGCGCCGATCCTGTGCCTGGTCGGCCCTCCGGGCGTGGGCAAGACCTCGCTGGGGCAGTCGGTGGCCAAGGCCACGGGCCGCAAGTACGTGCGCATGGCGCTGGGCGGCATGCGTGACGAGGCCGAGATCCGCGGGCACCGCCGCACCTACATCGGCGCGCTGCCGGGCAAGGTGCTGCAGAGCCTGAACAAGGTGGGCACGCGCAATCCGCTGTTCCTGTTGGACGAAATCGACAAGCTGGGCACCGACTTCCGCGGCGATCCGTCGAGCGCGCTGCTGGAAGTGCTCGACCCCGAGCAGAACCACACCTTCGGCGACCACTACGTCGAGGTCGACTTCGACCTGAGCGACGTGATGTTCGTGGCCACGTCGAATTCGATGAACATTCCGCCGGCCCTGCTGGACCGCATGGAAGTCATCCGCCTGTCGGGCTACACCGAAGACGAAAAGACGCACATCGCGCTGAAGTACCTGCTGCCCAAGCAGCTGAAGAACAACGGCGTGAAGGACGGCGAGCTGGTCGTGACGGAAGAAGCGGTGCGCGACATCGTGCGCTACTACACCCGCGAGGCCGGCGTGCGTTCGCTCGAGCGCGAGCTTTCCAAGATCTGCCGCAAGGTGGTCAAGGGCATCCAGCTCAAGAAGCTGCAGCCGCTGGTCACCGTCGATGGCGAGAACCTCAACGACTTCCTGGGTGTTCGCAAGTTCACCTTCGGCCGTGCCGAGCAGCAGAACCAGGTCGGCCAGGTCGTGGGCCTGGCCTGGACCGAGGTGGGCGGCGACCTGCTCACCATCGAGGCAGTGACCATGCCCGGCAAGGGCATCATCTCGCGCACCGGATCGCTGGGCGACGTGATGAAGGAATCGGTGGAAGCCGCTCGCACCGTGGTGCGCAGCCGCGCGCATGTGCTGGGCATCAAGGACGAGATGTTCGAGAAGCGCGACATCCACATCCACGTGCCCGACGGCGCCACGCCCAAGGACGGCCCGAGCGCGGGTGCGGCCATGACGACGGCCTTCGTGTCGGCGCTGACCGGTATCCCGGTGCGCAGCGACGTCGCCATGACCGGCGAGATCACGCTGCGCGGCGAGGTGACTGCCATCGGTGGCCTGAAGGAAAAGCTGCTGGCAGCCCTGCGTGGCGGCATCAAGACGGTGCTGATTCCCGAAGAGAACGCCAAGGACCTCCAGGAGATTCCGGAGAACGTGAAGAACGGCCTCGAGATCGTCCCGGTCAAGTGGATCGACAAGGTGCTCGAAGTGGCGCTGGAGCGCCAGCCCACGCCGCTGTCGGATGAAGAGGTTGCTGCATCGCAGGCAGCGCTGGCTGAGATCGCCAAGCAGCGGGCGCAGGCGAGCGAAGGGTCGGTCAAGCACTGAGGCTTGGACGACAAGGCGAAGTTTTTCGCGCCGGCTTGAGAAGGGGCGAAAAACTGCGCTATACTCTAAGGCTTACGCGGGAATAGCTCAGTTGGTAGAGCGCAACCTTGCCAAGGTTGAGGTCGCGAGTTCGAGTCTCGTTTCCCGCTCCAGTTTTTGTGTGCAGCACGGTAGAAAAAGGGAAGCAGTGCTTCCCTTTTTTGTCAGACGCCACATCAACCGGCGCGATAGCAAAGCGGTTATGCCCCGGATTGCAAATCCGGTTAGACCAGTTCGACTCTGGTTCGCGCCTCCAGAATCTTCATGAATGACGGCCACCACTTCGGTGGCCTTCTTTTTTTCTGCGCGGCCATGTTTGCCTACTTCGACGATCGAAGTTCGAGCGCTGGCACTGCTGCCGCAGGCTTCAGTCGGTCTTTGAAGTATCCGTCCTCGAAGTAGCGGATCTTGTCGCACATGACCGGATGGCTCAGCCCTTCGCAGAGGAAGACCTCCTTGCCCGGCCCCATTGCCTTCAATTCCTGCGGCAGCATCAGCGCGCGCCGCTCATGCGATTCGCTGCGCGACATCTCCCGCCCGCGCGTCACGTTCTCCCGGCGCACCGTGGTGTAGCCCAGCATCTCCGAATAGTCGTTGGCATCTTGCTGTTCGCGTGGTGCGTAGATGATCTGCAGCGCGTGGTTGGTAATCAGCGTGCGCGCCGCCTCCTTGCCGTAGGTGCCATCCAGCTGGGCCATGCTCTGGATGATCGGCAGCAGCCGGAGGTTGTAGCCGGCCATGTAGCTCACGGCATTGGCGATGATGTCCACGCGGCCGATGCTGGTGAACTCGTCCATCAGCAGCAGGCACTGGTGCTTGAGCTGCGGGTTGTTTTGCGGCAGCTCCCTGGTGTTGACGTTGATCAACTGGCTGAAGAACAGGTTGATGATCAATCGACTCTCGGCCAGCTTGTTCGGCTGGATGCCGATGTAGATGGTCATCTTTTTCTTGCGCACGTCGGTGAGCAGGAAGTCATCGGCGCTGGTGGCCGCGTCGAGCACGGGGTTGATCCATGCGTTGAGCGGCTCCTTGAAGCTTCCCAGGATGGAAGCGAAGGTTTCGCTGGCCTGCGACAACAGGTTCGCGAAGGCGCTGCGCGCGCTCTCGCCAAGAAACGAGGCGCTTGCCAATTGCTCGTAGTGCGCGCGCAGGTCTGCTGCGTCGGTGTCGGTCGAGAGACGGTACACGTTGCCCAGCGTTGGTGCCACACGGTAGGGTGGGGGCGTGGACTGTTGTGCGTCCTGATCGTAGCGGTCGAACAGGTACAGGGCGAAGGCCATGAACGCGTTGCGTGCCTGGCTCACCCAGAACTTCTGGTCGTCGGCGCCTTCGGGGTAGAGCATGGCGGCGATGCTCATCAGGTCGGACACCCGAAAGGCCGGATCGCTCGAGACGTAGCTCAACGGGTTCCAACGGTGCGTGCGCCGGTCTTCGGCGAAGGGGTTGAACAGGTAGATCTCCTGGCCCTGGCTGGCGCGCCAGCCGCTGGTGAGTGCAAAGTTTTCCTGCTTGATGTCGAGCACCACCACCGATTCCCGATAGTCGAGCAGGTTCGGAATCACCACGCCCACGCCCTTGCCTGAACGCGTGGGGGCGGCAAGGATCACGAACTGCTGGCCCGCCAGACGCAGCAGCCGTCCGCCGAGCTTGCCGACCAGGATGCCGTCGTTCGCTTGCGTGAAGAAGCCCTTGCGCCGCAAGTCCTGGCTGGAAGCAAAACGTGCGTCGCCATGCAGCGAAGGCTTTGGGTTGCGCATGAGCAGCAGCGCCACCAGTCCGAGCCATAGCAGTAGCGGCACACCCACGCCAATGTAGCCTGCCCAATGGATCTGTGTCGCGTAGGGCCGGTAGGCGGGCATGTCGAGCGCGCGCAGGTAGTCCGCGTAGGTGTTCCACTGCAGGGCGCCGGTGTCGAGCTTGAGCAGGAGGAGGGCGAGCCAGCCCGACAGGTAGGCGCTTGCAGCGAGCGCGGCAAACAGGGCCAGCGCGACGCCGGCCCATCTGGACTTGTTCATGTCTTGGCCGCCGTCAGTGCTTGAAGGGCGTCTCGGTGCCGTCGCCTGGGCCCTTCCATTCGCCGCTGGTGACTGCTTGTGGGCAGATGGCCAAGTACTGATTCTGTGCGTCGTGGTCTTCGTTGTTCCAGGGGCGGCCATCCTCATTCGGTGGGTCGCATACCCCAGTAAGCGTAAAGGCGCCGGTATAGGGAGGGGCCGGAACCCAGCACGCCTCCAAAACGTTCTCCTTGTAGCCATAGCGGCAAAACACGAATGGGTCGTTGCTTCGGTATCTGAGTTCCTGTGCGCCGGCTGCCAGTGTTGTGGCCAGGGCAATCCAGGCGATGACGTGTGGTGTCTTGATCAATTTGCTCCCCTCTTTCTTGTCGCCTATCGACGCGGTGCGCCCATGGGCTCCGCTCTACTTATTGCTATCGCAGTTGAGGGCGGGCACTTCCACGCGCTGCCAGCCAGTGCGGCTTTCCAGCCAGATCTCGCCCGGCCGGTTGATGCAGATCTCCGTCACGTCCGATGACTGCATGAACTCGCGGATGCCCAGCACCTGGTACTGGTAGTCCAGGAAGTCGTTCGAAACGGCGGCAACGAGTTCGTCGGTCATGTCGTGCCGACCTCAGTAGTTGGCCATCGGGCGG
>JAFEEG010000011.1 GCA_018241225.1 Pseudomonadota bacterium
AAGGGGAAGCCGACCTCGTCAGCAGCGCCCAAGTTCATCCTACAACCACGCGCCATCCGTCGTCCACGTCCCCCGCTTCATGCGCCGGGGTCGGGTCTGCCCGATGGCCAACTACTGAGAAGGAAGAAGCTAGAGGGCCAGCAGCCTGAAGGCCAGCGGCATGAGCAGCGCAGCCAGCAGCACCTGCAGCCCCAGCGCCAGGCCGGCATAGGCGCCGGCCTGCGCGTCCACCTGCAGGGCGCGCGCGGCGCCGATGCCGTGCGAGGCGGTGCCCAGCGCAAAGCCGCGTGCCGCATAGCCTTCGGGGTCGGTGGCCACGCGCATGACGTCGAACAGGTACTTGCCGGTGAGCGCACCTATCATTCCGGTGAGCACTGTGAACACCGCCGACAGCGCCGGAATTCCGCCGATCTTTTCCGAGATGCCCATGGCCACCGGCGCAGTCACCGACTTTGGCGCCAGCGACAGCACCACGTCGTGCGGCAGCCCCACCGCCCAGCCCAGCAGCATCGCCGACACGCAGGCCGCGGCCCCGCCCAGAAGGCCCGCCAGCAGGATGCGGCCGAAGCGCTCGCGCAATTCGAGCCGGCGCAGCCACAACGGCCAGGCCAGTGCCACCACCGCGGGGCCGAGCAGGAAGTGGATGAACTGCGCACCGGCGAAATAGCTGGGGTAGTCCACGCCCGTGGCCAGCAGCCCGCTGGCCAGCACCAGCACTGACCACAGCACCGGATTGGCCCAGGGCGCACCGCCCAGCCGCGCCGACGCCGCCTGCGCCAGCAGGTACACCACCAGCGTGGCCGTCAGGCCGAACAGCGGCGAGGCGGAGAGGTAGATCCAGAGTTCGACAAAGCGGGGCATCGCCTCAGTCCTTCTTCTTTGCTGCAGCGGGACGCGGCCACCACATGACGGCAGCGCTCACCCCCAGGCCGATCCAGGTCGACAGCGCGATCACCAGCAGCATGCGCCCACCGTACTGCGCCAGCAGTGCCAGGTGCGTCATGACGCCCACGCCCACCGGAATGAACAGCAGCGACAGGTGCGTCAGCAGGAAGTTGGCGCATTCGCCCACCGGCTCGCGGATGACTTCGAGCCGCAGGCCGGCGAGCATCAGCACCAGGCCCAGCACCGGGCCGGGCAAGGGCAGGGAAAAGAAGCGCGAGAGGACCTCGCCGATGGACTGGAAGACAAGCAGCCAGGCCAGGCCGCGCAAGCCTTTCATTGCTGCGCGCCCGACTAGCGGAACACCACGGTGCGATGCCCGTTGAGCAGAACGCGGTGCTCGCTGTGCCACTTCACGGCGCGAGCCAGCACCTGGCTCTCAGTGTCGCGCCCGCGTGCGGTGAGGTCTTCCACCGTGTCGGTGTGGTCGGCGCGGGCCACGTCCTGCTCGATGATGGGGCCTTCGTCCAGGTCGGCCGTCACGTAGTGGGCGGTGGCGCCGATCAGCTTCACGCCGCGGTCGTGGGCCTGGTAGTAGGGCTTGGCGCCCTTGAAGCTGGGCAGGAAGGAGTGGTGGATGTTGATGGCGCGGCCTTGCAGCTTGGCGCACAGGTCGTTGCTCAGCACCTGCATGTAGCGCGCCAGCACCACCAGCTCGGCACCTTCCTCCTGGATGATCTCGAACTGCTTGGCCTCGGCCTGTGCCTTGGTGGCCGCCGCAACCGGGATGTGGTGGAAGGGCACGTTGTAGCTAGCGGCCAGTTGATAGAACTCGCGGTGGTTCGAGACGATGGCGCGGATGTCGATGGCCAGCAGGCCGCTCTTCCACCGGAACAGCAGGTCGTTCAGGCAGTGGCCTTCCTTGCTGACCATGATGACCGTCTTCATCGGCTGCTGGGCGGCGTGCAGCTGCCAGTTCATGCCGAAATCCTTGGCGAATCCTTCCAGGTCGGACTGGAGCGTGGCCTCGTCGCGGCTGCCGCACGCAAAGCGCACGCGCATGAAGAACAGGCCCGTGCCGTGGTCGTTGTACTGCGCCGCTTCTTCGATGTTGCCGCCGCGCTCGAGCAGGAAGCCGGAAACGGCATGCACGATGCCGGTGCGATCGGGGCAGGAAAGGGTGAGGATGTACGCGGGATTCATAGAGCCCGCAATTGTCGCAGGCCCCGATCAGCCTGGCTCGAAGCGGTACAAAGCCGCCGGGTTGCGCACCAGGATCTGCTCGCGCACGTCGGCCTGCGGCGCAATCCGTGCTAGCGCATCGACCAGCGCGCCATCGTCGGGCACATGCGCGTGGTTGGGGTGCGGCCAGTCGGTGCCCCACAGGCACTGGGCCGGAAATTCCTCTGCCAGCAGGTGAGCCAGCGCGGTCCCGTCGGCATAGTCGCCGCGTCTTGAAATCCGGTCGATGCCGCTGAGCTTGACCCAGGTGCGGCCGGGCCGGGCGCGAAGGTGCTCGCGCAATGCGGCAAAGTCGGCGTGCGCCGGCCCGAGCGATGCATCCACCCGGCCCATGTGGTCGATCACGACCGGCACGGGGCAGCCGTCGATCAGTTCGCCCAGCGAGTGGATCAGCGGCCCCTCGATCTGCAGTTGCAGGTGCATGTCCAGCGCGAGCAGGCGTCGGCTGAAGGCGCGCACGGCCTCGGCCTGCGTGGTCACTTCGCGCGGCGTCATGAAGTTGAAGCGAACGGCGCGAAAGCCCGCCGACGCCAGCCGGGCCAGTTCGGCGTCGGGCACGTCGGTGGGCGCCAGCGCCACGCCCAGGTAGCGCCCGCCGCCGGCGGCAATGGCGTCCTCCACCACCCGGTTGTCGAAGCCATGCACCAGCGACTGCACGATCACGCAGCGCCCGATGCCCAGGTGGCGGTGCAGGGCGAACAGCGCCTCCTTGGGCGCGTCGCCGGGGCGGATGGCCGAGGCTGCATCGAAGGGAAAGCGCGCCAGCGGCCCGAACACGTGCACGTGCGCATCGCAGGCCAGGGGTGGCAATGCCACGGCCGGTTTGCGCGGGTTCGGGCTCCAGGTCGCGGCGCGAAGGTCGTCGTCTTGCATGACGGCACATTGTGCAAGAGGGTGCCAAAATGGTCTGTCTTGCCCATCTCCGGGCATGCCAAGCATCCAGCACCAGGAGTGATTTCGATGGCCTACAACGATTTGCGCATGGACAACCAGTGGTTGCCCTTTACCCCCAACCGCGCCTTCAAGAAAGACCCGCGGGTCTTCGTGGCGGCCGACGGCATGGAGTTCACCACGCACGACGGCAAGAAGGTGGTCGACGGCATCTCGTCGCTGTGGTGCGTGGGTGCGGGCCACAACCGCAAGCCGATCAACGAGGCCATCAAGACGCAGCTGGACACGCTGGACTACGCCACTGCCTTCCAGGTGAGCAACGACAAGGCCTTCAAGGCGGCCGAGATGATCGCCGCCATGGCCCCGGGCGACTTGAACAAGGTGCTGTTCTGCAACTCGGGCAGCGAGGCGGCCGACACCTCGATGAAGGTGGCGCTGGCCTACCACCGCGCGCGTGGCGAGGGCCACCGCACCACCTTCATCGGCCGCGAGAAGGGCTACCACGGCGTGGGCTTCGGCGGCATGTCGGTGGGCGGCATTCCGGGCAACCGCAAGGTCTTCGGCGGCGCCATGCTGCCCAAGGTGGACCACATGCGCTTCATCCACGACCCGGTCAACCATGCCTACATCCACAACGAGGAGCCGGTGTGGAAGGAAGACGCCCTGGCCGACCTGGAGCAGCGCATCCTGCCGCTGCACGACCCGAGCAACGTGGCGGCCATCATCGTGGAGCCGATCGCCGGCTCGGCCGGCTGGTACGTCCCGCCCAAGGACTATCTCACCAAGCTGCGCGAGATCTGCGACAAGCACGGCATCCTGCTGATCTTCGACGAGGTCATCACCGGCTTCGGCCGCATGGGCACCAACTTCGCGTCGGACTACTTCGGCGTGGTGCCCGACATGCTCAACTTCGCCAAGTGCGTGACCAACGGCGTCATTCCGCTGGGCGGCGTGATCGTGCGCGACAAGCTCTATGACGCAATGATGAACACCAACGCGCCCGAGCACGTGGTGGAATTCTTCCACGGCTACACCTACTCGGGCCACCCGGTGGCCTGCGCCGCGGCCATTGCCACGCTCGACCTGTTCAAGGCCGAGGGCCTGTTCCAGCGCGCCGGCGAAATGGGCAAGGTGCTGGGCGATGCCTTCCACAGCACCTTCAAGGGCCTGCCCAACGTCATCGGCATCCGCAGCCTTGGGTTGGCCGCGGCGGTGGAACTGGCGCCCGTTGCCGGCCTGCCGGGCAAGCGCGCCTACGACATCTTCCTGGACTGCTTCCACAAGGGCGCGCTGGTGCGCCCGGCCGGCGACGTACTGGTGATCGCGCCGCCCTACATCGTGGAGAAGTCGCACATCGACACGCTGGTGAACACGCTGGCGGACGCGATCAAGCGGCACGCCTGATCGATCGCGCCAGAACAAAGGGCCGCAACAGCGGCCCTTTTTATTTGGCGCTACTTGGCGGCGGGCGCGGGCCGGTTTGCCTTGAACTCGGCGCAGTAGTCGCGCGGCGGCAATGCGGGCGTGCGCCACACCGCGTCGTACACTGCGGGGCCGTTGTCGTCCGCGCCGGCCTCGCCGGCCACCAGCCGCACCACGCGCACCTCCATGTCGGTGGGCAGGTGCTGCGGCACGCCCACCACGCGGGGGCTGTGGCCCGAGCCGCTCACCAGCACCACGGTCTTGCCCGGCGACTTGGCCTGGATCAGCGTCTGGGCCATGGCCCGGTCGCGCGCGATCTGGATGCGCGTCATCGGGCCGATCTGCGATTCGGGCAAGGCGTCGCAATGGCCGGCGCGTACCGCGTCCTGCTGGGCGGCCAGCGCCTGGGGGTTGAGCTGGGCGTCGAGCGAGACATCGCCCATGGCGTCCTTCATGCGAGCGCGCGGCAGGTTGGCGCCCAGCACGGGTACGCCTGCTTGCACGGCGGTCATCACCACCGGGCCGTAGGCCTTCCAGGGCCAGCCGGCGTCGTTCCAGCGCAGGGCGGTTCGCACCTGGGCCTCGCTGGCCTGGGGCGCGAGGCCCCGCGTGTCCTGCCCCTGCTCGGCCATTTCGAGCGCCAGGCCGGCCAACTGGCCCCTGGCGGCCAGGGCCTCCAGCACTTCACGCTCGATCCGCTGGTGGTCCGGCGCGTCGTGCTGTTCGCCGATCAGCAGGAAATTGGTGGGCAGCAAGGCCTGCACTCGATCTGCGATGGGCGGGGGCGCTTCTGGTGCGGTCGGCGCAACGGCGGTGCATGCGGGCAGAAACAGGCCGACCAGGGCGGCTACAGCCAGGCTGTTCCAGCAAGGACACGAAGCCGGGTGAGAAGAGGGCGCGTGGGCGGGCATTTCCGTACTATGCGCCTGTCGGGGCGAAATCCGGCTTTGCACCCGTGCAAAAAAGAAAGGCCGCTAAATGAGCGGCCACTTACTTTCGTTGAATGGAAGGTCAGTGCATGAGCACGGGGTTTTGCGCCAGTTCGGCGTAGCCTTCCAGGGTGGTTTCCACTTCTTGTTCGGTGGGCGTGTTCAGCTGCCAGGCAGCAATCTGTTTCTGGAACAGCTCGGCCCAGGAACCGTCGAGGTACACCTCCTTGCCGGAGCGCTTGTCGACGATCTCGAAACCATGGCGGGCCAGAACCGGCAGATCGGGCGCCAGCGCCGTTTCTCCTTCGTTCGCCTGCAGGTGCACGACGACGAAGGATTCGGAGTCATAGAGCATTTGCATGGTGTTGAATGTCCGGAAGTCCTGTGCAGTCATGATCGTTAGATAGCAATCGGTACGCCAGTTTCAAGAGTGACGCACTTTTTGTAGGAAATGTGACCTCGCCGGCGTGGTCCGTTGCGCCTGCCGTGCTTTTTTCATGCTTTGTGCAAGCAAGACGTCAGCGCGGCGTCATGGTGCTTCAACGCTGCGCAGCGACAGGTCGATGACGTCGCCGTTCAGCTCGGTCTGGCGCATGCGTGCGGGCAGCCAGCCCAGCTCGGGTGCCAGCCAGAGTTCGAGCTTGTAGTCATGCTCGTCGCGCGGCGCGCGGCTCAAGCGCCGCACCTCGTATTCGCCCGAAGGCACGGTGATGCGCTCGGTGCCTTCGACGATGAAGGTCCATACGCCGGCTTCCTTTGGCCCCACGGTCTGGATGTTGATGCGGCTGCCTTCGGGATATCGGGCCGGATCGCTCGCCAGCAAGGCGCCCAGTTGCATCACCACGCTCAGGCGATCTTGCGCGCCCGGCAGCAGCGGCACGCTGGGCGCGTTGTTGCTGAAGACCACCTTGCCTTCCTCGCGCACCAGGTGCGATGCGACCTCGGTGCGCCGTGTCTCGGAAAAGCGCGTGGGCGCGACGCCGCTGGCGTCGATGCGCCCCACGCTGGTCTGGCTGCGGATGGTCTTGAACAGCATCTTCAGGGCCAGTCGCGCGTTGTATTCGCCGCCGTCCTGCAGCCACACCAGTTCGCCGAACACGCCCTTCCAGGGCTGCACGCCGCGCTGCCCGGTCATCTCGAAGTTCAGGCGCACCGAGGCATGGACTTGCATCGACCGGCCTGCGCCCGGCGCGGCGAGGCCGCCGCTGCCAGCATCGCCCTTGCCCTCGCCCCCTGGCGCACTGTCCGTGCCGCCGACTTCGCCGGCCTGGTTCACCGGGGCGCTTTCGCCCGAGCCCGGTTCGGCAGGCGGCGGCGTGAGGTCGATGCGCGACATCTGCGCGGCCAGGTCCTGTGCAGCCAGAACCGGGTCTGGCGCCGGTGCTTCTTCGTTCGGCGTGGGGTTCGTCGTGCGCCTTGGCGCAGCCGGGCGGGGCTGGGCGTCCTTGGGCTTGGGCGCGGCGGGTTGTGCTGCCGGCGCGGCGGCAGGCGTGGGTGGGGCCAGCACGATGGTGCGGGTGACAAAGCGCTGCTCCAGCGGCAACGGCGCCTCGCTGGCACCCCACTGGGGCAAGGAGACCAGCAGCGCAGCGTGCACCAGCACGACCAGCACCGTCACCAGCGCGATCTGGCGCCAGGTGGAGGCATCAGGTGTGGTGTCGTTGCTGTAAAGGCTCATGGGGCACGGGCGTGGGCGGCCCTGGGTTGGAAGCGCCGGCGGCCCGAAGGTTCGGCTCGGTACACTGCCGAGCGTTCGTTCCAGTTTAGTCGTGCCGCTCGCCGCGGCGCTGCATCCGCATCATGAAACTCGCCACCTACAAGGACGGCTCGCGCGACGGCCAGTTGCTCGTCGTTTCGCGCGACCTTTCGCTCGCCCACTACGCCACCGGCATCGCCTCGCGCATGCAGCAGGTGCTGGACGACTGGAGCTTCCTGAGCCCGCAGTTGCAGGACCTGTACGCCGCCCTCAACCAGGGCCGCGCGCGCCACGCCTTCCCCTTCGATCCGCAGCAATGCATGGCGCCGTTGCCGCGTGCCTACCAGTGGGCGGATGGCTCGGCCTACATCAACCATGTGGAGCTGGTTCGCAAGGCGCGCAATGCCGAGGTGCCGCAAAGCTTCTACACCGACCCGCTCATGTACCAGGGTGGCAGCGACGACCTGCAGGGGCCGTGCGATCCGATCGTGGTGCCCAGCGAGGCCATGGGCATCGACTTCGAGGCCGAGATCACCGTCATCACCGGCGACGTGAAGATGGGCGCCACGCCCGAGCAGGCGCTGGACGGCATCCGCCTGGTGATGCTGGCCAACGACGTCTCGCTGCGCAACCTCATTCCGGCCGAGCTGGCCAAGGGATTCGGCTTTTTCCAGAGCAAGCCGGCCACCGCCTTCAGTCCGGTGGCGGTCACGCTGGATGAAATCGGCGAGGCCTGGCAGGCCGGCCGCGTGCACCTGACGCTGCAAAGCACCTGGAACGGCCGCAAGGTCGGCATGTGCGATGCGGGGCCCGAAATGACCTTCCACTTCGGCGAGCTGATCGCCCACATCGCCAAGACGCGCAACGTGCGTGTCGGCAGCATCGTGGGCAGCGGCACCGTGAGCAACAAGGGCGTGGAGCGCAAGGACGGCCACATGGAATGGCCCAAGGGCTACAGCTGCATTGCCGAGAAGCGCTGCATCGAGACCATCCAGGACGGCCAGCCCAGCACCGAGTTCATGAAGTTCGGCGACACCATCCGCATCGAGATGAAGGGGCCGGATGGCCGCTCGCTGTTTGGCGCCATCGACCAGGAAGTGGTGGCGCCGGGCGGGCGCACGCGGGCTGCGCAGCAGCAGGAGGCCGCGGCTGCAGCTGCGAGCGCTGCAGCCGCCGACGCCCAAGCGCCGGACAACTGATCGCGTAGCCAACCCGCTCGTTGCCACTGCGGCAACTGACGCCTTCTATGATTGCCACGGGCAGCCCCAGTTGCTGCCCGTTTTCATTTGCACAGACAAAACAGGGAGTTCCATGCGTCACTTTTCCGTTGCCGCGGCCTGCGCGGCGCTGCTTGCACTTGCCGGCTGCGAAACGATGCAGGCGGTCGACACCGGCGGCCTCATGAATGCGGGGGGCACCGCGGCCAAGGCGCTGACCTTGTCCGATGGCGACATCCTCGCCATGTCCGACCAGTCATGCGCCGCGATGGACCAGAGGAACAAGCTGGCCCCGGCCGGCAGCGCCTACGCGGCGCGGCTGGCCCAGGTGGTGCGCGCCATGCCCGACACCATCGGCGGCAAGAAGGCCGACTACAAGGTTTACATGACCCAGGAGGTCAACGCCTGGGCCATGGCCAACGGCTGCATCCGTGTCTACAGCGGCCTGATGGACCTGATGAACGACGACGAGTTGCGCGGCGTGATCGGCCACGAGATCGGTCACGTGGCGCTGGGCCATTCCAAGTCGCAGATGCAGGCGGCCTACGGCGCCTCGGCGGTGCGCACGGCAGCCAGCGCCGCGGGTGGCGCGGTGGGCATGCTGTCGCAGTCGCAGGCCGGCGAGCTGGCCGAGAAGTTCGTCAATGCCCAGTTCTCGCAGTCGCAGGAAAGCGCCGCCGACAACTACGCCTTCGACCTGCTGACCGAGCGCAAGCTGGAGCGCAAGGGCCTAGTCACGGGCTTCCAGAAGCTTGCGGCGCAGAGTGGCCCGCAGGGCGCGTCCCTGCTCAGCTCGCATCCGCCATCGGCCGCCCGCGCCGCCGCCATGCAAAAGCGCCTGGACGCCGCCACCAAGGGTCGCTGAAGCCCGGCCGCTACGCTGCGCGCAGCAGGTCCTTCTGCGTGCGAATGCCCAGTCGCCGGAAGGCGCGGTACTGGTGCGTGCGTACCGTGCTCAGCTCGATGCCCAGTTCACGCGCGGCTTCCTTGGCGGTGCGGCCGGCCCGCAGCTGGTTGATGACTTCGCGCTCGCGCAGGCTCAGGCCCAGCAGGCGCGAGGCGAAGTCGGCCTGCACCGGGCCTTGCGTGGCCGTGGCGCTGCGGCCGTGCGCCGTGGTGACGGCGGCCAGCAGCTCGGCGTGCGCCTCGATCACGTCGAAATCCGGTCGGCCGAACTCCGGCTGGGCCAGGCTGCGGTAGAAGCTCACCGCCGCGCGCTGGCCACCGGGAAGCAATAGCAGAACGGAAGCGCGCTCGCGGATGCCCACGTCGCCGTAGCAGGCCGCGCGGTAGGCGGGGTCGGCCACCTCCTCGGCGCGCTGGTGGCCCAGCCACAGCTGCGGACGCTTGGGCAATGCGCGGGCGGCCAGCCACACCATGTTGGGGTCGAGCAGGTCGAAGCGCTGGGCCACGTAGCGCTCGGCCGTGCGTTCGGCCGTGCTGCCGTAGCTGCTGGCGGCCGACACGGTCTCGATGCGTCCGCTGGCGCCCACGGCAAACACGGTGCAGAAGGTGACGGGCAGCAAGCGGTGCATGGCCTCGAGGTAGCTGCGCGCCAGCTCCTGCGTGCCGACGCCCGAGAGCAGCGTGAGCACGAGGGGAGATGGGAAAGTGGCGGATGGATTGGGAGCGAGGCGCCAGCGCCGCATGCGAACAGTCAAGGGTTTCTACTTCGTACGAAGTTAGGACAACGCAGCGACAAGCGCATCCGGACAATCCCTTCGCATGAACACCAGCGTCCTCACCCCCACGCCATCCGCCCGGCCCGGCGACGCCGCCGGCGGCCCGCTGGCGCCGCAGATCGACGGCGATGCACTTCCGCCTTCGGTGGGCGCGTTCGACTACACCCGCTTTGCACCCTGGCTGCCGCCGCTGGAGGGCGGACTGGAGCCTGGCCGGCATCCGGTGGTCATCGTGGGCGGCGGGCCGGTGGGCATGTCGCTGGCGCTGGGCCTGGCCAACCATGGCATGCGCAGCGTGATCCTGGAGGCCGACGACACGGTCTGCGTGGGCAGCCGCGCCGCCTGCATATCGCGCCGCAGTCTGGAGATCGTCGAGCGCCTGGGTGCGCTGCCGGCTTTCCTCGGCAAGGGGCTGCCCTGGACCGGCGGCACCAGCTTCTACAAGACCGAAGAGGTGTTTCGCTTCGAGATGCCCAACGATGCGCGCCAGAAGTTGCCGCCGATGATCAACCTGGAGCAGTACTACATCGAGCAATACCTGCTCGATGAGATCCAGCGCCGCAATGCCGCCACGCCGGGCCTCATCGACATCCGCTGGGGCACCGAGCTCACCGGCTTCGACGACGAGGGCGAAGCCGGCCTGACGCTGCACGTGCGCAATGCGCTGGGCAGCTACGCCCTGCATGCCGGCTGGATGGTGGCCTGCGACGGTGGCCAGAGCTTCGTGCGCAAGTCGCTGGGGCTGAACCTGGAAGGGACGGCCTACGAAGGCCGCTACGTGATCATCGACATCGAGCTGCACAGCAAGCACCCCACCGAGCGCCGCGCCTGGTTCGACCCACCGTGGAATCCCGGCTCCACCGTGCTCATGCACCGCCAGCCCGACGACATCTGGCGCATCGACTACCAGCTGCGCGCCGGCCAGGACAGCGAAACCGCGCTGCAGCCCGAGAATGTGCGCGAATTCGTCACGCGGCACCTGGAAGCCATCGGCGAAGGGCACCTGCCGTGGAAGCCGGTGTGGACCTCGATCTACCGTGCCGGCGCGATGACGCTGCAAAGCTATCGCCACGGCAGCGCGGGGCGCATTCTCTTTGCCGGCAACGCAGCGCACGCCATGCCGATCTTCGGCGTGCGCGGGCTCAATTCCGGCTTCGACGACGCCGACAACCTGGCCTGGAAGCTGGCGCTGGTGGCGCGCGGCGTGTCCGGTGCGGCACTGCTGGACAGCTATTCGAGCGAGCGCATCGCGGCCTTTCACATCAACGCCGAAAGCGCGATGCGCAGCACCGAGTTCATGTCGCCGCCCTCGCGCGGCTTCGACCTGCTGCGCGAAGCGGCGCTGTCGCTGTCGCTGGAGCACCGCGGCATTGCCAACCTGATCAACCCTCGCCAGACGCAGGCGGTGAGCTATGCGCCGTCGCCCTTGTCGAGCAGCAGCGACGAGCTTGGCGTCGGGCCGCAGCCGGGCGATGCCATGGCCGAGCAGTCGCTGGGCGAGCAGGGGCACCTCACCGACCGGATCGGGCCGTGCTTCACCGTGCTCGTCTTCAATGCAGGTCAGGCACGGCCGGGCTGTGCGGCCGAGGTCCGGAAGGCCGCGGCGCGGGGCTTGCCGGTGCAATTGCACGAGCTGGACCTCTCTGGCGCCACGCACGACGCCCTTGCTGCGCTGGGTGCGCTCGAAGGCGCCGTCTACCTGCTGCGCCCTGACGGCCATGTGGCCGCACGCTGGCGCAACCCGCAGCCGGGTGTCTTGCTGCAAGCCATCGAATGCGCCGCCTGCCTGAGCCCGACCGTGGAGGAAATCGTATGAACCGAAACAGCCTGCCCCCCGAGGCCCGCGACCGCATCTACGCCGAATGCGCGCGTGCCATCACCGAAGCGGGCGCCGAGCGCGAATCGCTGTTCCTGTCGCGCCTGGCCTTGCTGCTTTTCGAGCAAGTCGGTGATGAGTCACGCTGCGGCGAAGCAATTGCGCACGCGCTGCAGGCGCTGCCGATACCATCGCTGTCCGCGTGAAGCTGCCGCCAGACGGCCCCCAATCGACAATCAAAGGAGACCTTTTCGATGGATCGCAGAACTCTTCTGGCCAGCATGGCCGCCACCGGCGCCACCCTGGCGGCGCCCTGGGCCCGCGCACAGGGCAACTACCCTGACCAGATCATCAAGTGGGTGGTGCCTTATCCGGCCGGCGGCGGCACCGACGTCATTGCGCGCTCCCTGGCCGAGGCCATGCGCACCAGCCTGGGCCAGCAACTGGTCATCGACAACAAGCCCGGCGCTTCCACCAACATCGGCGCCGACCTGGTGGCCCGTTCCAAGCCGGACGGCTACACCATCATGTCGGCCGACAACGCCCTGCTGGCCTTCAACGAGTACCTGTTCACCAAGCTGCCGTTCAACCCGTCCAAGGACTTCAGCTATATCGGCGCCATCGGCAAGTTCCCGCTCGCGCTGGTGGTGAACCCCGATTCCCCCGCCAAGGACTTCAAGGCCTTCCTGGCGTATGCCAAGGCCAACCCCGGCAAGCTCAACTACGCATCGCCGGGCAACGGCTCGCCCCATCACCTGGCGATGGAGATGTTCAAGAACCGCACGGGCACCTTCATCACCCACATCCCGTATCGCGGCGCAGCGCCCGCCATGGCCGACGTGATGGGTGGCCAGGTGCCGTGCATGTTCCTGGACCTGGCCTCGGGCCTGTCGATCATGCAGTCGGGCAAGGTGCGCGTGCTGGCCATCGGCTCGGCGCAGCGCTCCAAGCTGCTGCCCAACGTGCCGACGCTGGCCGAGGTGGGCGTGCCCAACAGCGAAGTCTTCGCCTTCCAGGGCATCGTCGGCCCGGCCGGCCTGCCGGGGCCCGTGGTGCAGCGCCTGAATTCGGAGCTGAACAAGTCCTTCACCACGCCCGCGGTGCAAAAGCGCTTTGCCGACTTCGGCATGGAAGCGATGCCCGGCACGCCCGAGCAGTTCTTTGCGCTGGCACGCGCCGAGTCCCAGCGCTGGGGGCCCATCATCAAGGCCACCGGCGTCAAGCTGGACTGACCGAGGAGGCCTGTGTGGCGGTCGTCATGGCCGCCGCGCTTCAAGGCTATTGGGTGGGCGGCTTGACTGCCGTCTCCACCGGGGTGGGCTCCTCGCGGCCCAGCGGCTGGCCGGCGTCGTCCCATCGGTGCTCGTCCACCAGCCGGCCCTTCGCGTCGTAGTTCAATTCGGCGACGACAGTGCCACGGTCATTGAAGCGCCGGTGCAGGCCCACGGGCAACAAAGGCGCGTGCAGGGGCGCCGAGAAGCGTCCTTCGGCCGAGCGCTGGCCGTTCTCGAAGTATTCGATGATGTCCACCACGCGCTCGGCGCCGCTGCCGCTGAAGGCCTGCTTGTACTTGGGCTGGCCGTTTTGCGTGTAGTAGGTGTCGTCGCGCACCGTGTCGCCGTTGATGTCCCAGCGCTGTTCGCGCACCAGCCATCCGCGCTCCGAATACTCCAGCGTGCGCTGGTGCACCGCGCGGCCACGCTCGAGCAGCAACGACACCGTTTCGCGCCGCTTGGTGCCGGCCGACGAGAACTGCCTCTCGATGCGCTGCTTGCCGTTCGTTTCCTCCACCGAAGCGACCTTGCCGTTGTCGTAGAGGCTCTCGGCACGCTGGCGTCGGCCGTTGAGGTAGACCAGTCGTGAGCGCAGCACGCCGTTCTCGTCGAACAGCTCGACGCTCGAAGGCGAGTTCTCGAAACCGCACAGTCGCTTGTCGTCCACCGCGGGCGCCAGCAGCGGCTTGTCCGCACAGCGCAGGAAGGTGAGCTGGCCGCGCGCGCTGAACTCGGCCACGGCGCGCTCGCCACCCGGCTCGGCGCGAAACACCGCGCGGCGCAGCTTGCCGTCCAGATGGAAGGTGCGGGCCAGGCCCAGCTCCTGGCCGCTGTCGTAGGTGGATTCGCGCAGCACCCGACCGGTGGCCGGGTCCTTGCAGCGCAGCACGCCGCTCTTGCCCGCGGTGCTGGCCGGGTCGGTGAGCTGCACTGGCCGTCCATCTAGCTCGCATGTCTGGCGCGGCTGCTGGGCAGACGCCGCGACGCACACTAAGGCCATCAGGACACCGGCAGTAAGGTGCTTCATGGTTGCGCCCGGCACCTCAGGTGGCGTAGACGGCAGACAGCGAGCGAAAGCCCTTGACCTCGATCGGGTTGCCGAAGGGGTCGCAGAAGAACATGGTCCACTGCTCGCCCGGCTGGCCTTCGAAGCGCACCTGCGGCGCCAGCACGAAGTCGGTGCCCGCCGCCTGCAGGCGCTCGGCCATGGCCTGCCACTGATCCAGCTGCAGGATCAGGCCGAAATGCGGCATGGGCACCAGGGCGTCGCCTACCTTGCCGGTGCGGGTGGTGGCAAAGGGCTCGCCCAGGTGCAGCGAGATCTGGTGGCCGACGAAGTCGAAATCCACCCAGGTGTCGGTGCTGCGGCCTTCGGTGCAGCCCAGGATGCCGCCATAGAAACGGCGCGCCTCGTCGAGGTCGCGGACATGGAAGGCGAGGTGGAAGATAGACATGTGAGTTTTCGTTTCGTTTGTCGCATCATTGTCTATCGTTGTGAGCATTCGCGGATAATTCCGACGCCATGAAACCCTTCCGACAACTCACGCAAATCGGCCGCCTCGTGCTGCTGTGGTTCGTGCTGTCGCTGGGTGTGGCCGTGGCCTCGCCGCTGGTGAATCCGCAGCAGATGGAGCTGGTGTGCTCCAGCGCTGGTGCGGTCAAGGTGGTGGTCAAGACCGACGACGGCGCCCGCGAGTTGGGCGCCAGCCACATGGATTGCCCGCTTTGCGCCATTGCCGGTGCGCCGCCGCCCTCGGCCGACGCGTCGCAGTTCGTGCATCCCTTGCCGCTGGGCCATGCGCTCCAGCCCATTCCGGCCGCCCGTCTGGCGGCCGCGACCGCCGCGCCGCTGCCTGCGCGCGGCCCGCCTTCGCTCGCCTGATCTGCTGAACGAGTTCCGCCGCGTGCGGCCTTGATCCACAAGGCCGGGCGCCTGCGGCCCTTTCACCAGGCTGGCGCCACGCATGGCGCCGGCGAGTGCAATTCCTTGAACAACAAGTCAAAACCCTGGCTGGCGCTTGTCGCCGCCTTTCCGGGCCTGGCCTGGGCGCAATCGGGCGCGGGCACGGCCGATGCGCCTGAGCGCAGCAAGTCGCTGGGCGTGGTCACGGTCAGCGGTGGGCAGCCCACCTCGCTGCCCACGCAGATTCCGACAACCATTGAAGGGATTACGCGCGAAGACATCGACGTGCGCATCAACGCCACCGACAGCGAGGACGCGCTCAAGTACCTGCCCAGCCTGCTGGTGCGCAAGCGCTACATCGGCGACTACAATCACGCCATTCTTTCCACGCGTGCCTCGGGCACCGGCAACAGTGCGCGCTCGGCGGTGTATGCGGACGGCATCCTGCTGTCCAACTACCTGGGCAACGGCATTGCCAACGGCACCAACTACGCGCCGCGCTGGGGCATGGTCACGCCCGAGGAGATCGAGCGGGTGGACGTGATGTACGGCCCCTTCTCGGCGGCCTACCCGGGTAATTCGGCCGGTGCCGTGGTGGACTACGTCACCCGCATGCCGACGCAGCTCGAGGCGCACGTGTCGGCCGGCTTCTCGGCGCAGCCCTACAGCCTCTACAACACCAACGCCACCTACAACAGCTGGCAGACCAGCGCCTCGCTGGGCAGCAAGAGCGGCGACTGGTCGTGGTGGATCGACCTGAACCACACCGACAGCCAGGGGCAGCCACAGACCTTCACCACGGCCACCGTGGCCTCGGGCGTGCCGGGCGGCGGCGGGGCGCCGGTATCGGGCTACGTGCGCGGGCTCAACACCACCAACCAGCCCTGGTACATCCTGGGCACCGGCACCCAGTACCACTCGGTGCAGGACCACGCCAAGCTCAAGCTGGCCTACGACTTTTCCGGCACGGTGCGGGCCACCTACACCCTGGGCTGGTGGCAGAACAGTTCCGAGGGCCGCTCGGAAAGCTACCTGCGCAACGCCGCCGGCCAGCCCGTGTACAGCGGGCCGATTAATATCGAAGGCCAGCGCTACAACCTGGCGCCCACCGCCTTCCCGCTCACCAACGACACCCAGACCCACTACATGCATGGCCTGTCGGTGAAAAGCCGGACCGGCGGCACCTGGGACTGGGAAGTGGCCACCAGCCTGTACGACTACGCCACCGACCAGCAGCGTGCGCCCACCGTGGCGTTGCCGCTTGCCGCAACCGGCGGCGCCGGCACCTTGCAGGACCAGGGCGGCACCGGCTGGAACACGCTGGCGGCCAAGGGCACCTGGCGGCCGCAGGGCGCGGGTGGCGCGCACATCGTGGATTTCGGCGTCGGGCGGGATGCCTACAAGCTGGGCATCCTCAAGAGCAGCGTGGCCGGCAACTGGCTGGTGGGGCCGGCAGGCAGCCTGGTCAGCGATGTGGGCGGACGCACCGAGACCTGGAGCGCCTGGGCGCAGGACGCCTGGTCCTTCGCGCCGCGCTGGAAGGCGGTGCTGGGCCTGCGATGGGAAGACTGGAGCGCCAGCGATGGCCGCAGCGCCACTGCCACCAGCCAGCTGGACTACGCGCATCGCAGCGAATCCGACCTCTCGCCCAAGGCGGCACTGGCATACCAGCTCACCGACCGGACGGTGCTCAAGGGCTCGGTGGGCCGCGCGGTGCGCTACCCGACGGTGGGCGAGCTGTACGGCGCCACCTCGGGCGGTGCGCTGGCCTTCGTCAACGATCCGAACCTCAAGCCCGAGAAGTCGTGGACCGGCGAGCTCAGCGCCGAGCAGGACCTGGGCAGCGGCCTGGCGCGCGCCACGCTGTTCCACGAGCAAACGCAGGACGCGCTCTACAGCCAGCAGGTGCCCGGCACCAACCCGGTCGTCTCGCGGGTGCAGAACGTGGACAAGGTGCGCACTACCGGCTTCGAGCTGGCCTACAGCGGCCAGGACGTGTGGATCAGGGGCCTCGAACTCGGGGGCAGCCTGACCTTTGCCGACTCGAAGATCGTGCAGAACGACGCCTTCCCGGCCAGCGTGGGCAAGTGGCAGCCGCGCGTGCCGCGCTGGCGCTCCACCGTCTACGCCACCTGGCGACAGGGCGAGCGCTGGGCCTACACCGCGGCGGCCCGCTACAGTGGCCAGCAGTACTCGACGCTGGACAACAGCGACGTCAATGCCGATGCCTACTTCGGTGCCAGCAAGTACTTCGTGGTCGATGTGCGCGTTCGCTACCAGATCAATCGCCAGTGGTCCGCTGCCTTTGGCATCGACAACCTCAACAACGAGCAGTACTGGAACTTTCACCCTTACCCGCAGCGCACCTACACCGCGCAGCTGCGCTTCGACCTTTGACCCGTCCCTGGAGAACATCGACATGAACCACACGCACCCGACCCACATCGCCCTTCGCCTTCTTGCCGCCAGCAGCCTGCTGGCCGCTGGTGCCGCTTCGGCGCACGTCACCCTGGCCGAGGGCAGTGCCACTGCCGGCAGCGACTACACGGCCGCCTTTCGGGTTGGCCATGCCTGCAAGGACGCCAAGAGCACCACCGGCCTGACGGTGCGAGTGCCCGCGGGCTTCGCCGTCCAGAAGGCCGAGGCGCGCGACGGCTGGAGCCTGAACACCAGCGGCAGCGAGATCAGCTGGAAGGCCAACTCGCCCCAGGACGCCGTCCAGGGTGACCAGAAGACGCAGTTCATCGTGCGTGGAAAGGTCGATGCCAAGCCGGGCCCGCTGTGGTTCAAGGTGCTGCAGACCTGCGACACCGGAAGCGCCGACTGGGCACAGATTCCGGCCAGCGACACGGCCAAGCCCGAGTTCCCCGCCGCACGCCTGATGGTGCTGGCACCCGGCAGCGCAATGCCGGTGGAAGTGAGCGACGCCTGGGTGCGCCGCGCCGTGCCCGGCCAGAGCGGCACCGGTGCCTTCATGAAGCTCAAGGCACCTGCCGGCACGCGCCTGGTCGGGGCCTCCACGCCAGTGGCGGGCGTGGCCGAGGTGCACGAGATGAAGATGGAAGGCGACACCATGAAGATGCGTGCGCTGAGCCAGGGGCTGGAGTTGCCGGCCGGCCAGACCGTCGAACTCAAGCCAGGCGGCTACCACCTGATGCTCACCGACCTCAAGCAGGCGGTGAATGTCGGCACCACCGTGTCGATCACCCTGCGCTTCGTCGACGCCAAGGGCGTGGCCAGCGAGCAGACGCTGCAGGTGCCGGTGGCCGTTGCCGCACCCGGCGGCGCAGCCTCGGGCGAAGAGCACCAACATCAGCACAAGCATTGAACTGCGCCGCAAGGCCGGGGTATAAGCTCGGGCACGCCCTATACCAACCACCAGCGAGGGGAGGCCCCCAATGAGCGAGAAGCCAACTTTCTTCTTCGACCAGTTCGTTCCCGGCTTCGATTTCCTGAAGAACCTGGCCAATGGCGCAAGCGCCGGCGGTGCCGCTTCTTCCGCGGCGAAGGCGGGCATGCCTGGCATGCCTGGCATTCCGGGGATTCCCGGCATACCTGGCATTTCCAATTGGGTTGCGCCGACGCTCAGCGTCGAAGAGGTGGACAAGCGCATCCAGGAACTCAAGGCGGTGCAGTTCTGGCTCGACCAGAACCTGCATGCGCTCAAGGCCACCATCCAGGCACTCGAGGTGCAGCGCATGACGCTGTCCACGCTGCAGGGCATGAACCTGAAGATGGGAGACCTGGCCAAGGCTTTCTCTGGCGGCGCGGCGGCGGCTGAGCCGACCAAGGAAAAGGCCAAGCCCCGGCAAGAGGCGCCGTCGTCCGAAGAGGCGGCCTCCAGCACCCAGAAGCCTCAAGCCAAGCCAGCGGCCGGCGCGGTCGACCCCATGCAGCTATGGGGCGCACTCACGCAGCAGTTCCAGCAAATTGCCGCCACGGCGCTGCAGGACGCTGCGCAGCTGAAGATGCCCGGCGCGCTGGCACCCAAGGCAAAAGCCAAGGCGCCGCCCGCAGCCGCCAAGAAGCAAGCGGCCGGTACGGCTGCGAAGAAAGCCCCGGCGCGCAAGCGCGCTGCCAGCGGCACTGCACGTCGACGTTCGGTGCTGTAATCAGGAGGCGAACGGGGCTGTTCCCCGTTCGTGGCTGCTATGAAGCTCTTTCCATCGGGTCATGCGACCCACCCGCAGTGGCGTACGGCCGCGGATCTTGTCCTGGCGCAATTGCGCGCCCAGATGACGCAGCCCGACTACGCCAGCTCGCCCACACTGGGCCTGCTCTACATCACCGACCTCTATGTGCCCCATGCACAGGAGATCCTTGAACACCTGGGCGCCGAACTGCCCGAGATCACCGACTGGTCGGGCACCACAGGCATCGGCATTGCCGCGAACAACGCCGAGTACTTCGACGAGCCGGCCATGACCGTGATGCTGTGCGAGCTGCCCAGCGACCAGTTCCGGGTGTTCTCCGGCGTGGCGCCGCTGGGCAATGCCGAGACGCCGCGCGCGGGCGGGCCCAACCAGCACTTCCAGGCGCATACGGCGCTCGTGCATGCAGACCCATCGACGCACGAGTTGCCCGAGTTGATCGGCGATTTGTCCGCTCGTACCGAGACCGGCTATCTCTTTGGCGGCCTGTCGTCCGGTCGCGGTGCGACCCCGCAGTTCGCCATCGGCGGCAACGGCAACATCCGGGGGCACGGCGCGGCCAGCGGCGTTTTCTGGGGCGGCTTGTCCGGCGTGGTCTTCGGCAAGGGCGTGCGGCTGGTCTCGCGCGTCACCCAAGGCTGCCAGCCCGTCTCGCCCGAGCGGCAGATCACCGAAGCAGACGGCAATCTCCTGCTGGCCATCGATGGCCAGCCGGCGCTCGACGTGCTGCTGGCCGACCTCCAGGTGTCGCTGGACGAGCCGCAGGAAGCCATCGAGGCCGTGCGTGCCACGCTGGTGGGGCTGTCCAGCCCGGGCAGCGAAGGCTTGCGGCGCACCGGCAACCTGGGCGCGGACGTTCTGGTGCGCCACATCATCGGGCTGGACCCCACACGGCGCGGCGTTGCCATTGCCGACCAGGTGGAGGTAGGCATGCGCATGACCTTCGTTCGCCGCAACGCGCAGGCCGCGCGGGCCGACCTGATGCGCATCTGCGCCGAGATCCGCGAAGAGCTCGAACCCGAAGAGCAGACGCTGGAAGTGGCCAGTGCCTTGGCCGCAGGCGAGGCGGAAGCCGCGCCCAACCTGGCGCGACGCATGGCCGGTGCGGTGTACGTGAGCTGCTCGGGCCGCGGCGGACCGCATTTCGGCGCGCCGGGCGCCGAGATGCAGATCGTGCGCCATGCCCTGGGCGATGTTCCGTTGGTGGGTTTTTTCGCCGCAGGCGAGATCGCGCGGCACCACCTGTACGGCTACACCGGCGTGCTGACGGTCTTCGTGGCCGACTGAGCCGGGGAGCGCGCAGCCCCAGGCGCCATCAGCGAAGGCGCGCCATCTTTGCGTGTGCGGCCGCTGGCGCATCAGGGCGGCGCAGCTGTGCAAAGGCCTCGAACTCCCAACTGCGCATGCCCAGCAGCAGTGTGAAGCCCTCACGGTCGCGCGCGGCCATCTTCTGGTCGGTCTGGTGCTGCTGGGCAAAGTCCTGGGCCACGCGCTGCAGCCGCTCCAGGAAGGCCGGAGCCAGCGAGCGGCTGATTTCGCCGTGCACCAGCAGCAGGCCCTCGGCCGGCCCGTCGAAGCCGCCGCGGTAGTAGTCGAGCACCACGTGCTCCCTGAAGAACTCCATCACCGGGCCGTGCGGGCGCCAGCGGAAGGTCTTGGCCAGCTTCAGGCGGTAGCGGTTCTGCGGGCGCAGCTCGATGATGCCGATGCGGTCCAGCTGCGCCAGGCAGACGATGCACTCGGCCTCGCTGATGCGGTAGGCACCCACGATCTGCTCCAGCGTCCACTGGCTGAGCACGCAGATGGCGCACAGCAGCAGCTTCTTGTCCTTGACCACTGCGCGCTCCTGCTCCTGCGTCAATTCCTTGAGCAGGGGCTGGGCGTCGGCCACCCGGCGCGCCAGCTCGGCAAAATCGATCTTCAGCGCGCGGCAGATCGCGTCGACGCGGGTCAGTGGCATGTCGCCCTTGGCCAGCATGCGCTTGACGCTGGATTCGGCCATGTCCAGGGAGCGCGCCAGGTCGGCGTAGGTCATGCGGGCGTTCTTGAGCTCGTTCTTCAGGGCCTGGATCAGATCGACGGTGGTGCTCATGCCAAGGGGCTTCCTGCTGTGTTGGTATAGCCAGACAATACCGAAAGTGTTGGGATCTTGCCTCGTATCAATTGTTGATTCCAGCGCAGTACCAGCGACCTACATTGCGGCGCAACAAACCCGCAACCCAAGGAGCTGCCCATGAATGCATCGATGCCGATCCAGCCCAGGCGCCGTCTCACGCGTCGGGAAGGCTGGCTGGTTGGCGCTGCCGTTTTCCTGCTGGTTCTGGGGCTCGTGGCACCCAGCCTGGCTGCCGGCCCGCATGCAGGCGGCACCTCGCTCAGCGACGTGCGAACGCTCCTGGGACTGCCAAACGCCATCGATGTGTTGAGCAACCTGCCGTTTCTGCTGGTGGGGGTGTGGGGCCTGTATCTCTTGCATCAGGTGGAGCGCAGCCACGAGCACGCCATCGGCCCGGCGCATGACGAGCTGCCGGGCAGCGCGCTGGATTGCGCCTGGCTCTTCTTTGCCGGGCTCCTTCTGGTGGCTGCCGCCTCGGCCTTCTATCACCTGCAGCCCGATGACGTCCTGCGCCTGGCCGGCGACCGCGCGGCTATGGCGATGGCCTTTGCGGGCGTGATGGGCATGGCGGTATCCGACCGGGTGAGCCAGCGCGCCGGCTGGCCGGCCGCCTGCATCACGCTGGCCGCCGGACTGCTGGCGGTGGCCACCTTCCACGAGACCGGCAACGTGGCGCCTTGGGCGGTGGTGCAGTTCGGCGGCATAGCGCTGGTGCTGTGGATGGCGGCAATGCGCCCCGTGCGCGGCGGCACGCGTCCCATGAATCTCAAGCTCGGCTGGATCATTGCAGCCTACGGGCTGGCGAAGCTCTTCGAGCTGGCCGACGGTCCGGTGTACGAACTGACCCAGCACGTGGTGTCCGGGCATTCGCTCAAGCACGTGGCAGCGGCCTTGGCCGCACTGCCTGTGGTTGGCGCGCTTAGGGGGCTGGCGCGCCAACCCGTGATGCACAATCGGCCAGCGGCTGCCGTCACGAATTGATACAGGCGCGAACAGGAAAAAGGGCATTGCCTTGAACACGCTCGCAAACTCTCCGTCCGCCACCGAAGCGCAGGCGCCGGCCGCACCGCATTCCAACCAGTTCGCACTGCTTGGCCAGCGCCGGTTCGGCCCCTTTTTCTGGACGCAGTTCTCGGGCGCGGCGAACGACAACCTCTTCAAGTTCGCCTTCACGGTGATGGTGACCTACCAGCTCCAGCTCAGCTGGATGCCGCCGGCCATGGCCGGCCTGGTGATCGGGGCGCTGTTCATCCTTCCCTTCCTGCTGTTCTCCGCCACCTCGGGCCAGATCGCCGACAAGTTCGACAAGACGCGGGTGATCCGCTTCGTGAAGACGCTGGAGATCGCGATCATGCTGATCGCCGCCTGGGGCTTCATGCAGGCCAATGCGGTCGTGTTGCTGGGCTGCGTGTTCCTGATGGGGCTGCATTCCACGCTGTTCGGGCCGGTCAAGTTCGCCTACCTGCCGCAAGTGCTCGACCCGCACGAGCTCACCGGCGGCAATGGCATGGTCGAGATGGGCACCTTCGTGGCCATCCTGCTGGGGCAGGTGGCCGGCGGCCTGCTGGTGGCCGTGCCGCAGATCGGGCACGAGGCCGTGGCCATCGGCTGCGTGCTGCTGGCGCTTGTGGGGCGCGGCGTCGCGCAAGCCATTCCGCCTGTGCCGGCCACCGATGCGAGCCTGAAGATCAACTGGAACCCCATCAGCGAGACCTGGCGCAACCTCAAGTTGGCCAACGAGAACGTGGTGGTGTTCCGCTCGCTGCTGGGCATTTCGTGGATGTGGTTCTTCGGCGCGGTCTTCCTGGCCCAGTTCCCCAGCTTCGCCAAGGAAGTGCTGCATGGTGACGAGAAGGTGGCGTCGCTGCTGCTGGTGGTGTTCTCGGTGGGCATCGGCATCGGCTCGCTGCTGTGCGAGACGCTCAGCCGCCGCCAGGTGGAAATCGGCCTGGTGCCGCTGGGCGCCATCGGCATGAGCGTGTTTTCCGTCGACCTGTACTTCGCCTCTCGCGGACTGCCGCAAGTGCCCGTCATGGGGCTGGCCGCCTTTGTGGCGCAGCCGGCGCATTGGCGCGTGATGGCGGACCTGGGGCTGCTGTCGCTGTTCGCGGGGCTCTACAGCGTGCCGATGTACGCGCTGATCCAGCTGCGCAGCCAGCCCACGCACCGGGCGCGCATCATCGCGGCCAACAACATCCTCAATGCGCTGTTCATGATCGCCAGCTCGGTCATTGCCGGCGCGCTGCTGGCGGCGGGCTTCAGCATTCCGCAGGTGTTCCTGTTCACAGGCATCGCCAACGCAGTGGTCGCCTTCTACATCTTCATGCTGGTGCCCGAGTACCTGCTGCGCTTCTACGCCTGGGTGCTCTCGCGCCTGGTCTATCGCTTCAAGGTCCGCGGCGACGAGCACATTCCGCTCGAGGGCCCGGCCCTGCTGGTGTGCAACCACGTGAGCTTTGTCGATGCGGTGCTGCTCATGGCGGCCAGCCCGCGGCCCATCCGATTCGTCATGGACCACCGCATCTTCCGCGTGCCGGTGCTGGGCTGGCTGTTCAAGCTGGCCAAGGCGATTCCGATCGCGCCGCAGAAGGAAGACCCGCAGGCCTACGAGAAGGCCTTTGCGCAGGCTGCGCAGGTGCTGCGCGAAGGCGACCTGCTGGGCATCTTCCCGGAAGGTGCCATCACGCGCGACGGGCAACTGCAAGCTTTCAAGGGCGGGGTCAAGAAGATCCTCGATGCCGCCCACGCCGAAGGCATCGACGTGCCGGTGGTGCCCATGGCGCTGACCCAGCTTTGGGGCTCCTACTTCAGTCGCGTCGAAGTGCGTGACGGGGAGAACGTCGCCATGGTGCGCCCGTTCCGCCGCGGTGCCTGGAGCCGCGTGGGCCTGAACATCGGAGCGCCGCTGCGACAGGCCGAGGCGCAACCCGAGTTGCTCCATCGACGTGTCGGCGAGCTGCTGAACGCTGACTGAGGGCGCAATGGGCTTCGTGCGCGATGCCGCGTGGCAGGCCATTCTTTCCGTACCGGAAAGCGTCTGGTGGGGTCTGACCTGGTTCGGCGACAGCGGCCTGTTGCTGCCGGTGGGGCTGCTGATCGCGCTGTGGCTGGCTTCTTCGCGACGCACCTGGCCCGCGGCCGCCTTGTGGATCCTGATCTTCGGCGCGGCCTGCATGCTGGTGCTGGCGTCCAAGCTGGCATTCCTCGGGTGGGGCATGGGCAGCGCCCGCCTCAATTTCACCGGCATCAGCGGCCATACCATGCTGTCGGCCTCCGTTTGGCCGGTGGTGCTCTGGCTGCTGGCATCGCGCGGCACGCACGAGCTGCGCGTGGGCCTTGCCGTGTTCGGCTGGGTGCTGGCGGCCTGCATCGGCGTCTCGCGCCTGGCCATCTATGCGCACTCCGGCTCGGAGGTCATTGCGGGGTATGCGCTGGGCGTGGCGGTCAGCGCAAGCTTTCTCGCGTTGCAGCGGCGTGGCGCACACCCTCGGCTGCGTGCGTCCCTGGTGGCGCTGAGCCTTCTTCTGCCGCTGGTGCAGCTGCAGCCGGGCCAGGCCGCGCCCACGCACGGCTTGATCGAGCGCGTGGCCATGCGACTGGCGGGCGTCGAACGCCCCTTCACCCGCGATGATCTGCATCGACCTTCATCGAAGGCGTCCGCGTTGGGGTATCGCTTGCCGGTACTTTGAGACTTTTTTGGCAGCACTCACCCGTTCGGGTGATGGCTGTGGCTCGATCGGTGTCGATCATTCGCGCCCGTTGACCTACTCCTCCAGGAGCTGCGAATGAAGAACAAGAACCGCTGCCCCATGCCATTGGGGACCCGATCGTGAGCCGCCCGAGCCAGTTCGACGCGCTCAATGCAGAGCCGGCCAAGGTGCCGCTGGCCTCGCGCCTGCTTTGCCTGGCGAGCAAGGCGTTTCAGGTGACCGTGGTGACCCTGGCCACCGTGGTGGCCGGCCTGTACGTGTTTCCTCTACAGTAGCCCGCCGCAACTTCGATTCCTTTCATGAGCAAGTCCCTGCGTCTTTCAGAGAAGTGGTTTCGCCGCGGCCTGTGGGTGGTGGCGCTGGTTTTCGCGGGCTTCCTCACCGGTCTTGGCAGCACCATCGTGGGCGACCTGCCGCGCGTGGAGCACCCGCTGCAGCTCGATGACTTCATCGATCGCGCCGCTGCCTTGCCCTTGCGCGAGACGCTGGCCAAGTCCGAGGAAGACCAGAAGGCCGCCCAGGCCGCCATCGAACAGGCCCAGCTGCGGCTGGAGGCGGCGCGCCAGGCCAACCGAAATGCACGCGAGACTTTCTCGAACTGGCTGTCCACGCGTCATGCAACGCAACTGCCCGAGCAGGACGCCGAACTCATCTCCCGCACCAAGGCGCTCGACGCGCTGAAGGCCGCCGAGGACGACGCGCAGAAAAAGGTGCTGGCACAGCGCCAGGTGGCGCTGGACGCGCGCCAGGCCCAGGCCCGTGCGAGCGTGCAGCTGGCCGAACTCAACCGAACGGCCAGCGAGAAGATGCAGAAGGAAGCGCGCCGGGTCGAACTGCGCGTGTTTCTCTACCGGCTGGCGCTGACCTTGCCGCTGCTGCTGGTGGCGGGCTGGCTCTTTGCCAAGAAGCGCAAGAGCCCGTACTGGCCCTTCGTGTGGGGCTTCATCATCTTCGCGCTCTTTGCATTCTTCGTGGAGCTGGTGCCTTACCTGCCCAGCTACGGCGGCTACGTCCGCTACGTGGTGGGTATCGTGCTGACCGTGCTGGTGGGGCGCTATGCCATCGTGGCGCTCAACCGCTACCTGGCGAAGCAGAAGCTGGCCGAACAGCAACCTGACCAGGTGCGCCGCGACGAGCTCAGCTACGACACCGCGCTGGCGCGCCTGGCCAAGGGCGTGTGCCCGGGCTGCGAACGTCCGGTGGACCTGAAGAACACCGAGATCGACTTCTGCCCGCACTGCGGCATCGGACTGTTCGACCATTGCGGCAAATGCGATGCGCGCAAGAGCGCCTTCTCGAAGTTCTGCCACGCCTGCGGAACGCCTGCGCAGGTAGTGTCACAGGGCACCTTCACGCCCCAGGCGTCGCCGGCCAGCTAGCGCGGCCAGCAGTTGCTGCGCGCTAGACCCCGCGCGCGCGGTCTGCCTTGAACTGCTCGCGGAACTGCGCGAAGCGACCCGCATCGAGCGCCTCGCGGATTTCGCGCATGAGGTTCAGGTAGTAGTGCAGGTTGTGCACCGTGGTCAGCATGGGGCCCAGCATTTCGCCGCAGCGGTCCAAGTGATGCAGGTAGGCGCGCGAGAAGCCTTCGCGCCCGCCGTCGTTCCACGAAACGCCCGAGGTGCCTGCGCAGGCGTGGCAGGTGCAGCTGGGGTCGATGGGCTGCGGGTCGCTCTTGTGGCGCGCGTTGCGCATCTTCAGATCGCCGTAGCGGGTGAAGAGCGTGCCGTTGCGCGCATTGCGCGTGGGCATCACGCAGTCGAACATGTCCACCCCGTCGGCCACGCCTTGCACCAGGTCTTCAGGCGTGCCCACGCCCATCAGGTAGCGTGGCTTGTTGGCAGGCAGGCGGTGCGGCGTGTGCGCCATGATGCGAAGCATCTCGTCCTTGGGCTCGCCCACGCTCACGCCGCCGATGGCGTAGCCCGGAAAGTCCAGCTCCACCAGCTTGGCAAGCGACTCTTCGCGCAGGTTCTCGAACATGCCGCCCTGCACGATGCCGAACAGGGCATTGGGGTTGGAAAGGCGTTCGAATTCCGCCTGGCAGCGCCTGGCCCAGCGCAGGCTCAGTTCCATCGAGCTGCGCGCCTGGGCCTCGGTGGTGATCTTGCCGTTGGTGTCGTAGGGCGTGCATTCGTCGAACTGCATGACGATGTCGCTGTTGAGAATGGTCTGGATCTGCATCGAGACCTCGGGCGTGAGAAAGAGCTTGTCGCCGTTGACGGGCGAGGCGAACTTCACGCCTTCCTCGCTGATCTTGCGCATGGCGCCCAGGCTCCACACCTGGAAGCCGCCCGAGTCGGTGAGGATGGGCTTGTTCCACTTCTCGAACTGGTGCAGGCCGCCAAAGCTCGCCATCACGTCCAGGCCGGGGCGCATCCACAGATGGAAGGTGTTGCCCAGGATGATCTGCGAACCCATCTCCTCCAGGCTGCGCGGCATCACGCCCTTGACGGTGCCGTAGGTGCCCACGGGCATGAAGATGGGCGTCTGCACCACACCGTGGTTGAGCGTGAGCGTGGCGCGGCGCGCGTGGCTGGCGGGGTCGGTGGTGAGGATCTTGAAGTCGAGCATGTCAGGCCTTGTTGTTGTCGTTGCGCTGGGCGCGCGCGAGCAGCATGGAGTCGCCGTAGCTGAAGAATCGGTAGCGGTGCGCAATGGCGTGCGCATAGAGCGCCATCACGTGCTCGTAGCCGGCAAAGGCGCTCACCAGCATCATCAGCGTGCTCTTGGGCAGGTGGAAGTTGGTCACCAGCATGTCGACGTGCTGGAACGCAAAGCCCGGCGTGATGAAGATGCGCGTGTCGCCTTTCTCCTGGCCGCTGGCGGCCCAGGATTCGAGCGTGCGCACAGTGGTCGTGCCCACAGCCACCACGCGGCCGCCGCGTGCCTTGCATTGCGCAATGGCCTTCTGCGTGGCCGCCGGCACGTGGTAGCGCTCGGCATGCATGGTGTGCTCGGCGATGTTCTCGGTCTTCACCGGCTGGAAGGTGCCGGCGCCCACGTGCAGCGTGACGTTGGCGCGCTCGATGCCGCGTGCAGCCATCTCGTCCAGCAGCGCCTGGTCGAAGTGCAGGGCGGCAGTGGGGGCAGCCACTGCGCCCGGTACGCGGGCGAACACGGTCTGGTAGCGCCGCTCGTCGTCGTGCGAGTCGGCATGGGTGATGTAGGGCGGCAGCGGCACGTGTCCGCAGCGGGCCATCAGCGCATACGGGTCTTCGTTCGTCTCGCTTTCGAAGGCGAAGCGGAACAGGGCGCCGTTCTCGTCGGGCCAGCGGCCCAGAAGGGTGGCACGAAAGCCCCCGACCATCTCCAGCGTCGTGCCCACCGGCGGCTTCTTGCTCACCTTCATGTGGGCCACAACCTCTTGTCCCTGCAGCACGCGCTCGACAAGCAGCTCGAGCTTGCCGCCCGTGGGCTTTTCGCCGAACAGGCGCGCCTTGACCACCTGGGTGTCGTTGAACACCAGCAGGTCGCCTTGTCGCAGCAGCGAGGGCAGGGAGTTGAAGATGCGGTCTACGGGCTGTGGACCGGAGCCGTCGAGCAGGCGCGAGGCGCTGCGCTCGGCTGCGGGATGCTGCGCCACCAAGTCGGGCGGCAGCGAAAAATCGAAATCGGAAAGCGTGAAGCTGCGCATGTTCTTGAGGGCCGGACGGGCCCGTGCCAAGGCTGGCGTAAATGGAGGAGGGGAGCGCCGCAACGGGCGCAGGCAGAATTGTCCCATGCCCGCCGCATCCCAGTCCGCATCGCGCGAAAAGTCCCCGCCAGACGCCGGCCCGGCCAAGGCCGCGCCCGGTGCCGGCCTGAGCGCCGTGCAGCGGGCGCTGCGCAAGCTAGGGCTGCTGCGCGACATCGACTTTGCCTTGTACCTGCCCATGCGCTACGAGGACGAGACCCAGATCGTTCGCCTGACCGACGTGCGCGACGGCGAAACGGCGCAGATCGAAGCCGTGGTCACGTCCAGCGAGGTGGTCTATCGCCCGCGGCGCCAGCTCATCGTGACGGTGGACGACGGCAGCGACACCTGCCAGTTGCGCTTCTTCAACTTCTACCCATCGCAGCAAAAGCAATTGGCGGTGGGTGCGCGCGTGCGCCTGCGCGGTGAGGTCAAGGGCGGCTTCCTGGGGCGCACGATCATGCACCCCACGGTCAAGGCGGCCGGCACCGAATTGCCGCAGGCGCTGACGCCGGTGTACTCGACGATCGCCGGGCTGGCGCAGCCGGCTCTTCGGCGCGAGGTGCGTTCGGGCCTGGCGCGCGCGCTGCTCGATGAAACATTGCCGCAGGGCGAGGCCTGGCAGCCCGCGTGGGACCTGCGCCGCTCGCTCAACTTCCTGCACTACCCGGCGCCGGACGTGGCGATGGCCACGCTCGAAGACCACAGCCACCCGGCATGGCAGCGCATCAAGGCCGAGGAATTGCTGGCGCAGCAACTCTCGCAGATGCAGGCTCGGGGCGAGCGTGCGGCCCAGCGTGCGCCCGTTCTTGCGCGACACACCGAAATGGATTCGCTCGTCGAGCAGCTGCTGGCCGTCCTGCCTTTTGCCCTCACCGGTGCCCAGCGCCGCGTGGTGGAGGAAATCGGCCATGACCTGGCCAAGCTGGTGCCGATGCACCGGCTCCTGCAAGGAGACGTCGGCTCGGGCAAGACGGTGGTTGCGGCGCTGGCTGCCGCGTTGTGCATCGACGCGGGCTACCAGTGCGCATTGATGGCGCCCACCGAAATCCTGGCTTCGCAGCACTTCGGCAAGTTGGTCGGCTGGCTCGATCCGCTGCTCGAGCGCCGCGGCCTGCGCGTGGCCTGGCTGACCGGAAGCCAGAAGAAGAAGGAACGCGAAACGATGGAAGCCGCGCTCGAAAGCGGTGAAGCGGCGCTTGTCATCGGGACGCACGCGGTCATTTCCGAGAAGGTGCGCTTCAAGAATCTTGCGCTGGCCATCGTCGACGAACAGCATCGCTTCGGCGTGGCCCAGCGACTGGCGTTGCGCGGCAAGGCGCAGGGTGGCCAGGAACCGCACCTGCTGATGATGAGCGCCACTCCGATTCCCCGCACCCTGGCCATGAGCTACTACGCCGACCTGGACGTGTCGACGCTGGACGAGTTGCCGCCGGGCCGCACGCCGGTGGTGACCAAGCTGGTGGCCGACCACCGGCGCGACGAAGTCATCGAGCGCATCCAGTCACAGCTCGAGCAGGGCCGGCAGGTGTACTGGGTCTGCCCGCTCATCGAGGAAAGCGAGGCGGTCGACCTGCGCAATGCCACTGCCACGCGCGACGAACTGGCCGACGTGCTTGGCGAGGCGGTGAGGGTGGGACTGCTGCACTCGCGCATGCCCACGGCCGAGAAGGCCGCGGTGATGGCCGAGTTCAGTGCCGGCCAGCTGCACGTCCTTGTGAGCACGACGGTCATCGAAGTGGGGGTCGATGTGCCCAATGCCTCGCTCATGGTGATCGAGCACGCAGAGCGCTTTGGCTTGTCGCAGTTGCACCAGTTGCGCGGTCGCGTCGGTCGCGGCGCGGCTGCGTCGGCTTGCGTGCTGCTTTATTCACCCAACGAGGGCGGTCGGGTCGGCGAGGCGGCGCGTGCGCGCCTGCGCGCCATGGCCGAAACGGGCGATGGATTCGAGATCGCCCGGCGCGACCTGGAGATCCGCGGGCCCGGTGAATTTCTCGGCGCGCGGCAGTCCGGCGCACCGCTGCTTCGCTTTGCCGACCTGGCCACAGACACCCGTTTGCTGGAGTGGGCGCGCGAGCTTGCGCCGCGCATGCTCGAGTCGCACGCGCAGATGGCGCAACGCCACATCGACCGCTGGCTTGGAAGCAGATCCGAGTACCTCAAGGCCTGAAATTCCCGCAGGGCTTCGGTGCTGCGCATAATTGACGCAAGCTATGACCCTGACCGAACTCAAATACATCGTTGCGGTAGCCCGCGAGCGGCATTTCGGCAAGGCTGCAGAAGCCTGCTTCGTTTCGCAACCCACCTTGTCGGTGGCCATCAAGAAACTGGAAGACGAACTGGAGGTCAAGCTCTTCGAGCGCAGCGCCGGCGAAGTCACCGTTACCCCGCTGGGCGAGCAGATCGTGCAGCAGGCGCAAAGCGTGCTCGACCAGGCCGCCAGCATCAAGGAGATTGCCAAGCGTGGCAAGGATCCGCTGGCAGGCCCGCTGAAGCTCGGCGTGATCTACACCATCGGACCGTACCTGCTGCCCGACCTGGTGCGCCAGAACATCGCGCGCACGCCGCAGATGCCGCTGATGCTTCAGGAGAACTTCACCGCCAAACTGCTGGACATGCTGCGCGCCGGCGAGATCGACGCGGCCATCATGGCCGAGCCCTTTCCCGACGCGGGCCTGGCCATTGCGCCGCTGTACGACGAGCCCTTCATGGCCGCGGTGCCTTCGCACCACCCGCTGGCGCAGAAGGAGTCCGTGACGTCGGACGAGCTCAAGAGCGAGACCATGCTGCTGCTGGGCACGGGCCATTGCTTTCGCGACCATGTGCTCGAGGTCTGCCCGGAGTTCGCGCGCTTTTCCAGCAACGCCGAGGGCATCCGCAAGAGCTTCGAAGGCTCTTCGCTGGAGACGATCAAGCACATGGTGGCCTCGGGCATGGGTGTGACGCTGGTGCCGCGCCTGTCGGTTCCGCAAGAAGCGCTCAAGGCCAAGCCCAAGGCCCGCCGCGAGCCCGAAGCCCTGGTGCGCTACCTGCCGGTGCGCGATGCCGAAGGCCGGGAGCCGCCCACGCGCCGCGTGGTGCTGGCCTGGCGGCGCAGCTTTACCCGCTACGAGGCCATCGCGGCGCTGCGAAACGCCATCTACGCCTGCGAGTTGCAAGGGGTGCAGCGCCTCTCGTAGTTGCCGCGCGTGCAAGCGATGTGTGTGCATCGCGCTGATAGCCAGGGGTTGTTGCGCATGCCTGCGTCGGCTCCTACAGTTGGTGGGCATCCGCAAATCAACCATCAAAGAAGGGAACGCCACGTCATGGCCAAAGCAAAAGCGAAGTCCTCCGTGTCCAAATCGCCCGCAGCCCCCGCCGGCAAGGTGCCGGCCAAGGGCGGAACCCGCGTGGCGCAGGAGTCGGGCAGCCGCAGTGCGCCGATCATCAACATCGGCATCGATCGCGAAGACCGTGCCGCCATTGCCGAGGGACTCTCTCGCGTTCTGGCCGACACCTACACGCTGTACCTGACCACGCACAACTTCCACTGGAACGTGACCGGCCCGCACTTCAATTCGCTGCACGCCATGTTCATGCAGCAGTACACCGAGCTGTGGGGCGCCACCGATGTGTTGGCCGAGCGCATTCGGGCCCTGGGCCACTACGCTCCAGGCTCCTACGCCGAGTTCGGCAAGATCGCCACCGTGCCCGATGTGCCCCAGCAGCCGCCCAAGGCCATGGAGATGGTGCGCATCCTGGTCAAGGGCCACGAAACCGTATCGCGCATTGCGCGTGAATTCATCCCGGTGGCCGAGCAGGCTGCCGACGCCCCGACGGCCGACATGCTCACGGCCCGCTGCACAGTGCACGACCAGACTGCCTGGATGTTGCGATCGCTCCTGGAGGATTGAGACTTGTCCCTGTCGATGCCGGCGGCCGCAGGCCGCGACAAGCCCGCGCCGTCGTCGCCCCCGCCCGCGGCGCCGCGCGGGCGCCTTGCCGCCTACCTCGACCTGATCCGCTGGAACCGGCCGGCCGGCTGGCTGCTGCTGCTGTGGCCCACACTCAGCGCGCTGTGGTTTGCGGCCGACGGCTGGCCGGGCTGGCATCTGCTGGCGGTGTTCGTGCTGGGGACCATCCTCATGCGCAGCGCCGGCTGCTGCATCAACGATGTGGCCGACCGCGATTTCGATCGCCACGTCAAGCGCACCGCCGCTCGGCCGGTGACCAGTGGCGAGGTGTCGGTTCGTGAGGCGTTGGTGCTGGGTGCGGTGCTTGCCCTGGTGGCGTTCGGCCTGGTGCTTACCACCAACACGGTGACCGTGTTGTGGTCCTTTGCGGCGCTGGCGGTCACCCTGTTCTATCCTTTTGCCAAGCGCTTCTTCGCGATACCGCAGGCGGTGCTGGGCATTGCGTTCAGCTTCGGCATCCCCATGGCCTTTGCTGCCGTGCAAGGCGAGGTACCGGGCTTTGCCTGGCTGCTGTTGATCGGCAACCTGTTCTGGGTCCTGGCCTACGACACCGAGTACGCCATGGTCGACCGGGACGACGACCTGAAGATCGGCATGAAGACCTCGGCCATCACGTTCGGGCGATTCGACGTGGCGGCCGTGATGGCGAGCTACCTGATCTTCCTGGCCGTGTGGGCCTGGGCTGGCGTTGGCCGAAGTCTTGGTGCGCTGTTCTATCTAGGCATTGCAGTCGCGCTGGCCCAGGCGGCCTGGCATTGGCAGATGATTCGCACGCGCACGCGCGAAGGCTGCTTCAAGGCGTTCCGCTTGAACCACTGGCTGGGCTTTACGGTGTTTGCCGGGGTCGTGGCCGGCTACCTGATTCGCTGAAGGCAAAGGGCAGGGTGCGCGCCGCTAGTCGCGGCCGAACTCTTCGCTCATTTCGTCGGCCCGATGCCGCGCGGCCTCCATGGCCCGGATGAACGCTGCCTGCAGGCCAGCTTCGTCCATGGCCGTAATGGCGGCATGGGTCGTACCCCCCTTGGAGGTGACGCGCTGGCGCATGGTTTCGAGCGTGTCGCTGGAACTGCCCGCGAGCGCAGAGGCGCCACTGAAGGTAGCCACCGCCAGGTGCCTGGCCTGCGACTCGCTCAACCCCATTTGCGCGCCGGCCTTGACCATCGCCTCGAGAAAATAGAAGACATAGGCGGGGCCTGAGCCGGAAAGTGCGGTGACCGCATCGAGCTGCTCTTCGCGCTCCAGCCAGAGCAGATTGCCCGTGGGGCTGAGCAGCGACTCCACCCGCTCACGGTCTGCCTTGGCCACGGCCGGGCCGGCGTACAGGCCGGTCATTCCCTTGCCGACGAGCGCCGGGGTGTTGGGCATGGCACGGGCCACGCGCTCCACGCCCAGC
The DNA here is from genome assembly GCA_018241225.1 of Pseudomonadota bacterium. Lineage (GTDB taxonomy): Bacteria > Pseudomonadota > Gammaproteobacteria > Burkholderiales > Burkholderiaceae_C > Variovorax. The sequence goes on from JAFEEG010000011.1 coordinate 33,954, forward strand.
CACCGTTGCACGCTGCTTACCCGGATGCCGGCGGCCACACTCAGGTGCAAGGCTTGCTGAGTGAATGCGGCTACCGGCGCGGCGGCGTCCTTGAAGGTCTGAGGCTTGACAGCCCAGACGACGGTCTCGCAGGCCTTCAGTCCTTCGTTGGCGGTCTCGCTGGCGTCCACGCCGAACTGCTTTTTCAATTGCACGCGCGCTTGCTCGAAGGGCTCCACCACGCGGATGGCCGCCGACGCCATGCCGCGGTCGATCAGGCCGCCGATGATGGCGCTGGCCATGTTGCCGCCGCCAATGAAGGCGACCGCGGCCGCGGAGTTCGAGTTGTTCGTGCTATGCGATGAGGTCATGCCGGCGAGTGTAAGGATAGGTGGCGTGCCAGGAAGAAGCGCCAGCCACCATGTTTAACCCTGGCAAAATAGACAAAAACCTCGGGGCCGCGCACGATCAATCGCCCGCAAGGCACCCTGTTGACAACGCTGGCCACCCATGCCACAATCACGGGCTTCGCTTTGAAAAGGGCGGAGCTTTCAGCCCAATTGGCGGCGTTTCGAGTGGTTCGAGGCGTCAACAGCGGGCCCAAGACTGACTGAAGTCGGTTGCCGGACAAGCAGGTGCAATGCCTGCCGGCTGTCGCGATCAGTACAAGTTGGGAACTAAGACAAATGATCCAAACTGAATCCAGGCTCGAAGTAGCCGACAACACGGGCGCGAAATCCGTCCTGTGTATCAAGGTGCTTGGCGGCTCCAAGCGTCGCTACGCAAGCGTTGGCGACATCATCAAGGTCAGCATCAAGGAAGCTGCCCCGCGTGGTCGCGTCAAGAAGGGCGAAATCTACAGCGCCGTCGTGGTTCGCACCGCCAAGGGCATCCGTCGTGCAGACGGCTCGCTCGTCAAGTTCGACGGCAATGCCGCCGTGCTGCTCAACGCCAAGCATGAGCCCATCGGCACCCGTATCTTCGGACCGGTCACGCGTGAACTGCGTACCGAGAAGTTCATGAAGATCGTGTCGCTGGCCCCCGAAGTTCTCTAAGGACAACAACGCCATGAACAAGATTCGCAAAGGCGACCAGGTCATCGTGTTGGCCGGGCGCGACAAGGGCAAGCGCGGCACGGTGACGCTGCGCAAGGATGACGACCACGTCGTCGTCGAAGGCATCAACCTCGTCAAGAAGCACACCAAGCCGAACCCCATGAAGGGTACGACCGGTGGCATCGTTGAAAAGGCCATGCCGATTCACCAATCCAATGTGGCGATCTTCAATGCCGCGACCGGCAAGGCTGATCGCGTGGGCATCAAGGTCACGGACGGCAAGCGCGTGCGCGTCTTCAAGTCCAGCGGCGACGAAATCAAGGCCGCCTAAGAGGTACGCACATGGCACGACTCCAACAACACTACCGCGAAAAGATCGCCAAGGACCTGACCGAGAAGTTCGGCTACAAGTCCCCGATGCAGGTCCCGCGCCTGACCAAGATCACGCTGAACATGGGCGTGGGCGAGGCTGTGGCTGACAAGAAGGTGCTCGAGAACGCCGTTGCCGATCTGACCAAGATCGCCGGCCAGAAGCCCGTCGTCACCAAGTCGAAGAAGGCCATCGCAGGCTTCAAGATCCGTGAGCAACAGCCCATCGGCTGCATGGTGACCCTGCGCGGCGTTCAGATGTACGAATTCCTGGACCGTTTCGTGACCGTGGCCCTGCCGCGCGTTCGCGACTTCCGCGGTATCTCGGGTCGTGCCTTCGACGGCCGTGGCAACTACAACATCGGCGTCAAAGAACAGATCATCTTCCCGGAAATCGAGTACGACAAGGTGGATGCGCTGCGTGGTCTGAACATCAGCATCACGACGACCGCCAAGTCCGATGAAGAAGCCAAGGCGCTGCTCGCCGGCTTCCGTTTCCCGTTCAAGAACTGAGGTGATCTGTGGCTAAAGTAGCTTTGATCCAGCGCGAACTCAAGCGCGACAAACTGGCCGCCAAGTACGCCGCCAAGTACGCCGAACTGAAGGCGATCGCCAACGACGCGAAGAAGAGCGACGAAGAGCGCGCTGCTGCCCGCCTGGGCCTGCAGAAGCTCCCGCGTAACGCCAACCCCACGCGTCAGCGCAACCGCTGCGAAATCACGGGTCGTCCCCGCGGCACCTTCCGTCAATTCGGTCTGGCACGCGCCAAGATCCGCGAGCTGGCTTTCGCAGGCGACATCCCCGGTGTCACCAAGGCCAGCTGGTAAGCCAGGCAGGAGCAAACAACATGAGCATGAGTGATCCCATTGCCGACCTGCTGACGCGCATCCGTAACGCGCAGATGGTCGCCAAGCCCACCGTGTCGGTCCCGTCTTCCAAGGTGAAGATCGCGATCGCACAAGTCCTGAAGGACGAGGGCTACATCGACGGTTTCCAGGTCAAGACCGAAGCCGGCAAGAGCGAACTTGAAATTTCGCTGAAGTACTACGCCGGTCGTCCGGTCATCGAGCGCATCGAGCGCGTCAGCCGTCCCGGCCTGCGCGTGTACAAGGCCAGCGCCGCGATTCCGCAGGTGCAGAACGGCCTGGGCGTTGCCATCGTGACCACGCCCAAGGGCGTGATGACCGATCGCAAGGCGCGCGCCAACGGCGTCGGCGGCGAAGTGCTGTGCTACGTCGCCTGATCGAGGAGCAACAAGAATGTCCCGAGTAGGTAAATCGCCGGTCGCCATCCCGCAAGGCGTGGATGTGTCGATCAAGGAAGACCAGATCAGCGTCAAGGGCGCTGGCGGTCAACTGTCGCTGGCCAACAACCCGTTGGTCATCGTCAAGAACAACGATGGCAAGCTGAGCTTCACGCCGGCCAACGATTCGCGTGAAGCGAATGCGATGAGCGGCACCATTCGCCAGCTGGTCAACAACATGGTGGTCGGTGTGACCAAGGGCTTCGAGAAGAAGCTCAACCTGGTTGGCGTGGGCTTCAAGGCCGCGGCCCAGGGCGCCAAGCTCAACCTGTCGGTTGGCTTCTCGCACCCGGTCGACATCGCCATGCCGCAAGGCATCACGGTGGCAACGCCGGCCCCGACCGAAATCATCATCAAGGGTGCCGATCGCCAACGTGTTGGCCAGATCGCCGCCGAGATCCGCGCTGTTCGTCCGCCCGAGCCCTACAAGGGCAAGGGGATCCGTTATTCGGACGAGAAGATCGTGATCAAAGAGACCAAGAAGAAGTAAGGGGCAGCAAAATGATGTTGACCAAGAAAGAACAGCGTCTCCGTCGCGCACGCCAGACCCGCATTCGCATCGCGAAGCAGGGCATCGCCCGCCTGACGGTGAATCGCACCAACCTGCACATCTACGCCACCGTCATCTCCGAAGACGGCTCGAAGGTGCTGGCCGCTGCTTCCACCGCCGAAGCCGAAATCCGCTCGTCGCTGGGCGGCGCTGGCAAGGGCAGCAACGTTGCTGCCGCCACGCTGATCGGCAAGCGCATCGCCGAGAAGGCCAAGGCCGCCGGCGTCGAGAAGGTCGCTTTCGACCGCGCTGGCTTCGCCTATCACGGCCGCGTCAAGGCTCTGGCCGACGCTGCCCGCGAAGCCGGTCTGCAGTTCTAACCGGATACGAGATTCAAGATGGCAAAGATTCAGGCAAGAACGCAGAACGAAGGCCCCGAGGACGGTCTGCGCGAGAAGATGATCGCGATCAACCGGGTCACCAAGGTGGTCAAGGGTGGTCGTATCCTCGGTTTCGCCGCACTGACGGTGGTGGGTGATGGCGATGGCCGCGTCGGCATGGGCAAGGGCAAGTCCAAGGAAGTGCCCGCTGCAGTGCAGAAGGCCATGGAAGAAGCCCGTCGCAACCTGTTTAAGGGCGCGATCAAGAACGGCACGCTGCACCACACCGTGCACGGTCACCACGGTGCTTCGTCGGTCGTGATGTACCCGGCCCCCAAGGGTACCGGCATCATCGCCGGCGGCCCGATGCGCGCCGTGTTCGAAGTGATGGGCATCACCGACGTCGTGGCCAAGAGCCACGGTTCGTCGAACCCCTACAACATGGTTCGCGCCACGCTGAACGGTCTGCGCAACGCTACGACGGCTTCCGAAGTCGCCGCCAAGCGTGGCCTGACGGTCGAGCAGCTGTTCGCCGCCTAAGCCGGAGCATCAGAAATGACGCAACAACAAACCGTCAAGGTGCAACTGGTTCGTAGCCCGATCGGCACCAAGCAATCGCATCGCGCCACCGTTCGTGGCCTGGGCCTGCGCAAGCTCAACTCCGTGTCGGAGCTGCAGGACACGCCCGCCGTGCGCGGCATGATCAACAAGATCAGCTACCTGGTCAAAGTGCTCTAACAAGAGCTGCTGAGAGAGACGATATGGAACTCAATGGCATCAAGCCCGCTGCCGGCGCCAAGCACGCGAAGCGTCGCGTCGGTCGCGGCATCGGCTCCGGCCTCGGCAAGACTGCCGGCCGCGGTCACAAGGGTCAGAAGTCGCGTTCGGGCGGCTTCCACAAGGTGGGCTTCGAAGGCGGTCAGATGCCGCTGCAGCGTCGCCTGCCCAAGCGCGGCTTCAAGTCGCAGACGCTCAAGTACAACGCCGAAATCACGCTGACCTCGCTGGAAATGCTGGGTCTGGCCGAAGTCGACGTCCTGGCGCTGAAGCAAGCCGGCCTGGTGGGCCAGCTTGCCAAGGTGGTCAAGGTCGTGAAGTCGGGTGAACTCACCAAGGCCGTCAAGCTGACGGGCGTCGGTGCGACGGCAGGTGCCAAGGCTGCGATCGAAGCAGCCGGCGGCAGCGTCGCTTAAAGCACTTTGCTGAAGGCACTTCGTGGCAACTAACGCGGCAACGCTCGCAAAAACAGGCAAGTTCGGCGACCTGCGTCGTCGGCTGGTGTTTTTGCTGCTCGCTCTCGTGGTCTATCGGATCGGGGCGCACATTCCCGTGCCTGGCATCAACCCGGACCAGCTGGCACAGCTGTTCCAGGGCCAGCAGGGTGGCATCCTGAGCCTGTTCAACATGTTCTCGGGCGGTGCGCTGTCGCGCTTCACCGTGTTCGCGTTGGGCATCATGCCGTACATCTCTGCATCGATCATCATGCAGCTGATGACCTACGTGGTGCCCACCTTCGAGCAGTTGAAGAAGGAGGGCGAGGCGGGTCGCCGCAAGATCACCCAGTACACGCGCTACGGTGCGTTGGGCCTTGCGTTGTTCCAGTCCTTCAGCATCGCCGTGGCGCTCGAGTCGTCGGCTGGCCTGGTCATCAACCCGGGCTTTGGCTTCCGCATGACCGCCATGGTCAGCCTCACGGCTGGCTCGATGTTCCTGATGTGGCTGGGTGAGCAGATCACCGAGCGTGGTCTGGGCAACGGCATCTCGATCCTGATCTTCGCGGGCATCGCCGCGGGTCTGCCCAACGCCATCGGCGGGCTGGCTTCGCTGGTGACCACCGGCGCCATGAATCCGATCGTTGCGCTGTTCATCGTCGCGATCGTCGTGCTGGTGACCTACTTCGTGGTGTTCGTCGAGCGCGGCCAGCGCAAGATCCTTGTGAACTATGCGCGCCGCCAGGTGGGCAACAAGGTCTATGGTGGCCAGTCCTCGCACCTGCCGCTGAAGCTGAACATGGCTGGCGTGATTCCGCCCATCTTCGCTTCGTCGATCATCTTGCTGCCGGCCACCGTGGTGGGTTGGTTCAGCACCGGTGACGGCGGCTGGCGTTGGGTGAAGGACGTGGCCAGCGCGCTGCGTCCGGGCGAGCCGATCTACGTGCTGCTGTACGCGGCGGCCATCGTGTTCTTCTGCTTCTTCTACACGGCGTTGGTTTTCAACAGCCGCGAGACGGCAGACAACCTGAAGAAGAGCGGTGCCTTCATCCCTGGCATCCGCCCGGGTGACCAGACCGCCCGGTATATCGACAAGATCCTGGTTCGCCTCACGCTGGCGGGCGCGGTGTACATCACCTTCGTCTGCCTGCTTCCGGAGTTCCTGATCCTGAAATACAACGTGCCGTTCTACTTCGGTGGGACTTCACTGCTGATCATCGTGGTGGTCACGATGGACTTCATGGCCCAGGTGCAGAACTACATGATGTCCCAGCAATACGAATCGCTGCTCAAGAAGGCCAGCTTCAAGACCTCTTGAGCAACCGGCGAGCCCACAAGACGTAGAGAGATTTAGGAGTAACAAATGAGAGTTTCGGCTTCGGTCAAGACCATCTGCCGCAATTGCAAGATCATCCGCCGCAAGGGTGTGGTGCGTGTGATCTGTTCCGACCCGCGCCACAAGCAGCGCCAGGGTTGATTCGAGAAGAAGAGATTTAGAGGACGCACATGGCACGTATTGCTGGCATCAACATTCCGCCGCACAAGCACGCCGAGATCGGCCTGACCGCCATCTTCGGTATCGGGCGCACCCGCGCTCGCAAGATCTGCGAAGCGGCTGGCATCGACTACGCGAAGAAGGTCAAGGACCTGACGGACGCTGACCTGGAAAAGATCCGCGACCAAATCGCCCAGTTCACCATCGAAGGCGACCTGCGCCGCGAAACGACGATGAACATCAAGCGACTGATGGACATCGGTTGCTACCGTGGTTTCCGTCACCGCCGTGGCCTGCCGATGCGCGGCCAGCGCACGCGCACCAACGCCCGCACCCGCAAGGGCCCGCGCAAGGCTGCGCAGTCCCTGAAGAAGTAAGGATAGAAAAGCATGGCTAAAGCTCCTGCCAATAACGCAGCACAGCGCGTTCGCAAGAAGGTCCGCAAGAACGTTGCGGACGGCATCGCCCACGTGCACGCCTCGTTCAACAACACCATCATCACGATCACCGATCGCCAGGGCAACGCCCTGTCGTGGGCTTCGTCGGGTGGCCAAGGCTTCAAGGGCTCGCGCAAGTCGACCCCCTTCGCAGCCCAGGTTGCTTCCGAAGTGGCCGGTCGCGCTGCTGTCGAACAAGGCATCAAGAACCTGGACGTCGAGATCAAGGGCCCCGGCCCGGGTCGCGAATCGTCGGTGCGCGCCCTGGCCGCACTCGGCATCCGCATCAACTCGATCTCCGATGTGACGCCGGTGCCGCACAACGGCTGCCGTCCGCAGAAGCGTCGCCGCATCTAAGCGCGTCGCGTAAAGGCGCAGCCTGCATTCGTGCAGTCTGCGCGTTTTGTTTTTTGGTTGTTTTCTAAAAGCAAGCCCACCGCCGCCGTCCCAAGGGTCGAGCGGCTCCCGCGAAAGATGGTCTTTCGCGGCAGATGACACAAAGGAAGATCTCGTGGCACGTTACCTCGGCCCCAAGGCCAAACTCTCCCGCCGTGAAGGCACCGACCTGTTCCTCAAGAGCGCCCGCCGCTCCATCCAGGACAAGGCCAAGTTCGACTCCAAGCCCGGTCAGCACGGCCGCACCTCGGGTCAGCGCACCTCCGACTTCGGTCTGCAGCTGCGTGAAAAGCAGAAGGTCAAGCGCATGTACGGCGTGCTGGAAAAGCAATTCCGCCGCTACTTCGAAGAAGCTGACCGCCGTCGTGGCAACACCGGCGCCAACCTGCTGTTCCTGCTCGAGTCGCGCCTGGACAACGTGGTCTACCGCATGGGCTTCGGCTCCACCCGCGCCGAAGCGCGCCAGCTGGTGTCGCACAAGGCCATCACGGTGAACGGCCAGTCGGTCAACATCCCGTCGTACCTGGTCAAGGCCGGTGACGTGATTGCCGTTCGCGAAAAGTCCAAGAAGCAGACCCGCGTGGTCGAGGCCCTGCAACTGGCCGCCCAAGTGGGCATGCCCGCCTGGGTTGAAGTGAATGCCGACAAGGCTGAAGGCGTCTTCAAGAAGACCCCGGACCGTGACGAATTCGCTTCTGACATCAACGAATCGCTGATCGTCGAACTCTACTCGCGCTAATCGCGAGACCACGGGCCACAGTCATTTGCGACTTGGCCCGTATTTGAATTTTTGGTTCCCGCTGGGAGACATTCCAGTCGGGCGCTTCACCAGCCTTACCGGTGTAACGAACCGGGGGTATTGAGAGGAAGTCTGCATGCAAACCACCCTGCTGAAACCCAAGACCATCCAGGTCGAGCAACTGGCGGCCAACAAGGCCAAGGTCACGCTCGAGCCCTTCGAGCGCGGCTACGGCCACACGCTCGGCAACGCGCTGCGTCGCGTTCTGCTGTCTTCGATGGTTGGTTATTCGGCGACCGAAGTGACCATTGCCGGCGTTCTGCACGAGTACTCGTCGATCGACGGCGTTCAGGAAGATGTGGTCAACATCCTGCTGAACCTCAAGGGTGTGGTGTTCAAGCTCCACAACCGCGACGAAGTCACGCTGAGCCTGCGCAAGGACGGCGAAGGCCCGGTCACCGCTTCCGACATCCAGACGCCGCACGACGTCGAGATCATCAACCCCGACCACGTGATTGCGCACCTGTCGCAAGGCGGCAAGCTCGACATGCAGATCAAGGTCGAGAAGGGTCGCGGCTATGTGCCCGGCACGATGCGCCGCTACGCCGATGAGCCGACCAAGTCGATCGGCCGCATCGTTCTGGACGCATCGTTCTCGCCCGTCAAGCGTGTGAGCTACACCGTCGAAAGCGCCCGCGTCGAGCAGCGCACCGACCTGGACAAGCTGCTGGTCGAGATCGAGACCAACGGTGCCATCACCGCTGAAGACGCAGTGCGCGCATCGGCCAAGATCCTGGTCGAGCAACTGGCTGTGTTCGCACAGCTGGAAGGCGGCGAACTGGCTGCCTTCGACGCGCCCGCTCCGCGCAGCGCACAGCAGTTCGATCCGATCCTGCTGCGCCCCGTGGACGAGCTCGAGCTGACGGTGCGTTCGGCCAACTGCCTGAAGGCCGAGAACATCTACTACATCGGCGACCTGATCCAGCGCACCGAGAACGAGCTGCTCAAGACCCCGAACCTGGGTCGCAAGTCGCTCAACGAAATCAAGGAAGTGCTCGCCTCGCGCGGCCTGACCTTGGGCATGAAGCTCGAAAGCTGGCCGCCGGCTGGCCTCGACAAGCGTTAATCAAATCAACCAAGCGCCATTCATAGTGGAGGGCGCAAAGGGCAGTACCTGACACGGCTGCCTTTATTACAAACCTCGAAAGGAAAAAATCATGCGTCACGGTCACGGCCTTCGCAAACTCAACCGCACCAGCTCGCACCGCCTGGCGATGCTGCAGAACATGATGAACTCGCTGATCGCTCACGAGGCCATCAAGACCACGGTCCCCAAGGCCAAGGAACTGCGCCGCGTCATCGAGCCGATGATCACGCTGGCCAAGAAGCCCACCGTCGCCAACAAGCGCCTGGCTTTCGACCGCCTGCGCGACCGCGACTCGGTGGTCAAGCTGTTCAACGAACTGGGCCCGCGCTACCAGACCCGTCCGGGCGGCTACACCCGCATCCTGAAGATGGGTTTCCGTGTTGGCGACAACGCGCCCATGGCTCTGGTTGAACTCGTTGATCGCCCCGAAATTTCCGAGGGCAGCGACGAGCAAAACGCCGCGGAATAAGCTATAATCTAAGTCTGCCGCGCGATGGAGCAGCCTGGTAGCTCGTTGGGCTCATAACCCAAAGGTCGCAAGTTCAAATCTTGCTCGCGCAACCAAATTGAAAAGCCTCTTGGAGAGATCCAAGGGGCTTTTTCTTTGCTTGATCGATGCGGGTATGCTTCGGCCCCGTACGAACGTTAAGTGTTCGTTAATTCCCCCTTCGTAGACTGACTTTTTTGTGCCGGGCGACCGTGCCCGGATGGTCTAGTTCAGCCGATGCGGCGATGGAGCCGCCGATGGAGTATTTGAAGTGAACGTTTCGATGCCTGCTCGGGGCGTTCGATGAACCCGCAGAGTTCTGCCGCAGTCGGTGCTGTGCGTACCGGCCATGCCGATGGCCTCTCGACCTATCGATCCTGGCTTCTCCCCGTCGCGTTTGTTGCCGCGTTGATGCTCGCGTGGTTTGGCACGCTGGGCCTGCGCGCCTTGATCAGCCCTGACGAAGGTCGCTATGCCACCTTGTCGCTGGGCATGGTGCAAAGCGGCGACTGGATCACGCCCCGACTCAACGGCCTGCTCTACTTTGAAAAGCCGGTGCTCCAGTACTGGATCGGTGCGCTGGCCTTCAAGCTGCTCGGTGTGTCCGAGTTCAGCGCACGCATCTGGCCCGCGCTGGCGGCGCTTTTCACGACGCTTGCCGTCGGCCTGACCGCGGCGCGCCTGTGGGGGCGCGAAACCGGCATTCGTACCCTGGCCATCTGCGGCTCGATGACCTGGATCATGGGCAACGGGCTCTATCTCACGCTCGATTCGGGTCTGGCACTGTGGCTGACACTGGCACTGTGCGCGATGCTGCTCGCGCATCGCCCCGGCGTGTCGGCTTCGGCACAGCGCGGGTGGATTCTTGCGGCATGGGCCGCGATGGCGCTGGCGGTGCTTTCCAAGGGATTGATCGGTATCGTGATTCCGGGTGCCGTGCTGGTGCTGCTGTGCATCTGGCAGCGCGACTTGTCATGGTGGCGCGGCATGCATTGGGTGACCGGCCTCGTGCTCTTCTTCGCCATTGCCGCGCCATGGTTCGTCATCGTGTCGATGCGCAACCCGGCGTTCGCCGAGTTCTTCTTCATCCACGAGCACTTCGCGCGCTATCTCACCAAGGTTCATCACCGGGAAGGCGCGTGGTGGTACTACGTGCCCTTGCTGCTGGCGGGGGCCTTGCCCTGGACCGGCGCGCTGCCCTGGCTGGCCGGCCGTTCGGCGTCCCCGGTTCAGGAGGGAGCCCATGCAGGCGCGCAGGCCGCCGCTGCCGCGCAGGCGCTGAAGACCCAGCGACGCGTCCTGATCGTGTGGTCCGGCCTCGTGTTCGTGTTCTTCAGCCTGTCGGGCTCCAAGCTGCCGTCCTACATCCTGCCGATGTTCCCCGCATTGGCAATGCTGCTGGCCTTGCGCCTGCGCAGCGCGAGCCCTCGCGCCTTGCGGTGGCAGCTCGGTGTGCCGGTGCTGGCGTGGCTGCTTGCGCTGCTGCTGTCAACCCAGGCCCATCGGTTTGCCGGCGCCAACAGTCCGGTGTCGACGATCGAACCCATGGCGCACGCGGTGCGCGCCGGCGCGGCCATCTTCCTGGTGGGCGCCGTCGCGGCATGGCTGTGCCTGCGCGCCGGCCGAATCACCGGCGCCGTTGTCAGCATTGCGCTGGCGCACGTGTTCGCCACGGTGTTCGTGCTGCAGTCGCACGACAGCTTCGGCCAGCTCAAGAGCGCACAGGGCCCGGCCAAGGCGCTTGCTTCCTATCTCGATGCCGACACACCGGTCTATGCTGTGCGCACCTACGACCAGACGCTTCCCTTCTACTTGCGTCGCAACATCGTGCTGGTGGACTATGTCGATGAATTCGAACTGGGCCAGCGTATAGAACCCGGAAAGTCACTGGCCAACGTGGACGAATTCGTCCAGCAATGGGCACAGCTTTCCAAAGGAGCCGCCTACATGACGCCCGCCGCCTGGCAGGAACTTCAACAGCGGGGACTGCCCATGCGCATCGTCTATCGCGATCCGCGCCGCCTGGTGGTGGTCAAGCCATGAACGGTTCCACCCTGGTCTGGCTCATGTCCGGCGTGATGCTCAATGCCGCAGCACAACTGATGCTCAAGGCCGGTGCATCGAGCGTGGGCGAGATTTCCCTTTCGGCGGGGGCGGCCAGCCTGTGGCGCACTGGCCTGCAGCTGGCCATGCACCCGGGCATCCTGGGTGGCCTGTCGTGCTACGTGGTGAGCGTTGTCGCGTGGATCGTCGCGCTGTCGCGCGTGGACGTGAGCGTGGCCTATCCCATGCTGTCCATCGGCTACGTGGTCAACGCGTTGTTGGCGTGGTGGCTGTTTGGCGAGGCCGTCAGCCTGCAGCGCTGGCTGGGCATCGCCGTCATCATCTTCGGTGTGGTGCTGGTCGCCCGCAGCGCAAACCCCTCGTGAACTTGCGTCCCGGCGGCTCCAAGGCAGCCGGCGGCGCAGTGTGGAGCATGAAGACAACCTAATGAGCATCGACAAAGACTTCCTTCCCTTCACCCGACCATCGATCGACGAACGCACCATCGGCGAAGTGTCCGACGTCCTGCGCTCGGGCTGGATCACGACCGGCCCCAAGTGCCAACAGCTGGAGGCGGCGCTGAGCGCTCGCTTCGGCGGGCGTCCGGTGCGCTTGCTCAATTCAGGCACGGCAGCCCTCGAGCTGGCCCTGCGCCTGTGCAATATCGGTCCGGGCGACGAAGTCATCACCACCCCGCTGAGCTGGGTGGCCACAGCCAACGTCGTGCTGGCCGTGGGTGCCACGCCGGTGTTCGTGGATGTCGACAGGAGCACGCGCAACATCGACCTCGCGCGCGTCGAGGCCGCCATCACGCCGCGAACCCGCGCCGTGATCCCGGTGGACCTGGCCGGCCTGCCAGTGGACCGCGACCGCCTGGCCGCGCTGGCCAGCAAGCATGGGTTGCGCGTGATCGAGGATGCGGCGCAGGCCTTCGGCTCCCGATGGGACGGCCGCGAGATCGGCAGCTTTGGCGACCTGGTCAGCTTCAGCTTCCACGCCAACAAGAACATCACCACCTCCGAAGGCGGTTGCCTGGTGGTCAACAACGACGAAGAGGCCCTGCGGCTGGAGCGCCTGCGCCTGCAGGGCGTGGAGCGCCTGCCCGGTGGCGAACTCGAGGTCGAGGCGTGGGGCGCCAAGGCCAACCTCACCGACGTTGCCGCCGCCATCGGGCTGGGCCAGTTGCGCCAGGTGCAGGACTTCACCGCTGCGCGGCGCGCGCTGGCCGAGCGCTACTACGCGCGCTGGGACGCCAGCCTGGAGTTCGAGCTGCCACCGCGGCAGGCGGCGCCTGCTGAGGGCAACTGGCACATGTTCCAGCCCTTGCTGCCCGAGCGCCTGGCCGGCCGTCGCAGCGACTTCATCGCCGCCATGCGCGAGCAGGGCATCGGCGTGGGCGTGCATTACCCGGCCATGCACCTGTTCTCGCTGTTCCGCGAGCATGGCTGGCGACGGGGCGACTTCCCGATTGCCGAAGACATCGGTGAGCGTATCCTGACCCTTCCGCTGTTCCCGGCCATGCAACCGTCGGATGTCGATCGGGTGTGCCAGGCCGTCGGGGCGGCCGTTTGTGCCCTGCGTTGAAGAGGCACCCCCGATGAACATGCATACTGAACTGCCAATGGGTGACTGGAAGGCGCGGGACTTTCCCGAAGAGGCCGCCGACCTGGATGCGCCCGTGCTGAGCGTGGTGATCCCCGTCTACAACGAAGAAGAGGTGCTGGCGGCCTTGTTCGCACGCCTGTATCCCGCCCTCGATGCGCTGCACGTGCGCTACGAAGTGATCTTCATCGACGACGGCAGCCGCGACCGGTCCACCTCCATCCTTGCCGCGCAATTCGAGCGGCGCCCCGAAGTCACTCGCGTGATCCTGCTCAACGGCAACTTCGGCCAGCACCGCGCCATTCTTGCGGGCTTTGCCCATTGCCGGGGCGAGCGCGTGATGACGCTGGATGCCGACCTGCAGAACCCGCCGGAAGAGATTCCGCGCCTGCTGGCTGCCATGGACGAAGGCCACGACTGCGTGGGCACCGTGCGCCGGCAGCGCCAGGACAAGGCCTGGCGCCGCTGGGCCTCGCGCGCCATGAACAGGATGCGCCACGGCCTGACCGGCATCGTGATGACCGACCACGGCTCGATGATGCGTGCCTACAGCCGTCGCGTGGTCGGGCTCATCAACCAGTGCAACGAGATGAGCACCTTCATTCCGGCGCTGGCCTACCAGTTCGCGGAAAGCCCGGCCGAGGTCGAGATCGCCCACGAGGCCCGCTTTGCCGGCGAATCGAAATACTCGCTGTACCGGCTCATTCGCCTGAACTTCGACCTGGTCACCGGCTTCTCGGTAATGCCCCTGCAGGCTTTCTCGATGCTGGGCATCGTGGTGTCGCTGCTTTCGGGTGCGCTGTTCGTGCTGCTGGTCGCGCGGCGCCTGTTCATCGGCCCGGAAGAGGGCGGCCTGTTCACGCTGTTTGCATTGCTGTTCCTGCTGGTGGGACTGGCGCTGTTCGGCATCGGGCTGCTGGGTGAATACATCGGGCGCATCTACCAGGAGGTGCGCTCGCGCCCGCGCTACGTGATCAGCGCGATCTTGGAGCGCAAGCCGTGAGCGCGCCGCAAGCGACCGCCCCCCGCGCCATCGTGTTCGCCTACCACGACGTGGGCGTTCGATGCCTTCGCGTGCTGCTCGATGCCGGCGTGCAGGTGCCGTTGGTGGTGACGCATGCCGACGCACCCGGCGAGACCATCTGGTTCGACAGCGTGGCCAAGCTCGCGCAGGAAAACGGCCTGACCGTGGCCATGCCCGCCGATCCGCACGACCCCGAGTTGTTGCGCCAGGCGGCGCAGGCGCGCCCCGACTTCCTGTTCTCGTTCTACTACCGCCACATGCTGCGGCGCGAGTGGCTCACGCTGCCCAGCCGCGGCGCGTTCAACATGCACGGCTCGCTGCTGCCGCGCTACCGCGGCCGCGTGCCCGTGAACTGGGCCATCATCCATGGCGAGAGCGAGACCGGCTCCACCTTGCACCGCATGAACGAGAAGCCCGACAACGGGGCCATCATCGACCAGTGCGCGGTGCCGATCCTGGCCGACGATACCGCGCGTGAAGTGTTCACCAAGGTCACGGTGGCCGCCGAGATCGTGCTGGCGCGCAGCCTGCCGGGGCTGGTCGACGGCACCGCCATCGAATGGCCGCAGGACCTGTCGCAAGGCGGCTACTTCGGCGGGCGCAAGCCGCAGGACGGCTGCATTCCCGCCCAGGCCAGCGCCAAGCAGATCCATGACCTGGTGCGCGCCCTGGCGCCGCCCTATCCCTGCGCGTTCGTCGACGTTGGCGGCCGCCGCGTGCTCATCGAGCGCACGACGCTGCGCCATGCGCATGCACCGTGGCCCGCCGGCGCGCTGACACTGTGCGCCGACGCGGGCCAGTTGTGGCTCGTCGCAGCCGACGGCAGCGCTGCCAAGGTGCTGGCTGCGCGCGTCGATGCACAACCGCTGTCAGCTAGCGATTTCGAATCTGTCTTCGGTGCGAGCAGCGTTCGCGCCGATGCCTGAGTAACAACTACTCCAAGACACAAGGCCATTCCATGCTCAAAGTCCTCATCCTCGGCGTCAACGGCTTCATCGGCCACCACCTGACGCGCCACATCATCGAAAACACCGACTGGGAGGTGTACGGCATGGACATGCTCAGCGAGCGCGTCCAGCCCTGGCTCGACCACCCGCGCTTTCACTTCTTCGAGGGTGACATCACCATCAACAAGGAGTGGATCGAATACCACGTGAAGAAGTGCGACGTGGTGCTGCCGCTGGTGGCCATTGCCACGCCTGCCACCTACGTGCGCGCGCCGCTGCGGGTGTTCGAGCTCGACTTCGAGGCCAACCTGCCCATCGTGCGCCACTGCCTGCGCTACAACAAGCGGGTGGTGTTTCCCTCCACCAGCGAGGTGTACGGCATGTGCGAGGACGAGGCCTTCGACCCCGAGGACTCCAACCTGGTCTACGGCCCGATCAACAAGCCGCGCTGGATCTACGCCTGCTCCAAGCAGCTGATGGACCGCGTCATCCATGCCTACGGCCAGCAGGAAGGCCTGCGCTACACGCTGTTCCGCCCCTTCAACTGGATGGGCCCCGGCCTGGACAGCCTGAACGTGCCCAAGGAGGGATCCAGCCGCGTCATTACCCAGTTCCTGGGCCACATCGTGCGCGGCGAGCCCATTCGCCTGGTGGACGGCGGGCGCCAGCAGCGCGCCTTCACCTACATCGACGACGGCATCGAGGCGCTGGTGAAGATCATTGCCAACAAGGATGGCATTGCCGACGGCAAGATCTACAACATCGGCAATCCGGGCAACAACGTCTCGGTGATCGACCTGGCCAACATGATGCTGGCGCACGCCAAGACGCTGCCCGAGTACAAGGATGCCGCCCAGCGCGTTGAGCTTGTGCAGGTGCCGTCGCAGGACTACTACGGCAGGGGCTACCAGGACGTGACCCGCCGCGTGCCCGACATCCGCAACACCATGGCCGAGCTCGACTGGGCGCCGCGCGTGGAAATGCGCGATGCACTGGCCGCCCTGTTCGACTACTACCGGGACCACGCGGCGGCCGAAGCCGACCTCGAGGGCTGATCGGCATGGCGCGCATCGCGCTCAAGGTCGACGTCGACACCTGGCGTGGCACCCGCGAGGGCGTGCCTGCCCTGGTGCGGATGCTGTCCGACGCAGGGGCCGGCGGCACCTTCCTGTTCAGCCTCGGGCCGGACCACACCGGCCGCGCCGTCATGCGGGCGCTGCGGCCCGGCTTCCTGAGCAAGGTGGCGCGCACCTCGGTGGTGTCGCACTACGGGTGGCGTACCCTCATGTACGGCACGCTGCTGCCGGGCCCGGACATCGGCCGGCGCGAGGCCGGCACGCTGCGCGCCGTGCGCGACGCCGGCTTCGAGGTCGGCGTGCACTGCTGGGACCATGTGCGCTGGCAGGACCATCTCATTGGCGCGAAAAATCCCGACTGGGCCTTGCGAGAGATGCGCCGCGCGACGGATCGATTTGCCGAAGTCTTCGGCACGCCCGCGCGGCTGCATGGTGCCGCCGGCTGGCAATTCGACGCGCATGCAGCCCGCGCGCAGACTGCGCTGGGCATCCAGTACGCGTCCGACACGCGCGGGGAGCACCCCTTCGTGCCCGTCGACGAGCAGGGTGTGGTGCTGGGTCCGCCGCAGCTGCCCACCACGCTGCCCACGCTGGACGAGCTGCTGGGCATCGAAGGGCGCAACGAAGCCAACGTGCATCGCCACCTGCTGGCCCTGACCGACGAGGAAGAGACCGACCAGGTCTACACGCTGCATGCCGAGCTCGAAGGCATGCAACTGGCACCGGTGCTTGCGCGCCTCATTGCCGGTTGGCGGGCGCAAGGGCACTCGCTGGTGTCGGTGCAGGAGCTGCACGGCACGCTCGATCTGGCCAGGCTGCCGCACCACGTGCTCAAGCAGGGCACCGTCGAAGGACGCTCCGGCCTGCTGGCGGTGCAGGGCCGGCGCGCCGGGCCGGCGGCCGCTAGTTCGCGGCCGGCGGCATCTGCCGCAGCCTGAAGCGCTGCAGCTTGCCGGTCTCGGTGCGCGGCAGGCTGCTCACGAAGTCGATGGCGCGCGGGTACTTGAAGGGCGCAATGGTGGCCTTCACGTGGTCCTGCAGCGCCTTGACCATGGCGGCATCCGCGTTGTGGCCCGGCCGCAGCACGCAGAAGGCCTTGACGATCATGCCGCGATCCTCGTCGGGCACGCCGATCACGCCGCACTCGGCCACCGCCGGGTGCTTGAGAAGCGCATCTTCCACCTCGGGGCCGCCGACGTTGTAGCCGGCCGTGATGATCATGTCGTCGTCGCGCGCCTGGTAGAAGAAGTAGCCGTCGTCGTCCTGCATGAAGGCGTCGCCCGGGTAGTTCCAGCCCTGCTTCACGTAGTTCTGCTGGCGAGCGTCGTCCAGGTAGCGGCAGCCCGTGGGGCCGATGACGGCCAGCCTGCCGATGGTGCCGTGCGGCACTTCCTGCCCCTGTTCGTCGACCACCCGCGCCGTGTAGCCGGGCACGGCCTTGCCGATGGCGCCGCGCCGCACGTCGTCGCCGGCGGAGGAAATGAAGATGTGGAACATCTCGGTGGCGCCGATGCCATCGATCATCTCGATGCCTGTGGCGTCTTTCCACAGTTGCCGCGTGGCGTCGGGCAGGCCTTCGCCGGCGCTCACCGTCTTGCGCAGGCCGGGCACGCCCAGCTGCCTGGCAATGGGCGCCATCTGGCGATAGAAGGTGGGGGCGGTAAAGCAGATGGTGGCGCCCACCTCGTTGATGGTGCGCACCATCGATTCGGGCGTGTAGCCGGCGTTGGGCAGCCACACCGAGGCGCCAGCCCACATCGGGAAGATCAGCAGGCCGCCCAGGCCGAAGGTGAAGGCCAGGGGCGGCGAGCCGACCACGACGTCGTCCGCCTGGATCTTCAGCACATGGCGCGGCCAGGCCTCGCAGGCGGCCAGCACGTCGCGATGGCTGTGCACCGGCGCCTTGGGCTTGCCGGTGGTGCCGGAGGTGAAGGCCATGAGCGCGATGTCGTCCGCCTGGGTCGCATGCCATGCGGCCTGCCCGCTCTTGGTGGCGGCCAGCGCTTCGAGCGAGTCGGCACTGTCGGGGGCATTGAAGCGCAGCACCGCGCGCAGGCTGGCTCCGGCCGGCAGCGCGCGCGCCGCATCGAGCTCTTCCATCAGTCGCCCGTCGCACAGCGCGGCAGACGGCTGCGCCTTTTCCATGATGTCGCACAGCTCGCGCGCACGCAGCAGCGGCATGGTGGCCAGCGCAACCAGCCCGGCCTTCACCACGCCCAGCCAGGCCAGCGCCATCTCCACCGAATTGCCACCACGCAGCAGCACGCGGTTGCCAGGCACCAGCGCCAGGTCTTGCACCAGCACCTGCGCAATGCGGTCGACCTCGAGCCGTGCCTGCCGGTAGCTCAGCGTGCGCTGCGGCGAGGCCAGCATCGGGCGGTCGCCATGGCCGGCGGCCTCGGCCCGCGCAAACAGGGCATCGACAAGGTTCAGCTGCTGCGCAAAGTCCATGCCGGGCAGGCCGTCGTACACGAACTTCGGCCATTGCTCAGGCGCAGGCAGCCGGTCTGCAACGAAGCGATCAATTGGGGCGCTCATCGAAAAAACCTCCGTACGTCGTACTACGGTGCGAGTCCGCTTAGCGGTTCACGAATAAATAGTTTACACCTAAACGATATGCTGGCAATGAGGCTAAAAGATACGGTCGGTTGACGGTTGCGAATTCCCCTGGCAAAAATCGGCGCATGCAGAGTCTGATACCGAAGATCGAGTCGCAGCTCGCGACGCTTCCGGTGCCGATCGCATTGGAGCTGCCCGATGGGCGCCGCGTCAGCACCACATCGCAATCTCGCGTGACACTGGCCTTCAGCGAATGGTCGGCGTTGGCCAAGCTGGCAACCCGCCAGGTCGGGGCGATCGGCGAGGCCTACGTGGAAGGCAAGGTGCAGATCCAGGGCGCCATGCGCGACCTGACCGATGCCGTCGTGGGCCTGCTGCCGGGCAACCCGGTCGAGACCACCAGCGGCTGGTGGGGCAGCATGCTGCGGCGCGCCAAGTCGCGCGGCGCGCACTCGCTGCGCAAGGACTCGGCGCAGATCCAGTTCCACTACGACGTGTCCGACGACTTCTATGCCTTGTGGCTGGACCCGCGCCGCGTCTACTCGTGTGCCTACTACAGCGACGTGGCCCTCGAGCTGGCCCAGGCGCAGGAGGCCAAGCTGGACCACATCTGCCGCAAGCTGCAGCTCAAGGCCGGCGAGCGCTACCTGGACGTGGGGTCCGGCTGGGGCGCGCTGCTGCTGTGGGCCGCCGAGAACTACGGCGTGGACGCCACCGGCATCACCCTGTCGAAGAACCAGCATGCCTACGTGACCCAGCTGATCGAGGAGCGCGGGCTCAGCGGCCGCGTGCGGGTCGAGCTGCTGGACTACCGCGAGCTCAAGCCGGCGCAGCGCTTTCACAAGATCTCGTCGGTGGGCATGTTCGAGCACGTGGGCCGTGCCAACATGGGGGCGTACTTCCGGCAGCTCTTCGAGCTGCTCGAGCCCGGCGGCATGGCCATGAACCACGGTATTACCTCGGGCCAGCTCAACCAGGAGCAGCTGGGCGCGGGCATGGGCGACTTCATCGAGAAGTACATCTTCCCCGGCGGCGAGCTGCTGCACGTGACGCACGTGCTGCGCGAAATGGCCGCGGCGGGCCTGGAGATGGTGGACACCGAGAACCTGCGCCCGCACTACGCCCGCACGCTGTGGGCCTGGTCCGATTCGCTCGAGGCCCGGTTGCCGCAGGCGCGCGAGGTGCTGCGCCAGAGCACCGGCGACGAAGGCCGCGCCGAGCGCGTGCTGCGTGCCTACCGCCTGTACCTGGCCGGCTCTGCAATGAGTTTCGAGCAAGGCTGGATCGCGCTGCACCAGATGCTGGCCATCAAGCCGAACGGCGACATGAACAGCGGCACGTTGCGCGGCGCGCAATCGGAGTACCCTTTCACCCGCAACCACATCTACAACAGGTGAAACATGCTCTATCGCTTCAAGTCACAGGCAACCGAAGACGTCGTCATGATGGAAGGCAATGCGAGGCAACTGCTCGACATCGTCGGCAAGGCCTCGAGCAAGGGAGTCATCACCGCGGACCAGCTACCCGCGGCGATCAACGCGTTGGAGGACGCGGTGAAGCAGGACACCCTGAACAACAAGCACAACCATGACGCCTTTGCCGCGGAGAACCACGCGGACGAGGCCGAGCGCGTGCACGTGGGGCTGCACCAGCGGGCTGCACCGCTGATCCACATGTTCAAGCGCGCCCAGGCCGAAGGCCGGGACGTGGTCTGGGGGGTCTAGCCGGCCCCCCGGCTTTTTATGCCGCCTGGCGGCGGCGCCGTCAATCCACCGTTGCGCCTGAGGCCTTCACGACAGCGGCCCACTTCTTGTGCTCGCTGTCGATGAGCTTGCCGAATTCGGCAGGCGTATTGCCGCTGGGCAGGGCGCCCTGGGCGACGAGCTTTTCCTTGATGGCGGCAGTGCCCAGCGACTTGGCCACTTCCTGCTGGATGCGGTTGACGATGTCCGGCGGTGTGCCCGCGGGCGCGAGCAGGCCGAACCAGGAACTGGCTTCGTAGCCCTTGAGCGACGGGCCGCCGGCTTCCTCCACCGTGGGCACGTCGGGCAGCGCGGGCGAGCGCTGCGCGCTGGTCACCGCCAGCGCCTTGAGCTTGCCGCCCTTGATCTGCGCCAGCGACGAGGGCAGGTTGTCGAACATCACTTCGGTGTTGCCGGCCACCAGGTCCATCACGGCCGGGCCGGAGCCGCGGTAGGGGATGTGCGTCATGTAGCTGCCGGTCATGCTCTTGAACAGCTCGCCGGCCAGGTGGATGGAGGTGCCGCTGCCACTGGAGGCCATGCTCAGCTTGCCCGGGTGCGTCTTGGCGTAGGCGATGAAGTCCTGCACCGAGTTGATGCCCAGCTGCCTGGCCTTGTCGGCATTCATCTCCATCACGTTGGGCACGGCAGCCACCAGGGTGATGGGCGCAAAGTCCTTGATCGGGTCGTAGGGCAGCTTGGGGTAGAGCGCCCGGTTGATGCCGTGCGTGCCCACCGTGCCCATGAGCAGCGTGTAGCCGTCGGGCGCCGAGCGGGCCACGATCTCGGCGCCCACGTTGCCGCCGGCGCCGGCGCGGTTGTCCACGATGAACTGCTGGCCGAAGGCCTTGGACAATTCGGGCGCAATGGCCCGCGCCAGGATGTCGGTGGTGCCGCCTGGCGCAAAGGGCACGACGATGCGTACCGAGTGGGTGGGCCAGCTTGCCTGGGCCATGGCGGTGCCGCCGAATGCCAGCAGCGCGCAGGCGCCGGCGGCGCCCAGCAACGTGCGACGCCGATGAATGAGGGAAGGCTTGTTGTGCATGACGCGCTCCAGTCAACGATGCAGACGAAGGGGCCATGCGGCCCCGTGGCACCTGTTTTAAGAGCGAAGGCCGCGATTCGATGCGGGTAGTAACCCCGGGGACGCGACGCGTCAGCCGTCGGTCTTGCGCACCGAGCCGATGAGCTTGTCGAGCATCGCGCCCAGTTGCTCGCGCTCCGCGGCGGTCATGTCGGCCAGCAGCTCGGCCTCGCGCTCCTGGGCGCGTGCCAGGGCCACGTCATACACAGCCCGGCCGGCCGCGCTCAGGTAGAGCCGGTTGCGGCGCTGATCCGTGGGGTCTTCGTGGCGCTGCAGGCGCTTGGCCCGCAGCAGGCCGGCCAGCGCGCGGCTCACGGCCATCTTGTCCAGCCCGCTGTATTCGGCCACCTGGCTGGCATTGCAGCCAGGCTGCGTGGCCACCATGGCCATCACCCGCCATTCGTTGAGCGAAAGCTGCAGCGGCTTGCCCACGCGCTGCTCGAATGGCCGTGCCGTCAGGTTGACGACCCGCACCAGCTTGAGGATGAGCAGATCGTTGTTGTCCATGTTGCCCTCAGCGCGCTAGCCCAGCATCCGCAGGGCCGCATCGGTGACACGGGTGGCGTCGATGCGCGACTGCGCCTCCAGTACCGGCGAGTACCCCACCGGTATGCGCGGCGCGCCCAGGCGGGCCACCTTGCAGCCGGTCAGCTCGGCCGCGGTGGCCGCGATTTCGGCGCCGAAGCCGGCGGTCTGCACCGCCTCGTGCGCCACCAGCAGGTGCCCGGTTTGCGCGCACGATTCGAGCACCATCTCGCGGTCCCAGGGCCACAGCGTGCGCAGGTCGATCAGGTCCGCCTCGATGCCTTGCGCGGCCAGCTCGGTGCAAGCCTGCTCGCACACGTGCACCTGCCGGCTCCAGCTCACCACGGTGATCGCGTTGCCCTTGCGAACGCGGCGGCCTTCGCCCAGCCTGGCGACATGCCCTGCGTCCACTTCGCCGCGCAGCCCCCACAGGGTCTTGTGCTCGATGTAGGCCACCGGGTCGCCGCAGTGCATGGCCGCGCGCAGCAGGCTGAAGTTGTCCTGCGGCGTGGACGGGCATACCACCACGAGCCCGGGCAGGTGCGCGAACCATGCCTCGAGCGACTGCGAATGCTGTGCCGCCGAGGCGTCCCAGATGCCGCCGGGCATGCGCGCCACCAGCGGCACGCGGCCCTGGCCGCCGAACATGAAGCGGTTCTTGGCGGCCTGGTTCACCAGTTCGTCCATGCCGCACAGCGCGAAGTCGACCACGCGCATCTCGACCACCGGGCGCAGGCCTGCCAGCGCCATGCCGACCCCGGCGCCCATGATGGCGGCCTCGCTGATGGGTGTGTCGATGACGCGCTCGGCGCCAAAGCGCGCCTGCAGCCCCTGGTACTGCCCGAAGATGCCGCCGCGGCCCACGTCCTCGCCGAGCACGACCACGCGCGAATCCACTTCCATCTCGCGCGTCACGGCCATGGCTGCAGCCTGCGCATAGCTCATGTCGCGCACCTCGCCGAAGGCGAAGCGGCCGGCGCCTGCGTCCTGCATCGTCAGATCCATTGCCCGGCTCCGGTGTTCTGCACGTCGGTGAAGGCAGCGTCGGGTTGCGGCCATGGCGCGGCATCGGCCGCTGCCAATGCTGCTTCGACTTCGGCCTGCGCCTCGTTCTCGATGGCATCGAGCGCCTGGGCCGGCGTGCCGCCTTGCAACAGGCCGGCGCGGGCGCGGGCGATGGGGTCGGTCTGCAGCGCGGCCTGCAGTTCGCTCGGGTTGCGGTAGGCCGCCACGTCGACGGACACATGGCCCTTCACACGGTAGGTCAGCGCGTGCAGCAGGCGTGGACCCTGGCCGGCGCGCACCTGCGCAACCAGGTCGGCCGCGGCCTCGTGCACGGCGAACACGTCGTTGCCGTCGACCTGGCGCGACTCGATGTCCAGCGCGGCAGCGCGGGCCGAGGCGCCGTCGCCGGCGGTCATGGGGCCGCTGGCGGTGGTGGCGCTCCAGCGGTTGTCTTCACACACGAAGAGCACCGGCAACTGGTACACGCGCGCCCAGTTCAGTGCCTCGAGAAACGGCCCGCGGTTGATGGCGCCGTCGCCGAAGAAGCAGGTGGTGATGGCGTCGCGGTGCTGGATCTTCTGCGCATGTGCCGCACCGACCGCAATGGGCAGGCCGGCGGCCACCACGCCATTGGCGCCGAGCATGCCCACCGAGAAATCGGCGATGTGCATGGAGCCGCCCTTGCCGCCGTTGAAGCCGCTGGCCTTGCCGAACAGCTCGCACATCATGCGCGTGAGGTCAGCGCCCTTGGCCAGCGTGTGGCCGTGGCCGCGATGGGTGGAGGTGATGTAGTCGCTGACACGCAGGTGCGCGCACACGCCCGCCGGCACGGCCTCTTGCCCGGTCGAAAGATGCAGTGGCCCGCGTACCTTGGCGGCGGCGCCGGCCTGCTGGCCATAGGCACTCACGCCGCCCTGGCTGGCAGCCTCCGCGGCGTTTTCGAAGGCGCGGATGCGCAGCATCGTGCGATAAAGCGCCAGCGGTTGATTCAATGCTGAAGTCGTCAAGTCCATTCCGGTTTCAACGCAGACCTGCACTGCGCTTGGACAGAAATCGTATCGATCGTGACCTTTTCGGTATGTGCGGACTAACCCGGTCCACCGAAAGGTGGAGCCATCAAGCAGCAGCCGGCGGTGGCGCTGGGTCTTCTTCCTGCCATTGCTTGATGCGGCGATAGAGCGTGCCGCGCGACACGCGCAATTGCCGCGCCGCCTGCGAGATGTTGCCGCCGCAGCCGCCCAGCGTGTCTTCGATCAGCTTGCGGCTGTGGCCGCGCAGGCTGCTGTCTCCGCTGGCCGATGCGGTGTCCTCGTCTTGCGCCGGGCCTGCGAGCGCAGGGGCTGCCTCGGGCGTGGCGCGGGCATCGGTGGTGGCCAGGCCTACCGCGTGGCGGAAGTCCACGCCGTCGCTCGCATGCAGGCTGGCCTGCAGCCACACGCCCAGGCCGCTGGCCAGTCGAACGGGGCAGGGCGCCTGGCTGCGCGTCATGCGCAAGAGCGCGGCCAGGTCCATGCCGAAGATGTGCAGTGCGGTGGGCGGCGTGTCGTCGGCGGGCCGGCCGATCAGGCGCTCGGCCGCACCGTTGAGCCACGCGACATTGCCATCGCCGTCGATGCCGGCCAGCGCCTCCAACGGTGTGCCCAGCAATGCGGGGCTTGCCTGGAAGCGCAGCAGCAATCGGCCGCGCGACTGTGCCACCAGCAGCCGGTTCTCGATGGTGGCGGCAAAGGTTGCCACCAGCTGGCCTGCGCCGAAGCTGAAAGGCCGCCCCTCCACGCTCACGTCCAGCACCGCCGCCAGCCGGCCGTGCACATCGCGGATGGGCGCGGCGGCGCAATGCATCTCGTGCAGTACGTCGAAATAGTGCTCTGCGCCATTGACCGTGGCGGCCTGGCCGGTGCAGGCCACGATGCCCGGTGCAGTGGTGCCCACCACACGCTCGGCGATGTTGATGCCCACGCGGGCCGTCTGGCGCATCACCGGCTGGCCTGCGGCGGTGGGATGGTGCGTGGCGTGCACGATCACGCCGTGCGCGTCGGTGAGCAGCACGCGCGCATCGGTGCCGGCCAGCGAGCTTTCCATGTTCTGCAGCTCGCTGCGCGCCGCCTCCATCAGCTCGCGGCTGCGGCCCAGCGTGGCATGCAGGCGGCTGGGCGTGACGGCGTCGAACACAACCGGACGCCGGCTGTCGCTGTGCGTGCGACTGCAGCGCATCCACGACTGCAGCACCGCCTCGCCCACCAGGCCCGAGGGGCGCGTGCCTTCCTCGAAGAACTGCTGGCGCGCCAGGGCCACGCGCTCTGCGCGCGTGCGCGGGAACAGCTCGCGTGGGCGGTCGTCGGCGCTGCCGGGTGGCGAGGGCAGGAACATGCGTTGACTCCTCTCGTGGGGCGGCTCGAAATCTGTTCCGCAATGGAACAGTTGAGCGCTAGGGAAATCCCGAGGGTGAAGAAAGCGCCGCCTCGGACCATTCTTGCCGAGGACAACAACGACGCAGGAGACAGCACGATGAGAAGACAGATCCACCGCGCCCTCGCGCTCGGCGCTGCGCTGTGCCTGGCCGCGGCCGGCGCCGCTGCCCAGCAAGGCAAGGGCACGCCCGAGCACATCAAGGCCGCCACGAGCAAGGTCGACGGCGCCTTCATCCGCGCCAACACCGCCAAGACCGGCGACTGGCCCAGCTACGGCCTGGACTACGCCGAGACGCGCTTTTCCAAGCTCGACCAGATCAACGCGGGCAACGTGAAGGAACTGGGCCTGGTCTGGTCCTACAACCTCGAATCCACGCGCGGCGTGGAAGCCACGCCGCTGGTGGTGGACGGCATCATGTACGTCAGCGCCTCGTGGAGCGTGGTGCACGCCATCGATGTGCGCACCGGCAAGAAGCTGTGGACCTTCGATCCGAAGGTGGATAAGTCCAAGGGCTACAAGGGCTGCTGCGACGTGGTCAACCGCGGCGTAGCGCTCTACCAGGGCAAGGTCTACGTGGGCGCATACGACGGGCGCCTGATTGCGCTGGACGCCGCCACCGGCAGCGTGGTGTGGGAGAAGGACACCGTCGCCGATCATGCCCACTCCTACACCATCACCGGCGCGCCGCGCGTGGTCAAGGGCAAGGTCATCATCGGCAACGGCGGCGCCGAGTACGGCGCGCGCGGCTACGTCACCGCCTACGACGCGGCCACCGGCGCGCAGAAGTGGCGCTGGTTCACGGTGCCGGGGGATCCGTCCAAGCCCTTCGAGAACGAGGCCATGGCCAAGGCCGCCAAGACCTGGGACCCGGCCGGCAAGTGGTGGGAGGCCGGCGGCGGCGGCACGCCGTGGGACACCATGGCCTTCGACCCCGACCTGAACCTGCTGTACATCGGCACCGGCAACGGCTCGCCGTGGTCGCGCAGCAAGCGCAGCCCGGCCGGCGGCGACAACCTCTACCTGGCCTCCATCGTGGCGCTGGACCCGGACACCGGCACCTACAAGTGGCACTACCAGGAGACCCCGGGCGACAACTGGGACTACACCTCGACGCAGCCGATGATCCTGGCCGACATCAAGGTGGCCGGCAAGCCGCGCAAGGTGATCCTGCACGCACCCAAGAACGGCTTCTTCTTCGTCATCGACCGCACCAACGGCAAGTTCATCTCGGCCAAGAACTTCGTGGACGTGAACTGGGCCACCGGCTACGACAGGAACGGCCGCCCGATCGAGCTGGCCGCGGCACGCGACGGCACCAAGCCGTATGACGCCATTCCCGGCCCCTACGGCGCGCACAACTGGCACCCGATGTCCTACAGCCCGCGCACGGGCCTGGTCTACCTGCCGGCGCAGCACATTCCCGTGGGCATGATCGACGACAAGGACTGGAAGTTCAACGAGAACGTGCCCGGGCGCCCGCAGTCGGCCACCGGCTGGAACACCGCCAAGTTCCTCAACCCCGTGCCGCCCGAGAGCAAGCCCTTCGGGCGCCTGCTGGCGTGGGACCCGGTCAAGCAGAAGCAAGCCTGGGCGGTGGAGCTTGTGTCGCCCTGGAATGGCGGCACGCTGGCCACCGCAGGCAACCTGGTGTTCCAGGGCACGGCCGACGGCCGCCTGGTGGCCTACAACGCCAAGGACGGCACCAAGCTGTGGGAAAGCCCCACCGGAACCGGCGTGGTCGCCGCGCCCATGACCTACACGGTGGACGGCAAGCAGTATGTGTCGGTGGCGGTGGGCTGGGGCGGCGTGTACGGCCTGGCGGCGCGCGCCACCGAGCGGCAAGGCCCCGGCACTGTCTACACCTTCATGCTGGGCGGCAAGGCCGCGCCGCCGGAGTTCGTGCAGTACCGCATGGACAAGCTGGTGCAGGGCGTGAAGTACGACCCGGCCAAGGTCGAGGCCGGCACCATGCTGTTCGTGAGCAACTGCGTCTTCTGCCACGGCGTGCCGGGCGTAGACCGCGGCGGCAACATCCCCAACCTGGGCTACATGAACGCGTCCTTCATCGAGAACCTGGACAAGTCCCTCTTCAAGGGCCCGGCCATGGAGCGCGGCATGCCCGACTTCACCGGCAAGCTGACGATGGAGGACGTGGAGAAGCTCAAGGCGTTCATCCAGGGCACGGCTGACGCCATCAGGCCGAAATAACTGCCCCCCGGCTTTTCACGCCCTTCGGGCGTGTAACGCCACCCCCCGAGGGGGAGACCCCACCTGAGGACTGGCAAAGCCAGATCCTCGGTGCGTGGCTGGGTTGGTGCGGCTCGCTTCGCCTCGCCTCGTCCTCGCGGGGGCGAGGCCTTGTTGTGGCGGGGTATTCCCTATGGGATTGTTCTTGGGTTTTGGGACATAGTTCGACGCCCGAACTAACTCGGGCCAGAACCGAACAACACCCTCAGGAGAACACACCATGAAGTTGCACCACACCCTGTCCGCGCTGGCGCTTGGCCTGGCTGCGCTGGGCGCATCGGCCCAGACCATCGTTGGTGTGAGCTGGTCCAACTTCCAGGAGGAGCGCTGGAAGACGGACGAGGCGGCCATCAAGGCCCAGCTGGAGAAGATGGGCGCGAAGTACATCAGCGCCGACGCCGGCGGTTCGCCCGAGAAGCAGTTGGCCGACGTGGATGGGCTGATCTCCAAGGGCGCCAAGGCGCTGATCGTGCTGGCCATGGACAAGGACGCGATCCTGCCCGCGGTGACCAAGGCCACGCGCCAGAAGATTCCGGTGGTGGCCTACGACCGCCTGATCGAGGCGCCCGGCGTCTTCTACATCACCTTCGACAACGTCGAGGTGGGCCGCATGCAGGCGCGCGAGGTGTTCAAGCTGGCGCCCAAGGGCAACTACGTGTTCATCAAGGGCTCGCCCACCGACCCCAACGCCAACTTCCTGCGCGCCGGTGCGCAAGAGGTGGTGGACGCTGCGGTGAAGAAGGGCGACATCAAGATCGTGGGCGACGAATACACCGAAGGCTGGAAGCCCGAGGTGGCGCAGAAGAACATGGAGCAGATCCTGACGAAGAACGCCAACAAGGTCGACGCGGTGGTGGCGGCCAACGACGGCACGGCCGGCGGCGTGGTGGCGGCGCTCACGGCCAAGGGCATTCGCGGCATTCCGGTGTCGGGCCAGGACGCGGACTTTGCCGCGCTCAACCGCGTGGCGCTGGGCACGCAGACGGTGTCGGTGTGGAAGGACTCGCGCGAGCTGGGCAAGGAGGCTGCCGATGCGGCCGTGTCCCTGGCAGCGGGCAAGCCGGTGGCCAACTCGGCGCCCTGGAACGGCGGCGAGAAGAAGATCAGCCTGAACTCGCGCCTGCTCAAGCCGGTGCCCATTACCAAGGACAACCTGGACGTGGTGGTGAAGGCCGGCTGGATCAAGAAGGACGAGCTGTGCAAGGGCGTGGCGGCCGACAAGGCCCCCGCAGCCTGCAAGTAAGCCCACCCCCGACTCTCGCTCACTGCGTGTAGCTCGCATCCTCCTCAAGGAGGCAACACCAGCGGCCTGGCAAAGCCAGTTCCGCGGTGTTTCCCGCAATGCGCAGGATGCGAAGAGTCATCAGAGGCGAAGCATTCG
Source organism: Pseudomonadota bacterium (assembly GCA_018241225.1). GTDB lineage: Bacteria > Pseudomonadota > Gammaproteobacteria > Burkholderiales > Burkholderiaceae_C > Variovorax. Next base: position 63,089 of record JAFEEG010000011.1, read on the forward strand.
CCTCCCAGCCTCATGAGGGAGTCCATCAAATGAACCAAACATTGCCCGTCTGGCGCCGGGTCGGCATCGACCTGCGCCTTTTGCTGATGTGCGTGCTGCTGGCGGCACTGGGCATCGGCTTTCACATTCTCTCGGGCGGGGTGTTCCTCTCGCCCGAGAACCTCTACAACGTGGCGCAGCAGACGGCGGTGGTGGGCATTGTCTCCACCGTCATGGTGCTGATCATCGTGGCGCGCCACATCGACTTGTCGGTGGGCTCGGTGATGGGCTTCGTCGGCGTGCTCATCGCCTACCTGCAATACACCTCCGGCTGGTCGTGGCAGACGGCCTGCCTGGCCGGTCTCGCGGTGGCGCTGCTGGTGTCCATCTACCAAGGGTGGCTCACGGCGGTGCTGGGCGTGCCTTCGTTCGTGGTCACGCTGGGCGGCCTCATGTCCTTTCGCGGCGCGGCCTTCCTGGTGGCCGACGGCAAGACCCAGCCGGTGAACGACGAGTTCTTCCAGCGCCTGGGCGGCGGCTACGACGGCGGCATCGGCACCACCTGGACCTGGTTGCTCGCGGCCTTCGTCGCCGTGGTGCTGGTGGCGCGCATGCTGCAGCGGCGCCGCACGCGGCTGCGCCACGGCATGCCGGTGGAGTCGCTCGCGCTCGAGATGGCGCTGCTGGTGGTGCCCATCGCGGTGGTGTTCGCCTTCGCCTGGGTGATGAACAGCTACCAGATCAGCGGCAAGGACGCGGCGCAGGGCCTGCCCATCCCGGTGCTCATCTGGGCGGTGGTGGCGGTGGTGCTGTCCTTCATCGTGCACCGCACCCGCTTCGGCCGCTACGTGTTCGCCATGGGCGGCAACCCGGATGCGGCGGCGCTGGTGGGCATTCCGGTCAAGCGCGTCACGCTGATGCTGTTTGCGCTGCTGGCGGTGCTGGTCACCGTGGCGGCCATCGTGTCCATCGCGCGCCTGAACGCGGGCACCAATTCGCTGGGCACCGGCATGGAGCTCTACGTGATTGCCGCCGCGGTGATCGGCGGCACGGCGCTGGCCGGCGGCAGCGGCTCGATCTTCGGTTCGGTGCTGGGCGCGCTCATCATGCAGTCGCTCGACAGCGGCATGCTGCTGCTGGACGTGCCCATCGGCCGGCGCATGGTCATCATCGGCCAGGTGCTGATTGCCGCGGTGGTGTTCGACGTTCTGTACCGTCGCAAGTTCGGGGAGAACTGAATGGCCACGCCCCTCGTGCAACTGCGCGACATCCACAAGTCCTTCGGCGGCATCAAGGCTGTCGACGGTGTTTCCGTCAACCTGCATCCGGGCGAAGTGGTGGCGCTGCTGGGCCACAACGGCGCGGGCAAGTCCACGCTGATGAAGATGCTGGCCGGTGCCTACCCCATCGATTCGGGCGACACCATCATCGCGGGCCAGAAGGTGCAGATCCGCACGCCCTCCGAGGCGCAGGCCCAGGGCATCGAGACCATCTACCAGACGCTGGCGCTGGCCGACAACCTCGACTCGGTGGCCAACCTCTTCCTGGGCCGCGAGAAGATGACGCCCTGGCGCACGCTGGACGACCACTTCATGGAAGTGCAGGCGCGCAAGGTCTTCCATCGGCTGAACAAGAACTTCACCAACATCCGCGTGCCGGTGCGGCGCCTGTCGGGCGGCCAGCGGCAGGTGGTGGCGATTTCGCGTGCGCTTTACTTCAACGCCCGCATCCTGATCATGGACGAGCCCTGCGCCGCGCTGGGCCCGGAAGAGACCGCCATGGTGGGCGACCTGGTGCGCCAGCTCAAGGCCGATGGCGTGGGCATCTTCCTGATCACGCACGACATGCCCGACGTGTTCGGCCTGTCGGACCGGCTGGCCGTGATGAAGAACGGCAAGCTGGTGGGTACCTACCGCACCGCCGACGTGACCGAGGACGAAGTGCTCGGAATGATCATTGCCGGCAAGCGGCCCGAGGGCAAGGCGCAGACCGTGCGCGACGAATGAGCACCGGATGAAGGCCACCGGCGACCAGCAGCTCTTGAAGCGCATCAACCGCAGCGTGCTGCTGCGGCTGCTGCGCGCGCAGCCCGGGTTGTCGCGCGCGCGGCTGGCGCAGGAAAGCGGCCTGACCAAGTCCACCGTGAGCCTGCTGGTGCGCGAGCTGATCGACGATGGCTGGCTGTCCGAAAGCGATGCCACCACGCCCGGCGACGGCATGGGGCGGCCCTCCACGCCGCTGGTCATCAACGTGGGCATGCGCGCGCTCATCGGCGTGGAGATAGCGGTGCAGGTGGTGCGCGTGGCGGCGGTGTCGCTCGGTGGCGAAGTGCTCAGCTCGGCCATCGAGCCGCTCCTCGACAAGTCTCCTGGCGCCGCATGCCGGCAGGCAGCGGTGCTGGTGGCGCAGGCGCACGCGCAGCTCGTGCTTCGCGGCCTGGCGTTGTCGGGCATCGGCGTGGGCGTGCCGGGCGCGGTGGATGACCAGAGCGGCCTGGTGCGCTTTGCCCCCAACCTGGGCTGGCGCAACGTGGACCTGCTGCCCTTGCTCGCCACATCCCTGGCGGCAGCCGGCGTACCGCAAGTGCCGATCCAGCTGCAGAACGAGGCCGATGCCGCCGCCCTGGGCGAGTTCGAGTTCTCGCCCGAAGGCGCAGGCGAAGACCCGCTGGTGTTCGTCAACTGCGACTACGGCGTGGGCGCGGGCATCGTGCTGAACGACCGGCTCTTCATCGGCGCCCAGGGCATGGCCGGCGAGATCGGCCACACCATCCTGCAGGTGGACGGGCCGCGCTGCTCCTGCGGGCGGCGCGGTTGCGCAGAAGCCTTCTTCGGGGAACGCACGCTGGCGCAGCCCGATGCCGATCCGCTGCGCGCCGGAACCTTCCTTGGCGTGCTGCTGCAGAACCTGTGGGTCACCTTCAATCCGCGGGTGATCGTGGTGGGCGGCAACAGCTGCGCCATCCATCCCGAACTGCTGGAGGAGGCCATGCGCACGGTCGAAAAATTCGCCGATGCAGCGGCCATGCCGCCCCCGCTGCTGCGTGCCGCACGCTACGGCGCACTGGCGCCGGCCGTGGGCGCTGCAGCCTTTGTGCTGCACGACTACCTGCGGCCGATGAACTGAAACGGCGCCAAGGAAAAAGCCGCCGGGCCTTTTGCAAGGCGCGGCGGCTTGTATCAGCAGCGTGGGCTGCTTAGTCGGCGTAGATTCCAGCTGCCTTGATGACCGGACCAAAGCGCGCCACCTCGGCCTGCACGAACTTCTTGTGCTCGGCCGGCTCCACGCGCTTGTCATTGACCACCACCGCGCCCAGGCCTTCCTGGCGCTTGATGAACTCCGGATCCTTCAGCGCCACCTTCAGCGCGTCGTTGAGCTTCTTGAGCACCGGTGCAGGCGTGCCCTTGGGCGCGTACAGCCCGTGCCAGATCGTCACCTGGAAGTTCTTCAGCCCCGACTCGTCCAGTGTCGGGATGTCCTTGAGCGCCGGGGTGCTCAGGCGCTTGAGCGTGGTCACGCCGTAGGGCTTGACCTTCTTGGCCTCGATCTGGCTGGTGGTGTTGGTGGTCTGGTCGCACAACAGGTCGATCTGACCGCCCATCAGGTCGGCAATGGCCGGGGCCGTGCCCTTGTAGGGCACGGTGGTCATCTCGGCCTTGAGCTCGCTCTGGAACAGCAGGCCGCACAGGTGCGAGGCCGAGCCGATGCCCGCGTTGCCCAGGTTGACCTTGCCGCCGGCCTTGTTGATCCACTCGCGCAGCTCCTTGAAGTTGTTGGCTTCGAGCTGCGGCTTGCCGATGACGGTCATGGGCACGTCGTTGATCATGCCCAGGTATTCGAAGTCGGTCTCGTAGTTGTAGGTGAGCTTGCGATACAGCACCGGGGTGGTGGCCATGCCCACGTGGGTGACCAGCAGGGTGTAGCCGTCGGGCTTGGCGCGCGCCACCTTGGCGTTGCCGATGGTGCTGCCGGCGCCGGCGGCGTTGTCGATGACGATGCTCACGCCCTCCAGGGGTTTGCGCATGGCCTCGGCCAGGTCGCGTGCCACGCGGTCGGTGGGGCCGCCGGCGGCAAAGGGCACCACGATGGTGATGGGCTTGCCGTCGGGAAAGGCCTGGGCGTGGGCGGTGGTGCCCAGCACGCCAAGCGCGGCGGTGGCCACGGCGGCCAGGGCGAACAATTTCTTCATGAAGTCTCCGAGCAGTGTTTCAAAGAGGCGTAACAAAACGAGACGGCGATCTTATCGGCTGGAAGAAGACCCCATGAGTAGCGATTGCCCGTAGCGCGCCGGGCTTGCGATGCGCGTGCGGCGGGAGGATAGTCGGGCCACAACCAGCCCGTCCCGGCGGGCAAAGGAGACGCCCATGCCAAGCCGATCGAGCGGCCTCGCGGCCGAAACGGAAAAGGTGCGTACCTTGGCGCTTGTCGGCCCGCCCGCGGGCGGCAAGACCACGCTGGCCGAAGCCATGCTGCTGGCGGCCGGCGCCATCGGTGCGGCTGGCAGCGTGGAAAAGGGCAGCACCGTCAGCGACCACGACACCATCGAGCGGCGCATGCAGCACTCGCTCAATGCCTCGGTGATGCATCTCACCCACGATGGCACCCGCATTCACTTCATCGACACGCCGGGCAGTGCCGACTTCCTGGGCCAGAGCCTGCCGGCGCTCGAGGCAGTGGAGACCGTGGCGGTGGTCATCAACGCATCCACCGGCATCGAGCCGATGGCGGTGCGCATGATGGACTATGCCTCTGCCAGGCAGCTGGACCGCCTCATCATCGTCAACAAGATCGACGCCCAGGGCGTGCAACTGGGGCGCCTGCTGGACGACATCAAGACCACCTTTGGCCGCGAGTGCCTGCCACTGAACCTGCCGGTCGATGGCGGCGCGCGGGTGGTGGACTGCTTCTTCAACCGCGAAGGCGAATCGGACCTGGGGTCGGTGGACGCGGCGCACCGCGCCCTGGTGGAGCAGGTGGTGGAAGTAGACGCCGCCTTTGTCGACCGCTATCTGAACGACGGCGACGTGGATGCGGCCGAGCTGCACGCGCCGCTGGAGCAGGCGCTGCGCGAGGCGCACCTGATTCCCGTGTGCTTCGTCTCCGCGCGCACAGGCGCTGGCATCTCCGAGCTGCTGGACATCATCGTCAAGCTGCTGCCCGACCCCACCGAGGCCAACCCGCCGCAGTTCCTTCGCGGCGAAGGCGAGGCGGCGCGCCCGCTGGAGATGGTGCCCGATGCATCGCGACATGCGCTGGCCCATGTGTTCAAGGTGACGGTGGACCCGTACGTGGGCAAGCTGGGTGTGTTCCGCGTGCACCAGGGCACGCTGGTGCGCGACGGCCAGTTGTGCATCGGCAGCAGCCGCAAGCCCTTCAAGCTGAGCAACCTCTTCATGCTGCAGGGCAAGGAGCACGTGGCGGTCTCGCGTCTTCTGCCCGGTGACATCGCAGCCGTGGCCAAGGTGGACGAGATGCACTTCGACGCCGTGCTGCACGACGCCGGCGAAGACGAGCACGTGCACCTGGCGCCCCTGGACTTTCCGGTGCCGGTGCATGGCCTGGCCATCGAGCCCAAGCGCCACGGCGACGAGCAGCGCATGTGGGAGATATTGGGCAAGCTGGTCGATGAAGACCCCTGCCTGCGCCTGGAGCATGCGGCGGTGACCAACGAGACCATCGTCTACGGTCTGGGGGAGCTGCACCTGCGGGTGCTGCTGGAGCGCCTGCGCGACGTGTACAAGTTCGAGGTCAACACCCGGCCGCCGCGCATCGCCTACCGCGAGACGGTCACGGCACCGGCCGAGGGCCATTGCCGCCACAAGAAGCAGACCGGCGGTGCCGGGCAGTTCGGCGAGGTGTTCCTGCGCATCGAGCCGCTGGCGCGCGGCGCGGGCTTCGAGTTTGTCGACGAGGTGCGCGGCGGGGCCATTCCGGGCCAGTTCATTCCCGCGGTGGAGAAGGGCGTTCGCGAAGTGCTGGCCTGCGGCGCCATTGCCGGCTATCCGGTGGTGGATGTTCGCGTGGTGGTGTACGACGGCAAGCACCACAGCGTGGACAGCAAGGACATCGCCTTTGCAACCGCCGGGCGCAAGGCCTTCGTGGCCGCCATCCAGGCGGCCCGCCCGATCGTGCTGGAGCCGGTGGTGCGCATCGACATCGAGGCGCCCGAGCAGGCCATCGGCGACATCACCGGCGACCTGTCGAGCCGGCGCGGCATGGTCAGCGGCACCACGGGCGGCGCGGCCGGCACCGGAATGATCCGCGGGCAGGTGCCGCTGTCGGAGCTATCGGGCTACCAGTCGCGACTGAATGCGCTCACCAGTGGGCAGGGCCGCTACACCATGGAGCTGTCGCACTACGAGGCGGTGCCGCCGGCCATCCAGCAGAACCTGATGGGGCAGCACAAGCAGCGCGACGACGAGTGACGACCCGCCAGCCAGCAATGGTCTAGCCGGCGGGCTTGCGCGCCGACTTCCGGGCGGCTGTCTTGGCAGGCGCCTTGGCGACCGTCTTGGCGACCGTCTTGGCGCCCGTTGTTCTGCGCTTGCCGGCACCACTGCCCTTGCGCAGCACTGCGCCCCAGGCCACGCGCGCCCAGTGCGCGGCCTCGTCGCGGTCCTCGAAGATCTCGGCCGGCGCCTCGTAGTACGAGGTGGCGGTCATCTCGCCGCGCCGCGCATATTCGAAGGGCCCCAGCCGCTTCTGCTCGAACAGCGGCCTGTTTTCCTCGTCGGTCTTCAGGTAGACGCGCCCTGCGGCCACGATGCCGAACATGTGGCCCTCGTGAAAGAGGCCATGGCCGCCGAACATGCGGCGCACGTCAACGTGGCCAAAGCGGGCAAAGACTTCGGGCAACTCGTCAGCGAGTCCCCGGCTGGAATTGGTGGATGCCATGCTCAGATGGTCAGGTTGGCGAAGTACTCCAGCGCGAGGGTCGCCACATGGCTGCGCCGCAGGCGTGCGGGCGCTCTCAAGGTGCGCTGCCTTCCTTCAACGGATAGCCGGCTTCGCGCCAGGCCTTCATGCCGCCGTCCAGTGCCACCGCATGCGCAAAGCCCAGGTCGCGCAGCGTGGCGGCCGCCAGGGTGGAGATGTAGCCCAGCTCGCAGCAGGCCAGGATGCGGCGCGTGGGGTCGGGCAGGTCCTGGTTCACGCGCAGTTCGAGCTGGCCGCGCGGCAGCAGCCGGGCGCCGGGCACGTGGCCTTTTTCATAGGCGTCGCGCTCGCGCACGTCCAGCACGATCAGGTCGTCTTCTTGCGCTTCCACGCGCGCCTTGAGCTCGGCCAGCGACATGAAGGGCACGCTGGCCGTGGCCTGCGCCAGCAGCGAGGCCACCGTCTTGCCCCCGCTCATGTTGGTGCGCAGCGCCTCGGTGATGTGGGTGGGCATCGTGAGGCTGAGGTGATTCATCATCTCCACGAACTCGGCACGGTCCCTTTTCTGCAGCCGCGGGTTGCTGGCCAGCTCGTCGCCGATGGTGGAGTGGGTGCGGCCCTTGTAGTCGTGAGCCGGGTAGACCTTGAGTGCCGCATCGAGCTTGAGCAGCTTGTTGAACAGGCTGTCGAAGAGCTGCTCGGGGTCGCCGCTGGGCAGGTCGGTGCGGCCCGTGCCGCCGATGAGCAGCGTGTCGCCGGTGAACACCCGGTCTTCCACCTGCAGGCACATCGAGTCGGCCGTGTGGCCGGGCGTGTGCAAGGCCGTGAGGCGCAGCTTGCCCAGCACCAGCATCTCGCCGTCGGCCAGGCGCATGTCGACAAACGGCGCCGGGCTCCTGCGGTGCATGACCACCGGCACGTCGAGCTGGCGCGCCAGCTCCTTGGTGGCGGAGAAGTGATCGGCATGCGTGTGCGTGTCGATCAGGTAGCGGATGCGCACGCCGTTCTTGCTGGCCAGGGCCAGGTAGTGGTCGATCTGGCGCAGCTCCGGGTCGATGATGGCGGCCACGCAAGTCTCTGCGCAGCCGACCAGGTACGACTGGCAGCCGCCGGTTGCAATCTGTTCGAAGATCATGGTGCGTCCAGCGGCTGTGCCGTTGCCGTGCGAAGGAGCCGATCAGCCCGGCTGCTTGACCACGCGCAGGTACGGCTTGGGCGACTTCCAGCCTTCGGGGAAGAGCTTCTTGGCGTCGTCGTCGGTCACCGAGCCGGCAATGATCACGTCCTCGCCGTTCTTCCAGTTGACCGGCGTGGCCACCTTGTGCGCGGCGGTCAGCTGCATGGAGTCGAGCACGCGGATGATCTCGTCGAAGTTGCGGCCGGTGGTCATCGGGTAGGTGAGCATCAGCTTGATCTTCTTGTCGGGCCCGATGATGAACACCGAGCGCACCGTGGCGTTGGTGGCGGCCGTGCGGCCGTCGGACGTGCCGGGTTCTTCGGCCGGCAGCATGTTGTAGAGCTTGGCCACGTTCAGGTCGGTGTCGCCAATCATCGGGTACTTGGGCAGGTGGCCCTGCGTTTCCTCGATGTCCTTGGCCCACTTGTCGTGCGCGTCCACCGGATCGATCGACAGGCCGATCAGCTTGGCGTTGCGCTTGGTGAACTCGGGCTCGATCTTGGCCATGTAGCCCAGCTCGGTGGTGCACACCGGCGTGAAGTCCTTGGGGTGCGAGAACAGGATCGCCCACTTGTCGCCGATCCAGTCGTGGAACTTGATCTGGCCCTGGGTGGTGTTGGCCGTGAAGTCGGGCGCCGTATCGTTGATGCGAAGGGACATGGCTACTCCTTGTGCGTATGTGGTTGGAACGAAAAGCAGCCAGAAAGTACACCACTTTCCGATGCGGCAAACAAGCGTTTGGTAATTTGAAAATGCCGTGACTGACGCGCACGGCGCACGGCGCGCGGGGGCGCTAGTCGCTCTTGCCCTGGTTACGGTCGTTCAGGAAGTCGAAAGCCGCCTGCCAGGTTTGCGGCGAGTTGAGGATGCCCAGGTGGGCGCTGCGCAGCACCGGGTCGTACACCCCCTGGTTGGTGAGCACCACCTCGCGTGCACCGCGCAGACTGGCGCTCCTGGAAAAATCGGTGGGCTTGCCGAAGGAGTCCACGGCGGGCACGGGCGTGACCAGGCCGTCTTGCACGGGGAAGTAGACAAAGCTCGCGTCGCCGTTGCGCACCACCAGCACCCGCGTGGGGCCCTGGTTCTCGGCGCCGCCGCTGCGGCCGTTGAGCAGCTTCAGGAAAGGGGTGTCGGGCGAGCCCAGTTCCTGGCAGACCTCGCTGGACGGCGTGAAGCCGCCGGCCGCCGGCGCGCGCCAGTAGTTGGCCGGATCGGGCGAGCAATTGATGATGCCGTGGTTGGGCCCGTCGATGGCCACGAAGCGGCGCACCAGGTGCTGCGCCTCGTCCTGCCGGATCCATTCGCGCGCCAGCGTCACACCCAGGCTGTGGCCGACGATGTCGACCTGCTTCGCCCCGGTGAATTCCATGACGGCGCGCACAAAGCGCCGCAGGTCGGGCACGCCCGCCGCATTGGTGTGCGCGATGCTCGAGCGGCGCGTCTGGTCGGCGGCCAGGTCGCATTGGTCGCCCTGGTAGCCCACGCCCCACAGCTCGCTGGTGGAATAGCCGTTGTCTGCAAAGTACTGCGCCAGCGCCTGGACGCGCCCGTAGGGATTGCAGGCGGTGGGAAAGGGCGTGTCGTTGTTGCCGTGCAAGAAGATGACCGGCGTGCGCACCACGGGCCCGGCGGCGCCAAAGCCGATGAGCGGCCGCGCCAGCGAGGTGTCTTCGATTGCCGGGAAGCCAGGGGGCAGCGTGTTGCCCACCACGCCCGCCGCATGGGCCGCAGTGGCCGCCACGAAGGCGGCGAGGGCAGCGGCTGCGGCGTGTCGAATCCAGCGTGCGTTCTTCATTGGCGGTCTCCTCCTCGGCCGGGGCATGATGCCGGTGAATTCGGGGGCTGACAAGGCGCCTCGTCCTGTATGGCATCGAACCGAGGAACGCACCCATGACCCCTGGCAGCAACGAAACCGACCGCGCCTTCTCCGACCCGCAGGCCGTTGCCCGCTACGCCGAAGGCCCCGTGAGGCAGGTGCCGGGCTTTCTCGCCCTGCAGCAGATGGCCGCGTTGCTTCTGGCGGAGTTCGTTCCCGTCCACGGGCGTGTTCTGGTTCTCGGCGCCGGCGGCGGGCTGGAGCTCAAGGCCTTTGCGCATGCCCATCCTGGCTGGCGCTTCGTGGGGGTCGATCCGTCCGCCCAGATGCTGCAACTGGCCCAGGCCACGCTGGGGCCGCTGGCTGCGCGCGCCGAGCTGGTCGAGGGCTATATCGACGCGGCGCCCGAAGGGCCGTTCGACGGCGCCACCTGCCTGCTGACCATGCACTTCCTGCCGGTCGACGAGCGCCTGCGCACATTGGAGGCGCTCAGGCGCCGCCTGAAGCCGGGTGCGCCGCTCGTCGTCGCCCATCACAGCTTTCCCAACGCGTCCGAAGACGACAAGGCGCGCTGGCTGGGCCGCTACGCGGCGTTTGCAGCGGCGTCGGGAGTCCCGGAGTCGAATGCGCGCGGCGCCATCGAGGCCATCGGCGCGCGGCTTCCGTTGCTGGCGCCGCAACAGGAGGTGGCGTTGCTGCAGCAGGCGGGCTTCGAGTCGGTCGAGCTGTTCTACGCCGCCTTCACATTCAAGGGCTGGGTGGCGCGCGTGCCGCAGTAGCGGCTAGGCCCGCAGGATCTTGTCCATTGCCTTGCCCTTGGCGAGCTCGTCGATGAGCTTGTCCAGGTAGCGGATGTTGCGCATCAGCGGATCGTCGATCTCTTCCACGCGCACGCCGCAGACCACGCCCTTGATCAGCGCCGTGTTCGGGTGCATGGCCGGGGCCTGCTCGAAGAAGGTCCTGAAGTCGCCTTGCTGCTCGATCTGCTGCGCCAGGCCCGCCCGGTCGTAGCCGGTGAGCCAGCAGATGATGTCGTCGACCTCTTCCTTGGTGCGGTTCTTGCGCTGGGCCTTCTGCAGGTACAGGGGGTAGACCTTGGCGAACGGCATGGAGAAGATTCGATGCTCGGACATTGCGCCAAAGGCCCTCAGAGGCCCGATGCCTGGCGGCTCAACGCAATCAGGCACCAGACGATGGCCACCAGCTGCGCGATGTTGATCACGATCGCGGCCAGGTGCGTCTTGCGGAACCCCGGAATCGCAGCCAGGTCGTTCGACTGGATCTGCGCGCCCAGCGAGTCCATTCGGGGAAGGATCTTCTTGCGCAGCACCACCGCAATCAAGGCGAGCGCAGCGGCGCCGATGGCGATGCCTGGCCGATGTGCCAATGCATAGCTCACCGCGGTTGCCACGGCGGTGCCGAATGCGGCCTTGTAGTAGAGGTTGAAGAAAGCCCGCACGAAGCGGGCGTCCAGCGGCGTGTCGTGCTTGAGGACCAGCAGCGGCACCGACCCCATGATGAAATAGGCCGTCGTCACGAGCAGCGCAACCGTGAAGAACAGGGCGGCAAACATGGCAGCAGACATGCTGCAAGTCTAGTCCTGGCGGCTGTGCAGCGCCATCGGGCCCGCGAGGCCCGCGCGTCGCGCTACTTGTAGCTGCGCGCGTCCTCGATCACCTTGCCGTCGTTGGGCAGGCTGCCCGGCGCCAGGATCTGCACCTCGCCGCGCAGCTTGGTCACGTCGCGCACCGCCTCGGCAATGCGCTCGGCCAAGCCTTCCGGCGCCTGGGCGCACTCCACGCGCAAGGTCATGCGGTCATCGGCCATCTCGCCCTCGACCACCAGGCGCGCGCGCACCACTTCCGCAAAGCGCTTGACCACGCTTGCCACCTGGCCGGGGTGCACGAACATGCCGCGCACCTTGGTGGTCTGGTCGGCGCGGCCCATCCAGCCCTTGATGCGCTGGTTGGTGCGGCCGGTAGGGCATGCACCGGGCAGCAGGGCCGACAGGTCGCCGGTGCCAAAGCGCACCAGCGGGTAGTCCATGTTGAAGGTGGTCACCACCACCTCGCCCACTTCGCCTTCGGGCACCGGATCGCCAGTGCCGGGCCGCACGATCTCCAGCACCACGCCTTCGTCCAGCACCAGGCCCTGGCGCGCCTGCGTTTCGTAGGCGATCAGGCCCACGTCGGCGGTGGCATAGCACTGCAGCACCTGCAAGCGGTGCTGCTGCGAGAACCACTCGACCAGGCTGGGCGGGCAGGCCTCGCCCGAGACCAGCGCCTTGGTCAGGGACGAAAGCTGCATCTGCTTCTCGGCCGCCTTTTCGAGAATGATCTTCAGGAAGCTGGGCGTGCCGGCATAGCCTTCGGGCCGCAGGTCGGCCATGGCGTCCACCTGCTGCTCGGTCTGCCCGGTGCCACCGGCGAACACGGTGCAGCCCAGCGCGCGCGCGCCGCTTTCCATGATCGAGCCGGCCGGCGTCATGTGGTAGCTGAAGCAGTTGTGCACCAGCTCGCCGGGTCGAAAGCCGGCGGCGTACAGCGCGCGCGCGGTGCGCCAGTAATCGGGCGCCACACCCTCGGGCTCGTAGATGGGGCCCGGGCTGGCGAACACTCGGCGCATCAACGGGCCGCGGCCGATGGCGGCAAAGCCGCCGAAGGCATCGCTGGCGCGCCCTTGCTGCTGCAGCGCGAGCAGCTCGCCTTTGCGCGTGACCGGCAGCCTGGCCAGCGCGGCGCGCGAGTCGACATGCGATGCATCGACGTCGGCCAGGATCCTGGCCAAGGCCGGTGCGGCTTGCTGCGCATGCGCGATCTGCCGCGGCAGGCGCTCCATCAGGCTGCGCTCGCGTTCCTGCGGGTCGCGGGTCTCGAGTGCGTCGTAGTGCTGGTTGTCGTTGCTCATGGTGTGGTCGTGTTCCCTTGCCGCTGACGCGCCCATCAAGCCAGCCAACGCTTGCGGCGCTTGTAGCTCTTCACGTCACGAAAGCTCTTGCGGTCCGCGCCGCCCACGCCCAGGTAGAACTCCTTCACGTCCTCGTTCTCGCGCAGGCTGGCGGCTTCGCCGTCCATCACCACGCGGCCGTTCTCCAGGATGTAGCCGTAGTCGGCGTAGCGCAGCGCCATGTTGGTGTTCTGCTCGGCCAGCAGGAAGGTCACGCGTTCCTTCTCGTTCAGGTCCTTCACGATGCCGAACACCTCTTCCACGATCTGCGGCGCCAGGCCCATGGAGGGCTCGTCCAGCAGCACCATGCTCGGGTTGGCCATGAGCGCACGGCCGATGGCGCACATCTGCTGCTCGCCGCCCGAGGTGTAGGCCGCCTGCGAGGCACGCCGTGTCTTCAGGCGCGGGAAGTAGGCGTAGACCTTCTCCAACGTCTGCGCCACCGAGGCCTTGCCGTCTTCGCGGGTGTAGGCGCCGGTCATCAGGTTCTCTTCGATGGTGAGGTGGGCGAAGCAGTGGCGCCCCTCCATCACCTGCACCAGCCCGCGCTTGACCAGCGCTGCCGGCGACAGCGCCTCGATGCGCTCGCCGCGCAGCTCGATGGTGCCCTTGGTCACCGCCCCGCGTTCGCCGGCCAGCAGGTTCGACACCGCGCGCAGCGTGGTCGTCTTGCCCGCCCCGTTGCCGCCCAGCAGCGCCACGATGCCCCCTTCGGGCACCTGCAGCGACACGCCCTTGAGCACCAGGATCACGTGGTTGTAGATGACCTCGATGCCGTTGACGTCCAGAAGAGTCTTGCGTTCGTTCATGTGTATTCCAGCAACATGTGAAAGCCCGGCACGCCAGACTTTCAAATGCCGGCTCGCGAGGGAACCGGATCCCCCTCCCGCCCGGCGGGAGCGGGCAGGGGGAGGGTGCCGTCAGTGCAGCCCAAGGGGCTTGCCTGCGCGCCGTTCAGGCGCGCAGGTCATGCCCCGCAGTCGCCGTTGTCGCGACGGCTGAGCTTCTTCTCGGTCACGTACTTGTCGGCCGCCACCTTGACCATCGGCTTGATGATCTGCTCGTCGGCCTGGTACCAGTCGGACATGCCGCCCCACTTGCTGCCGTCCCAGGTGTACACGCGTGCCCAGGTCGAACCCATGTGGTCCTGGCAGCTGGTGCTGATGGGACGCAGCACGCCGGAGAAGCCCAGCGCATCGAGCCTCTTCTGGTCCAGCGCCAGGTTCTCCAGGCCCCAGCGAACCTGCTCGCCGGTCATGACCTTGCCCTTGCCGAAGCGCTCCTGCGCACGGCGCACGGCTTCCACGCCCAGCATCTGGATGATCACGCCGCGCGTGTACAGCACCGAGCCCACTTCTTCCTTCGGGCCAGTGCCCTGGCCCTTGTCGTGCACCTGCTTGAGGATGTCCTGGATCACCTTGGGCTCGGTGCCAGAGGTGTTCAGCGCCAGCGCGTTGTAGCCCTTGGCGTTGGCGCCCACGTCCTTCACGTCGGGCTCGGCGCCCGACCACCACACGCCATACATCTTCTCGCGCGGGTAGCCGGTGGCCACCGCTTCCTTAAGCGCGGTGGAGTTCATCACGCCCCAGCCCCACAGCAGCACGTAGTCGGGGCGCTGCTGGCGCACCTGCAGCCAGGCGGACTTCTGCTCCACGCCCGGCGCCGTCACCGGAATGAGCGTGAGCTCGAAGCCGCTGAGCTTGGCGCGCTCCTGCAGCAGCGGAATGGGTTCCTTGCCGAAGGGCGAGTCGTGATAGACCAGCGCGATCTTCTTGCCCTTGAGCTTGTCCAGCCCGCCTTCCTTCTTGCCGATGTGCTGGATCAGGATGTCGGCGGCCGTCCAGTAGCTGCCCATGAGCGGGAAGTTCCACTTGAAGGCCGAGCCGTCCTGCGACGCGGCCAGGCCGTAGCCCAGCGTGACCAGCGGGATCTTGTCGGCCGGCGCCTTGTCGGTCAGCGCAAAAGTGATGCCGGTGGCCTGCGGGTCGATCAGCGAGGCGCCCTTGCCCTTGAGGCGTTCGTAGCACTCCACGCCCTTGTCGGTGGCGTAGCCCGTCTCGCACTCTTCGTAGCTGATCTTGACGCCGTTGATGCCGCCTTGCGAGTTGATGAGCTTGATGTAGTCCTGCTTGCCGTTGGCCCACGGCGTGCCGTTGGGCGCATACGGCCCCGTGCGGTAGACCAGCAGCGGAAAGAACTGCTCCTTGGCAGCCTGCGCCATGGCCGGCGCCGTGCCAACCAGCGCGGACACCGCTGCAATGGCCAGCGCAATCGATTTCACCTTCATCTTCTGTCTCCTTTGGTATGGCACTCGAGGTGCGGTTTAACTAGCGCGGATCAATGAGGGAAGGGCCACAGGCGCAGCTTTTCCTTGCCCGTGGACCACAGCCGTGCGAGACCATGCGGCTCCACGATGAGGAAGAACACGATCAGCGCGCCGAAGATCATGGATTCCATGTGCGAGGACAGCGCCGTGGAAATCGACAGGTCGAACCAGCCGGGCAGCTGGTTGAGAAACAGCGGCAGCAGCACGATGAAGGCCGCGCCGAAGAAGCTGCCCATGATCGAGCCCAGCCCGCCGATGATCACCATGAACAGCAACTGGAAGGAGCGGTCGATGTTGAAGGCCGCCGGCTCCCACGCACCCAAGTGGATGAAGCCCCACAGCGCCCCGGCCACGCCCACGATGAAACTGCTCACCGCAAAGGCCGTGAGCTTGGCGTACACCGGGCGGATGCCGATGACGGCTGCCGCCACGTCCATGTCGCGCATGGCCATCCACTCGCGCCCGATGGCGCTGCGCACCAGGTTCTTGGCCAGCAGCGCGAACACCGCCACGAAGGCCAGGCACAGCAGGTACTTCTGGATGGGCGACTCGATCGGCAGGCCCAGCACGTTCAGGCCCGCCACGCTCACTGACCCCGACGAGGAGTTGTTGGTGAACCAGTTGATGCGCAGGAACGCCCAGTCCGCAAAGAACTGCGCGGCCAGCGTTGCCACCGCCAGGTACAGCCCCTTGATGCGCAGCGAAGGAATGCCGAACAGCACGCCCACCGCGGTGGAGCACAGCCCGCCCAGCAGCAGCGATGCAACAAGCGGCATGCCCGGAATGCGCACGTGGAAGTTGTAGGCCGCGTACGCCCCCACCGCCATGAAGGCGCCCGTGCCCAGCGAGATCTGCCCGCAGTAGCCCACCAGGATGTTCAGCCCCAGTGCAGCCAGCGAGAGGATGAGAAAGGGCGTGAGGATGGCGCGCAGCCAGTAGTCGGACACGAACAGCGGCACCAGCACGAAGGCCGCGAACAGCAGGACCAGCATGCCCACGCGGTCCTGCAGGATCGGGAAGATCTGCTGGTCGGCGCGGTAGCTGGATTTGAATTGGCCGTTTTCTCTGTAGAACATCTTCAGACCCGATCAATGATCTTTTCGCCGAACAGGCCTTGTGGGCGAACCAGCAGGAACACAAGCGCCAGCACGTAGGCAAACCAGATCTCGATGCCGCCGCCCAGCAGCGGCCCCAGGTAGATTTCCGACAGCTTCTCGCCCACGCCGATCAACAGGCCGCCGATGATGGCGCCCGGAATGGACGTGAGCCCGCCCAGGATCACCACCGGCAGCGCCTTCAGCGCCACCAGCGACAGCGAGAACTGAACGCCCAGCTTCGATCCCCAGATGATCCCGGCCACCAGCGCCGAGAAGCCCGCCACCGACCACACGATCACCCAGATGCGCGACAGCGGAATGCCGATGGACTGCGCCGCCTGGTGGTCGTCGGCCACCGCGCGCAGCGCCCGGCCGGTGGCCGTCTTCTGGAAGAACAGCGCCAGCAGCACCACCAGCAGCGCGGCAATGCCCGCGGCCACCAGGTCTTCCTGGCTGATGAGCAGGCCGCCCTGGAACACGTTGTCCAACACCAGCAGCGGCTCTTTGGGCATGCCCACGTCGATCTTGTAGATGTCGTTGCCGAACAGCGTCTGGCCCAGGCCGTCGAGGAAGTAGGCAATGCCCAGCGTGGCCATGAGCAGTGTCACGCCTTCCTGGTTGACCAGCTTGCGCAGGGCCAGGCGTTCGATCAGCCAGGCCACCGCGACCATCACCGCCATGGCCGCGACGAAGGCCAGCAGGTTGGCCAGGATCTGGCTCTGGAAGCCGAACCAGTGCGGAAACCACTCGGCAAAGCGCGCCATGGCCAGTGCCGCGAACAGCACCATGGCGCCTTGCGAGAAGTTGAACACGCCCGAGGCCTTGTAGATCAGCACGAAGCCGATGGCGATGAGCGAATACAGCATGCCTGCCATCAGGCCGCCGAACAGCGTTTCGAGAAAGAATCCCATGGTCAGTGCTCCGTCCCCAGGTACGCGCGGATCACGTCCGCGTTGCCGCGCACTTCATCCGGCGTGCCGTCGCCGATCTTCTTGCCGTAGTCCAGCACGACCACGCGGTCCGAGATGTCCATCACCACGCCCATGTCGTGCTCGATGAGCACGATGGTGGTGCCGAACTCGTCGTTCACGTCCAGGATGAAGCGGCTCATGTCCTGCTTCTCTTCCACGTTCATGCCGGCCATGGGCTCGTCCAGCAGCAGCACCTGCGGTTCCATGGCCAGCGCCCGGCCCAGGTCCACGCGCTTTTGCAGGCCGTAGGGCAGGCGGCCCACCGGCGTCTTGCGGTGCGCCTGGATCTCCAGGAAGTCGATGATGTGCTCGACGAACTCGCGGTGGCGCAGCTCTTCGCGCTCGGCCGGGCCCCAGCGCAGCGCCTGGGCCAGCAGGCCGCTCTTCATCTTGAGGTTGCGCCCGCTCATGATGTTGTCCAGCACGCTCATGCCCTTGAACAGGGCCAGGTTCTGGAAGGTGCGGGCCACGCCCATCTCCGCCACCTGGCGCGAGTTCATGTGCTTGAAGGTCTTGCCGCGAAAGGTGATGGAGCCCTGCTGCGGCGTATACACGCCATTGATGCAGTTGAGCATGGAGCTCTTGCCCGCGCCGTTGGGGCCGATGATGGCGCGCACCTCGTGCTCGCGAACGTTGAAGCTGATGTCGGTGAGCGCCCTCACCCCGCCGAACGAGAGCGAGATGTTCTGCACATCCAGCACCACGTCGCCGATGCGCCGACGCGCGGCGGCAGGTGGTTCTGCCGTGGCCAACAATGCGCTGTCTTCTGCTCGTGCGTTCATGCTGCAGCCTTCACCGGTGGGAAGCGCTTGGCTTCGATCATCTTGAGCGTGGCGCTCACGCTGCCGCTGCGCCCGTCCTCGAACTTGACCTGCGTCTCGATGAACTGCTCGGCACGTCCGGCGTACAGCGCCTCGACCAGCACCCCGTACTTCTCCGCGATGAAGCCGCGCCGAACCTTGCGGGTGCGGGTCAGCTCGTCGTCGTCCGGGTCCAGCTCCTTGTGCAGCACCAGGAAGCGCGCAATCTGCGTGTCGGCCATGCCGTCCTCGGCGGCCAGGTCGGCGTTGACCTTGGAGATGCAGTCGGCCACCAGGGCCAGCACCTCGGGCTTGCCCGCCAGGTCCACATAGCCGCCGTAGGGCAGGCCGCGCCGCTCGGCCCAGTTGCCCACGGCCTCGTAGTCGATGTTGATGAAGGCGCAGGCCTGGTCGCGGCCGTGGCCGAAGCACACCGCCTCCTTGATCTGCGGGAAGAACTTGAGCTTGTTCTCGATGTAGTTGGGCGCGAACATGGCGCCCTGGCAGCTGCCTTGCGGCCCGTTCAGGCGCCCCACGTCCTTGGCGCGGTCGATGATGCGCAGGTGGCCTTCGCTGTCGAGCACGCCGGCGTCGCCGGTGTGGAAGTAGCCATCGGCATCGAGCACCTCGGCCGTGGCCTCGGGGCGCTTGTAGTACTCCTTGAGCACCGACACGCCGCGCACCAGCACTTCGCCGTTGTCGGCAATCTTCAGCTCCATGCCCGGCGCGGCAGTGCCCACGCTGGTGAGCTTGACCTTGCCGTCCTGCTGCAGGCATACGTAGGCACAGGTCTCGGTCTGGCCGTAGAACTGCTTGAGGTTCACGCCGATGGAACGGTAGAAGCGGAACAGGTCCGGCCCGATGGCCGCGCCCGCTGTGTAAGCCACGCGGATGCGGCTCATGCCCAGCACGTTGCGCAGCGGCCCGTAGATGAGCAGGTCGCCCAGCTTGTAGAGCAGCCTGTCCTTTGCCGAGACGGACGCGCCGCCCAGGATGTCGGCACCCACGCGCTGCGCCAGCGCCATGCACTTGGCGTACAGCCAGCGCTTGGGCGCGGCCGCGTCTTCCATGCGGATGGACACGGCCGTGAGCAGGCCTTCGAAGGTGCGCGGCGGGCCGAAGTAGTAGCTCGGCCCGATCTCGCGCATGTCGTTCATCACCGTCTCGCTGGATTCGGGACAGTTGAGCGTGAAGCCCGCCACCAGCCACTGCGCCACCGAGAACAGGTGGTCGCCCACCCAGGCCATGGGCAGGTAGCTCATGATGTCGTCGCCCGGGCCCAGGCGGTCGGTCTCCACCCCGCCGCGCCCGGCCGAGATGAAGCCCGCATGCGTCTGGCACACGCCCTTGGGCCGGCCGGTGGTGCCCGAGGTGTAGAGGATCACGCCCACATCGCCCGGCTGCACGCTCTGCACCGCCGCCTCGAAGTAGCCGGCGTTCGTCGCATCGAACACGCGGCCCAGCTCGCGCAGCGCCTCGAAGCTCAGCAGGCCCGGCTGGTCGTAGTTGCGCAGGCCGCGCGGGTCGTCGTAGATGATGTGCTTGAGCTGTGGCCGGCTTTCGCGGCATTCCAGCAGCTTGTCGACCTGCTCCTGGTCTTCGGCAATGACGAACTCGATGCCCGCGTCGTCGAGCATGAAGACCATCTCGGTGGCCACCGCATCCTGGTAGAGCGGCACGGGTACGCCGCGCAGGCTCTGCGCCGCCGCCATCGACAGGTACAGGTGCGGCCGGTTGGCGCCCACGATGGCCAGGTTGTCCAGGGGCTTGAAGCCCAGGCTGGCCAGGCCACAGGCGATCTCGCGCACTTCGCGCGCACAGTCCTGCCAGCTCCAGGTCTGCCAGATGCCCAGGTCCTTTTCGCGAATGGCGGGCGCTTGCGGGCGCTCTGCCGCGTGCTTGATCAGCAAGCGCGGAAAGGTGTCGGTGGATGTGGTCTTTGTGTTCAAGATGGCCGGACTGTAGGCCTGCGCTTTGACGCTGTGTTGTCGTTCCAACGACAATCCTAGGGACAACACTCCCCCGGAGTTACCCGATGCAATCCGGCGCTGCGGCAGTTCCCATTCCAGCCTTCCCGCACCGAAGCCCGCATGGCGGATCGACCCTGCGCGAGCGCTCGCGCCCGGCCACGCCGCTCGAGCTGGGCAGCGTGCCGTGGCTGCGTGCGCTGGCGCCGGCCGAGCGCGAGCGGGCCGAGGCCGTCATCGTGGTGGGCGACGCCGAGCCGGGCGACCTGGTGTGCCGCGTGGGCCGCCCGCCAACCTACTGGTTCGGCGTGATCGAGGGCCTGCTCAAGATGAGCAAGGACCGCGCGGACGGCAGCTCCATGACCTACAGCGGCCTGCCCTCGGGCGGCTGGTTCGGCGAAGGCACGGCCATGAAGCGCGAGCCCTACCGCTACGACATCCAGGCGCTGCGCAAGAGCGTGGTGGCGGGCCTGCCCATCGACGACTTCCACTGGCTGCTGGACCACTCCATCGGCTTCAACCGCTTCGTGATGAACCAGCTCAACGAGCGGCTGGCCCAGTTCATCGCCGCGCGCGAAGCCGACCGCCTGAACAACCCCGACGCACGCGTGGCGCGCAACCTGGCCCAGCTGTTCAACCCGGTGCTTTTTCCCGGCGTGGGGCAGCTGCTGCGCATCACCCAGCAGGAGCTGGCCTACCTGGTGGGCCTGTCGCGCCAGCGGGTGAACGAGGCGCTGCGCACGCTGCAGGCGCGCGGCGTGATCGTGGTGGAGTACGGCGGCGTGCGCGTGCTCGACCTGGACGCCCTGCGCGATCCGGCGACGATGGCCGGCAGCGCAAAGGGCTAGGACGCCACCGATGACAAGGCGTGTCCGCCCGCGCATGATGGCGGCACCGGTCGAACACAAGGACAACCAGCCATGAACTCGTTTCGCTTCCTGCGCCGTGCATCCGTGGCCGCAGCCATCGTGGCCGCGGCGCCGCTGGCAGGCGCTGCCGGTTTCTCGCTCGGCAGCCCCACCATCAAGCCCGGCAGCACGCTGACCGAGGCGCAGGTCTTCAGCGGCTTTGGCTGCACCGGCAAGAACATTTCGCCGGCCTTGAAGTGGAGCGGCGCGCCCGCCGGCACCAAGAGCTTCGCGCTCACCGTGTACGACCCCGACGCGCCCACCGGCTCGGGCTGGTGGCACTGGGTGGTGTTCAACATCCCGGCCGGCACCAGCGAAATCGCCGAGGGCGCCGGCACCGCCGACGGCAAGGCCATGCCCGCCGGCAGCCAGCAGGCCCGTACCGACTTCGGCGCACCGGGCTTCGGCGGGGCCTGCCCGCCGCCCGGCGACAAGCCGCACCGCTACATCTTCACGGTGTATGCGCTCAAGGCCGACAAGCTCGACATTCCAGACGGCGCCACCGCCGCGCTGGTGGGCTTCATGATCAACGCCAACAAGCTGGGCTCGGCTTCGTTCACCGCGAAGTACGGGCGCAAGAAGTAGCAGCAACGGCAACCCGGCAAGCAACAAGAGAAGGGCGAGGCGCGCATGGCGTGGCACGAAATACTGGTCAGCACCGCGTGGGTCACCATCACCCACGCGCTCGCCACCACCGAGGGCCGGATCGCTGCCGTGTCGGTAGCCATTGCCGGCGCGCTGGTGGTGGCCAGTTCGTTCGTGCGCACCATGATCCCGCTGCGCTGCCTGGCGGTGGCCAGCAACGTCGGTTTCCTGGTGTACGGCGCGCTGTATCCGTCGCTGATCATGCTGATGCTGCATGCCACGCTGCTGCCCATCAACATCTTCCGTACCGTGCAGATGGTGCGCCTCACGCGCCGTGTGAGTGCCGCCGCGCAGACCAGCGACCTGTCAGGCGTGTGGCTGCGGCCCTATATGCGAAGCCGCCGCCTGCGCGCGGGGCAGGTGCTGTTTCGCAAGGGCGACGAGGCCGACCACCTGTTCTTCCTGGCCTCGGGGCAGATCGAATTCGTGGAAATCGGCCAGGTGATGGATGCGGGCCGCCTGTTCGGCGAGATTGCCTTCTTCGCGCCCGACAAACGCCGCTCGGCCACCGCGCGCTGCGTGACCGACTGCCTGGTGCTGCGCATCGACGAGCTGACCTTCAAGCAGCTGTACTTCCAGAACCCGGCGTTCGGCTTCGAGGTGGTGTCGCTCATCGCGGGGCGGCTCATGGCCGACCGCCAGCGGCTGGAAGCGCTGGTGGCGGCGGGGCAGGCGCCGCCGGTGGTGGTGGCGGCCGACCAGGCGGCGGCCTGAGGCGCCGCGGGCGCGCTCAGCAATTTCCCGACACTCAACTGCAAGCAGATTTCATGGGTCGGCCCCGGCGACGGGGTGAACAATGAAGCCTTCCATGCTTCGGGGTGGCGCTGCGCATGCTTGCCGACGATGAACTCCATATCGCTCAGGGCGGTTGGCAGAACCGCGTGCTTCATCGCCCGGTCTGCGACCTGCTGGGTTGCCGCCTGCCCCTGATGCTGGCCGGCATGGGCAGGGTGGCGCGCGCCGAGATGGCTGCGGCGGCGGCGCAGGCGGGCGGCTTCGGCTTCCTGGGCATGGCGCGCGAATCGATCGCGCTCATTCGCGAAGAGGTGGCGAAGACGCGCGCCGCGGGAGTGACGCGCTTTGGCGTCAACCTGATTTCTTCCGACGCCGACGCCGACGCCGACGCCGACGCCGCCTTGCGGGCCGCGCAGGTCGACGCCTGCATCGAATTGAATGTGCCGGTGCTCGGTCTGCTTGGGATAGTGATGCCATCGCTGATCCGGCGCGCTGTGGATGCGGGCATCCTGGTGGTGCAGCAGGTCTGCTCGGCCAACGATGCACGCCAGGCCGAGGCGGCCGGGGCGGCGGTGCTGGTGGTCCAGGGCGTGGAGGCCGGCCGCTGCGTTCGCGCAACGCAGCACCCTCTGTTCCAGCGATTGCCCGAGGTGCTGGCTTCGGCGCACGTGCCGGTGCTGGCCGTTGGCGCAGTGATCGATGCTGCCGAGATCGCAACCCTGCTGGCGCTGGGCGCGCAAGGCGTCATGCTCGACAGCGCTGTTGTCGACGGTGCGGGCGAGCCGTTGCGGCGCATTGCGGCAGAGGCGGCGCAGATGTTGCGCACCGCAGCCGACGAGCCGCCACCCATCGAGCTGGCGTCGCCTGTTTGCTATGCGCGCGAGTTCGAGTTGACGCGTGACGACGCCATCGACAGGCCCATGCTGGTGGCCGAACTCGACGAGTTGCTGAAAGGTGCTCGCGCCGGCATGCGCTTGAGCCTCGATGTGGAAGACGAGGGAGATGTGCAGTCGCGGCTGGCCGCGCTGCGTCGCGACGAGGTGAGGTGGTGCGGCATGCTGATTGTCGCCCTGCATTCGCTGGGCGCTGCGCCGAGCACGCGCACCAGTGCCTTTCATGCCGAGGCGGCGCAGATCAAGGATGCGGGTGAGCGCCTGGCAGCATTGCTGCAGCGCAGGCAAGGCGACGCGACACAGCGGCTACATGCGCTGCTGCCCAGAGTCTTGGACGAACGGCTTTCCGATGGGTTGGCCGAAATGCTTCGCGCCTATCAGCGTGGATTGATGGAATAGGGCACCGGTCGAGTCTTGGGTCTGCAGGCTCACGTATCTACCAGCTGAATTTCGTACCTGGCGAACGACGTCGATCCAATCTGAACGACGCTGTGCAGTGAGAACCCGAATCCTTCGTAGAGGCGTCGTAGGCCTTGCCGATCCGCGACACAGTCGAGTCGGAGGTAGGTACGCCCGAGATGCCGCGTGCGCTGGTGAGCATAGGAAAGCAGAGCACTCGAAACGCCCTTCTTGGCCCAGGAACGGCGTATTGCAAGCTTGTGAACGAACGCGGACGTGCCCGATGTGACCTCGGGCCAGAAGCGCGGGTCTTCAAGCTCAAACTTCAGGACGCCGGCGATTGCGCCGCTGTCGCGGGCTACATGGAAGAGTCCTTGATCCAAGTCCTGTCGGACACGTTCTTCGCCAATCTCGGTTGCCGACCAAAGAGGCCTGCCGTCGGCGATCAGCCAATCGGCCGCCTCTTTCAGGACCTCGGCGATTAGGGGTGCATCGTCTGCACACGCTTGTGCAATGTTCATCGTCGCCATCAAGCTCTGCAGCGCTCCATCGCCGAGCTAGAGGCGCCGAGCACCTTGCCAAATTCCACCGCGACCACCGCCCGTTGCGACGCCTCGATCAGTCGACGGCACTGTTGAAGATCGCCGATCCGATGCGCCCACCCGTTAGTCGAGAGGAAGCGATGGACCGCCTCGAAGTCTGACGTCGCGATATCGCGGATATGCATTTCAACACCTGGTGACGGTGGTGGGTTGAGCCAGGCGCCCATTGTCGCCCCAAGCAAAAGCCGCCCCGAAGGGCGGCACAAGAGGCGCGCAGCAGGCGTTGCTGCGCCCGCCTGTCACACCTGCCTACGGCAGCTTCGCCAGGATCTCGTCCATCTCCTTGCTCGAGTACGCGCGCAGCGAATGAAAGCGCACGTTGCCCAAGGTGGCCGTGGCGAGGCTGAAGGCCGCGAGCGCCTGCTCGTCTTCGGCCTCGATGATCGAGACAAGATCGAACTCTCCCATGGTCCAGAGGATTTCCCTCATGTTCACGCCCACCTTCTTTGCCGCTTCGCGTGTGGCGGCGGCGCGCTTGGTCGTGTCCTTGACCGTTTGGATGCCCTTGTCGGTGAAGGTCATCAAGCCAACATAGGTGACCATGTCATCTCTCCTTCAGGTTCGACGGGCGGCCGATTCACTTGGACTACCTACCAACCAACCTCGAAGCGGCGCAGCCGCCCAGAAAACGCCGATCAGGTCGCACTGGCAGCGAAATGGTCTGCAGGCCCGGGCACGGCAGGAGATCGATGCAAGCGACTGCCCGCCAACGTTGGCAAACAAAAGACTTCACTGGGAGATGCGGCGCGAAATGCTACGCGCTTGCATGGCGAAGACAAGCCCTGGCATACCCACTCGGGATGAGAATAAAGGAGGCGACATCGCGCGTTGTTTCGCTGGTCCAACGGCGCCGGTCCAACGCGCTCATTCTTTTGCTTACATCAGCAAAAGAATGTTAAAAATCTCGAAAACATTCCGATCCCGGAGAGGTGGAGATTCCCGCATGCCGACCTTGCTGACCGATTCGCTCCGGCGTCTTCTGACTGCCGCAGCTGTTCCTCTTGCCGCGCTGGCGTGCAGCACGCAGGCCAACGCCCAAGCCACCTTTGAGAAGATCGCGGCGCGCCACCAGATCAACGTCGGCTATCGCAACGACTCGGCACCCTTTTCCTATGCCGGGCGCAACAAGAAGCCGGTGGGCTACAGCATCGATGTATGCGAGGCGGTCACGGCGCGAATGGCCGAGCGGCTGGGCATGAAGGACTTGCGCGTGAACTACGTGCCCATCGAGGTGGACCGGGTCATCACCTTCGTGAAGAACGGCTCGGTGGACATGCTGTGCGCCAACACCACCGACACGGCGGAGCGCCGCGACCAGGTTGCCTTCTCGCGGCCGATCTTCATCGACCACGTGGGCGTCATGGTTCGCAAGAAGGACGGCATCGCCAAGCTGGACCAGCTGGCCGGCAAGCAGCTGGTGGCCATCCGGTCCACCACGGCCGTGAAGGCCGTGGAAGACGTCGGCCAGGCCAAGTCGCTGGGCTGGAAGGTCGAGGGCGCGCTCAACCCGGACGCCGCGCTCGGCCAACTCCAACTGGGCTGGGCCCAGGGCTATGCACGCGATGCAGTGCAGCTGGCAATGCAGCTGGCCGACCTGAAGGACGCGGACCAGTACGCGCTGCTTCCCGACTCGCTCTCCAGCGAGCCCATCGCCATCGCCTTTCGCAAGGACGACGTGGCAATGCGCGAACTGGTCGACGGCGCCATTGCCGACGCGGGTGCCTCCGGCAAGGCGGCGGCCTGGTACGACAAGTGGTTCATGCGCCCGATTCCGATGGGCCAGGCGAACAAGGCCCTGGGCCTCCCGATGTCGCCGGAGCTGAAGGCAGCGCTGGCAGCGCGATAAGCGCGCCCGAGCTGCCGCCAGGCTAGTGCGGCATCGCCATGGCGCGCGCCGCCTGCAGGATCACTTCTTCGGAGGGCAGCTTGCCGATGCCGGCCAGCCCTTCTTCCTGGCACTCGATGTCCACCCAGCGCACGATGCCGTCGCGGTCGATCATGTACAGCGCCTTGAGCTGTGGCCATTGGCGCTCGATGTCGGCCTGGTCGTTGGGGGTGCCGGTGTAGCCGTCCTCGACGGTGAGCTTGGCCGACAGTTCCTGCAGGTGCATGGGCTCTGGCAGGTCGCCGAACGGGTTCACACGCACCTCGCCCAGGGCCTGCAGCATCTCCGGCGTGGGTTCGGGCTTGGGCACGCGGAAGGCGCGGTGAATGCTCAACGCCGGGTCCGACGCGAGCCGCAGCCGCGTGGGCCTGAACTTGAAGTACACGCGTGCATGCACCGGGTCGGTGGCCACCACCGCCAGGCTCTGCACGCCCAGCGCCTTGAGCTTGTCTTCCATGGCGCCCAGCTGCACCAGCTGGCGGCGGCAGAAGGGGCACCACAGGCCCACCATCAGCGCCAGGAACAGGTTGGTCTTGCCGCGGTAGTCGCCCAGCGTGACGGGGCCGGGGCCATCCACGGCGGGCAACTCGAATTCAGGGGCTGGCTCGCCGGGGGACACCGGCATGGCCATCATCGTTGCGGAGGACATCTCGACTCTCCTAGCAAAGGAAGGGAAGCACCATCAGGGCGTCGGGCTCCAGGCCGGCGCTCTCGCACAGCGCCTGGGCCTTGGCCAACCAGGCTTCGGCCTCATCGGGCCGCCCGGCGTCCAGGTACAGCGTAGCCAAACCGTCGTAGCAAGGGAAGAGCAATTGCGGCTCGGCCACCTGCTCGGCCAGCTGCAATGCCTCCTGATACGCGGTGAAGGCGCTGCGGTGGTCGCCATGGCACTGGTGGATCTGGCCCAGCACGATCAGCGGCACGGCCAGGTGGTCGACCAGGCCCAGGCGCCGATCCAGCTGCACCGCGGCCTGCGCGGCCTCGATGCCTTCGGCCTCGCAGCGGTTGGTCAGCGCGCAGTAGGCCACCGCCAGGTTGGCGTACAGGCGCGACTGAAATGCCAGGTCACCCACCTTGCGCGCGGTTTCCAGCCCGCGCAGGCAAGTCTCGATGCTGCGCTGCGGATCGAGGCTGGCGTAGAGCACGCCCAGGTTGGTGTATCCGCGGCAGGTGGCCTGCAACTGCTCCAGCGCTTCGGCCTGAGCCAGGCTGCGTTCGATTTCCTGCACGGCTTCTTCCAGGCGGCCCAGGCGCGCCAGGGCCACGCCCAGGGTGTTGCCGGCTTCGGCCCGCACGATGGTGGCGGCGCGTTCGGCATCGGGCACGTCGCCGCTTGATTCGCTGCCGCCTTCGTGCACGGGCACTTCGGCCAGCGCACGCTGCGCCCAGGCCAGCGCGCCCGCGTTGTCGCCCGCACGAAAAGCCAGCCGGCCCAGCTCCTGGAACAGGTGTGCCCGCTCGATCGCGTCGCCGGTGTCTCCCAAGCAGGCCAGGCCTTCGTTGAAGCAGGCCGCGGCACGCTCGCGCTCGCCCGATTCCCAGTGCAGGCCACCGGTCTTGCGCAGCACGCGCGCCACGCGCACCGGGTCGCCGGCCTGCGTGCTCGACAAGGCCTGGCGGATGGCGTCGTAGTGCGCCAGCGCCTCGTCGCGGCGACCGGCCAGGCCCTGCAGGTCGGCCAGGCGCTCGCGTGCGTCGAGCCGGGCCCGGCGGGCATCGTCACTGGTGCCTGCCTCCTTTTGCTCGAGCGTCGAGAGCGCGCGCTGGTAGTGGCGCTGCGCGTCTTCATTGGCATACACGGCGCGTGCCCAGTCGCCCGCAGCCAGCAGGTAACGGGCGCCGCGCAGCTTGTCGGGCGAGAGGCTCCAGTGGTGGCCCAGGGCCTCCAGTTCGGCCAGCCGCCGCGGCGCGCGCGCTTCGTCCTGCTCCAGCGCCTGCCCGGCGCGGCCGTGCAGTTCGCTGCGCCTGGCCAGCAAGAGGTTCTGGTAGGCCACTTCGTGCAGCAACGCATGGGTGAAGCGCCAGCGCTCGCCGCCGGTGCGGCCGAGCAGGCCCGCACCCGTCAGCCGCGACAGCGCGGCCTCGATGGCAGCGGGCGCCGCACCGGCAACGCGCTGCAACAGCGCGGCGCTGAACTCCATGCCCAGCACGGCGGCCTCCTGCAGCGCGCGTCGATCGTCGGCACCCAGGCGATCCAGGCGCGAGAGCAGCAGGCCATACAGCGTGGCCGGCACGTCGGCGGCTGCGCTGCCCGGCGCGCATTGCCAGCGATCGCCCACGCGCAGCAGCTGCCCGGCCTCGGCCAGGCTGCGCAGGATTTCCTCCACGAACAGCGGATTGCCGCCCGCGCGCTGCGCCACCAGTTCGCGCAAAGGCCCCAGGTGTGCGTCGCCGTCGGCCCCCAGCAACAGATCGACCAGGCTGTGCGTCTGCTCGGCCTGCAGCGGCGCCAGCAGCACCTGCGTCTGGCCGGCGCGGGTGGCCTGCACCGTGCGCGCGTCCGGGCGCTGCGACAGCACCAGCATCAGGCGGCGGTCGGCCAGCTCGTCGATCAGATCCGCCAGCAGCTCGACCGAGGCGGCGTCGGCCCAATGCACGTCGTCCAGCACGATCACCAGCGGTTGCTGCGCCAGCCGCAGTTCGAGCAGCGCCCGCGCTGCCAGGTGGATCTGGCGCTGCAACTGCTCGGGCTCGATGTCGGCCGGGCGCACTTGCTGCAGGCCCAGCAGGTAGTCGAGCACGCGCACCACCGCCTCCGACTCGGCGGCGTCGGCGCCCAGCGCCTGCAGGCCCTGCAGCAGCTTGCGCTGCGCCACGGCCAGCGAGTCGTGCTGCTCGACCTGGTAGGCATCGCGAAACAGCGCGCCGAAGCTGCCGTAGGTGGGCTCGCCCATCGACGAGCAACTGGCCCGGCGCACGCTGGTCATGGCCAGCGGCTCGCTGCGTTGCGACTGCAGCTGCGCAAAGAATTCGGCCAGCAGGCGCGACTTGCCCGCGCCGGCCTCGCCCGAAAGGCACACCAGCTGCGCGCGTCCGGCCTGCATCGCGTCGAAGGCGGCGAGCAGTTGCGCTATCTGCACCTCGCGCCCCACCAGCCGTGCGCTCAGCCCCATGTCGGCCAGCCCGCGCGGCGACGCATGCGCCGCGTCGCTGCGCAATCCGGTCACGCAGAACACCTGCATGGGCTGCGCCTTGCCGCGCAGCGCCAGCTCCGCCGCCGGACCGAACTCGAAGCGATGCTGCGCCAGCGCGCGCGTGGCGCCCGACACCAGCACCGTGCCCGGCTCGGCCGCGCTGAGCAGGCGCGAGGCGGTGTTGACCGTATCGCCCGTCACCGCATAGGTGCCGCCGGCGCCGCTGCCCAGGCTGCCGGCCACCACCGAGCCGGTGTGCACGCCGATGTGCAGCGTCACGCCGCGCGACAGCCGCAGCGCCCACTGCTCGCTCAGCGCGTGGACGCCGGCCAGCATGGCCAGTGCCGCATCGATGGCGCGCACCGGGTCGTCCTCGTGCGCATGCGGCGCGCCGAACACCGCCATGACCGCATCGCCCACGAACTTCTCGACAAAGCCGTCGTAGCGCGCCACCGCTTGAGCCATCACTTCGAACAACGCGTTCTGGAATGCGCGCAGCGTTTCCGGGTCGAGTCCTTCGGCCAGCGATGTGAAGCCGGTGAGATCGGCAAAGAGAACCGTGACCAGCCGCCGGTCTGCCGCCTGCGCCTCGTTGTCGTTGGCCGCTGCCTGCACCGGGGCGGCGGCGGGTTGCTCCTGCGCCAGGCCGCAGCGCGGGCAGAACGCGAAGCCGGCGTCGATCGCCTGTCCGCAGCCACGGCACGCCAGGCCCGCTCGCCGCCCGCAGCGCTGGCAAAACGATGCCCCCGGCAGCAAAGCGCTGCCGCAACCGGCGCAGGAGGCAGGCAGGGTTGCCGACATGGCGATTGCCATCGTGCGCCTGTTTGGGCGCGGACGCCAGCCGGCCGTTGCGTCCACGGCCAAGCCGAATGGCAGTGTGCCCATAGGCCGATGCGCGGGCACCTTCAACAAGCCACAAGTGATATTGCGCCGGCGGCGATTGTTCCGTGCAATGCGCCACGCGCGTTTTCGCGCCGTGCCGCCCGTTCCCAGAGAAGCGAGCGGCCCCTTCCACTACGAAAAGAACGTTGGATGGAGGAGACCCGCCATGACGGACAGCGTTGCGCCGGAATACGCGCGCTTCATCGCCGATGAACGCCATGCCAAGAGGCTGGAGGCCGTTGCCCGCCCCATGCCCGAGGGCGAAGTGCTCAAGCCGGTGTCGCTCAAGGGCGAGCAGGCGGCCCAGTTCCTGCGCGTGGCTGCGAAGCGCGCCAGCGGCCTGTTTCGCCCGAGCCGCCACACCGAGGTGGTCTGGGTGCAGGGCGACAGCGAACTCGCGGTAAGCCTCACCGGCCTGAACGTGCAGCTCACCGAAGGCCTGATCCGCGTGACCATGCCGGTGCGCTGCGACCAGACGGGCAGCGTGAACATCGAGGTTGTGTTTGCCGTGGGCAGCGCCAAGCAGCCCTCGGGCCTGTACGCATCCACCTTCCGGCGGCCCATCGGCCCGGCCGTCATCGTCGACACCTGGGGCGAGGCGCTGGTGGCCTTTGCGTGGCAGGGTGTGCTGGGCATGGTCACCGGCATTGCCGGTGCCGTGGGCAAGGACGCCCGCGGCAACGTGATGGTGCCGGCCGAGCTCAACGCCGACAAGGGCGTGCTGCAGATCGTGCCGATGGCGCGGCATCGCTTTGCCGGATCGAGCGGACTCAAGGCCACATCATGAGCTTTGCCACCGACGACCTGGGCGTGCTCGGCAACCTGGCCGAAGCACTGGGCATCTTCGAAGACGGCCAGCCGAACCCGGGGTGGTTCGGCCAGCCGGAGGCATCGCTCAAGAGGATGCTCTCCAACCCCGAGCAACGCGCCGCGCTGATCGCCTTCGTGGACGAGGCCATGGGCGGCGCCGACCGCAGCACCGACCCGCGCGGCGTGGTGTGGCTGCCCATCGTGCACATCGACGATCCCGACCTCACGGTGTCGATCACGGTGGACGAGCACGCAGCCGACAACACGCTGCACATCGGCGTTGCGTTGTCGGTGCACACCAGCGGCGCGGTCGAGTCCAACAGCTCGCTGGCCGTGCCGCTGTTCCGTGCCAAGAAGGACGGAGGGGCCAACGTCTCCAACGCGCTGCTGCTGGGCGCCCAGGGCGGGCGCATCCGCCTGGCGACCGAGATCGTCATCGACAGCGGCGCGCCCGTGCCCGGCCAGGCGCGGCTGGGCGCCATCGGCATCGAGGTGGACCTGCCCACGTACGGCGGCATGCCGAAGGAGCCGGACCCGGTGTTCGGCCTCAGCCTCACCGGCTTCCAGCTGCCCGGCGCCACCAGCCCGCGCGACATCCGCGTGGCCGCCGACGGCGTGGACGAGCTGGACGACGCGCTGCTCGACCTGGTGCTGGCGCTGGTGAAGTCGCAGGCCGATTCGCAGCCCGCCAATTCGGTGATCGCGGCCATCGGCGGCATGCTGGGCCTCAAGAGCGGCGATGCCATTCCCGACTTCCCGATCACGCTGCTGCCCACGCAGGGCGTGCAGGCCATTGCCAACTGGCTGCACGGGCTGATCACCAACGATGCCAGCCGCAACCAGTGGCTGGGCTACCTGGCGCGGCTGTTCGGCGTGTCGCCGCCCGCGCCGGGCAACCCGGTGAGCTTCGCCCTGGGCGGCGGCGCCGCGCTGCAGGTGAACCTGCGCGTGGACACCGGCCCCACCGGCAACGCGCGCCTCACGCCCACGCTGGGCCTGGTGCTGGGCGACGCCAGCAAGCGCGTGGAAGCGCGCGCCGACCTGTTCGACGTCGACCTGGTCACCGGTGCCGCGCGCGCGCTGCCGCAGTTCGGCGTATGGGCCGCGGCCGGCAACGCAGGTGCGCGCGTGCTCGACGTGGCCGGCCCGCCCATCGCGAGGGCCGACACGCTGCGCGTTGGCTTCGCGCTCGATGCGCAGCGGCGCCTGACCTTCGTGCTGGCCGCCGACAACGTGGTGCTGGGCGCGCACAGCTATCCGACGCTGGACCTCACCTCGCCCGACGCGGTGATGGACGCAGTGGGCAACACCGTCAGTGACGTGGCGGCGCAGCTGCTGGGCAACCTGGGCGGTGCGCTGCCCGCGGTGCGGCTGCTCATCGGCCTGGATGCGCCTGCGGGCGTCACGGCCATCACGCTGCCCGCGCTGATGACCAACCCGGTCGACGCCATCAGCGGCTACTGGCAGCAGCTGTTTGCCGCCGCGGGCTCGACCGCCACGCAGGTGCTGGCGCAGCTGCGCAACCTCATTGCCGATGCGGGCTCCGCCGCCTCGGCCATCCTGGGCACCGGCAGCCCGCTCGACCCGTGGCGGGTGCCGCTCATCGGACCCCTGGCGCTGGAGTTCAGCGCCGACGGCCCCGTGCTGTCCATCGGCCTGGCCGTGGGCACCAGCGTGGACCAGCTGGGCCAGCGCTGCACCGTGGTCGAGACACGCATTGCCGCCACGCTGGCCACGCTGAACCTGCAGGCCAAGACCGCGAGCCTGCTGCCCGGCGTGGAGGGCGTGCTCTCGGCACGCGAGCGCGGCGTCAATCCGCCGCGCGTCACGCTGGCGCTGGCCGACGGCACGGCGCTCACCGCGCGCGGCGTGGGCCTGCGCCTGGGCTGGACACCGGCCGGCGGCATGGCGGCCAGCGTGGCCGCGCCAGACCTGCAGCTGATGCTGGGCGACCTGGGCGTGCCCATCGCCATGCCGGAGATCGGCGCGGACGGCAACGTCACGCTGCCACCGGTGGCCTGGGACGGCGTGGAGGCCCTGGTCGGCTACCTGGGCCAGCTGCTGGGCGGCACCTTCGGCGACACCGTCAGGTCGCTGGGCTGGAACATCGACGCACCGCGCACCGCCGGCACGCTCGACGCCGACGTGCGGCTGCGCCTGGCCGACCTGGTGGCCAACCCCGCGCAGGCGCTGGCCGACTGGCTGCCGCAGCTGGCGCTTGGCGAAGCCGGGCCCGAGGTGCTGTCGCTGCTGTGCGACCTGTTCGCCGGCAGCGGCGACAACCTGGGCATCGTCGCGGGCAGCGGCCATCCGGACGACCCGTACCGCCTGGCCATTGCCGATGGCCTGCCCAACATCGCCGTGTGGCTGCCGCCTGCCGGGCTGGAGCCGCGTGTCGTCGCCGCGCCCGAGTCCATTCGGCGCTGGCGGCCCGGCGACGACGGCCTGCCGCCCGAGGCCCTGGCCGCTGGCCTGGAAGCCGAGGCCGGCGTGGCCACCGATGTGCGCGAGCTGGTGCAGGACCGCGACGTGGTCGGCGGCCTCACCGCGCTGGCGCTGCGCTGGGTGGGTGGCGACGGGCGCATTGCGCCGCCGGCCGCCGCGCCGACGGGCGTGAACGTGGAGCTTGCCGGCTTCGGCGCCGGCCAGCTGCTGGGCCAGCTCGACCTGCAGGACCTGATCGGCCGCGTGCCGACCACCACCGTGTACATCGCGCTCGGTGCCAACGCGTGGCCCGTGGCGCCCGCTGGCCGGCGCGTGGACCTGAGCACGCCGCACCTGGACGCATCGATGTTCGCCGCGCCGGTGGCGGCCACCGGCGACTGGTTCGTCGCCCTGGGTGGCCGCGCCGACTGCCGCGCCGCCGCGAGCGCCACCGACGGCACACCCGAGCAGGCCGCGCGCCTGGCCCGCGTGCTCGATGCCCTGGCCGGCGTGAGCAACGACATCGCCGTGGTGGCGGTTGCGGGTGCCGGCCATGCGGCCCGCCTCGCTGCGCAGGCGCAGGTGAAGGTGACCGACCTGGTCACGCTGGGCACGCCGCTGTCGGCCATTGCGCTCACCGCCATTTCCACGCAGCCGACGGCCGATGCGCTGCGCCTGCTGAACCGCCTGCTGCCCACGCCGCCCGCCGGTCCCGACGACGAACCCGAGGACGCCGACCTGTCGCTGGGCCGCGCGCTCGTCACCTCGATGATGGAGTTGTCGGATCGCACCGACCCCAGCGACGACCTGCGCATGCCCAATGACCTGCCGCCCGCGCCGCGCGCCGGCCTGGCCGTCAATGCCGTGTTCGGCGAGGTCACCGACAGCCAGGTCGCCCGCGCCATCACCGCCATCGTGGCCGCGGGCCTGGCCGAGCGTGCCCGCATCCGCGCGCAGACCGAGCTGCCGCCGCCCACCGGCGTGCAGGCCGGCCTGCGCCTGCTGGTGGCGCCCACCTCCACCGGCAGCCTGTCGATTCACGGCAGCGCGCTGCTGCGCCTGTTCAAGTTCGACCTGGCGGACGGCATCGACACCAGCCGGCACCTGCGCGTGCAGCTGCGCGTGGGCGACCGCACCGGCTGGCTGTGCGCCAACCCCGACCTCGAACTGCGCGCCTTCAGCGCCGACATCGAGATCCCGCTGGATGGCGCATCCACCGGCACCGCCACCGTCACGCTGCACGACGGGCGCGTGTTCGGCCAGTCGTGGGAGCGACTGGTGCTGGGCACGGGCGATGGCGCGGTGCCGCTGCTGCCCGAGGCACGCGTGCTGCTGGCTGCCGCCGTGCAGCGCATCAGCGTGGATGCGGCCGACATCACCTCGAGCGCCTCGCTCGCGCTCGATGCCTTGCTGGGCGCGCTGGGCCTGGGCGATCCGGCCGGTGGCCTGGCGGGCGACGCGCTCGACCAATTGCTGCACGACCCCGGTGGCCTGCTGCGCCAACGCCTGGCCGCGGCCGGCCCGGACATCTCGGATGCGATCTCGGTGCTGCTCGGCCCGCTGGGCGCCAGCGTGGACCTGCTGGGCCGCACCGTGCACGTGAGCGGCGGCAGCGACGACAGCGGCCGCTTCGGCTGGCATGCCGACGTGATCGCCTCGCCCGCGGGCCTGGGCGGCGAGCTGCGCTTCGGCATGGACGCGCCGGTGTCCACCGGCAAGCTGCAGCTGGTGCTGGCGCTCGATCCGCTGCACATCTTCCTGCGCTGGCAGCAGGCCGGCGGCCACGTGGACGACATCTCACTGTGGCCCGACCCGCAGCCGCAAGCCATTGCCCGTGCGCTGGCGCGTAGCGCCCCGAGCCTGGGCGGCCATGCGGCGCTGGAGATGATGCGGCGCGCCGACCCGAGCGTGCGGCCGATCATCGACGCGGCACTCGACGCCTTCGGGCTGCTCACCGGCACGGTGGGCGATGCGCAGCGGCGCATCCGTCCGCTGGCCGGCCTGCTGGCCGACCCCGGCGGCTACCTGCGCAGCGCGGCCTCGGTGGGCTCCAACCCGGCGCGCATCCAGGCGCTGTTCGATGCCATGCGGCCGCTGCTTGGCGTGGGCGGCGCCAACGGCTCGCCGCTGGCGATTGGCGGCATCGGCAGCGGCATCAGCCTGAGCGTGGCGCCGGCCAGCGGCGGCGCGCGGCTTGCGCTGGACGTGGATGCGAGCCAATGGACCGCACCCGGCGGCGGGGCAGGGCGGCTGGCGGCGGGCGCGGGAGCCAGCCTCACCATCAACCCCAGCGGCGCACCCGCCATGGGCATGGAGATATTCCTGGGCCTGACCGGCGCGTCGTCGCCCGGCAAGCAGGCGGTGCATGCGCGCATCGGCACCGGCGGCATCGAGGTGTTCCTGCGCCCGGCCAGCGGCGCGGACATTTCCATCGTGCCCTTCGCGGGCCTGGGGTCGCTCGCTGCGGCCGCCGAAGCGGCGCTGCCTTTCCTGTTCGACAAGCTGGCCGAAGCGCCGGCACCCGTCGGCCCGCTGGTGGCCAAGGTGGGCGATGCGCTGGTCATGCGCAGCGGTGCTCCCAGGAAGTTCGACGGCGCCTTGCTGCACGAATGGGGCGTGCACCCGGCCGAGAAGCTGCTGGGCGCACTGCCCTCCATCGGCGCCACGCTCATCACCGAACTGGCGCCGCTGCTCGACAGTTTCCTGCCCGCGAGCGTCACGGCCAGCTCCGCGCCCGGGCTGCTCATGGTGGCCATCGGCGGCTTCGAGCTGGAGCTGGACCTGGCGCAAGGCGTGGTCGCGCTCGAAGGCACCAACATCGCGGTGCCGGGCATCAGCCACATGAGCTTCAGGCTGGCGCTGTCGGGCACCGGCATCGACGAGGTGAGCGTCACCGCCGGCCCGGCCGTCATCGATGCCGGTGGCGTGCAGCTGCGTCCCTTCGTGACCGTGGCGGCCGGCAACGCACCGCTGTCGGACCGGCGCGTGGTCATCGGCATGGCGGTGGACGACACGCACCGCTTTGCCTTGCAGTGGTTGCTGGACTCGCACCAGGTGAGCCTTGTTGCCATCGACGGCGTGAACGTCGCCGGCCCGGGCGACGACGACCCGGCCAAGGTCGCGCTGCGCGTGGTCGAAGCCGTGTGCGACCTGGTCGCCAGCGTGGCCATGGCGCAGCCGGCCGTCACGCAACTGCTGAACACGCCGGTGGGTGCGAGCACGGTGCGCAACCTGATGCGCGGCGTGGTGCTGCGCGACCAGAACAACCCGACGCAGCTGATCGACGGCATGTTCGATCCGGCCACCGTGCTGACGCGGGTGCAGAAGCTGTTCCGCAACATCGGGGAGGCCAATCCCACGATCGACCTGGGCGACTTCGTCCTGTCCTTCACCAAGGACGCAGACGGCATCGTCGGCCTGCAGCTGGGCATCGACGGACGCTTCCCGCTGCTGTCCGGCGACGTGATGCTCTGGCTGGAAAACGACGACTCGTGGATCGAGGGCAATCCGCCGGGCAACGGCGGCCTGTTCGTCGGCTTCCTGCCCACCACCGGGCAGATCCGCTTCACGCCCAGCCTGGCGGTCTATGGCGTGGGGCTGCGCGTGGGCAAGAGTTCCGGCCCGTTGCTGGACATGGGCCTGTCGCTCGAATCGATTGCGCTGCATGTGTTCGCGCGCATCGCGCTGGGCAATGCGCCGGCCGAGCAGCTCAGCGGCGGCGTGCAGCTGCAGTTCTCCAACCTGGCGGTGTCGGCGGGTGGTGCGCAGGGCGACAACGGCATTGCGCAGGGCGTGATGAAGGACACCGGCCCCACGCCGCCCAAGCCGGCCTTCTCGCCCGCGCTGGCCATCCAGAAGCACGGCAGCCAGGCGGTGAAGGTCTCCCTGCGTGCCGGCGATGGTGACGGCCCGTGGTGGATCGCGATCCAGAAGGGCTTCGGTCCGCTGTATCTCGAACAGGTGGGCTTCGGCGCGACCATGCCGGGCGGCAAGGTCAGCAGCGTGTCGCTGCTGATGGACGGCTCGGTCTCGATGTTCGGCCTGACCTGCGCGGTGGACGACCTGCAGATCACCTACCTGGTCAGCCGCGGCGACTTCTTCAACCCGGCCAACTGGCATGTGGACCTGGCGGGGCTGGCGGTGTCGGCCAACATGGCGGGCCTGACGATTGCGGGCGGCCTGCTCAAGCAGCAGACGCCGGCGGGCATCGAATACCTGGGCATGCTGCTCGGCCGATTCGCGGTGTACGGCATCACGCTGTACGGCGGCTATGGCGAGGGCAAGGTGGCGGGCACCGACGAGAAGTTCACCGCCTTCTTCGCGGTGGGCGCGGTGAACGGGCCCATCGGTGGGCCGCCGGCCTTCTTCCTCACCGGCATCGGTGGCGGGCTGGGCATCAACCGCGACCTGATCGTGCCCACCGACCTGTCGAGGTTCGGCGACTACCCGCTGATCCAGGCGCTGGACATTGCCGCCAAGCCGCAGAACCCGATGGACCAGCTGCGCAAGCTGGGCGCGTACTTCCCCATGAAGAAGGGCAACTTCTGGTTCGCGGCCGGACTGTCGTTCAACAGCTTCGCGCTGGTCGACGGCATCGCGGTGGTGGCGGTGGAAGTGGGCGACGGGCTGGACATCAACCTGCTGGGCCTGGCGCGCATGGCGCTGCCGCGTCCGCAGGTGGCGCTGGTGTCCATCGAGCTGGCGCTGCTGGTGCGCTTTTCCAGCAGCGAGGGCGTGCTGTGGGTGCAGGGCCAGCTCACCGACAACTCGTGGCTGCTGTACGAAGACGTGAAGCTCACCGGCGGCTTTGCCTACGTGATCTGGTTCAAGGGCGAGAAGAAGGGCGAGTTCGTCCTCACGCTGGGCGGCTACCACCCCGACTTCCATCGCGACGGCTACCCCGTGGTGCCGCGCCTGGGCCTGCGCTGGAGCGTGTCCGACAACATCGTCATCAAGGCCGAGAGCTACTTCGCGCTGACCTCCGAGGCGTTGATGGCAGGCGGCGCCTTCGAAGCCTCGGCGCATTTCGGGCCGGCCTGGGCCGAGGTGAAGTTCGGCGCCAACGGCATCGTCTTCTTCGACCCCTTCCACTATCACGTGGATGCCTATGCGCGCATTGCGGCGGGCGTGACCATCGACACATGGATCTTCGGCGAGATCACCATCTCGATCAGCCTGGGTGCCAGCATCGACGTGGCGGGGCCGGACTTCCATGGCACGGCCACCTTCGAGATCGGGCCCATCGAGCTGTCGGTGTCCTTCGGCGATTCGGACAAGGCGCAGAAGCAGCCGCTGCCGGGTCCGGCCTTCGTGGCCAAGTACCTGGAGGCGGCCGACAACGGCGCGGCGCGTCCGCATGCGCTTATCACCGGCGCGGGCGCGCTGCCGGCCAAGGGCGAGAAGTCCACGCCGGACGGATCGGCCGAGCGGCCTTTCGTGGTGGTCGCCGAGTTCTCGCTCACCTTCACCAGCACGGTGCCGGCCACCAGCGTGACGCGGGTGCAGCCGCCGGCGGGCATGACGGCCACCACGCAGCATGCGGCCAGCCGCGCCATCGGCGTGGCGCCCATGGACAAGGCCAACCTGCAGCCGGGCGTCAAGCTCACGTGGAAGCGGGGCGGCACGCAGACCTTCCCCTTCACCGCCACGGCGCGGCCCTTCGGCAGCTTCCCGGTGGGCATCTGGGGACCGGCGCAGGACCCCAACAACCGCAA
The DNA here is from genome assembly GCA_018241225.1 of Pseudomonadota bacterium. Classification (GTDB taxonomy): domain Bacteria; phylum Pseudomonadota; class Gammaproteobacteria; order Burkholderiales; family Burkholderiaceae_C; genus Variovorax. The sequence continues at coordinate 102,075 of JAFEEG010000011.1, forward strand.
GGTGCCCAAGGCGGAGATGATCGAGGCGCTCAACGAGCTGGACCTCGTCTCGGTGGGCAAGGAGTCGCCGCCCGGCCCCGAGATTCCGTACTACCAGGTGGTGCCCGGCGTGCGCAAGCCGCTGCCTTTCTCGCGCCGGACGGTGGACGTGAACCTCATCAAGTCGCAGGCGCAATCGGTGGCCGGCCTCGTGAGCGAACCGGCCACGGTGTCGGCGGCTTTCCAGCAGGCGGGCAAGTACCTGACGGCCACGCCCACGGGCAAGGCGTCGCTGCGCGGCGAGCGGCAGTCGCCTCCGCGCATGGGCACGCTGGCCGAAGGGCTGCAGGGCGATCCGGGCACGGCCATTCCAGAGGTGGCACCCACCCGCGAAGGCAAGGTGTACGACCATTTCGTCGACGCGCCGGTGGCGGTGGGCTTCCTGCCTGGTGCCACGGTGGATCTGCGCGTGGCGGCGCCCACGCGCACCACGGTCAAGGGCTCGGCCAAGGCCTGGCGCAAGACACCGCCCACGCTGGCCTCGGTGGAGGCCGAGCGCAGCAAGTCGATTGCGGCGCGCCTGGTGCTCACCGAGCCGCAGGCGGCGCGCGCAGGTCGGGTGCAGACCGTCATCGGCATGGTGGAAGTGCCGCTGAGCGCGGTGGGCCACGCGGCGCCTGCGATGGTGTCGCGCACCGGCGCCGAATCGTCGGCGCTGGGCGGCTTCAGCGCGGCGCTGGTTGCGGGGCAGACGGCGCCGACCGTGCCGCGCGCGCAGCGGGCCCAGGCCGCGGCCGCCACGGCCAACCCCGGTGCCACGCTGCTGCCGGGCCAGACCGTGGTGTTGAAGATGCCCAACGCGCTGGCCGATGCGGCCATGGAGGGCGAGCGTCCACGCCTGCGCATCGGCAGTGCGCCGTCGCGTGTGGTGCTGCTGGGGCTGGGCGGCAACCTGCTGGCCGATCAACTCGTCGGGCCCGACGCGGCAGGCCTGCCGGGCGCCATCGAGATCGCGCTTGGCACCGAGCGCATCGTGGCCATCGGCCAGAGCACGCAGGCTGCCGCTGCGCGTGATGCCGGCCTGGCTGGCTGGCACGCCGGCATGCAGATGCCCTATGCGGGCTGGTCCAGCGCGGTGGCGCCCGGCTGCGTGGTGAAGTCCAACGGCGAGCCGCTCAAGCTGCACCGCGAACGCCTGGATGCCGGCTGGGTCAGCGGCGCGGAACTGGCGCGCGGCATCAGCACCGTAGCCACCACCTTCACCGAGGCGCCGCGCACCGTCCTCATCGTGCTCGACGACCCGAGTGCCTTCGGCGACCCGGCCGACGGCCGCCAACTGGTGATGGGGCTGGACGGCGCCGAGCGCGCGCAGGACGCGGCCGGCAACGAGCGCGCGCCCGTGCTGCTGGCCATGGAGAACCGCAGCGTGCTGGCCTACGACATCGTGCCGGACGGCAGCAAGCCGGTGACGGTGAGCATCGCCACGCAGGACGGCTGGTCGCTGGTGGGCGTGATGGGCTCGGTCCAGCTCGATGCGACCGGCGCGGTGGCGCTGGTGTCCTCGCGCGGCCTGGGCGCGGCCATTCGTCCCATGGCCGCCGCCGCCGAAGGCGCACCGCCGAGCCGGCTCGCATGGCAAGGCCCGGTGCGCGCGCCGGCCGAGCGACGCGCGGCCAAGTTGCTGGCCAGCACGCGGCTGCCGATGAAGCCCGCCGAGGCATCCACACGCAAACCCACCCGGCCCGCCACGCGTGGCGGCAAGGGCCGCCGCAAGGGAGTCCCCGCATGACCACGCCCAAGATCGGCCACTTCATCCTGCACTCCAACGTGGTGCCGCAGGTCACGGCCGGCAAGTACCAGCTCGTCACCGAGCACACCGGCCTGCCGTTCGACGCGGTGGCGGAGACCACCAACGTGACCGTCTCCGCGCCGCGCTACACCATGCCGACGGACCAGATCCTGTCGACCTTCCCGCCGGCCAATGCCGAGGGCGCCTTTGCCGACCGCCTGCCGCAGGTCGTGCTCAAGCGCCGCACGCTGCCGTGGGAGCGCAACCCCGCCGGCCAGGTGCAACCATCGTCCACGCCTTGGCTGGCGCTGGTGGTGGTGGCCGAGGGCGAGGCGCAGCTGTCCACCGCCACTGCCGTGGCCAGTTGCGTCACGCCCGGCACCACGCTGCTCGACCCCTCGGACAAGGACGTGGAAGAGGCCTTGTACCTGGCGGTGACCGAGTCGGTGGTGAAGAAGATCTTTCCCTGCCAGCAGGACCTGGAACTGCTCACCCACGTGCGGCATGTGGACGTGAGCGACACCGAGCTGGCCATGGGCGACGACGACGGCTGGCTCGCGGTGGTGCTGGCCAACCGCCTGCCGGTGTTCGACCAGGCCAACAACAAGGCGGTGCGCTACATGGCCTGCCTGGTCAACATCGAGGGGCAGCTGGGCGCACTGCCGCCGCCCGAGCCCTTCAACGAAAGCTTTGAATGGGCGCTGGCGCAGGACTGGTCGGCGCTGGCGCAGATCGACCCCAACGTCGGCCCCGATCCGCGGGTGATGGGCAACATCGAGCTGGGTGGCATCTCGCTGCCGGTGGCGGCCAACGTGCAGCATTCGCCGCAGCCGCGCGCTGGCGCCGCGCGCACGCCGGCACGCGCCGTGCAGGCCGCCCCCGCGCAAGCGCAGCAGAGCGCGGCCAAGGTGGGCAGCACCCTCGACGGCTCGAAGTCGATGGCGCAGGCCTCGGTCTCGCAGCAGTGGAGCGGCATGCAGGCCAACCAGGCGGTACAGATGGCCGCGCGCGACCCCGACGCCAAGGCCATGGTGCGCGACGCCATGGGCATCGGCTTTCGCCTGCCGATCCAGGCCTTTGCGGTGGAGAAGGTCTATCGCTTTCCGGTGCTGGCGCACTGGTCCTTCACCACCAACGAGGGCGCAACCTTCGAGAGCCTGATGGAAGACCTGGACGTGGGCCTGCTGGGCACCGTGCCCGAGGTGCCACCCGAAGCGCCGCCCAAGCCCGGCCCCGGCCCGGAGGTGGTGCAGACCGGCCACATTGGCCTGGACCATCGCACGCGGCGCGGCGACCCGGTGCGTGCCTGGTATCGCGGGCCCTGCGTGCCGCTGCCCACGCAGCGCGATCCGGGGCAGGGCATGGCGCCGCTGGCGCACTCAGCCGACCAGTTGCGGCGCGTGGTGCCCGACGGGCGCGAGGATCTGTCGATGGCGTCCGCCTTCGAGATCGGGCGCCTGCTGGCGCTGTCGCAGCTGTCGGTGGTGTCGGCCTCGATGCGCTTTCGCAGCGAGCAGTTCGGCGCGGGCCGCGTGCGCGAGATATTGGCGCAGGCCTTGCCCTACCAGCTGCCGGTGCTCACCGCAGGCTATGTGGACCTGGGGCGCTACGTGGCGATCCAGGCCGTGGGCGAGATGGCCAAGCACCCCAACGAAATCCTCGGCCCGCGCAGGCCGGTGGCAGACCCGGGCCGCACCATCAGGATGGAAGGCGAGCTCGACGCGGTGGTGGCTGCGGGCCTCGGCCTGGACCTGGCCGCGCTGAAGAAGACCGGCGAGCAGATCGGCATGGTGGCCGCGCTGGCGCAAAGCAGCGTGCCCATTGCCAGCAAGGGCGGCGTGATGCAGATCGACGACAAGGCCGTGACCACGCTGCGCGGCGCCCTGCAGGCCGAGTTGGGCCACGCGCTGTCGGTGGCGATGCCGGCGGCGACCAAGGTCGTGTCGCCCACGCGGCCGCGCGCGCAGCGCGGTGCAGCCGCGGCGGCACCTCCAACCCAGCGCGACGCGCTGGACGAACTCATCGAAAGCGCCGAGGCGCAGGTCGACAGCAGCGACGCGCAAGAGGAGGGCGAGCAATGAAGAATTTCATGGACGCCAGCCTGGCGCTCGACGTGGCGCAGGCCGCCGCGCTGAACTACGCCGCCTACGTGACCGACCACGATCCGGACGATGGCGACAACGTGGTGCCGCGCGAGCTGCGCCGTTTCATGGCGCGCCTGCGCCTGCTGCACGGCGTGCCCTTCAACTACCTGGTGCCCGATGCGCAGCTGTTGCCCATCGAGACCATCCGCTTCTTCTACATCGACCGCGCCTGGACCGATGCGCTGGTGCAGGGTGCGCTGAGCATCGGCACCATCACCAGCGCCGACCGTGCGCAGCTGGAGGCGGTGTACCCCTACATCCGCGGCGAGGTCGACACGGCAGAGCGCTATGTGCGCGAGCCCAGCGCCGAGAAGAAGCTGGCCGGCGATGGCGGCAGCATCACCGGCTTCATCATGCGTTCGCGACTGGTGTCGGGCTGGCCCAACCTGCATGTGCGCGCCTACTCGCGCGACCTGCTGCCCGACGATGCGCTGACCACCGCCGCCGAGTCGGACCCGAGCCGGCTGAAGGTGCTGCGGCTGGAGCGCCTGGCGCCGGCCGTGCTGCTGGTGCTGTTCGACGGCGTGCCGGCGGTGGTGCACATCGAGGAGCCGCGCCAGGGCATCCAGTTCGGCGTGCGGCTGGCCGATGGCGCGCAGCCCGGCCAGCACGTGGCCAAGGTGCAGCTGCGCGACTGCAACACCGGCACCGGCGTGCCGCCGCCGACGCCGCTGGGTGCCGGCAACTCGGTCAACGTGCCCTTCCGCCGCAATGCGCCGGGCGTGATCAACCTGGCCGAGTTGCGCAAGCGCCTCGCGGCCAAGGCGCCCAATTCGGGTGGCACGCTGGAGCCCAACGAGTACGCGCTGCAGATGCTGCGCTTTCCGTTCCGCCAGGTGTTCGGCGACCCGAAGGACCTGGAGGGCAAGAAGTTCTACGGCCTGGACCAGTTCAAGGTGACGGTTCCCTTGAGCGACTGGAAGACCACGCTGATGGCGAAGGTGAATCCGTGATGGCCACGATCGTTCAACCCAAGCTCGCTGCGGAGCAGGTCCGCCAGCTCACCTACGGCAAGCGCTTTCTTGCTGCCGACCGCGCACAGCTCGACGTGCGCGAGATTTCCACTTGGGACAAGTACCTGCTGCGCGAGCACCGCCTGCTCGTGCCCATGGACGTGCAGGCGCTGTATGTGCAGCCGAACAGCACCGAGGCGATGGTGCGCCTGCCCATGCTGGTGGCCGGCCCCAACGGCAAGGGCGTGGCGGACCCCGAGGACGGCATGCCCGACCCCTTCACGCCCGGCACGCCGCGCCCGGCCGGCGTGCACCTGCACTGGGCCATGCCCGACGCGCTGCTGCGCGGCACCATGGCCACGCGCGCCGATGGCGCTGCCAACCGCCTGGCGTTGCCGCTGCTGCCCGACCGCTGGGTGGTGCTGCGCATCCTGCTGCCGCGCGGCAGCAAGGACGCGGTGACGACAGGATGGGTGCTGGAGGCCGACCGCGCCATTGCCGTGCCGCTCGGTTCGTGGACCGAGGGCGGCAGCAAGGGCGGTGCGGTGCCGGCGGGCGAGACCATCGACCGCAGCCAGCTCACCGGCACGGTGGGTGGCTCGCTGAGCTGGTCGGGCGTGTACGACGCGGTGCTCAACCGCTTCGCCTTCCACGACACGCTGGCCGATGTGCCAGCGCTCGCACCCAAGGGCGTGGATGAGGACTGCGCCGCCTACGTAGTGGCCGGCTGGTGGAGCGACCCCGCATCCGATCCGCTGGACAAGGCGCGCAGCAGCAACAGCCTGGACGAGCTGCTCGCCAAGCTGCGCTGGGGCCTGCTGTACGAATGGGGCGACGAGAAGTGGGCGCAGGAGCAGGACCGCGCGCAGTTCGAGCTGCGCAAGGCGCTGGGCCTGACCACCGAGGAGCGCTGGCAAGCCAAGCGGCCGCTGAACATTCCCACGCCGGTTGCCAGGCGCACCGGCGTGGCAGCTGCTGCGGCAGCGGTCGGCACGCCGGCGCTGGCCTATGCGCCCATGGACAAGACCTTTGTCGAGATGCAGACGCTCACCGCCGCATCGACCTTCTCGGCCGATGCCGCCCGTCGCTTCGTCGCGCCGCCGTGGCAACTGCGCTCGTCGCTGCTGCATGGCGCGATCTACGGCGTGCCGGTGGCGGGCAATGTGCCGGTGGACCGCCGGCCGTCGCCCAGCACGCTGCGCGTGGCGATCGGCCAGCACGAGGACGAGATGCTCGCCGCGTTGTCGGCCGCGCCGCAGGCCACGCCCGAGCAGCGCCGCGCCTCCGAGCGCCTTCTTACCGCCTTCACCGCGCAGAAGATCAACCGCCTGGGCTCGCCCGACGGCCTGGTGGAGCTGGAAGAGCACGAGCATGCGGGCGCTTTCACCTCGGTGCCCAGCGGCATCGACGGCGACGACCGCTACATGCAGCGCGTGCAGACCGGCGGCGCCGGTGGCATGGCGGTGGGCAAGTACCGCGGGCAGCGCTCCGCGGCCAATGTCGAGATCGCCCGAAAGGGCATGGGCGATTCGGCGCCGGGCGCGGCCAAGGGCGTGGGCGGCACCACGGTGTATTCCAGCAAGTCCAAGCCCACGCTCATCAGCGCCAGCGCCGCGGTGGTGAACGACATTGCCCGCTCGCGTGTTGGCGATGTGCTCTCGCCGACCGAGGCACGCATCGTCAAGCGCCCGGCCGCGCGCTTCACTTTTCCCAACGAGCCCATGGTGGCCATTCGCGGCGCCTCGCGCAGCCTGCGTCACGGCAATGACGGGCGCGGCTCGGCGGCCGGCACGCTCACCTGCCGCTGGCCTACGCATGTCATCCAGGAAATCAGCGGCGTGATTGCCAAGGACCGCTTCGTGCGCTCGCTGGGCAACGGCTCGGTGCCCAGCGAAGTGCTCACGCTGGCGCGCGAGGCCGTGCTGCACGACCCGTATCACGACGACTGGATTGCCGATGCAGTGACGCCATCGACGGCCGAGCGCACCGGCATCTTCAACCGGCTCAAGGCCGAGTCGGTGCTGCGCTTCGGCGTGGACGGCACCTATGACGGCGCCACCGCCTTCCTCGGCACCGCGGCCATGCCCAAGACGGCGCGCGCCGCGCTTGCCGGCGCCAGCGCCGCGGCCGCTGCGCAAAAGCCCATCGAACCCGGCACCCAGCAACAGCAGCGCATGGTGGCGGATGAAACGCGCAAGCTCTCGCTCTACAAGGGCGCGGACCCCGACCTGGTGGGCGTGACCACCTGGGCGCAGCCCTGGATTCCGATGTGGCTGGAGTGGGAGCTGAAGGTGGAAGGAATCGACCCGCCCACGCTGGAGGCCTGGCGCCTCGGCGCGGTCGACCTCGAAGTGCAGGGCACCGCGGGCCAGGGCCTGGGCACCACGCTCAGGGGCCGCGCGCTGCTCACCACCGGCGCGGCCCACACGCTGCACCGCGCCATCTCCGACTGGCTTGCCGCCGAGGACAAGCTCGACGCCATCAATGCCGGCCAGGTCGACGAGGCCACCGAGGCGGCCTACCGCACGCTCGACGCCGCCGTCGACAAGCTCGACGTGGTCACCGCCGCGCTGGACGGCATGCGCACCCAGCTGCTGGGCCTGGCCGTGAGCGACGGCCTGCGCCGCCCGTCCAACGGCAACGGCGTTGCCAACCCGGCGCCCATTGCGCCGCCGCACATGGTGCTGGCCGGTGCGCTCACGCTGACGCGAGCGCGCCTGCTCGATGCCTTCGGCCGCACGCTCGACGTGCCGGTCAGCCAGGTGGCCGTGCCCATGCGCAGCGCGCTGCCGGCGCGGCCCAATGCGCTGGCCGTCACGCCGCGGCTGATGCGGCCCGCGCGCTGGCAGTTCAAGCTGGTCGATGCCAAGACCGAGGTCGGCACCGTGGGCACCGATGCGCGGGTCGACCAGATCGACACCACGCTGCAGGTGAGCCCGGTGGCTGGCTTCGTGATGCCCGACCATCTCGACGAAAGCCTGGAGATCTTCAGCGCGGACGGCTCGCCCGTGGGCGAGCTGCTGCATGAGCCGGTGAGCGGCGGCGTGATGTGGGAGATTGCCGCCGGCCGCGAAGGCCCGGCCGATTCCGGCCCGCTGTACGGCCTGGCGCCCGGGCAGTTTGCGCTGGGCCGCTTCGCCAATGGCCTGGTGGCGGCCGATGCCGCCGCGCGTGCCGGCGCGCCGCTGGCGCCCGACAGCGGGCAGGAGACGGCGCTGTCGGCATTGCTGCGCGCCATCGACACCACGCTGTGGTCGGTCGACAGCTTTGCATCGCTGGGCAGCGAGCACGTGGCCGGGCTGGTGGGCCGGCCCATTGCGGTGGTGCGCGCGCAGCTCAAGCTGGAGCTCAAGCCGCCAGACGACATCGACCTGAGCGACGCGCAGCGCGCCAAGGAATGGGCCGATGCCGAGCGCGAGGCCGCGCGCCATGCCTTTGCGGTGCGCATCGGCGAGATCACGCGCAGCGACGACGGCGTGCTGGGCTTCTTCGTGGACGACGACTACGCGCACTTCCGCCTGGTCGACAAGGCCATTGCCGGCACCGCCGCCGAGGCTGGCCGAAGCCGCGGGCAACTGGGCCTGTACGCCAAGGTCACCGGCATGCCGCCCAAGACCTCCATCACGCACCCCTACATTGCCGGCACCGACGATGCCGACACGCTGATGCTGCACGTGGGCCAGAGCGTGACGCTGACCATCTTCATGCACCCGGCCGGCAAGGCCACGCTCACCTCGGGCGTGCTGCCGCGCAAGGCGCTGCAACTGGCGCGCGACTGGGTCGGGCCGGGGCTGGCGGCCATTGCGCCGTCGCTGCGCACCGGGCCGGTGATGGTCGAGACCGATCTCGACAAGGACGGCCAGGTGCGCCTGCCCAAGGTGTCGGTGTTCGGCAAGGACCAGAACTTCTTGTGGCGCGACACGCCCGCCACCTGGCGCACCGACGCCATCCTGGCCGCGACGCAGACCGCGCTGTTGCCCGACACCCCGGCCGAGCTGCGCGAAGGGTGGATCCGCGTGGCGCCGGATGCGCCGAAGGAGGGGCAGCCATGAGCCGATACGAGTGGCCGATTGCACCCGCGCACGCCGACGAAGGCGAGGGCGACGATCCGGCGGCGCGCGCCGGCTACAACGCGCGCCGTCGCAGTGCGCTCGACTTGCAGGAGGCGCTGCGCGCCAGCCGCGCGTCGAGCCAACCGGCGCCTGCCCCGCGCAGTGCGCGCGGGCTCGCGCCCTTCGCGCCCATTGCCGGCAACCAGTTCGTGTGGCAGCACCTGGGCCCGGCCACCGTGCTGGGCGGCCAGGCCGAAGGCAACCCGCGCGTGGCCGGCCGCATCAACGCGCTGTGCGTGCACGACGGCGGCCAGCGCATCTACGCGGCCTCGGCCAACGGCGGCGTCTGGTACTCGAAGAACGGCGGCGACAACTGGGTCTCGGTGGGCGGGCTCGCGCCCACCAACACGGCGGGCATCAACCGCCCGGCGCAGCGCAATGCCTGCGGTGCGCTCGAAGTGATCTTCGGCACCAACGAAGGCGACGACACCGTGTTCCTGGGCACCGGCGAAGTCAACAGCGACCCCAAGGGCCACGTCTGGGATTCGGAAGGCGGCGTGGGCATCCTGGTGGGCGACAAGCCGGCCAAGTCCGCCGACCCCGATCCGTGGAAGCCCGAGGCCCACAACCTGGTCAACAAGGGCATCTACCGCTTTGCGCGCGATCCCACCCCCAACAGCGACACCATCCTGGTCGCCACGACCACCGGGCTGTACCAGCGCCCGGCATCGCATGCCGGCGAGGTCGACTGGGAGCACCCCGCCGGCACGCCATTTGCCACGCTCGAGAAGCCGTGCTCCGACATCCTCTGGACGGCGGCCAACGGCAGCTCGCCCGCACGCTGCTGGGTGTGGGTGATGGAGGGGCCCGACTCCGGCCTGTGGGTGCGCGCCAACGGCACCGCCAATTTCAAGAAGGTGACGGTGGATGCGACGGCGGGGCTGGCCTACCTGGACATGCGCGGCTCGCTGGCCGCATCGAACCCGCCGACGCAGGTGTGGCTGCTCAACGACTACGGCAACGTCGGCACCGCGGGGCTGTTCCGCGTGACCAATCCGGCCAGCGGCACCGACCCGGTGGCGCATGGCGTGGTGGGCGTGCCCAACGTGCTGCGCAACCAGGGCTTCTACGACATCGCCATCGCGGTCGATCCCAACAACGCCAACCGCGTGGTGCTGGGCGGCTGCTTCATGACCGACGTGCAGCAGGACGGCAAGCAGGTGCAGTTCAACGCCGGGATCATCGTGGCCGACGTGGCTCCCAACCCGGCCAACGCCGGCATCCTGACCTATGGCCAGCCCAACCCCTACCGGCTCATCGGCCTGGGGGCGCACGCGGACGTGCATGCGCTGGTCTTCAGCAACCTCGGCACTTCGCTGTGGACGGGCTGCGACGGCGGCGTGTTCCGCAGCGACCGGCCCGACCGGCCGGCGGGCTTCTATCCGCGCAACAACGACCTGACCATCAGCGAGAGCAACTTCGTGGCCTGCCACCCGATGGCCGAGGGCCACCTGCTCAGCGGCCTGCAGGACAACGGCACGGTGCAGCGCATGTCCAGCGGCGTGTGGAAGATGAAGTACATGGGCGACGGCGGCGGCATCGCGCTGAACGCGGTCAACCCCGGACAGTCGCTGGCGCAGTACGTGCAGGGCAACTGGAACCGCGACCCCACCGGCGGCACCGGCCCGCTGATCCGCGGCAATCTGGTGTTGCCTTCCGAGCGTGATGGCGCGGCCTTCTATTCGATGCCGGCCAACATCGCCAACACGCGCAGCGCGCCGGCGGCGGGCATGCCGGCCAGGTTCAGCCAGACGCTGATCGGCACCTGGCGGCTCTGGTATTCGGACGACTTCGGCAAGAAGTGGGTCACGCTGCCCGCGGGCACCGACCCGCTGGCCGGCATGACCGCCGTGCCGCCTGTCATCAACACCACGCTGGACAGCGTGGGCAGCCTGATCACCACCTGCCGCTGGCAGAGCCCCGACGTGGCCTGGGTGCTGTGCGACCAGAGCATCTTTCGCTATGCGCGCGCCGGGGGCGTGCCCAACGGCGCGGGCGCCGGCGCGTGGGCCCGGCAGCCCGTGGTGCCCATCGGCTATACCCCGCCGCCAACGCCGCCCGGCGTGCCGCCCGCACCGGAGCCCTACGAAGGCAAGGCCAAGAAGCGGCCGCCGCCACCACCGCCCCCCGCGCCCGGCGGGCCGCCGCTGCCCATTTCGCTGCTCGACTCGGAGGTGTGGACCGACCTGGCGCCCAACCTCGATGCGCCGCCCGCGGCCGGCCAACCGCCCGCGCAGCACGGCACGCTGGGCGCGGTGTACGTGGGCTGCATCGGCCACCGCACCATGCCCAACACCGACACGCTGTTCTGGTTCGATGGCACCGCCAACTGGTATCCCACCGGCCTGCATGCCGTGGTGCCGGCGCCGGTGCTGGCCATTGCCTGCCGGCCCGAGCTTCCGATGGAAGTGTGGGCGGGCACCACCGTGGGCGTGTGGCAGGGCGTGCGCACCGACCACGGCGCCGACTCGCCGAGCTGGGCCTGGACCCAGCGGGTCAACGGCCTGCCCGAGGCGGCGGTGGAAGACCTGGCCTTCCACAGCAACAACGGCGTGGTCCTGCTGCGTGCGGCCGTTGCCGCGCGCGGCGTGTGGGAGCTGCGGCTGGACGACACCACCGCGGCCGACCTGAGCTTCCTGCGTATCCACGAGGACGACCTGCGCTATGCAGCGCCGCCATTCATGACGCCGCAGCCGGCCAGCGGCCCCAAGCGCGTGCTGAAAAAGCGCGACCTGGTCACCGACCGCTCGTGGCATGGCAGCCCCGACATCCGCCCGCGCAAGGCGCCGGCGGCGGTACCGTCCCCGGCGAACCTGCCGTGGCGGCGCGACCCCTTCCGCGGCAGGAAGGAGCAGCTGCGCCGCTTCCAGGCCGCGATGCGTGCCAACACGCACGACCCGCGCATCGTGCCCAACGGCATCTGGGACGTGTACTTCAGCGAGGTGCTGCGCGACCACGGTGCGCCCGTGCTGGCCGTGCCGCCCAAGGGGCCGCCCAATCCGATGCCCGCACTGAGCGTGGCGCGCATCGACAAGAACTTCTGGGACCTGCACATGACGCCGCCCTTCGACGTGCACGAAGCCTGGGACGGCGCCACGCCCAGCGAGGCCGACCTGTACGAGCTCACGCCGGACATTCCCGAGGGCGACGCGAACCACACCTCGTTCAGCCTGCTGCGCGGCCCGCTGAAGGTCGAGGTGGTGGTGCAGCACCGCGGCGCGCCGCGAAACGGGTCGGACGTGCGCGTGACGCTGCTGCAATGGCTCGACCCCAAGACCAGCAATCGCGCCCGCATCAACAACACCACGACCTGGTTCAGCGGCCCGGTGCCGTGGACCGCGGCGGTGAACGAGGTGCTGAACTCGGCCACCGGCACCACCGCGCAGGCGCTGGGCCCGGGCTGGAGCTTTGTCGGCACCACCGATGCCACGCGCCGGCAGTCTCCGGCCGGCACGCTGGACAACACGCACGCGGGCGTCGTCAGCTTCGACCTGGACACCAGCACGCTGGACCACAACCGCGTGATCCTGCTGGTGGCCGTGATCCGCGCCGGCGGCAACATCGCGCTGGCGCCGCTCACGCTGGAGGAAATGGCGCTGACGCGGCCCGAAGTGGCGGTGCGCTCCATGCACGTGACCCGGTTCTGAGCAAAGCGGCAAGAGGCAAGGAAGGAGGCCCGCCATGGCAACCGTCAAGAAGATCTGCTCGCCCTACCTGCCGCCTCGCAAGGGGCGGGCGCCGGTGGCGCCTTCGCGTGCAAGCGACCAGGCCGCCACCGACGAGCGCGTCGACAACATCCGCATCCTGCCGCTGGCGCGCGGTGGTGGCGGCGGCCCGGTGCGTGCCGCGGTCGAGCGCATGAAGCTGTGGGACAACGGCCGCACCCTGCGCGTGAAGTTCATCGACGGCCTGCCCGATGTGCAGGCCAAGGTGCAGTCCATTGCCAAGGAGTGGGAGGCCATTGCCAATCTCAAGCTGAAGTTCGTGACCACGGGCACGGCCGAGATCCGCATCAGCTTCGCGGAAAAGGGCTTCTCGTGGTCCACCGTGGGCACCGATGCGCTCACCGTGGCGGCCACCGAAGCCACCATGAACTACGGCTGGCTCGAACCCAGCACCGCGCTGCGCGAATACCAGCGCGTGGTGCGCCACGAGTTCGGCCATGCGCTGGGCATGATCCACGAGCACCAGAACCCGGCCGCGCAGGGCCAGATTCCGTGGGACAAGGACAAGGTCTACGCCTACTACGCGCAGCAGGGCTGGAGCAAGGCGGACGTGGACTTCAACATCTTCCAGCTGTATTCGGAAGACAGCACCAACCACACCGCCTTCGATCCGACCTCGATCATGGAATACGCCATTCCGGATTCGCTGACCGTGGGCTCCTACGCCGTGGGCTGGAACACCGACTTCTCGCCGGCCGACATCGAGTTCATGCGCAAGCAGTACCCGATGGCTTCGGCGGGCACCGTGGAGCTCGCAGTGGGCGGTGCGCGCACCAGCGCCGACCTGTCGACCGCGGGCGAGGTGGACACCTACCACTTCGACGTGCCGGCCGCCGCCACTCACATCATGACCACCGAAGGGCCGAGCGACACGGTATTGACGCTGCACGGGCCCAACGATTCGGGCGCGGTGCTGGCGTGGGACGACGATCGGGGGCAGGGGCTGAACGCACGCATCGTGCGCAAGCTGCAGCCGGGGTCCTACTGGCTGAGCGTGCGGCACAAGAACGCGCAGGCGACGGGGACTTATACGGTGGGGGTGAAGAAGTCGAAGTAGCTTGCGGTGCGCGCTGCTTGGCGCACTTCACTCGCCTGCGATGTCATGGCCGGCATCGCGCAATGACTTGGCCCACCGGCGAATGCGGGCCCGCAGCGCGCGTTCTGCCGCCTGATCGAGCGGCATCGTCGGCGTCAATGCGAGTGCTGAACCTGGCGTGACGTAGCGGCACGCCATGAGCGCCATGCAGAACTCACGATCCTTTTCGCGATTTGCGACCGCCTTGGACAGGAAGAGATCGACGACGTCCAGGCAATAGCCGATGCGCAGGTTGGTGGCGCCGCTTTGCACCTTGTGGACCCGGCTTTGCCAGTCTTCGGGAAGGACTGCCGTGCTCGGGTCGACGCCCTGCGCGTAGTAGCCGTAGGTGTCGTGGAACTGCGAGCCCTCCCCCGATGGCGCCATCGATCTTGTCGGACAGATGCGGCGCATCCTTCGGGTAGATGTCCGCCTCCATCGAGACAGTGAAGACTCGTCGCGCGTCATTTGTCTTGTGGCCCATGCGATGGATCGGTGGTCAGCACGATACCTCGCCTGAGGTCCTGGACCTGGCTTAGCAGATTGGCGCGCACTTCGTCTGGCAGCACGGTGACGAGGGGGGAGGCCTGCCTGAGTTGCTGTGCATGCCTGCTGCGGCCCAGTGCCTTTTTCCAGGCGCCGGCTTCGAGGATCGCGAGCCACTCTCGCCACAGGCCGGCCGACCGCGGGTCGCCGGTTTCGATCCAGCGCTGGGCGGTGTTCCTGGCGGAATCTCGCAGCTTGGGGTCGGCCTTGACCCGGCGCACGGCTTCTTCGTGCAGGACCATGCTCTGGAGGTCTTGCAGGCGGTGCCTGCTTTCGTCGGCAGAGACTCGAATTTCCACCACGGGTGCCATGCGTTGCGAGCGGGCCGCGGCCGATCCTGGCGAGGCGGGGGACAGCGTGTCCGAAGCCAGCAGCGCGAGTTCGCCGCTGACGCCCAGCACGGACATGATGCGCAGGTAGGACCCCATGGAGGGTGCCGGATCGCCGGCCTCGACGGCCCTCAATGTGTTGCGGGTGATGCCGACGCGCCCGGCCATCTCCACCGCGCTCAACCCCTGCGTCTTGCGCAGGCGCTTCAGGCGGTCACCCAGTTGCAGCAGCAACTGACGGTCGAGAATGGAGGTAATTTCGGTGGTAATTTGGTCAACATACTAATCATATAGTCACAATATGGTCAATATAGTGACCATTTGATCGATGCCGGCCAGTCTTCGATTTGCCATTCCATCCAGCACTACGCGTTTCATTGTGTGCACCCGCATTGTGACCAATGCAACGGGCAAATACAGTCCACCTCAACCCGCCGATGCACTTGGCGAGGACTGTCCCACTCACACCCCGAGAGCCCGTTCACCATGAGCCAACTTCCCGAGATCGTTCGCGAATTCGAACGCGTGTCCGCCGACGTGGTCGCCAAGGCCCGCACCTACCAGGCCGCGATCCTGGCCGACGTGGCCGGTCGCCGCGGCACCATGCATGGCCGCATCGCCCCGGTGCACCACAAGATGGCCGTGGCCGGCCCGGCCTTCACGGTCGAGGTCCGCCCCGGCGACAACCTGATGATCCATGCGGCCATCGCGCTGGCCAAGCCCGGCGACGTGCTGGTGATCGACGGCAAGGGCGACCTGAACGCCGCGCTCATGGGCACGCTGATGCTCAGCGCCTGCAAGAAGCAGGGCCTGGCCGGCGTGATCATTGACGGCGCGGTGCGCGACAAGCTCGAACTCCTGGAGCTGGGCTTTCCGGTGTTCAGCGCGGGCTTCAACCCGGCCGGCCCGACCAAGTTCGTGCCCGGTCGAATCAACCATACGGTTTCGGCCGGCGATGCCATCGTGAACCCGGGCGACCTGGTGGTGGGCGACGCGGACGGCGTGGTGGTCATCGAACGCGCCAAGGCGCCGGCCATGCTGGCCCTGGCCGACAAGAAGGTGGCCGACGAAGCGGCCCGCCTGGACGCCATCTCGCGCGGCGACACCGCCTCCAAGTGGCTGCCGGCGGCATTGCGCGCGGCCGGCATGCTGAAGGAAGGGGAGTCGCTGTGAGCAGCAGCAACACCATCCTGGTCACCGGTGCCGACCTGGCGCCGCAGGCCCTGGCCCTCCTCGAGGGCTTCGAGATGGTCTATGCCGGCAAGACGCCCACCGAAGACGACCTGGTCGCACTGTGCCGCGCGCACGACCCGGTGGCCATCGTGGTGCGCTACGGCAAGGTCAGCGCGGCAATCATGGATGCGGCGCCTTCGCTGCAAGTCATCTCCAAGCACGGCAGCGGCACCGACACCATCGACAAGGTGGCGGCCAAGGCGCGCGGCATCGAGGTGGTGGCAGCCGCCGGCGCCAACGCCGCAGCGGTGGCGGAGCAGGCCCTGGCCCTGATGCTGGCCTGTGCCAAGTCGGTGGTGATGCTGGATGCGCGCATGCGCGGCGGCCATTGGGACAAGGCCACGCACAAGAGCCTGGAACTGCACCGCCGCACAGTGGGCCTGGTGGGCCTGGGCGCCATCGGCCAGCGCTTTGCCCGCATGGCCGACGCCATGGGCATGCGCGTGCTGGGCTTCGACCCCTTCGCCAAGGATCTGCCGGATTGGATCGCACCGGCAACCCTGGAAGACATCTGGCGCGAGTCCGATGTGATTTCGCTGCACTGCCCGCTCACCGACGACAACCGCAACCTGCTGGACGCGCGAACGCTCTCGCGCTGCAAGCGTGGCGTGATCGTCGTCAACACCGCGCGCGGTGGCCTGGTCGACGAGGGGGCCTTGCTCGAAGCCATTGAATCGGGCCAGGTGCGCAGCGCAGGATTGGACAGCTTCGCCGTCGAGCCGATGACAGCGGGCCACCCGTTCCAGCAAGAGGCGCGGATCGTGCTGAGCCCGCACATCGGCGGCGTGACCGGCGATGCCTACGTGAACATGGGCATGGCCGCTGCAAGAAACCTGATGGCCGTGCTGGAGCGCCGGGCCGCGACCGCCGAGCACTGACACCGCACCGCACCGCACATAGAAGACCTGGAGACAAACAGAGATGCCCATTCCGAAGATCACCCGGCGCCTGGCCATCGCAGCCTGCGCGTTCTGCATGGCCGCCGTCGTACATGCCGCCTTTCCCGATCGGCCCATCACCATCGTCGTACCCTATGCACCCGGCGGCGCCGCAGACGCCGTGGCCCGCCTGGTGGCCGCACGCATGAGCACCAGGCTGGGCGCCACCGTCATCGTGGACAACAAGGCCGGTGCCAGCGGCACCATTGGCGCGGCCTACGTGGCCAAAGCCGCGCCGGATGGCTACACGGTGCTCTACGACGCCACGCCGTATTCCATCAACCCGCACCTGTTCCCCAAGCTGCCCTATGCGAGCGATGCGCTGCAGCCGCTGTCGCTGGTGCTGCTGGCGCCTAACGCGCTGATCGTGAAAGGCGACTCGCCCTTCAAGACGGTCAACGACCTGGTGGCCAAGGCCAAGGCGCAGCCGGGCAAGATCAACTTTGCCTCGGGCGGCAGCGGCACGGTGCAGAGACTGGCGGCCGAACTGCTGCGCCAGCGCCTGCAGCTGGACATGGTGCATGTGCCCTACAAGAGCGGCGGCCCGGCCATCTCCGACGTGATGGGCGGCCAGGTCGACTTCATGTTCGGCACCGTGGCGGCCACCTATCCGCTGATCAGTTCGGGCAAGCTGCGCGCGCTGGCGGTGTCGTCGCCGCAGCGCTCGCCGCGCCTGCCCGACGTGCCCACCGTGGCCGAGACCGTGGCGCCCGGCTACGAGGCCTTCGAATGGAACGGCATGCTGCTGCCGGCCAGGACGCCCAAGGACATTGCAGAGAAGCTGCAGCGCGCCGTGGTCGAGGCACTGAAGGAAGACGAGGTGCAGCAGCGCCTGAAGGACCTGGGCGCGCAGCCTGTGGGTTCCACGCCGGCCGAGTTCGCCGCCTTCCTGAAGAAGGAAGACGCCAAGTGGGGCGAGGTGGTCCGCAAGGGCGACATCAAGGCCGACTGATCACCATGCTGGCGCAGCCGGCACAGGACGCATAAGCTGCGCTGCCAACCCCACTTGCCACCATGTTCCTTCTGCAGCCACCCCAGGTGCGTGAACTCGAGTTGTTCAGCGCCATGCCCGACGCGCTGCGCCGCCCCGAGCGCAGTGCCTGGGCCGATGCCAATCGCGGCGGCGCGGTGACCGACTCCTTCCTCGAAGGGCCGGTCCTCGACGATGCGGGCAACCTCTACGTCAGCGACATTCCGTGGGGCCGCATCTTCCGCATCGACGTGCAAGGCGGCTGGACGCTCGTCGCCGAGTACGACGGCGAGCCCAACGGCATGAAGTTCATGGATGCGGGCACGCTGCTCATCACCGACTACAAGAACGGCCTCATGCGGCTGGATCTTGCAAGCGGCAGCGTCACGCCATTTCTTGCGCGGCGCAACAGCGAGCGCTTCAAGGGCGTGAACGACCTGGTGTTCGATGCACAGGGCAATCTGTACTTCACCGACCAGGGGCAGACCGGGCTGCACGACCCCACCGGCCGGCTCTATCGCCTGGGGCGCGACGGACGTCTGGACCTGCTGGTGGACAACATCCCCAGCCCCAACGGCGTGGCCTTGTCGCCCGACGGCAAGCTGCTGTACCTGGCCGTGACGCGCGGCAACTGCGTGTGGCGGGTGCCCTTGCTGCCAGACGGCAGCGTGGCCAAGGTGAGCCAGTTCTTCACCTCCTACGGACCCAGCGGGCCCGATGGCCTGGCGGTCGATGCGCAGGGCCGCCTGCTGGTGGCCAACCCTGGTTTGGGCTATGTGTGGGTGCTCAACTCACGGGCAGAGCCGGTGGAGGTGCTGCGCGGCCCTGCCGGCGCATCCACCACCAACCTGGCTTTCGGCGGGCCGCAGCGCAGCACGCTCTACGTGACCGACTCCACCCACGGCCATGTGCTGCGCTTGCCGATGAGCGCACCCGGGCTGCCCTTGGCGCGCCGCTGAACACGCCACGTCGTCAGGGGTGCCAGCGCGAAACGACGGCGGGCGTGGCCGATGTGCGCCCGCCTGCCAGCGCATACGACAACTGGTTGGCCGCATGCACCACCGTCTTCGCCAGCTTGTCCAGCTTTGTCTTGGTCAGCCTGGAGCTCGGCCCCGAGATGCACATCGAGCCCAGCAGGCTCCAGTTGGTGCGAAACACCGGCGCCGCCACGCTGGAGACTTCGGCCTCGCGCTCGCCCGTCGAGATGTGAAAGCCGCGTGAGCGGATGCCTTCGTACAGCTCGCCCTTGGCGCCGCTGAAGGCCAGGATCACGCGGCCGGGCGCGCCGCGGTCCAGCGGCAGCCGCTCACCGATGCGTACGTTGTGCCGCACCGAATGCGGCCCTTCCACCCGCGCCACGCACGAGCGGATGTCGCCTTCGCGAACGTAGAACGAAGCGCTCTCTCCACTGAGCTTGACCAGCTCGTGCAGCGCAGGCTCCACCACGTTGTTCACGTCGAAGCCCGCCTGGTAGCGCGCACCCAGCCACCCCGCCGCGGGGCCCAGGCGCCATTGCCCGTCATCCATCTGCACCATGTAGCTCGACAGGGCCAGCGTGCGGGCCAGGCGCAGCACCGTGGTCTTGTGCATGCCGCTCCTGCGGCTGAGCTCGGCCAGCGACAGCGACGACTCGCCGACCTCGAAGGCTTCCATGAGCGACAGCGCACGGGTGACGGCGATCACGCCGCCGGCGCCGCCGCTGTCCTGGTTGTCCTTGTCCGCAGCGTCTTCCTTGCTGTTGCGCATCTTGCACCCCTTTTCACGGTACGCAACGCCATTGTACGCATTGCAACTGCTCTCTACAGTCCTGTTCCATGGCGCGCCAAAGCGCCGGACATCACTCAGGAGACAGATCCAAATGCAGCTTTCCCGTCGCGCCTTGCTGGCCTTGGCCAGCGCCTCGTTGTTCAGCGTTGCCGCCCAGGCACAGGGCTGGCCTGCCAAGCCCATCCGCTTGATCGTTCCCTTTCCGCCCGGCGGCGGCACCGACATGATCACGCGCGAAGTCGCCAACAAGATGGCGGCCTTTGGCTACACCTTCGTGGTGGAGAACCGGCCGGGTTCTGGCGGCAACCTGGGCGTCGATGCCGCAGCCAAGGCGCCGGCCGACGGCTACACGCTGGTGATGGGGCAGACCAGCAACGTGGCCATCAACGCCACGCTGTACGCCAAGCTGCCCTACGACCCGGTCAAGGACCTGACGCCGGTGGCACTGGTGGCCACCTCGCCGCTGGTGATCGTCACCGGCGCGGGCTCGCCGTTCAAGACCATCGCGGACGTGGTGAAGGCGGCCAAGGAAAAGCCGGGCAGCATCAACTACGCGACCTCGGGCAATGGCACGGTGTCGCACCTGGCGGCGGAATCATTCCAGCGCGCCGCGGGCATCACGCTCACCCACATTCCCTACAAGGGCGCGGCGCAGGGCGCGACCGACGTCATGAGCGGCCAGGTGCAGCTGTACCTGTCGACCGTGCCCACGCTGCTGGGCTTCATCAAGTCCGGCAAGATGCGTCCGCTGGCCGTCACCTCGCTGCAGCGGGTGGATGACATCAAGGACGTGCCGACCGTTGCCGAATCGGGCTACAAGAACTTCGAATCCACCACCTGGTTCGGCATCCTCGGCCCCGCGAACCTGCCCAAGGACGTGGTGGCCAAGCTCAACGCCGACTTCAACAAGGCGCTGAAGGACCCGAAGCTGGAAAAGCAGCTGAACGACCAGGGCGCGGACGTGGCCACCGGCACGCCCGAGCAATTCGCCAAGCTCGTGCGCGAGGACATTCCGCGCTGGGGCAAGCTGGTCAAGGAGTCGGGCGCCAAGGTCGACTGAGGCATCGACTGAATTTTTTCAGTCGGCGAGAGGCCGCATTTCGTTCGGATCTGCGCGCCGTTGACGAAAGGCAAACGGTTGCGCAAGGACGGAAATCGGTTTCTCGAATTTGCGAATAACGCAAATAACTAAACGGTCCTTGTGCCGGCATCGCTAAGCGTCTAGAGTCCGCCAAATTTTTTTGCCCGCGCACCAACGGGCGCGCGCGGCTTCCCGGCTCCCGCTCAGTTTCGATGTCCAGCCTTTCCGCCTCCCTCCCTTCCTCCTCCCCCTCGTTCAACATTCCGGACCTCGCCAAGCACGATGCGCTGCGCGCGCTGCAAGAGGACACCGGCAGCGGCGACCTCACCGCGGCACTGGTGCCTGCCGATGCCAGGGCCCATGCGCGGGTGCTGCTGCGCGAAGACGCCACGCTGTGCGGCGCGCCCTGGGTCGAGGCCGTGATCAGCCGCCTCGACCCCAAGGCCAGCATCCGCTGGCTGCGCGGCGAAGGTGAGCGCTGCAAGGCCGGCGACGTGGTGCTCGAGCTGCAAGGGCACGCGCAGGCGCTGCTCACGGGCGAGCGCACGGCGCTCAACTTCCTGCAGTTGCTCAGCGCCGTGGCCACGCGCACCGCCACCTATGTGGATGCGGTCAAGGGCACGCACGCCCACATCGTCGACACGCGCAAGACGCTGCCAGGCCTGCGCCTGGCGCAGAAGTACGCGGTGCGCGTCGGCGGCGGCACCAACCACCGCATCGGCTTGTACGACGCGATCCTGATCAAGGAGAACCACATCGCGGCAGCCGGCGGCGTGGCCCAGGCCCTGAAGGCCGCCGGCCGGGCCGGGAGCGAGGCGCAGTTCATCGAGATCGAGGTCGAGACGCTGGCGCAGCTGCAAGAGGCGCTGCTCCACGGTGCACGCATGGTGCTGCTGGACAACATGGACCTGCCCACGCTGCGCGAGGCCGTGCGCATCAACGATGCAGCCGGCGACGGGCGCGCCATTCTCGAGATCTCGGGCGGCGTCACGCTCGACTCGGTGCGCACGCTAGCCGAAACCGGGGTCGACCGCATCTCGGTGGGCGCGCTCACCAAGGATGTGAAGGCCATCGATTTCTCGATGCGCTTCGAAGAAGAAGAAGAAGGAGCCTGAGCCATGAGCGAGATGGTCAGCATCGACTTCGAGCAACCCGTATCCTTCGTGCCGGGCGGCGGCGCGCCCGCGTGCAGCACGCGCAATGCCTGGGCTCGCGTGCCGGCGGAGCCGACGCGCGCCGAACGCGGCGTGCTCAAGGACCGCATCCGCCAACTGCTGCGCGAGCAGCAGGCGGTGCTGGTGGCGCACTACTACGTGCACCCCGATCTCCAGGACCTGGCCGAGGAAACCGGCGGCCTGGTGGCCGATTCGCTGGAAATGGCGCGCTTTGGCCGCGACCACGCAGCGCGCACGCTGGTGGTGGCGGGCGTTCGCTTCATGGGCGAGACGGCCAAGATCCTCTCGCCCGACAAGCGCGTGCTCATGCCCGACCTGGACGCCACGTGTTCGCTCGACCTGGGCTGCCCCACGGAAGAGTTCAGCGCCTTCTGCGACCAGCATCCGGATCGCACCGTGCTCGTCTACGCCAACACCAGTGCCGCCGTGAAGGCGCGCGCCGACTGGATGGTGACCTCGGGCTGCGCACTCGATGTGGTGCGCGCGCTCACCGCCCAGGGCAAGAAGATCCTGTGGGCACCCGACCGCCACCTGGGCGACTACATCCGCCGCGAGACGGGGGCCGACCTGCTCAGCTGGGAAGGCGCGTGCATCGTGCACGACGAGTTCAAGGGGCTGGAGCTGGAATTGCTCAAGGAGCAGCACCCCAACGCCAAGGTGCTGGTGCACCCCGAGTCGCCCGCCGACGTGATCGCGCTGGCCGATGCGGTGGGTTCCACCGCGGGCATCCTCAGCGCAGCGAAGAACATGGATGCGCGCGAGTTCATCGTCGCCACCGACACGGGCCTGCTGCACAAGCTGCGCACGCTCAACCCCGGCAAGACCTTCATCGAGGCGCCAACCGCGGGCAACGGTGCCACCTGCAAGAGCTGCGCGCACTGCCCCTGGATGGCGATGAACGACCTGGCTGGCGTGGTGCGCGTGCTTGAAACCGGCGCCAACGAGGTCCACGTCGACCCCGCCACCGGCGAGCGAGCACGCTTGCCCATCGCGCGCATGCTCGACTTCACCGCGGCGCTGAAGAACGGCAGTTCGGCCGTGGGCATTGCGCCGGGCATCGGGGTGGCGTGATGGCATCGCTCGCCTTCGACGTGCTGGTGGTCGGCAGCGGCCTCGCGGGGCTGACCACGGCCTTGCACCTGGCGCCCACGCACCGTGTCGCGGTGCTCACCAAGAAAAGCCTGTCCGACGGCGCCAGCCAGTGGGCCCAGGGCGGCATTGCGGCCGTGCTGGATGCAGGCGATAGCATCGATGCCCACGTCGACGACACGCTGGTGGCCGGCGCGGGCCTGTGCGACCTGCCGGCCACGCGCTTCGTGGTCGAAGGCGCGCCGGCATGCATTGCGTGGCTGCGCGAGCTGGGTGTTCCGTTCTCGCTCGAAGACGGCGAACTGCACCTGACCCGCGAGGGCGGCCACAGCCAGCGCCGCATCGTGCATGCGGCCGACGCCACCGGCGCGGCGGTGCAGCGCACGCTCATCGACGTGGCGCGGTGCACGCCCAACATCCATTTCTTCGAGCACCACGCGCTGGTCGATCTCATTGCCGGCAGCGGCGCGGTGCAGGGCGCACCCGCCTGCGCCGGCGTGTATGCGCTGGACGAAAGCAGCGGCGAAGTGCTCGCCTTCACTGCACCCCACACCGTGCTGGCCACCGGCGGTGCGGGCCAGGTCTACCTGCACACCACCAACCCGGCCACCGCCACGGGCGACGGCATCGCGGCTGCGTGGCGCGCGGGCTGCCGCGTGTCGAACATGGAGTTCATCCAGTTCCACCCGACCTCGCTGGCCCACCCCGATGCGCAGTCCTTCCTCATCAGCGAAGCGGTGCGCGGGGAGGGCGGTGTGCTCAAGCTGCCGGCGTCGGCGGGCGGCCATCGTTTCATGCCCGACCATGATGCGCGTGCCGAGCTGGCGCCGCGCGACGTGGTGGCACGGGCCATCGATGCGCAGATGAAGAAGCACGGGCTGGCCCACGTGCACCTGGACATCTCGCACCAGGGCGCGGATTTCCTGCATCACCATTTCCCGAACATCCTGGCGCGCTGCGCGCAGCATGGCATCGACATGACCCGCGAGCCGATTCCGGTGGTGCCGGCCGCGCACTACACCTGCGGCGGCGTCGTGACCGACCTGCAGGGGCGCACCGACGTGGCGGGCCTCTACGCCATCGGCGAGACCGCCTGCACGGGGCTGCACGGAGCCAACCGGCTGGCGAGCAATTCGCTGCTCGAGTGCATGGTGTTCGCGCGCGCGGCGGCAGGCCAGATTGCGAGTGCGCCCCATCGGGCGCCGGCCGCCGCCTTGCCCTGGCGTGCCAGTTCGGCGCAAGCGGCCGATGCGCGCGAGATCGAAAGCCGACTGGCCGAACTGCGGCGCATCATGTGGGACCACGTGGGCATCGTGCGCAGCGGCGACCAGCTGGAGCGCGCCGCGCAGCGCATCGCCCAGCTGCGGCGCGAAACCGAGGCGCTGCATGCCGCTTCGCGGGTCACGCGCGAGCTGATCGAGCTGCGCAACCTGGTGCAGACCGCGCAGCTCATCGTGCAGTCGGCACGCTCGCGGCAGGAGAGCCGCGGCCTGCACTACCGGCTGGACCACCCCGGGCTTGCGCAAAGCGCCACGCCGACCCTGCTCGCGCCCATCGCCGACTGAGCCTGCCCCGTTTTCCCAACTTCTCGAGGACCGCTCCCATGTTTCGTACCCTGCTGAAGTCCAAGATCCACCGCGCATCGGTGACCGATTGCGAGCTGCACTACGAAGGCTCCTGCGCCATCGACGAGAACCTGCTCGATGCTGCCGGCCTGGCCGACAACGAGCAGATCCACATCTGGAACGTGACCAACGGCGAGCGCTTCGTGACCTACGCGATTCGCGCACAACGGGGTTCGGGAATCATCTCGGTCAACGGCTCGGCCGCGCGCCGTGCCTGCGTGGGCGATCTGCTCATCATCGCGGCCTTCGGCCTGGTGGCGGAAGAGCGCGTGGCCGCTCACGAACCCAAGCTGGTGTTCGTGGACGCGGCCAACAGGATCAAGGACGTGCATTCGCAGGTCCCGGTGCAAACGGCCGACACGCAGGCGCTGATGCCTGCCTGAAGGCGCTGCACCGCCATGTCGACCGCTGCCGACACCGCCGCGCCCTACGGCGCCGCTGCCGCAACCTCGCCCGCGCCCCGCAAGGCCGTGACGCTGGCGCGCATTGCCGACATGCATGCGCGCGGCGAGAAGATCACCATGCTGACCGCCTACGACGCGACCTTTGCCGCCGTGGCCGATGCGGCCGGCGTCGATTGCCTGCTGGTGGGCGATTCGCTGGGCATGGTCTGCCAGGGCCTGGACAGCACCGTGGGCGTGTCGCTCGACGTGATGCGCCACTACACCGAAAGCGTGGCGCGCGGCCTGCGGCGCGTGCAGGGCACTGCCTGGCTCATTGCCGACCTGCCCTTCGGCAGCTACCAGGAATCGCGCGAGCAGGCGCTGCGCAGCGCCACGGCGCTGATGCAGGCCGGTGCGCAAATGATCAAGCTCGAAGGCGGCGGCTGGACGGTCGACACCGTGCGCTTCATCACCGAGCGCGGCATTCCGGTGTGCGCGCACCTGGGGCTCACGCCGCAGACGGTGCATGCGCTGGGCGGCTACCGGGTGCAGGGGCGCGACGAGGCAACGGCCGCCCGGCTGTGCCAGGACGCTCGCGCACTGCAGGACGCCGGCGCCGCCATGCTGGTGCTGGAAATGGTGCCGGCCAAGCTGGCGCGGGCGGTCACGGCCGAGCTCACGCGCTGCGCCACGATCGGCATCGGCGCGGGCAGCGGCACCGCAGGCCAGGTGCTGGTGCTGCACGACATGCTGGGCATTCACCTGGGCAAGCCCGCCAGGTTCGTTCGCAACTTCATGGCCGGGGCCGAGAGCATCGAACACGCCCTGCGGACCTTCGTCCACACGGTCAAGGACGGCAGCTTTCCCGAAGACGCCGTGCACGCCTGGTAGCCAGCAACAGGACCTCTTTCATCATGCAAATTGCAAGAACGATTCCCGAACTGCGCGAGATCCTCGGCGACGCGCGCCGCACCGCCTTCGTGCCCACCATGGGCAACCTGCACGAAGGCCATCTGTCGCTGGTGAAGACGGCCCGCACGCTGGGCGACGTCAGCGTGGCGAGCATCTTTGTCAATCGCCTGCAGTTCCTGCCGCACGAGGACTTCGACACCTACCCGCGCACCTGGGACAGCGACTGCGACAAGCTGCAGTCGGCGGGCTGCGACGTGCTCTTCGCGCCCGACGAAAAGGCGCTGTACCCCGAGCCGCAGACCTGCAAGGTGCATCCCGACCCGCGCATCGCCGACACGCTCGAAGGCGAATTCCGCCCCGGCTTCTTCATCGGCGTGTGCACCGTGGTGATGAAGCTGTTTGCCTGCGTGCAGCCGCGCGTCGCCGTCTTCGGCAAGAAGGACTACCAGCAGCTCATGATGATCCGCCACATGGTGCGGCAGTTTGCGCTGCCCATCGAGGTGGTGGGCGCGGAAACGTCGCGCGCCGAGGATGGCCTGGCCTTGTCCTCGCGCAACGGCTACCTGGACAAGCAGGAGCGCATCCAGGCCAGCCAGTTGTCGGCCACGCTGCGCTCGGTGGCCCAGGCCGTGCGCGACGGCGAGCGCGATTTCGCCGCCATCGAGGCACGCGCCACCATGGCGCTGGCCGCGCGCGGCTGGAAGCCCGACTACGTGGCGCTGCGCCGCCAGAGCGACCTGCAGGCGCCCACGAGCGGCGACGCGCTGGTCGTGCTGGCCGCGGCGCGGCTGGGCAACACGCGCCTCATCGATAACCTCGAGATCGAGCAGTAGGCAACGCTGGCGCGCCACCAAGATTCCATCGGGGTTTCTCCTCGGCATCTTTACATTGGCACACGGGGAAGAATCGGCCCGCGTAGTTGGACTCGGTCGCAAGTCCCGTGTTGGCCATGCTGGCCGGAGGAGACGGTATGCCGCGATGCACGCACATGCGGGAACAGAAGAGGGAAAAGAAGAGTGAAAAGCGGGCGGCCAGGCTCATGGCCTTGCTGGCGTGGGCCGGCGCTTTCAGTCTGCCCTCGATTGCAAGCGCTCTTGAATGGAGCGACACGTCGGTGGGCTGGCGCTACGGCACGCAGTTCGGCGAGCCGTTCAACCCGAACGACATTGCCAAGAACATCTTCTCGCTTACCCATGCCGATGGCTGGAAGTACGGCAGCAACTTCCTGAACATCGACTGGCTGATCTCGGACGACAAGGACCCCAAGGACTGCACCGGCGGCGTGTGCACCGGCAAGGCCCAGGAGATCTACCTGGTGTACCGGGGCACGCTGAGCCTGAACAAGATCAGCGGCGAGAACTACAAGATGGGCCCGGTGCGCGACTGGGGTGCCACCTTCGGCATCGACCTCAACCACAAGGACGACGCGGGCTACAACTCGCGCAAGCGCATGTTCGTGCTGGGCCCCAGGGTGATGTTCGATGTGCCCGGTTTCCTGGACGTGGGCGTGTATGCGCTGTGGGAGAGCAACGCACCGTGTTCCACCTACCCGGGCGGTACCTGCACGCCGCGCTACCGCTACGACACGCACCCTGCGCTGGACATCACCTGGGGCATTCCACTGGGCTCGACGAACTTCTTCTTCCAGGGCTACCTGGACTACATTGCGGCCAAGGGCCTGGATGAGTTCGGTCAACCCACCGCGCCCGAGACGCACCTGGACGCCGCCGTCATGTATGACGTGGGCGCGGCCATGGGCAATGAAAAGAACCGCTTCAAGATCGGGGTGGGCTACGAATGGTGGCGCAACAAGTTCGGCAATCCGTACAAGGGCCCGGCGGGGCCGGGCGCCTTCACGAAGACGCCGATGGTGCGGGCCGAGTTCCATTTCTAGCGTCGGCCCGCATGCGGTGCATCAAGAGCCCGGCCTGGGATCTGGTCTGGATCCTGAATCCGCTGTGGCTGGTGCCGCTGGCGCTGCTGCTCGCCTACGGCCATGAGGACGTGCGCAACAGCCCGCTCGACGTGCTGTTCTTCGTGCTGACCGTGCCGCTGTGGTTCGGCCACCGCGTGTCCTCGGCCTGGCTGGCCTATGCCACGCCGGCCTACCGGCCCTTGCTGGCCCGGCAGCGCCTGCGCTTCGTGGTGGCGCCGCTGGCCATTGCAGTCGCCTGCTTCGCCGTGATGCTCGCGCCCGAGAGCGTGCTGCCCATGCCGCTGGAAGAGCGCGTCGTCTGGCTGGTGGTGTTCGACTTCGTGCTGGTGAGCCACCATTTCGCCGCGCAGCACTTCGGCTTGCTCAGCCTCTATCGTGCGCGGGCCGGCCGCGCTTCGGCGCCCAACGTGCGGCGGCTCGACCGGTGGTTCTCGCTGGTCGTGGGCGGCGGCCTGGTGGTGCTGGCACAGGCACTCACCGGGTCGATTGCCTTCCAGGAACGCTGGATCGACCCCTGGCTGGGCACCGACGGCACCGACCTGCTTGCGCGTGTGCTGCACGATGGCGGCATCGCGCTGGTCGTGGCCATGACGGTGCTCATGCTCGGCGCGGAATGGCGCTCGGGCCGCCCGTCCCTGCCGCGCATCGCCTATGTGCTGGGCCTGACGGCCATGGTGCTCGTGGCTTTTCTTGCGCAAGCGCCGTTCGTGTTCATCGTGCTGTGGAGCGTGCAGCACTGGAGCGCGGCCATGGGCCTGACATCGCTGGCGGCCTCGGGTGGCGACCAGACCGCCTCCACGCGCTGGCAGCGGGTGCTGGCACCCATCAACCGGCGCGGCTGGGCGGTGCTGCTTGCGCTGGCCGTCATCTCGGTGCTGCTGCTGCCCGTGCTGGAAGTGGAGGCCGTGCCCGACGACTACGTCTACGCCGACCGCATCTTTGGCGAGGCCGCGTGGTGGCTGCGCTCGTCGCCCTTCGTGCCGGTGCTGCTGGCCCTGGGCTTCGCCAGCGGCTTCATCCACTACCTGCTCGATCGCGCGGCCTTCCGCTTCTCGTCGCCCGAGGTGCGGCAGGCGGCGCGCGGCCTGCTGCAACCCGCGGCTTCCTCATCCGCTACCTCCTGAGATCGCGTGACTTTTCGCTTTTTGTCACGTCGCGGTAACCAAAATTGAAATTGGTAAAAGTCGATTGACAAAGTAGCCAATCCCGCTGGCTCTCGTGTCCACTGCGCCCGGGATCGAGAAAAAAAACTTCAGGAGGAATCATCATGGAAGCTACTGCCATGGACGGGTCCATCCCGTCTACGTCTTCGTCTTCGTCGTATCGTGCTGGTGGTCTGGAGCAGCTTGGCGACCACATCTCGACGATCGGCGTCTTCTGCATCTACCTGGCGCTGACCATCATCTACCTGTGGTTCGGCGCGATGAAATTCACCGAGTACGAAGCCAATGCCATCCAGGGGCTGGTGGCCAACAGTCCGTTGCTGTCGTGGCTGTACGGCTCATTCACGGTCCGTGGGTTCTCGACCTTCCTCGGGGTCCTGGAGATCGCCATCGGCTTGCTGATTGCGGCGCGCCTTGTGTCGCCGCTGCTCTCCCTGTTGGGCGGCCTGCTTTCCATGGGCCTGTTCGTGGTGACGGTCAGCTTCATGTTCAGCACGCCCGGCGTCGCCGCGCCGCAACTGGGCTTTCCGGCGATCTCGGTGGACGTCGGTCAGTTCCTGTTGAAGGACGTGTGCCTGTTCGCCGCTTCCGTGGTGGTGCTGGGCACGTCGCTCGCGGCGGTGGGTCGAAGCAGGAGCTGATTGGCACGCAGTGCTGCGTGCCGTGGCCCCATCCTTATTCCGACAGCGCGTTCAGCACATACGCCGCCTCGACCAGCGACGACGGCCGTGCGCCAGACGGGAACGCCTGGCGGAACACCTCGATGATCTCGCCGCTGCGGTAGGCCTTGGCCAGCCCGCGGTTCACGGCCAGGCGCAGGTCTGCGTCGCGGCGCATCATCAGTGCATAGGGCTCGATGGACAGGTAGTCGTCGCTGAGCTTGAGGGCCACGTCGGACGGCCGGCCGAGCACTTCGCCCACCAGGATCAAACGGTCGGTGGCATAGGCGTCGACCTTGCCAGCGCGCACGGCGGCAACGCCTTCGGTGTGGGTCTGGATCGGCACGAACACCGGCACGATGCCGCGGCTGGACAGGCTCTTGAGCACCGTGTCGGTGGTGGTGCCGGCAATCACGCCCACGCGCTTGCCGTTGAGGTCGGGCGCGCGGTTGATCGAGGCCGATGCCAGGGTGACGAAGGATGCGCCTTCCACCCAGATGGTGTTGCTGAAGTCCACCTGCTGCTCGCGCCCGAGGGTGCGCGTGGTGCTGCCGCACTCGATGTCCACGCTGCCGTCGCTCACGGCCTGCACGCGCGAACTGGCGGTGACCGGCACCCACTGCACGTCGAGCTTGGACAGCTGCAGCTGCGACTGGATCGATGCCGCCACCTTCTGGCACAGGCTCACGGAATAGCCGGCCGGCTTGCCGTCGGGGGCCTTGAAGGAAAAGGGCTGGGCGTCTTCGCGGTAGCCGAGCTTGAGCGTCTGGGTCTGCGCGACCCTTGCCAGCGCACCGCCGGAAGAAGCGGCCGGACCGGTGGCGCAAGCGCCCAGGAGGCCAAGGACAGGAACGAGCGCGCACAGCGCCAGGAAGCGAGCTTTCATCAATCTCTCCAGCCCCAACGTCGGGGCGGGCGGATTGTTGCTTGCGGGGGCCGACCCCGACAAGCTTCATCTGGGGTAGCGACCGCCCCCTGTCGTGCCGGAGCGACGGCGCGACCGCGGCCGGCGATCAGCTCGCCTGGTGGCCCAGCCGCAGCGCCTCCATGAAGGTCGCGGTCAGGCGTGCCGGCGTGGGCGACCTGCGCGAGATCGCGACGAACTGGACCTCGTAGGTGCAGGGCGGACTCTCCACCTTGCGGATCAGGCCGCCGGCAACGAAGCCGGCCGCATAGTGGTCCGGCAGGAAGCCGAGATAGCAGCCCGAGAGAATCAGCGAGGCCACCGCCTCCTGGTCGCTGACAGTTGCCGTGCGGCGCAGGCGGAAGCGGTGCGTGGCCTCCATGTTGGGCGAGTGGAATGCGAGCCCGGCGTAGTCGTAGTCCTGCAATTGCGCGCCAGGCAGGTCGCCCGCGCCCGTATCGAACAGGGGGTGCAGGCGGCCGCAGTACAGGTGCATCGTTTCACTGAACAGGTGCTCGTAGTCCAGGCTGTCGGAGCGGCGATGGTCGGGAACGATGGCCACATGAAGCCGCCCGTCGATCACGCGCGACTCCATCTCGTTGATGGTGCCGACGGCCACGTCGATCAGCACGTCGGGCGCCAGGCGGCGGAAGTGCCGGATGGCTTCGCCAATGTGCGCGTCGGGGTTGGTCACCGTCTTGTCGAACAGCCCGATGGACAGCGTGCCCACCAGGGCCGCGTGCATGTCGCGCACGCCCGAGCGGAAGGCTTCCATGGCGCCCAGCAACTGCACGGCGCCGTCGTACACCCGTTGCCCGTCGGGGGTCAGCGCAAAGCCGGCCCGGCCGCGCCGGCACAGCACCAGGCCCAGGCGCTCCTCGAGTTCCTTCACATGCCGGCTCACGGTGGAGCGGCCGATGTTCAGCTCCAGCTCGGCCGCCGAGAGCCCGCCGCATTCGACCACCGCCTTGAAGATGCGCAGCAGCCGGATCTCGGTGTCGCTGACCTGGCCAAGCAACGCCTTCTTGACCATGAAAGTTTCAATCCTTTGAAAGTGAAGTGGCAAAGAAGGCAGTTTACTGAGACTGAAGCGCTGCCCAGAATCCCGCCAACTCAACCCAGACTGCATCGACTTCCCATGGACCTCAGCGACATCTCCCGCGCCTTCGCGCAGCCCACCGAAGCGCAGCTCAATGCCTACTGGATGCCCTTCACCGGCAACCGGCAGTTCAAGAAAGATCCGCGCCTGCTGGTTCAGGCCGATGGCTGCCACTACCGCGATTCCAACGGGCGGCAGGTCTTCGACGGGTTGTCGGGCCTGTGGACCTGCGGCCTGGGCCATGCGCGTCCCGAGATCGTGCAGGCCGTGAGCGCGCAGGTCGCCAAGCTGGACTACGCGCCGCCGTTCCAGTTCGCGCACCCGATGGCCTTCGAGCTTGCGCACCGCATCGCCGCCAGGATGCCGCAAGGCCTGGACCACGTGTTCTTCGTCGGTTCCGGCTCGGAAGCGGCCGACACCTCGCTGAAGATGGCCCGCGCCTACTGGCGCCTGAAGGGGCAACCCTCGAAGACACGCCTGATCGGCCGCGCCAAGGGCTATCACGGCGTGAATTTCGGCGGCATCAGCGTGGGTGGCATCGGTGGCAACCGCAAGCTCTTCGGCGAAGGCATCAGCGCCGACCACCTGCCGCACACGCTCCTGGCGAGCAACGCGTTCAGCAAGGGCATGCCGCCCAGCGGCCGTGAACTCGCCGACGAGCTGCTGGAGCTCATCGCACTGCACGACGCCTCGAACATCGCCGCGGTCATCGTCGAGCCCTTTGCCGGTTCCGCCGGCGTGCTCGTGCCGCCGGTGGGCTACCTGCAGCGCCTGCGCGAGATCTGCACGCAGAACAACATCCTGCTGATCTTCGACGAGGTCATCACCGGCTTCGGCCGGGCCGGCGCGTGGACCGGCTCGCAGGCCTTCGGCGTGGTGCCGGACATGATCAACTTTGCCAAGCAGGTGACCAATGGCGTGATCCCGATGGGCGGCGTGGTGGCAACGTCGGAGATCCACGACGCCTTCATGGCCGCTGCGGGCGCCGAGCTCAACATCGAGTTTCCGCATGGCTACACCTACTCGGCCCATCCGGTGGCCTGTGCCGCCGCGCTGGCCACGCTGGATGTGCTGGAAAAGGAAGATGCGCCGGCCCGCGTACGCGAACTTGCACCGGTGTTCGAGGCGGCCGTGCACAGCCTCAAGGGCGCGCGGCACGTGCTGGACATCCGCAACTACGGGTTGGCCGCGGGACTGACCATCGCGCCGTACCCAGGCGAGCCGGCGCGCCGCCCGTACGAGATTGCGATGCGCTGCTGGGACAAGGGCTTCTACGTCCGCTTCGGCGGCGACACCATCCAGCTGGCGCCTCCTTTTGTTTCGAGCGCCGCGCAGCTTGAGTCGCTGGTCGGTGCGTTGTCCGATGCGCTGGCCGAGCAGCCCTGAAACCACCCGCTTTCCCTATTCAGACAGAGTCAGAGATTCATCATGAGCATCGCAAATATCGAGCACTTCATCGGCGGCCGCCTGGCAGCCAACACC
>JAFEEG010000012.1 GCA_018241225.1 Pseudomonadota bacterium
ATTGCGGGTTCCCGTGTGACAGTAGGTCATCGTCAGGCTCTTACAGCCCCAAAAAGCCCACTCAGAAATGACTGGGCTTTTTCCTTTTGCGGATCCAGATTTGCCATTCAGGCTGGGTACCGCAATTTCAGGGTGAGCGTCCAGCGCGCCCATCTTGACCGACAAGCGTTGATACTCAGGGCGGATTGATCTCGTCGGTGGGCTCGTCGGTCTCGTAGTACCTGCCGATCGCGCGGTCCAGGCGCTTGAGCAGAGCGTTGATCGTTTCGCCCTCGCGCCTGACGAGCATGGCCAGCGTGTTGTGGCTGTCAGCTGCGGTCGCCGCGCACTCGATGTTTCCGATGCTTCCTATGGTGATGTCGCCACCGTCTTCGATCAAGGCTTCGATGTTCTTCATGTGCTTTCCTGCGGCTGCCAGTGGTGTGGCAGCAGCTCTTCGGTGAGCGTCCAGTTCACCCATTTTGACCGGCCGCGCGGTTCATCAGGTCTGGAATTGCGCTCCGACGTAGGCAACGCACTCGACGAGGTTGAGGGCGGCCAGCAGCAAGAACTTCTCGGCGTCGGTTCGCACGCGTAGCAGGTCGTGCTCGCCGAGGTAGCCGTACACGAACGCAAGCAGGTAGCGCTCGGGGTGGTCGGCGCAGAACCGCGTGATCATCTGCTCGACGAGGTCTGGCGGCACGCCCTCGGTAAACCCGATCGTCGCTGTCAGCCGCTGCAGGCAGGTTTCCTGCACGTCTTCGGTGATCGTGGGGAAGGCGTGCCCGCTGCGCTTCATCGCCTGGAAGACCACCAGCAGAACGTGGATCGGCACCTCGAGCTGCAAGGTGTCGACCCCGAAGCGAGGCAGCACGAGGACGGAGGCGAGCAGGTTCGGCTGCAGGGCGTAGATTTCGTCGGCCAACTCAACCTTCCGCTGCGCGCTCATGCGGTTGACGTCGATGTTCGCCCGGACCATCACGTCCTGCGTTATCAAGGTCATGGTGCCGCGTTGGACGCTGGCTGCCATCGGTGCGGCAGCAAGTCCTCGATCCGACTGTTCGGTTGCGTTGGCAGGCGCTGCAGCACGTCGCGCAGGTAGGCCCAGGGGTCATGGCCGTTCATGCGTGCCGACTGCACGAGGCTCATCACGATGGCGGCCCGCTGGCCGGCCAGTTCGCTGCCCACGAACATCCAGGCTCGGCGTCCCATTGCCCACGGCTTGATTTGGCGCTCCAGATGGTTGTTGTCCAGCGCTACCGCGCCGTCGTCCAGGTGCCGCGTCAGCGCGGTCCAGTGCATCAGCGTGTAGTCGATGGCCTTCGCCGTCGGGCCACCGTCGACCACGAGTCGGCGCTCCAGTCGCAGCCACTGCTGGAACTCCTCCCACAGAGGCTTGGCGAGCCGCTGGCGTTGCGCCCGGCGCTCATCGTCGCTGAGGTCCTTGAGCTCAGCCTCAACCCCGTAGATGCGCGCGAAGCGCCGGACTGCCTCCAGGCCCACTGCGCTGGTGCCGTCGTGCGTCAATTCTTCGAAGTTGCGGCGCGCGTGCGCGGCGCATGCAGCGCCGAAGCGGTCCGGGTACAGCCGCGGATCGACCACGGTCTCATAGGCGCTGTAGCGGTCGGTCAGCAATGTGCCCGACCATCGCTCGCCGTTTCCTTCCAAGAACGCCAGCGGGTACTGCGCCCCGCGTCCCAGGCAGAACTCATAGATCACGCCGGGCACCGCGTCGTGCCAGCTTCTGGCGTAGGCCCAGACGTATGCTCGGCGCGTCTTGCCCGCGCCCGGGTCCAGCAGAGCCACTGGCGTCTCGTCGGCGTGCAAGACCGCGCAGCCGAGGATGAATCGCCTGTGCACCTCGTGCAATGGCTCCAGCGCCGCACCTGCCTGGCCGGCGATGGACGCCAGCGTGGAGCGAGGCGTGTGCACGCCGCTGCGCGCGTTGATCGTCTCTTGCCGGTAGTACGGCAGGTGATCCACGAAGCGGCTGATCAGCGTGTGTGCGACGAAGCCGCTCGCAGCAATGCCGCCCTCGATGACCTTTGCGACGCTGGGCGCCTGGCGCAGCACCTGGCAGCAACGGCAGGCCCACTTGCCGTAGATGTGGCGGTGAACGAAGAATTCGGCAGGCACGATGTCCAGTCGTTCGCTGACCTCCTCGCCTATGCGCGTCATCGGGCGTCCACAGCCAGGCTCTCGGCAATCGGTGCTCTCAGGCTCATGGTGGTGTTCCACTCGGCGCAGGTGCTCGGGGAACGGATTGCGGCGCGGCCGACGCGGGGGCGCCTTGGTCGTCGTATCCGACGCAGCTGCTGTGGCTGCAGCGGCCGCAGCTTCACGCCGTAGCCGCTCGAGCTGCTCGCGCAGTCCCGCCTCGTCCTCGGCCAGAGTCTCCTCGAACAGGCGGCGCTGCTCGGCGTTCATGGCTTCTGACTTCGCGCCGAACTTCCACCGTTTGAGCCTGGCGAGTTCGAAGGTGATCTTCTCGATCTTGGCCTCGCGCAGCGCAATCTCGCGGTCCTTGCGTTGCAGCAGTGCGTCGCGCTCGGCGAGCGCCTGATCGCGTTGCGCGAGGACACGGCCATGTTCGGCCAGCTGCTGCTCCTGGTCCTGCAGGCGCCGCAGAAGCTGAGTGACCAGCGCAGCTGCCTCGGCGGACAGTTCCGCCGGATTCGCTGCAGGAAGATCACGCGCGCCAAGCATGCATTGCATGATGCCAGTGCACGCCGATGCGAACCTCGGCACATCCACTGTCAACGCACAGAAGGCCAGTTGTGTCGAGGCCTCAGGCTCGCGTGATGACGCTCAGCTCGGGAAGGCGCTGCCACGGCAGGCCCAGGACCAGGGCGTCGAACTGCGCCGGAGTGAGCGACAGTGAGGGCGTCACGTGGCCCGCGCCAGGCCAGACGAAGCGCCCCGCGTTGAGCCGACGCGCTGCGCACCACACGCCGAAGCCGTCGTGCACGAGCAGCTTGATGCGTGTGCCGCGGGCGTTCGCGAACAGGTAACCATGGTGCGCCTGTGCAGCGCCGAAGACCTGTACGACGCGTGCAAGCAGGCGATCGGCGCCGGCACGCATGTCGATGGGATCGGCGGCCAGCCACATCGCGTCGATGCGGATCATCGAAGCAGCTCGCGCATCCAGGCCGCGCAATCGCTGGCGGCGCCTGCAGGCCAAGTCACAGTGACCGTCGTCGGTCCGCGCCGCAGTTCGATGCGAATGTCCGGCGCTTGAGCCGGAGGCGTCGGCGCCGGCGCCGGCGCCGGCAAGCTAACCGGAACGAAGACGGCCTTGGACTCTTGCGCCTTGTCTCCATCATCGACGTCCGCGCGCACGGTGTCAGTCGATGGCTTCATCTCCGCCTCGTGCACCCATCGCCGAAGGAGGTTCGCGTTGATGCCATGGGCCATCGCCACCGCGGCCATCGACATCCCCGGCTGTGCGCAGGCCGCCACTGCATCGGCCTTGAACTCGTCGCTGTGGCGGCGACGACGACGGCCACCTTCAAAAGCTGCGGGCATAGTGTTCACGAATCCACCTAGAGTTGAGTGGATTCGAGAC
The DNA here is from genome assembly GCA_018241225.1 of Pseudomonadota bacterium. Taxonomy (GTDB): domain Bacteria; phylum Pseudomonadota; class Gammaproteobacteria; order Burkholderiales; family Burkholderiaceae_C; genus Variovorax. The sequence goes on from JAFEEG010000012.1 coordinate 3,545, forward strand.
TCCTATACGCCTTGCCGAAACTCAAGATGGGGTGACTGGACGCTCACATTTCAGGTGCCTCTACGAGCGTTCTTGCGCTAATTGCTTCAGATACCGCGCGCGATCGAGCATTTCCCGACCCACCGCAGCGAGGCGTGCATCAAGCGACTCCGCGAGTAAGTCCCCGGCCTCGCGCAGAAACCCTTCGGTGGCGTTCAACGGTACTCGCTTGAGCCATTGCAGCGAAGTTTCAATGTCGCCTCGTTCGGCCAGCATGCGCGCGTATTGGTATTGGCCGCGAAAGTCGCCTCCTTGCGCTCCCTGGCGATACCAGTCCATTGCCTTGACGACGTCGGCCTGCACCGACAGCCCATCCTCGTAGAACCGGCCGGCCTTGGTCATCGCCTTGGCATTCCCGCGCTTGGCTGCGCGCGTGTACAAGTCGAGCGCATACGCATCGTCGCGCGCCACGGCACGACCTGAGGCGTATTGGTTTGCGAGGTTGTACAGGCCCGCGTCCAGCCCCTTGTCCGCGGCATTTCGATACCAGCGGGTGGCGGCCGCAAGGTCCGGCTCCGTGCCCCATCCATTTTCCAAGCAGCGGCCTGTCATGTTCATGGCCATGACGTGTCCCTGCTGCGCTGCCTTCAGGAACCAGGCGAACGCGTCGCTGGGGCTTCGATCGGCCCCGTGGCCATCGAGCAACCATTGCGCGAGAACCGCCTGAGCCTCGGGATGTCCTTGCCGAGCAGCGGTGTGCATCCAAGCATGCGCTTCACTCGCTGGCGCCTTGAGTATGGAGACCCATTGCGCACGCGTGAGTTTGGCGACAGCCTGCAGATCCGTTGGGTGGGGCGGTAGGGGGTTGGACAGAGAATCAGATGACACAACTACGGTGGACACTCAACGCGATCGCTCAATGATAGGTGAGGTGCTGCTGCCGGCTGTCAGTTCCCCGAAAGCCGGCCCCGCATAATTATGAATTCAGTTTAGGCGCACGAGACATGTAAACAGGAGACAGAAAAGATGAGCCCCCACAGCCGCTATGCAGAGTTCTACCGCCGCTCGATCGAGGCACCCGAAGATTTCTGGGCCGAGCAGGCCAAGCTGATTGATTGGCATGCGCAACCGACCCGCATCCTGGACGATGCCAAGCCACCGTTTGTGAACTGGTTTGTCGGCGGCAAGACCAATCTGTGTCACAACGCGGTGGACCGCCACTTGCCCACGCGCGGCGACAGTCCGGCGCTCATCCATGTGTCCACCGAAACCGGCACCGAGCGCACCTACACCTTCAGCCAACTGCACGAGGAAGTGCAGCGCACCGCCGCAAGCCTGCTGGCGCTGGGCGTGGGCAAGGGCGACCGGGTGCTCATCTACATGCCGATGATTCCGCAGGCGGCCTTTGCGATGCTGGCTTGCGCGCGCATCGGCGCGATTCACTGCGTGGTGTTTGGCGGATTTGCCAGCGGCGCGCTGGCCTCGCGCATCGAGGATGCGGCGCCCAAAGTGGTGGTTAGCGCCGACGCGGGCTCGCGCGGCGGCAAGGTGGTGGCGTACAAGCCGCTGCTGGACGAGGCCATCCGCGTCTCCAGTCACAAGCCCGAGGCGGTGTTGCTCAGCGATCGCGGCCTCGCGCCCATGGAACTGGTGGCTGGCCGCGACCACCTCGACAGCGAGGTGGCTGCGCGGTTGTCGTCCGCGGACGTGCCGTGCGAGTGGCTGGACGCGACCGACATCAGCTACACCATCTACACCAGCGGCACCACGGGGCGTCCCAAGGGCGTACAGCGCGACACCGGCGGCTACGCCGTGGCGCTGGCCGCGAGCATGAAGCACATCTTCGACGGCCGCGCGGGCGAGACCTACTTTTCTACCAGCGATATCGGCTGGGTCGTGGGCCACAGCTACATCGTCTATGGACCGCTCATTGCGGGCATGGCCACGCTGATGTACGAGGGCCTGCCCACGCAGGGCATGAACCGCGAACCCGACGGTGGCATCTGGTGGCGCCTGGTGGAGAAGTACAAGGTGACGGTGATGTTCAGTGCGCCCACCGCGGTGCGCGTTCTCAAGAAGCAAGACCCGGCGCTGCTCAAGAAGTACGACCTGTCTTCGCTGCGGGCGCTGTTCCTGGCGGGCGAGCCGCTGGACGAACCCACCGCACGCTGGATCAGCGACGGCCTGGGCGTGCCCATCATCGACAACTACTGGCAGACCGAATCGGGCTGGCCGATCATCACGCTGGCCAACGCCGTGGAGCGCAAGCCCAGCAAGTTCGGCAGCCCCGGCGTCCCGATGTACGGCTTCAAGGTCAAGATACTGGACGAGTCGACCGGCGAAGAACTTACAGCGCCCAACGAGAAAGGCGTGGTCGTGATCGAGGGGCCGACGCCGCCTGGCTTCATGCAGACCGTGTGGAAGGACGATGCGCGCTTCGTCAATACCTACTGGAAGAGCGTGCCCGGCCGCATGGTCTACTCGACCTTCGATTGGGGCATTCGCGACGAGGACGGCTATTTCTACATCCTCGGCCGTACCGACGACGTGATCAACGTTGCGGGCCACAGGCTGGGAACGCGCGAGATCGAGGAGTGCATCTCGGGCCACGCCGGTGTGGCCGAGGTGGCAGTGGTGGGCGTGGCCGATGCGCTCAAGGGGCAGGTGGCCATGGCCTTTGCGGTGCCGAAGGACTCGCAGGCATTGTCCGATCCGGCCCGCGCATTGACGCTCGAAGGAGAGGTCATGCAACGCGTGAATGATGAGCTGGGCGCGGTGGCGCGGCCCGCGCGGGTGCGCTTCGTGTCGGCGCTGCCCAAGACGCGCAGCGGCAAGCTGCTGCGCCGTGCCATCCAGGCCGTGTGCGAGCAGCGCGACCCTGGCGACCTCACCACCATGGACGATCCGGCGTCCCTACAACAGATCAGGCAGGTGGTGCAAGGCTGAGCAAAAGCACGGGTCTGGTTTTTCTGATTTCGACCGTCATGTTCTTGTAGTGGCACAATGGGAGGGTACTCAGGGCCCTTCCAGCCACAGTCGCATCCGCCAATCGGTTCAGCCGTGTCGCGGAAGGTTTTCTAACCAGCTAGTGTTTCCTTAAGGGAAACGAAGGTCAGCGCAAACATGAGCGATTCATCGTCGTCGACGCCCGGCTCGGGTGTCTATCAGGCCTATCAAGGCAACACGTACCTCTTCGGCGGCAATGCGCCCTATGTCGAAGAAATGTACGAGAACTATCTCGCCAACCCCACCAGCGTGCCCGACAACTGGCGCTCGTATTTCGACGCGCTCCAGAACGTGCCCGCCACCGATGGCACCAACACCAAGGACGTTCCGCACCAGCCGGTGATCAACGCCTTTGCCGACCTGGCCAAGAAGGGCACCACGCGCGTGGTGCAGGCCAGCGGCGCCGATTCCGAGTTGGGCCGCAAGCGCACCGCCGTCCAGCAGCTCATTGCCGCTTACCGCAACGTCGGCGCTCGTTATGCCGACCTGGACCCGCTCAAGCGCGCAGAACGCCCCTCCATTCCTGAGCTCGAGCCGTCGTTCTACGACTTCAAGGACGCCGACCTCGAGACGGTGTTCAACACCAGCAACACCTTCTTCGGCAAGGACACCATGTCCTTGCGTGACCTGCTCAACGCACTGCGCGAAACGTACTGCGGCTCCATCGGCGCCGAGTACATGTACATCACCGACCAGGCGCAAAAGCGCTGGTGGCAGCAGCGCCTCGAAAGCGCGCGTACCAATCCGCAGCTGAGCGTCGACGACAAGAAGCGCGTGCTCGAGAAGCTCACCGCGGCCGAGGGCCTCGAGCGCTTCCTGCACACCAAGTACGTCGGCCAGAAGCGCTTCTCGCTCGAAGGCGGCGAGAGCTTCATCGTCTCTATGGACGAGCTGATCGAGCAGGCCGGCGCCAAGGGCGTGCAGGAAATCGTGATCGGCATGGCCCACCGCGGCCGCCTGAACGTGCTGGTCAATACGCTGGGCAAGATGCCCGCCGACCTGTTCGCCGAGTTCGACCACACCGCTCCTGAAGACCTGCCCTCGGGCGACGTGAAGTACCACCAGGGCTTCAGTTCCGACGTCAGCACCCCTGGCGGCCCGGTGCACCTGAGCCTTGCCTTCAACCCCTCGCACCTGGAAATCGTCAACCCCGTGGTTGAAGGCTCGGTGCGCGCCCGCATGGACCGCCGTGGCGACCACGCCGGCAAGCAGGTGCTGCCCGTGCTGGTGCACGGTGACGCCGCCTTCGCAGGCCAGGGCGTCGTGATGGAAACGCTGGCACTGGCCGAAACCCGTGGCTACTTCACGGGCGGCACGGTGCACCTGGTCATCAACAACCAGATCGGCTTCACCACCAGCGACCCGCGCGACAGCCGCTCCACGCTGTATTGCACCGACATCGTCAAGATGATCGAGGCGCCGGTGCTGCACGTGAACGGCGACGACCCCGAAGCCGTGGTGCTGGCCACCCAACTCGCGCTGGACTTCCGCATGGAGTTCCAGAAGGACGTGGTGGTGGACATCATCTGCTTCCGCAAGCTGGGCCACAACGAGCAGGACACCCCCGCGCTCACCCAGCCGCTGATGTACAAGAAGATCGCCAAGCACCCGGGTACGCGCAAGCTGTACGCCGAGAAGCTCGCCACACAAGGCCTGGGCGAGACGCTGGGCGACGACATGGCCAAGGCCTATCGTGCCGCCATGGACGACGGCAAGCACACGGTCGATCCGGTGCTGACCAACTTCAAGAGCCAGTACGCGGTCGACTGGAGCCCCTTCCTGAACAAGAAGTGGACCGACGCCGGTGACACCGCCATCCCGCTGTCCGAGTGGAAGCGCCTGGCCGAACGCATCACGACCGTGCCGGGCGCCTTCACGGTGCACCCGCTGGTCAAGAAGGTGCTGGACGACCGCGGCGCCATGGGCCGCGGCGAAGTCAACGTCGACTGGGGCATGGGCGAGCACATGGCGTTTGCCTCGCTGGTGTCCAGCGGCTACCCGGTTCGCCTGTCGGGTGAGGACTGCGGCCGCGGTACCTTCACGCACCGCCACGCCGTTCTGCACGACCAGAACCGCGAGAAGTTCGACGAAGGCACCTACATCCCGCTGCAGAACGTGGCCGAGAAGCAGGCACCGTTCGTCGTCATCGACTCCATCCTGTCGGAAGAAGCGGTGCTGGCCTTCGAATACGGCTACGCCTCCAACGATCCCAACACGCTGGTGATCTGGGAAGCGCAGTTTGGCGACTTCGCCAACGGCGCGCAGGTGGTCATCGACCAGTTCATCGCCTCGGGCGAAGTCAAGTGGGGCCGCGTCAACGGCATCACGCTGATGCTGCCGCACGGCTACGAAGGCCAGGGCCCCGAGCACAGCTCGGCCCGCCTGGAGCGCTTCATGCAGCTGGCCGCCGACACCAACATGCAGATCGTGCAGCCCACCACGGCCAGCCAGATCTTCCATGTGCTGCGTCGCCAGATGGTGCGCAACCTGCGCAAGCCGCTGATCATCATGACGCCCAAGTCGCTGCTGCGTAACAAGGACGCGACCTCGCCGCTGTCCGAGTTCACCAAGGGTGGCTTCCAGACTGTCATTCCCGACAGCCGCGACCTCAAGGCCGAGAAGGTCAAGCGCGTGGTGGCCTGCTCGGGCAAGGTGTACTACGACCTGGCCCGCAAGCGCGAGGAACTGGGCCGCGACGACGTCGCCGTCATCCGAGTCGAGCAACTCTATCCCTTCCCGCACAAGGCCTTCGGCGCGGAACTGAAGAAGTATCCGAACCTGGTCGACGTGGTGTGGAGCCAGGACGAGCCGCAGAACCAGGGCGCCTGGTTCTTCGTGCAGCACCAGATCCACGAGAACATGCAAGAAGGCCAGAAGCTGGGCTACTCGGGCCGCGCCGCATCGGCGTCGCCGGCAGCCGGCTACTCGCACCTGCATCAGGAACAGCAAAAGGCGCTGGTCGACGGCGCATTCGGCAAGCTCAAGGGCTTCGTGCTGACCAAGTAACAACGACGAGCAGAGCGTCAAACAAGAAACACGAAGCCCAAGAGGATCCTTCAAATGTCTATCGTAGAAGTCAAAGTTCCCCAGTTGTCCGAGTCGGTGGCCGAAGCCACCATGCTGAATTGGAAGAAGAAGGCCGGCGAAGCCGTCGCCATCGACGAAATCCTGATCGAGATCGAGACCGACAAGGTGGTCCTGGAAGTGCCGGCGCCCGCCGCCGGCGTGCTGGCTGAAATCATCGCCGGCGACGGCGCAACGGTGACGGCCGAGCAGGTCATCGCCAAGATCGACACGGCCGCCAAGGCCAGCGCGGCTCCGGCCGCAGCTGCGCCTGCCCCGGCTGCTGCCGCTGCGGCCCCCGCCGCGGCAGCAGTGGCAACCAGCGCTTCTAAGGGCGACGTCGCCATGCCTTCGGCCGCCAAGCTGCTGGCCGAGAACAGCCTCACCGTCGCCGACGTGGCCGGCACGGGCAAGGACGGCCGCGTGACCAAGGGCGACGTGCTGTCGGCCGTGGCCCGCGGCGCTGGTGCGCCCACGAGCGCCCCGGCGGTGCAGATCCCCACCGGCGCGCCCAAGTCCACGCTGCCGCAGGTGAGCTCGCCCGTCGCCAAGGAAGACCTGGGTGATCGTCCCGAGCAGCGCGTGCCCATGAGCCGCCTGCGCGCCCGCATTGCCGAGCGCCTGCTGCAGTCGCAGTCCACCAACGCCATCCTGACCACCTTCAACGAGGTCAACATGGCCCCGGTGATGGAGATGCGCAAGAAGTTCCAGGACCAGTTCACCAAGGAACACGGCGTGAAGATCGGCTTCATGAGCTTCTTCGTGAAGGCCGCGGTGCATGCGCTCAAGAAGTTCCCGGTGCTCAACGCTTCGGTCGACGGCAACGACATCCTCTATCACGGCTACTTCGACATCGGTATCGCCGTCGGTTCGCCGCGCGGCCTGGTGGTGCCCATCCTGCGCAACGCCGACCAGATGAGCTTTGCCGACATCGAGAAGAAGATCGCCGAGTACGGCAAGAAGGCGCAAGAAGGCAAGCTGGGCATCGAAGAGATGACCGGCGGCACCTTCTCCATCAGCAACGGTGGCACCTTCGGCTCGATGCTGTCCACGCCCATCATCAACCCGCCGCAGTCGGCCATCCTGGGCGTGCACGCCACCAAGGACCGCGCAGTGGTTGAAAACGGTCAGATCGTCATCCGCCCGATGAACTACCTGGCCATGAGCTACGACCACCGCATCATCGACGGCCGCGAAGCCGTGCTGGGCCTCGTGGCCATGAAGGAAGCGCTGGAAGATCCCGCTCGCCTCCTGTTCGACATCTAAGGAGGCGTTCATGGCTGACAAGCAATTCGACGTCGTCGTCATCGGCGGCGGTCCCGGCGGCTACATTGCCGCCATCCGCGCGGCCCAGCTGGGCTTCAACGTGGCCTGCATCGACGAATGGAAGAACGCCAAGGGCGGCCCCGCCCTGGGCGGCACCTGCACCAACGTGGGTTGCATTCCCTCCAAGGCGCTGCTGCAATCGTCCGAGCACTACGAGCATGCCGGCAAGCACTTTGCCGACCACGGCATCAAGATCGAGGGCCTGGGCCTGGACGTGGCCAAGATGCTTGCTCGCAAGGACACGGTGGTCAAGCAGAACAACGACGGCATCCAGTTCCTCTTCAAGAAGAACAAGGTGACCTCGTTCCACGGCCGCGGCTCCTTCGTGAAGGCCACCGACGCCGGCTACGAGATCAAGGTCAGCGGCGCTGCCGAAGAGACCATCGTGGGCCAGCACGTCATCGTGGCCACGGGCTCCAACGCCCGCGCGCTGCCGGGTGCGCCTTTCGACGAAGAGAACATCCTCAGCAACGACGGCGCGCTGCGCATTGGCGACGTGCCCAAGAAGCTGGCCCTGATCGGATCGGGCGTCATCGGCCTGGAAATGGGTTCGGTGTGGCGCCGCCTGGGTTCCGAAGTGACCGTGCTCGAAGCGCTGCCCACCTTCCTGGGTGCGGTGGACGAGCAGATCGCCAAGGAAGCCAAGAAGGCTTTCGACAAGCAGGGCCTGAAGATCGAGCTGGGCGTGAAGGTCGGTGACGTGAAGTCGTCCAAGAAGGGCGTGAGCATCGCCTACGAAAACGCCAAGGGCGAAGCGCAGGCGCTGGAAGTCGACAAGCTGATCGTCTCCATCGGCCGGGTGCCCAACACCATTGGCCTGAACGTCGAGTCCGTGGGCCTCAAGCTCGACGAGCGCGGCGCCATCGAGGTGGACGGTGACTGCAAGACGAACCTGCCCAAGGTCTGGGCCATCGGCGACGTGGTGCGCGGCCCCATGCTGGCGCACAAGGCCGAGGAAGAAGGCGTTGCCGTGGCCGAGCGCATTGCCGGCCAGCATGGTCACGTCAACTTCAACACGATCCCGTGGGTGATCTACACCTCGCCCGAGATCGCGTGGGTGGGCCAGACCGAGCAGCAGCTCAAGGCCAGCGGCCGAGCCTACAAGGCTGGCACCTTCCCGTTCCTGGCCAATGGCCGCGCACGGGCGTTGGGCGACACCACCGGCATGGTCAAGTTCCTGGCGGATGCCGCCACGGACGAGATCCTGGGTGTGCACATCGTCGGGCCCATGGCCAGCGAGCTGATTTCGGAAGCCGTGGTGGCGATGGAGTTCAAGGCGAGCGCCGAGGACATCGCCCGCATCTGCCATGCGCACCCTTCCTTGAGCGAAGCGACCAAGGAAGCTGCCCTGGCGGTCGACAAGCGCACGCTCAACTTCTGAGAAACGGGAAGGCGTGGACCTTCAGAGCGTGACGGACGGCAGCGCCAGCAGCGTGCACTCGGTGCGCGCCGTCTACGAAGCGGAGCTGAAAGCGCGGGGCTTCCAGAGCGACCCCGCGCAGCTTCGCGCCATCGATGCGCTGGAGCGCTGCTGCCAGGACTGGGTGGCCTACAAGGCCCAGCGCTCCAATGCCTTCAAGAAGCTGATCAACCGGCCCGACATTCCGCGCGGCGTGTACATGTACGGCGGGGTGGGGCGCGGCAAGAGCTTCCTGATGGATTGCTTTTTCTCGGCCGTACCGGTGACGCGCAAGACGCGCCTGCACTTTCACGAGTTCATGCGCGAAGTGCACCGGCAGTTGGCCGAGCTGCAAGGCACGGTGAACCCGCTGGATGAGCTGGGCCGACGCATGGCCAAGCGCTACCGGCTGATCTGCTTCGACGAATTCCACGTGGCCGACATCACCGACGCGATGATCCTGCACCGGCTGCTGGCGTCGCTGTTCGAGAACGGCGTGGGCTTTGTCACCACCTCCAACTTCAAGCCCGACGACCTGTATCCCGGTGGGCTGCATCGCGACCGCATCCTGCCGGCCATCCAGCTGCTCAACGAGCAGCTGGAGGTCATCAACGTGGACAACGGCACCGACTACCGGCGCCGCACGCTGGAGCAAGTGCGCCTGTACCTCACGCCCAACGGCGCCGAGGCCGACAAGGAGATGCGCGACGCCTTCCGCCGCCTTGCCGAGAAGGCGGACGACGAAGACCCGGTGCTGCACATCGAGGCGCGCGAGATCCGTGCCCGTCGCAAGGCCGGCGGCGTGGTCTGGTTCGACTTCAAGACGCTGTGCGGCGGCCCGCGCTCGCAGAACGACTACCTGGAAATCGCCAGCCAGTTCCACACGGTGCTGCTGTCGGACGTGCCGCACATGCCGGTGCGCATGGCCTCTGAAGCCCGGCGCTTCACATGGTTGGTCGACGTGCTTTACGACAGGCGTGTCAAACTCATCATGTCGGCCGCGGTGCCCCCGGAACAGTTGTATACCGAGGGACCCTTGGCCCACGAGTTTCCGCGCACGATTTCGCGGCTGCATGAGATGCAGTCGGCCGAGTTCCTGGCGCTGGAGCCGCGATCGGTCGACACCCGCATCACATGAAGTTCAGGTTCTTTCTTCTTCCGTATCTGCTTGCCGTTGTGGCCTGGCCCGTCTGGGCCCAGGTGCCTTCGTCCCAGTCGTCCGTGGCGCCTGTTTCCCAGGAGGACAAGGACGCCATCGAGAAGGCGCGCATCGGCGACGAGCGCAAGGCCGCCGATGTCCGCTACGAGCAGGACCGCACCGTGTGCTATCAGAAGTTTGCCGTGCAGGACTGCCTCAACGATGTCCGGCGCAAGCGGCGCGCCAAGGTCGAGGAGCTGAACCGGCAGGAGGCGGCTATCAACGATGCCGAGCGCAAGCGGCGCGGCGCCGCCGAGCTGGATCGGCTCGAGCAGCAAAAGGGCGGGCTTTCTGCTGATGATGCCGCCAAGCGCGAGCAGGCCTTGCAATCGCAGCGCGATCGAGAACAGCGCGCGGCAGACCATGCTTCCGAGCGGCAGTCCAAGGAGGCGCAGGCGGCGGCCAATCGCCGCGACTTCGAGAACAAGCAGCGTGCCCATGCACAGGAGCAGGCCGACGCCGCCGAGCGCCGCGCCCAGGAAGACGCGATGCGCCAGCGCTACGAGGCCCGGCTCAAGCAGGCCGAGCAGGACCGCGCGGAGCTCGAGGAGCGCAACGCCAAGCGCACCAAGCCACGCTCGGCGCCGTTGCCGACGCCGCCCTGATGCGTTAGAGCAGGAAGAAGCCGCTCAGCTCTCGCCCTTGGGCAGCGGCTCGAGCTTGAGGATGGCCACGGAGATGTTGTCGCCCGTGCCCCGCGCGCGCACCCGCGCCTCTTCGATCAGCAACTCGACCGACTCGCGCGGGTTGCGCTCGGCAATCAGTGCGCCCATTTCTTCCGGGGTGAAGTAGTGCCACAGGCCATCGCTGCAGGCCATCAGGGCGTCGCCCGGCTTCAGGTGGTCGATGGCATGGATGTCGATGGGCGGCGGCGTGGTGGACATGCCCAGGCAACCGAGCAGGATGTTGGCCTGCGGGTGCTCGTCCATCTCGTCTTCGGCAATTTCTCCGCGATCTACCAGCGCCTGCACATAAGAATGGTCGCGCGTGCGCTTGACCATTCGGCCATTGCGAAACTGGTAGATGCGCGAGTCGCCCACATGAATCCAGGTGCAATCGCCGCGCGGATTCATGACGAAGGCTGCTACGGTGCTGTGCGGCTCCTGCTCGGCCGAAACGGCCGTGAGCTTGATCACAGTGTGCGAGTCTTCCACCACCTGCTTGAGCAGCTTGCTCGGGCTGTCGGTCTCGGGCGAATATTTTGCGAAGAGCTGGCGCGCCGTCATCAGCACCTGGTCGGACGCCTTGCGCCCGCCGCTTCGGCCGCCCATGCCGTCGGCCACCACGGCCATCAGGCAGCCCTTGGCATGCGGATGGCCGATCATCATGACTTGGTCCTGCTGGTAGGGACGGTCGCCGCGGTGAAGGCCGCTGGCAGCAGCTAGTCGAAAGCCTCGTGTCATCGGTGCATCGGGCGCCGGTGGCGCTGAGTGCCTTTCTTGCGTCGGGGTGATTGGACTATTATCAAGCGAACAGGGTCCGCGTCCCATCTGAGTGTGCGCGCGGCGCAACTTTGGACTCCAATCTTCACTCCACTTCTCGCCAATTGATCGAATGCCGCATGGAACATGCGGACCTGGACGCCACCATCGATCGCCTGGCCGAGACCGTTCCGCCCGACGAACTGCTGCTGCGGCGCCTCAAGAAGCGCCGTCTCGCCCTGCGAGACCAGATCGCCCGACTCGAACGCGAACTCGACCCCCAAGAACCTGCCTGATGACTGCATTGGAAGAACGTGTGCGCGAGGTCTTTGCGCAGGGAGGCGCACTGTCTCGCGCGGCAGAGCAGTTTCGCGAACGAGACGGGCAGACCCGCATGGCACTGGCGGTGGCGCAAGTCATTGCAGAAGGCGGCCCGCTGGTCGTGGAGGCTGGTACGGGCGTGGGCAAGACCTTTTCCTACCTGGTGCCGGCGCTGCTCAGTGGCGAACGGGTGCTGCTGTCCACCGCCACCAAGGCGCTGCAGGACCAGCTTTATGGGCGGGACCTGCCGCGACTGGTCGACGCGCTGGGCCTGCCGGTGCGCACGGCGCTGCTCAAGGGGCGCGCCAGCTACCTGTGCCTGCACCGCCTGGAGCTGGCCCGGCGAGATGCTTCGCCCGAGCGAGTCTCGCAGCGGGCGCTGGCCAAGATCGAGCAGTGGTCTCAGGCAACCCGCACCGGCGACCTGGCTGAGTTGCCCGGGCTGGACGAGCGCTCGCCCATCATCCCGCTGGTCACCTCCACCCGCGAGAACTGCCTGGGGGCCCAGTGCCCGCAGTTTCGAGCCTGCCACGTGAACCTGGCGCGGCGCGAGGCGCTGGCGGCCGACGTGGTGGTGGTCAATCACCATCTTTTCTTTGCCGACCTGTCCGTGCGCGAGTCGGGCATGGCCGAGCTGTTGCCGACGGTGCGCGTGGTGGTGTTCGACGAGGCCCACCAGCTCAACGAGACTGGCGTGCAATTCCTGGGCGTGCAAATGGGCAGTGCGCAGGCGCTGGATTTCTCGCGCGATGTGCTGGCCGCCGGGCTGCAGCACGCGCGAGGCCTGGTCGATTGGCAGACCGTGGCCGCAGGCGTGGAGCGTGCCGCGCGTGAGCTTCGGTTGTCGGTCGGCAAGCAGTGGCCGGGTACCAAGCTGCGGTGGACCGACGCGGCGCCCGAGGGCATTGCGCCGGGTCCGTGGCAAAACGCGCTGGAAGAGCTGCAGCAGGCTTTCGAGCATGCGGCGGATGGCCTGGCCATGGTGAGTGAGCTCTCGCCCGATTTCGTGCGCCTGCACGAGCGCGCCGTCGAGCTGGCCGGGCGTAGCGAGCGCTTTGCCCAGCCCTGCGCGCCGGAGTCCGTGCGCTGGGTGGATGTGGGCAACCAGCTGCGGCTGGTCGAGTCGCCCCTGGACATCGCCCAGGCGGTGAAGCGGCGCATGCTCAAGACCGATTCGCCGCCCACGGAAGAAGAGGGCGGCCAGAGTCGCCGAAGCTGGATCTTCACCTCCGCCACACTGGGCGACGAGCCGCAGCTTCGGTGGTTCACCGAGCCCTGCGGGCTGGAGGACGCGACCGTTCTTCGCGTCTCCAGTCCCTTTGACTACCCGGAGCAGGCGGCCCTGTACGTGCCGCGCAACTTCCCCAAGCCCAACGACCCGTCGCACAGCGCGCAGGTGGCCAGGCTTGCAGGACGCGGCGCGGCGCTCCTGGGCGGGCGCACGCTGGTTCTCACCACCACCTTGCGCGCCTTGCGCACCATTGGCGACGACCTGCGCCGGCAGTTCGAGCAAGGCGATGCCGCGCATGCGCTGGAAGTGCTGGTGCAGGGCGAGCTGCCCAAGCGCGTGCTGATGGATCGTTTCCGTGAGGGTGCAGGCCACGGCCGCCCGGGTTGCGTGCTGGTGGCCTCTGCCTCTTTCTGGGAAGGCTTTGACGCACCCGGCGATGCGCTTCAACTGGTGGTCATCGACAAGCTGCCCTTTCCGCCGCCGAACGACCCGCTGGTCGAGGCCCGTTCGAAGCGCCTGGAAAGCCAGGGGCGCAGCGCCTTCAACGACTACTTCATTCCCGAGGCCGCAGTGGCGCTCAAGCAGGGGGCCGGTCGCCTGATTCGACGGGAAAGCGACCGGGGCGTGCTCGCCATCTGCGACACCCGCCTCACTGCCATGGGGTACGGCAAACGCCTGTTGGCTGCCGTGCCCGGCATGCGAAGGCTCGAAAGCGAAGCGGATTTCGACGCCGCTTTGAGCGATTTGACCCAACAGGGCTTCTAGGCGAGTTCCAGTCCCACACCTGGGAACCGGCTTCGCCGGGCCCGAGGTGGGGTCGCCCCTTGGTGGGAATTACACGCAGCGAAGCGAAGTGAAAAGCCTTGGGGCTACCAGAGCTTCCACCACGGGTCATCCTTGGCCCGGAACCCCTTGCTGAGGTATTGGCTTTGCGGATAGTTCGTGGTGAGCACGCGCTGGGTGTCGTCGCGCAACTGCGTCATGCCCAGGGCGTCGTACGAGCGCACCATGATGTAGAGCGCTTCTTCCACTGCCGGCACCTCGCGGTAGTCGGAAATGGCCAGCTGCGAACGGTTGATGGCAGCCAGGTAGGCGCCGCGCGAGTAGTAGTAGCGCGCCACGTGCACTTCATACTGCGCCAGCGAATTGACGATGTAGTTCATGCGCGCCCGTGCGTCGGGTGCGTAGCGCGAGGCCGGGAAGCGGGTGACCAGTTCCTTGAAGGACTCGAAGGATTCCTTGGCCGCCTTCTGGTCGCGCTCGGACAGGTCTTGCCGCGTGAAGGACGAGAACATGCCCAGGTCGTCGTTGAAGTTGACGATTCCGCGCATGTAGAGCGCGTAGTCGTACGCCGGGCTGGCCGGGTGCAGCTTCATGAAGCGGTCCAGCGTGGCGATGGCGGCAGGGCGCTCGCCGCCCTTGTATTGCGCGTAGGCCTTTTCAAGTTGGGCCTGCTGGGCCAGGGGCGTGCCGGCGGCGCGGCCCTCGAGCTTCTCGTACAGGGGCACGGCCTTTTCAAAGGCGCCGGAGTCCACTTCGTCCTTGGCCTCGGCGTAGATCTTGTTGGGGCTCCAGTTGGCCGTCTTGTCGAGGTTGTCGCCCGCGCATCCGGCTGCCAGCATCGCGGTCGCGGCCAGCGCGATCCAGCAGGGGACAGCCGATAATTTGGTGCGAAACATCACTAGAAGCTTTCGTGAATCAGGAGCCCTCAATTATATCGACCGACCCCCTGGACGAAGGAGCCGACGCTTGGGCGCAAGGCGACCCGGAGCAGGCCAGCGAAGTCCGCGAATTCAGCATCCCGCCCGCCCACCACAAGGACCGGCTGGACCGTGTGCTGGCCGAATTGATCCCCGAGTTCTCCCGCAACTACCTGCGCCAGCTCATCGAAGCGGGCGCCGTGCAGATCAAGGGACGGGTCGTCACCAAGCCCTCGACCAGCGTGCTGGCCGGCGAGCCGGGCCAGGTCGAGCTGCGTCCCACCCCGCAAAGCCAGGCCTTCAAGCCCGAGGCCATGCCGCTGCGCGTCGTCTACGAGGACGCGCACCTGCGCGTGGTCGACAAGCCGGTGGGCCTGGTGGTGCATCCGGCCCCGGGGCACTGGAGCGGCACGCTGCTCAACGGCCTGCTGGCGCTCGACCCCCAGGCGGCCAGCCTGCCGCGGGCGGGCATCGTGCACCGGCTCGACCGCGACACCAGCGGCCTGATGGTGGTTGCGCGCAGCCGCACCGCCATGGACGCCCTGGTGGCCATGATCGGCGCGCGCACGGTCACGCGCCAGTACCTGGCGCTGGCGCAACGGGCGTGGCAGGGCGCCACCACCCGCCACGTCGACGCAGCCATCGGGCGCGATCCGCGCAATCGCCTTCGCATGGCGGTGGTCGACCTGGCGCGTCATTCCGGCAAGGCGGCGCGCACGCAGATCGAGCTGCTTGACGGCTGCGACGAGGGCTGCCTGGTGCGCTGCACCCTGGAGACGGGGCGCACCCACCAGATCCGGGTCCATATGGCGTCCATCGGGCATCCGCTGGTGGGCGATGTCCTTTACGGCGGTGCGGTCACCCCCGAACTGGAGCGCCAGGCGCTGCACGCCTACCGGCTGGCGTTCGAGCATCCGGTGACGCACGAGGCCCTGGCCTTCACTTCGATGCCGCCCGCCGACCTGCAGGCAGGGATGCAGGCCTGGGGGCTGGACTACAATCGCGCGTGATAGGCCCCCGGGCCTTGGCGGCCCTTGCAGGCCGGCCCCTTGCGCTGCACTCGCCCATGTGCCGGCAGCGCCTCCCTCGTACTTCCATCTGACCGCGCCAGTCGGCGCTTATCCTGGATCCACGCGAACCATGAATACGGCGGATGCCAAGCGCATTCTCGAAACCGCCTTGATCTGTTCGGCGCAGCCGCTGCCGGTGCGCGAGCTGCGTGTGCTGTTCGACGACGAACTCGGCGCGGACACGATCAAGACCCTGCTGGGCGAACTGCAGGAAGAGTGGACGCAACGCGGCATGGAGCTGGTCAGCGTGGCCAGCGGCTGGCGCTTCCAGAGCCGCCCCGACATGCGCGACCACCTCGACCGCATGCACCCCGAAAAGCCGCCGCGCTACACCCGGGCCGCGCTCGAAACCCTGGCCATCATTGCCTACCGGCAGCCGGTCACGCGCGGCGACATGGAAGACATCCGTGGCGTCACCATCAATTCGCAGATCCTCAAGCAGCTGGAAGATCGCAGCTGGATCGAGGTCATCGGCCACCGCGAGACCGTGGGCCGGCCGGCCCTGTATGCGACCACCAAGCAGTTCCTGGACGACCTGGGGCTGGAGTCGCTCGACCAGTTGCCGCTGATCGAATCGCCCGCGCAGCAGGGGGGCTACGCCGAATCGCTGGCGGGTGCCATGGCCGAGCAGGCGGCGCTTCCGATCGACGAGCTGGCCACCGGTGCGCCGGATTCCGGCGAGACGTCGGCCCAAGGCGCCGGCGATGCGCAGCCTGCGCAGTCCCCTGGCGCTGAGGCGGCTCAGGTGCAGATGCAGATCGAGGCAGCGCCTGAAGCCTCCGTCGAGCCGGCGAACCAGGCGCAGGACGAGGCCGGGGAATCCCCCGTCGACGCCGCGCCCCAAGAAGACAACACCCCGACAGACACAACCCCCGCCAGCGTGGCGACCGACGCCCTGGCCTCCAACGACCCGGCGCTGCCCGAGCCCACTGACGAAGAAGACGACGACGATGCCCCTGGCATCGCGCCCTCCGGAATCCCATCATGACCCCAGAAGAACCCGTCGCCCCCGAGTCGGTGCCTAAAGAGCAGGCTGCGCCGCAAGTCGAGGCCGATTCCTCGGCCCAAGAGGCATCTGCCGCACCAGCCGGTGAAGACAACGCAGGCGAGGAGGCGCCGCGCAAGCGTCGCCCGCGCCGTCGCAAGCCCGTGGCCGACGCCGAGCCTGCGCAGGACGCTGCCGAGCCTGCAGCCCAGGAGCAGGAGCAGGAGCAGGAGCAGGAGCAGGAGCAGGAGCAGGAGCAGGAGCAGGAGCAGGAGCAGGAGCCCGAAGCGCCAGCCCCCGTGCTCGCCGCGGCCCCCGCCCACGTGCCAGCCGCTGACCAGCAGCAGGACGACGACGAAGACGAGGCCTTCGACGAGGACGACCTGGACGAAGAGGAAGACGACCTCGACCGCGCCCGCCGCGCGGCCGAGCGCGAGGCACGCAATGCGCCGGCCCCCGAGCCGATCAAGTTCAGCGATGTGGTCTCCGGCCAGTTCGACGCCGACGAGGAAAGCCCCGACGTCGCGCCCTTGAAGCGGGTGCTGCTGCCCGAGGCCGATTCGCCCAAGCTGCACAAGGTGCTGGCGCAAGCCGGGCTGGGTTCGCGGCTGGAGATGGAGCAACTCATCCTGCAGGGCCGCATCTCGGTGAACAACGAGCCGGCCCACATCGGCCAGCGCATCCAGTGGGGCGATCAGGTCAAGCTCAACGGCAAGCCCATCCGCTTTCGCATTGCGCCGCCGCCGGCGCGTGTCATCGCCTATCACAAGCCGGCCGGCGAGGTCGTCACGCACGACGATCCACAGAACCGGCCCACGGTGTTCCGCAAGCTGCCGCGCCTGCAACAGGGCAAGTGGCAGTCGGTGGGCCGGCTGGACCTCAATACCGAAGGGCTGCTGCTGTTCACCAGCTCGGGCGAACTGGCCAACAAGCTCATGCATCCACGCTTCGGCCTGGAGCGTGAATATGCCGTGCGCGTGCTCGGCGCGCTCAGCAGCGAGGAAAAGCAGCAGCTGCTCGACGGTGTGCGCCTGGACGACGGCATGGCCCGTTTTGGCAGCATCGAGGAGGGTGGCGGCGAAGGCGTCAACAGCTGGTACCGCGTCACCATCTCCGAAGGGCGCAACCGCGAAGTGCGGCGCATGTGCGAGGCCGTGGGCCATGCCGTGAGCCGCCTGATCCGCATCCGCTACGGCGCCATGGTGCTGCCGCGTGGTCTCAAACGCGGCGCCTGGATCGAGCTGGACGACCGCGACATCCGCTCCCTGACGCAGGCCGCTGGCGGCCTGGCCGAGCGCCCGCAGCAGCAGCGCGGCGGCGAGCAGGAGGGCGGCCGCGGCGGGCGGCGCAACAACAATAACAAGCGGCGCCGTGGCCAGGGTGGCAATGGCGCTCGCGCCGAGGGCGGCGCCCCCATGCCCAACCCCATGGGCGGTGACCAGCGTGGTCGCCGCAAGCGTGGTGGTCAGGGTGGTGGTCAAGGTGGCGGCCAGGGCGGAAATGACGGCCAGCGCCGCGGCAATGCCGGCGGCAACCGCGGTGACCGCGCGCAGGGCGGCGCCCAACCCGATCCGATGAAGACCTCGCTGGGCTACATCGGCGCCGACAGCTTCTCGCGCCAGCGGCGCGAAGGGCGTGGCGGCGGCCCGGGCGGTGGCGGCGGTGCCCGTCGTGGTGGTGGTGGCGGCGGTGGCGGCCAAGGCGGTGGTGGACGCCGCCGCGGCCGCTGAGGCAGCCCCTTTCCAAAATTCCCCTGCGCGCCTTCGCCCTTGTCATCAGATGGGGGCTTCGGCCCGGTTAAAATAAAAGGCTTTGTCAAGGCGGGGCAACCAGAGTCCAGCCTGACGAAATTTCTCCAAAATCAACGCTCCTGAAAGCACATCTTCAAATGGCCATCGAACGCACCCTTTCCATCATCAAGCCCGACGCAGTTGCCAAGAACGTCATCGGCAAGATCGTTTCCCGCTTCGAGGCCGCCGGTCTGAAGATCGCCGCCGCCAAGCTGGTGCACCTCTCGCGCGCCGAAGCCGAGCAGTTCTACGCCGTGCACAAGGAGCGCCCCTTCTTCAAGGACCTGGTCGACTTCATGATCTCGGGCCCGGTCTTCGTGCAAGTGCTCGAAGGCGACAACGCCATCGCCAAGAACCGCGACCTGATGGGCGCCACCGACCCCAAGAAGGCAGCCGCCGGCACCATCCGCGCCGACTTCGCTGACAGCATCGACGCCAACGCCGTGCACGGCTCCGACGCGCCGGAAACCGCCGCTGTCGAAATCGCCTTCTTCTTCGCCGGCCACAACGTCTACGCTCGCTAAGACGAGGCCCGCCTGACGCAATGACCACGGCCAACCTGCTCGACTTCGATCTGGAGGGGTTGGCCGCGTTCTGCGAACGGCTCGGCGAGAAGCGCTTCCGCGCCACGCAGCTCTTTCGCTGGGTTCATCAGCGCGGCGAGAGCGACTTCACCCGGATGACCGATCTGGCGAAGTCCCTGCGTGAAAAGCTCGCCACGACAGCGCATGTCCAGGCGCTGCCGGTACTTACCCAGCACGAATCCGCCGACGGCACCATCAAGTGGCTGTTCGACGTGGGCGACGGCAATGCCGTCGAGGCGGTTTTCATTCCCGAAGACGATCGCGGCACGCTGTGCGTTTCATCGCAGGCGGGTTGCGCGGTGGGCTGCCGTTTCTGCTCCACCGGACACCAGGGGTTCAGCCGCAACCTGAGCACCGGCGAAATCATTGCCCAGCTCTGGTTTGCCGAGCACTTCCTGCGCAAGCATCTCAAGCGCGACGAACGCATCATCTCCAACGTGGTGATGATGGGCATGGGTGAGCCGCTGCAGAACTATTCGGCCCTCGTGCCGGCGCTGCGCACCATGCTGGATGACAACGCCTACGGGTTGTCGCGCCGTCGCGTGACGGTATCGACCTCGGGCGTGGTCCCCATGATCGATCGCCTGGGCGCCGACTGCCCGGTGGCGCTGGCCGTGTCGCTGCACGCACCCAACGATCCGCTGCGCGACGACCTGGTGCCGCTCAACCGCAAGTACCCCATTGCCGAGCTGCTGGACGCCTGCAATCGCTACCTGGCGCATGCACCGCGTGACTTCATCACCTTCGAATACTGCATGCTCGACGGGGTGAACGACACGCCCGAGCATGCCCGCCAGCTCGTCGAGCTGGTGAGAAGGCATGCAGGGCAGGGCGTGTCCTGCAAGTTCAACCTGATTCCCTTCAACCCGTTCCCGGCGTCGGGCCTGTTGCGCTCGCCGCAGCCGCGTGTCCAGGCCTTTGCCAGGGTGCTGAGCGACGCCGGCCTGGTCACCACCGTGCGCAAGACCCGGGGCGACGACATCGACGCCGCCTGTGGCCAGTTGGCCGGCGACGTCAAGGACCGTACGCGGGCAGCCGAGCGCATGGCGCAGCGCCGCGTCGCGGCCGAT
Organism: Pseudomonadota bacterium; assembly: GCA_018241225.1. GTDB lineage: Bacteria > Pseudomonadota > Gammaproteobacteria > Burkholderiales > Burkholderiaceae_C > Variovorax. Next base: position 23,688 of record JAFEEG010000012.1, read on the forward strand.
TCCACACTGAAACCCGTCGTGGTCCACCCGGCCCGCAAGGCGGCCAACCCTTCGCACTCACAGGAGCGCTGAACCGATGAGCCTTGCTTTTCCGTTTCCACGCATCGCGGCGAGCCGCCTGCTTCTGATCGCGGCCACCGGGCTGGTGCTGGCGGGTTGCGTGAGCACGACCACGACCAAGACAGTCACTGGCGATGTGCCCAACGTCCGACCGGAACCGGAAGTCATCACGGACTCTGACGAAAGCCCCGCCCGCAAGCGCGCCCGCATCCGCCTCGAGTTGGCCATGGGCTACTTCGAGCAGAACAAGAACACGATCGCGCTGGACGAGATCAAGCAGGCTCTTTCGGCCGACCCGAGCTACGCCGCAGCCTTCAACCTGCGCGGCCTGGTCTACATGCGCCTGGACGACCCGGGCCTGGCGGAAGACAGCTTCCGGCGCGCCATCTCGCTCAATCCGCGAGATGGCAATGCCATGCACAACTACGGCTGGCTGCTGTGCCAGCAAAAGCGATACGCCGACGCCACGCAGCAGTTCACCCGCGCCATCGAGTCGCCCGGCTATGCCGATCGCCCCAAGACGCTCATGACCCAGGGCGTGTGCCAGATGCAGGCGGGCCAGAAGGCCGAAGCCGAAAAGAGCCTGACCCAGGCCTACGAACTGGACGCAGGCAATCCCGTCATTGGCTACAACCTGGCCCTGCTGCTGTCGCAGCGCCAGGAGTGGACTCGCGCACAGTTCTATATCCGTCGCGTGAACAACTCGCCGGCGGCCAACGCGGAATCGCTCTGGCTGGGCGTGAAGGTGGAGCGGCAACTGAACAACCGGGACGCTGTCGCCAGCCTGGGCGGACAACTGCAGCGGCGTTTCCCGCAGTCGAAGGAAGCCTTGTCGTACGAGCGCGGTAATTTCAATGATTGAGCGGGCGAGCGAGTTTGGTGCGTCGGCGGCAGCGCCGCTGATCAGCAGCGGTGGCGATACGAGCCATCAGAGTGCGGGCGACATGCTTCGCCAGGCGCGCGAGGCGCATGGCCTGGACGCGGCCGTGGTCGCGGCCGCGCTGAAGGTGCCGGTGCAGAAGATCGAGGCACTGGAAGACGACGACATCGACGCCTTGCCCGATCCGATCTTTGCGCGCGCGCTGGCTGCGAGCATGTGCCGCGCCCTGCGCATCGATCCCAAGCCGGTGCTGGCGAAGCTGCCCGACGCCCGCAATCCCGGCCTGCACACCCAGCCGGCCATGAGCGCGGGCTTTCACACCGACATCGAACGCTCTAGTGGCGGCGGCATGGTGTCGCGCACGCTGCTCGTCGTGGTGGTGCTGCTGCTGGCTGGCGCCGCAGCCTTGTTCTGGCTGCCGCAATCGACGCTGGACCAGCTTTCCGCTTCGGTCGACCGCGTGTTGTCTCGTGGGGGCACGACCGATGCCGCCCAGGTCGAGGCGCCAGCGCCAGGTGCTGCCGCCCAGGCGGCACCTTCGGCTGCAGCCGACGCGGCCACCGCGCCGGTTGCCACCGCCTCTGCGCCTGCCCAGGCGCCCGCAGCGGCTGCGCCGGCTGCAACGGCGGCCGCTGGCGCCGTGCCGACCGCTTCGTCGGCCCCGACCACTGCCTCTCCCGTCGCAACACCGGCAGCTGCCGCATCCGACGCAAACGCCGGCCAGACCATCGTGTTCACCGCCCGCTCCGAATCCTGGATCTCGGTGACCGAGGCGGGTGGCAAGCAATTGCTCTATCGCGTGGTCCAGTCCGGCGAGACCGTGGCCCTGTCGGGCAACCTGCCCCTGACCGTGGTGGTTGGCCGCGCGGCCGGCGTCGATGTGCAGGTGCGCGGCAAGCCTTTCGACCTGACGCCGTTCACCCGCGGCGGTACGGTTGCACGCTTCGAGGTGAAGTCATGACCGATTCCATGCTTGAGACATCCTGCCTGCCCATCGAGCCGGCCGCGCCGCACGCGCGCCGCTCGCGCCAGTCGCAGGTGGTGTGGGGCTCGCGCGTGGTCACCGTGGGCGGGAATGCGCCGGTGCGCATCCAGTCCATGACCAACACCGACACGGTGGATGCCATCGGCACCGCCATCCAGGTCAAGGAGCTGGCCGCGGCCGGCTCGGAAATGGTGCGCATCACCGTCAACACGCCCGAGGCGGCGGCGCAGGTGCCCTATATCCGCGAGCAACTCGACCGCATGGGCGTGGACGTGCCGCTGATCGGCGACTTCCACTACAACGGCCACCGGTTGCTCACCGACTTTCCCGATTGCGCGCAGGCACTGTCCAAGTACCGCATCAACCCCGGCAACGTGGGCAAGGGCGACAAGAAGGACAAGCAGTTCGGCCAGATGATCGAGGCCGCCATGCGCTGGAACAAGCCGGTGCGCATCGGTGTGAACTGGGGCAGCCTCGACCAGGAACTGCTGGCCAGCCTGATGGACGAGAACAGCCGCCGCGCGCAGCCCTGGGATGCCAAGCAGGTCATGTACGAAGCCCTGGTCAGCTCGGCCATCGGCTCGGCCAAGCTGGCCGAATCCATGGGCATGAGCGGCGACCAGATCGTGCTCAGCTGCAAGGTCAGCGGCGTGCAGGACCTCATCTCCGTGTATCGCGAACTGGCCCGCCGCTGCGACTACGCGCTGCACCTGGGCCTGACCGAGGCGGGAATGGGCACCAAGGGCACGGTGGCTTCGGCCACGGCCCTGTCGATCCTGCTGCAAGAGGGCATTGGCGACACCATCCGCGTGTCGCTCACGCCGCAGCCGGGCGAGTCGCGTACGCAGGAGGTGGTCATCGCCTCCGAGATCCTGCAGGCCCTGGGCATGCGGGTGTTCGTGCCCAGCGTCACGGCGTGTCCGGGGTGCGGGCGCACCACCAGCACCACCTTCCAGGAACTGGCCAAGCAGATCGACGATTACCTGCGCTTGCAGATGCCGCTCTGGCGCAACAAATACCCTGGCGTGGAGACGATGAAGGTGGCCGTGATGGGCTGCATCGTCAATGGGCCGGGCGAGAGCAAACATGCCGACATCGGTATCAGCCTGCCGGGCACCGGAGAGGCGCCCGCCGCGCCGGTCTTCATCGACGGCGAAAAGGCGCTGACGCTGCGCGGCGAGAACATCGCCAACGAATTCCATGCACTGGTGGAGCGCTACGTCGAGCAGCGCTTCGGCAGCAGCAACAAGACGCAGGTCGCAGAAACGGCCTGAGCACAAAGAATGTCCCAGAACCAAGCTTCGGGCGCACAGGCGCCCGTTTTTCCTTCTTCCAAGCCGGCCAAGCTCGAAAAGCTCACGGGCGTGAAGGGCATGAACGACCTGCTGCCCCCTGAGTCGGCGCGCTGGGAGTGGCTGGAGGCCACGGTGCGCGAGCAGATGGCGCGCTTTGCCTTCCGCGACATCCGCACGCCCATCCTCGAGCACACGGCGCTGTTCGTGCGCGGCATCGGCGAGGTGACCGACATCGTCGAGAAGGAGATGTATTCCTTCGAGGACCGCTCCGACAAGCATGGCCAGGCCGAGCACCTCACGATGCGCCCCGAGGGCACGGCAGCCGTGGCGCGTGCGGTGATCGAGAACAACCTGCTGTACGACGGCGGCAAGCGCCTGTTCTACATGGGCCCCATGTTCCGGCGCGAGAAGCCCCAGCGCGGGCGCTATCGCCAGTTCCACCAGGTGGGTGTCGAGTCGCTGGGCTTTGCCGGCCCCGAGGCCGACGCCGAAGTGATCCTGCTGGCCGCATCGCTGTGGAAGGCCATCGGCCTGACCGACGTGCGCCTGGAGCTCAACAGCCTGGGCCAGCCGCCCGAGCGCGCCCAGCACCGCGCCCAGCTCATCGCGCACTTCGAGGCGCACGCCGACAAGCTCGATGAAGAGGCGCGTCGCCGCCTGCACACGAACCCGCTGCGCATCCTGGACACCAAGAATCCGGCCATGCGCGAGGTGGTGGAGTCGGCGCCGCGCCTGCTCGATTTCCTTGGGCCCGAGTCGCTGGCGCACTTCAAGGGCCTGCAGGCCATCCTGGATGCCAACGGCATTGCCTACACGATCAACCCGCGCCTGGTGCGCGGCCTGGACTACTACAACCTCACGGCATTCGAGTTCGTGACCGACCGCCTGGGCTCGCAGGGCACGGTGTGCGGCGGCGGGCGCTACGACGACCTGTTCGTGCAGATCGGCGGCAAGCCAACGCCGGCCGTGGGCTGGGCGCTGGGCGTGGAACGCGTGCTCGAGTTGCTCAAGGAGCAGGGCGCGCAGGCGCCGCTGCCGGTGCCCCACGCCTTCGCGGTGGTGCCCGATGCGTCGTCGATGCCGCTGGTGCTGCGCACCCTGCAGCAACTGCGCGACGCGGGCGTTCGGGTGCAGATGCATGCCAGCACCGCCGACGGCCTGGGCAGCTTCAAGTCGCAGTTCAAGAAGGCCGATGCCAGCGGCGCGGCCTTCGCGCTGGTGTTCGGCTCCGATGAGCTGGCCCGCGGCGAAGTTGGCCTGAAGTCGCTGCGCGACGGCAAGGGCGAGCAGGTCGCTCACGCGTTGACGGAACTTGCGGCCCTGGCGGCCCACCTACAATCTTCGGCTCCCAAGGACTGATACACCGAATGGCTACCCATCTCGACCTCGAAGAACAGGAACAGCTCGACCAGCTCAAGCATTTCTGGAACACCTACGGCACGCTGATCACCACGGTTGTCGTGGTGCTGGCCCTGGCCTTTGCCAGCTGGAACGGCTGGCAATACTGGCAGCGCAGCAAGGCCGCGGGCGCCGCGGCGCTCTACGACGAGCTGCAGCGCGGCGCCGAGGGCGGCGACATGACGCGCGTCGAGCGCGCCCTGGCCGACATGAAGGACAAGTACGGCGGCACGGCGTACGCGCAACAGGCCGGCCTGCTGGCCGCCAAGGCGCTGCACGACAAGGGCAACGCCGAAGCATCGCGCGCCGCACTGGCGTGGGTGGCCGACAAGGCCGTGGACCCGGGCTACCAGGCCATCGCGCGGCTGCGCCTGGCCGGTGAGCTGATGGACAGCAAGTCCTACGACGAGGCGCTCAAGCAGCTCTCGGGGTCCGTGCCCAAGGAGTTCGAAGCGCTGGTGGCCGACCGCAAGGGCGACATCTACCTGGCGCAAGGCAAGCGAGACGAAGCCAAGGCGGCCTACCAGCAGGCCTGGAGCGGTTTCGAGCTGGGCTCCGACTACCGTCGCCTGGTGGAAATCAAGCTCAATGCCGTGGGGGTCGATCCGCAATCGCTCAAGGCTGCGGTGGCTTCGGCCAAGTAAGCAAGAAGAAAAATCTCAGGGTCTCGCAACATGAACATCCAGCGTTTCGTGCCGGGCAGCTCGCGCTTTGTGCGCGGCGTTGCCGTGGCCGCGTCGATCGTCGTCCTGGCGGCTTGCGGCACCTCCAAGCCCAAGCCGGCCGAGCTGCCGCCCAAGGCCGAAGTGCTGGGCGTGCGCCAGGCCTGGAGCTTCCAGGTGGCGCCGGTGGGCTTTGCGCTGGTGACGAGCGTTTCGGGTGACGTGGTCACCGTGGCCGGTACCAACGGCACGGTGGTGGCCATCGACGCGCGCAACGGCAAGGAGATGTGGCGCACCAAGATCGAGGGGGCCGTTCTGGCGGGCGTGGGCAGCGACGGCAGCGTGGCCGCGGTAATCACCAAGGAAAACGAGCTCGTCGCGCTGCAAGGCGGCAAGGTGCTGTGGAAGCAGCAGCTTGCGGCCGAGGCCTTCACGCCGCCGCTGGTGGCTGGTCGCCGCGTCTTCGTGCAGACCGCCGACCGCACGACCTCCGCCTGGGACGGCCAGAGCGGCCGGCGCCTGTGGATTCAGACGCGCACCGGCGACAACCTGGTGCTCAAGCGCCCCGGCGTGATGCTGGCGGTGGGCGATACCCTGGTGACGGGCGTGGGTGGCCGACTGGTCGGCATGAATCCGGCCAACGGTTCGTCCCGCTGGGAGGCGCCCATTGCCTCGCCGCGCGGCACCAACGACGTCGAGCGCCTGGTGGACCTGACCGGCACCGTGGCCCGCCAGGACAACGTCCTGTGTGCACGAGCCTACCTGGCCACCATCGGCTGCGTGGATGCCAATCGCGGTGTGCTGCTGTGGACCAAGACCGCCCAGGGCGCGGACGGCCTGAGCGGCGACGACCGTGCGCTGTACGGCACCGAGTCCAATGGTGTGGTCACTGCCTGGCGCCGCACCGACGGCGAGCGCCTGTGGAGCGTCGACGCCTACAAGTACCGCACCCTGACCGCGCCGCTGGCCGTGGGCCGCACGCTGATCGTGGGCGAGGGCACCGGGCAGTTGCTGTTCCTCAATCGCGAGGACGGAGCCGAGGTCAATCGCGTGTCGCCCGACGGCTCCCCCATTGCGGCCGATCCTGTGCTGGCCGCCAATACCGTGGTGGTGGTCACCCGCAAGGGCGGGGTGTTTGGCTACCGCCCAGAATAAGAAGAAGCTTGCATGAAACCGGTCATCGCGCTGGTCGGGCGCCCCAACGTGGGCAAATCGACATTGTTCAACCGCCTCACGCAGACGCGTGATGCGATCGTGGCCGACTTTGCCGGCCTCACGCGCGATCGCCATTACGGCAATGGCCGGGCCGGCAAGCACGAGTACATCGTGATCGACACCGGCGGCTTCGAGCCCGACGCCGGCAGCGGCATCTTCAAGGAGATGGCCAAGCAGACCCGCCAGGCGGTGGCCGAGGCGGACGTGGTGATCTTCGTGGTCGACGCGCGCGACGGCCTGTCCGCCCAGGACCACGACATCGCCAACGAGTTGCGCCGCCTGGGTAAGCCCTGCGTGCTGGCGGCCAACAAGGCCGAGGGCATGAAGAGCAGCGCCAAGCTGGTCGACTTCTACGAGCTCGGCTTTGGCGAGGTGCATGCCGTTTCGGCGGCGCACGGCCAGGGAATCCGCGACCTGGTGGACCTGGCGCTGGAGCCGCTGAACCTGCAGGAGCCCGAGGAAGAAGACGAGGAAGACGACGCTACCAAGCCGATCCGCCTGGCCGTGGCCGGCCGGCCCAACGTGGGCAAGTCCACCCTCATCAACACCTGGCTGGGCGAAGAGCGCCTGGTGGCCTTCGACCTGGCCGGCACCACCCGCGACGCCATCTCGGTGCCCTTCGAGCGCAATGGCCAGCGGTTCGAGCTGATCGACACGGCCGGCCTGCGCCGCAAGGGCAAGGTGTTCGAGGCCATCGAGAAGTTCTCGGTGGTCAAGACGCTGCAGGCCATCGAGTCGGCCAACGTCGTGCTGCTGCTGCTCGATGCCACCCAGGGCGTGACCGACCAGGACGCGCACATTGCGGGCTACATCCTGGAGAGCGGGCGCGCCGTGGTGCTGGCCATCAACAAGTGGGACGCGGTGGACAGCTACCAGCGCGAACAACTGCACCGCCAGATCGAGACGCGCCTGGCCTTCCTGAAGTTCGCCTCGCTGCACTTCATCTCGGCCACCAAGCGCCAGGGGCTGGGGCCGCTGTGGCAGTCCATCGCCCAGGCCCACAAGGGCGCCACGCGCAAGATGTCCACGCCGGTGCTCACCCGCGTGCTGCAAGAAGCCGTGCAGTTCCAGACGCCCAAGAAGAGCGGCATGTTCCGGCCCAAGATGCGCTATGCGCACCAGGGTGGCATGAACCCGCCCGTGATCGTGATCCACGGCAATTCGCTCGAGCACGTCACCGATGCTTACAAGCGCTTTCTCGAAGGGCGCTTCCGCAAGGAGTTCGACCTGGTCGGCACACCCTTGCGCATCGAGTTCAAGACCTCGCACAATCCGTACGCCGACAAGGACGAGTAGGAGTAGGGCGGGCTTCGGGAGCGCGCGGCGGACCGAAGGTTCCGGCGCCCAAGTGCCTTTATTTTTCCAAGGCCATTGGCTTGCCGTGCTGCGGTGCGGAAGCCGTGTGTTAAGGTTAGCTATCCAACAACAACCTCTTGAACACGGAGAATATCGTGAGCAATAAAGGGCAGCTTCTTCAAGACCCATTCCTGAACACCCTGCGCCGTGAGCACGTGCCGGTGTCGATCTATCTGGTCAACGGCATCAAGCTGCAAGGCCAGATCGAATCCTTCGACCAGTACGTTGTCCTCCTGCGCAACACGGTGACCCAGATGGTCTACAAGCACGCAATCTCCACCATCGTGCCGGGACGCGCGGTCAACTTCTCGACCAACGAGAGCGACGACGCGGCCTCCTGACCGGCACGGCGCGGCTCCCTCTGACCAGGGCGCCGCGTTTCCTGAACGGTCTTACCCCGCTTGTCTGAAAACACTCCCCAACAACAAGAAGGCGCCGCAATCCTTGTCGGCGTCGATTTCGGTCTCCCGCATTTCGACAGCGAGCTCGAAGAACTCGGCTTGCTCGCCCAGACCGCTGGCCTGACGCCAGTGGAACGCATCACCTGCAAGCGCAAGGCACCCGATGCCGCCTTGTTCGTGGGCAGCGGCAAAGCCGAAGAAATCCGCGAGCTGGCGCAAATGCATGGGGCCAGCGAAGTCATCTTCGACCAGGCCCTGAGCCCTGCCCAGCAGCGCAATCTCGAGCGCGCCATTGGGCTGGCCGTCTACGACCGCACCTTCCTCATCCTGGAAATCTTCGCGCAGCGCGCGAGAAGCCACGAGGGCAAGTTGCAGGTCGAGCTGGCGCGCCTGCAGTACCTGAGCACCCGCCTCGTGCGCCGGTGGTCCCACCTGGAGCGCCAGCGCGGCGGCATCGGCACCCGCGGCGGCCCTGGCGAAACCCAGATCGAGCTGGACCGCCGAATGATCGGCGAGGCCATCAAGCGCACCCGCGAGCGCCTGGCCAAGGTGCAGCGCCAGCGCGGCACGCAGCGCCGCCAGCGCGAGCGGCGCGGCGCGTTCAAGATCTCGCTGGTGGGCTACACCAACGCCGGCAAGTCCTCGCTGTTCAACGCGATGGTCAAGGCGCGGGCCTATGCGGCCGATCAGCTCTTTGCCACGCTGGACACCACCACCCGCCACCTCTACCTGGGCGAGGGGGCAGGGCAGGCCTCCATCTCCGACACCGTGGGTTTCATCCGCGAGCTGCCGCACGGGCTGGTCGATGCCTTCAAGGCCACCCTGCAGGAGGCGGTAGACGCCGACTTGCTGCTGCACGTGGTGGACGCCTCCAACCCCCATCATCCCGAGCAGATGGCCGAGGTGCAGAACGTGCTGCAGGAAATCGGCGCCGACGGCATCCCGCAACTGCTGGTGTTCAACAAGCTCGACGCCATCGACGCATCGCAGCGGCCGCTGCGCCTGGCGGACACGGTGGAAGTCGACGGCATCCAGGTCGACCGCGTGTTCCTCAGCGCTCGCACCGGCGAGGGGCTGCCGGCCCTGCGCGAGGATCTGGCGCGCCGCGCCCAGGCCAGCGTGCTGGCGATGTCCCTTGCGGACGCTGCGCCTTTGCATGGAGCCGTGCATTGATTGGCACAATCGGCGCCACTGAATTTCCATGAGAAGAAAAGAAAGCGAATGATTGCAAAGCCACTGTGGAGTCGATTCCGCGGCATGTTCAATCTGAACGATGGCCGCTGGGGGCGCGGTGAGGATGGAGGATCCGAAGGCGATCGTCCCAACGGCCAGCGACCCGATGAGCCATCGGGCCGCCCGCCCGCACCGCCGGAACGCCCTCGTGGCCAGGGTCCGAACCAGGGCCCACCCGACCTGGACGAACTCTGGCGTGATTTCAACCGCAAGCTCGGCGGCCTGTTTGGCGGCAAGGGCGGCGGCCAGTCGCCCATGGGCGGCAACGGCGGCAACGGCGGTGGCAGCAACTACAAGCCCGACATGAAGAACGCTGGTTTCGGACTGGGCCTGGTGGCCGTGGTGGCCCTGCTGATCTGGCTGGGCACCGGCTTCTTCATCGTGCAGGAAGGCTCGCAGGCGGTCATTACCCAGTTCGGCCGCTACAAGTCGACCGTGGGCGCGGGCTTCAACTGGCGCCTGCCGTATCCCATCCAGCGCCACGAGATGGTGGTGGTCACGCAGATCCGTTCGGCCGACGTGGGGCGCGACTCCATCGTGCGCTCCACCGGCCTGCGCGAATCGGCCATGCTGACCGAAGACGAGAACATCGTCGAGATCAAGTTCGCCGTGCAGTACCGCCTGAGCGACGCCCGTGCCTACCTGTACGAGAGCAAGGCGCCCGCCGATGCCGTGATCCAGGTGGCCGAGACGGCCGTGCGCGAAGTGGTGGGCAAGATGAAGATGGACGCAGCCCTGGCCGAGGAGCGCGACCAGATCGCCCCGCGCGTGCGCACCCTCATGCAGACCATCCTCGACCGCTACAAGGTGGGCGTGGAAGTGGTGGGCATCAACCTGCAGCAAGGCGGCGTGCGTCCGCCCGAGCAGGTGCAGGCGGCCTTCGACGACGTGCTCAAGGCCGGCCAGGAGCGCGAGCGCGCCAAGAACGAAGCCCAGGCCTATGCGAACGACGTGGTGCCGCGCGCCACGGGTACCGCATCGCGCCTGAAGGAAGAGTCCGAAGCCTACAAGGCCCGCATCGTGGCGCAGGCCCAGGGTGACGGCCAACGTTTCGGCCAGGTGCTGGCCGAGTACCAGAAGGCGCCGCAGGTCACGCGTGACCGCATGTACGTGGACGCCATGCAGCAGATCTACAGCAACACGACCAAGGTGCTGGTCGATTCCAAGCAAGGCTCCAACCTGCTGTACCTGCCGCTGGACAAGCTGATGCAGATGAGCGGCCAGTCCGCCAGCGTGGGCGCGCCGGCCGATGCGCCGCCGGCCAGCGTGGCCGGCACCACGCCGCCCCAGTCGTCGCTGGTGAGCCCGGGCGGCGACTCGCGCGCCCGCGACGGCCGCTCGCGCGACCGGGACGTGCGCTGAAGGCCCGCAGCATCAGAAGAAGAAAAGCCTGACATGAACAGAATCGGATTCATCGCTACGTCGTTCCTCATCGCCCTGGTGGTGCTGAGCTCGACCCTCTTCGTTGTCGACCAGCGCCAGTTCGGCGTGGTCTACGCGCTGGGCCAGATCAAGGAAGTCATTACCGAGCCCGGCCTCAACTGGAAGCTGCCTCCGCCCTTCCAGAACGTCTCGTACATCGACAAGCGCCTGCTCACGCTGGCCAGCGTCGACCCCGAGCCCATGCTCACTGCCGAGAAGCAGCGCGTGGTCATCGACTGGTACGTGCGCTGGCGCATCACCGATCCGCAGGCCTACATCCGCAACGTCGGCCTGGACGAGAACGCGGGCGCCAACCAGCTCAACCGGGTGATCCGCAACGCCTTCCAGGAGAACATCAACAAGCGCACCGTGCGCGACCTGATCTCGGTGCGCCGCGAAGCGCTCATGGCCGACGTGCAGCGCGAGGTGCTGGAAGTGGTCAAGGGCGCCAAGCCCTGGGGCGTCGACGTGGTGGACGTGCGCATCACCCGCGTGGACTATGTCGAGGCCATCACCGAATCGGTCTACCGCCGCATGGAGGCTGAGCGCAAGCGCGTGGCCAACGAACTGCGCTCCACCGGTATCGCCGAGGGCGAGAAGATCCGCGCCGACGCCGACCGCCAGCGCGAGGTGATCGTGGCCAACGCCTACCGCGATGCGCAGGCGATCAAGGGCCAGGGCGACGCCCAGGCCGCCGGCATCTACGCAGAGGCCTTTGGCCGCGACCCGCAGTTCGCGCAGTTCTATCGCAGCCTCGAGGCCTACAAGCAGAGCTTCAACAAGAAGGGCGACGTGATGGTGCTCGACCCCTCGAGCAGCGACTTCTTCCGTGCAATGCAGGGCTCCGGTGCGGCTGCCCCGCGCCGCTGATCCGCGCAGGATCAACAGCGACAGACCAGTGGCGGGTGGCGCGTGAGCAGCGAAGTCTTCTGGAGCGCGCTCGCCCTGGTCCTGGTCATCGAAGGCCTGCTTCCCTTCCTGTCGCCAGGCACCTGGCGCCGCGGCTTTGCCCAGTTGCTGCAACTGCGCGACGGGCAACTGCGCTTCTTCGGACTGTGCAGCATCGCCATCGGATTGCTGCTTCTTTGGCTCGTTGGATGAGGTGGGTGTAACGGGGCCTGTAAAATCCCTGTTTTAACAGCCTGGAACTTTCGTTCCTTCGCCCCTGACATGTCTGCCTGGGTCCTCCCGGATCACATTGCCGATGTGCTGCCCTCGGAGGCACGCCACATCGAGGAACTCCGACGCCAACTCCTGGACACCGCACGCAGCTACGGCTTCGAGCTGGTGATGCCGCCGCTGCTGGAGCACCTGGAGTCGCTGCTGTCGGGCACTGGCGAGGCGCTCGACCTGCTCACCTTCAAGCTGGTCGACCAGCTGTCGGGCCGCTCCATGGGCCTGCGCGCCGACACCACGCCGCAAGTTGCCCGCATCGACGCGCACCTGCTCAATCGCAAGGGCGTGGCACGCCTGTGCTACTGCGGCCCGGTGCTGCATGCGCGGCCCGACCGCCCGCACGCCACCCGCGAGCCGCTGCAGTTCGGCGCCGAAATCTATGGACACGCCGGCATCGAGGCCGACATCGAAAACCTGCGGCTTGCGCTCGATTGCCTGCATGCCGCTGGCGTGCGCGAGGGCGCCGTGGTCGACCTGGCCGACGCACGCATCGAGCGCGCGCTGCTGGCCGGCGCCACCTCCGACGCAGCCGTGGTGGCCCGCGTGCATGCGGCCCTGGCAGCCAAGGACGCGAGCAGCCTGCGCGAGCTGACCAAGGACTTCCCCGCCACGTCGCGCAACGGTTTGCAGGCGCTGGTTCAGCTCTTTGGCGATGCCAAGGTGCTGGACGAGGCACAGAAGGCCCTGGCCGGCGTTCCCGGCATCGAAGAGTCGCTGGCCCAGCTGCGCCTGGTGGCGCGCTACCTCGAAGGCGCCAACATCAGCTTCGACCTGGCCGACATGCGCGGCTATGCCTACTACAGCGGCATCCGCTTCGGCATCTACGTGCCCGGTGCGGCTGACGCACTGGTACGCGGCGGCCGCTATGACGAAGTAGGCGCCGTGTTCGGCCGCAACCGTCCCGCCGTCGGCTTCAGCCTTGATGTCCGCGAACTGGTCGGCGTGCTGCCGGCCCGTCCGCTGCGCGCGGCCATCCGCGCGCCGTGGCGCGACGCCGCAGGCCTGCGCGACGCCATTGCCGCCTTGCGCGCCAAGGGCGAGACCGTGGTGTGCGTGCTGCCCGGCCACGACAGCGAAATCGACGAATTCCATTGCGACCGAGAGCTCGTGGAGCAGGGCGGCCAATGGAGTGTGAAACCCATCTGAACAGCAAAGCAATTGGAATGAACATGAGCGCAACCACCGGAAGAAACGTGGTCGTCGTCGGCACCCAGTGGGGCGACGAGGGCAAGGGCAAGCTGGTCGACTGGCTGACCGAGAGCGCCCAGGGCGTGGTCCGCTTCCAGGGCGGCCACAACGCGGGCCACACGCTGGTCATCAACGGCGTGAAGACCGCGCTGCACCTGATCCCCAGCGGCATCATGCGTCCGGGCGTCAAGTGCTACATCGGCAACGGCGTGGTGCTGTCGGCGGCCAAGCTCATCGAAGAGATGGAAGGCCTTGAAAAGGCTGGCGTCGAGGTGCGTTCGCGCCTGCGCATCAGCGAGGCCTGCCCGCTGATCCTGCCTTTCCACGCCGCGTTGGACGTGGCCCGCGAGGCCTACCGCGAAAAGGGTGGCATCGAGAAGATCGGCACCACCGGCCGCGGCATCGGCCCGGCCTACGAAGACAAGATCGCCCGCCGTGCGCTGCGCGTTCAAGACCTCAAGCACCCCGAGCGCTTTGCCGCCAAGTTGCGCGTGCTGCTCGATCTGCACAACCACGTGCTGGTCGAAGTGCTGGGTGCAGAGGCGCTGGACTTCGACACCATCTACAACGAAGCCATGCGCCACGCCGAAGTCGTGCTGCCCATGGTGGCCGACGTTTCGCGCGAGCTCAACGAAGCGCACCGCAACGGCGAGAACCTGCTGTTCGAAGGCGCGCAGGGCACGCTGCTGGACGTGGACCACGGTACCTACCCCTACGTCACCTCCAGCAACTGCGTGGCCGGCAATGCGGCCGCCGGTGCTGGCGTGGGCCCGAGCCTGCTGCACTACGTGCTGGGCATCACCAAGGCGTACTGCACCCGTGTGGGCGGCGGTCCGTTCCCCACTGAGCTGGACTGGGCAACGCCCGGTACCGTGGGCTACCACCTGAGCACCGTGGGTGCCGAGCGCGGCGTGACCACCGGTCGCAGCCGTCGCTGCGGCTGGTTCGATGCGGCGCTGCTCAAGCGCTCGGCGCAGGTCAACGGCCTGTCGGGCCTGTGCATCACCAAGCTGGACGTGCTGGACGGCCTGAAGGAGCTGCAGCTGTGCACCGGCTACATGCTCGACGGCGAATACACCGACATCCTGCCCATGGGCGCCGACGAGATCGAGCGTTGCACGCCCGTGTACGAAACGCTCGAAGGCTGGAGCGACAGCACCGTGGGCGTCACGCAATTCGAGAAGCTGCCGGTGAACGCCCGCCTGTACCTGCAGCGCATCGAGCAGGTGACCGGTGTTCCGATCCACGTGGTGTCCACCAGCCCGGACCGGGATCACACCATCATGATGCGCCACCCGTTCCTGGCAGACTGATTCTTCATAAAAAAACTTCGCTCACAACCACCACCCGGAGCCCCACCAACATGTTGACCGAAGACGGCAAGCACCTCTACGTTAGCTACGACGAATACCACAACCTGATCGAGAAGCTGGCGATCAAGGTGCACCAGTCGGGCTGGGAGTTCGACAACATCCTGTGCCTGGCCCGCGGCGGCATGCGCCCGGGCGACGTGCTTTCGCGCATCTTCGACAAGCCGCTGGCCATCATGTCCACCAGCTCGTACCGCGCCGAGGCCGGCACGGTGCAGGGCCACCTCGACATCGCCCACTACATCACCACCCCCAAGGGCGAGATCGCAGGGCGCGTGCTGCTGGTGGACGACCTGGCCGACTCGGGCCACACGCTCAACGCGGTGGTCGATCTGCTGCGTACCAAGTACAAGCCCATTACCGAACTGCGTTCCGCGGTGCTGTGGACCAAGGGCCTGTCGAACTTCACGGCCGACTACTCGGTGGAATTCCTGCCGACCAACCCGTGGATCCACCAGCCCTTCGAGCACTACGACAACCTGCGTCCGCAGAAGCTGATCGAGAAGTGGTCGGTCTGACGGTGGCGGGCGCCCGGCGCCCCGCTCGTTGAACCCCCAAAGCGCGGCAGGTCCGCGCTTTTTCTTTGCGCGTTCGGATCAGCAGTCGGGGTTTTCGTCGTAGCGGCGCTGCATCTCCTGCGGCGTGACGTCCTCGATGTGGTGGCCCACGTTCCAGCGATGGCCGAAGGGGTCGAAGAAGCTGCCCGAGCGCTCGCCATAGAAATGATTGGCCAGGGGCATGTGGATGGTGGCCCCCTCGGCCAGCGCGCGCTCCACGACGGCGTCCGCATCGTCCACGTGCAGGTGGATGGTCACGCTGGTGCCGCCCACGGACCTGGGGCTGCGGATGCCGTATTCCGGAAACTCCTCGCACACCATCAACGTGCTGCCGCCGAAGTCCAGTTCGACGTGGCCGAGCCGGCCGCCCGGTTCGGTGAGCCGGAATTTCTCGGTCATGCCGAACACGCGCGTGTAGAACTCGACGGCGGCCTGGCCGTCGTGGACGCAAATGTAGGGGTACATCTCCTTGGTCGCCATGTCTCGGGTCCTCTTGGTCGTAGTCGGTGATGCGCCCATTGTCGACAAGCGCAGGCGCGCGGGTCTTGCAGAAAATTGAAGCGCCGTCAGCGGGGCACGTGCCGCGGTGCTGCGGCGTCAGCCGCCCGTCGCCAGGCTTGCGGCGACAGGCCGGCAATGTCGCCGAACTCACGGGTGAGATGCGACTGGTCGGCAAATCCGGCTTCATCGGCAATGTCGGCCCAGCCGCGTTGCGCGTCGGCGGCTGCCAGGTCGAGCACCCGGCCCAAGCGGTGCACGCGTTCGTAGGCCTTGGGTGCCAGGCCGGTCGCCGCGCGAAAGAGGTCGATGAAGCGCCGGTGGCTGTAGCCGCTTCGCGTGGCCAGCTCGCGCACTCGCTGCGTACCCATGCACAGCGGGTCCAGTGCCTGCGCAACCGCGGGGTGAAGGCCGTGGAAGCTGTCCGCCAGCCGCTCGAGCAGCAGCGACTCGAACAGGTCGAGCCGGGCATTCAGGCCGGCGACTTCTTGCAGGCGTTCCAGCGCCAGGCCTGCGCGTGGGCCCCAAAGGTCGTCCAGCGACGTGTGCCGGCCTGCCAGGGCATCTGCCGGCGCCCCAACGAGCGGCAAGGCCGCACCCGGGCGCAGCAGCACGCCGACCGAAGCACAGGGTTGCGACATGTCACGGATGTAGAAGCGCTCGCGTGGTCCGCCCACCAGGGCATGGCCACCCGCGCTGTAGCCCTGGAGGTCTTGTTCGCCAGCGAACAGGCGCAGCGGCGGCCCCGTGAGGCGAAAGACCAGGTGCATTGCACCCGTGGGCAGCACATGCTCGCGCGCACCGGGCGTGGCCAGCCTGCCGGGGCCGGGCTCGCTGGCCCACAGCGCCTGCACGAAGGGGCGCAGCCGGGCCAGCCGGGCGGGCGAACGCAGGAGCTGCATGCCCCCGATTCTGCGCGCGAGCTAGCATCGGGTCATGAGCAAGCCCATCACCGACCTGATTCACCACCCCTATACGCCGCCAGAGCGTTTCGGGGCACCGCAGCCGGGGGTCTACAAGGCCTCGACCGTTTTCTTTGCCGACGTGGCCGCCATGCGTGCCCGCGATTGGCGCAGCAAGGCCGGCTACACCTACGGACTGCACGGCACGCCCACCACCTTCATGCTGGAAGAGCGACTGGCCTCGCTCGAAGGCGGCACCGAATGCCTGCTGGCGCCCAGCGGGCTGGCCGCCATCTCGCTGGTGTCGCTTGCCCTGCTCAAGACAGGCGACGAGGTGCTGATGCCCGACAACGTCTACGGCCCCAACAAGGCGCTGGCCGCCGGCGAGCTGGCCAACTTCGGCATCACGCACCGCCTGTACGACCCGATGAATCCGCGCGACCTGGCGGCCAAGATGAGCGACAGGACCCGGCTGGTCTGGCTCGAGGCGCCGGGTTCGGTGACCATGGAGTTCCCCGACCTGCCCGAGCTGGTGCGCCTGTGTCGTGCGCGCGGCGTGGTCAGCGCGCTGGACAACACCTGGGGCACCGGCCTGGCCTTCAACCCCTTCGACCTGGAAGGCGACGGGGAGGGCGTCGACATCTCGGCCCAGGCCCTGACCAAGTACCCCAGCGGGGGCGGGGACGTGCTCATGGGCAGCGTGGTCACCAAAGACCCGGCCCTGCACCTGAAGCTCAAGCTCACCCACATGCGCCTGGGCCTGGGCGTGGGCGTGGACGACGTTCAGGAGGTGATGCGCTCGCTGCCCAGCATTGCCCTGCGCTACCGGGCACACGACGAATGCGCCCGGGTGCTGGCAAGCTGGCTGTCGCGGCGCGACGAGATCGCCCAGGTGCTGCATCCCGCGCTGGAAGGCTCGCCCGGCCACGAGCATTGGCGCGTCCTGTGCGGCGCCGACGGCGCGGCGGCGGGCCTTTTTTCGGTGGTGTTCGACGAGCGCTATGGCACCGAGCAGGTCGATGCCTTCTGCGATGCGCTGCGCCTGTTCAAGCTGGGCTACTCGTGGGGCGGGCCGGTCAGCCTGGTCGTGCCCTACGACATCGGCCTCATGCGCGACCCCAAGGTCGCGCCGTGGCCGTACAAGGGCACCCTGGTGCGCTTTTCGATCGGCCTGGAAGCGGTGGAAGACCTGCAGACCGACCTGGAGCAGGCCCTGGCCAC
The DNA here is from genome assembly GCA_018241225.1 of Pseudomonadota bacterium. Classification (GTDB taxonomy): domain Bacteria; phylum Pseudomonadota; class Gammaproteobacteria; order Burkholderiales; family Burkholderiaceae_C; genus Variovorax. The sequence goes on from JAFEEG010000012.1 coordinate 41,507, forward strand.
GATTTCCGAGGCAGATTGACCCGCGTACGGTCGCGCAAACGAACTGACCATGAACCGTATCGCTTACATTGTGGTTACGCCGTCGCCCGCAATGGGAATATCAAGGAGATGCTGTGGCTACACCAAATTACGGCTATGAGAAGCGCCAGAAGGAGCTTGCCAAGAAGAGGAAGAAGGAAGACAAGCTGCGTGCCAAGGCAGATCGCAAGCTTGGCATCAGCAGCCCCGGGCTGGCACCGGACGACCCCGAGACCGACGTGGCTTCGCTGGAGCACGATCCACCCACTGTTCCGGAAGCTCCCACCAAGAATGGATGAGCTTGCCGGCGCTCAAAGGAGCTTCTTGAGCTCCGGCCAGACGTTGTCCAGCATCCTCGGCTGCGCCACAGCGGCAGGATGGATGCGGTCGGCCTGGAACAGCGCCGGCGCTTCCTGCGCATCCGCCACACCCTTGAGCAGGAATGGCACCAGTGCCGTCTTGTTGTCGGCGGCCACCGTCTTGAACACGGCCTCGAACTTGCGGGTGTAGTCGCCGCCGTAGTTGGGCGGTACCTGCATGCCCAGCAGCAATACCTTGGCCCCTGCCGCCTGGGCGGCGCGGGTCATTTCGTTGAGGTTGTCCTCGGTGCTCTTGAGCGGCAGCCCGCGCAGCGCGTCGTTGGCGCCCAGCTCCAGGATCACGAGCGTGGGCTTGTGCTGCGCCAGCAGCGCCGGCAGGCGCGAGCGGCCGCCCGAGGTGGTGTCGCCGCTGATGCTCGCATTGACCACCGTGGCCGCGATGCGCTCGTCAGCAATGCGCTTTTGCATCAGGGGCACCCAGCCCTCACCGCGCTTGAGGCCGTATTCGGCGCTGATCGAATCGCCCACCACCAGGATCACGGCCCCGCGCTTGCCGGCCGGTTGCTGCGCGCTCGATGGAAGGGGTAACCCCGCCAACAAGGCGGCCATGGCGCCGGCCACGATAAAGTCGCGGCGTTGCACCTTCAGCCCAAGAACATTCATGTCGCCAAATCCTTCTGTCGCTGTGCGTTCGAACGACGACGCAATTGTGGCCGTCGAGCATGTTTTCAAGTCGGTTTCCGATTCCACCGGCACCCTGGACATTCTGCAGGACATCCACTTCACCCTCGGCGCCCGCCAGACGGCCGCCATCGTCGGCGCCTCCGGCTCGGGCAAGAGCACGCTGCTGTCGATCATTGCCGGCCTGGACACGCCCACGCGCGGCACCGTTCGCCTGGCGGGGCAGGACCTGTTCGCCATCAACGAGGACGAGCGGGCCGCCCTGCGTGCGCAGAAGGTCGGCTTCGTGTTCCAGAGCTTCCAGCTGCTGGGCAACCTCACCGCGCTTGAAAACGTGATGCTGCCGCTGGAGCTGGCCGGCCGCAAGGATGCCCGCAAGACCGCCGCCGACATGCTCGGCCGCGTGGGCCTGGGCCAGCGCCTGGCCCACTACCCCAAGGTGCTGTCGGGCGGCGAGCAGCAGCGCGTGGCGCTGGCCCGGGCCTTCGTGGTGCAGCCGGCGCTGCTGCTGGCCGACGAGCCCACGGGCAGCCTGGACTTCGCCACCGGCGAGCAGGTCATGCGGCTCATGTTCGACCTCAACCGCGAACTGGGCACCACGCTCGTGCTGGTCACGCACGACCGCAGCATTGCAGCGCAGTGCGAGCACCGCGTGACCATCGAGGCCGGGCGCGTGGTGACAAGCGACGAGATCGAGGTATAGCGAGGTACTCGCGCACACCAGCCCCGCATCGAGGGGGCCTCAGGCGGGTCTCGCCCTCGGGGGATGGAGTTACACGGCGCGTTGCGAAGTGAAAAGCCGGGGGGCCTTGATAATCGGGGGATGTCTTCCCCCAAAGTGATTTTCGGCTTCCACGCCGTCGGCGTGCGCATCAAGACGGCACCCGAATCGGTGATCGAGGTAATGTTCGACGCGAGCCGGCGCGATGCGCGCATGAAGCAGTTCATGGCGCGCGCCCAAGAGGCCGGCGTGCGGCTGATCGAGGCCGACGGCCTGCGCCTGGCCAAGCTGGCCGGCAGCCACGGCCACCAGGGCGTGGCCGCGCGGGTGAATCCGGTGGCCCAGGCGCGCTCGCTCGACGAGCTGCTCGAATCGCTCGAAGAAGCCGGCATTGCCCCCTTGCTGCTGGTACTCGACGGCGTGACCGATCCGCACAACCTGGGCGCATGCCTGCGTGTGGCGGACGGCGCCGGTGCCCATGCGGTCATCGCACCCAAGGACCACGCGGCCGGCATCAACGCCACCGTGGCCAAGGTGGCCAGCGGCGCGGCCGAGACCGTGCCGTATTTCATGGTGACCAACCTGGCGCGCACGCTGGGCGAGCTGCAGGAGCGCAACATCTGGTGCGTGGGCACCAGCGACGATGCGCCCGGCACGCTCTACCAGGCCGACCTCAAGCGCCCCGTGGCACTGGTGCTGGGCGCCGAAGGCACCGGCATGCGCCAACTCACGCGCAAGCGCTGCGACGAGCTCATCAGCATCCCGATGGCCGGGGCGGTGGAAAGCCTGAACGTCTCGGTGGCCAGCGGCGTGTGCCTCTACGAGGCGCTGCGCCAGCGCACCGCAGGCGTCGTCAAAGCAGGGTAAAGAAGCGCATCACCACCTGGGCCGGGTGCCGCACGCCGGCGCCCACGAACATGCGTTCGTTCACCCACCCCAGCGCCGCGCTCGATGTTTCAAGGCTGGGGCTGCAGCGAAAGTAGATGCTGGCCGGCTCCACCGGTTCGCCGCGCAGCAGCCTGGCCATGACCTCGGGCGCAGCGGCGCGCAGGGCGCGGTTGTGCACGTAGAGCAGGTCGCCTGCATCGGTCTCCAGGCCGTAGCGCGCGTCCAGGTGCGACAGCGTGTCGCTCACGATCCACTGGAAGTCGCTGCCGCCGGGCAGCACGCGGGCGCTCCACCCGTTGCCCCGCGCGCTGCCGCCCAGGATGGGCACCACGCGGCGCAGCCCCTGCGGGCCCTGGCCCAGCACCTGCGGCGTGCCGACGTCCACCTGCAGGTCGGCAAAGTGTTCGAGGCCGGGCGCGGCCAGCGGGTCGGGCGTGCTGCTCGTCATCGCCGCGGCCCGCGTCAGGCGCCTTGCGTTTCGGCGCTCGATGCATCCAGCGCCGCGATGGTGCCGGCATCCAGCTGCAACTGCGCGGCGGCCATCAGCTCGTTGAGCTGGCCCACCGAGGTGGCGCTGGCAATGGGCGCGGTAATGGAGGGGCGCGCCACCTGCCAGGCAATGGCGATCTGCCCGGGCGTGCTGCCGTACTGCTTGGCCACCTTGTCCAACGCGTCCAGGATGCGCAGGCCGCGCGGGTTGAGGTACTTCTCGGTGGCGCCGCCGCCGCGCGGGCTCTTGGCGGCGTCTGCCGCGCTGCGGTACTTGCCCGTCAGAAAGCCCGAGGCCAGGGCGTAGAAGTTGATGACGCCCAGGCCTTCGCGCACGCACAGCGGCTCCAGCTCGGCCTCGTAGGCGGCCCGGTCGTACAGGTTGTACAGCGGCTGCAGGCATTCGTAGCGCGGCAGCTTGGCGCGCCTGGACACTTCCAGCGCCTGCGCCAAGCGGGGCGCGGTGTAGTTGGAGGCGCCGATGGCCCGCACCTTGCCCACCTTGATCAGGTCGGCAAAGGCGCCCAACGTGTCTTCCAGCGGCACGGACGCGTCGTCGTCATGCGACTGGTACAGGTCGATGTGGTCTGCCTTGAGCCGGCGCAGCGAGGCATCGACCGCCTCGCGGATGTAGGCCGGCGACAGCCCCACCTTGCCTTCGCCCATGGGCTTGCCCACCTTGGTGGCCAGTACCACGCGGTTGCGCTTGCCGCTCTGGCGCAGCCACTTGCCGATGACGGTTTCCGATTCGCCGCCGGTGTGGCCGGGTACCCAGCGCGAATACACATCGGCCGTGTCCACGAAATTGAAGCCCGCGTCGAGCCAGGCGTCGAGCATCCGGAAGCTCAGTGCCTCGTCGACCGTCCAGCCGAACACGTTGCCGCCGAAGCACAGCGGAGAGACTTGGAGGCCCGATCGGCCCAGGGGTCGCATGTCCATGAATCAATAGCTCCTTGCTCGATGTCCAGTTTGTTCCATTTCGCAGGCGCTCAGACGATGCCCAGGCCGCCTAGCAGTGCGCCGGCGCCAAGCAACCACAGCAGGTGGATGCGCGTTCGCCACACCACCACGGCCGCCGCGGCCGTGAGCAGCCACAGGTGCCAGGGGGCGGAATTGCTGGCCTCTGCGTTGCCCGCGGCCAGCACCCAGGCGGTGGCCCCCAGCAGGCCGATCACCACCGGGGCCATGCCTTGCTTGAAGGCCCGTACGCCGCGCCGTTCGCGGTTGCGGTGGCCCCAGCGGGTGGCGAAGTAGGTCAGGGTGGTGCTGGGCAGCATGATGCCGATCAGCGTCACCAGCAAGCCCGCCAGGCCCAGCGGCCAGGCGCGCATGCCCGCTTCCATGCCGCCGGCGGCGTTGATGCCCACGTTCCAGCCCATCAGCGCCACGAACAGCACGTTGGGTCCTGGCGCCGCCTGCGCAATGGCCACCGACGAGGTGAACTGCGCATCGGTGAGCCAGCCCTGCTGCGCCACCAGGTAGCGGTGCATGTCGGGCACCGTGGTGATGGCCCCGCTGATGGAAATGAGCGAGAGGAACATGAACTGAAGCAGCAGCGCCAGCCAGTCGGATGCGGCCATGTGGATGCTCATGGCGCAATCCTGCGCCACGTCCACACGCAGCTCACGCCACCAAACAGAGCGAGTACCGCCACCAGCGGCCAGCGCAGCAACGCAATGGTGCAGAACACCAGCGCCACGATCACCAGGCACACGCGCAGGCCCAGAGGGTGCCGGCGCAGCGTGGGCACCAGCTTCATGCCGGTGGCGGCAATGAGGCCGGCTGCCACCGCGCCCATGCCGCGCAGCGCGCCGGCCACCTGCGGGTGGCTGGCCAACTGTGCGTAGACCAGCGCGAGCACGATGATCAGGAGCGTGGGAATGACCAGCATCCCGGCCAGCGCCGCCATCGCACCGCGCAGGCCGAAGTAGCGGTCGCCCAGCATCAGGGCCAGGTTGATCACGTTCGGGCCGGGCAGCACCTGGGCCACGGCCCACTCCTCGACGAACTCGTCGGCGGTGAGCCAGCGCTTGTCCTCGACCAGCGCGCGCTGGATGATGGCCAGCACGCCGCCGAAGCCCTGCATGGCGATCCAGGTGAAGGTGCGGAAGATCTCGCCGACGGATTGGGGACGGGCCCGGGCCTCGGGCTGTGGGTCGGCGGACAAGGCAGGCATGTGCCGATCATAGAGGGCGGCCGGTGCGTCTGCAGGCATGCCGATGCATTGCGGCCGCTTCAGCGCCGGGGCATCAGCGTCGCGACCAGCACCATGGCCGCACCTGGCACCAGCGCCCAGTTGCCCAGCGGCGCCGACAGTGCGCCGGCCAAGGCGCCGGCCGCGTAGGCGGCCCAGCTCAGCCCCAGCAGGCCCGCCTCGGATCGCCGTTGCGCGGCAGCGCCCCCGAGGCCGGCCACCATCAGCGGTGCGAGCCGGGCGATCGTATTGGTCACGACCACCGTGCTGACCGACGTCTGGCCGTGGCGCACCAGCACCGTGGCCTGGATGCCCATGGCCGCAATGACCAGGCCCAGCCACGCGGGCCGTGCCGGATCGAGCACGCAGGCCGTTGCCAGAAGCGCCACTTCCACCCACAGCGACAGCCGCCCGGACTGGCCGTGCCGCCATCGCATCAGCAGTGCACTTGCCGCCGCGCCGGCGAAGAAGGCCAGCAGGGTGGAGCCGCGCTCGATGGCGCCGCTCCAGTCGCGCGTCGCCAGGGACATCACTGCGAGCACGGTGTTTCCGGTCATGTTGGCCGCGAACACCTTCTGCTGCAGGTAGCCGGTCACGTCCACGTGGCCTGCGGCCAGGCACAGCAGCAGGAGCATCGGCAGGCTGTCCTGCCCGGCCGGCCCGGCCTTCATGGCTTGGTGAACAGCGACTTGCGGATGATGGCGTGCACACCCCAGTTGCCGTTGACCACCTGGGTGATGCCGAAGTCCACGGCCACCGAGATCAGCGTGACCGCCTCGTCCTCGCTCAGCCCTTTCACGGCCATGAGGAAGCGGCGCGCTTTCCTGAAGGCGTCGCGCATGGCGTCGTCCAGCGTGGACTTCATGTAGATCTGGCTCTGCGCCTTCTGCCCCAGCTCGGTCAGGTGGTTGGGCAGGCTGAAGCCGTGCAGGATCCATTCGTCCGGCGTTTCCACCAGCGGGTAGCTCAGGTCGGCAAAGGCCGCGCCCGGCGCGATCTTGTCGCGCGGGTGCAGGATGAGCTGGAAGTCGCCCGTCAGCGAGCATTCGATCGCCGTGCCGCACAGCTCGGAGTCGCCCTGCGAGGCATGCGGGTCGCCGATGGACAGCAGCCCGCCGGGCACCGCCACCCGCAGGAACACGCTGGCGCCGCGCGTGATGCGCCAGTTGTCCAGGTTGCCGGCAAAGGTCGAGGGCGGAATGGAGTCCACCAGCCCGTCCTGGTCGGGCGCCACCGCGATCACGCCGAAATGCGGGCGAATGGGAATGCGAACGTCGCGCAGCACCTCGTGGTTCTTCTCGATGGTGCTGTGGTCGACCGGCACGCCGGGGTAGTCGATGGTGTTGTGCACCACGCCGAAGGGGTCGCGCTGCGGCGTCCAGCGGAAGTTGTAGAGCGCGCGCGCGGTGCCGTCGGCACGCTCGCAGTCGATCTCGAAGATGGTCACCACCTCGCGCTCGCGCGGCTCGGTCACCAGGTCGCGAAAGTGAAAGCCCCACCAGGTGGCCGCATTGCTGCCGTAGGCCTTGCCCGGGTAGCGCGGGTTGGCGCAGGGGCGGGTCTGGATGTCGAGGATGCGCAACTCCAGCACGTCGCCGGGCATGGCGCCGCGCACCGCGATGGGGCCGGTGCAGATGTGCACGCCGAAGCCTTCGCCGGCGCCGCGTCCGTAGATGGAGGCGTCGATGGGGCCGGCGCCGCGCCGGTCGACGTTCTTGCGTTGCGCCGTCCAGTGAAAGACGCTTTCGGCACCCGCATCGCCTTCGATCATGCGCTCCCAGTCGTCGGCAGCATGCTGGGTCAGCGTCTCGATGGTCACGTAGTCGTGCGACTCGACGGTGAGCACCGGCGGCAGGTTGCGGCTGAGGTAGCCCCAGTGCACCGTCTTGTCGGTAGCGTGTACCCAGTGGTGGCGCGCACCCAGGATGCTGGCGTCCTTGAGGTTGTCGAAGCGCGGATGGCTGGTCGATACGGCCGAGGCAGCGCTGCCGTGCCCGAAAGCCACCGCCGCACCTGGTCCGGCCGGCTTCACCCCTGCCGGCAGGCCGCGCGAGATCTTGCGCGCCGGGTCCTTGGCCTGTGTTTGTGCCGAGCGGTCGCGGTAGGCGCTGGGCGGCATGCCGAACTGCTCGCGAAAGGCATGGCTGAAGTGCGACGGGTCGTTGAAGCCCCACCGGAAGCAGATGTCGGACACCGACAGCTTGTCGTAGTGGCGGTTGGCCAGGTCGGCGCGGCAGTGCTCCAGCCGATTGGTACGCACGTAGGCCGAGAAGTTGGTGCCCGACTTCTCGAACAGCTTTTGCAGGTAGCGCCCCGAAACCTGCAGGTCCGACGCGACGCTCGACAGGCTCAGGGCCGGGTCGGCCAGTTTCTTCTGGATCAGGTCGCACACGCGCGACATGAGCGCGCGGCCCTGCAGCCGGTCGGGCCGGGCCTGCAGGCGGCATTCGTTCATGGCGGCCGCGAGCGATTCGGTGACGATGCCTTCGAAGGGCTGCAGCACCAGCGGATCGCCGCCCGGTGCGGCCTCGAAGATGCCGGCCACCGACTGCAGGATCTGCGCGAGCAGCGTGCTGGCTTCGCCCTGCATGCGCAGCGCGTTGGCTGGTGGCGCCAGGTCCATTCGCGAGGCCAGCAGTGCCGGTGCGATGTGCACCACCAGGAGCCGAAACGATGTGGAAATGGCCAGCTCGCAGCGCGATGCATTGGGCACGCACACAAGTTGCCCCGAAGCCAGCAGCTCGCTCAGGCCGTCGATGCGCAGCTCGGCCTCGCCTTCGAGCAGCATGCACATCAGCAGGCCGTCCGCGCCTGGGGCACCGACCGAAAGCGCTTGCGGTACCGAGGCGACGATGGCCAGCTCGATGCCCGAGGCCGTCACGCGGAACTGGATGGCGCCGTGCAGCGAATCGCCGGCCTTGAGTTCTTCGCAGCGCAGCCGCGCGGCGCTGAGCTGGTCGCGCCATGCGGCGTCGCGGCTTTGTTGTGGATAGGCTTCCGTCGAAAAGGACAGTTGCCGGATTTCTGGCCTTCCTGACACTTGCGTCTCCTGTTAGCGCACGCAAGCGGACCGCCGCCCGGGCGGCCCCTTGCATGCACGTGCGCTAACCGAACTGCAACTGCCCCCGCATTGCCGCCACCAGGACGAAGCCGGCGAAGGTGCCGAAGATGGCAAAGATGCCCCCCAGCACGTTGGGCGCCGGTATGGGCGCACGCACTGCAGTGTAGACAATGCCTGTCACCAGGCCCACCGCGGCGGCCAGCCCCTCGGTGGCTCCGAGCGCGAGTTCAACCATGTCGTTCTCCTACTGTTCTTGGATGAGTGATCTGAGTTGTTGCGTGGTGTTGCTTCAGCGCCCGCTGGGCGGCGCACCGAAGGCCACGGTCCTGCGAAAGGCCCCCACGATCAGGTACCCGATGTAGGTGAACAGGATCGCGAAGATGCCGCCGGCCACGTTGGGCGCGGGAATCGGCAGGTTCAGCCAGGTGTAGAGCGTGCCCGTGATCAGGCCCACCACCAGCGCAACCCATTCGTTGCGCCCGACATAGACGTAGTGCATGTGCTGTCTCCTTCTCTCTTATTTCTTCTCGTCCCGATGCGGGAAGATGGTGCGGGAGATGGTGCAGTGCACGCCCTGCGTGCTGTCCACCACCTGCGTGACGCCGAAGTCCGAGGCCACGCTCATGAGCGAGTAGGCGTCGTCGCGCGAGAGGCCCTGGTGCTCGGTGAGCAGCTGCACCATGTCGCGCGCGGCGTTCTTGCCGGCCTGGTCCAGGTCCTCGTGAAAGCCGTGCACGATCCAGGAATCGGGCGTCTCCAGCAGCGGCGAAGGAAAGTGGAAGTCCTTGCGCAGCACGATCTGGAACATCACGTTCAGCGACGCCTCGATGGCCGTGCCGCTGATCTCGCCGTCGCCCTGCGAGATGTGCGGATCGCCGATGGAGAAGAGGGCGCCATCCACCTGCACCGGGTAGTACATGGTGGCGCCGGCGCCGATGCGCCAGTTGTCGATGTTGCCGCCGTGCAGGCCGGGGGTGATCGTGGTCACGCGGCCCTTGGCGTCGGGTGCCACGCCGGCGGTGCCCAGGTGCGGACGCACCGGCACGCGCACGCCGGCCAGGGCCGGCTGGCGGCAGCACTCGCGGTCATCGATGATCTTGCCGGGCACGGCCATCTTGCCGGGGTAGTCGAAGCCGTACAGGGCGCGCGCGGTGTTGGACGCGGTGTCCATCTCGTAGATGGTGATGCGCTCTTTCTGGAAGTCGTCGTAGAGCTGGCCCCAGTGCGCGGCGGCGTTGGCGCCGTAGCGAAAGCGCGGGATCATCTGCAGGTAGCGCACTTCCAGCATGTCGCCGGGCTTGGCGCCTTCCACGTAGATGGGGCCGGTCATGATGTGCACGCCCGGGTTGCGGTCGTGCTCGGGAATGGCCTTGAAGATGGCGCGCACTCCGTCGTCCATCATCAGGTCGGGCGCGTCCCCGGCGTGGTGGGTCACGGCTTCGGCGCGGACGAAGTCCCCGCTCTTGATTTTCAGCGCAGGCGCCTGGGCGGCGTCGAAGTAGCCCCAATGCACAGTCTCGGGGCGGGCGGGAAGGTCGTGCAGCATCGCTTGTCTCCTTGGGTGTCTTGATGCGGTCTGTGGGTGCCGGCTGCATCGAGTGCTGCGCGGTCGAAGAAATCGTAAAAACAGCACCCCCCAAGGCCCTAGGGCCGCGAAACCCGATGTCTTGTGTTGAGACGAACTAGCGTTAACCCCCGCGCGTTAACCCGAACTCGCGTTAACCCGTAGCGGCGTTTTGCCTGCAAACTGGGGCCATGAACGCGAGCAGACTCCTCGGCCTGTGCCGCACGGCCGTCATGTCCTGGCTGGACGACTACGCACCCAGCATGGGCGCGGCGCTGGCCTACTACACGGTGTTCTCGATTGCGCCGCTGCTGCTCATCGTCATCTCGGTGGCTGGCCTGGTGTTCGGCGAGGCGGCGGCGCGCGGCGCCATCTTCGACCAGCTTTCGGGGCTCATGGGCGAGCAGGGCGCAATGGCGGTGCAGGGGCTGCTCAACTCGGTCAACAAACCGGCCGAGGGCATCCTGGCCACCATCACCGGGCTGTTGCTGCTGGTGTTGGGCGCCACCACCGTGTTTCGCGAACTGCAGGACGCGCTGGACCGCATCTGGCGCGCACCCGCGCAGGACCACAACGGCGGCGTGTGGAAGATGGTGCGCACGCGCCTGTTGTCCTTCGGGCTGATCATGGGCATCGGCTTCCTGCTCATGGTGTCGCTGGTGGCCAGCGCGGCCTTCGCGGCGCTGGGCAAGTGGTGGGCGCCGATCTTCGGTGCCTGGGCACAGGTGGGGCAGATCATCAACTTCGTCTTCGGCTTCGCGGTCACGGTGGTGGGCTTCGCCATGATCTACAAGCTCATGCCGCGCGCGAAGGTGGAGTGGCGCGACGTGTGGGTGGGCGCGGCGGCCACGGCGCTGCTGTTTTCCATTGGCAAGCACCTCATCGGGCTGTACATCGGCAAGAGCAGCGTGGCCTCGGGCTTTGGCGCCGCGGGCTCGCTGGTGGTGGTGCTGGTGTGGGTGTACTACTCGGCGCAGATCTTCCTCCTGGGGGCCGAGTTCACCTGGGTCTATGCGCACGAATACGGCTCGCTCAAGCACGAGGCTCGGCCCACCGGCGCCGTCACATCTCGCAACTGATTGGCCGCAAAAGACCGGCATTTCGTGAAGGCTTTCGCACCCGCCCGCGCTGGGTTCGACTGCAGGTCTTGACGCATCCCTGCGCCTCCTAGAATCGCGCGCCGCTGGCGCCGGATGGCCGGCCCGGCGGTTTCTCAACTCATAAGGAAATTCAGGGATGAACAACACTTTGAAGAAGTGGGCGGCCGAGTTCGCCGGTACTTTCTGGCTCACGTTCGGCGGCTGCGGTGCTGCCGTTCTGGCGGCCGCCTTTCCAGACCTTGGCATCGGCTTCGTGGGCGTCTCGCTGGCCTTCGGCCTGACGGTGCTCACGGGTGCCTATGCCTTCGGGCCGGTGTCTGGCGGGCACTTCAATCCGGCCGTGTCGGTGGGCCTGGCAGTGGCGGGGCGCTTTCGCTGGAGCGAACTGGCGGGCTACGTCGTGGCCCAGGTGCTCGGCGCCCTGGTTGCCGGGGCGGTGCTCTACCAGATCGCATCGGGCAAGGTCGACTTCCAAGCGGGCGGCTTCGCCAGCAACGGATGGGGCGAATACTCGCCGGGCGGCTACAACATGCATGCCGCGCTGCTGACCGAGGTGGTGCTCACCGCGGTGTTCCTGCTGGTCATTCTCGGCGCCACCGCGCAGCGTGCCGCTGCAGGCTTTGCAGGCGTGGCCATCGGCCTGTGCCTGACGCTCATCCACCTGGTGTCCATTCCGGTGACCAACACCTCGGTGAACCCGGCGCGCAGCACGGGGGTCGCGTTCTTTGCGGATACGCCGGCGGTCAACCAGTTGTGGCTGTTCTGGGTGGCGCCCATCGCCGGTGCCGTGATCGGAGCCGTGGTCTATCGCCTGTTGCTCAGCGGCAGCGACGACCTGGGCGTGCCGCAGGAAGAGATCTCCTGACTTGAGGTTCAATTGGCGTCCATGAACAAGACGCCAGGCCCTCGCAACGATCTTCAAGCCCAAAGACGCGCCGCCATGCATGACGCGCACCGAGCACTGGTGCTGCAGGGTGGCGGCGCATTGGGCGCCTACCAGGCCGGCGTGTATGCCGCCGCAAGCGAAACGCAGCGCCCGCCCGACTGGATCGCGGGCGTTTCCATCGGGGCCATCAACGCGGCACTGATCGCCGGCAATCCACCCGAGAAGCGCACCGACCGGCTGCGCGAATTCTGGGAGCTGGTGTCATCCGGCCCGGCCCAGCGCCTGCCGCCCTGGCTGGCCAGCCGTGAAATGCTCAACCAGTGGAGTGCCACCATGGCCGCCCTGGTGGGCGTGCCGGGGTTCTTCGAGCCGCGCCGCACGCCGGCCTTGCTGCTGGGCGCTGCGGCGCCGCTGACCAGCGTGTACGACACCTCGCCGCTCAAGAGCACGCTGGAGCGCCTGGTGGATTTCGACCGCATCAACGACGACGGCATCCGCGTGAGCGTGGGCGCCGTGAACGTGCGCACCGGCAATTCGGTGTACTTCGACAACCGCAACCAGCGCCTGGGGCCCGAGCACATCATGGCCTCGGGCGCCTTGCCGCCCGGCTTTCCACCGGTAACCATCGACGGGGAGGACTACTGGGACGGCGGCATCGTCTCCAACACGCCGCTGCAGTACGTGCTGGACATGCATCCGCGCACCGAGCCCCTGGTGGTGCTGCAGGTCGATCTGTTCAGCGCCCGCGGCCTGATGCCCGCCAGCCTCTCGGAGGTGATGGAGCGGCAAAAGGACATCACCTATTCGAGCCGTACCCGCCTGAACACCGACGTGATGGCCGCCAACATGAACCTGCAGCAGGCCATTGCGGACCTGATCGCCAGGCTGCCGGCCGCCATGCGCAAGGACCCCGGTGTGGCGCAGGTGCAGGCCATGCTCACGCACCAGCCCATCGACGTGTACCACCTCATCTACCGCGACAAGCCCTACGAGCTCGAATCGAAGGACTACGAGTTCTCGCGCGCCGCGGTGGAAGAGCACTGGGAAGCCGGCATGCGCGACATGCGCCGCACGCTGGCGCACCCTGAACTGCTGCTGGGTACGCCGGCGATGAACGGCGTGACCACCTACGACCTGTGCGAAGAGGGCGGACCGCCCAAGGTGAAGCATCCGATGCTGGACCCGACCGCCACCGTGAGTGCCGCGCGCCGCGGTTCTAGAGCTTGAGCGACCAGGTCTCGCCCACGAGCTTCTGGCCAAAGCCTTCGTAGGGCTCCGATTTTTCCAGCTTGAAGCCGCGCGCGCCGTAGATTCCGCGCGCCGCCGTCAGGCAGCTGTTGGTCCACAGCACCATCTTCTTGTAGCCCTTGGCGCGCGCAAAGGCGATGCATTCGTCGGTGAGCCGCCCGCCCAGGCCCATGCCGCGTGCGCGCGGCGCCAGCAGCAGCATGCGCAGCTGCGCCGTGGTGGTCGACTTGCGCACCAGGAAGACGGCGCCCACGCGCTCGCCGTCGAGCTCGGCGATCCAGCACTTTTCCCACTCGGGCTGGAAGTTGCGCATGAACTTGGCCGCGATGTCGGCCACCAGGGCCTCGAATTCGCTGTTCCAGCCGTACTCGCGGGCGTAGATCTCGCCGTGCTGCTGCACCACCCAGCCGATGTCGCCGGGTTGCGGATCGCGCAGCACCACGGTGCGCGCCTTGGCACCGGCGGCGGGCGAGGGCGAAAGCAGCGATTCCACCGTCTGCATGGCGTGGATCAGGCGCTGCTGGTCGGCCGGGGCCAGGCGCATCAGCAGCGCGGCGGCTTCGTCGCGCGACTTCTGCTGCAGCGGCGCAAAGGCGTTGTGGCCGGCCTGGGTCAGGCCGAGCACGCTTTGCCGCCCGTCGCCCGCGTGCGGTGCCCGGCTGAGCCAGCCCTGCGACTCGAAGCGCCGCAGGATGCGGCTGAGATAGCCGCCGTCGAGCCCCAGGTCGCGCGCGATTTCGCTGGCCACGGGCTGCTCGCGGTGGGCCAGCTCGTACAGCACCCGGACTTCGGTCAGGGGCATGGCCGTGCCCAGGTAGGGGTCGAGAACGCCCATTTCCCGGGTGTAGAAGCGATTGAAGTGGCGCACCGCCTTGACGGCGGCAGCGGGCGGGGCGGGCAGATCGGCCGAGTTCATGCTTGCTATTGTCATCCAACTACTTGACTGAGACAAGTAGTTGGCGCCAATCGAGTACCGCCCTGCCTGCAGGGCCTTGCAGGACAAACATTGTGGAAAACCCTAAAATCGAGGGTTGCCCGCCACGGCGTGTCCACGAGGCACGCACGACACTCTCCCCACATGAACGCCCCGGTCGACGTCTCCTTCTTCACGCGCGCCGCCAAGCCGATCACCAGCTACCGCAAGTACTGGGCGCATCGCTTCGGCACGGCCAAGTTCCTGCCCACCTCCCGGGCGGAAATGGATGCGCTCGGCTGGGACAGCTGCGACGTCATCGTCGTGACCGGCGACGCCTACGTGGACCACCCGAGCTTCGGCATGGCCGTGATCGGCCGCCTGCTCGAAGGGCAGGGCTTTCGCGTGGGCATCATTGCCCAGCCCGACTGGCAGAGCGCCGACCCCTTCAAGGCGCTGGGCAAGCCCAACCTGTTCTTCGGCGTGACGGCCGGCAACATGGATTCGATGATCAACCGGTACACCGCCGACCGGAAGATCCGCAGCGACGATGCCTACACGCCCGGCGACGTGGGCGGCGCGCGCCCCGACCGTGCGGCGCTGGTGTATTCGCAGCGCTGCCGCGAGGCCTACAGCGACGTGCCGATCGTGCTGGGCGGCATCGAGGGCAGCCTGCGCCGCATCGCGCACTACGACTACTGGCAGGACAAGGTACGCCGCTCCATCGTGGTCGATGCCAAGTGCGACCTGCTGCTGTACGGCAATGCCGAGCGCGCCATCGTCGAGATTGCGCATCGCCTGGCCGCCCGCGAGCCGGTGCACAGCATCACCGACGTGCGCGGCACCGCCTTCGTGCAGCGCCATACGCCCGAGGGCTGGTTCGCCATCGACTCCACCAGCGTGGACGAGCCCGGCCGCGTCGATGCGCACATCAATCCTTACCTCATGGTCTCGGAGCAGGCCAAGGCGCAGGGCCAGAGCTGTGCCCGCGAGGACGAGGCCCAGGCCGTGGCCGACGAGGCCAATGCGGCCAACCCCGCCATCAAGCCCATCACCTTCGTGCCCAACCCGGCGCTGCAGGGCAAGGGCACGCACAAGGTGGCGCCGCGCGAGCGCTCGGTGATCCGCCTGCCTTCGTACGAGCAGGTGCGAGCCGACCCGGTGCTCTATGCCCACGCCAACCGCGTGCTGCACCTGGAGACCAACCCCGGCAACGCCCGCGCGCTGGTGCAGGCGCACGGCGAGGGCACCACCGCGCGCGACGTGTGGATCAACCCGCCGCCCATTCCGCTGACCACGGCGGAGATGGACTACGTGTTCGACCTGCCGTATGCGCGCAGCCCGCATCCGCGCTATGCGGACGAGCAGGGCGGCCACGACGGCGCGACCAAGATCCCCGCATGGGAGATGATCCGCTTCTCGGTGAACATCATGCGCGGCTGCTTTGGCGGCTGCACCTTTTGCTCCATCACCGAGCATGAAGGCCGCATCATCCAGAGCCGTTCGGAAGACTCGATCATCCGCGAGGTGGAAGCCATCCGCGATTCGGTCAAGGGCTTCACCGGCACCATCTCCGACCTGGGCGGCCCCACGGCCAACATGTACCGCATCGGCTGCAAGAGCCCCGAGATTGAGGCCGCCTGCCGCAAGCCCAGCTGCGTGTACCCGGGCATCTGCCAGAACCTCAACACCAACCACGACCCGCTCATCAAGATCTACCGTCGCGCGCGGGCGCTCAAGGGCATCAAGAAGATCTTGATCGGCTCGGGCCTTCGCTACGACCTGGCGGTGCAGTCGCCCGAGTACGTGAAGGAGCTGGTGCAGCACCACGTGGGCGGCTACCTCAAGATCGCGCCCGAGCACACCGAGCAGGGCCCGCTGTCGAAGATGATGAAGCCGGGCATCGGCAGCTACGACCGCTTCAAGCAGATGTTCGAGAAGTACAGTGCCGAGGCGGGCAAGAAGCAGTACCTCATTCCGTACTTCATCGCCGCGCATCCGGGCACCAGCGACGAGGACATGATGAACCTGGCCGTTTGGCTCAAGAAGAACGGTTTCCGCGCCGACCAGGTGCAGACCTTCTATCCGAGCCCCATGGCCACGGCCACCACGATGTATCACACCAACAAGAACCCGCTGCGCAAGATCACGCGCGAGAGCGAGACGGTGGACATCGTGCGCGGCGACAAGCGCCGTCGCCTGCACAAGGCCTTCCTGCGCTACCACGACGCCAACAACTGGCCGCTGCTGCGCGAGGCGCTCAAGGCCATGGGCCGGGCGGACCTCATCGGCAACGGCAAGCACCACCTCATCCCGAGCTGGCAGCCGCTGACCGACGGCAGCTACCAGAGCGCGCGCCGCAAGAACTCCAGCGCATCGGCCAGCGATGCGGCGCAGGCCAAGGCCCCGGGCAAGCCGCCCAAGGGCCGCATCCTGACGCAGCACACGGGCCTGCCGCCGCGCGAGACCGGCTCGCGGGCCAAGCCTGGCGCGCGCGCGCCGCGCAACAAGGGCGGCAAGTAGTTCGGACATGCAAGGCCGGCGCATCGAAACCCTCGAAGGAGTTCGGCGTCGGCTTTTCCCGTGGTGCCTGTCGTGGCTGCTCCTGTGCGCGGCGGGGCACGCCGCCTGGGCGCAGCAGCCTTCGCCGCTGGCCCAGACACTGCTGGCGCGCCACGCGTCCATCCAGGCGCATCTGGAAGCCAGCCCGCTCGGGCGACCGCTCATGGTCGATTCCGAAGAGTTGCCAGGCGGCCTGCGCGGCGAGGTGTTCGCTGTGGTGGACCAGCCCTTTGCGCAGGCGGCCAAGGTGCTGGCCAAGCCGGGCAACTGGTGCGACATGCTGCTGCTGCACATCAACAACCGGCGCTGCAGGCTGATCAAGGGCGAGGGCGGTTCGCCTCCCGCCGTGGAGCTGTCGGTGGTGCGCCGCTACGACCAGCCGGTGGAATCGGCCTTCATCCTGCGCATGAACATGAACATGGACGACAGCGCGCCCGACTACGTGGTGGTGGACCTGCGCTCCGAGGGCGGCCCCATGGGCACCAGCGGCCACCACGTGCGCCTGGAGGCCACGCCGCTGCCTGACGGCGGCAAGACCTTCCTGCATTTCAGCTACTCGTACCAGCACAACACGCTGGCCCGGATGGCGACCCAGGCCTACCTGGCCACCTTCGGCCACAACAAGGTGGGCTTCACCGTGGAAGGCCAGGGGCCGCAGGGGCCCGAGTACATCCGCGGCCTGCGCGGACTGGTGGAGCGCAATTCGGTGCGCTACTTCCTTACGGTGGATGCCTACCTCGACGCATTGCGTGCGCCGCCCGCGCAGCAACAGGAGCGCCGCCTGGACAACTGGTACGCCGCTTGCGAGCAATACCCCAGGCAACTGCATGAGGTCGACCAGGCGACCTACCTGGCGATCAAGCGCGCGGACCGCTCGCGCGCCGGTCCCGCGGCACCCTGAGCCGCGCGAACGTTCAGCCTGCCTGGCCGACCACGCCGTCGAAGAAGGCGCGCACCATGCGCGTGTCACGTCGCTCGGCCAGGCACACCACGTGGGCGTAGGTGCGCACCTGTGCGTCGCTGATGCGCACCGCATGCAGGCCCGGGCCCGGCACGTATTCCACGTCGGACACCGCGGCCACGCCCAGTCCCTGCAGCACCGCCTCGCGAATGATTTCCCGGCTGGCCACTTCCATCACCACCTGCGGCTCGACGCGTGCCGCGTGGAGGGCCTGCTCGATGGCCTTGCGCGTGGTCGAGCCCTGTTCGCGCAGGATCAGCCGCTCGCCCTGCAGCTCGGAGGTGCGGATGCTTCGCCGGCGCGCAAAGCGATGCTCGCCATTGCAGAAGATCACCACCGGGTGCTCGCTGTAGGGCACTGAGACGAAGCGCGGGTCCTTGGAAGACTGCGCCAGCACGCCCACGTCGGCGCTGTAGTCGAGCAGGCGGTCCATCACCTCTTGCGAGTTGCCCGTGCTGACCGTGACCTTGATGCCCGGATAGTGCTGGTTGAAGGCCACCAGCATCCGCGTGACGTGCGATGGCCCCACGGCGGCAACGCGCAGGTGGCCGCTGCGCAGCTCGCCGGTTTCGCGCAGCAGCTGCACCGCCTCGTTCTCCAGGCTGAAGATCTGGCGCGACAGGTGCAGCAGGCGCTCGCCCATTTCGGTGGGCCGCACGCGCCTCCCGGTGCGGTGGAACAGCTCCACCTTGTACAGGGCCTCCAGCTGGCCGACCTGCGTAGTCACCGTGGGCTGGCTCACGTGCAGGCTTTGCGCCGCGCCAGTAAAGCTGCCGGTGGTGGCCACCGCGTGGAAGGAGCGCAGTTGTGTCAGGCGCATGGAGAAAGCCTCTCGGTGTTATCCCGGCTGAACTATAGGTTGAATCAATACTTTGCTGTAAAAAGTTGAATTGGATGAATGTCGCTTCGAAGCCGAAAGTGGCGTCCAGCGTCACGCATCCTTCATGTGGCGCGAAAAAAGTGACGGTTCCTCAAGTTCCGCAAATCTGGAGACCTCGATGAAGTTCACCCGTCGTTCCCTTCTCGCATGCACACCGGCCCTGCTGGGTGCGCCCCTTGCCGGATTCGGCCGCTTCGCGCACGCGGCCGCACCTCTGACCGTGGGGCTGATTCCTTCCGAAGACTCGCGCGCCATGATCGCCAACAGCCAGGCGATGATGGACATGCTGTCCAAGTCGCTGGACATGCCGGTCAAGCCCTTCGTGGCCGCCGACTACAACGGCGTGATCGAGGCCCTTCGATCCAAGCGGCTGGACGTGGCCTACCTGGGCCCCTTCTCGTACGTGCTGGGCACCACCGTGGCCGACATCGAGGCCTTTGCGGTGGCCGAGACCAAGAAGGCCGGCCGCACCTATTACCACTCGCTCATCGTGGCCCGCAAGGACAGCGGCATCAAGACCGTGCCCGACCTCAAGGGCCGCACCTTCGCCTTTGTCGACCCCAGCTCCACCTCGGGTCACCTGTTCCCCAAGGCCGGGCTGATGAAGGCGGGCTTCAACCCCGACAAGGACTTTGGCCGCGTGATCTTCTCCGGCTCGCACGACTCCAACGCGGTGGCGGTGCAAAACGGCAAGGTCGACGCGGTTGCCATTGCCGACCGCATCCTCGACGCCGCCATTGCCAAGGGCCTGGCCAAGCGCGAAGACCTGGTGGTGGTGTGGAAGTCCGACCCCATTCCCGAGTCGCCCACCGTGTGGCGCAAGGACCTGGACCCGGCGCTCAAGAAGCGCGTGCAGGCCGCCTTCATGCAGGTCAAGGACATCCCGTGGTCCGACCAGGGCGAGCTCAACGGCTTCCATCCCACCAACGACGCGGCCTACGACATCATTCGCGAGACCGCCAAGACCCTCAACCTCGACCTGAGGAAAATGAAGTGATCCAGATCCGTGGCCTAGGCAAGCGCTACGGCGAGTTCGATGCCTTGAAGGGCATCGACCTGGACGTGGCTCCCGGCGAGTTCCTCGTGGTGCTGGGCCCTTCGGGGGCCGGCAAGTCCACGCTGCTGCGCTGCATCAACCGGCTGACCGAGCCGACCAGCGGCGAGATCCGCATCGACGGGCAGGCGGTGGGCGCCGACGCCGCCAGCCTGCGCCGCCTGCGCTGCCAGGTGGCGATGATCTTCCAGCACTACAACGTGGTGCCGCGCCTGTCGGTGCTCAAGAACGTGGTGACGGGTCGCTTGGGCGCCATGCCCTCGGTGCTGTCGTGGCTGCAGGTGTTTCCGCGCAAGGACATCGAGATCGCCCGCGAGTGCCTGCGCCGCGTGGAGCTGCTCGAGAAGGCGGACCTGCGCACCGACACGCTCTCGGGCGGGCAGAAGCAGCGCGTGGGCATTGCCCGGGCGCTGGCGCAGCAGCCCAAGATCATCCTGGCCGACGAGCCGGTGGCCAGCCTCGACCCCAAGACATCGCGCACGGTGCTGAACTACCTCAAGCAGGCCAGCCGCGAGCTGGGCATCACGGTGGTGTGCAACCTGCACCAGATCGACTATGCGCGCGAGTTCGGCGAGCGCATCGTCGGCGTCTCGGGCGGGCGCATCGTGTTCGAGGGCGGGCCCGGGCAGCTCACCGGCGAGGTGCTGCATCGCATCTACCCGGGGCTGGACGAGGACACGGCGCGTGCCGGTGATCCGGCCGCTTCTCCCGCCGCGATGTCGGCACCCGCGCTGCAGTCGCTGGCGCTTGAGGAGGCCTGAACCATGAACATCGGTTCCTACGCATTGTTGATGGGCCGCCCCAAGGGCAACCTGGGCTGGTGGCCGCGCCTGGGCATCGGTGCCCTGGGCGTGCTCGTACTCTGGTGGGCCGCACGCGGCAGCCAGGTGAGCTTTGGCGAACTGACCCGCGGCCTGCCGTGGATCGGCGACTTTCTCTCGCGCATGGTGCCGCCCAACTGGGCCTTCCTGGACAAGCTCTGGGTGCCCGCCATCGAGACGGTGCAGATCGCCCTGTGGGGCACGCTGCTGGCGGTGATCCTGGCCGTGCCGGTGTGCTTCTTCGCGGCGCGCAACCTCACGCCCAACATGGTGGTCTACCAGTTCACGCGGCAGGTCTTCAACGTGACGCGCGGCATCAATGAGATCATTCTTGCGCTGGTGTTCGTGGCGGCCGTGGGCCTGGGGCCTTTTCCGGGCGTGCTGGCCCTGGCGGTGCATGGCGCGGGCATGCTGGGCAAGTTCTTCAGCGAATCCATCGAGGAGATCGACGCCGGCCCCATCGAGGCGCTGCGCGCCACCGGCGCCGGGCCGGTGCAGGTCATCATCTTCGGCGTGCTGCCGCAGGTGGTCACGGCCTGGATCGCGGTGGTGCTCTATCGCTTCGAGACCAACCTGCGCCAGGCCACCGTGCTGGGCATGGTGGGGGCCGGCGGCATCGGCTTCGAGCTGGTGGGCAGCATGAAGCTGTTCCAGTACCAGGACACCGCCACCTGCATCCTGGTGATCATCGCGATGGTGATGGCCGCCGACTACGTCTCCACCCGGCTGCGCGCATGGATCCAGAAGGGAGCGCACTGATGGCGTCACGCAATCAACACGCGACCCAGGTCTACTCCACAACCTAGAAACCCATGTCGCACGAATTCTTCAATCCCGTATGCAGCGTGTACGGGGCCGGGGCACTGTCGTCCCTGCCAAAGCTGCTGGCTGGCCGCAAGGCCGTGATCGTGACCTTTCCCGAGGCCCGCCAACTGGGCCTGGTGGACCGGCTGCAGGACCTGCTGGGCGAGCAGATGGCGGGCGTGATCGACTCGGTGTTGCCCAACCCCGACGTGGCCGAACTGGGCCCGCTGTACGAGGCCTTCTGGCGCGACCCCGACGGCGCCGAAGTGATCGTGGCCGTGGGAGGCGGCAGCTCCATCGATACGGCTAAGGCCCTGATGGTGGGCACCGAAAGCGGTCGCTTCGAAGAGCTTGTCGCCGCCCTGACCGCAGGCGCGCCGTTCAAGCCGGCGCGCGTGAAGACCTTGATCGCCGTGCCCACCACCGCCGGCACGGGCAGCGAGGTGACCCCCTGGGCCACCGTGTGGGACCGCAACGCCCAGCGCAAGTATTCGCTTCACCTGCGCGAGACCTGGCCCACGGCTGCCATCGTCGACCCCGAACTCATGTTGTCGCTGCCGGCCTCGGTCACGCTGCAAAGCGGCCTGGACGCGCTCTCGCATGCGCTCGAATCGATCTGGAACGTCAATGCCAACGCCATCTCCGACACCTTCGCGGTGGCGGCGGTGCAAGAGATCTTCGAAGCCTTGCCGCGTCTCATGCGCAAGCCGGGCGACGTGCAGTTGCGCGGCCGCATGGCGCTGGCTGCGCTCAAGGCCGGCATGGCGTTCTCCAACACCCGCACGGCGCTGGCGCATTCCATCTCCTACGAGATGACGCTGCGCTACGGGCT
The DNA here is from genome assembly GCA_018241225.1 of Pseudomonadota bacterium. Lineage (GTDB taxonomy): Bacteria > Pseudomonadota > Gammaproteobacteria > Burkholderiales > Burkholderiaceae_C > Variovorax. The sequence continues at coordinate 63,504 of JAFEEG010000012.1, forward strand.
GCCGCACGGCATTGCCTGTTCGTTCCCGCTGCCCATGGTGCTGCTGCGCGCGATCGGGCACGATGCCCAGCGCGATGCGGTTCTTGCGCAGGCGCTCGGCCCGTTGGATGCCGCGCCCGCGCGGCTTGCCGCCTTCATCGAACGCCTGGGCGTGAAGACGCGCTTTGCCGACTATGGCGTCTCGAACGAGCAGGCCGACCAGATGGTGGCGCACGCGCTGACCGGTGCGCGCGGCAAGAACTTCATCGGCACCGCGCAGAAAGTGGCGGCGTAGGCCCCGCTTCTCCTTCGCGCTGGGGAGAAATGAAAAAAGCGCGCGGCACGCGCGGCGCGTTTAAGGAAATGTTCGGAATTTCCTAAGCATTTCTTAAAGGCGCCGCGGGCCCCCCGTTCCTAGACTTTGTTCCAAGGCAGGCGAGTGCATGGTGCACTGCCGCCGAGGACGCCGAACCGAGGCACCAGTCACCAGGAACGAGAGAGAGCCATCATGAAGATCGATACCCGCGAGCTGAACGAGATCCAGCGCATTGCCAATGCCGCCCAGACGCGGCTGGACATCTACCGAACCATCCACAAGGCGCTGCGCGCGCTGCTGTCGGACACCCTGGTGGCCGTGGGCCGCATGGACGTGCACGACGAACTGGAGCTGGCGCAGACCACGCAGCGCACGCTGCAGATGCTGGACTTCCTGCGCTCGCACCTGGGGCACGAAAACGCGTTCATCCACCCGGCGCTGGAGGCGCGCACGCCCGGCGCCAGCGACCACATCGCGCACGACCACGTTCATCACGAGGCCGAGATCGACGCACTGGCAGCCGCCACCACAGCGCTGCTCAATACCGAGGCCAAGGAGCGCGACGCGGCCGCGCTGGTGCTCTACCACCGCCTGTCGCTGTTCGTGGCGCACAACTTCGAGCACATGCACGTGGAAGAGAGCGCGCACAACAGCGCGCTGTGGGCCCACTACACCGATGCCGAACTGGTGGATCTGCACAACCGCCTGGTGGCCAGCATCCCGCCCGAGGAAATGATGTTCTGCATGCGCTGGATGGTGCCCTTCATGAACCCCGGCGAGCGTGCAGCCGTGCTGGCCGACATGCGTGCCCACGCACCGGCACCGGCCTTTGCCGCGGTGCTGGAACTGGCGCGCCCGCACCTGCAGGCGCGCGAGTGGGACAAGCTGATGCTGGCGCTTGGCTGATGAAGGTGCCTACGCGGTGGGCGCAACCACCGCGTAGGCCACGATCTCGATGCGCATGCCCGGCACCGCCAGCGCGGTAACGCCCACACTGGAGCGATTGGGGTAGGGCGCCTCGAAGAACTCGCGGTACACGGCATCGACCGCGGCCATGTCGCCGATGTCCGTCAGGTAGATCAGCACCTGCGCCACGTCGCACAGGTCGCCGCCGGCGGCTTGCATGGCGCGCCGAAGGTTGGCGAAGGTCAGGCGCGCCTGGTCCTCGATGAGGCCGGTGTCGATGCGGCCGTCGCCAAGCACCGGGCCGTGCGCGGTAAAGACCAGGCCGCAGGCCTTCACCGCCCAGGAGAAGGGCTGCTTGAGCGCCGGCAGGCCGGTGTCGACGATCTCTTTCATGCGGACTTGATCACCTCGGCCATGGCCTCGGCAACGGCTTGCACGTTGCCGCTGTTCAGGCCGGAGATGCACAGGCGCCCCGAGCGCACCAGGTAGACCGCGTGCTGTTCGCGCAGGCGGTCGACCTGCGATTCGCTCAAGCCGGTGTAGCTGAACATGCCGCGCTGGCTCAGCAGGTAGCCGAAGTCGCGCTCGCCGCGGAAGGTCTCGTGCAGCGCCGCGTGCAACTGTTCGCGCATGGCGCGGATGCGCTTTCGCATGACGGCCGTTTCCTGCGTCCAGCCGGCCAGCAGCTGCGTGTCGCCCAGCACCTTGGCGACCACGCGCGCGCCGTGGGTGGGCGGCGTGGAGTAGATGCGCCGCACGCCGGCCTGGAGCTGGCCCAGCACGGTGTCCGCGTCCTTGCGGTCGTGGCAGACCACGCTCAGGCCGCCGCAGCGCTCGCCGTAGAAGGAGAAGTTCTTGGAAAAGGAATTGGCCACGAAGAACTGCAGGCCTGCGTCGGCCAGCGCGCGCACGGCAAAGGCGTCTTCCTCCAGGCCGTCGCCGAAGCCCTGGTAGGCCATGTCGACGAAGGCAATCAGCTCGCGCTCGCGCAGCACCGGAATCAGCGCGTCCCATTGCGCCGGGCTCAGGTCGACCCCCGTGGGGTTGTGGCAGCTGGCGTGCAGCAGCACGACGCTCTGGCGCGGCAGGCCTTGCAGGCACTCCAGCATGGCGTCGAAGCGCAGCCCGCCCGTAGCGGCGTCGTAGTAGGGATAGGTGTGCACCTTGAGGCCGGCGGCCTCGAACAGGACGCGGTGGTTGTCCCAGGTCGGGTCGCTCACCCAGACTTCCGATGCGGGGAAATAGCGGTGCAGGAAATCGGCACCCACGCGCAGCGCGCCCGAGCCGCCCAGCGTCTGCATGGTGGCAATGCGCCCGGCCGTCACAGCCGCGTGATCCGCGCCGAACACCATGCGCTGCACGCCGGCACGAAAGTCGGGCAGGCCGTGCATCGGCAGGTAGGGGCGCGGGCCGATCTCGCGCAACAGCGCCTCTTCGGCCTGGCGCACCGCGTCCAGCACGGGCAGGCGGCCGGCATCGTCGAAGTACAGCCCGATGGACAGGCTCACCTTGTTCGCGCGCGGGTCGGCCTGGTAGGCGTCCATCAGGCCGAGGATGGGGTCGCCGGCATAGGGCGGAATGTGGGCGAACAGTGCAGGTGTGGCGGTCATTTGTTGCGCAGAGATGGATGATTCAATGCGAGAATTTTCTGGCTGAAGATTTGGACAGCCAAGAGATTTTTTGTGCACGCATAAATCAGGCGATTAGTGAGAGCGTGGAGAAAAAATTATGCAAACTGACCTGGACGATACCGACCGCCAGCTGCTGGCCGCCCTGCAAGCCAATGCCCGGCTCACCTCCAGCGAACTCGCCCAGCAGGTGGGTTTGTCGCAGTCGCCCTGCTGGCGCCGCATCCGCCGGCTGGAAGAGGCGGGTTTGATCGAGGGCTACCACGCGCGCCTGGACCGCCGGGGGCTGGGCTATGGGGTTGTGGCTTTCGTGCTGGTCAGCCTCGACTTCCAGAACGAGGCGCGCTCGGCCGAATTCGTGGAGGCGGTGCGCGCCATTCCCCAGGTGGTCATGTTCCATGGCATCACCGGCGCGGCCGACTTCCTGCTCATGGTGCTGGCCGAAGACCTGGAGAGCTATTCGACGCTGCTGCAACAGAAGCTGCACCGCCTGCCGGGCGTGCGCCAGGTGCTGACCAGCTTCTCCATCCAGGAGTTCAAGGCCTTGGGGGACTTGCCGATTCCACCGGCATGAGCGGGCAGGGCCGCCGCTGCGGGAGGCCGCGCCGGGTTCAGTCAATCAATGCACGCGCAGGAAGGGCGCGATCTGCGGCGGCTCGAACTGCTGCAGCGTCAGGAAGTTGGAGATGCGCAGGTCGTCGGGCACCGTCTCCACCGCTTGCTCCACATAGGGCGCGCAGGCCAGCTTGCGCAGCGCCTGGCGCTGCTTGCGCCGCGCCACGATTTCCACGCAGCGCCGGCGCAGCAGCTCGACCACGCGGGTCTCCGCCGCCAGCAGGCGTTCGCGTGCGCGTTGCCAGGGCGCGAAGTCGGGGGTGTTGGGCCAGGAGCGGGGCGGCTGCAGCGCCCAGAAGTCCTTGCTGCGCCGATTGATGTCGATGTACGAGAGCGTGTCCGCGACGTAGGCTGCCTCGAGCTCTCGGATGGCCAGGGCGTAGTCGTCGCGCAGTGAAGTCATTGGAAGAATCCTCTCGGGCAGGACTCCAGTATCAGTGTTTCAAAGAGTAAATGCACGTCAATTCCATGACACGTGCAAATAAAACGGCGCGCAAAAGCCAAATTGAAAGCTAAGGTTTAAAGCAATTAAATCCTTCGGTTTAATTCAATTGATGCGCGCACGCATCACTGCCGCTCAGGCCGCGATCTCGGCCAGCTGCAGCGGGCGCTCCACGCACAGGCGAAAGCGCCCGCGGCCGGTTTTCTCGAGGTGGATGCCGGGCCTGGATTCGAGCAGGCGGCGGTGCAGCAGCACCAGGCGCGCCTCCAGGTTGTCGGCCACGTCGGGCAGCCGGATGTTGGGGTCCAGGCGCAATTCGCGATTGCTGAATTCGCAGCGGCCTTGTTGCGTGTATTCGCAAAGCAGCTTCCACAAGATCGCGCCGGCCACGCCTTTGATGAGGTAATTCTGGTCGATGAAGATGCTGTTGTTGGCGCCGTAGCGGCGCACCAGCAGCGCAGGGCCCGCGGGTGCCGTTGGCAGCGGTGCCGGCGCGGGTGGAGTGGTGGTGGCCAGTGGGGATTGCGCCCGGGGCGGCTGCGTTGCATCGACCGCTTCGGGTTCGGCCTCCACCTGCAACAGGGCCAGTGCCGCGCCCAGGTGGCCGGCCATGGACACCAGCGCGTCTTCGTCCTGGAAGCCGAAGCGCATCTCCTGCGGGCTCTCGACGAACAGCACCCCCAGCAGCTGGCCAGCCGAGACGATGGGCGCCGCCAGTTGGCTGTGCGGCTCGGCCAGCCCCGGAAAAGGGATGTCGGTGGCCAGACCCAGTTGCGGCTCGATCTCCTGCATGCTGGTGCGCACCGCATGCGTATAGCTGGCGGCGTTGGTCATGTGGCTGATGCGCACCGGCGTGCGTTCGCGCGCGCACACGCCGATCACGCCGTGGCCCATCTCGATCTCCGAGCCGATGCCCGATTGCTCGTAGCCGCAGCTGGCTACCGTGTACAGGCGCTGGCTGGCGGTGTCGAGCATCAGCACCATGGCGTGGCGCACGTCCAGCTGCTCGGACAGCACGGCCAGCGACGCCTGCAGCAGCTCGTCGGTGGAGGTGCAGTACGACAGCCGCTGCGACAGGCGCCGCAGCGCCGCCAGCATGTCCAGCCGCGGCGGTGGCTCGGCCACGCGGTGACCCGGCACGTCGTCGATGGCGAGCACCTGGTACACGTCCGAGCCCAGCAGCTTGAACACGTCGGCCAGGCCCGTATGCGAGGCAATGCCCGCCAGCTGCGCCTTCATGCCCTCGAACAGCGGGCCCGAGGTTTCGGTGCGCAGGTAGCGCAGCTGCAGCCGGTAGAAGCCGCAGGTCATCGGGTGCATCACCAGCACCGTGCCGTAGGGGTTGGCCAGGATGTTCTGGCGCGTCTTGTTGAAGAACTGGAAGGACAGCGCCACGTGCCGCTCGTCCACGTAGTACACCTGCGAGAGATAGGCCACGTTGGGCGTGCCCTCGGCGTTGCTGGTGGCCATCATGGCCGGCACGATGCCGTCGAAGCAGGCGCGGATGGACTGCAGCGTGACCGGCGTGGCGCCGGCACTCATGCCTGGGCCTCCTTGACGAGCTGGCTGCCCGCCTTGGGCCCGGGCGTCTGGTCGAAGGCCTCGGAGGGCGTGAAGCTGATGGCCACCAGGTCTTCCAGCTCGAAGGCGAGCATGGCGCGCACGAACTCCAGCCGGTAGCCGATGCTGCAGATCTCGAACTCCATGGCCTGCAAGTAGCGCTGCAGCAGCGGCAGGTCGAGTGCCGTGGCCGCCCGGCCGTTGATGCCCGTGCCCTTGACCTGCACCGAGCGATGCGTGCTGGGCGAGCTGAACACCACGGCAATGCGCCCGCAGGCGGCCAGGTCCTGCAGCAGTTGCCTGGACTGGCTGCGCGCCAGGTACACGGTGATCTCGGTGCCTTGGGCGTTGATGCGGCTGCCCACCGCACGCATCAGGCTGGGGCGCAATGCCGCATCGCGCGACGACACGATGACCGAGACGCCTCGGTCGATCATGTCGATGAGCTCGGGCGACAGCAGCCCGGGCGCCGATGCGTCACGCGCTATGTTCATTCGCTGCCTTCCTTGGGGGGCAGGGTGTGCAGGGGAATGTCCTGCGCGCCGGCCAGGCGCTCGAGCTGTTCGCGGGTGTGCCGGCCGAAATACTCGGCCACCGCGTGGTGGGTGGCGGAGCGGAACATCAGGGCCAGGGCCGCCTGCGGTGAATCGGCGCCGGGCACGCCCACGGCCTGGCACAGGCGCTGCGCGAAATGCGGCTCGAGCGCGGCCACCGCCACGCGCCCGTCGGCGCAGGCATACACGCGGTAGCCCGCGTGCGCGCCGCCCACGGTGCCGTTGGGCTGGGTCAGGCCCCAGCCATGTGGCAGCGCCACGTACTGCGCAGCGACCGAAAGCGCCACTTCGAAGCGCGAGCCGCGTCCGCTTGCGGCCCGGCGCAGCAGCGCCTGCAGCACGGCTTCGCTGGCCATCAGGGAGCCGGCCATGTCGGCGTACAGCGTGGGCGGCAGCGCCAGGCCGGGCACCAGGCCGGCTTCGGCCAGGTAGGTCAGGTCGTGGCCGGGCTCGCCGGCGCGCTCACCCGGCGCACCCACGATCTCCACCAGCGACAGGCGCGGGTAGCGCGGCTGCAGGCTGGCCCAGTCCACGCCCAGGCGTGCCGACGCGGAGGGCCGGAAGGAGGTGATGAGCACGTCGGTCTGCGCCAGCAGCGCCTGCAGCGTGGCCTGGCCCTCGGCCGACTTCAGGTCGGCCAGGGCGATGTTTACGCCCTCGTGCAACTGCGCGTAGGCCGGTGGGTTGTAGGCGCCCATCGGGTCGCTCGATTTCGCATTCGGCGGGGGCGGGGCTTCCAGCTTGGTGCAGTGGGCGCCCATCTGGCGGCAGCGCATCAGCGCGGCGGGGCCGGGCATGTTGAGCGCCAGGCTCAGCACGCGCACACCGTCGAGTGCGCCAGGGTGGTCTTGGGGGGAAGTGGTCATGGATCAGGATGCAAGGTCAGCGCCGCGGTCGGCCAGCAGGGCGCGCAGCACGGATCGGTGGCAGTGGTCTTCGTTTTCGCAGTAGCAGCCCACGGACATGGCGCTGGTGTGCGACAGCGCGGCCAGCAGGTCGAGGCTGCGGCTGGCGTCCGGCTCGTTCATTTCGCTGCGGAACTTGCGCACGAAGGCGTTCCATTCGGCCGGCGTCCTGGCCTCCTGCGCCTGCTTCATCGTCTCCACCGACGGGGCGAGGTTCGGGTACCACACGTCGTACCAGTCCTGCGCGGCGAACTGTTCCTTGGGCACGCCGCGTGGCGGGCGCCGCACGGTGCCGATGCGCAGGCCCTCGCCTGTGGCGCGCGGGGTTCCGAGGCGGACGATTCGAATCGGCATGGGGCTCCTCTGATGCTCGTGGTCTTGTTGGCGACGGCTTGCGCCGAGCTTGCCGAAGATACTCGCGAAAAGCCATCCTGGAGACACCCCAATGAGCACCCCGAGCACCGAAGCCCGCATCGAATGGACCCGCCACGACAACGGCGTGGTGCACCTGGCGCTGGCGCGCCCCGACAAGATGAACGCGCTGGACCCCGCCATGTTCGACGCCCTGGTCGATGCCGGCGAGCGCCTCAAGTCGGACGCCGGGGTGCGCGCGGTGGTCATCTCCGGCCAGGGCAAGGCCTTCTGCGCCGGGCTGGACATGCAGTCCTTCTCGCGCATGGCCGGCGGTGGCGTCGGGCAGGAGGGCAGCGGCGTGCTGGGCCAGGGCGCCGCCGGCGCCGACCTGGTGGTGCGCACGCACGGCATCTCCAATGCGGCCCAGCACGTGGCCATGGTGTGGCGCGAGGTGCCGGTGCCGGTCATCGCGGCGGTGCATGGCGTGGCCTTCGGCGGCGGGCTGCAGGTGGCGCTGGGCGCCGACCTGCGCCTGGTGGCGCCGGGCACCCGCATGTCGGTGATGGAGATCAAGTGGGGGCTGGTGCCCGACATGGGCGGCATGGTGCTGCTGCGCGAGCTGGTGCGCGCCGACCTGGTGCGCGAGCTGACCTACAGCGGCCGCATCGTCGAGGCGGAAGAGGCGGTGCGCATCGGCCTGGCCACGCGGCTGGCGCAAGACCCGCTGGCCGAGGCGCTGGCCCTGGCCGCCGACGTGGCCGGCAAGAGCCCCGATGCCGTCCGCGCCGGCAAGCGCCTGCTCAATGCCAGCGCCAGCCTGGATGCGGCGCAACTGCTGCTGCGCGAGTCGGTAGAGCAAAAGGCCTTGATCGGCAGCCCCAACCAGGTGGAGGCGGTGCAGGCCAATCTGCATAAGCGGGCACCTGTCTTTCGATAGGGGCGCGCGGCTGTTCTTCCTGTTACGCTTTCGGGGCCATTGCTGGCCAGGAGGCACATTCATGGGGACAGCAGCAAGCAGTTCGACGACGCATCGCGCAAGGCCTTCGCCTCGCCAGGCAAGCTCGCCCATTGCCGTGCCGGCCACCATCGACGAGTACATCTCCGGCTTCTCGCCCGGTACGCAGGCGTTGCTCGAGCAGGTGCGCCAGACGGTGCGCGCGGCCGCACCCGACGCCCGCGAGGTCATCAGCTACCGCATACCGGCCTTCAAGGCGCACGGCATCCTGGTGTACTTCGCGGCGTTCAAGTCGCACATCGGCTTTTATCCGCCGGTGCGCGGCGACACCGAGCTTCAGGACGCAGCGGCACCCTATGCCGGAGAGAAGGGCAACCTGCGCTTTGCCATGGACCGGCCGCTGCCGCTGGACCTGATCGGGCGCATCACCCGGCTGCGGGTGCGGCAAGACCAGGCCCGGGGCAGGGCGCGCTGACCTAGTTGGCGTCCTTGGCCACCGGGTGGTTCGCCATCAGCTCCAGCGCTCGCACCAGCGCCGAGTGGTCCAGCTCGCCCATGCCGTTGGCCGCGCAGGCCTGCATCAGCTGAGCGGCGTTGGCCGTCTGCGGCAGCGACACGCCCAGTTCCTTGGCGCCCTGCAGCGCCAGGTTCAGGTCCTTCTGGTGCAGGTTGATTCGAAAGCCCGGATTGAAGGTGCGCTTGATCATGCGCTCGCCGTGCACCTCCAGGATGCGGCTGGAGGCAAAGCCGCCCATCAGCGCCTGGCGCACCTTGGCCGGATCGGCCCCGGCCTTGCTGGCGAACACCAGCGCCTCGCCCACGGCGGCAATGTTCAGCGCCACGATGATCTGGTTGGCCACCTTGGTGGTCTGGCCGTCGCCCACGCCGCCCACCAGGGTGATGTTCTTGCCCATCTTCTCGAGCAGCGGCCGCACTTTCTCGAACACCGCGGGCTCGGCGCCGCACATGATGGTCAGGCTGGCCGCCTTGGCGCCCACTTCGCCGCCGGAGACGGGCGCGTCCATGTAGTCGGCGCCGGTCTCGTTCACGCGCTTGGCGAACGCCTTGGTGGCCATGGGCGAGATGGAGCTCATGTCCACCACGGTCTTGCCCTTGGACAGGCCTGCGGCCACGCCGCCTTCGCCGAACAGCACCGCTTCCACGTCGGGGGTGTCGGGCACCATGAGGAAGGTGATGTCCGCGTTGCGGGCCACTTCTTCGCCGCTGGCGCAGACCTTGGCGCCTGCCGCCGTGATGTCCGCGGGCACCTTGCTGCGCACCTTCACGAAGAGCTGGTGGCCGGCGGCTGCCAGGTGCAGTGCCATGGGCGTGCCCATGATGCCCAGGCCGATGAAGCCGATGTTCATTGTTCTTTCTCCTTGCTGTCGAGGGTTTGCTGTCAGTAGCTTGCGCTGCTGTTGGATGCGGCTGCCGGGGCGGGCGGCGCCGCAGCGCCTGCGCGCATGCGCGCCAGTGCGGCCTGCGCACCGGCCGCCATGAGCCGGGCGTCCGATCCTACGGTGACGAACTGGAAGCCCTTGGCAATGCGCGACATGGCCACGGCCGGGTCGCCGTTGTGCACGCCGGCCACCAGCCCGTGTGCCTTCGCACGTTCGAGGATGTGGTCGATGGCCTGCTGCACGGGCGGATCGACATCGTCGAACACCGGGCGGCAGCCCAGCGCCAGCGACAGGTCGGACGGGCCGATGTAGACCGCGTCCAGCCCTTCGACCGACATGATGGCGTCCAGGTTGTCCAGCGCCTTGGCGGTTTCGATCATCGCGAAGGTCACGATGGTGTCGTTGGCGTGCTTGGGGTAGTCGGCGCCGCCGTAGAGCAGGGCGCGAATGGGGCCGAAGCTGCGCGAGCCCTGCGGTGCGTAGTGGGTCCACTCCACCAGCTTCTGCGCGTCTTCGCGCGTGTTGATCATGGGGCAGATCACGCCGTAGGCGCCGGCGTCCAGCGCCTTCATCAGCGCGGCGGGCTCCAGCCAGGGCACGCGCACGATCGGCACCGTGGGCGTGGTGGAGACAGCCTGCAGCATGCCCACCATGGCCTGGTAGTCGATCACGCCGTGCTGCATGTCGATGGTCAGCGTGTCCCAGCCCTGGTGGGCCATGGTCTCGGCGGAAAAGCCGTTGGGTATGGCCAGCCAGCCGTTGACGGCGGCGCCCCCGGCGGCCCAGATCTCACGCAGGCGGTTGGGTCTCATTCGAGTGTCTCCGGTTGTTGTGTTGTTGAACTGGAAAGCTTATCGGACGAAGGCGGGTCGCTTGGGGTCGAACTTCCAGCCCGGCACCAGTGCCTGCATGGCGATGGCGTCGTCGCGCGCGCCCAGGCCGTGTTCCTTGTACAGGCGGTGTGCCTTCTCGACCTCGGCCATGTCCAGTTCCACGCCCAGGCCCGGCTTCTTGGGAACCTGCACGTGGCCGCCCACGATCTGCAGCGGCTCCTTGGTCAGGCGCTGGCCGTCCTGCCAGATCCAGTGGGTGTCGATGGCCGTGACCTTGCCCGGCGCGGCGGCGCCCACGTGGGTGAACATGGCCAGCGACACGTCGAAGTGGTTGTTGGAATGCGAGCCCCAGGTCAGGCCCCAGTCGCGGCAGGTCTGCGCCACGCGCACCGAGCCGGCCATGGTCCAGAAGTGCGGGTCGGCCAGGGGAATGTCGACCGACTGCAGCGACAGCGCATGCGCCATCTGGCGCCAGTCGGTGGCGATCATGTTGGTGGCGGTGGGCAGGCCGGTGGCCCGGCGGAATTCGGCCATCACCTCACGGCCCGAGAAGCCTTCTTCGGCGCCGCAGGGGTCTTCGGCATAGGCCACCACGCCGCGCATGCGCTGGCCCAGGCGAATGGCGTCTTTCAGCAGCCAGCCGCCGTTGGGGTCGAGCGTGACGCGGGCCTGCGCAAAGCGCTCGTGCAGGGCAATGACCGCGTCCACTTCCTCGTCGCCGGGCAGCACGCCGCCCTTGAGCTTGAAGTCGTTGAAGCCGTATTTTTCGCGCGTGGCCTCGGCCAGCCGCACGATGGCCTGCGGCGTCAGGGCCTCTTCGTGGCGCAGTCGGAACCAGTCGTTCTGCGCATCGGGTTCGCTGGTGTAGGGCAGGTCGCTCTTGTTGCGGTCACCCACGAAGAACAGGTAGCCCAGCATCTCCACCGAGTCGCGCTGCTGGCCTTCGCCCAGCAGCGCGGCCACCGGCACTTCCAGGTGCTGGCCCAGCAGGTCGAGCATGGCCGATTCGATGGCGGTCACCGCGTGGATGGTGGTGCGCAGGTCGAAGGTCTGCAAGCCGCGCCCGCCGCTGTCACGGTCGGCAAAGGCCTTTTGCACCTGCTGCAGCACGCGCTGGTGCGCGCCGATGGGCTGGCCGACCACCAGCGGCGCGGCGTCTTCCAGCGTCTGGCGGATCTTTTCGCCGCCGGGGACTTCGCCCACGCCGGTGCGGCCCGACGAATCGGTCAGCACCAGCAGGTTGCGGGTGAAGAAGGGGCCGTGCGCGCCGCTGAGGTTCAGCAGCATGCTGTCGCGGCCGGCCACCGGGATGGCGCGCAGGGAGGTGATGGTGGGCGTGGAGCTCATGTCGCTACTTTCTCTGGCTCGATGTGTGCGTGACGGCGGGGAGGGTGCTCAATCAATCGTGATCTTGCCGGTCTCGATGACCTTTTTCCAGCGCGCGTATTCCTGCTGCTGGAAGGCCGCGAACTGCTCGGGCGTGTTGGCCACGACTTCCAGCCCGATGGCGCTGAACTGCTGCTTCACGGCCGGGTCGTTGAGCGCCGCGGCCATGGTGTCGTGCGCCTTGGCGCGCACGTCCTTGGGCAGGCCCTTGGGGGCCACCACGGCCTGCCAGGAATACACGTCCACGCCCTTCACGCCGGCCTCGGCCATGGTGGGCACGTCGGGCAGCACGGTCGAGCGCTTGTCGCCCGTCACTGCCAGGGCCCTGAGCTTGCCGGCCTTGATGTGCGGGTACACGGCGTTCACGTTCTGGAACGAGGCATCCACCTGCGCGCCCAGCAGGTCGGCAATGGCGGGCGCGCCGCCCTTGTACGGCACGTGCAGGCCGGTGGTGCCGCTTTGCTGCCAGAACAGCTCCGCCGTGAGGTGGTCGCTGGAGCCGTTGCCCGACGAGGCGAAGGTCATCTTGCCGGGGTTCTTCTTCTCGGCGGCGATCACGTCTGCCAGGCTCTTGTAGGGCGAGCTGGCGGGCACCACCAGCACGTTGGGCGCCTGCACGGCCACTGTGATGGTGTCGAAATCCTTCAGCGCGTCGTACTGCAGGCCCTTGATGAGATGCGGCGCGATGACCAGCGGGCCCAGCGAGGTGACCAGGAACATGCTGCCGTCGGCCGGCGCGCGCTTGACCATGGTCGCGCCGATGGTGCCGGTGGCGCCGGCCTTGTTGTCCACCACGAAGGTCTGGTTCAGGGCGGTGCCCAGCTTGGTGCTCAGTGCGCGGGCCACCATGTCGGTGGAGCCGCCGGCCGGGAAGGGCACGAGCAGGGTCACGGGCTTGGCGGGCCAGGTCTGGGCGTGGCTGGCCACGGCGGCCAGGCCGAGCGCCAGAGTGCAGATGAGCTTTTTCGTCAGCATGGAAATGTCTCCGGATGGATGGGGAATTCGGGGGGCGGCAGGGCGCGTCGTGGTGGATCTGATGTTGTGCGGTAGCGCTACCATCGACAGGCTTGAATGGTAGCGCTACCGTTTCAAGCGTCAAGAGCTCGGTCTTAAGGGTTAACCCGGCTCAACAGGGGTTCAGGCGCTGGCGCGCTCGATGATCTGGAAGCCGACGTCGACCACGGCGGACGTGGGCGTGCGACCCTCGGCGCGATCGATGATGAAGCGCGCGGCCTGGCGGCCGATGGCTTCGCCGTCGATGTGAACGGTGCTCAGCGATGGTTCGAGGTCGGCCGCGAACTCCAGGTCGCCGAAACCCATCACGGCCAGTTGGCCGGGTACGTCGATGCCGCGGGCGCGGGCTTCGGTCAGCACGCCCAGGGCGAGCAGGTCGGAGCTGCAGAAGACGGCGTCCACGGGCTCGCCGGATTCGAGCAGTTGGCCCAGTGCGTCGCGGCCGCTCTTGAGGGTGGTGGGTGCCGGCACGCGGCGCGAGCGCACGGGCGGCAGCTTTGCGGCGCGCGCGGCCTGCTCGAAGGCATGCAGGCGGCGGTCGGCGCGTTCGTCGTCGCCCGCAATCACCGCCAGGTGGCGCCGGCCTTTGTGGTGCAGGTAGTTGGCCACCGCCGTGCCGACATCGGGGTGGGAAAAGCCCACCAGCATGTCCAGCGGCGTGGGGGTGAGGTCCCAGGTTTCCACCACCGGGATGCCGGCGGCCATCAGGCGTTTGCGCCCCTCGGCCGAATGCATGATGCCCGTGAGCACGATGCCATCGGGCCGGCGGCCGATGATGGCTTCGAGCAGGGCGTCCTCGCGCGAATTCACGTAGCCGCTCTGGCCCAGCATGAGCTGGTAGCCCTCTTCGGCCAGCGCGGTGGTCAGGGCCTCGATGCTGTTCTGGAACACCGGGCCGATGATGGTGGGCACCACCGCCGCCACCAGCCGGCTGCGCGTGGAGGCCAGGCTGCCGGCCAGGCCATTGCGAACGTAGCCGGTCTTGGCCACCGCCTCGGTCACCCGCTTGAGCACCTCCGGCGAGACCTGCTTGGGCGAGCTGAGCGCGCGCGATGCGGTGATGGGCGCCACGCCGGCCAGCTTGGCCACGTCGTGCAGGGTGACGGCGCCACTGCCGCGGCGTGTGCGTCGGGGAGCGGGGGCGGCGGCGCTGGGCTGGCTCATGCCGCGCATTCTAGGGGTCTGATAGCGCTACCGTCCAGCGCGGCAAGGCGGGCGCCACCCGCCCGAGCAGCTTCAGCCGCCGAGAGCGCGAACCGTGTGGCGCGCGATCATGAGCTCCTCATCGGTAGGCACCGTCCACGCCGAACAGCGCGAAGCCGCCGTGCTGATGCGTGGTCCGCCCTGCGCGTTGGCGGCGGCATCCAGCTCGATGCCCATCCACCCCAGGCCACGCACGACGCGCTCGCGGATCGGCGCCGAATGCTCGCCGATGCCGGCGGTGAACACCACGCCGTCGAGCCCGCCCATGGCGGCGGCCAGCGAGCCCACCTCGCGCACGATGCGGTAGACATACAGGTCGATGGCCAGTGCGGCGCGCGGCACATCGCTGGCCAGCAGCGCCCGCATGTCGCTGGAGACGCCCGAGATGCCCAGCAGGCCCGAATCGCGATAGAGCATGCGCTCCACTTCCTTGGCCGTCATGCCGCGCTGCTGGATCAGGTAGAGCAGCACGCCGGGGTCGATGGCGCCGCTGCGCGTGCCCATGGGCAGCCCCTCGAGTGCGCTGAAGCCCATGGTGCTGGCCATGCTGCGGCCACCGTCCATGGCGCACAGGCTGGCGCCGTTGCCCAGGTGCATGGCCACCACCTTGCCGCGCGCCAGCTCGGGCGCCACCTGCGGCAGCCGCGAGGCGATGTATTCGTACGAGAGCCCGTGAAAGCCGTAGCGCCGCACGCCTTCCTCGAAATAGCGGTAGGGCAGCGCATACATCTGCGCCAGCTCGGGCGTGCTGCGGTGGAAGGCCGTGTCGAAGCAGGCCACCTGGGGGATGCCCGGCAACGCCTCGAACGCAAGGCGGATGGGCGCCAGGTTGTTGGGCTGGTGCAGCGGCGCCAGCGGCGACAGCGCCTCCAGCTTGGGCATGACCTCGGGCGTGACCACCATTGGCTGCGAATAGTCGGGCCCGCCGTGCACCACCCGGTGGCCCACCCCGCGCAGCGTGGCCCCGGGCAGCAGCTCGCGCATGGCGGCAATGGTGAAGTGCAGCGCCGCGTCGTGCCCGAGCTTCTGGCCTTCGCCCCAGCTGTGCTCCTTGAGCACCTGGCTGTCTGGCGACTTGGCTACGAAATGCGGCGCGGTGTCCAGGCCTTCGGCCAGGCCGCGCAGCACCAGGCGAAGGTCGTCGCCCGTCACTTCATACAGCGAGAACTTGAGGCTGGACGAACCCGCGTTCGCCACCGCCACCATGCCGCGTTCGGGCGAGGCTTCGATCATCGGCGCTCCCTGTCTCTCAATTCATGATGTGGTAGCCACCGTCGACGTACAGCGTCGAGCCGGTGAGCAGCCGCGCATGGTCGGTGCACAGCATGGCGGTTGCGTAGCCCACATCCTCGATGCTGGCCAGCTGGTGCGCCGGGGCGCGTGCGGTGGCGTCGTCCAGCAGTGCGTCGAACTCGGCCAGGCCGGATGCGGCGCGCGTGCGGATCGGCCCGGGCGACACGGCATGCACTCGAATGCCCGAGGGCCCCAACTCGTGCGCCAGGTAGCGCACCGAGGCTTCCAGCGCGGCCTTCACCGGGCCCATCACGTTGTAGTTTTCCACCACCTTGTGCGCGCCGTGAAAGCTCATGGTGAGCAGCGTGCCGCCGTCCTTCTTCATCAGCGGCTCGGCCAGCTGCGCCATGCGGATGAAGCTGTGGCAGGACACGTCCATGGCCATGCCGAAGCCCGCCGCCGAGCAGTCGACCAGGCGGCCCTGCAGGTCGGCCTTGGGCGCGTAGGCGATGGAGTGAACGGCGGCATGCAGCACGCCCCAGCGCTCGTTCACCGCGTCGAACACCGCCTCCAGGGCGCCGGGCTGGGTGACGTCCAGTGGCAGCAGCAGGCTCGCGCCCAGCGACTGCGCCAGCGGCTCGACATAGGTCTTGGCCTTGTCGTTGAGGTAGGTGATGGCCAGCTCGGCCCCCAGCGCCTTGAAGGCGGCGGCGCAGCCCCAGGCAATCGACTGGTCGTTGGCCACGCCAGTCACCAGGATCTTCTTGCCGGCCAGCGGCCCTTGCGAGTTGGTCATGTGGATCGCTTCGTGCTGCGGGTGGTGGTCTTCTTGGCCGCGGGCTGGTTCACGACCAGGCGCAGTTCGCGCTGCGACGGCTTGGCCGATGCGGCAGCTTTCTTCGCGGGAGCTTTCTTGGCTGCTGCCTTCGCGGCCGGCTTCGCAGCGGGTTCCACGGGCTTCCTGGCGGATTTGGCTGCTGTGCTGCGGGCTTTCCTGGCCGGTGCCGGTACCGACACACCCGGCACGGGCGCGCTGCTGTGCCTGGCCCGTTCGCTGGCCACCGTCTGCGCCAGCGAGAGCGACAGCGCGGCGATGCGTTCGGGGTCCACGCCCAGTTGCGCGCGAATGAACTGCGCCGCCGGCGTGTCGGGGTCGGTCAGCGTGGGCTCGGCCATCAGCACGGCCGCCGCCAGGGCCAGCGCGTGTTCGCGCTCGGCCAGGGTTGGCAGGAGGCGGGGCAGGGCCGCCATGGCCTCCTGCGGCGCGAAGGTCACGACGAGCGACTGCGCGTCGAGGATCTTGGGCCAGTCCAGCGGCTGCGCGCTGTCGGGCACGCCCACCATCTGGCGGACCATCTCGCGGTGCGAGCTGCCCAGCAACTGGCCCAGCCGGAGGTTGCGGCGGTCGATGGAGCCGCGCCGCGTGATGCCCGCCACCACGATGCGGCACACCGCTTCGGCAAAGCCGCCCTTGTCCACGTTGGCCAGGGCCAGCTTGCGCGCCTTGGCTTCGTCGCTGCCGGCGCGATGCAGCGCGGCCATCTCGTCGGCCTCGGCCGGCGGCAGCAGTGCACCCACGCCGCCCGGGCCGTAGGCCATGCTGACCCAGTTGACCGATGCGTCGTCGCGGGCGCTGCCCATCTGGTTGAGCGTCTGCGTGATCCATTCGGAGCCCAGCCGCTCCCAGGCCAGCCAGACGTTGTCGGGCGCGACCGGCTCGCGGTGCTCGCGGGCCTTCTGGGCCGCCTCGCGCAGCCATGGGGCCATGGGGCTCATGTCCGACATCAGCAGGTGCTGCTGGCGCAGCGGGTGCGTCCAGCGCATGAAGTCGCCCAGCGCCCGGCTGCCCACGGAGCGCACCCAGGGCTGCACGAAGGTGCGGTAGGCCGTCATGTTCACTTCCGACAACTGCGCGATGGTGCTGAACACGGTCTCGTCGCCGCGGCCGTCGGGGTCGAGCGCGCGAATGTCGTCGAAGGTACGCGTGTCGAAGCGCACGCTGTAGTTTCCGGTTTCCAGCGCGGCGAACTCGGCGTTCGGGTCGCGCGACTCGATCACCATTTCATACAGGCCCGGCGGCAGCGCGTCGATCTGGTCGAGCGTGTTCACCAGCTGGTCGTGTTCCTTGCGGGCAATCGCGCCGCCCACGAAGATGCCCAGGTGGCCGATGGTGGGATGCAGCATGTAGACGATGGTGCGGCCCGCGGCCACCAGCGCCTTCTCGCTGCCCCACACGTCAAGGATCCAGGCCAGCGCCTGCTGCGGCGGCGTGATGTTGTCGCCCCACGAGGCGAACACCACCACCGGCGAGGTGATGTTGCGCAGGTCCACCTTCACGCCGTCGAGCACCACGTCGCCGCGCGCCAGGCGGTTGCCCACGAAGAGGTTCTCGACGATGGATTCGATTTCCTCGCCGGTCATGCGGAAGTAGCCGCCCCACCAGCGCTCGAATTCCAGGAAGCGCTCTTTCTCGGTGTCGACGTTGGCGTAGAGGTTGTAGAGCTTGCCCCAGTAGGTGTTGCCCAGGTTGAGGTTCTCGAAATTGTTCACCAGCCAGGCGCCGTCGAAGCGGTCGCCTGCCAGGTCGGACATGAAGGCCGCCAGCCACGCTCCGCCGAGCATGCCGCCCGAGTAACGCATGGGGTTCTGCTTGGCGCTGCCGGCCCAGTACGACAGCGGCGCGCCATTGAGCACCAGCGGCCCCATCACGTCGCCACGCACCGAGGCCAGCGCCGCCATGGCCCAGCCGGCCTGGCAGTTGCCGATGACGGCGGGCTTCTGCTTGCACTGCGGGTGGCGGCGCACCACCTCTTCCAGGAAGGCCGCCTCGGCCCGCGCCACGTCCACCAGCGTCTGGCCTTCTTCCGGCTCCGGCGCGAAGGTGACGAAGTACACCGCGTGCCCGGCGCGCAGCGCCACGCCCACTTCGGAGTCGGGCTTGAACCCCCCGATGCCCGGACCGTGGCCCGCGCGCGGGTCGACCACCACGATGGGGCGCTTGGCCTCGTCGATGGGCGTCTGGGCCGGTGGCACGATGCGCAGCAGCGAGTAGTTGCAGGGGCGGGGCAGGGTGCGCCCGTCGAGGATGAGCTCGTGCTCGAACTGCAGAAGCGGCGGCTTGCCGGCCAGCAAGTGCTCCAGGAATACGTTGCCGCGTTCGCGCAGCACATCGGCAGTCAGGACGCTGCGCTGCCAGGTATCGACGCTGTAGGTCGCAAGGTCTTGAAGGGCCTTTTGCAGGGCGGCGACGGTCGGTTTGGCAGGAGCACTCATGGCAACCTTTGTACTTGATTTGTTGCACGGCAGCATGCACGATTCGTGCGTCAATCCGCTGGATACCCCCGAGTCTTTGCTCAGGTATTTGGCGACTTTTCTTCAAGGCCGCCAATGACTCAGCAGGACAACACCGCACATCCCCACTACGACCGCCTGATTGCCAGGGTACGGCAGTTGCCGCCGCTTCGGGTGGCGGTGGTTCACCCGGCCAACGGCCCCTCGCTCGAGGGCGCGCTCACCTCGGCGAGCATGGGCCTGATGGTTCCCGTGCTGGTGGGGCCGCGCGCTCGCATCGAGGCGGCGGCCAAGGAGCTGGGCGCCTCGCTCGACGGCATTGAACTCATCGATGCGCCCCACAGCCACGCCGCCGCCGACAAGGCCGCGGAACTGGCACGCGATGGGGTGGTGGACGCCCTGATGAAGGGCAGCCTGCACACCGACGAACTCATGGGCGCCGTGGTGCGGCGCGATGCCGGCCTGCGCACCGCACGCCGCATCAGCCACTGCTTCGTGATGGACGTGCCGGGGCACGCGCAGCCGCTGGTCATCTCCGACGCCGCCATCAACATCGCGCCGACGCTCGAAGACAAGGTGGACATCGTGCAGAACGCCATCGACCTGGCCCATGCGCTGGGCATGAACCACGTGCGGGTGGCGGTGCTGTCGGCCATGGAGACGGTCAATTCCAAGGTGCCGTCCACCATCGACGCGGCGGCGCTGTGCAAGATGGCCGACCGGGGCCAGATCACCGGTGCGGTGCTGGACGGGCCGTTGGCCATGGACAACGCCATCGACGCGGAAGCTGCACGCATCAAGGGCATCGCGTCGCCGGTGGCCGGGCATGCGGACGTGCTGATCGCTCCGGACCTCGATGCCGGCAACATGCTGGCCAAGAGCCTGACCTTCCTGGCGGGCGCCTATGCGGCCGGCATCGTGCTGGGGGCCAAGGTGCCGATCATCCTGACCAGCCGGGCCGACTCGGAGCCCACGCGCCTGGCCTCGTGCGCGGTGGCGGCGCTGCTGTCGCAGGCTGCGCGTGAGGGGCAGATCCGCGCTGTGGGCTGAGCCCCGTCGGAGTCCACGTCTCCCCGCCGGGATGTAGGACGGTGCCGCGCCTGGCATCCGTGCGGCGCGCGAGCTGCGTCGCAAGTCCATGCCGCTGGCTATATTGGTCCGTGTGTCCACCGGCTTGGAGAAAGACCATGAAGCGTCCTGACGTGTACACCCGACTGGCCACCAGTGCGGCTCGTTTTTCCGGGCGGCCCGGCGTCTTCATCCTGGCCCTGGGCGTGGTGGTGGCATGGGTGGTCAGCGGGCCGATCTTCGGCTTCAGCGACACCTGGCAATTGGTGATCAACACCGGCACCACCATCGTCACCTTCCTGATGGTCTTCCTGATCCAGAACTCGCAGAACCGCGACACCGCCGCCATCCAGATCAAGCTGGATGAGCTGATCCGTGCGACGCGCGGCGCGCACAACGCGCTGCTGGACCTGGAGGAACTCGAAGACAGGGAACTGCAGGAGTTTCGAAATCGCTATGAAGACCTGGCGCGCGCCGCGCGCGATGCCGTCGCCGGTGGCGGGCTGGACACCGAGTCGCCCGAAGCATGACGATCCAGGGCGACCCGCGGGCTTTTCCTACCTGGGCACGGGCTGCCTCGGTCTAAGGTGCTGGCTTTCGTTGAAGCACTGACCAGAAAAAGGAGCACCCTTGGACCACGACGATGCAGCAAAGGACGCCAGCAAGGGCAGCAGGAGCAAGCGCGCGTCTCGTTGGGGAGAGATCGTGGTGGCTGCGGTGGCAGCAGTGGCGTTGGGCTACAACGTGGCTTCCTATGACCGCAAGGGTCCGGTCGAGCCGGGTGCAGCGGGCAGCAAGCAAGGCCACAAGGCGCCTGCGGCCGCCGCCGCAGCGACGGGCGGCGGTCAGCCAGGCCAGGCAGGCAAGTGAAGACGTTGATCGTGCCGCTGTCTACGCGCCGGCAAACAGCGCCATGTCGGCGCGCACGCCAAGGCGCCTCATGAATTCCGTCGGATCGAATCCTTCGTCGGCATAGCGGCGCTGGATGTGCGCGCGCGCGGCAGCCATGGCGTCGTGGCTGGACCACTCCACCAGCGTGGCGACGTTGAACTCGCTGCCGCTGCACTCGGTCATCACGCGGTTCTGGCGGCAGCCGGGCAGCCCGGCCAGCGCCTGGTCGATCCAGTGCAGGCGCTGCATGAACAAGGGCAGGGCATCGGGCGGAACCGCGAACTTGTCGATGCGGAAAACGGAGGAGGGAATGCGGACCATGGAGACTCCTGGGTGGGTGGAAAAGCCCGCAGTCTCAAACCTCAACTAAACTTGAGGTCAAGACCTTTTTCAAGCCCATTCGATCTGCAGGAGTTTTTTTCGCATGCGCAAGGAGCTTCCCGAAGGCATCGCCGCCACCCTCAGCGTCGGCGAGGTGGCACAGCGCAGCGGCGTGGCCGTGTCGGCGCTGCATTTCTACGAGTCCAAGGGGCTCATCGCCAGCGAGCGCACCGAGAGCAATCACCGCCGCTATGCGCGCGCCGTGCTGCGGCGCGTGGCCTTCATCCGGGTGGCACAGCGCGTGGGCATTCCGTTGGCGGACATTGCGCAGGCGCTGCAGACGCTGCCCGCGGGCGAGGCGCCCGGGCGTGCCGACTGGGCGCGTCTGTCGGCCAGCTGGCGCGCCGAGCTGGACGAGCGCATGGCGCAGCTCAAGAAGCTGCGCGACCAACTGGACGACTGCATTGGCTGCGGCTGCCTGTCCATCGACCGGTGCCGCTTGCGCAACCCGCACGACAAGCTGGGCAACGAAGGCACCGGGCCGCGGCGCCTGATCTCGCACGACTGAGCGCGCAGGCCTAGCTGATCTCTTCCTTCGCCGGCAGGCGGCTGACGGTGGCGAAACGGATGCGCTGCGCATCGACCTCTTCCACGCGAAACTGCAGGTCGTCATGCCGCCACGTCTCGCCCACGCCTGGCAGTCGGCCAAAGTTCTCGAGCAGCAGTCCCGCCAGCGATACGTAGCGTTCTTCCTCGCTCACCAGTCCGCTGGTTTCCAGTGCCTGCTCCAGCTGCCGCAGATCGGCACTGCCGGCCACGCGCCAGTGGCCGTCGTCGAGCTTCTGGATCTCCAGTCCTTCGTCTTCGTCGGGAAACTCGCCCGCGATGGCTTCGAGCACGTCAATGGGCGTCACCAGGCCCTTGAGCGTGCCGTGTTCGTCGTTGACCAGCGCCAGCTGGCCGCGTGCCTGGCGCAGCACGTCGATCGCGCGGATGACCGTGGTGCCTTCGGGCAGGTAGATGGGTGCGCGCAGGTACTGGCCGTCGCAAGCCAATCGACCGTGGGTGGTGAGCGCGGCCAGCAGCTCGACTGCGCGGCCCACGCCCACCACGTTGTCCAGCGACGCACGGCACACCGGCAGCATGCCGTGGGGCGAGTCGAGCAGTTGGATGCGCACTGCTTCCGGCGGATCTTCCAGGTCGACCCAGGAGATGTCGGCGCGCGGCGTCATGATGGTGCGCAGGTTGCGCTCGGCCAGCGTGAGCACGCCGCTCACCATCTGGCGCTCTTCTGCGGCAAAGGCCGGTGCTTCGGCCAGCGATGCGTCGTCGGCCACCTCGGCGTCGAGCCCCGCTGCGGAGCGCTTCCGCCCGCCCAGGAGACGCAGCACCGATTCGGCCGTGCGTTCGCGCAGCGGCCGCTGGGCCAGGTGCCGTGCCTGGTTGCGCCATGCCCATTGGTTGAAGAACTCGATCAGGATCGAGAAGCCGATGGCCGCGTACAGGTAGCTCTTCGGAAGGTGAAAGCCCAGGCCGTCGGCCACCAGGCTCAGGCCGATCATCAAGAGAAAGCTCAGGCACAGCACCACCACGGTGGGGTGCCGGCTGACGAAGCGGGCCAGGGGGCCGGAGGCCACCAGCATCACGCCCACGGCGATGATCACCGCGGCCATCATCACCGTCAGGTCGTTGACCATGCCCACGGCGGTGATCACCGAGTCGAGCGAGAACACGGCGTCCAGCACCACGATCTGCGCCACCACAAGGCCGAAGCCGGCGTGGCCCTGCGACCGCTCGCTCGCGTGCGGCGGGCCTTCCAGCCTTTCGTGCAGCTCGGACGTGGCCTTGTACAAGAGGAACAGGCCGCCGGCCAGCAGGATGAGGTCGCGCCCGGAGAAGGAAAGCGCGCCAAGGCTGAACAGCGGCTTGGTGAGGGTGGCCAGCCAGGAAATTGCGGCCAGCAAGGCCAGCCGCATGAACAGCGCCAGGCTCAGGCCGATGAGGCGCGCGCGGTCGCGCTGGGCCGGCGGCAGCTTTTCGACCAGGATCGCAATGAACAACAGGTTGTCGATGCCCAGGACGATTTCCAGGACCACCAGGGTGAGCAGGCCCGCCCAGGCGGTCGGATCGGTCAGCAGCGCCATCGTTGCCGGGGCCCTCAGCGTGCGCCGCGCACTGCGAACACCTCTACCGGTGCCGCCTTGCCGCGCAACTGCACCGCGCCCAGCGCCTCGGTGTCGCAGCGCTCGCCTACGGCAGCGCAGGTGTCGGGGTCGATGAGGATCATGCGGCCCACTTCCTTGGTGTGCGACTCCAGCCGCGCGGCCAGGTTCACCGTGTTGCCGATGCAGGTGTAGGTGGCGCGCGACTGGGTGCCGGTGTAGCCGGCGACCATCTCGCCGGTGGCAATGCCCACGCCGATGCGCAGCAGCGACTTGCCCGCGCCCGCGCGTTCGTGGTTGAGCACCTGCAGCATGGCGGTCATGTCCAGCGCCGCATGCACCGCGCGCGCCGCGTGGTCGTCCACGGGCAGCGGCGCGCCGAAGATGCACATGAGGCCGTCGCCGATCATCTGGTTGACCACGCCGCCGTGCTTGTTGATGGCCTCGAACATCAGCGCATACCAGGTGTTGAGCAGCTCGATCGTCTCTTCGGCCGGCGTGGACTCCACCAGCGAGGTAAAGCCGCGGATGTCGGCGAACATCACCGTGCCCTGCACGCGCCGCCCGCCCAGCGCAAAGCCCGACTGCTGCAGGTCTTGCGCCACCTCGGAGGTGGCAAAGCGCCGCACCATTTCCTTTTGCATGTCGCGCAAGCGCTTTTTCTCCAGGCTTGCATCCACGCGTGCCTTGAGCAGCACCGAGTTCACCGGCTTGTGCAGGTAGTCCTCGGCGCCCAGTTCGATGCAGCGCACCACGTCGGCCATGTCCTCCAGCGACGAGGTGACCACCACCGGAAGGTCGCGCAGGCGCGGGTCGGTGCCCAGGCGCTCGAGCACCTGGAAGCCGTTCATCTCGGGCATCTCGATGTCCAGCAGCATCAGGTCGAACTCGTCGGTCTGCAGCATGTCCAGCGCAATGCGGCCGTTTTCGGCGCAGGCCACCCGGTGGCCCTGCTGTTCGAGCCCACGGGTCAGCAGCAGGCGGTTGACCTTGTTGTCGTCCACCACCAGCAGGCGGGCCGCAGGGGTGTCGTTTGCCTCAGCCATTGGAGACGCGCTCCTGCAAGGCCATGACGACTTCTTGCCAATCGTCGTGCAGCTCGGTCAGCGCCGCCGGCGTTGCGGCGGCCAGGCCGCCCAGTTCCAGCGCGCGCGCCTTGGCGGCAAAGTCCAGCGCGCCGAAGGTCAGGCCGTTCGACTTGAGCGAATGCGCGCTGCGCCGGAAGTCGTCGGCGTTGCCGGCGGCATGCGCGTCGCGCAAGGCCTGCAGCATGACCGGGCCTTCTTCCAGGAAGGTCTGCACCAGTTCACCGATGAAATCGGCGCCGGCTGTCTGCTCCAGCTCGGCCCATGCGGCGGAGTCGATGACGCCACTGCTCATGCTGTCATTCCTTTCGTGTGCGCCGGCACGCGGGTCAGCGCCTCGACAAGCCGGTCCACGCGAATCGGCTTGGTGATGTAGTCGTCCATGCCGGCATCGATGCACATCTCGCGGTCGCCCTGCATGGCGTTGGCCGTCATGGCGATGATGCTGGGCCGTTCGCCGGGCGGCAGCATCTTGCAGATGTGGCGCGTGGCGTCCAGGCCGTCGAGCTCGGGCATCTGCACGTCCATCAGCACCACGTCGTAGGCCTGGCGCGCCACGGCCTGCACGGCCTCCACGCCGTTGGCCGCCAGGTCCGCGCGATAGCCCATCTGCTGCAAAAGGCGCAGGGCCAGCTTCTGGTTCACCGCGTTGTCCTCGGCCAGCAGGATGCGCAAGGGGTGTCGTTGGCCCATGCCCGAGTCGATCTGCGGCTTGTGGTCTTCGGCATCTGCCTTGTTGCGCGCCGCCGCCGGCTTGGCCGCGCTGTGGTCGGCCAGCAGGTTCATGAGCGTGTCGAACAGCTGCGATTGCCGCACCGGCTTGGCGAGAAAGGCGTCGAAGAGCTTTTCCGCATCACCCGATTCACGCCGGCCCAGGGAGCTGAACAGCACCAGCGGCAGCGCCGGCCGGATCTGGCGCAGGCGGCGCGCGAGTTCGACACCGTCCATGTCGGGCATGTGCATGTCGATGATGGCCAGGTCGAAGGCCTCGTCGCCGCCTTGCAGCAGTTGCAGCGCCTGCGCGGGCGACTCGACCGGCAGCGACTCCATGCCCCACTTGCCCGCCTGCAGCGCGAGCACGCGCCGGTTGGTGGCGTTGTCGTCCACCACCAGCAGGCGGCGCCCCCGCAGTTGTTCCTGCACGCCCAGCACCTCGTGCCGGCGGCTGGGCGGCACCTGTGCGGCCGGTGCCTCGATGGTGAACGAGAAGGTGGCGCCGCGACCCGGCCCGTCGCTCTGTGCCCACATGGTGCCGCCCATCAACTCGGCCAGGCGCCGGCTGATGGCCAGGCCCAGGCCCGTGCCGCCGTACTTGCGCGTGGTGCTGGAGTCGGCCTGCGAGAAGGACTGGAACAGCCGCTCCATGCCCTGCGGCGTGAGGCCGATGCCGGTATCGCGCACGGCAAAGGTCAGCTGCTGCAAGCCGGTGGGCAATGCCTGCGCGCGCAGGCTCAGCACCACTTCGCCACTCTCGGTGAACTTCACCGCGTTGCTCAACAGGTTCAGCAGGATCTGGCGCAGGCGGGCCAGGTCGCCGCGAATGGCCAGCGGCACGTCGCCCTCGAACACGTAGGCCAGGTCCAGGTGCTTTTCGGTGGCGCGCGTGCTCACCAGGTCCATGGCGGCCTCGACGCAGTCGCGCAATTCGAAGGGCCGCGCCTCGATCTCCATGCGGCCGGCCTCGATCTTCGAGTAGTCGAGGATGTCGTTGATGATGGTCAAGAGCGCGTCGCCCGATTCGCGGATGGTGGCGGCGTAGTCCTGCTGCTCCGCGTCCAGATGGGTGTCCAACAGCAGCCCGCTCATGCCGATGACCGCGTTCATGGGGGTGCGGATCTCGTGGCTCATGGTGGCCAGGAAGGCGCTCTTGGCTTCGTTGGCGGACTCGGCCGCGGCACGCGCCTCTTGCGTCTGCTTGAACAGGGCCGCGTTCTGGATGGCCACCACCGCTTGGTCGGCGAAGGTCTTGAGCAGCTGGATTTCCTTGTCGGTGAACGGGCCCACCGGCTGGCGCGTGACGTGGATGGAGCCGATGTCCTGGCCTTGCCACATCAGCGGCGCGACCAGGATGGCGTAGTTGCCGGTGGCCTTGGCAATTTCGCGCATGAACTGCGGCAGGTGCTCGTTGGCCAGCGCGTCGGGCACGTGCAGCACGCCCGGGCCCCATTCCCAGGCGCCGGGCTGGGACGGCTCCAGGGGCCGTGGGTAGTACCGTTCGAGCACCTCGCGTGCCGAGCCCCGGTGCGCGCCCAGCACCATGTGGCCGTCCTTGATGAGCGATATGCCCATCTGCGCGCCCGAGAACAGGCGCTGGCAGCTTTCCAGGATCTTGTCGAACACCGGCTGTGCATCGGCCATGGAGCCGCTGATGACCTGCAGTACGTCGGCAGTGGCGGTGAGTTGCTCCAGCGCCTCCTGGGTCTCGTTGAACAGGCGCGCGTTCTGGATGGCGATCACCGCCTGGCCGGCGAAGGTCTTGAGCAGCGTGCGCTCGGCCGGGCGGAAGGCACCCACCTCCATTCGCTGGATGCTCAAGAGGCCGATGCCGCGCCCCTCCCAGATGAGCGGCGCCGCCAGCTTTGCAAAGCTGCGCCCCAACTGCTCGGCAATGTGGCGCATGGTCTGCGGCGCGGACGGGTCGTTGAGAACGTCCGCGAACTCGACGACTTCGCCCGTGCGAAATGCGATCTCGGCCGAAGAGTCGTCCACGGGCAGCGGATAGGTAGCGGCCAGTGCGCGATCCAGCGCATCCGCCCGCTCGGCGCCCATCGCCACGCGCCCGGCGCTGGTGGTCAGGCGGCGCACCAGGTTCAGCTGGCCGCGCTCGTCCTTCATCAGCAGGGAGAAGGAGGCCGCATCGAACAGCTTCGAGCAGCACTCCAGGATCTTGTCGAACACGGGCCCGGTGTCGGACACGGAACTGCCGATGACCTGCAGCACCTCGGCTGCGGCAGTCTGGTGCGCCAGCGCCTCGCGTGTTTCACGGGCGCGCTTCTGGGTCTCGTCGAACAGCAGCGCATTTTCCAGTGCCAGGCCCATGCCGGTGGCCACGGTCTCCAGCAGGCTGACCTGGTGCGGTCCGAAGGCGTTTTCGCGTTCGTGGTTCTGCAGGCCGATCACGCCCAGCATCCGCTCGCTGCCCGCGATGGGCACTGCCGCGATCGAATGCGCCCAGTCGGTACCCGGGTAGGGCTTGAGGCCGTGCTCGGTCTGCTCCTGGCGCGTGCCGAGCACGCGCACCTTCGAGTCGCGCAGCACCATGGCCAGCGGCTCGTCGGGGCGCAGCGGCCGCGCCGGCGGCAGGGGCAGGGGGCGGTCGTGCTCGTAGCGGTACACCGCGCGCACCTGGTTGCTTTCATGCTCCCACCACATGATGGTGATGTCACCGCTCTCGAACAACTCGCGCAGCTTGTCGCCCACCAGCTGGATGATGGCCTCGAAGCCCATGCGCTGCACCATGCCTTGCTGAATGCTGTTGACCAGGGCGAGCTCGCCGGCACGCCGCGTCAGCGCCTCGGCACTTTCTTCCAGCCTGCTTTCGAGCGCACGGCGTTCGGCCAGGGTGTCGAGCGCCAGGGCGGCGTGCTGCGCCAGCATGGCAACAAGCGCAAGCTGCGGCGTTTCGAAGCGGCCGTTCACGCCATCGATGTCGGCGTACAGAAAGCCCAGCACCTGTGTGCGCCCCACGATTGGCGCCACGATGCACGAGCGCTGTGCCCGGGGTGGCACGCCTTCGGGGCCGTGGCGCAGGCGCCCTTGCCGCGTATGGCGGGCCTCGTCCAGCCAGGGACCGATGGCGCGCAGCAGCTCGGCGCCGCGTTCGCCGCGCGGCAACTGCTCCTGTGCAATGGCAGGCGCGTGCGGCGCATCCAGCACCAGCAGCAGCCGCTGCGCGCCGAGGTGCGCAGCGCCTTCGTGCATCAGGCAGCGGTACAACTGCGCCTCGCTGCGCGCATCGGCCATGCGCATCGGGGCCGCGGATGCGGCCGGCTCGCGGCGCGGCGCGCGCAGCGGTTTGCTCGGGGAGCGGGACAGGGCCATGGGGCGACAGACCTCCTCTCGTTTGCAGTGGCATGCGCCGGCAAGATGACGCATTGGCCGGCAGTCTAATGCTGGCGCCGGCTGCAGCCGAGGGCTTTCACGCCGTGGCCACGAACATCGGGAAGCTGGTGCGCCAGCCGTCAGGCCCTCGCTCGAAAGGTCGTGTCAGCGCGGCCTGGTCTTCGCGGCTCAGGTTGCGCCACAGGAAGTCGCGCTCGTTGCCTGCGGCGCCCTGGACATAGAGCTGGGTCGTCAGCAATTCGCGCGGGCCCTGCTTGACCTTGAAATGGATGTGCGGCGTGCGCCCGGTGTAGGGCACCGGCCGCAGGGTGTGAAAGCGCCAGCGGCCCTCGGCGTCGGCCTGCACCCGGCCAAAGCCCTGGAAGGCAGGGTCGGCGCGCCCCCCATCGCCCGGGTGGTGATAGTGGCCGGCCTGGTCGCATTGCCAGATCTCGACAGTGGCCCCAGCCAGCGGCTGGCCGCGCAGGTCGGCCACCGTGCCCTCGACCCATGCCGGCTCGCCGCCGTGGTGGTTCAGCGCTCCGTTGTGCAGCAGGTCGTTGTCGGTATCGGCGGGCAGCTGCACGGGGTAGAAGGGCCCTTCGGTCTGCGATGGCGTGGGCCGGCGCGACCCGGTGCCGGTCTGCGCGCGCGCCAGGCCCAGGCACAGCGCAGGAAAGGCCACCAGCGCGGCCGCCGTGGCGCGCCGCCGGGGCATCGAGAAATCCGGGCGAGGCAGATGCATGGTGGACCCGAGCATGGCCCGTCGCGGGCTTTGCATCAAGCCGGGCTGGCTTGACCCGACACGTCCCTGCGGTCTTCCCGGCGCGGCCGTGCCGACCTTACTGGCGGAAGCTCGAGTCGATGCGGTCGAGCTTGCGCAGAAGTGCCGGCCAGGCGAACTGCCCGCCCATGCCGCCGGTCTGCACCTTCATCGCCTGCGCCACGCCCTGCACGATGCGCGGGTCGACCTGCGTGAGCTCGCTGCCGCCCGACTGCGCCGCGATCTGGATCTGGCAGGTGGTCTCGAACACGTACATCGAGAGAAAGGCGTCGGCAATGGTCTTGCCGCAGGTCAGCAGGCCGTGGTTGCGCAGCATGAGGAAGTTGGCTTCACCCAGGTCGGCCTGCAGGCGCGGCTTCTCGTCGTCGCGGAAGGCCACGCCCTCGTAGTCGTGATAGGCCAGCGAGGCGAGCACGAAGGTGGACTGCTGGCTGATGGGCAGCACGCCGTTCTTCTGCGCGCTGACGGCCACGCCGGCGCGGGTGTGGGTGTGCAGCACGCACTGCACGTCGTCGCGTACCGCGTGCACTGCGCTGTGGATGACGAAGCCGGCCGGGTTCACCGGGAAGGGCGTGTCATTGAGCTTGTTGCACTCCTGATCGACCTTGACCAGGCTGGAGGCGGTGATCTCGTCGAACATCAGCCCGTAGGGGTTGATGAGGAAGTGGTGCTCCGGGCCCGGAATGCGGGCGCTGATGTGGGTAAAGACCAGGTCGCTCCAGCCGTACTGCGCCACCAGCCGGTAGCAGGCGGCCAGGTCGACGCGAAGTTGCCACTCTTCGGGCGAGACCTTGTCTTGGAGGGAGGGGATGTTCATGCAGTTGTCTCCTTGGAATGCGCCTGGGATGGGCGGCGCGCGTGGACCGTTGGGGCGGTGTTCCATGATGCGAAGCGCGCCTCGGGCAGACTGTCACATTCTTATCAATGCAGGGTTAGTCCCGGGGTGCCATTTTCCGGTCATGCAAGCTTTTTCAGACAACCCTTGGTTTCGCAGCCTGCCGCAGATGCAGGCCCATGCGCTTGTGGATGCCGCCCAACCGATGAAGCTGGGGGCGGGCAAGGTGCTCTATCGGCAGGGCGATGCGCTCGGGCCTTCCACGCCAGCCTTCTTCGGGCTGGCCAGCGGGAGCATGAAGCTGTCCATACTCAACAGCGACGGCAAGGAGGGCATCCTCACCGTCATAGAACCAGGCAACTGGATCGGCGAAGTGGCGCTGCTGGACAACACCCGGCGGCGCGCACACAACGCCATTGCGCTGGACGGATGCGAGCTGGCCGCGGTGACTGCCAAGGCCTTCGAGGCGCTCATGCGGGACCCGGAGTTCGCCCGCGCCGTTGCCAAGCTGGTGGCCGCCCGTCTTCGCCTGGCCTACGAGGCGCTGGCCGGCCAGACGCTGCAGAGCATGCGCCAGCGGGTGGCGCGCCGCCTGGTGATGCTGGCACACGGCGACATTACCCAGTCCACCCGTGGCCGCATGCACGTGAGCACCTCGCAGGACAACCTGGCCATGATGCTGGGCGTGAGCCGGCCCACGCTGAGCAAGGAACTGCAGGCGCTGGCCAAGGCCGGAGCCATTGCGTTGCGATATGGGCAGATCGAGATCCTGGCCATGGAGCGACTGCGCGTGGCCGGCCAGTTGGCCCTGTCGGACCCGACAGGGCAGGACGATTTCCAGCCCGCCTAGGCGTCGTCGGAAAAATTGGCTTGCTGCAGTGCCGCACGCGCAGCCTGGCGCAGGCTGGTCACCCACAGCCGCGCGTGGCGCTGCTCGCGGCTTTCGAAGCGTTCGGTGAACTTGCGGATGGCGGGGCGTTCGATGGCCACCATGGTCATCCAGTCGGTGCCGGCAAAGCCCGGTGCGTCGTTGCTGCGCATGACCAGGGCGGGGCGCAGCGACATGACCCACTCGGTGGGAACGTGCGGATCGTTGTCCAGCATGCGCAGCGCGATCTTTGCCGCCTTCGGGCTGAGCACCTGCACTTTTTGATAGATGAAATCCAGATCCATTCTGTTACGTCTGTTCGAGGTCGCGAGAATAGCGGGACTTTTGCGGGGGGCTATTCGTAGTTTGCCGTACAACATTTGGTCATAAGCTAAAAGTATGTGAATTTTGCACAGACGATTACACATTGTGAAACGTCTTGCTTCACCTGCTTCGGTTTCGTGGGCCTATACAGGCAACTCGCGTGTCCGAAATCCGACGCCTGCCTGGCATTGCGCCTGTTGCCGGACCTGCGAGGTGAGGGGCTCATCGGCTGGAGACTGCAACATGGAAGAGGACGGAACAATCAATGTGCTGCGGCTGCTCGTCCAATCCTGCGTGGATGGTGAAGGTGAATACGACGAATGCGCCCGGCACACGCAGAACGTCGAGTTGCGCGAACTCTTTGCCTACCGCGCACAAGCCTGCCGCGAGGAGGCAGCCGAACTCGAAGCCGTCATGCGCGACCTTGGCGCAAGACCCGAACATCGCGGCTCGATGCTGGGCGTTGCGCATCGCGGCTGGATGGCGCTTCGCAGTTCCCTGTCGGCCAATGGTGACGGGGTGTTGCTGGAAGGATGCGAGCGCGCCGAGGAAATAGCGCTGAAGCTCTATCGCGGCGTTCTGTGCGGACCGCTGCCGGAATCCATCCGGCACCTGGTGCTCAAGCACTATGAACTGGCGCGGCTGACGCGGGACCACGTGCGGATGCTGCGCGTGCGAATGGTCGCCGTGGAGGCCGATGCGTGATCTTGGCCTGCCCGGAGGGGATCGAACCCCCGACAACCTGCTTAGAAGGCAGGTGCTCTATCCAACTGAGCTACGGGCAGACAAGCCCTTGATTTTGCCACGCGAGGCAAGGGGCCCGGCATGACAACGCCGCGGCAAGGCGACCCGCACCGGCTCGAGCGATTCGTGCAGGCGCAGGCGCCGCTCTATCGCGAGGTGTGCGCCGAACTGGCCGCCGGCGAAAAGCGCAGCCACTGGATGTGGTTCGTCTTTCCGCAGCTGGCGCAGCTCGGCCACAGCAGCACCGCGCAGTTCTACGGCATCGGCTCGCGTGCCGAAGCGGCCGCGTATTGGCTGCATCCCCAGTTGGGTGAACGCCTGGCCGAGTGCACGTCGCTGGTGCTGGCGCTGCAGGGCCGCACGGCCTTCGAGGTGTTCCATTCGCCTGACGACCTCAAGTTTCGCTCGTGCATGACGCTGTTTCATTGCGTGGTGCCGCAGGTGGCCTTGTTCGGCCAGGCGCTGCACAAGTACTACGGGGGCCAGGCCGACCCGCTCACGCTGTCGCTGCTCGACGGCATGGATTGAGCGCGGCCGCGCCTGTCGCCTTGGCGGCGGACTCTGGCCGCGCTTGCGCTCGATACTGCCGCCTCGATTCAGACAACAGGAAGCTCGGCATGGACATTCGGAACAAGGTAGCAGTAGTCACCGGTGCGGCCAGCGGCATCGGCCGCGCGGTGGCAATCCGGCTTGCACAAGAGGGTGCGCGCGCCGTGGTGGCGGCCGACCTCGACCTGGCGGGTGCGCAGGCGGTGGCCGGCGAAATCGGCTCGCAGGCGCTGGCCGTGCGGTGCGACGTGAGCCAGGAAGCCGACATCCAGGCGCTGGTGGCGACCGCGCGCGAGCGTTTCGGGCAGGTCGACATCTTCATCTCCAATGCCGGCATCCTGGGCCGACCGGGCGGCTTCGAGCTGGAAGACGCCCTGTGGGACAAGATGTGGCAGATCCATGGCATGGCCCACGTCTGGGCCGCGCGTGCGGTGGTGCCCGACATGGTGGCGCGGGGCGAGGGTTATTTCCTGGTCACCGCTTCGGCGGCCGGCCTGCTCAATATCGTGGAAACGGCACCGTATGGCGTGACCAAGCATGCCGCCGTGGCCTTTGCCGAATGGCTGCGCATTGCCTATGGCCGCCGCGGGCTGCGTGTGTCGTGCCTGTGCCCCCAGTCGGTGCAGACCGGCATGGTGACCGGCGACGGCGGCTCGGCAGGGCACGACGGCATCCTGAGCGCCGAGCAGGTGGCCGCCGAGGTGGTGGCCACGATGGCCAGCGAGAAGTTCCTGGTGCTGCCGCATCCGCAGGTGCTGCAGTACTTCCAGGCCAAGGCGGAGGACTACGACCGATGGCTCGGCGGCATGCAGAAACTGCACGCGATGCACACCGCCAAGGGCTGACAGTTCAGCGACGGGGCAGGCCCGGCGCATCGGGCCTGAGCGGGCTGCTCGACGTAAAGTTGTATTGCGTGAATTAAGTCCTTTTATCTACACTTTCGCGATGCGCCGCGGATTCGTTCTCGTGTTGTTGTTCATGACCCTCATGTCGCAGTTCCTTGCGCTTGCGGGTCGTGCCGACGCGCTTGGGCACATCAGGAGCAGCAAGAGCGATTCGCATGCCGTGCTGCATTGGAAGGGTCAGGCGCATCATCACCAGGCCGATGGGTCCCTGGCACACGATGAGTCGAGCGCGTCGATACAGCACCTTCTCGCCGACCTTGTGTTGACGGAGCCGGGATTGCCGTCATCCCTGCACATCCCAGTGCCTCTTGCCGCAAGGGCGCAGCCCTTGCCGCGCAACGAGCTGCTCATGCCCAGCCCGCACCTCGCGGGCCTTAGACGCCCCCCTCGTCTGGTTGCGTGACCGTCCGTGGCTCGCGCGTTGCGCGCGAGCCTGAACGGCTGTCCGCACGTCGGCATGCGCCCCAAGGCGCGCCGGCGAACACCATATCTGCCTTCGACTTCAGCCTTGCGACCGAACGCGCCGTGCCCTGGATGGGTTGGCCGGCGATCGGTACCGCTGGTCAGGGCGCCCCGAGGAGTTTCTACATGTCCATGTACGGCGTCATTCACGCGGCACGCCGCATCGCCAACGGTCCGCTGGTGCGGCCCGCCCGTCTGAAATGGGAAAGGCAGCAGTTCCTGGCCCCGCAAAACCATGCAGCCCTTTTTGGCGTCTACGCCAGTTTTGCGCAAGCCAGGCACGACCTTCCGCAGGAGAACCCCGGTTTCCACCTGGAAACGCTGTCGGGCCAGTACGTCAACATCCGAATCAAGAGGGTGTTCGAGTACGACTACCCGGTGATGCGCTGGCTCGAGAAAGCCTTTCAGCATGGCGCGACAAGGGTGCTCGACATCGGCGGCTCGGTCGGTGTCCATTACTTTGCCTATGGCCGCTACCTGGAGATGCCGGCCGAGTTGTCCTGGGAAATCGTCGAGGTGGCCGAGATGGTCGACATCGGGCGGCGGATTGCGCAAGAGCGCGATGCGGCATCCCTGAAGTTCACGACCGACCTGAATGCGGCGATCGATGCCGGGTGCCACGACGTGTGGATATCGGCCGGTGCCATCCAGTATTTCGAGGATGCCCATCCGGCGGACCTGTTGCGGCGCACTGAAAAGCGGCCCGCGCATGTACTGCTGAACAAGTTGCCGCTGCACGACGGCGAAGACTACGTCACGACCCAGAACCTGGGACAGGGTGCGTTCTCGCCTTTTCACATCTACAACAAGGCGCGGTTCATCGAGTCCATCGAGGCGCTGGGCTACACGCTCTGGGACTCCTGGGACGTTCACGAGCTTTCGCTGCATATCCCGGGGCACCCCGAATGCTCGTTCGGCGCTTTCTCGGGTCTTTATTTCGTCGACACGAAGCAGGTGCAGCCAGACAGAAAAGCCCGCCCGGTTGCCCAGGCGGGCTTGCTGTAGTCGTGTGGTCGGAACGGCGGGATTCGAACTCGCGACCCTCTGCTCCCAAAGCAGATGCGCTACCAGGCTGCGCTACGTTCCGACAAGCCTCGCATTGTAGCCGCAGCGCGGGGCCTGCTTTTTCCGCTCAACGCCTCTCGTACTGCGTCTTGCCGAAAAGGACCTCGCGCGACTTGTCGTCGGTGATGGGTTTGCGCAGCTCGGCCAGCACCTTCACGCCGCGCTCGACTGCCGGGCGCTGTGCGATGCCGTCGAACCACTTCTTCAGGCTTGGATAGTCTTCCAGCACGATCCCCTGGTTCTGCCAGCTGCGCAGCCAGGGGAAGATGGCGATGTCGGCAATGGTGTAGTCGTTGCCGGCAATGAAGCGGTGCCTGGCCAGCTGCCGATCGATCACGCCGTACAGGCGCTTGGCCTCGTTGGTGTAGCGGTCGACCGCGTAGGCAATCTTCTCCGGCGCGTACATGCGAAAGTGATGCGCCTGGCCCAGCATGGGGCCTACGCCGCCCATCTGGAACATGAGCCACTGCAGTACGTCATAGCGCTCGCGCTCACCCTGGGGCAAGAACTTGCCCGTCTTGCCGGCCAGGTAGACCAGGATGGCGCCCGACTCGAACAGCGAGATCGGCTTGCCGTCCGGCCCTTGCGGGTCGACGATGGCCGGGATCTTGTTGTTGGGGCTGATGGCCAGGAACTCCGGCGCGAACTGGTCGCCCTTGCCGATGTTGACCGGATGCACGCGGTACGGCAGCCCGCATTCCTCCAGCATGATGTGAACCTTGTGGCCGTTGGGCGTGGGCCAGGAATAGACGTCGATGGTCTTGGAGTCGGACATGAGTCGCTGCTTCCACCAAAGTTGATGTTGTCGTGCCGGGCAGCATAGCCACGGATGCCAAATCCCTGGCGCTGCCGGCCCAATCGAAATGCGCTACGCGTGTCCTAGGCGGTGGCGTGCGTTCCCGCAAGGCGCTGGTGGATGGAGGCCACGGCCGCCGCGCCTTCACCGATGGCGCCGCCCACGCGCTTGACCGATCCCGAGCGCACGTCGCCCACGGCAAACACGCCGGGCACGCTGGTCTCCAACGTGGTCGGTATGTGCCGGGCGGGCGCTGCCGCTGCGGCAATGCCGGTGAGCACGAAGCCGTGTGAATCCACCGCCACGCCGCAGCCGGCCAGCCACTGCGTCTCGGGCTCTGCGCCGACGAACAGGAAGATGTTGTGCGCCTCGCAGTCGTGCTCCGCGGCCGCCTGGCGGTTGAACCACGTGGCGCCCTCCAGGCCGCTGGTCGGCTCGCCGTGCAGGCGCACCAGTTCGGTGTGTGGATGCAACTCGATGTTGGGCGTGGCGTCGAGGCGGTCGATGAGGTAGCGCGACATGCTGGCCGCCAGCGAGGGCCCGCGCACCAGCACGTTGACCTTGGCTGCGTGCTGCGAAAGAAACACGGCGGCCTGGCCGGCCGAATTGCCCCCGCCCACCAGCGCGATTTCCTGGTTGGCGCAAAAGCGCGCCTCCAGCGCCGAAGCCCAGAACCAGATGCCACGGCCTTCGAATTCAGGCAGGCGCGGCACGGCGGGGCGCTTGTAGCGTGCGCCAGTGGCAATGACCACGGTGCGCGATCGCAGCTGCCGTCCATCTGACAGCGTGACCGTCAGCGGGCCGCCGTCGTGCGCGCCCTGGCAGTCCAGGCAGGTCACCTCGGCCGGGATGAGCATCTCGGCGCCGAACTTCTGCGCCTGCACGAAGGCCCGCCCGGCCAGCGCGCCGCCGGAGATGCCGGTGGGAAAGCCCAGGTAGTTCTCGATGCGCGCGCTGGCGCCGGCCTGGCCGCCGAAGTAGCGGCAGTCCACCACGATCACTCTCAAGCCTTCGGAAGCGGCATACACCGCGGTCGACAGGCCCGCAGGCCCCGCGCCCACCACCAGCACGTCGAACAGGTCGTCGCGCGCGCCGCTGTCGAGCATGCCCAGGCAGCGCGCCAGCGCGTCTTCCGACGGGTTGATGAGCACCGAGCCGTTGGGGCACACCGCCAGCACCTGGCATTGGCCGTACTGCTCCAGCAGCGCGGCCGCGTCGGCGTCGGTGTGCGCATCGACCAGGTGGTAGGGGTGGCCGTTGCGGCTGAGAAAAGTCTGCAGGCGCAGGATGTCGGCATGCCCGGGCGGTCCGATGAGCACCGGCCCGCTGGCACCGGATTCGATGAGCGCCACGCGCCGCAGGATGAGCGCGCGCACCACACGCTCGCCCAGGTCGGCCTCGGCAATGATCATGGCGCGCAGCTGCTCGGGCGCAATCAGCAGCACTTCCACGTCTTCGTCGGCATGCCCGTCGACCAGGGCAGGGCGGCCCGAGAGCTGCCCCACCTCGGCCATGAACTGACCGGGCCCCTGCTGCACGATGGGCACCACGTGGCCCAGTCCATCGCGCTGGGTGATGGACACCTGGCCCGACAGCACCACGAACATGCCAGGCCCCGGTTCGCCCGCGGTGAACAGGCACTCGCCGCGCGCATAGCGGCGAGGGCTGCCAAAGCGGCGGATGCGGTCCACCTCCTGCGGCGTGAGCGCCGGGAACATCTGGTGGCGACGCTTTTCCATATCGATCGGCTCTTGGGCCATGGGGGCTCTCCAACGGGTGCGGGCAGGAAACAAGGAAGTGCGCATTAAACGCCCAACCCGGCCATCCGCGCTCGTCATGCAATTGCCACGCCATTGACATGCGGGGTACACGAGCGAGCCGGAGACTGCGGCCTCAACATGAGAGACCTCCCCACACCGACATTGCCATTGTCGAACCTGGCCCTGCGCGGCCAGCGGCGCCGGGAAGGCGCCAGCCCATCCACCCCGTCGTCGGCCCTCCTGCTGAGCGCGCCCGGTGCCATCGTTGTCGCGCCGCGGCAGCCGCAGGTTCAAAGCCCGGAGCCCGGTGCGAGTGGCATCGAAGTGAGCTGGGCCCGCCACCAGGACGAAGTGCGCGCCGCCCAGCGCCTGCGCTTCGATGTCTTTGCCGGCGAGATGGGGGCCCGCCTGAACACGTCGCTACCCGGTCACGACATCGACCTGTTCGACGACTTCTGCGAGCACCTGCTGGTGCGCGACGAGGCCACGCGCGAGGTCATCGGCACTTATAGGGTGCTGACGCCGGCCCAGGCGCGCCGCGTGGGCAGTACCTACAGCGATACGGAATTCGACCTGACCCGCCTGCGCGACCTGCGCGAGCGCATGGTGGAGCTGGGCCGAAGCTGCGTGCATCCGGAGCACCGTCACGGCGGTGTCATATTGGCGCTCTGGGGCGCACTGGCCGGCTTCATGCAACGCAACCGGCTGGACACCATGATCGGCTGCGCCAGCATTCCAATGTGGCACCAGGGCGTGACCAGCGGCGACGCTGCTGCGAGCATCTGGCGCCAACTGTCGGCGACGCACATGGCATCCATTCGCTATCACGTGCAGCCGCGCCTGCCGCTGCCGGTGGAGCGCCTGGACAGCAGCCTGGCCGTGGAGCCGCCAGCACTGATCCGCGGCTATCTGCGCCTGGGCGCCAAGGTACTGGGCGCACCGGCCTGGGACCCAGACTTCAATACGGCTGACCTGCCCATGCTCATGCGGCTGGAAGACCTGCCTTCTCGCTACCGACGGCATTTTCTGGGCGACTAGAAGCGTCACAATGGACATGGCGCTAGTCACGGAACTGTCATATTGAGTCGAGACACTGTCATGTCCATGCTGCCTGGAGCCCAAGAGAGGCTCCTTGTTCCAGAATCCATGCTCATGCTCACCGACTCTTCGATCGGGCCGGCCATTGCAGCCGAGCCCGCATCTGTGCTCCTGGACCGGGACCACAGCATTCTTGCCTTCAACGAGCGGGTGCTCGACTGGGCCCAGCGGCCCGACGTGCCGCTGGCCGAGCGCCTGCGTTACCTGTGCATCGTGTCCTCCAACCTCGACGAGTTCTTCGAGGTGCGGGCCGCGCCCCACCTGATCGCATTCGGCGCGGGCGACCAGAAAGGCAACTACAGCGTCGAATCTTTCGAGAAGCTTTCGGCCGCGGTGCACGACCTGGTCGGGCGCCAGTACACGCTCTACAACAACGCGCTGATGCCGGCCTTCGGCGCTGAAGGCATCCAGATCATTTCGCACGGCGACCGCAACCCGGCCCAGCGCAAATGGGTGCACGACTACTTCGAGCGCGAGGTTCGGCCACTCCTGATACCGGTGGGGCTCGATCCGGCGCACCCCTTCCCGTCGGTGGCCAACAAGTCGCTCAACTTCATCGTGCGCCTTGGCGGGGTGGATGCCTTCGGGCGCGACAACCCCATCGCCATCGTCAAGCTGCCGCGCGTGGTGCCGCGCATCGTGCGGCTGCCGGCAAAGGTGTCGGGCGGCAAGACGCTGTTCGTGGCGCTGTCGTCCATCGTGCGAGCGCACCTGCAGAGCATGTTCCCGGGCCGCGAGGTGGGCGAGTTCTCGCAGTTCCGTGTCACGCGCCACTCCGACCTGGCGGTGGACGAGGAAGACGTGAAGAACCTGCGCACCGCGCTGCGCCAGGGCCTGGAGCACCGCCACTACGGCCAGGCCGTGCGGCTGGAGGTGTCTGCCAGCTGCGCCGAGAGCCTGTCGAGCTTCCTGCTGGCCCAGTTCAACCTGCCGCCGCAGGCGCTGTACCGCGTGCATGGGCCGGTGAACCTGGCGCGCCTGACGCAGATGGTGGATCTGCTCAGCGAGCCCAAGCTGTTCTTCCCGCCGTACCAGCCGTCCTATCCGGTCACGCTGTCCACGGGCCAGTCCTTCTTCGAGCGCCTGCAGCGCGGCGACGTGCTGATCCACCAGCCCTTCGAAAGCTTTGACGGCGTGCTGGCGTTCCTGCGCGAGGCGGTGCAAGACCCGCAGGTGCTGGCCATCAAGCAGACCATCTACCGCACCGGCACCCATTCCGAACTGATGGAGCTGCTGCGCGAAGCCGTGCGCCGTGGCAAGGAAGTGACGGCGGTGGTGGAGCTGAAGGCCCGCTTCGACGAAGAGGCCAACATTAACTGGGCCGAGATGCTTGAATCCATCGGCGCCCAGGTGCTCTATGGCGTGGTGGGCCTGAAGACGCACGCCAAGATGCTGCTGGTGACGCGGCGCGAAGGCAAGCGCCTGGTGCGTTATGGCCACCTTTCCACCGGCAACTACAACCCCAAGACCGCGCGCCTGTACACCGACATCAGCCACCTGACGGCCGACCCGCTGCTCACGGCAGACATGGAGGCGGTGTTTGTGCACCTGGCCAGCCAGGTCAAGCTGCCCAAGCTCAACCGCATGTGGGTGGCGCCGTTCGACCTGCATCGCAACCTGGTGGCGCAGATCGACGCGCTGGGCGCCGCCGCGGCCAATGGCGTGTCCACACGCATCGTGGCCAAGATGAACGCGCTGACCGACGAGCAGCTCATTGCCGCGCTGATCCGCGCAGGGCACAAGGGCGTGCGCATCGACCTGATCGTGCGCGGCGCCTGCACCTTGGCGGCGAAGGTGCCGGGTCACACCGACAACATCCGCGTGCGCTCGGTCATCGGGCGCTTCCTGGAGCATTCGCGCGTCTTCTACTTCCGAAGCGGCGAGGACGAGTCGCTGTACCTCTCGAGCGCCGACTGGATGAACCGCAACATGATGCGGCGGGTGGAGGTGGCCTGGCCGGTGACCGACCCGATCCTGCGTCAGCGGCTCATCGATGAATGCCTGGTCGCCTACCTGCATGACGGCCGCGACGCCTGGGAACTGGAAGCGGACGGCAGCTACGAGCGCGTGCTACGCGACACGCATGCCGACAACGAAGGCCCGTCGCCAACCATCGAAGCCCACGGCGCCCAGACGGCGCTGATGGGTCGGTACGCATCACGCGGCCTGCGCCGCATGGCATCCAGAGACTGAAAGACCCGAACGCCATGGACCTGATTTTCTGGCGGCATGCCGAAGCCGAGGACTGGACCGAAGGCTGCGACGACATGGCGCGCTCGCTCACCCTGCGCGGTGAGAAGCAGGCCAAACGCATGGCCAACTGGCTGGACCGCCAACTGCCCGAGGGCACCCGCATCATCTGCAGCCCGGCGCGCCGGTGCGAGCAGACGGTGCTGGCGCTGGGCCGCAAGTACAAGCTGCGCCCCGAACTGGCGCCCGACACCACGCCCGATGCATTGCTCTCGGTGGCCGGCTGGCCGCAGGGCAAGTCGGTGGTGCTGCTGGTTGGGCACCAGCCATCGCTGGGCCAGTCGATTGCGTTGCTGCTGGGCATGCAGCAGGACAGCTGCGTCGTGCGCAAGGGCGCCGTGTGGTGGATCCGTACGCGCGAGCGAGATGGTGATACCCAGACCGTCGTGGTGACGGTGCAGTCGCCTGAGTTGACCTAGCAGCCCGACAGCCGCACTCGCCAGCCCGCCTTCTGCCAGGCCAGCACTTCCTCGCGCAGCAGGTGCGCCGATTGGGGAAACATCTCGGCCCAATTGGACTTGCAGCTCACGCTGAATTCGCGCGGCGCCGGCGCGGCAACGCGAAGCGGCTGCGATTCGGGGTCGCGCCGCGCATGGCACAGCAGCACGGCCAGGCGCAAGGCCAGCAATTGCGTGGCAAAGACAGGCTCGGCCATCGACGCTTCCACCTTGCGCAGCTTGCCGTGGTGGCCCAGCACCAGCTGGCTGAGGATGTGCATCTCCTCCACGTCGAAGCCCGGTGCGTCGGCGTTGTCCAGGATGTAGGCGCCGTGCTTGTGATACTCGCTGTGCGAAATCTGCGTGCCCACCTCGTGCAGCTGTGCCGCCCAGCCCAGCTTGCGCAGGGCGCGGCCCTCGCGGGTGGCGGTGTTTCCGCCACGAGCACCGGGCACCATCTGCACGAAGAGCTCGGACGCGCATTCGGCCACACGGGCGGCCTGGGCTGCATCGGCATTGAAACGTGCCGACAGCCGCACCACGGTGGCCGAGCGCATGTCGGCCACGGTGTTGTCGCGCTGCAGCAGCTCGTACAGGACGCCGTGGCGCAGCGCGCCCTGGGCAATGCGCATCTCGTGAACGTCCAGCAGGTCGAATACGGCACGCAGCACCGACAGGCCACCGCCGATGACCGGCTTGCGGTCTTCGCGCAGGCCGTCGAGCCTGATCTTGTCGGTGCTGCCGGCCTTGATCAACCGCTCGACCAGCCAGTCCAGACCCTCGCGCGTGATGAGCCCGGGCGGTCCGCCGGCCAGCTCCAGCATGTCGCCC
Source organism: Pseudomonadota bacterium (assembly GCA_018241225.1). GTDB lineage: Bacteria > Pseudomonadota > Gammaproteobacteria > Burkholderiales > Burkholderiaceae_C > Variovorax. Next base: position 105,354 of record JAFEEG010000012.1, read on the forward strand.
ACCGCGCCGATGGTGCCCGAAGCCCCGTAGGCCACGTCCCAGCTGTGCCGGGCATAGCGGGTGAGGGCGTCATCCAGCACCGCCTTGGCCGCGACCTCGGCCGCCCGAAAGGCCTGGTTGGTGAACTGGCCGTCGGGAAAGTGCTTCATCGACCAGGCAACGCTGCCGACCCGGTACGACTCCATGGTTTCGGCCTCCAGCGCCCGCCCCAGGATCATCTCGGTGGATCGTCCGCCAATGTCGATGACCAAGCGGCGCTCGCGGTCGGACTCGTCCGTGTGGGGCAGCATGTGCGAGACGCCCTGGTAGATCATCCGCGCCTCTTCATGGCCGGAGATCACGTCGATCCCGAAGCCCAGCACGGTGCGGGCCCGAAGCAGGAATTCGTCTCGGTTGCGCGCCTCGCGCAATGTCTGGGTTGCGACAGCGCGAACCTGCGACCCCTTGAAACCGGACAAGCGCTCGCCAAAGCGCGCCAACGCATCCCAGCCACGCTGCATGGCCTCGGGGGTGAGGTTGCGGGCGCTGTCCAGGCCGTTGCCCTGGCGCACCGTCTCCTTGAGGTATTCGGTGCGGTGGATCTGGCCGTGGTCGACCTGGCCGATTTCCAGGCGGAAGCTGTTGGAGCCGAGATCGACCGCCGCCAGGCGGGTGCCGTTTTGCATGAGGGTGTGAGCGCGGGAAAGACGTTCAAAGGAAAAAGCGGGATCCGATGGTAGCCGCTGGGTCCTCCCGGCTTTGTGACGACTCCGTGACACGTCATGAAACCAGAAGTGACCGCAACACGCTTCTCCCTCTCAAACTGAGTGTCATATGAGTGTCACAGAAGCTTCCTAGAGTCCCGTTCAACCCTCGAATGAGGGGTTTCGACTTACTCCCTAATAGGAAGCTACTCAAATGAAAAAGATCTCCGCCTTCGCAGCCACCGGCCTGTTCGCCGTGGCCTTTGCCCAGGTGCCCGCCTTTGCCCAGGACGTGACCGGCGCCGGTGCCAGCTTCCCGGCGCCGCTGTACGCCAAGTGGGCGGCCGACTACAACAAGGCCACCGGCGTGAAGATCAACTACCAGTCGGTCGGCTCGGGTGCCGGCCTCAAGCAGATCGAAGCCAAGACGGTGGATTTCGGCGCTTCCGACATGCCCCTGAAGGACGACGAACTCAAGTCCAAGGGCCTGGTGCAGTTCCCCACCGTGATCGGCGGCGTGATCCCCGTGGTCAACATCCAGGGCATCAAGCCCGGTGAGCTCAAGCTCAGCGGCGCCGTCCTGGGCGACATCTACCTGGGCAAGATCACGAAGTGGAACGACCCGGCCATCAAGGCCCTGAACGGTTCGCTGAACCTGCCCGACGCTGCCATCGCCCCGGTTCGCCGCGCCGACGGCTCGGGCACCAGCTTCCTGTTCACCAACTACCTGTCCAAGGTCAACGCCGAGTGGAAGTCCAAGGTGGGCGAGGGCACGGCCGTGAACTGGCCGACCGGCGCGGGTGGCAAGGGCAACGAAGGCGTGGCCGCTTTCGTGAACCGCCTGCCCAACTCGATCGGCTACGTCGAGTACGCCTACGTCAAGCAGAACAAGATGGTCTACGCCCAGATGCAGAACGCCGCGGGCAACTTCGTCTCGCCCGATGACTCGGCCTTCAAGGCTGCTGCCGCCGGTGCCGAGTGGAGCAAGACCTTCTACCAGGTGCTGACCAACCAGGCCGGCAAGGATTCGTGGCCCATCACCGGCGCCACCTTCATCCTGATGCAGAAGTCGCAGGACAAGCCGGCCCAGGCCGCCAGCGTGCTCAAGTTCTTCGACTGGGCCTACAAGAACGGCGACAAGACGGCTGACGAACTGGACTACGTGCCCATGCCCGCCTCGGTGAAGACCGCCATCGGTGAAGAGTGGGTCGAGGTGAAGGACGGCTCGGGCAAGGCTGTTTCCTACAAGTAATCCAACAACCACCCAGGCCGGCCGCTCATGAGTTCAACGCTTGACGGCGCGCCGGCCTCGAGGGAGCACGACGTGTCATCCACATTTCCCGCACCAGCGGGTGCGCTCGACCTCGCGGCCGAGCGCGCTCGTGTTTCCAGGTCCAGCCCGCCGCCGGCCAAGGTGGCCCGCTCCGGCCCGCTGGCCGACCGGCTGTTCGGCCTGGCTGCCATGCTGGCGGCCGTCCTGACCATGGCGCTGCTGATCGGCATCCTGATCTCGCTGCTCATGGGCGCCTGGCCCGCCATCCAGAAGTACGGACTGGGCTTTCTCACGCGCAGCGTGTGGGACCCGGTGCAGGAAGACTTCGGCGGCCTGGTGATGATCTACGGCACGCTGGCCACTTCTGCCATCGCCCTGATCATTGCGGTGCCGGTGAGCTTCGGCATTGCGCTGTTCCTGACGGAACTCTCTCCCGCCTGGCTCAAGCGCCCGCTGGGCACGGCCATCGAACTGCTGGCCGCGGTGCCGTCCATCGTGTACGGCATGTGGGGCCTTCTGGTGTTCGGCCCGATCCTCTCGACCTACGTTCAGCAGCCCCTGCAGAAGCTGCTGGCCGGCGTGCCCTACCTGGGCGCCCTGGTGTCGGGCCCGCCGGTGGGCATCGGCATTCTGTCGGCCGGGATCATCCTGGCCATCATGATCATCCCCTTCATCGCCTCGGTGATGCGCGACGTGTTCGAAGTCACGCCCGCGCTGCTCAAGGAGTCGGCCTACGGCCTGGGCTCCACCACCTGGGAGGTGGTCTCGAAGGTGGTGCTGCCCTACACCAAGGCCGGCGTCATCGGCGGCATCATGCTCGGCCTGGGCCGCGCGCTGGGCGAGACCATGGCCGTCACCTTCGTGATCGGCAACATGAACCAGCTCAATTCGCTGTCGGTGTTCGAGGCGGCCAACAGCATCACCTCGGCCCTGGCCAACGAGTTCGCCGAAGCCGGCGCCGGCTTGCACCAGGCGGCACTGATGTACCTGGGCCTGGTGCTGTTCTTCATCACTTTTGTCGTGCTGTCGCTGTCCAAGCTGCTGCTGCAGCGCATGCAGAAGAGCGAAGGGAAGAAGGCATGAACCCGAACTCGACCGCGCAACGCCTGCTGGCACAGCAGCAACTGGCCCAGACCCGGGCGGCTCGGTTTTCCAGCCGCAAGCGCGTCAACCAACTGGCCCTGACCCTGTCGCTGGCCGCCATGGCCTTCGGCGTGTTCTGGCTGATCTGGATCCTGTGGGAAACGCTGCGGCTGGGCCTGGGCGGCCTGGCCATTGCAACCTTCACGCAGATGACGCCGCCGCCCAATGAGGCAGGCGGCATCCTGAACGCGATCTTCGGCTCGCTGGTGATGGTGGCCATTGCCACCTTCGTGGGCACGCCCATCGGCGTGATGGCGGGCATCTACCTGGCCGAGTACAACCCCAAGGGCTGGCTCTCGCGGGTGACGCGCTTCGTCAACGACATCCTGCTGTCGGCGCCATCCATCGTGATCGGCCTGTTCGTCTATGCCGTCATCGTGGCGCGCTTCAAGAGCTTCTCGGGCATTGCCGGTGCGGTGGCGCTGGCGCTGATCGTGATTCCGGTGGTGATCCGCACCACCGAGAACATGCTGCAGCTCATTCCGCCCGGCCTGCGCGAAGCGGCCTACGCGCTGGGCACGCCCAAGTGGAAGGTCATCAGCAGCATCACGCTGCGTGCGGCCCGTGCCGGCGTGGTGACCGGCGTGCTGCTGGCGGTGGCCCGCATCTCGGGCGAAACCGCGCCGCTGCTGTTCACGGCCCTGAACAACCAGTTCTGGACGGCCGACGTGACGCAGCCGATGGCGAGCCTGCCGGTGACGATCTTCAAGTTCGCCATGAGCCCGTACGAGAACTGGCAGCAGCTGGCCTGGGCCGGCGTATTCCTGATCACCGTGGCTGTGCTGGCCCTCAACATCCTGGCGCGCGTGCTGACGCGCTCCAAACACTAAAAAAGAGAGATAGATCATGCCTGTCACCCAAGTGAATCAAGCGCAGTCGCCCGAGCGTGCCAAGATCTCGGTCAAGGACCTGAACTTCTACTACGGCAAGTTCCATGCGCTGAAGAACATCAACCTGGAGATTCCCGAGAACAAGGTCACGGCCTTCATCGGCCCCTCGGGTTGCGGCAAGTCGACGCTGCTGCGTACCTTCAACCGCATGTTCGAGCTCTACCCCGAGCAGCGCGCGGAAGGCACGATCGCGCTGGACGGCGAGAACCTGCTGACCTCCAAGCAGGACGTGGCCCTGATCCGCGCCAAGGTCGGCATGGTGTTCCAGAAGCCCACGCCGTTCCCGATGTCGATCTACGACAACATCGCCTTCGGCGTGAAGCTGTTCGAGAACCTCTCGGCTTCCGAAATGGACGACCGCGTGGAATGGGCACTGAAGAAGGCGGCCCTGTGGACCGAAGTGCGCGACAAGCTGCAGCAAAGCGGCTCGGGTCTTTCGGGCGGACAGCAGCAGCGCCTGTGCATTGCGCGCGGCATCGCCATCAAGCCCGAAGTGCTGCTGCTGGACGAGCCCTGCTCGGCGCTGGACCCGATCTCCACCGCGAAGATCGAAGAGCTGATCGCCGAGCTCAAGAGCGAATACACCGTGGTCATCGTGACCCACAACATGCAGCAGGCGGCACGCTGCAGCGACTACACCGCCTACATGTACCTGGGCGACCTGATCGAGTTCGGTGCCACCGAGCAGATGTTCTTCAAGCCCAAGCGCAAGGAGACCGAGGACTACATCACCGGTCGCTTCGGCTGACACAGGGAAAGAGGCAAGGCAAAGGACAAAACATGACTGAAAAGCACCTTTCAAGCCAGTTCGACAGCGAGCTCAACGGCGTGTCTTCGCGCGTGATGGAGCTCGGCGGCATGGTCGAGTCGCAGATTCACCAGGCGATCTATTCGCTGGCGCAGTTCGACTCCGACGCGGCCGACCGCGTGATTGAGACCGAGAACCGGGTCAATGCCCTGGAAATCGAGATCGACCGCGAGCTGTCGTCCATCATCGCCCGGCGCCAGCCCACGGCGCGCGACCTGCGCCTGCTGATCGCCATCTCCAAGACCACCGCCAACCTCGAGCGCGTGGGCGACGAAGCCCACAAGATGGCGCGCATGGTCAAGTCGATCATCGAGAGCGGCTCGGCCCGTGCGCTGCCCTCTACCGAGCTGCGCGTGGCGGCCGACCTGGCCTCGGGCCTGCTGCGCAAGGCGCTGGACGCCTTTGCCCGGCTGGACGTGGCCGCGGCGGTGTCGATCCTCAAGGACGACGACCTGATCGATGCCGAGTTCGACGGCTTCGTGCGCAAGCTGGTCACCTACATGATGGAAGATCCGCGCACCATCTCGGCCAGCCTGGACCTGCTGTTCCTGGCCAAGGCCATCGAGCGCATCGGCGACCACGCCAAGAACATCGCCGAATTCATCATCTATATCGTCAAGGGCGCCGACGTGCGGCACACTTCCATCACGGAAGTGGAATCAGCAGTGCAATGAAACATACCCCCATGCTCCGCCGCTTCGCGGGTCGCTGCCCCCCGAGGGGGTTCTTTCATCTTGGGGCGGCCCGGCAATGAAGAAGCCAAGAGTCCTGATCGTCGAAGACGAGTCCTCGATCGCCGAGCTGATCGCGGTCAACCTGCGTCATAACGGCTTCGACCCCATCTGGGCCGAGGACGGCGATGCCGCCCAGCGCGAGATCGACACCCTGGTGCCCGACCTGATCCTGCTGGACTGGATGCTGCCCGGCCAGAGCGGCCTGGTGCTGGCCCGCCAATGGCGAAAAGAGGCGCGTACCAAGGCCATCCCGATCCTGATGCTCACGGCGCGCGGCGATGAGCCGGACAAGATCGCCGGGCTGGACGCCGGGGCCGACGACTACATCACCAAGCCGTTCTCCACGCAGGAAATGCTGGCGCGCATCCGCGCCGTGCTGCGTCGCCGGGCGCCCGAGACCACCACCGAGCGGGTGGAAATCGGCGAGTTGGCGCTCGACGCCGCCACGCACCGGGTCACATGGCAGGGCACGCCCCTGAAGGTGGGCCCCACTGAATTCAAGCTGCTGGCGCACCTGATGCGCCATGCCGAGCGAGTTCACAGCCGTGCGCAACTGCTCGACAAGGTGTGGGGCGACCATGTCTATATCGAGGAGCGCACGGTCGACGTGCACGTCAAGCGCCTGCGCGAATCGCTGGGATCCGCCTCGGCAATGATCGAGACGGTGCGCGGTGCCGGCTACCGCCTCACCGCGCAAGCCACCGTCTGAGGGGCCCGCTGCCTTTCTTTTCCGTCGCACCCGCTGCGCGCGTGCGGACCGCTGACTGCCGCTGATAATTCCTGCAATGCCTTTTCGCGTTGCCGCCTTCCTTGCTTTCTCCCTGGCTGGCGCCGTGCTGGCCTATGCCACGTTCGGCCGCGTCTGGGCGGGTGCCTGGGCGGGTGCGGCCATCTGGCTGGTGCTCGACGCCGTGCGGGCCAAGCGCCTGCTGGACGTGATGCGGCATGACGTGGCGGCGCTGCCCACGCGTGGCCATGGTGTGTGGGGCGAGTTGGCCGAGCGCATCCGCAAGGTGCTGCGAGAGCGCGACAAGCAGATCCGCCAGTCGGACGACCGGCTGCAGGAGTTCCTGGCGGCCATCCAGGCCTCGCCCAACGGCGTGGTGCTGATCGACGAGCAGGGACGCATTGAGTGGTGCAACCAGACGGCCGCCGGCCAGTTCGGAATCGACGCCAAGCGCGACCTGCAGCAGCACCTGGCCAACCTGGTGCGCGACCCGGCCTTCGTTGCCTACCTGGCCTCGTGGAACTACAGCCGCGACGTGGTCATCGACGCGCCTTCGCAGCCGGCCGGACACCGCGGGCACCCGGTTCGCCTGTCCATGCAGGTGCATCCCTATGCCGGCAACCGGCGCATGCTGCTCACGCGCGACATCACCGCCCTGGAGCAGGCCGAGACCATGCGTCGCGACTTCGTGGCCAACGTCTCGCACGAGATCCGCACTCCGCTGACGGTGTTGGCGGGCTTCGTGGAGACGCTGCAGAGCCTGCCGCTGGACGCAGATGAACGAGCCCGCTACCTGCGTCTGATGGCCCAGCAGTCGCATCGGATGGAGACGCTGGTCAACGACCTGCTGACCCTGTCGCGCCTCGAGGGCAATGCCGCGCCGCCCAACAGCCACTGGACGCCTGTTCGGGCCTTGCTGGCGCATTGCGAGGAAGAAGCGCGCGCCTTGTCCAAGCAGATCTCGTCGCAAGGCCACAAGTTCTCGTTCTCGCAAGAGGCAGACTCGGAGATCTCCGGTGCACCGGTGGAGCTTCAAAGCGCCATGTCCAACCTGCTGAGCAATGCCATCCGCTACACGCCCGGTGGCGGCGAGATCGCGGTGTCGTGGCGCCTCCTGCCCGACGGCCGCGGCGAATACGCAGTGCGAGACACCGGGCCCGGCGTTGCCGCCGAACACATTCCGCGCCTGACCGAGCGCTTCTACCGGGTCGACCGCAGCCGTTCGCGTGAAACCGGCGGCACTGGCCTGGGGTTGGCCATCGTCAAGCACATTGCCCAGCGCCACGGCGGCGAACTGCGCATCGAGAGCACCGTGGGCAAGGGCTCGCGGTTTGCCCTGGTGCTGCCGGTGGCGCGAGTGCGCCAGGCGGCCGTCAAGGCGCGGGCCTGAGCCAGGCTTGCTGCCCGGCGCGGCGCAGCGTTCGCCACAGCAGGGCGGAAAAGAGCAGCGCAGTCACCAGCAAGGCCAGGGCCGACATCAGCCAGAAGGCCAGGGGCGAGTGCATGGGTGGCCATGGCCCCAGGCCGTGATAGGCCAGCGCGTAGCTGCCACCCAGGCCGACGCCCCACAGCAGCGTGCAATAGATGACCAGCGGCGCCACGGTGATCCGGTAGCAGCGCAGCACGAATACGCACAAGGTCTGGATCGCATCGGCCAGGTGATAGAGCGCCGTGGCCAGCAGGAGCACCGACGCAACCGCAATGACTTGCGGGTTGTCGGAATAGATGCCGCCCAGTTGGCGGCGCAGGAGCAACATGCAGGCGGCCAGCACCAGGGCGCAGCCCACGGCCAGCAGCAGGCCCGTGCGACACGCCTGCCGGGCGCGGGCGGCATCTTGTGCGCCCAGCCACCAACTCACGCGGGCGCTGGTGGCAATGGCCAACGACAGCGGCACCATGTAGGCCAGCGCGGTGAGGTTGGATGCGATCTGGTGCGCAGCCGACGCGGCCGTGCCCAGCCGGGCGATGAACAGCGCCATCAGGGTGAAGGACGTGACCTCGACCAGCACCGCCAGACCCGCAGGAATGCCCAGCCGCGCGAACTGGCGGATCTGCCGCCAGTCGGGCGCCTCCATGCGCTGCCAGATTCGGCAGGCCCTGTAGGTTCGTTCATTGCGCAGCAGCCACACGGCGCTGCCCAGCAGCAGCCAGTTCACCGCCAGCGTGGCCCAGCCGCAGCCCACCAGTCCCATGGCAGGCAGGCCCGCACCGCCAAAGGTGAACCAGATGGAGAGGGGCAGCTTGATGAACAGTGCGGCGATCTGCAGCACGGTCACAACCTTGGGCAGCCCCAGGCTCTGGCTCAGGGTGCTGAACAGCCGAAAGAGCAGGGCCGGCGCCAGCGCGAAGGCCAGCACGCCCAGGTAGCGCTCGACTTCCTCGCGCATGGCGTTCGGCACTTCGGTCCAGCGCAGGAGCGAATCGGGGTTCAGCAGGATCGCCATGCCAATGACGATGGTGGCAGCGCAAAGGTAGAGCGACTGGCGTACCGATTGCCCCACTTCGTGCTCGCGGCGGGCGCCGTGCAATTCCGCCCACACCGGCAGCAGTGCCTGCAGCACGCCCATGAGCGAGACGAAAACGCTGATGAAGATGGCCGAGGCCACCGACAGCGCCGCCAGCGCGCCTTCGGCAAACCGGCCTGCAACGATGGTGTCGGTAACGCTGAAGGCCATGACCGCAAGCTGGCCCACCAGCACCGTGCCGGCGTGCTGCGCGATGGGCCGCAGGTCGCTGCCGATGCGCGGCCGGCCCCTCACGGCGTCAGGCGCTGGTAGAGCAGCAGGTCGTCGGTATTGGCGGTAGGGCGGCGCAGGGTGCGGATCAGGCGCCACTGGTGCAGGTCGATGATGTCGTGCAGGCCGCCGATGGCTTCGGGGTTCACCAGCAGCCAGCGGCACCTGGACTCCGGCGTGAGCGCCTGCAGCTTGAACTGGCCGTGGTAGCGCAGCGCCGCGATGTGCGCGCGCTCGAGTTCGAGCTCGGCGACGCATTCCGGCTGCTCGCCGATCAGGGCCTTCACCGCCTCGACCTGCGGCATGTAGCTGCGGGCGTAGTCCAGGGGCGGCAGCCACAGCGTCATGACCAGCGTCCAGCACAGGGCGGCTCCGCCGGCCGGCAGCACCAGCGTCTTCCATAGGGCTGCGCGATGGCGTCCGGTGCGCCAGCGGACCAGCCAGGCCCAGGCGACGGTGGCGGCCACCGCAAAGAGCAGCGCGATGGTGGAGTACTGCGGCACGAAACCAGGCGCCAGGCGCATCACGTTGGCAAGCGGCTTGGCCGGGACGCCCGTCTGCATCGACACGTAGTAGACCCAGATGATCAGCGCCGAGCCGCTGAAGAACAGCAGGGTGAACCAGTCGATGAGCGCCGACGCGCTGCGCCGGAAGGTCGGCAGTGCGAAGGCCGACAGGGTGGCCATGGCCGGCAGGGCCAGCAGCAGGGAGCGTTGAGCAAAGTCGGTAACGAAGGTGGCCACCATCGGAACCAGCATGAACCACAGCGGCACCGCGACATGGCGCGTGCGCAGCTGGCGGCGCCAGCGCCACAGTGCCCACAGCACCAGCAGCCATGCCGGCCAGGTAAACCAGATGACCAGACGCACCAGGCTGCCCAGTTCGCCGCCCAAGGTTTGCCCGACGCGATCACCGGGCAGTTCAATGCGCCACTGCACCAGGTCGAGTCCGAAGGCCAGGGCTGCTGCCAGCAGGGTGCCGCCGGCGATCACGGCCAGCGAGACCCCGCCGTAGCCGTGCGAGTCGCCGTCCTCGTCGTGGGTGTCTTCCTTCCTGGCCTTGGCGCTGCGACCGAGCCATTCGTACGCGGCAAACAGCGCACAGCCGCTGCCGAGGATCATGGCCACGCTGGGGCCGCCGCTCAGCGCCATGCCCACCACGCCCAGCACCATGGCGACCGCGCCGGTGCGCAGGCGATACGGGAGCGCAGCCATGCCATAGAACATGCTCGCCACGAAGAAGAGCTGGGTGAGTGCTGGTGTGGTTTCGTGCCCCAGTTGAGCCAGGCCCAGGCAGGCGATCAGCGCCATCAGGCCGCCGTCTGCAATGGCGCGGGCGTAGTCCTTGGGGTGGGCCTCGCCGCCAAAGGCAAAGGCCACCGGCTGGGCCCGGGGCGTGCGCGCCAGGTAATAGACCGCATACCAGGTGGCCGTGAAGGCTCCCCAGAGAAACAGCGCGAAGACGATGCGCACCGCCAGGTCCGCATTGACCCAGGGGGGAGCCAGCTGGATGGCCCAGGCGCCGGCCCAGTAGGGAACCAGGGCCAGCGTTTCCGGCCGCATGCCCATGAGCAGCGGATCGAACCAGCGCGCGAAGCCGTCTTGCGTCTGGGCCAGCTCCAGCATGTAGCCAAAGGAGGAGATGTCCTCGCTCTTCCATGGCCCGCGCCCGAGCAAGCCGGGCATGAGGTAGGCCGCGCACAGCAGGATCAGCGCGAGCCGCGGCAAGCGGCGCACGGCGCTCTGGGCAACGATGGCTGGGGTGGGGTGGTTCAACGCGGTATTGTGGTCTTGTGTGGCGCCGGACTGGACCGATCGGGGAAACAAAAAGGGCAGCGCGGTAAACCGGGCTGCCCTCGTGCGAGAAGCGAGTGCCTTACTTGGCGGCAGTCTTGCCGAAGCGGTTGCGGAACCGCTCGACGCGGCCACCCATGTTGTCCACCGACTTTTGCGTGCCGGTGTAGAAGGGGTGCGATTCGCTGGAGGTGTCCAGCTTGAACAGGGGCAGTTCGCGGCCGTCGTCGGTCTTGCCCATTTCCTTGGTGTTCACGCAGGAACGGGTCACGAACTTGAAGCCGTTCGACAGGTCGACGAACAGAACTTCACGGTAATTGGGGTGGATGCCTTCTTTCATGGTCTTTCCTTGAGGTCAAATGCGAGAGCCACGGCACGCAAGGAAGGCGGCTGCACTTTTCGCTGTTAGCCTTCCATTATCGCATATTGAGCGCTTCCCGGAAAGATTTCATCATGTCCCAGCCAGTTCGCACCGGCCTTGTCGGCTACGGCTTTGCCGGCCAGACCTTTCACGCCCCCGTGCTGTCGGCCGTGCCTGGCCTGCAGTTGGCCGCCGTTGCCAGCAGCCAGCCCGAAAAGGTCCAGGCCGATTGGCCCGAAGCCGCCGTCTATCCCGACGTCCACGCCATGCTCGCGGCCCAGCCGGCCATCGAACTGGTGGTGGTGGCCACGCCCAATGAGGCCCATTTTCCGGTGGCCAAGGCGGCCCTGGAGGCCGGGCGCCATGTGGTGGTCGACAAGCCGTTCGTCCTGGATGCCGGCCAGGCCCGGGAATTGGCCGATCTGGCGCGCGCCCGAGGAAAGATCGTTTCTGTTTATCAAAATAGGCGATTTGATTCGGATTTTCTAACCCTCAAGCAGGTGCTCGCCGAAGGCCAGGTGGGCCGGCCGGTCTTCTTCGAATCCCATTTCGACCGCTATCGGCCGGACGTGCGGGTGCGATGGCGCGAGCAGAAGGTACCCGGTGCCGGCCTGTGGGTGGATCTTGGATCGCACCTGATGGACCAGGCCGTGCAGCTCTTCGGCAAGCCCGACAGCGTGCAACTCGACACTGCGGCGCTGCGCGAGGGGGCCGTGGTCGAAGACTATTTCCATGCCGTACTGCGTTGGGACAAAGGGCCGCACGCGCCCATGCGGGCGGTTCTGCATGCCACCACGCTGGCTGCCGACCCGGCGCCGCGCTACGTTCTGCACGGCACCCGCGGGAGCTACGTGAAGTACGGCGTCGACCCGCAGGAAGACGCGCTGCGCACCGGTGCCAAGCCCGGCGGCCAGGGCTGGGGCGCAGATACGGACGACGGCTTGCTCACCCTCATCGGCGACACCGGCCAGCCCGATCCCAGCAGCGTGCCCACGCTGGCTGGCGACTACACGCGCTACTACGCTGCCATCCGCGACGCCATTTCCGGCAAGGGCACCGCGCCGGTGACGCCCGAGGAGGCGGTGCAACTGATGGAGCTGCTCGACCTGGGTGCCCAGAGTGCCGAGCAAGGCCGCGCGTTGCCCACCTGAAAAAGAAAAATGCCCGCGGCGCAAGCGGCGGGCATTTCTCGTGAAGGCGAGCAGGGGGGCTCGATCAGCCCCCTCGACGCATCATGTCGAAGAACTCGACATTCGTCTTGGTCGCCTTCATGTTCTTGAGCATGAGCTCCATCGCCTCGATCTCGTCCATGTTGTACATGAGCTGGCGAAGGATGCGGGTCTTCTGCAGGATCTCGGGCGGCAGAAGCAGCTCTTCGCGGCGGGTGCCGCTGCGGTTGAGCTGGATGGACGGGAACACGCGCTTCTCGTACAGGCGGCGGTCCAGGTGGATTTCGGAGTTGCCGGTGCCCTTGAACTCTTCGAAGATCACTTCGTCCATGCGGCTGCCGGTGTCGATCAGCGCGGTGCCGATGATGGTCAGCGATCCGCCTTCTTCCACGTTGCGGGCCGCGCCCAGGAAGCGCTTGGGGCGCTGCAGCGCGTTCGAATCCACACCACCGGTCAGCACCTTGCCCGACGAGGGCACGACGTTGTTGTAGGCGCGGGCCAGGCGGGTGATCGAGTCCAGCAGGATCACCACGTCCTTTTTCAGCTCGACCAGGCGCTTGGCGCGCTCGATCACCATCTCGGCCACATGCACGTGGCGGGCGGCCGGCTCGTCGAAGGTGGAGGCAATGACCTCGCCCTTCACGGTGCGCTGCATTTCCGTCACTTCTTCAGGGCGCTCGTCCACCAGCAGCACCATCATGTGCACCTCGGGATAGTTGGCGCTGATGGCGTGGGCGATGTGCTGCATCATCACCGTCTTGCCGCTCTTGGGCGGGGCCACCAGCAGGGCGCGCTGGCCCTTGCCGATGGGGGCGATGATGTCGATGATGCGCCCGGTGATGTTCTCGTCGCCCTTGAAGTTGTCGCGCTCCAGGCGCATCAGGTTCTTGGGGAACAGCGGCGTCAGGTTCTCGAACATGACCTTGTGCTTGTTCTGCTCGGGCGGGCCGCCGTTCACGGAATCAAGCTTGGTCAGGGCAAAGTAGCGCTCGCCATCCTTGGGGATGCGCACCTCGCCCTCGATCATGTCGCCGGTGTGCAGGTTGAACCGGCGCACCTGGCTGGGGCTGATGTAGATGTCGTCGGTGCTGGCCGTGAAGCTGGTGTCGGGGCTGCGCAGGAAGCCGAAGCCGTCGGGCAGGATCTCGAGCACGCCGTCGGCAAACACCTGTTCGCCCGCTTTCGCGCGCTTCTTGATGATGGCGAACATCAGCTCTTGCTTGCGCATGCGGCCGACGTTTTCGATCTCAAGTGCCTCGGCTTGCTTGAGGACTTCAGACACGTGCAGTGCCTTGAGTTCGTTTAAGTGCATGGAATGACCCCTCGGGTGGGGTAGTTCTGACTGAAAAACGGGGGGAGGTTTGAGCAAGAGGCGAGAGGAGCCTCTCAAACCTTGGGAATTCGAACCGGGCTAGCCGGTGATTCGCACTGATTATGACAGCAAAAAAAGCGCGAAGGGAAAAGGAACTTGAGACGAAAGTGCCGGCGCGTTGCGCGCCGGCATCACGAATGCTTCGATCAGGCCAGTTGCTGGTCGATGAAAGCGGTGAGCTGGGCCTTGCTCATGGCGCCCACTTTGGTGGCGGCCAGCTGGCCATCCTTGAAGAGCATCAGCGTGGGAATGCCGCGAATGCCGAACTTGGCGGGAATGTCGCGGTTCTCGTCCACGTTCATCTTCGCGACGGTGAGCTTGCCTTCATAGGTGCTCGAGACTTCGTCCAGGATGGGCGCGATCATCTTGCACGGACCGCACCACTCGGCCCAGTAGTCCACGAGCACGGGCTGGCCGGACTTGAGCACGTCGGCTTCGAAGGAGGAGTCGGAAATGTGTTTGATGAGATCAGAGGCCATTGAAGTAGTCCTTTTGCGCGGAGCTGCGCGGCGCGTTGATAGGTGCCGCTAAAGTGCAGGTCATTGTGACAGAAACCAAGTATTGGCGTGGCGCACGAAGCTATGACGCCCATAGCGCCAGACCTGTTGCGTCCACTGCGACAACGCACCCTGCAAAGCCCTGATGAATTCCCTTCTTGCCGACATCGCCGTCATCGGCGGCGGCCCGGCCGGCCTGATGGCCGCCGAGACCCTGGCCACCACCGGCGCACGGGTCCATCTCTTCGACGCCATGCCCACGGTGGGCCGCAAGTTCCTGCTGGCCGGCCGCGGAGGCTTGAACCTCACGCATTCGGAAGCACCCGAGCCCTTTGCGTCGCGTTTTGGCGAGCGGCGCGCGCAGATCGAGCCCTGGCTTGCTGCGTTCGGGCCGCAGCAGTTGTGTGACTGGGCGCACGGCCTGGGCATCGAGACCTTCGTTGGCTCGTCCGGCCGTGTCTTCCCCAAGGACATGAAGGCCGCGCCGCTGCTTCGTGCCTGGCTGCATCGCCTGCGGGCAGCGGGCGTGCAGTTCCACATGCGGCGTCGCTGGTTGGGAGCGCTTGAAGCAACCCCGGGCTCCGGCTGGGCGCTGCGCTTTGCCACGCCGGGCGGCGAACTGGCCGTGCAGGCCCGCGCCGTTGTGCTGGCCTTGGGCGGTGGCAGCTGGGCGCGCCTGGGCTCCGACGGCGCATGGGTGCCGTGGCTGGCCGGGCAAGGCGTGGACGTGGCGCCGCTGCTGCCCGCCAACTGCGGCTTCGACGTGGGATGGAGCGGCTATTTCTCCGAGCGCTTTGCCGGCCAGCCCTTCAAGTCGGTGGCCATCGAGTTCCGTGATTCGCGGGGCCGCACCTTCGCGCACAAGAAGGGCGAGTTCATCGCCACCGCCACGGGCGTCGAGGGCAGCCTGATCTATGCGGCGTCCGGGCTGCTTCGCGACGAGATCGCGGCCACGGGAAGCGCCGAGTTGTCCCTGGATCTGCTGCCGGACCGCAGCGCCCAGCAGGTTCGCTCCGAGGTGCTGCATCCGCGCGGCTCGCGTTCGCTGGCCAGCCACCTCAAGGGGCGGCTGGGCCTCGAAGGCATCAAGGCAGCGCTGCTGTTCGAAGTGCTGGGGCGCGAGGGCATGCACGACATGGAGAAGGTCGCGCTGGCCATCAAGGCGCTGCCGCTGAAGCTCAAGGCGCCCAGGCCGATCGATGAGGCCATCAGCAGTGCGGGCGGCGTGCGTCTGCAAGCGCTGGACGCGCAGCTCATGGTCAGCGCAATGCCGGGCGTGTTCTGCGCCGGCGAGATGCTGGATTGGGAGGCGCCGACCGGCGGCTATCTGCTCACCGCCAGCATGGCCAGCGGCGTGGTCGCGGCGCGCGGGGCCGGGCGCTGGCTGCAGTCCGCCGGCGGTTGAACGGCGGCCTGGCCCGCTTCGTCACGCGGTGGGAATGCGGATATGCAGTTGCTGGCGCGAGGGCTCGGGTGCCACCTCTGCGGAAATCGGCGAGATCAGGTGCGGTAGTGCCAGTGCGCGTGCCAGCGCGGGTCGGCGAATCTGCAGCCACTCGCAGCCGCTCATGATCCAGTCGGCCATCGTCAGGCGCATGCGCAGCGGCAGCTTGCGGCGCCTGCCCGCCACGTCCATCACGAAGCCCTGCCAGTTCGATCGGTCGAGCATGTTGGTGCACACCGAAATGGACGTCGATGCCGCACGCGCTGCGTGCCACCAGCGCGCGGGCACGAACACCATGTCGCCCGGACCCAGTATCGAGCGATAGGGCGTGGCCTTTTCGAGCAAGGGAAAGCGCTCGCGGTCCTGCATGAGCGGGTCGTCCACGCGCGACTGGTTGGGAAACTCGCTGGGATAGACGTAGGGGGTGTCGGACGGCGCGAAGACAACGAATTCCTTCGTGCCGTAGATCTGCGTGATGAAGGCGTGCGAGTTCTCTCCGTCGAAATGCATGACCGGAAACTTGCTGCCCACGCCGCCGATCAGCAGCTTGAGGTAGCCGTCCGGCCGGCGCCATTTCTCGGGCATCAGCGGGCTGGCATGGCGCCCCGGGAAGGCGTACTTGTTCTGCGGGATCACGTCAGGGAGCAGTTCCGGCAGCGACTCGTGCAGGAAGCTGCGAAACATGTAGGGCCCCGGGCGTTCGTCGCACGAAGCGAGCACGGCGTCGACGAATGCGTCGAAGGGCATGCTCTTGTCGTAGCTGATCGCCACCGGCTTGGCACCGAACCGCTCCTTGAAGTGCAGTGGGGTCCATTTGCTCATGGCGGGCCATTCGGCTGCCACGCCGGAAATGACCAGAGGCCGCCCCTTGCGGATGTAGCGCTCGAGGAAGTCCTCGTAAGAGAGGTCGGCGGCGGCGACTCTCTCTATTTCGCTGGTCACGGCCGGCACCCGGCCGCCTTTCTGCAAAGCGTCCGACATGGTGTTTCTCTTGGAGTTGTTATAACTTTTGAATTACATGCCTTGGGATGTGCGCTTGTCCAGCGGCGGCATGTAAAGTTCATCAAGGGCCGGCATGGCGCGCTGTCGGTTGGCTTTCGGCCCTGGTCCGATGCTCCTGTGCGAAGCGCCTTTCTGCGGCATCAAGATGGTTGTTGAGCACGTGTGAAATCACGTTGATCCCCAGCCCGGCGAACAGCGCAGGCAGCAGGTAGAGCGCCACCGAGACCTCGGACGAAAACATTGCGCTGTCCAGTGGCGACTGCGTGAGTGCGGCCGCCTGCGAGAGCCTTTGCAGCACATAGACGTCGAAGCCGGCGATGGCGATCAGGGCAAAGCCCAGCAGAAGCACGGTGCTGCGGGAGATGGCTCGCTTGAGCATGAGAAGTGCGTAGATGCCGAAGGGCAGGACGACCGAACCCAGCATCAGGATCCAGAATCGGGCTTCGAGGAATACGGAGATGCCGTGGTGCATGCGGATGTGCCTGGTGATGCGCCGCAGTGGCAATGGCCAGGCGGGCAGCGCGAGGCTAGCCAGTCAGTCTGAGGACTGGCTTAAGAACGGATTTCGGGAAATCTTGGGGGGAGGGCGCCGGCATGCACCATGTTGTTGCCGGTCGCGATGAGCCCTCTGGCAATTCGGTGTTGAACCGGATTTTCCAGAGCACTACAGATGTGAAAGTTGACGAGCCTTACCCCCGGCACTGACTACGCAGTTAGGGCTGCTTGGTTCCCCACCTGACCCGGTTGGCCGCTTCACCATGCGGGGAGGCCCGTCAGGGTGCATTGTAGGCGACGCCGATGACCCAATCCGGATGCAGGTCTAACGCAATGCTGTTGTGTTGCGAAAAAAGGGGATCGGCGAGCCCCCTAAAATGCACCGATGGCCTATCTCGTGCTCGCTCGCAAACACCGTCCGAAGAACTTTACTGAGATGGTCGGGCAGGAGCACGTCGTGCAGGCACTGGCCAACGCGTTGGGTACGCAGCGCCTGCATCACGCCTACCTGTTTACCGGCACGCGCGGCGTGGGCAAGACGACCGTGTCGCGCATTCTGGCCAAGTCGCTCAATTGCCAGGGGCCCGATGGCAACGGCGGCATCACCGCCACGCCGTGCGGCGTCTGCCAGGCCTGCCGCGACATCGATGCCGGCCGCTTCGTCGACTACACCGAGCTCGACGCCGCTTCCAATCGCGGCGTGGACGAAGTGCAGCAACTGCTCGAGCAAGCGGTCTACAAGCCGGTGCAGGGCCGCTTCAAGGTCTTCATGATCGACGAAGTGCACATGCTCTCGAACACCGCGTTCAACGCGATGCTCAAGACGCTGGAAGAGCCGCCCGAGTACCTCAAGTTCGTGCTGGCCACCACCGACCCGCAGAAGGTGCCGGTCACGGTGCTGTCGCGCTGCCTGCAGTTCAACCTGCGGCCCATGGCGCCCGAGACCATCCTCGAACACCTCACCCGCGTGCTGGCCGGCGAGGGCGTTCCGGCCGAACCGGGCTCGCTGCGCCTGCTGGCGCGTGCAGCACGCGGCTCGATGCGCGACGCGCTGTCGCTCACCGACCAGGCCATTGCCTACGGCAACGGCGAACTGGTGGAAACCGGCGTGCGCCAGATGCTGGGCAGCGTGGACCGCGGCCACGTGTTCCGCCTGATCGATGCCATTGCGCAGGGCGACGGCAAGACCGTGGTCGAGATCTCCGAAGGCCTGCGCCGCGATGGCCTGTCGGCTGCCTCCACGCTGGAAGAGATGACCACCGTGCTGCAGTCCATGGCCGTCTTGCAGGCCGTGCCTGGGCGCGGTGCGGCGCTGGAAGTGTCCGATGTCGAGGCGGGCGAGACCGCGCGCCTGGCCGCCTCGATGGCGCCGGAAGAAACGCAACTGCTCTACAGCCTGTGCCTGCACGGTCGGGGCGAGTTGGGGCTGGCCCCCGACGAATACGCGGCGCTTACCATGGTGCTGCTGCGGCCCCTGGCCTTCAAGCCCACGGGCGCGGCGGAAAAAAAAACTCTGAATGAAGCCCAGGCGGCGCCGCAGGGCACCGCTGCGCCGGCCAGAGCCGCTGTTGCTGCGCCTGCTGCATCGCCCGCGCCTGCGTCATCTGCACCCCCTGCGCCAGCACCCGCGCCTGCGCCGGCCGAACCGCCGCCGCGCGAGCCCCAGCCGCCCGTGCGCGAGCCGCACCCGCAAGCCCAGCCTCCCCGCGAAGAGCAGCCGCAGCCGCCCGACGATGAGATGGCAGCCGAGGCGCAGCCCGTGCCGCCGGGACCGCGCCTGCGTGTTCACGATGCGCCCCAGGGGCGCCCGGCGGCGGCGGCGCCAGAACAACCCGACCTGCCTGCGCGCAGCCAGGCCATGCCGTTGCGTGTGCAGGGCACGGCCGGCATGCGCGACATGCCCCAGGCCCAGTCTTCAGGCGGCACGCCCATCGTGCCCAGCGAAGAGGGCGACTTCTGGTATTCCACCGTCACGAGCATGGTGACCAAGGAACTCATCGGCGCCCTGGCAAGAGAGCTTGCGCTGCAGTCCCAACTGGTGGGGCGCGACGAAGACCAGTGGCTGCTGCGCATCGAGCGCGAATCGCTGGGGCAGTCGGGCAGTCGCGACAAATTGCAGGGCGCGCTGGCGGCCCTGGGCCATTCCGTCAAAATCTCGATCGAGATCGGCGCGGTGAGCGACAGCCCGGCGCGCCGCAACAAGCAGGCCGCCGAAGCGCGCCAGCGAGAGGCCGAAGAGGCCATTCACAACGATCCGCTGGTGCAGGCCATGATGCGCGACTTCGATGCGCGCATCGTGCCCGGCAGCCTGCGGCCGGTGTGAGCCTCGCGGCCATACTTTCTCCTTCTTCTTTCATTCATTCAACTTCAGGACCCACACCATGTTCAACAAGGGACAACTCGCCGGCCTCATGAAGCAGGCCCAGGCCATGCAGGAAAACCTCAAGAAGGCCCAGGAAGAGCTGGCCAACATCGAGGTCGAGGGCGAGTCCGGTGCCGGCCTCGTCAAGGTCGTGATGACCTGCAAGCACGACGTCAAGCGCGTGAGCATCGACCCCAGCCTGCTGGGCGACGACAAGGACATGCTCGAAGACCTGGTGGCTGCTGCCTTCAACGCCGCGGTGCGCAAGGCCGAGGAAACCAGCGAGCAGAAGATGGGCAAGCTCACCGCCGGCATGCCGGGCCTGCCGGCCGGCATGAAGCTGCCGTTCTGATCTCGGCAAGCACGCACTGAATGGCCGATTCCAGTTCGCTTGACGCCTTGGTCGAGGCGCTGCGCCGCCTGCCTGGCGTGGGCGCCAAGTCGGCCTCGCGCATGGCCTTTCACATGCTGCAGCACGATCGCGACGGGGCGCAACTGCTCTCTCGCGCGCTGCAGCAGGCTGCGCTCAATGTGCGCCACTGCGAGCGCTGCAACACGTTTACCGAGGCGCCGGTTTGCAACGTGTGCCTCGATGCGCGGCGCGACGCGACCAAGCTGTGCGTGGTCGAGACGCCGGCCGACCAGGCCGCGCTGGAGCGCACCGGCGCATTTCGGGGCTACTACTTCGTGCTCATGGGCAAGCTCAGTCCGCTGGACGGCATCGGCCCCAAGGAGATCGGCCTGGCCCGCCTGTTCGAGCGGGCGCAGGACGGGCAGGTGAGCGAGGTGATCCTGGCCACCAACTTCACCGCCGAGGGCGAAGCCACGGCACATGTCATCGGCGAGGCGCTGCGCCAGCGCGGCCTGACGGTGACGCGACTGGCGCGCGGCGTGCCTGCAGGCAGCGAGCTCGAATACGTCGACCTGGGCACCATCGCGCACGCGCTGGTGGACCGTCGTTGAGCCGGTGAAACAGGAAGGAGCATGCCCATGGATTTCTCCAAGCTGACCTTGGCCTACTGGTGCGTGCTGGCCGCGGGCCTGCTGCCCTACCTGAGCGCCTACATCGGCAAGGCGGGTGGCTTCGGCGCTGCCGACAACCAGCAGCCTCGCGAATGGCTGGGCCGCCAGCAGGGCTGGCGCTCGCGTGCCATGGCCGCGCAGGCCAATGGCTTCGAAGGACTGCCGCTGTTCATCGGTGCGGTGCTCCTTGCGCATCAACTGGGCTACAACCAGGCACGGCTGGACCTGCTGGCAATGGCCTACGTGATCTTGCGCATGGTCTACATCGGCGCGTACGTCGCGGGTCTGGGCACATTGCGAAGCGCCATCTGGACACTGGCCTTCGTGGCCAACATCGGCATCTTTTTCATTGGTGCCTGAGCCGCGAAACAGCGGTCTTCATGCTTACGTGGAAACCCGCACGGGATGTTCCTGATGTATTGAAAAATCGGCCCACCTAAGCTCGCTTGGACCTCCACAAATCGTGGCCTCTAGCGGGTCTTGCCGAATGCTCAATCGCCGTACCTTCGTCTCTGCTTCTGCCGCGGCAGCGGCGTCCATCGCAGTACCGTCGCTGTACGCTCAGCCGAAGCTGGAGAAAACCAAGGTCGCCATTTCCGTGGGAGGCAAGGCAGCTTTCTACTACCTGCCGCTGACCATCTCCGAACAGCTGGGCTACTTCAAGGCCGAAGGTCTCGACGTCGAGATCTCAGACTTTGCCGGCGGCGCACGCGCGCTGCAGGCGCTCGTCGGCGGCTCGGCCGATGTGTGCTCCGGAGCCTACGAGCACACCATCAACCTGCAGGCCAAGAACCAGTTCCTGCAGTCCATCGTGCTGCAAGGGCGCGCACCGCAGATCGCGGTGGGCGTGTCGACCAAGAACATGCCCGGCTACGGATCGCTGGGGGATCTCAAGGGCAAGAAGATCGGTGTTTCCGCGCCGGGCTCGTCGACCAACATGGTGGCCAACCTCGTGCTCTCGCGTGCGGGCATCAAGCCCAGCGACGTGAGCTACGTGGGCGTAGGCGTGGCCGCCGGTGCGCTCACCGCGCTGCGCTCGGGGCAGATCGACGCCATCAGCAACACCGACCCGGTGATGACCATGCTCGAGCAGAAGGGCGACGTGAAGATCATCAGCGACACGCGCACGCTCAAGGGCACGCAGGACGTGTTCGGGGGGCCCATGCCGGCCGCATGCCTGTACACCTCGGCCGAGTTCGTGCAGAAGAACCCCAACACCTGCCAGGCGTTGGCCAACGCCATCGTGCATGGCCTGAAGTGGCTGCAGACGGCCGGGCCGGGCGACATCATCAAGACGGTGCCCGAGACCTACCTGCTGGGCGACCGCGCGCTGTACCTCGCCTCGTTCGACAAGGTGCGCGAAGCCATTGCCACCGATGGCCTCATTCCGGCTGCCGGCCCCAAGACCGCGCTGTCGGCGCTGGCGAGCTTCGACACCACCATCAAGGCCGACAAGATCGAGCTGGCCCGCACCTACACCAACGACTTCGCAGCGCGCGCCAAGGACCGGTTCAAGGCCTGATGCGCATGCCCGCAAGTCGTCGCCCGGCCTGGTGCCGGGCTTTTTCTTTTCTGAATGCACCTCCTGTCCACCCATGTCTGAATTCGCGCTCGAACTGATCGACATCCAGTGCACCTTCCGCTCCAAGGACGACCCTTCCCAGCGCTACACCGCGGTGGCCGACACCACGCTGCGCGTGCGCGCAGGTGAGTTCGTCTCGGTGGTGGGCCCGACGGGTTGCGGCAAGTCCACCCTGCTCAACGTCGGAGCTGGGCTGCTGGCGCCGTCGTCGGGCGAGGTCAAGGTGTTCGGCCAGGCGCTGTCGGGCATCAACGCACGCGCCGGCTACATGTTCCAGACCGAGGCGCTCATGCCCTGGCGCAGCGCGCTGGACAACGTGGCGGTGGGCCTGCAGTACCGGGGCATGGCCAAGGCGCAGGCGCGTGAGCAGGCGCAGCAGTGGCTGGCCCGCGTGGGCCTGGCCGGCTTTGGCGACCGCTACCCGCACCAGCTCTCGGGCGGCATGCGAAAGCGCGTGGCGCTGGCGCAGACGCTGGCGCTGGACCCGGACATCATCCTCATGGACGAGCCCTTCAGCGCGCTGGACATCCAGACCCGCCAGCTGATGGAAAACGAAGTGCTCGACCTGTGGGCGGCCAAGCGAAAGGCGGTGCTGTTCATCACCCACGACCTCGACGAAGCCATTGCCATGAGCGACCGCGTGGTGGTGCTGTCGGCCGGGCCGGGCACGCGGCCCATCGGTGAGTTCACCATCGACCTGGCGCGGCCGCGGGATGTGGCCGAGGTGCGCACCCATGCCCGCTTCGTGGAGCTGCACACGCAGATATGGGGCGTGCTGCGCGACGAGGTGCTCAAGGGCTACGCGCAACAACTCAGGAAGGCGGCCTGACATGAGCCTCAAACCCAACGAACGCAACGCACGAGCCTGGCAACTGGGCCTGCTGGTGCTGCTGCTCGTGCTGTGGCATGTGGCCTCGCGCAACGACAAGG
Organism: Pseudomonadota bacterium; assembly: GCA_018241225.1. Classification (GTDB taxonomy): domain Bacteria; phylum Pseudomonadota; class Gammaproteobacteria; order Burkholderiales; family Burkholderiaceae_C; genus Variovorax. The sequence goes on from JAFEEG010000012.1 coordinate 128,377, forward strand.
TCGCCTTCTTCTTCGGGCAGCCCATCGAGGTGCTGGGCCGCATATGGAGCTGGTTCGCGCCGGTGGCCCTGTCGCCGAACGCCCTGTTTCCCGATGGCCTGCCGGGCAATGCCGACATCTACCTGCACCTGGGCACCACCTTGCTGGAGACGGTGCTGGCCTTTGCCATCGGCACGGTGCTGGGGCTGGCCTGCGGCCTGTGGCTGGCCCTGTCGCCCACGGCGGGCATGATCCTGGACCCCTACATCAAGGCGGCCAACTCGATGCCGCGCGTGATCCTGGCGCCCATCTTCGGGCTGTGGTTCGGCCTGGGCATCTGGAGCAAGGTGGCACTGGCCGTCACGCTGGTGTTCTTCATCGTGTTCTTCAACGTCTACCAGGGCGTGCGCGAGGTGAGCCCCACGGTGCTGGCCAACGCGCGCATGCTGGGCGCCAGCCAGCGGCAGCTGCTGCGTACCGTGTACCTGCCCAGCGCCACCAGTTGGGTGTTCTCGAGCCTGCACACCTCGGTGGGGCTGGCTTTCGTGGGCGCCGTGGTGGGCGAGTACCTGGGCTCGGCGCGCGGGGTGGGCTACCTCATCCTGCAGGCCGAAGGCACCTTCGATGTGAACACGGTGTTTGCTGGCATCATCGTTCTCACGGCTTTCGCGCTGGTGCTCGATGGGCTGGTCGGCCTCATCGAGCGCCGCCTCATGACCTGGCAGCCGCAAGCGGGAGAGACCGAGAAGATCTGAGCCGTTCCGTTCAAGCCAATACAAGACAAGAGAATCGCGCCGCGAAGAGGAGGGGCGCACCATGGCAACAACACAACCGCAGTCTTTCCTGCGCTCGCGCGATGCCGCGGCCCGGGTGTCCAACGAAGAGCTGTTCTTCGACCTGGTCTACGTCTTCTTCGTCACACAGCTTTCGCACTACCTGCTCGACCATCTCACGCTGTTGGGCGCACTGCAAACCCTGGTGATGTGGTTCGCCGTGTGGCTGGGCTGGCAGTACACTGCATGGACCACCAACTGGTTCGACCCCAGCAGCTTGGCCACGCGGGGAGCGCTGTTCTCCATCATGCTGGTGGCGCTGGTAATGGCATCGGCGCTACCCGAGGCCTTTGGCGAGCGCGGACTCGTGTTCGCGCTGTGCTTTGCCGTCATCCAGGTCGGGCGCACGCTGGGCATGCTGCTGGCGGCCGGGCGCGGCAGCCCGCTGGTGCCCAATTTCCGGCGCATCCTGGCCTGGAACTGCGTGGCCGCCGTGTTCTGGATCGGCGGGGCCTTTGCGCAGCCCGAACTGCGCCTTGCCCTGTGGTTCATGGGCGCGCTGGTCGAGTACGTCGCGCCCATGTTCGGGCTGGCGTTTCCGGGGCTGGGGCGTTCATCCACGGCCGAATGGACCATCGACGGCGGGCACCTTGCCGAGCGCTGCCAGCTCTTCGTGATCGTGGCGCTGGGCGAATCCATTCTTGCCAGCGGCGTGGCCTTCGGCCATCAGCATGCGTGGCATGCGCCGGAGCTCGCTTCCTTTGCGGTGGGCTTCGTGGGCAGCGTGGCAATGTGGTGGATGTACTTCGACACCAGCAGCAAGGAGGCGGCCCACGTCATCGAGCATTCGAGCGATCCGGGGCGCATCGGGGCGCACTTCCACTACACGCATGTGGTGCTGGTGGCGGGCATCATCGTCTCGGCGGTGGCCGACGAACTGGTCATTGCCGACGGCAGCCATCACGCGCAATGGATGCAGGTGGGTGCGCTGCTGGGCGGGCCGGCGATCTACCTGTTCGGCAATGCGCTGTTCAAGCGCGTGGTGTTCGGCTTTCTTCCGCAGTCGCACATCGGTGGGCTGATCGTGCTGGCCCTGCTGGCATTTGCCGCGCCGTACATGACGGTGTTTGCGCTTGGCGCTGCCACCACCGTGGTGATGGTGGTGGTGGCCGTTCTCGAGTCGATCTGGCGGCGCCAGGGGGCGCGCAGGGCAGCGCAGCAGCGGGGCGGCGCCGCGCACTGAGCGCGCCGCGGTGCCCTAGCGCTTTTTCTTCGACGGCGTGCCGCCGCGCGGTGCCTTGCTGACGTCGGTCTTCGAGGAAGAGCTGGCCGTGTGGCTCGACGAAGCAGCATTCTTCGTCGAGGTGCTCTTGGCCGACGCATGCGCGTGCTGCGAGCTGCCTGCCTTGCTGCCGCTGCCCACCCGGTCGCCGGCGCCGGCACGCACCGGCAGGTAGACAACCACCGAGTACCCACGCTTGAACACGTGGTTGGCGCTGACCGAATTCCACTCCGCCACGTTCGCCGGGCTGAGCTTGTAGCGCTTGGCAATGCTGGCCACGCTGTCGGAGCGACCGGCCTTCACGGTGGTGCGCCGATTCACGATTTCGGGCTGGAAGCTCAGCGTGCCGGTTTCGGCCACCACCGCGGCCACGTCTTCCTGCACGCGCGCCGTGCGCGGAACGATCAGCGTGGAGCCGCCCTTGATGAGCATGCGCGGCGGAATGTTGTTCATGGCGCGCAGGTCGGTCTCGCTCATGCCCGAGCGCTGCGAGGCTTCGGCCACCGTCATGGTGCCGGGCACCGTCCAGGCGGTCCAGCTGGCGTACTGGCCTTCGGCATAGGCCTGGAAGTTGCGCTCGAATACGGCGGCGTTGTCCCAGGGCAGCAGGATGTCGGTGGTGGTGCTGGCCAGCAGCACGGGCTTGTGCGCGGCGGGGTTGAGCGCCCGGAAGTCTTCCACGCGCACGTCGGCCATCTTGGCCACCAGGCTCACGTCGATGTCGCGCTTGAGAGCCACCGTCTGGAAGTAGGGGTGGTTGGCGATGTAGGGCAGCTCGGCGCCAAAGCGCTCAGGGTTGGCCACGATGTTCTTCACCGCCTGCAGCTTGGGCACGTAGTTGCGCGTTTCGGCCGGCATGTTGATGTCGGTGTAGCCGGTGGGCAGGCCTGCGCGCTGGTTCCTGGCGATGGCCTTGCTCACATTGCCTTCGCCCCAGTTGTAGGCCGCCAGCGCCAGTTGCCAGTCGCCGAACATGCCGTACAGGCGCTGCAGGTAGTCGAGCGCGGCGCGGGTGGAGGCGATCACGTCGCGGCGATCATCGCGAAACAGGTTCTGCTTGAGGTCGTAGTCGGTGCCCGTGGCCGGCATGAACTGCCACATGCCCGCGGCGCGCGCGCTGGACACCGCCTGCGGGTTGAACGCGCTCTCGATGTAGGGCAGCAGCGCCAGCTCGGTGGGCATGTTGCGCCGCTCCAGCTCTTCGACGATGTGGAAGATGTACTTGCTGGAGCGCTCGGTCATGCGCTGGATGTAGTCGGGCCGGCTCGAATACCACTGCTCCTGCGCGCGCACCAGGTCGCTGTCGAGGTTGGGCATGTTGAAGCCGCGGCGGATGCGGTCCCACATGTCGGCCGGCGGCGCCGTCAAGGCAACGCTGCGCGAACTGGGCTGGCTGTTGGTGAGAGGCTTGAGGGGGCCCGAAGGAAGGTTGGCCGACCCGCCCGATGTGTCGGTGGTCGAGGAGCCGGGCGTGGCGCAGCCTGCCAGGAAGAGCGAGAGAGCCAGGCTCGCGGCGATCAGGAACTTCATCGAAATTCGTTTTTCCATTGGCGCAGCGCAGCAAAGACATCGGCGTCTGCGGCCTGGGTGTCGAGGCCGGCATGGGCCTGGACCGCCCGGCGCACGGATGCTTCGCGGCTGCGGAGAAAGGGGTTGACGGAACGCTCGGTGCCCATGCGCGAAGGCAAGGTGGGCGTGCCGTGCTCGCGCAGTGCGGTGCACTGCGCCATGTACTGAGTCAGCTGCGCGTTGCCGGGTTCCACCGCCTGGGCAAATCGCAGGTTTCCAAGTGTGTATTCGTGGGCGCAGCACACCCGCGTTTCGGCCGGCAGGGCCGCCAGCGCGTCGAGCGAGGCCAGCATCTGGCGCGGCGTGCCCTCGAACAGGCGCCCGCAACCGCCCGAAAACAGCGTGTCGCCGCAAAACAGCAGCGGCGTGCGGTCCCAGGCCGCTTCGGCCGGCAGGTAGTAGGCGATGTGGCCGGCCGTGTGGCCCGGAACATCAATGACCTGGAAGGGCAGGCCCAGCACTTGCGCGGTGTCGCCTTCGGCCAGTGGCTGGTAAGGTTCGGGAATGACCTCGCCAGCGGGGCCATAGACGGGAGCGCCGGTGGCGTTGCGCAATTCATCGACGCCGCCGACATGATCGGCATGGTGATGCGTGACTAGAATCGCGGCCAGCTTCAGATTGCCGCGGGCCAGTGCATTGGCCACCGGCTTGGCGTCGCCGGGATCGACAACGATCGCGCCGGCCCCGTCGTGCAGCATCCAGATGTAGTTGTCGGCAAAGGCGGGCAGCGGAACGAGGGTCATGAGCGGTCAAATTATAGGTTTGCAGGATTGGTTGGAGACCCCCCCGGGGCGCTACCTGCTCGGATGGGAACAGGCCCAATTCGACCAGGCCGTGGCCGACATCTTCGGCTACCACGCGCTGCAGCTGGGTCTGGCGGAGGTCGACGCCCTGCGCAGCAACCGCATGCCGCGGCGCTGGCTGGCCACCGAGCGGCCCTCGCCGCTGCGGCGCTCGGCGCTCATGACCGATTTCACGGCGCTTCCATTTCCGGCCAACAGCCTGGACCTGGTGACGCTGCCGCACGCGCTGGAGCTCAGCCCCGACCCGCACGCCACGCTGCGCGAGGTGGAGCGGGTGCTGGTGCCCGAGGGCCGGGTGGTGATCTGCGGGCTGAACCCCGCCAGCCTGTGGGGCATGCGCCAGCGGCGCGCACACTTGTACCGGCGGCTGGGGTTCGGCGAGCTGTTCCTGCCCGAGGCGGGCGAATTCATCGGGTACTGGCGCATGCGCGACTGGTTGCGGCTGCTGGACTTCGAGGTGGAGTCGGGCAACTTCGGCCTGTACCGGCCGGCGGTGCGAAGCCAGTCGTGGCTGGAGCGCTACCGCTGGGTCGACAAGGCCGGCGAGCGCTGGTGGCCCATCTTCGGCGCGGTGTACTTCATCGTGGCCGTGAAGCGGGTGCGCGGCATGACCATGCTGCAGGCCGACTGGAAGCGAAAGCCGGCCATTGCCACCGCACCGGTGCCGGTCACCGGCCGGGTGCACCGGGTGGCGTGGCACCACCACAAGAAACACAGCAAGAAAGCAGAGAAAGAGAAGTCAAGTTGACGGAAGTGCAGATCTACACCGACGGCGCCTGCAAGGGCAACCCAGGCCCTGGCGGCTGGGGGGCATGGCTCAAGTCGGGCGCCACTGAAAAGGACTTGTTCGGCGGCGAACTCAACACCACCAACAACCGCATGGAGCTGACCGCGGTCATCGAGGGCCTGGCGGCCCTGAAGCGGCCGTGCAAGGTCGTGCTCTACCTGGACAGCCAGTACGTGCGCCAGGGCATCACCGAGTGGATCAAGGGCTGGAAGGCCAAGGGCTGGATCACCTCGACCAAGCAGCCGGTGAAGAACGCCGACCTGTGGCGCAAGCTGGATGACCTGGTGAGCAAAGCCGGTCATCAGATCGAATGGCGCTGGGTCAAGGGCCACTCGGGCGACCCGGGCAACGAGCGCGCGGACGCGTTGGCGAACAAGGGTGTGCAGAAAGCGCTGGGCAAGCTCTAGGCCTGCCTAGGCACTCAGATCACGCCTTCGAACACCATCACATCCACTTCGTCGCCGGCCGCGACGTTGCCTTGCTCGTGGTGCAACACCACGAGCCCATTGGCCTGCACCATCGAGCTGAGCACGCCGGAACCCTGGTTGCCCGCGATGCTCACCTGCGGCATCTGGCCCGCCACCTGCTGAACGAAGCCGCGCTGGTATTCGGTGCGGCCAGCCTTCTTGCGGATGGCCATGGTGCTGCGCGCGCGCAGCAGGGGCGGCGGCGCGCTGCAGGCTTCGTTGCAGCCCATCAGCCGCAGCAGTGCAGGGCGCACGAAGGCCAGGAAGGTGACCATCACCGCCACCGGGTTGCCCGGCAAGCCGAACAGCACGGCGTTCTGGCCCTTCGATTCACTTTTCGGGATGAGGCCCACCGCCATCGGCCGCCCCGGCCGCATGGCGACGCGCCAGAAGGCCATGTCGCCCAGGCGCTGCATCACCGCGCGGGTGTGGTCGGCTTCGCCCACGCTCACGCCGCCGCTGGTGATGATGGCGTCGGCCTCGTTCGCCGCGCGCTGCAGCGTGGCCTGCAATGCCGCCGGGTCGTCGCGCACCAGGCCCAGGTCGATGACTTCGCAGCCCAGGTGGCGCAGCAGGCCGAACGCGGTGTAGCGGTTGCTGTCGTACACCGCGCCCTCGCGTGGCGGCTCGCCGACGCTGAGGATCTCGTCGCCGGTGGAAAAGTACGCCACGCGCAGGCGCCGCAGCACCGGCACGCGGGCCAGGCCCAGGCTGCCGGCCATGCCCAGGGCCGCAGGCGTGATGCGGTCGCCGCGCCGCAGCGCGGCTTCGCCCTGGCGAAGGTCTTCACCCATCAGCCGCCGGTTGTCGCCGCGCTTGAGCGCCTTGGCCGGAAAGCGCACCTTGTCGCCTTCCACGCTGCAGAACTCCTGCGGGATCACGGTGTCCAGACCCGCGGGCATCACGGCGCCGGTCATGATCTTGACGCTATCGCCGGCCCCGACGCTGCCACGCCAGGCCGCACCAGCCAGCGCGGTGCCAACGACGCGCAGTTCGATGTCCTGGTCGGGCGCGGCGGCTTCCAGCACGGCGCCGTCGAAGGCAAAGCCGTCCATGGCCGAGTTGTCGTGCGGCGGCACGCTCAAGGGCGAGACGATGTCCTGCGCCAGCACGCGGTCGAGTGCGTCGAACAGCGCGACGTCCTCGCTCTGCGCGACAACGCCCGGCTGCACCAGCTGCGCGAGGAAGGCCTGCACGCCGGTCACGCCCAGCGCCTTGGGGTCGTAGCCGGCCAGCTTGGCGGCAATTTCTTCGATTCGGCTCATGCGGTCGTCAGTCGTCAGGGCGTGGAGCGCTGGCGTTCCAGCGCATGCAGTTCGGCCAGGGTGTTGGCGTTGAAGAAGGCTTCGCGCGCATCGCCTTCGCGGTCAAAGGGCACGGCCACCGTGTTGTGGGTGGCGGTCCAGGCGTCGATCTTGCGACCGCCAGCCTGGGTAAAGCGCACCAGGCTTTCGAGCAGATCGACGCGCAGCAGGCAGAACACCGGCTGCGCGCGCATCTGCACGCTGCCGTCTTCCTGCGGTTCGGCGCCGCTGGCCATGGCGATGTCGGCACCTTCGCGCTCCAGGGCTTCGCTCATGCGCGCGGCCAAGTCGAGCGGGAACAGCGGCGTGTCGCAGGGCACGGTGAGCAGGTAGGGCGTTTCGCAGCGCTCCATCCCCACCAGGAAGCCCGCCAGCGGCCCCGCGTAGTCGGCCAGGCCATCGGGCCAGACCGGCGAGCCGAAGGACTCGTAGGCCGCCAGGTTGCGGTTGGCATTGACCATGGTCTGGCCCACCTGCGGGCCCAGGCGCAGCAGTGCGTGCAGCGCCAGCGGCGTGCCGCTGAAGCTTTGCAGGCCCTTGTCCACGCCGCCCATGCGCGATCCGCGCCCGCCGGCGAGCACCAGGCCGGTGATGTCTTCTGCTGTGATGTGCATTGGCTTGTTGTTGGCGCAGGCTGGCTCAGCCTCCGATGTAGCTCATCTCGACGCGCCGGGCACCGGGCATCGCGCTGTCGTCCGGCGCGCGCTGGCCGCGCAGTTCGGAATAGCGGTCGGCCCGGCCCTGCCAGATGTGCGCGATGGCCGACGAAATGTCCTCGTCGCTGGCCTGCTGCTCGCGCAGCAGCGGCCGCAGGTCGTGTCCGCCGTGGGCGAACAGGCACAGGTACAGCCGGCCTTCGGTGGACAGGCGCGCGCGCGTGCAGTCGTGGCAGAAGGCCTGCGTCACGCTGCTGATGACGCCGACTTCGCCCAGCGAAGGGTCGTAGTTGCCGTCCGCGCCCGCATAGCCCCAGCGCTGCGCCGTTTCGCCGGGCGCGGTGGCTTCCAGCGGCACCAGCGGAAATTCCTGCGAAATGCGCCGCACCACCTCGGCAGAGGGCACCACTTCGTCCATGCGCCAGCCGTTGGTGGCGCCCACGTCCATGTATTCGATGAAGCGCAGCACCATGCCCGTGCCGCGAAAGCGCCGCGCCATGGGCAGGATCTCGTTCTCGTTGGTGCCGCGCTTGACCACCATGTTGATCTTGATCGGCCCCAGGCCCGCGGCATGCGCGGCGTCCAGCCCGGTGAGCACCTGCGCCACCGGAAAGTCCACGTCGTTCATGCTGCGAAACACGGCGTCGTCCAGCCCGTCGAGGCTGACGGTGACGCGCTGCAGGCCGGCGTCCTTCAAGGCCTTGGCCTTGCGTGCCAGCAGCGAGCCGTTGGTGGTCAGCGTCAGGTCCAGCGGCTTGCCGTCGGGCGTGCGCAGCTGGGCCAGCTGCTCGATGAGCAGCTCGATGTTCTTGCGCAGCAGCGGCTCGCCACCGGTCAGGCGGATCTTGTGCACGCCGTGCGAGACGAAGATGCGCGCCAGCCGCGTGATCTCCTCGAAGCTCAGCAGTGCGCTGTGCGGCAGGTAGGGATAGTCCTTGTCGAAGACTTCCTTGGGCATGCAGTAGCTGCAGCGGAAATTGCAGCGGTCGGTGACGCTGATGCGCAGGTCGGTCAGCGGCCGGCCCAGGCGGTCGAGCAGGCTGCCGCTGCCGGCCACCCGGGGCAGGGAATCCAGGCGCAGCGGGCGACCCACGGCGCTGAGGGGAACGCGGACTTCGGAAGACATGAATAAGGCCAATTTAGCGCAATGGGGCCGCCCTGGCGCTGACCGAGGTCAAGAGCCTCAGGTTCCCGCCGGCTCGCGCCGGTAGCCGTCGAACTGCAGCATGAGCTCGGCCACCTGCGCATCGCCCAGGCCGGCGGCCAGGAAGGTGCGCAGCACATCGGCCACCGTGCTGGACAGCGGCAGTGCCACGCGGTTGGCTTGCGCCAGGGCCTGCACGCCGTCCATGTCCTTGACCATGTTGCGCATGGCGCCGGTGGGCGGCGCCTGCCGGGCGGCCATTTGCGGGCCGAACTCCTGCAAGGCGGCGCTGTCGGCGCGCCCGCCGGCCAGGGCCGCGGGCAGCTTGCTCGCGTCCACGCCGCCGGCTTCGGCCAGGCGCACGGCCTCGGCCACCGCCTGGTTGTTCAGGGCGCACAGCACCTGGTTGACCAGCTTGGTGGTCTGGCCGGCACCCGAGGGGCCCATGTGGGTGTAGTTGGCGCACAGGTCGCGCATCAGCTCGTGGGCATGGGCCACGGCTTCGGCGGTGCCGCCGGCCATGACGGTGAGCCTGCCGATCAGCGCCTTGGGCGCGCCGCCGGACAGGGGCGCATCGACCCAGGACGCGCCATTGCGCTCGCCCAGCTTCTGCGCCAGGCGCCGCGTGGCCGGCGGGTTGATGGAGGACATGTCGATGAGCACTGCCGAGGCGTCCATGGACTGGGCCGCGCCCTCGGCACCGAACACCGCTTCTTCCACGATCTCGACGCTGTTCAGGCAGGTGATGACGAATTCGCTGCCCTTGGCGGCTTCGGCGGCCGAGGCGGTGGCGATGCCGCCGCGCTCGACCAGGGGCTTGAGCTTGTCCGGGCTGCGGGTGTGCAGGCGCACCGTGTGGCCGCAATCCAGGAAGCGCTGCGCGACGGCGGCTCCGATCATGCCCACGCCGACGATCGCGACCGTGCGCGGGTTCTTTGCCTGTGCCTCAGCCATGCTTGACCGCCACCGTCTTGAGCGTGGTGAAGCCGTACAGCGCCTCGAAACCCTTCTCGCGGCCGTAGCCGGAGGACTTCACGCCGCCAAAGGGCAGCTCCACGCCGCCGCCGGCACCGTAGTTGTTGATGAAGACCTGGCCACTGCGCAGGCGCTTGGCCATGCGGAACTGGCGTGCGCCGTTCTCGGTCCACACGCCGGCCACCAGGCCGAACTGGGTGGCGTTGGCCAGGGCGATGGCCTCGTCCTCATCGGCGAACTGCATGGCGGCGAGCACCGGGCCGAACACTTCCTCCTGCGCCAGCCGGTGCATCACCGGCACGTCGCGCAGCAGGGTGGGGGCCTGGTAGAAGCCGGTTTCGGGTGCCTCGTCCACCACGGTGCCCTGGGCCACCATGGGAATGCCGGCCGTCTGGGCGTCGCTGAGGAAATCCCACACGCGCTGCTGCTGCGACTGGCGGATCAGCGGGCCCACATCCAGGTCCATGGCGGCGGGGCCCACGCGCAGGGCCTCGAAGGCCTTGCCCAGGCGCTCGAGCAGGGGCTCGTAGATGCCGCGCTCGATCAGCACGCGCGAGCCGGCCGAGCAGGTCTGGCCGGCGTTCTGCACGATGGCGTTGATCAGCACCGGAATGGCCGCGTCGATGTCGGCATCGGCAAAGATGATCTGCGGGCTCTTGCCGCCCAGCTCCAGCGTCACCGGGCAATGCCGCTCGGCCGCCACCTGCTGGATCAGCGTGCCCACGCGCGGGCTGCCGGTGAAGCTGATGTGGTCGATGCCCGGGTGGCGCGCCAGCGCGTCGCCCACCTCGTGGCCGTAGCCGGTCACGATGTTGATGGCCCCGGGGGGAAAGCCCGCCTCGGCCGCCAGCTGCGCCACGCGGATGAGCGACAGGCAGGCGTCTTCGGCCGGCTTGACCACGCAGGCGTTGCCCGCGGCCAGGGCGCCGCCCACGCTGCGGCCGAAGATCTGCATGGGGTAGTTCCAGGGAATGACGTGGCCGGTTACGCCATGCGGCTCGCGCCAGGTGAAGACGCTGTAGCCGTCCTGGTAGGGAATGGTTTCGCCGTGCAGCTTGTCGCAGGCACCGGCATAGAACTCGAAGTAGCGCACCAGCGCCAGCGCGTCGGCGCGGGCCTGCTTCACCGGCTTGCCGCAGTCGCGCTGCTCCAGCAGGGCCAGCTCGTCGGTGTGCTCGGCAATCTTCTGCGCAAGCTTCATCATCAGCCGGCCACGCTCGGCCGCGCTCACCTTGTGCCAGGTGTTGTCGAAGCAGTCGCGCGCCGCGCGCACGGCTGCGTCGATGTCCTGCGCATTGCTGCGCTGCAGCTCGTCGAAAGGCTGGCCGTCGGAGGGGTCCAGCACCGGCAGGGTCTTGCCAGAAGATGACAGTACGTTTGAATTGCCAATGAAATTGAGTTGCATGCCGACATTGTGCGCGAGGCGGGGTGCCGCCCTGGGGGATGGGGCCATGGGGCAGAATCGCCCGCCATGCCCGAAATCCGCCGCCTGACCTCCGCCGACGCCGCCGCCAACCGCGACTTGATGCTCGAAGCCTACGGAATGCATCCGGAAGCATTCACCAGCAGCCCGTCGGAATACGTGAACGCTCCGTTGACCCGTTGGGTCGACCGCCTGCCGCCGGGCGACAACCCGCACAGCCTGGTGCTGGGCGCCTTCGACGACCAGGGCAAGCTGGTGGGCGTGGCCGGCCTGTCGGTCGAGGACAAGATCAAGGCCCGGCACAAGGGCACCCTGTTCGGCATGTACGTGGTGCCCACGGCGCGCGCCCAGGGCCTGGGGGAGCAGCTGGTGCAGGGCGTGCTGGCCGCGGCGCGTGCCCGGCCGCAGCTGCGCATGCTCAAGCTCACCGTCACCAAGGGCAACGACGCCGCGCAGGCGCTGTATGCGCGCTGCGGCTTCCAGGTGTTCGGCGAGGAGCCGATGGCGGTGTGCGTGGACGGGCGCTACTACGCCAAGGTCCACATGTGGTGCGACCTGGGCGGCTAGCACGCCCGCCCGCGGCCCTTACTTCGCGGTGCTCAATGCGAGCGTCCCGCCCTGGCTGATCGGCGTCGAAGTTCCGAAGGCAAGAGCACCCGTGGCCTGGTCGATCGCGTACGTTTCGATCCGGTCGCCGCTCAAGGCGTAGAGGAACAGGTTGGATGGGTCGACTTCGAACTTGAGGTCGGCAACAGCAGCGCCCTGAAGCGCGATCGAACCCCGAATCATCATTCCACCGTATTGGTTCAGTTCGAACCATGAGATGACCGGGGTGCTAGGGGAGTTCTGATTGCTCACGTAGAGGAATCGTGCATCTGGGCTGATGGCCATATGCCCGGACTTGATGGCGGTGTATATGGAGCCGCGGCTCAGGGCACCGGAATTGGCATCCACCCTGTACATGCTGGTGTAGCCCACGCCAGGACTGGCGGTGTAGAAATGCTGGCCGTTCGGACGCATGGCCCCGGAGACTGCCGGGCTGTAGGCGCCATAGGCCGGCTCCGTGCCGACCAATTGCAGATGGCCGTCCGGCTTGGCCGCGTAGGCAGAAACGTAGTTTGCGGCGCCGTGCGTGAAATAGACGAAGCGGCCCGTCGGGTCGAAGCTGATCGACGTGACAGGCGACAACGCGAGCGAGTCGGCAGGCACGGGTGCGATGGGAAGGCCGGCCTGGTTCAACAGGTAGGTCTGCACGACGCCGGTGGCACTGGCCGAGACCAGGAGCCTGCCGCTCGGGTCGGTCCGCAGGGCAACCAGTTGCCCGTTCGCGGTCGTGATGCTGTTCGCCACTGTGAGGCCATTGCTGGCGGGCGTTGCGATTGCGAACTGGCGAATCGTCACGCCGTCCGCCACGTTGACCGTTCGCGATGCCGCGTTCACATCGATGGCAGCCGGCACGCCGGAAGTCGTACCGGACGGAGCCGCCAAGGCGTCGACCGCCCCGCCGGCGCCAATCGCATGCGGCTGCACTACGGGCGGCGCACCGCCCACGCCGATCAATGCGAAGGTGGCGCTGTCGCGCACGCATGTCACCAACACGCCGATGACATCGCTGCCGGCGACAACGCCGGTGCCGTTTGCCACCGTGCAGATCTGCGTCGGAAGCCGAGGCTGGCTTTTCACCGTGACGGCGTAGGCGCTGGCGCTGGCAACGGGCGTTGCAAACTCGAACGAGCCGTCGGCAGAAACCGGCAGGTCGTCGCCGGCATTGTTCTGGAGCACCAGTCCGGCACTCACCAGGCCTGCAACGCTTCCCTTGACCTTGAAGGATTCCACGGAGCACAAGACATCGATGTTCGAGACGTCGCTCGTGCCGACCACGCCCGCGCCATGGCTGACGCTGCAGGTCTGCTGGGGCGCGCCGGGGGCCAGGTCGACGCCGGCAACGGTGACCGCGTACGCCGCGCCCGCCGCCACCTGGTCCGGGAACTTGAACTGGCCGTTGCCCACCGCAAGCGCCGCGCCGGCGTTGTTGCTCAGCCTGACGGTGCCGCCGATGAGGCTGCGCACGGTGCCGCCTACGGTGTAGGTGATGTCCGAGCACACGATCTTGACGTTGCCGATGGCGACGCTTCCCACCTTGCCGGAGCCGTCGTTGACCGTGCAGGTCTGGCCGCTTGGCTGCGCCTTGACGGTGACGGCGTAGTCCGAGCCGCTTGCGAGCTGCGCACCGAAGGTGAACCGGGTTTCCGTGGCACCGATGCCCTGGTCGTCGCCCCCGTTGTTCTGCAGGAGCAGCCCCGAGCCAGTCAGGCCGGTGACGGTTCCGCCGACCGTGAAGCGCTGCGGTTCCTCCACGATGGGCGGCGTCGGGATGGGGTCGTTTCGCTCGGGGTTGTTGCGCCAGGGTTTGTCGTCGTGGCAGGCGGCGGGTTTCCATCGCCTCCGCATGCGGCCAGCACGGCAAGCATGAGGCCCACCAGGGCAGCCTTGCCCGCGGTGAGAGAGCCTGCGATCGAGGGGGTTGCACCGGCGGCAGCGGTGCGTGAGGGTCGCCGCAGTCTCGAGACTGGCATATGTAACTCGAGGTTACCTGTCGCATCTGCCTGCGCCAATCCCCGAAATCAGGGAGGGGCGCTCCCCAGAATGGCCGGGCCGTTCTACAGGTGTCGCGTTTCCGGGGGGCTGTTCCACCAGGCGTTGTTGCGCCCATCCGAGTAGTGCACCGGCGCGGCAACGAGCTCCTGCGCATCCACGTCGTCCAGCGTGCCCAGCTGCACCGACACGTAGTCGCCGCCGATCTGCTCGATGTAGCCGCGGCCGAACGGGCGCACGCCGCAGTGCTTGCAGAACAGGTGGTGGCAACTGGCGGTGCCGAACTGGTAGTCGCTCAAGGCGTCTTCGCCGGCCAGCAGCCGAAAGTCCGCGGGCTTGATGGTGGCGCCCCAGTTGCGTGTCTTGGTGCAGATGCTGCAGTTGCACTTGCCGGTGCCTGCCGCCAGGTCGATGTCGGCCTCGTAGCGGACGGCGCCGCAGTGGCAACTGCCGTGGTAGGTCTTCTTCATGCCGGAGCTCCTTGTGTTGCGAATTGATGTCTGCCGCAGTGACAGCAACCGCATCTTCGCGCCGGCCTCCTGACAACGGCCTGTCAGGAGCCTGGCATGAGCTCCATCGGGGGCACCGGGCCGTTGCCGACCACCATCGCCGCCGTGAGCCGCGCCGCCACCAGGGCCGCGTGCAGGTCGTCGTCGGTGTCGCCGATCTTCACCCGCATCAACGGCCCGACCCGGGCCCAGATGGCCCAATGGCCGCCGATGCCGTCGGTGCGTTCGGAGACCACGTCGACCGACTGGATGTCCTTGAAGCGCGCCAGCACCCGGCCGTTGCGCGACAGGGTGCGGCGCCGGTGGTCCGCCACGAAGGTGCCGCGCCGCGAGTCGATGGCCAGTTGCAGCGGGTCGTCCTGGGCAATTCGCAGGGGCCGCACCAGCCTGGGCAGGCGCCCCGGCCGCCAGGAGATGCGGACGATGGCGTTGAGTAGCCTGGGCATGCCGGCGCGTCAGCCCAGCGCCAGGCGGTTGCCGGTGCCGGCCGCGGCGCGGCGTGCGCCGTCCGGTCCGTAGAAGAGCTGGCCGCTGGCGCGCAGGAAGCGCAGCGCGTTCTGCGTGAAGTCCAGGTGGGTGAAGACGATCGAGGCGTTGTGCTTGTTGCCGGCCTGGGCCTGCGCGGCCAATGCCAGCAGGTGGGCCCAGGCGGCCTGCACTTCCTCGCCCTGCGCGGCGGCAGCGGCGGCGGCACCGGCGCGGCCGGCCGCAAAGCCCAGGGCCTGCTGCAGGGCTTCGCGCTGGCGGTCCAGCTCGGTCACGCGCTTTTGCATCTCGGCCTTGCGGCCGGTGATGGCGGGCAGCTCTGCAAAGCGCCCACCCACCATGGCCTGTTCTTCCTGGCCCAGCACGGCAATGAACTGCTCGATGGCGGCGCTCTCGGCGCGCAATTGGTTCAGGAGCGCGCTCATGGCTTCTTCTCGCCCAGCAGGTCGCGCACGCTGTCGATCAGGCCGTCGGCAATGCGCTCGGGGTTGACCTGGTAGCGGCCGGCCCGGATGTCTTCCCGGATGGCGGCCACGCGGGCGGCGTCGAAGTCGCTGCCGCCAGGCACGCTGGGCATCAGGCGGACCTGGCCGGAGGCGGCAGCCTCCTTGGGCGGCGAGGCCGCGTCGGTGGAGGCCGTCGAAGAAGCACTGCCGCCCTTGGTCGGGCGGGAGAAGGGGACGGCCGGCGGGGCAGGTGGTTCGATTTTCAAGATGGTTCCTCAAAGGGCTTGCCTCTTTATCGGCAGCCTTCGGCAAATGTTTAGGGCCTATTGGGCCAGCCGGATCTGCCCCTCTTCGTCGGCCACCCCGCTGACCAGGCGGCCGTCGCGCGTCTTGGCCTGCACGGTGGCGCCCACCTCGGCACGGGTCATGGCGCGGCCCTCCGTACTCACCGAAAAGCCCGCGCCCTGCGCCACCACCTTCACGGTCTGGCCCTGCTGGATGACCACCGTGCCGCGCAAGAGCTCCTTGCGCAGCGGCGCGCCGGCCGCAATGCGATTGGCCGTCACCACGCCGTGCAGGGCCGAGGGGTCGGTGACCACCGAGCGGGGCAGGGCGGCCAGGTCGCCGCTGCGCTCGCTGACGTCGGCCAGGCCCAGCGGCTGACCGGCCTCGATGGGCTGCGCCGCCACGTAGTAGCGCCCGCGCACGGCGACGTAGGCCTGCACATAGCGCTTCCACGGCGCCGGCGACACACAGCGCAGGCCCACGGAGATGCGCCCGCGCAGCTCGGTGCCCGGCGCCAGGAAGGCTTCGGGCGCGTCGCACGGGGGCAGGTTGTGGCTGCCTTGCAGCTGCAGGGAAATCTCGCCCGGCAGCCCCTTGGACTGGGTCTGCACCAGCTGCTCGATGGCCAGCCGGCTGGCTTCTGGCAGCGGCTGGCCCGAGGGGCCGGCCACGGCCGTGCCGGCGCCGGCCACGGCCGAAGCAGCGGCCAGGGCGAGCGCCAGGCGGCGAATGGGGTTGCGATGCTTGTAGTGGTGCATGGGTGCCAGGGATCGGTGCGGTCATTCTAGGAACGCACCCTCGCCCCGGAAGTGGTGAAGTGCAGGCCAAACCCCCCGCTGTTCGGCCCATTGCGAACGCGGCTCGTGCATAGACTCGCTTTCCATCTGTCGCCAACCCCTGCCGGGTGTGGCGTCGTCAAACGATGGAGCTTTCATGATCGACAAGCTGGATGCGGCGCTGGGCTTTCAGCGCGAGGCACTCAACCTGCGGGTGCAGCGCCAGGAGGTGCTGGCGGCCAACATCGCCCACGCCGACACGCCCAACTACAAGGCGCGCGACTTCGACTTCTCCAGCCGCCTGAGCCAGGCGGTGGAGCAGGGCCGCAAGTCGGATTCCTTCTCGCTGTCCACCACCTCGGCGCGCCACCTGGCCGGCCAGGCCGCCAGCATGCCCGACCACGACCTGCTCTATCGCGTGCCCTCGCAGTCGAGCATCGACGGCAACACGGTGGAAATGGACGCCGAGCGCGTCAACTTCGCCGACAACGCGCTGCGCTACGAATCCAACCTCACGGTGCTGGGTTCGAAGATCAAGACGCTGCTGGCCGCCGTGCAGCAGTAACAGGCAAGGAGCCAGCCCCATGCCCATGAACATCTTCCACGTTGCAGGCTCGGCCATGGCCGCGCAGTCGCAGCGCATGAACGTCACGGCCAGCAACATGGCCAACGCCGACAGCGTGGCCGGCCCCGACGGCCAGCCCTATCGCGCCAAGCAGGTGGTCTTCCAGGTGGATGCCGATTCGCGCGACGACGTGGGCGGCGTGCGCGTGGCCTCGGTGGTCGAGGACCAGTCGCCCCTGCGCACCCTGTACGACCCCAAGAACCCGCATGCCAACGCCGAGGGCTATGTGAGCTTGCCCAACGTGAACGTGGTGGAGGAGATGACCAACATGATCTCCGCATCGCGCAGCTACCAGGCCAACGTCGAGGTGCTCAACACCGCCAAGACGCTGATGGTCAAGACGCTCAGCGTCGGGCAGTAGCACCCGAGCCGCCCTTTCCGCCCAACCCCATCCAAAAAATCGCCCGCCATGAGCGCGGGCCAGAGGAGCCTTTTTCGTCATGGCCGTCAGCGACACCACTTCCGCCTCGTCCGCTTCCTCCGCCAACGCGGCGGCGGCAGCCATGGGCAACGTCACCTCCAGCGCCGACATCGAGCAGCGCTTCCTGAAGCTGCTGGTGACCCAGCTCAACAACCAGGACCCGCTCAACCCGATGGAAAACGCCGAGCTCACTTCGCAGCTGGCGCAGATGAGCACCGTCAGCGGCATCGAGAAGCTCAACACCGCCTTGTCGGGCCTGGTGAGCCAGAGCGGTGCCAGCCAGGTGCTGCAGGCCGCTTCGATGATCGGCTACTCGGTGCTCTCGCCGGGCAACGAGCTGACCTTGTCCAAGGACCAGGCGAGCGTGCCTTTTGCCGTTGAGCTGCCTTCGTCCGCCTCGGACGTGAAGGTGGTGGTGAGCGACGCCAACGGCAAGACCGTTCGCACCATGGAGCTGGGCACCCTGCCTTCGGGCGTGAACGGCGTGACCTGGGACGGCAAGAACGACGCCGGCGATGCCGTGGCCGAAGGCAATTACCGCTACAGCGTGGTGGCCAGCAACGGCGGCACGGCGGTGAACGCCACGGCACTGAGCTTCTCGCAGGTGGCGGCCGTCAAGCAAAGCGGCGGCAACGTCGCGCTGGAGCTCACGGCGGGCCGAAGCATCGGCCTGTCGGACGTGCGCATGTTCCTCTGAAGGCGGCGCGCCGTTTTTCATCTTCTTCTCGAACTGAAACAGAACCCAAGGACCCCCAACCATGAGCTTCTCCCAGGGCATCAGCGGCCTGTCGGCCGCCGCCGCGAACCTCGACGTCATCGGCAACAACATCGCCAACTCGGGCACCATCGGCTTCAAGTCGGCAGCCGCCACCTTCCAGGACGTGTATGCCGGCTCGCGCATCGGCCTGGGCGTGGCCGTGTCGGGCGTGGTGCAGAACTTCACGCAGGGCTCGGTGCAGTCCAGCTCGCGTCCGCTGGACGTGGCCATCCTCAACGGCGACGGGTTCTTCCGCCTGGCCAGCGACAGCGGCGAGGTCATGTACTCGCGCAACGGCCAGTTCACCCGCGACAAGGACGGCTTCATCGTCAACGCGGGCGGCCTGCGCCTGACGGGCTACGGCGTCTCGGCCAACGGCACCATCAACGGCGGCACGCCCAGCGCGCTGCAGATCCAGACGGCGGCGATGAACCCCAGCGCCACCACCGCGATCGATGCGCAGTTCAACCTCGACTCGCGCAGCGTGGCGCCCACGGCGGCGTTCGATCCCAACGATTCGAGCACCTACAACTACTCGAACGCGCTGGGCCCCATCTACGACTCGCTGGGCAATCCGCATGAGCTGGGCGCCTTCTTCGTGAAGACTGCCGCTGGCAAGTGGGACGTCTACGCCACGGCCGACGGCAAGTCGGTGGGCACCGGCCCGGTCACCCAGCTCACATTCGACCAGAACGGCAACATGACCGCCCCGGCCGGCGGCAGCTTCAACATCAACGGCCTGACTTTTCCCAACGGGTCGGCTGCGATGAGCATGGCGGTGAACCTCACGGGCACCACCCAGTTCGGCAACGTCAACGCCGTCAGCCGCCTGAGCCAGGACGGCTACACCTCCGGCACGCTCACCTCGTTCTCGATCAACGAGGACGGCACCATCACCGGCAAGTACTCCAACGAGCAGACCAAGCTGCTCGGCCAGGTGGTGCTTTCGTCCTTTGCCAACCCCAACGGGCTGGAGCCCAAGGGCGACAACGTGTGGGCCGAGACGCAGGCCTCGGGCCAGCCGCTCACCGGCACGCCGGGCGCGGGCACCAAGCAGGGTGCGCTGGCCTCGGGCGCGCTGGAGTCGTCCAACGTGGACCTGACCTCCGAGCTGGTCAACCTCATCGTCGCGCAGCGCACCTACCAGGCCAACGCGCAGACGGTGAAGACGCAAGACCAGGTCATGCAGACCCTCATGAACATCCGCTGAGGCCAAGGCCCGGCAATAGGAGCGAGCAGTGGATCGCATGCTGTACGTCGCCATGAGCGGCGCCAAACAGTCCATGGAACAGCAGGCCGTGGTGGCCCACAACATGGCCAACGTGTCGACGCCCGGCTTCCGGGCGCAGATCAACAGCTTCCGGGCGGTGCCGGTGGTGGGCGAGGAGGCGCAGACGCGCGCCTTCGTCGTGGCCACCACGCCGGGAGCCGATTTCCGGCGTGGCCCGCTCACCGAAACCGGCCGCGCGCTGGACGTGGCGGTGCAGGGCGACGGCTGGCTGGCGGTGCAGGCCGCCGATGGCAGCGAGGCCTATACCCGCGTGGGCAACCTGCAGGTGGGTGCCGACGGGCAACTGCTGACCATGGGCGGGCGCCCGGTGCTGGGCGATGCCGGCCCCATGGCCGTGCCGCCGGGCGCAGAGGCCCAGGTGGCGCCCGACGGGCTGGTCAGCGCGCGTGGCATGGGCGACCCGCTCACCGGCATCGGCGACGTGGGCCGGCTCAAGCTGGTCAACCCGCCCACCACCGACCTCGTGCGCGGCGACGACGGCCTGTTTCGCATGCGCGACGGACTGCCGCCCGCCGATGCCGACCCGGAAGTGCGCCTGGTCAGCGGCGTCATCGAAGGCAGCAACGTGAACCCGGTCGAGGCGATGGTGGACATGATTTCCAACGCCCGCCGCTTCGAGCTGCAGATGAAGTCCATCCAGAGCGCCAACGAGGGCGCGCAATCGGCCAACAAGCTGCTCGCCTACGGCTGAGCGGCCAACTTCCACAACGCAGAGATCCCCTAGAAATGATCCGTTCCCTGAGCATTGCCAAGACCGGCCTGGACGCGCAGCAGACCCAGCTGGACGTCGTCTCCAACAACCTGGCCAACGTGGGCACCACCGGCTTCAAGCGCAGCCGCGCGGTGTTCGAAGACCTGATGTACCAGAACCTGCGCCAGGTGGGCGGCCAGACCTCCGACCAGACGCGCCTGCCTTCGGGCCTGCAGGTGGGCACCGGTGTGCGCGTGGTGGCCACCGAGCGCATTCATGCCCAAGGCAACCTCACCAAGACCGAGAACCCCAAGGACGTGGCCATCAACGGCCAGGGCTTCTTCCAGATCCAGATGCCAGACGGCACCACGGCCTACACGCGGGACGGCTCCTTCCAGGCCGACTCCAACGGCCAGTTGGTCACGGCCAGCGGCTTTCTCATCGAGCCGGCCATCACGCTGCCGCAGAACACCACCAGCCTGACCATCGGCCGCGACGGCATGGTGTCGGTCACGCAGGCGGGCAGCAGCAACACCATACAGGTGGGCCAGCTTCAACTGGCCACCTTCCTGAACCCGGCCGGCTTGCAGAGCCTGGGCGAAAACCTCTATGCCGAGACCGATTCGTCCGGTGCGCCCAATCAGGTCAACCCGGGCGCCGACGGCGCCGGCATCCTGAGCCAGGGCTACGTGGAAGCCTCGAACGTGAACGTGGTGGAAGAGCTGGTCAACATGATCGCCACGCAGCGTTCGTACGAGATCAACAGCAAGGCGGTGCAGGCGTCGGACCAGATGCTGCAGCGGCTGTCCCAGCTATGACTTTCACGCGGCTGTTCATCGCTTCGCTGGTTGCGGCGCTGGCGGCGGGCTGCGCGCAGATTCCGCGCGACCCCATCACCCAGCAGCCGATGACGGCCCGTGCCGACGCGCAGATGGCCGCGCGCGGGCAGGCCCAGGGCGGCTCGATCTTCGGCGGCCGAAGCATCGGCCTGTTCGAGGACAACCGGCCGCGCAACGTGGGCGACATCCTCACCATCGTCATCGCCGAGCGGATGAACGCCACCAAGACCTCGGGCGCCAACGCCAGCCGCGACGGCAGCACTGCCGCCGAGTTCACCGCGGTGCCCAAGGTCATCGGCGGGCTGCTGAACAACCAGGCCGCCGACCTGAATGCCAAGACCGGCTTCAACGGCAAGGGCGGCGCCAGTGCCGGCAATACCTTCACCGGGAACATCACCGTCACCGTGGTCGACGTGATGCCCAACGGCAACCTGCTGGTCAGCGGCGAGAAGCAGATGCTGATCAACCAGGGCACCGAATTCATCCGCTTCTCGGGCGTGGTCAACCCGCGCCAGGTCAGTGGCAGCAACACCGTCCTGTCGACCCAGGTGGCCGATGCGCGCATCGAGTACAGCGGCAAGGGCTTCATCGACGAAGCCCAGACCATGGGCTGGCTCCAGCGCATCTTCCTCAACGTCATGCCGTATTAAATGAACCACCCCCAGTCTTCGCGCACTTCGTGTCGCTTCGCCAACCCCCTTCGAGGGGGCAACGCCAACGGCCCGGCGAAGCCGGTTCCGTGGCATTTCCCGATTCGCTCGCTTCGCTTGCCCTTTCAGCCTGGCGGGCGCCCCGTCAAGAACTGGCCGCTGTGGACCATCCAGCTCATGCTGGTGGCGGCCTACCTGTTCGTGCTGAGTGCGCCTGCGCGCGCCGAGCGCATCAAGGAGCTGGCCAGCATCCAGGGCGTGCGCGACAACCCGATCATCGGCTACGGCCTGATGGTGGGCCTGGACGGCACGGGCGACCAGACCATGCAGACGCCCTTCACGACGCAGAGCCTGGCCAACATGCTGGCGCAGCTGGGCATCACCATTCCCGAAGGCAAGAACATGCAGCTCAAGAACGTGGCTGCAGTCATGGTCACCGCCACCTTGCCGCCCTTCGTGCGGCCGGGCCAGAGCATCGACGTCACGGTGTCGTCCATGGGCAATGCCAAGAGCCTGCGCGGCGGCACGCTGCTGATGACGCCGCTCAAGGGCGTGGACGGGCAGGTGTACGCCATTGCCCAGGGCAACATGGTGGTGGGCGGCGCCGGCGCGTCGGCCAACGGCAGCAAGGTGCAGGTCAACCAGCTCAGCTCGGGCCGCATTCCCAATGGCGCGCTGGTCGAGCGCGCGGTGGAAGCACCGGTGGGCGGCGACGGCGCCTTTGCGCTGGAGCTCAACCGCTCCGACTTCGGCACGGCCCAGCGCGCGGCCGAGGCCATCAACCGCAACTTCGGCGGGGGCACTGCCGATGCCCTGGACGCCCGCGTGATCCGCGTGCGCGCCCCCGAATCACCCGCCGAGCGCGTGTCCTTCCTGGCCCGCCTCGAAAGCCTGGAAGTCACCCCCACCCAGGCCGCGGCCCGCGTGGTGATCAACGCACGCACCGGCTCGGTGGTGATGAACCAGGCCGTGCGCGTGAGCGACTGTGCCGTGGCGCACGGCAGCCTGTCGGTGGTGATCGACACCCAGCCCGTCATCAGCCAGCCGGCGCCGTTCTCGAACGGCAACACGGTGGCGGTGCCCACCTCGCAGATCTCGCTCAACCAGGGCAGCGGTGCGCTGCAGGTGATCAAGGGCGGCGCCTCGCTGGCGGATGTGGTCAAGGGCCTGAATGCCCTGGGCGCCAATCCGCAGGACCTGGTGTCCATCCTGCAGGCCATGAAGACGGCCGGTGCGTTGCGCGCCGAGCTGGAAATCATCTAAGGAAGCGGCGGCATGGCACTTTCCGCAGCCAACGCCTGGAGCGGCGCCGACGCGACCGCGCGCAGCGGCGCGCTGGACGGGCGCTTTGCACTGGACGTGCAGGGTGTCGATGCGCTTCGGCGCACGGCCCGCAACACGCCTGAAGAGGGCATGAAGCAGGTGTCCCGCCAGTTCGAGGCCATGTTCA
This sequence comes from Pseudomonadota bacterium, assembly GCA_018241225.1. Taxonomy (GTDB): domain Bacteria; phylum Pseudomonadota; class Gammaproteobacteria; order Burkholderiales; family Burkholderiaceae_C; genus Variovorax. The sequence continues at coordinate 151,360 of JAFEEG010000012.1, forward strand.
TGAACATGGTGCTCAAGAGCATGCGCGAGGCCTCCGCCACCATGAACAGCGGCCTGCTGGAAAGCCAGAACGAGAAGGTCTACCTCTCGATGTTCGACCAGCAGCTGTCGCAAAGCCTGTCGGGCCGCGGGCTGGGCCTGGCAGACGCGATGCTGGCGCAACTGCAGCGCACCATGGCCGCCACCGGCTCGGCCGACCTGCCGGACTCGCCGCAGGCCATGCCCATCCAGATGCCCCAGGCGCGGGCATCGGTCCAGGGCTCGGGCGTTCCGGTCATGCCGGTTGCGCGACAGGCCGGCGCTGCCGACCTGAGCATCTACCAGGCCAACGGCGGGCCTTCGCCTGGCGCGGTGGCTTCGCTGCAGGACCACGTCGACCAGTTCGTCTCGCGCATGGGCCCGTCTGCCCAGGCGGCCAGCAATGCCAGCGGCGTGCCTGCGCCGCTCATCCTGGCGCAGGCCGCGCTCGAGTCGGGCTGGGGCAAGCGAGAGATCCGCGGGGAAGACGGCGCGCAGAGCTTCAACCTGTTCGGCATCAAGGCCGACCGCAGCTGGAAGGGACCCACGGTAGAGGTCTCCACCACCGAGTACGTCGACGGCGAGCCGCAGAAGGTGCGCGCGAAGTTCCGCGCCTACGGCTCCTACGACGAGGCCTTTACCGACTACGCGCGCTTCATTACCCGCAACCCGCGCTACGCCGACGTGGTGGCCACCAACGATCCGGCGCAGGCCGCGCATGGACTGCAGCGCGCGGGCTACGCCACCGATCCGCAGTACGGCAACAAGCTCGTGCGGATCATGCAGAAGTTCGGTTGATGTTGTTCGGCTGAAAACAAGAACGAGCGGTTCGCCGCATCCACACCAAGTCTGAGAGAGACACGAGGAGAAGACGATGAAGGATTGGAAGATCGGAACCCGCCTGGGCGCCGGATTTGCACTCATGCTGGCCCTGGTGGCTGCCGTGGCCTGCGCGGGCGTGCTGCGCCTGCAGGGTGTGGGCGATGCCACCAACGAGATGGTCAAGCAGGCCTTGGCCAAGGAACGGCTGGCCGCCGCCTGGCTGCAGTCCACCAACGTCAACAGCGTTCGCACCTTTGCGCTGCTCAAGAGCAACGACCCCGAGGTGCAGGATTTCCTGCAGAAGAACATGAGCAAGACCAGCGCGCAGATCTCCGAGACGCAAAAGCAGATCGAGACCATGCTCAGCGCGCCGCAGGAACTGGCACTGGCCGAGGACATCAAGCGCAAGCGCGCCGAGTATGTCGAGCTGCGCAGCACCATCCTCAAGCTCAAGGCCGCCGGCGACATGGCCGAGGCCAACAAGCTGATGGCCGCCAAGCTGCTGCCCACGCTGGAGAACTACGACGGCAGCATCAAGGCGATGCTCGACTACCAGAAGGCGCAGATCGACAGGACCGCAGTGGGCATCGACGATGCCTACCGCTCGGGCCGCACCGTGGTGCTGGTGCTTGCAGTGCTGGCGCTGGGTGTCGGCGCGGTGCTGGCGTGGCTGCTCACGCGCAGCGTGGTGCAGCCGATCAACGAGGCCTTGCTGATTGCCGAGACGGTGGCGTCCGGCGACCTGAGCCAGGACTTCGAGACCAGCCGCGGTGGCGACTTTGGCCGCCTGCTGCGCGGCATGGGCGAGATGGAAGACACGCTGACCAATGTGGTGGGGCAGATCAAGGCGTCAACCGACTCGATCCTGACGGCATCGGGCGAAATTGCCAGCGGCAACCAGGACCTGTCTTCGCGCACCGAAGAGCAGGCCAGCTCGCTGGAGCAGACGGCCGCGTCGATGGAAGAGCTGACCAGCACCGTCAAGCAGAACGCGGACAACGCGCGCCAGGCCAATCAACTGGCCGTGTCGGCTCCTGAAGTGGCCGTGAAGGGCGGCACGGTGG
>JAFEEG010000013.1:0-70086 GCA_018241225.1 Pseudomonadota bacterium
TGATCTGAGACATATAAGGAGACGACGAGTGAGGCCGGCCGGCACGCGCTAGCATCGCCGCCACTCATGAAGAAAGAAAACATCGCCCCCTTCTTCGCCACGCTGCAGGCGGCCAACCCCACACCCGAGACCGAGCTGGAATACAGCACGCCCTTCGAGTTGCTGGCCGCCGTCCTGCTGTCGGCGCAGGCCACCGACGTGGGCGTGAACAAGGCCACTCGCAGGCTCTTTCCGGTGGCCAACACGCCGCAAGCCATCGCGGATCTGGGCGAGGAAGGTCTTGCCGAGTACATCAAGACCATCGGCCTGTACCGCAGCAAGGCCAAGCACCTGGTGCAAGCCGCACGCATGCTGGTGGAGCTGCACGGCGGCGAAGTGCCCAAGAGCCGCGCCGAGCTGGAAGCGCTGCCCGGCGTGGGCCGCAAGACGGCCAACGTGGTGCTCAACGTGGCGTTCGGCGAGCCCACCATCGCGGTGGACACGCACATCTTCCGCGTGGGCAACCGCACCGGCCTGGCGCCGGGCAAGACACCGCTCGACGTGGAGCTGAAGCTTGAAAAGCGCGTGCCGCCCGAGTACCGGCTGCATGCGCATCACTGGCTCATCCTGCACGGGCGCTATGTGTGCGTGGCGCGCAAGCCCAAGTGCTACGACTGCGCAGTGGCGGGGTATTGCGACTTCAAGCCGAAGACGGTGGCGCCCAAGAGTTGACGCCGATGGCGAGGTGCCGCGTTCAACCGTCCTCGATCACCATCAACTCCCCCAGCCCGATGGCGCGCGTCGGCCAACGGTCGGCACGCTCCACCCGGCGCATGCCCTCGTGCAGCAGCAGCACCGCACGCATCACCCCGGCATGCGTGACCCAGGCGGCATCGCGCCCGCTGGCGCGCCAACTGTCGTAGGCGTCGCCCACACGGGACATGAAGGCGTTGGTGCTCTCGCCGGTTCCGCCGGCGCGGGCACCGGCAAAGTCGGCCAGCCAGCCGTCGAACTCGGCGCGCGGGATGTCGTTCCAGGCCTGGCCTTCCCAGGTGCCGAAGTCCATCTCGGCAATGCGCGTGTCGAACTGCGCCTCCAGGTCGGGGCGCTGCGCCTCCAGTGCCAGCGCCAGTTGGGCGCAACGCGACAGCGGCGATGCAAAGAACTCAACCCCATTGGGCAGCTGTGGCGCAACGCGGTCCGCGATGTCGCGTGAAGCGGCTTCAACGCCATGCACATCCGATGCGCCGTAGCAAAGACCTTCGGCGCACTCCACCGGACCATGCCGCAGCAGCCAGAGCCTCGTCGTCATGCCAGTTGCCTGCTGCTCATGGGGTCGGCTGCACGGCCAGGGCCAGGTAGATGGCCAGCTCGCACACCTGCTGCGTGGCGCCCAGGCAGTCGCCCGTGAAGCCCTCCAGCCGCTGGCGGAAGTAATGGATGAGCCATGCCACCGCCACCACGAGCAGCACACCCGCGGCCAGCGAATTGGCCAGCGGCTGCGTGGCCCACACCAGCCACAGCGCAGGCAATGACCAGACGCATGCCGTCACCATCGAGCCCGTGCTGATCGCGTCGGCCAGCGGCTTGGCCTTGCCGCCATCGCCACCCACATACGGCAGCCTGCGGATGACGAACAACGGCGCCAGGCGCGACAGCACATGCGCGGCCAGCAAGGCAGCGACGGCGCCCGTTTCGTCCTGCCCGGCCAGGGTGGCCAGCAGCGCGGCCTTCAGCCCGATGGCCAGCACCAATGCAATGGCACCGAAGGCACCAATGCGCGAGTCCTTCATTATCTCCAGCGCGCGTTCGCGCTCGCGCGAGCCGCCCAGGCCGTCGGCCACGTCGGCCAGGCCGTCTTCATGGAAAGCGCCCGTCAGCCACACGGTGGCGATGATGCACAGCAAGGCCGCGCCCAGCGCGCCTGCCTCGCCGGGCAGCAGGTACAGCGCCAGGCCGAACACCACCGCGCCCAGTGCGCCGATGACCCAGCCCACGCCCGGAAAATGCCCGGCGCTCTCGCGCAGCATCGCAGGGGTGAAGCCCACCCATTGCGCCAGCGCACCGGTGACGGGAATGCGGGTGAAAAACTGCAGCGCCAGCAGGAAATGCCGGATGGCGTTCATGGCGCCCCGCCCTGCTCGTCTCCCTCCTTGCGCGACACACCCGCGACCTCGAAGCTCGCCATCTCGCACAGGATGCGGCTGGCCGACTCCAGCAGCGGCCAGGCCAGTGCTGCGCCCGAGCCCTCGCCCAGGCGCAATTCCAGCCGAAGCAGCGGCACCAGCCCAAGGTGGCGCAGCAGCAAGGCATGGCCGGGCTCGGCCGATTCGTGCGAGGCCACGCAGCGCTGCACCACTTGCGGCTGCAGCGCCTGTGCCACCAGCACGGCAGCGCCGGTGATGAAGCCGTCCACCACGATCACGCGGCGCTGCAACGCGGCCTCGAGCACGGCGCCCACCAGCGTGGCGATCTCGAATCCGCCGAAGGCCGCCAGGGCCTCGAGGGGGCTGTTGGCCTGGCTGTGCAGTTCGAGCACCTGGCCCAGCACCAGTTGCTTGCGCACCAGGCCCGCCATGTCCAGGCCGGTACCGCTGCCAATGCACGCTTCCAGCGGAATGGCGCACAGGCGCGACAGCAGCATGGAAGCGGCCGAGGTATTGCCGATGCCCATTTCGCCCAGCAGCAGCACGTTGCCCGGCAGGTCGCGCACGATGTTGCGGCCGTTCTCGATCGCTTCTTCGCACTGCGCCACGGACATGGCCGCACCGGCGGCGGCGTCGGCCGTGCCAGGCGCCACCTTGCGGATCAGCAGGCCCGGCTGCGGCTCGAAATCGTGGCGCACGCCGCAGTCCACCACCGTGAGCGCCAGCCCGTGCTGGCGCGCCAGCACGCTCACCGCCGCGCCACCCTGCAGGAAGTTGTGGACCATCTGCCAGGTCACGTCGCTCGGGTAGGCCGACACGCCGCGCGCGGCCAGCCCGTGGTCGCCGGCGCACACCAGGATCTGCGGCGCGACGAAGCGCGGCTCGGTGCTGCCCAGCACCTGGCCGATGCGCAGCGCCAGCGCCTCCAGGCGCCCGAGGGCGCCCACCGGCTTGGTCTTGTTGTCCAGCGCGCGCAGCAAGGCGGCCGAAAGTGCCGCGTCGTGCAGGTCGCAGACGATGGGAACCAGCTTGTTGTCGTTGTTGTCGATGTTGTTGGGATTCATGCAATCAGGCCAGGCAGTACGCCGGCGTCGAAGTGTCGATCAATGTAGTCGGCCAGGCCATCGAAAACGCTGTCCAGCGTGGGCACGTCGGCGCCAAACAACGCCCGCAGCACCTGCGGGTCCTCGAACAGGCCGTGCAGGTAGCAGCCCAGCACGTTGCCGGCTTGGTTGGCCCAGCCCAGGCCGTCCGGCAGCACCGCTTGCGCCAGCTGTCCGGCCGCCGCCATGGCGGGGTGCTGCGCGGTCTGGCCGTGGTGGATTTCGTAACCCTGCACCGTCACGCCATGCAAGGCGGACCACGCGCCTCGCGTGCCGGCAAAGGTGGCGCTGCGCCGGCGCACCGTCTTGCCCTGCTCGAACACCGTCACCAGCGGCAGCAGGCCCAGGCCCGGCGCGTTGCCGTCGATGCCGTGCGGATCGATCAGCGCCTCGCCCAGCATCTGCAGCCCGCCGCAGATGCCCAGCACCGCGCCGCCCGCGTTGGCGTGCGCGGCCACCGCCCGGTCCAGGCCTTGGGCGCGCAGCCAGGCCAGGTCGGCGCTGGTGGCCTTGGAGCCCGGCAGCACGATGGTGTGGGCGCCTTCCAGTTCGGCCGGATGGCGCACCCAGCGCAGCCGGATGCCGGGCAGCCCCGCCAGCGGCTGGAACTCGTCGAGATTGCTGATTCGCGGATAGGCGATGACCGCCACCGTGCGCACATCGGCATCGTGCAGCGCGGCGCCGTGCGCGCCCTGGTCGTACAGGCCGTCTTCTTCCGGCAGGCCGTGGCCGCGCCACATGGGCAGCGTGGCCACGGTGGGCACGCCGGTCAGGCGCTGCAGGTCTTGCGGTGCCGGCGCCAGCAGCGAGGCGTCGCCCCGGAACCGGTTGAGCACGAAGCCGCGCAGCAACGCGCGGTCTGCCTCGGGCATCAACGCCCAGGTGCCATACAGGTGCGCAAAGGCGCCGCCGCGGTCGATGTCGGTGACCAGCAGGCAGCGCGCATCGGCATGGCGCGCCACGCGCAGGTTGACGATGTCGCTGGCCATGAGGTTGATCTCGGCCGGCGAGCCGGCGCCCTCGATCACCACCACGTCGTTCTCGGCGCGCAGTGCATCGAGCGAGCGGGCGATGTGCGGCCACATGTGCTCGCTGCGGCCACGCCAGGGCATGGCGGTGAGCTGCTCGTCAACCTGCCCCAGCAGCACCAGCTGGCTGTGCGTGTCGCGCTCGGGCTTGAGCAGCACCGGGTTCATGCGCACATCGGGCCGCGCCCGCGCGGCCAGCGCCTGGAAGTACTGCGCGCTGCCGATCTCGCCGCCCTCCACCACGCGGGCGTTGTTGCTCATGTTCTGCGCCTTGAATGGCGCCACCTTCAGGCCCTGGCGGGCGTACCAGCGGCACAGCGCGGTGGCCAGCCAGCTCTTGCCGGCACCGCTTGTGGTGCCCAGGACCATGACGCATCGGGACTTCATATCGCCCCGAGTGTGCACTTTCGGCGCAATGCGCCGCCCAGGCAAAGTCGCGCGAGCGTCTTGCTGCCTAGAACCCTCGCAGATCCGTCACCGGCAGCGCCAGCGCCGGCTGCCCGGTGATGTACGACAGCGTCTGGCTGATCTGGTCGATGTCGTTGTCGAAGCTGCCGTGGGCGGCGCTGATGCATTCGTCGGGCAGGGCCACCTTCACCTTGTCGGTGTCGACGATGCGCATGCGCGATCCCAGGCCCGACGTGGCCACCGCATTGCGCCAGTTGCCCAGCGCCTCGCCGGTAGCCGATGAGCCGTCCCACGCGTTGTAGGCCGGGTCCATCACGTTGGCCAGGCCCAGCAGCGGCGTGCGGATGTCCGGCTCCAGCGCGTTGGAGACGAAGTACAGCAGCGACTTGCGATAGATGGCCGCCACGTTGTCGTCGCGCTCGTCCCGGTCCGACAGGATCGACAGGTACAGCCGCTTCATCAGCTCCTTGTGCGGCGCGTAGTGGCCGTTGGCAAACTGCACCGTGCAGGCCGGCGCATACAGGTGCACCGAGGCCACGCGGGCGTCGAGCCCGCGCGTGGCCATCAGCGACAGCAAATGGCCCAGGATGATCGAGCCGGCCGAGTGGCCCACCAGATGGATCTCCAACTGCTCGCCCCAGGTCTGCGCGAGGTTGAGCAGCGCCGTCACCAGCAGGTCGCCGCCGCGCGTGGGGTTGCAGCAGAACTCGGCGTTCTCCTTCATCTCGCTCCACAGCGGACGCGCCAGGGGCCGGCCGATGGTCTTTTCCACCAGCATGTCCGAAGCCTCGATGAGACTGTCGCGGATGCCGCCAGCGATTTGCGGCTTGCGCTGGAAGGCGTCGGTGACGATGTCGCCAATGGACTCCATCAACCCCGTCTTCCACACCAGGAACATCGGGTAGCAGCCGTTGCCCACGAAATAGCGGCCCATCACGCGGGCCCGCGCAATGGCGTCCGACTCCTTGTTGAGCCCGCCGTGCGCATAGATCACCAGGCGCTTCTTGCCGTCCGCCGACTTGGGCGCGCCCGGGTCGCGGAACCACTGGTCGGGCAGGCCGCAAGCCTGGTAGAGCAAGGCGCGGCTGAGCTCGTCCTGCGTGAGGTAGCGGCTGACACGGCCGTCGTTGCCGAACACCACGCTGTGTTCGTAGGCGCGCGCCTCGTCCCACACGGCGTTGGGCGACATCGTCGCGGCCCGCGCGCGCCCCGCGGCACTGCCGCTGCTGGCCAGGCGGCCCAGCACCACGCCGCGCACACCCAGCGCCGCCACCCAGGCATCCATGCCGTTGGCGAACCAGTCTTCGTAGCGCAGCAAGGCGAAGCCGCCGGCGCCCCAGTCCTCGCCCCAGGAGTTCTGCACCACGAAGCCGCGCGTGTTGAAGCCCACCAGCGCGAAGGCATGGCCGCCGATCTTCGAAGGCTGGCCGTTCCACTCGATCACCGGCAGGCTCTCGTGCGTGATCTTCTTGCCGCGCAGGTCGGGCACCCGTTGCCAGCCTTCGTGCGTGTTGGCAGAAACGTAGACGGCGCCCACCTCGTGGATGGCGGCCTGCATGTCGGTGATGGACTTGGTGTCGATGCGGTAGTACACGCCCAGCGTGAGGTTGCTGGCGCGCTCCGCATAGCCAAAGCGCGGACGCGCGATGCCGCCCGCCTCGTAGGGCCAGTCGTCCTCCAGGCACACGCCGTGGTGGAACCAGCCCTTGAGCGCCCCGCGGCAGCTGGAGCCGTCGTAGTCCTCTCCGGCGTATTCGTCATAGCGCCGCGCAAAGTTGTAGAGCATGCGCGGGCTCACCGATTCGAGCTTGGCCGGATGCCCCGCCTTGCGCCAGCGCGCGTAGTTGATGACACAGGCCAGGCCGAAGCCGGTGCAGGCACCCTCCTGCCCCTGGTCGAGGATGAGCCTGGCCCGGGTGTAGACATGCAGGAACTCGCCAACCTCCTGCGAAGTGGGGTACTCGTCGGGCAGGCTCACCGGGGGCGGCTGGTAGGGCCGGTCGCGCAGGTCCAGCGGGTCGCGGCGCGCGTCGAGCGCGCGTGCCGGCTTCACCGGCATGGCCGTTGCCGCGGCCATCGTGGCGTCCTTGGCGCGACTGCCCGGCCGCCGGCGCGCACCCGCCGCGCCAGGCGGCGGCGCCGGCATGGGCGCGGGCGCGGCCACCAGCGGCCAGACGGTGGCGGCAATCTCGAACACGCTCTGGAATCGGTCGAGCCCATGCGAGCCGCCGTTGACCAGCTTGCGCGCCGCCGCGTAGTTGCCAGCGGCCAGTGCCTTGCGCATCGGATCCGCATGGTCGGCCAGATAGCAGGCCAGCAGCAACGAGGCCACCTCCGGCGCGTTGGCCCAGTCGGGGTTGGCCACCAGGTCCACGCCGATGCGTGTCGAATAAGTCTTGTAGTTGGCCTTGCCGGTGAGCTGCACGAAGCCGCGGCCCCGGTAGCGTGCACCATCGCCCGGTGCGCTGTTGCCCAGCCGGCCGTCGTAGGCACTGAAGGGCGGCAGCCCCGGCTTGGTGTTGAACTGCGAGGGGTATTCCGAAATCGGCAGAAAGCCTTCGCTCTCCGCCCGGATGGTGCCCAGGGCGCCCATGATCATCGGCCGATCGGTCAGCTCCAGCGCGGACAGTGCGGCGCACACGTACGGCAGGTAGCGGGCGATGTTGGAGGGCTTGGTCGCGGGAAACAACTGGCGCACCGATGCCAGGTCCAGCTGCAGCGCCAGCGGGCGTGGTTGTTCCAGGCCCAGCAGCACCTGGCAATACGGGCCGATGATGCCGTCGGCCACGATGCCCACGCCGGCCTGCCAGCGCCGCGCCGCGGCCTCGGTGTCGGCATCGAAGAGCGTTCCGGACCCCAGGCCCGCAAAGGCCGCCGCATCCGCTGCGAGTTCCGACAGGAGGCGCGCCTTCAGTGCCTTGACTGCCGCGCCCTCGTCGCCCTTGACCAGAAGCATGATCGTCTCCTCTCGCATCCCCCGATGCGAGCGACGGACCATAAGCCCGCGCCCTGGCCGCAGCAATTGCGCGAACGGACTAGCGCCAATGCACGAGGACGCGCCGCAGCGCGTCCTGCGAAGCGGGCGGCAGCACGTTCAGCCGCACATGGCCGGGCAAGCCCAGCGAGGTGGCATCGCGCAGCTTGATGCCGTGCGCCGAGCGCATCTGGTGCACCAGCGCGGGCAGGTCATGCACCGGTGGCCGCGCGCAGAAGAAGCTCGCGTGCCCGGGCAGGCAGTGCCAGCCCAGCGATTCGCAAAGAAGCGCCTAGCGCTGCTTCCATTCGCGCAGCACCGGCAGGCAGCCCTGCACCCATCGGTGCACCTGCGGCAAGGTCCAGCTCTGGAGCATGGCCACGCCGTGCGCGCCGATGGGCCACGAGGGCATGAGCGCATCGAGCGCGTGGGAGAGCAATTCGTCGGCCACCGCTGGTGCCACGGCATAGGCTGCGCGCACGCCGGTCAGGCCCAGGGCCTTGTTGGGCGTCCACATCTGCCAGTAGCCTTGCGCGCTCGCAGCCGCGCCTTCGAGCCGCAACGGGGCGTAGGCCATGTCGACCACACCGACCGCGCCTTTGGCAAGTTCGGGCGCCGCCGCGGTCTGGCCGGTGGGGCTGGCCGGGTCGGCATGCCACACCAGTTGCGCCTCGTTGGCCGCCACCAAGGACATGCCGAGCGCGCGGGCGGCTCGTGCGTAGTCGCCGTAGCCAGGCCGCGGCGCGTGCACGCCCTGCCCGCCCACGCGTTGCACCGCCGCCGTCATGCGCGAGATGAATTCGCTGCCGCTGGCCGCCAGGTGAATGCGCGAAGGCGCCACGCCGTGCAAGCCGGCCAGGTGCTCGCGCAAGCTGGCATAGACAGGGTCGGGGTAGTGGCGTGCATCGGCCTTCTGCACGGCCGCCAGCGCCTGCGGGCACGGCCCGCACGCATTGGCGTTGGTCGAGAAATCGTGCTCGGCCACGCCCAGCGCGTCAGGGCCGCCATGCGCGAACGCACCGGCCGTCAGAGCGGCCACGACATGCCCAGCAGTGCCGCACTGGCGAACAGCCCGGCCAGCCCAACCACGCGCGAGCCCAGGCGCAATGCGCGGTACATGTCCGGCGGCTTCACGCTGAGCCCGTCGCGATGCAGCACATAGAAGTCGGGCTTGCCCAGCCGCACGTTCAGCAGCAAGGCCATGGCCGCCATCGGCCAGCCGCTGTTGGGCGATGGCGTGCGGCGCGCTTCGCGCACGATGCCGCGCGGCCAACGAAGGGCCGCCAACGCCAGCAGCAGCGCGGTGATGCGCGCCGGAATCCACGACAGGAGGTCGTCGGCGTGGGCAGCGAACTTGCCGGCCCACTCCCACACGCGGCCGCCGCGCACGCCCCGGTAGCCCCACATGGCGTCGGCCGTGTTGGCAAAGCGGTAGACCGCCGCGCCGGGCAAGCCCGCCACCGCGAACCAGAAGATGGGCGCCACCACCGAATCGTTCAGGTTCTCGGCCAGCGACTCGATGGCGCTTTCGCGCACCAGGCTTTCGCTCAGCCAGGTGACGTCGCGGCTGACCAGGTAGCTCAGTTGCTGACGGCCGGCATCGAGCGATTCGCCCAGCGCACGCTCCACCGACAGCACTTCGCGCCGCAGCATGCGCCAGGCCAGCAGCGGCTTGAGCGCCGCGCCCGTCACCAGCACCCCGACCCACAGGGGCCCGCATTCAGCCAGCCATTGCACCACCAGCGCAGCGCTGGCCACCAAGGCCGCACCGACGCACCAGGCCAGCGCTCCGGCGGCAAAGCGGCCGTAGTCGGCTCTCAAGGCGACCCCTGCCAGCGGCGCGATGCGGCGGCCCGCCCAGCCCAGGTAGTGCCCCATCCACACCACCGGATGCCAGCGCACCGGCGGCTCGCCCAGCACGCGGTCGATCACGAGCGCCAGCCACAGCGCAGCCACGGCCGCACCGGCGCTGCCGAGCATCAACGAGGCAACACCACCCATTGACTGTCCACTTCGTGCAGCGAAATGCGCTGCTCGAACACTTCGCGCAGCGCGGCATGCGTGGCGGCGTTGCCGGTCACGCCCATGTGCGCCACCCGGCCAGCGCGAACCACCAGCAATTGGTCGGAATGCAGCGCCATGCCCAGTTCGTGCAGAACGCTGACCACCGTCTTGCCGGCGGTGACCAGCTCTCGCACGGCCAGCAGCCAATCGGCCTGGTGGGGCGCGTCGAGGTTGGCCAGCGGCTCGTCCATCAGCAGCACCTGCGACTGCACGGCCAGCGCACGCGCCAGCAGCACGCGCTGGCGCTCTCCACCAGAGAGCTGGCCGAGCGGCCGTGTGCGCCAGTCCCAGCACTGGGTTCGGCGCATGGCGGCTTCCACGGCCGCCACATCGGCGGCGCTGGGCGCGCCCAGCCACGAGCGGTGCGGCAGTCGGCCGAGCATGGCCACGTCCCAGGCGAGCAGGTCTTGCGCGCCGTGTTCGTCCTGCCCCATCCAGGCCAGCTGGCGAGCACGCTCGCGAAGCGGCCAGGCCCGCATGTCACGGCCAAGAAGCTCGACGCGGCCCTGGTGCGGCAGCAGGTGCGCCAGCGCCTTGAGCAGCGTGGTCTTGCCGGCGCCATTGGGCCCGACCACCGCCGTCCACTGCGCGGGCACGATGTCCAGCGCATCGACATGCACGATCTCGCGCCCGCTGAGGCGAACGCGCACATCGCGCGCGGAGATTGCCGCCACCGCCGCGCTCATCGGCTGCCCCTGTTCATCAGCCACAGCAGGTAGCCGCCGCCCAGCAGCGCGGTGAGCACGCCCACCGGCAGTTCCTGCGGTGCCAGCACCCAGCGTGCCAGCACGTCGGCCGCCAGCAGGAGCAAGCCGCCCATCAGGCTGGCCAGCAGCACCAGCGCGCCGTGCGTGGCCTTGACCAGCGCACGCACCAGGTGCGGCGACACCAGGCCGATGAAGGCCACGAGCCCTACCTGCGCCACCGCGGCCCCGGTGGACAAGGCCAGTGCGGCAATGAGCGCGGCACGCACCCACGGCAGCGCCAGGCCCAGGCTGGCGGCGCTGGCCTCGCCCAGCGTGAGCGCATCCAACGCGCGCGCCAGCACCAGCCCCGGCAGCAGGCTGATCACCAAGGCGCCTGCCATGACCGCCACGGCAGGCCAGCCAAGAAATGCCGTGCTGCCCAGCATGAAGGCCAGCATGGCCCGCATGATCTCGGGCACCCACAGCATGACCAGCGAGCTGGCCGCGCCCAGCACCATGCCCACCACCACGCCGGCCAGCAGCAAGCGCAGCGTCTGCTGCACGCCGCGCGCCAGGCCCAGGGTGAACAGCACCGCCAGCACCGCGCCGACGAAAGCCGCACCTGTCATGCCCAGCCGTGCGCCCAATGTGCCCGCGGCCGGCGCGATGCCCAGCAGGGTGAGCAGCAGTGCGACACCCAGGCTCGCACCCGAGGCACTGCCCAGCAGATACGGATCGGCCAGCGGGTTGCGAAACAACCCCTGCGCCAATGCGCCACCCAGCCCGAGCAAGGTGCCGGCCAGCCAGGCGCCCAGCGTGCGCGGCAGGCGGATGTCCCACACGATCTGCCAGGCTACCGGGTCGCTGCTGCCCAGTCGCAGTGGCTCCAGGCCGGTGCTGCCGATGACCAGGCCCAGCGCCATCAGCAGCAGGCTGATGGCTGCAATGCCTGCGGCAACGGTCGTGGCGCGCGCCGCGTTGTTCACTTGGCCGCGCCCTGCGCCGACTGCGGCGACGTCGACATGCGCGCCACGCACTCGGCCATGATCTGCGCCGCCTCGGCCACGCGAGGGCCGGGCCGCACCAGCACGTCGCCCTGTGCCGGCGTGAAGACGCAGATGCGCTGGTTGCGAATGGCATCGATGCCCTGCCAGCCCGGGCGCGTGTGCAGTGCCACCACGTTGCGGTCGCTGAGCATGATGATTTGCGGATTGGCCTTGACCACGAATTCCGGGTTGAGCTTGGGAAAGGGCCCCATCGACGCAGGCACCACGTTGGCCATGCCAAGCCGCGATAGCACTTGCCCGATGAAGGACGACTCGCTCGCCGCATAGGGCACGCTGGCCACCTCGAAGTACACGCGCTGGCCGCGCAAGGACTGCGGAACGCCGGCCGCTGCCTTGGCCACGCCGTCGTCCATGTCGCGCCAGAGCGCGGCGGCCTGGGCCTGGCGCCCCAGCAGCAGCCCCAGTTGCCCCAGCACGCGCTGGGTGTCGGCCAGCGAATCCGGCTCGAAGGCCAGCACGCGCACGCCCAGGGCCTCCAGCCGCTCGGTGACGCGCGCCGAGCGCGACAGCAGCACCACGTCCGGCCGCAGCGAGACGATTCGCTCCACGTTGGCATCTTCGAGCCCGCCCACGTGCGGCAGCGCAGCCACTTCGGTGGGCCAGTTGGAATAGTTGTCCACGCCCACCAGGCGCTTGCACTCCCCCAGCGCACACACCGATTCGGTGACCGAAGGCAGCAGCGAGACGATGCGCTGCGGCGCCTGAGCCCACTGCGAACGCTGGCCGCGGTCGTCCGTGATTTCGGTGGCCGAGGCCCACTGCAGCGCCAGCAGCATCACCACCGCCAGCAGAGCACGGCCTGGCGCCTTCATGCCGCGCCTTTCAGCAGCATCGGCAAGCCTGCCGCCATGAAGCAGACGCGATCGCACACTGCCGCCACACGTTGGTTGAGCGTGCCCATGGCGTCCACGAAGCCGCGCACCTGCGTGCCCATCGGGATCACGCCCAGGCCGATCTCGTTGCTGACCAGCACCACCGGGCCGGCCGCAGCTTGCAGCGCGGCCAGGAAGTCGTCCTGCGCAGTCGCGCGGTCGGCCGCAGTCGCAGGCGCGCCCAGCGGCATCATCCAGTTGGTGAGCCACAGCGTGAGGCAGTCGACCACCAGCAGCGTATGCGGCGCACTGTGCCGCGCAATCGTCTCGGCCAGGGCCAGCGGCTCTTCCACGCAGCCCAGGGCCGGAAGGCGCGCGGCGCGGTCGGCGCGGTGGCGCTCGATGCGCGCGCGCATTTCCGCGTCGTGCGCCTGCGCCGTGGCCAGCAACAGCGCGCCGTGCCTCGCATCCTGGGCCAGCCAGGCGGCGGCCAGGTGCTCGGCGCGGCGCGACTTGCCGCTCTTTTGCCCGCCCAGGATCAGCTCGCGCCGGGCCACGGGCAAGGCAGGTTCAACAGAGTTCGTCAGAGCTTGGGTGCCCACTTCAGTCCCACGTAGAGGGTCCGGCCGGCGGTAGCGTAGCTGCGCACCAGCTGGTAGTCCTTGTCGGTGGCATTGTCGACGCGCGCGAGCAAGGTCAGGCCCTGCGACAGCGGCGTGCTGGCCGTGAGGTTGAGCAGCCCATAGCCGCCCAGCACCTGCGTGTTGGCCGCATCGGCGTAGCGCTTGCCCGACGCCACTACTTCGGCGCCCAGCAGCCAGGTGCCCACCCGCACGTCGGCCCCCACCGAGCCGTAGACGCGCGCGCGCTGCACCAGCAGCTTGTCGGTGTCCAGGTCGCGCGGGTCTTGCCAGTCGATCGAGCCGCGCAGCGACACGTCGCCGATGCGGTGCGTGCCGGCCAGCGTCACGCCTTCGTACTGCGCGCGGCCCACGTTGGTGTAGCAGCCGAAGAACGACAGGCAGCCGGTGGCGCTGTAGTCGAAGTCGATCAGGTTCTTGACCTTGTTGTGATAGGCCGTCAGGCTCAGGCTGCTCGAGGGCTGCGGCGTCCAGCGCAGGCCGGCCTCGTAGTTGGTGCCCTCCTCCGGCTGCAGGTCGGCCACGCCGTATTCGCTGAAGCGCTGGTAGAGCGTGGGCGCCCGGAAGGACGTGCCCGCCGACACCGTGGCGCGCCAGGCCGGCGTGAAGGCGTAGCCATAGGCTGCGCTGCCGGTGTTCTTGCCGCCGAAGTCGCTGTCGTCGTCATGGCGCGCGTTCAGCTGCAGCGTGTGCGCGCCCTGCATGAAGCGGTAGCCCAGGGCCAGCGCATTCTGCGAGCGCTCGCGGTCCAGCTCGGGGCTGAACTGCGTGGCAGCGTTGTTCAGGCTGTCTTCGCGGCGCTCCAGGTCGGCGGTGACCAGGTGCGAGCCCATGCGGAACTCGTTCTGGAACAGGTAGTCGCGGATCGTCGTCTCGGTCTTGTAGAAGTCGGGGTCGGTCTGGTAGCGGTTGCTGGAGTCCGAGATCGACAGCTTGGTGTGCCAGATGTCGGTCCACTGCGAGCTCCAGTTCACGCCCGCGGTGCGCAGCCAGTACTTGTTGCGGTCGTCCACCGGCGCGCTGGGGTCGAAGAAGAAGGCGTCGTAGCCCGAGTTCATGTAGCTTTGCAGCAGCGTTCCCTCGATGCGCTGCTGCGGGTTGATCTGCAGGCCCAGCCGTACATTGCCCGACGTCTGCTGGTAGCCGTCCTTGTCGGGGTTGTGCACCACGTCCGGCGTGCGCACGTCGAAGCCATCGCTCTGGTCACGCGAGGCGCCCAGCGAGTAGTCGAAGCCGCCGCTGCTGCCGCTCACGCCGGCCTCGGCCTTGTAGGTGCTTCGATTGCCGACACCCACGCCCACGTAGGGCGCCGGGGCGCCTTCGCCCTTGCGCGTGAACAGCTGGATCACGCCGCCCATGGCGTCCGAGCCGTACACCGCCGCAGCCGGGCCGCGCACGACTTCGATGCGGTCGATCTGCGCCAGCGGAATCGCTTCCCAGGGCGCGCCGCCGGTGGCCTGCGAATCCACGCGAACGCCGTCGATGAAGACGGCCGTGAAGCGCGCGTCGGCGCCGCGCAGATAGACCGAGGTCGTGTTGCCCAAGCCGCCGTTGCGCGCGATCTGGATGCCCTGCACCTTGGCCAGCACATCGGCCACGCCCTCGGCACCGCTGCGCTCGATGGTGGCGCGGTCGATCACCGAGATGTCGGCCACCGCGTCCGACAGGCGCTGTTCGGTGCGGGTGGCGGTCACCACGGTCTCGGGCAGTTGCGAGCCGGTGCCCGTGTTGGACTGGGCCTGCGCGCTGGCGCCGAGGCCAAGGCCGCCGATGGCCAGCGGGAGCGCGGCAAGCGCGCGGGCACGGCGGCGCTGTCCGGCGCCGTGGGAACGATGTGCGAGATTCATTTGAGAGAAAGACTCGAGAAGCATTACCCTGCCCGGCTTCCCCGCCGGACGTGTGGGCGTCAATGAGTGCGGCTGGCCCCGCATCGAGCAGGACGTGGCGGCATTCGCCTTGTTGGCCGGTATCCGGGCTGGCAGCGCGCCTTCACCGCCTTCCCAGGCGCCTGTTTCAGGGCGCCCAGTGGCTGTGTGATGAAGGTGGGCCCACGTCATGCGAAATGAACTTGCGGGCTCCGGCTGTTGACCGTTGCGGGGGCAGCGCAGGCTGGCTTTGGCCGTGTGGACGGCGGCGGGCTCCTGCTTCCCGTTGAACTGCGCCGCGTGAACCACGGCGCGAGCACCAACGGTGGCAATTCTACCGGCGGGGCGCCAGCATCATGGCCCATACAATCTCTTCATATGTCCGCCGCCAGCCCCATCGACCAGATCGCCGAGCGAGTCGAGCGCCTCCTGGTTCGCCACGAAGAGGTGCAACGCACCAATGCGCTGTTGCAGGAACAGGTCGAAGTGCTCACGCGCGAGCGCGACGCCCTCAAGTCGCGCCTGGCCGCTGCCAGGGCCCGGCTCGACGCGGTGCTGGAAAAACTGCCGCTGGACGACACCCCACCCCCGAATGACGGGCAAGCATGAAGCATATTGACGTACAGATCATGGGCCAGAGCTACCTGCTCGGTTGCCCCGAAGGCGGCGAGTCGCAACTGCGCGACGCGGTCGATCGGGTCGACGCGGCCATGACCAAGATCCGCGAGTCCGGCAAGGTCAAGGCGCGCGACCGCATCGCCGTGCTGGCCGCACTCAACCTGGCCTTCGACCTCGGCCAAATTCAAAAGGCCCAGGCCGAGCCTGCACCTGCGCCCGCCGGCGAGCCTGCTGCCACCGGTTCGGCATCGTCGCCGGAGGCCGCCGATCCACGCCTGTCGCAGCTGGTGCAACGCCTCGATCAGGTATTGGCTGGCGACGGCCTTCTCATTTGAATTTTTCATCGGCCCGTCACCTCGCGCGGGCGTAAAATTGCACCTGTCTGCGGTGCGCGTTGGGCTTTATATTTCCTTGAACCAATGCTCTATGGAGCCCGGGCTTGGTAAATTGCTTGGCGGGCGTGATCATCTCGCGTCAGATGAACCCGAAGCCCTGCTGCCCTCGCCCACCTGAACCCTGCGTTCAGGATGACGGCCTGGCGGCATTCGCAGACACCTTTCTTTTTCTCTCCCCACGCATCAACTCACGGCTGCAGCAGCGCAAGGCGTGCTGCTGCAACGAGCCGTTGCGTCAATCCATCGAGCACCGCTGAAGCGGCACGCGCCTGCTGCCAATGCAGCGGCACATCCAGCGGCTCGCCCGGCAACAGCTCGATGAGCGCGCCGCCTTTCAGGTGCGATCCGATCAAGGCCTGCGGATGCAAGCCCCACCCCATGCCGGCCAACGTGGCCACCACGAAGGCCTGCGGCGAAGGCAGCGTATGCCTTGGCAGCTCAATATGGCGATGGCAGATGCGCCGCGCCCATTGCGCCTGCAATTCGTCCTTGGTGTTGAACACGAGGCTGGGCGCGTGAGCCAGGCTGCCCGCACCCACGCCGTCCGCGAAATGGGCGGCGACAAAGGTCGGCGTTGCAGCGGCGATGTAGCGCATGGACCCCAGCGGCCGGCTGTTGCAGCCGGCGACAGGCCGCGCGGAACTGGTCACCGCGGCCATGACGGCGCCGCTGCGCAGCCACTCGCCCGTGTGGTCCTGGTCGTCCACCGCGATCTCCATGAGCACCGGTGCCTGCGCGGCAAACTCGGCCATCGCCGGCGCAAACCAGGTGGCCAGGCTGTCGGCATTGACCGCCACGGGCAGCGGCACCCGCGCCACGCCTTCGGCCGGCGCCAGCGTGGGCACGGCGCCTTCGAGTTCCTGTTCGAGCAAGCGCACCCGGTCGACGTGCTGGCACAGCCGCCGACCAGCTTCGGTGGCCTGGCAAGGCTGGCCGCGCACCACCAGCGCGCAGCCCACGCGCTCTTCCAGCAATCGGATTCGCTGCGAAATGGCCGATGGCGTGACGTGCAGCGCGCGGGCCGCACGCTCGAAGCTGCCTTCACGCACCACGGCGGCCAACGCGGAAAGCGCCGAATAGTCGAGCATTAGTTTTTCTGAATCACATTTAGGAAAGATAGTTTGTCTTCATTCCAAGGCACGGGCAAGCTCGGGGCATGCTGACTTTTCCAGAATCGATCACCACGGGCGGCGCGCTCGCCTTGCCGGTCTTCATGCAGGGCCTGGTGCTGTGCTTCGGGCTCATCGTGGCCATCGGCGCGCAAAACGCATTCGTGCTGCGCCAGGGGCTGCGGCGCGAGCACGTCGGCGCCATCGTGCTGTTCTGCGCCGGGGCCGATGCGGTGCTGGTGGCCGCGGGCGTGTTGGGCATGGGGCAAGCGCTGGGTGACCGGCCCGGCCTGGCACGCGCGTTGGCGCTGGCCGGTGCGGCCTTCCTGGCCTACTACGCGGTGGTGGCCCTGCGCCGCGCGCGCCAGCCGCAGCATTTGCAGGCCGCGCAAGGCAATGGCGGATTCGGCCGGGCCGCAGCCGTGGCGCAGGCCGCAGCCTTCACGCTGCTCAACCCCCATGTCTACCTGGACACGCTTCTCCTGATGGGCAGCGTCGGCGCTCAGCAACCGAGCGGCCTGCGCGGCTGGTTCATTGCCGGCGCCAGTGCAGCCAGCCTGGGCTGGTTCGTGCTGCTGGGCTACGGCGCGCGCTGGCTGGCACCGGTGTTCGCCAGGCCGCGGGCATGGCAGGTGCTGGACAGCCTCATCGGCCTGACCATGGCGGTGATGGCGGCGCTGCTGCTGCGGCACGCCTTCATCGGAAGCTGACCCTGTCCCGCCGGGCTCAGGGCAAACCCTGTATCGGGCTGTAAAATACCCGGGTGTTGCCGTCCGCTCGGCAGCGTTTTCAGTGCAAGGCCTCTCCCCAGCACACCCCCCCCCCAATTTTTCGAACGACGGCCCCGCCCAGTCGGGGCCGTTTCTTTTGTCTTTCGCGAAAGCCTTGTTGATGTCGATCGAACCCCTTCTCGTCCTCGAACTTGCCGGCCTGGGCATCGGCACGGGATTCCTGGCGGGGCTGCTGGGCATCGGCGGGGGCATGGTGATGGTGCCCTTTCTCACCATCATCCTCAGCGAGCGCGGCGTGGCGCCCGGCCTGGCGGTGAAGATGGCCATCGCCACCTCCATGGCCACGATCATCTTCACATCCATCTCCAGCGTGCGGGCCCACCACAAGCGCGGCGCGGTGCGCTGGGACATCGCCCGGCACCTGGCCCCCGGCATCGTGCTGGGCAGCCTGCTGGCCAGCATGGGCGTGTTCTCGCTGCTCAAGGGTTCGTGGCTGGCGATCTTCTTCGCCGTGTTCGTGGCCTTCTCTGCCACGCAGATGTTCCTCGACAAGAAGCCGGCGCCCACGCGCCAGATGCCCGGCACGGGCGGCCAGCTGGCGGCCGGCGGCTTCATCGGTTTTCTCTCGGGCCTGGTGGGCGCTGGCGGCGGCTTTGTCAGCGTGCCCTTCATGACCTGGTGCAACGTGGCCATCCACAACGCGGTGGCCACCAGCGCGGCGCTGGGCTTTCCGATTGCGGTGGCCAACGTGGCCGGCTACATCGTGGGCGGGCGCGGCATCACCGGCCTGCCCGAAGGCGCCTTCGGCTACATCTGGCTGCCCGCACTGGTGGTGATTGCGCTGTGCAGCGTGTTCACCGCGCCGCTGGGCGCGAAGGCGGCGCACAGCCTGGCGGTCAAGCGCCTCAAGCGCATCTTCGCCAGCATCCTGTATGTCCTTGGCGCCTATATGCTTTGGCGAGGATTGACGGGCCACTGAGTACCATCGGGCACACGGGGCAACGGCGCTCCGCAATATCCGAACCAGAGGTACTCATGAAGATTCTTCTTGCCGTCGACGGCAGCGCGTTCACGACCAAGGCACTCGACTATGTGGCGACCAACCGCGCCATGTTCGTGGAGGGCCACGAGCTGATCCTGGTGCATGTGTGCCCGGGCATTCCCGGTCACGTCGCACGTCACGTCAGCAAGGAAGTGGTGCAGGACTACTACTCCGAAGAGCAGGCCAAGGTGATCGAGCCGATCAAGGCCCAGCTGGCCGAGCGCAACATCACCAACTTCAAGGTCGATGCGCGCCACGGCCACGCTCCAGAGGAAATCATCAAGGCAGCCGGCGACCATGGCGCCGGCCTGATCGTCATGGGCACGCACGGCCACGGCATCTTCGGGCGCGCCATCATGGGCTCGGTGGCCACCAAGGTCATTGGCGAGAGCAAGACCGCCGTCCTGCTGGTGAAGTAAGCCCGGCACCACCCGCCGGGCCTCGGCCTTGGCCTAGCTGGCGAAAAGGCCCTTGTACTGTTCGCGCAGCAGGGCCTTCTGCACCTTGCCCATGGTGTTGCGCGGCAGCTCTTCGAGCACGAAGCAGCGCTTGGGAATCTTGAAGTTGGCCAGGCGCGCCTTGAGCTGCGCCACGATCTTCTCGGGGTCGAGGCTGGCGCCCGCCTTGGGCGTGACCACCGCCACGCCCACCTCGCCGAAATCCGGATGCGGCGCGCCCACCAGCGCGCTCTCGGCCACGCCGGCCATCTCGTTGATGTAGCCCTCGATCTCGGCCGGATAGACGTTGTAGCCGCCGCTGATGATCAGGTCCTTGCTGCGGCCCACGATGCTCACGTAGCCGCGCGCGTCCACCTGGCCCACGTCGCCGGTCTTGAAGAAGCCGTCGGCGGTGAACTCCTCGCGCGTCTTCTCGGGCATGCGCCAGTAGCCAGCGAACACGTTGGGGCCCTTGACCTGGATGTCGCCGATCTCGCCCGCGCCGCATTCGGCGCCGTCCTGGCCCTGTACCCGCACCTGCACGCCGGGCAATGCAAAGCCCACGGTGCTGCCGCGACGCTTGCCCTGCCTGGCGTCGTACGGGTTGGAGGTGAGCATGATGGTCTCGCTCATGCCGTAGCGCTCCAGGATGGTGTGGCCGGTGCGCTTGTTCCACTCGTTGAAGGTCTCGATGAGCAGCGGCGCCGATCCCGAGATGAACAGGCGCATGTTGCGCACCGCCTTCTTGCCCAGCGACGGCTCGGCCAGCATGCGAACGTACAAGGTGGGCACACCCATGAAGACGGTGGCGTCGGGCAGGCGCTGCACCGTGCGCCTGGGGTCGAACCTGGCAAACCAGATCATCTTGCTGCCATTGAGCAGCGCCCCATGAATGGCCACGAACAACCCGTGCACATGGAAGATGGGCAAGGCGTGGATGAGCACGTCGCCCTCCTTCCAGCCCCAGTAGTCCTTGAGCACGCGGGCGTTCGACAGCAGGTTGCCGTGCGTGAGCATCGCCCCCTTGCTGCGCCCGGTGGTGCCGCTGGTGTAGAGGATGGCAGCCAGGTCATCGGCCTTCTTCGCAGCCACCTGCTGGCGGTCGCTGCACTTCGCGGCCGCTTCGAGCAGCGTGCCGGTGCGGTCGTCGTCGAGCGTGTAGACGTGGCGCGTGCCGGCCGCCTGCGCAATGGGGCGCACCCAGCTTTCGTTCTTGCTGCTGCACACCACCACCGCCGGCTCGGCGTTGCCGACGAAGTACTCGATCTCGGCGCTCTGGTAGGCGGTATTGAGCGGCAGGAAGACATAGCCGGCGCGCAGCGTCGCCAGGTACAGCATCATGGCCTCGACCGATTTTTCCACCTGCACCGCAATGCGCGCGCCGGCCTTGAGCTTCAGGCCCTGCAGCAGGTTGGCAATCATGGCGCTGGCGCGATCGAGGTCGCGCCACGAATAGAACAGGCCGTTGTCGGTCTCGACCGCCACGCGGTCGAGGTCGGCCGGGAAAGCGGCGCGCAAGGCCGCGTACAGGTTGGAATTGGTTTGCTTGCTTCGGGTGGTCATGATGGGATGCGGGGTGCCTGGGTTGAAGGCAGCTCGTCAGAAATCCGGCTTGCGCTTTTCGAGGAAGGCCGCAACGCCTTCGCGGTGTTCGGCCACGTTGGCATAGGCGTAGGCGCCGGCCAGCAATTCGGGCGGCACATGCGCGGCCTGCAGCGTGGCAAAGCTGCGCTTGTTGGCGCGCGCGGCCAGCGGCGCCAGTTCGAGTATTCGCTGCGCGCTGGCCAGGGCCTCGCCGGCCACGTCGCCGTCGGGCAGCACGCGCAGCACAAAGCCGGCGTCATACAGGCGCTGGGCCGAATGCACGCCGGCACAAAAGAGCATGTCGCGCGCCAGCACGTCGCCAATGGCGGCACGCACCAGCGCGGCTTCGCGCGGCGCCATCGGAAAGCCCAGCTTGGCAATGGGCGCGCCGAAGCGGCAGGCGCTGCCGGCCAGGCGGATATCGCAGCAGCTGCTGATCTCCAGGCCCGCGCCCATGCAGGCGCCTTCGATCTGCGCCACCACGGGCACGGGGCAGTCGAGTACCGCCTGCAGCGCGCCCCACACCTCGTTCTCGTGAAAGTGCGCGAGCTGCGCTTCTTCAAAACGAAAGCCCGGGTACTCGGAGATGTCGCCGCCCGCGCAGAAGGCACCGCCCTCCCCCCGGATCAGCACGCAGCGCAACTGCGCATCGGCATTGAGCGCCTCGAAGGCGGCACGCAGCTGCAGCCACATGCCGCGCGTCATGGCGTTCAGCCGCGCGGGGTTGGACAAGGTGACGAGGGCCAGGGCGCCCTCGCGTTCCACGCGGATCTCGGCAACTGCAGCAGGCTTCACTCGAGCGTGACCCCTGCCGCCTTGACCACGGCCGCCCAGCGCTTGACCTCCGAGCTGACGAAAGCGCCGAACTGCGCCTGCGTGAGCGTGGGAATGTCGGCACCGTTGCTGGCCCATGCACTCTTGATTTCATCGCCGGTGAGCGATTTCCTCACGTCCTCGATGATGCGGGCCTGTACATCGGGCGCGGTGCCCTTGGGCGTCCACAGGCCGTACCAGGTGGTCACGGTGTAGTCGGGCAGGCCCACCTCGGCGGCACAGGGCACGTCGGGAAAGGCCGGGTTGCGCGTCTTGCCCGCCATCATGAGCGCCTTGATGCGGCCCGACTTGATGTGCTGCGCCGACGAACCCAGGCCGTCGAACATGCAGTCGACATTGCCGGAGATGAGGTCGCCCAGCGCCGGGCCTGCACCGCGATACGGGATGTGGGTGATGAAGGTGCCGGTCTGCAGCTTGAACAGCTCGCCCGCCAGGTGGTGTGAGGTGCCCGCGCCAGCCGAGGCGTAGTTGAGCTTGCCGGGGTTGGCTTTCACGTAGGCCAGGAACTCCTTGAAGTTGGTCGCGGGCACGCGCTTGGGATTGACCACGACCACCTGCGGCACGTTGGCCAGCAGCGCCAGCGGAATGAAGTCCTTCTCGATGTCGTAGTCCAGCTTGGGGTAGATGGACGGCGCGATGGCATGGTGCACCGCGCCCATGAACAGCGTGTAGCCGTCGGGCTGTGCCTTCGAGGCGATGCTGGCACCCAGCGTGCCGCCGGCGCCGCCGCGGTTGTCGATGACCATCGTCTTGCCCGTGACCTTGGCGAACTGCGCCGACAGCGGTCGCGCAAATGCGTCGGTGCCGCCGCCCGCGGGGAACGGCACGATGGTCGTCACCGGCTTGACCGGCCAGCCGCCCTGCTGCGCCAGCGCCGCCAGCGGCCAGGCCATGCCCGATGCGACGGCCGCCGTGCCGGACGCGCGCAGCAGAAGATCGCGCCGGCGAAGTGTGTTGCTCATTGCTTTTGTCTCCAGTCGTTTTAGGTTGAGTTGTGAAGCGAGAACGGAATGACCAGCTAGTTGCGCAGCGAATCGACCTCGCGCGACACCGGCACGCGACCTTGCGCCAGGAGCGCACGGTGCTTGTCCAGGCGCTTGAGATCGTAGAGATAGTTCACCATGAGGCCGAAAGACTGCTTCAGCCCCTTGGCCGACGGATCGCCGGCCCAGTTGAGCCGCTCCACGCGGGCACCGTTGCCCAGGTGAAAGCGTGCCACCGGATCGGCCGGTTGGCCATCGGGCAATTCGCGCCCCAGGTAGCGCGCGGCGGCGCGCAGCAACAGCTGGCGCACCGGCGACTTGGGCTCCAGCGCCAGGGCCTGGTCGGCGGCATTGAGCAGGTCGGAGGCCGCGGGCTTGTCGACGCCGATGGCGCGCGCCACTTCGGACCGGCGCTTGTCGTCGAGACCATCGATGAGCTCGCCCGCATGCTTGCCCAGCCAGCCTCGGAACCCGGGGATGGGCGAGAGCGTTGCAAACACCTTGAGCTTGGGAAACTCCTCGCTGAGCGTTTCGGCCACGTGCTTGATGAGCGAATCGCCGAAGCTCACACCGCGCAGGCCTGCCTGCGTGCTGCTGATCGAATAGAAGATGGCGGTGGTGGCGCGTGAGATGTCGCCCACCGCGGCCGCCTCGTCCAGCAGCGGCGTGATGCCGTCGCTGATGTGGTCCACCAGCGCCACTTCCACGAAGATCAGCGGCTCGCTGGGCATGCGCGGGTGAAAAAAGCCGTAGCAGCGGCGGTCGCTGTCCAGGCGGTTCTTCACGTCGGCCCAGCTGCGGATGTCGTGCACCGCCTCGTAGCGGATGAGCTTCTCGATGAGCGAGGCCGGCGAGTCCCAGCTGATGCGCTGCAGGTCGAGAAAGGCCACGTCGAACCAGGTGGCGAACAGGTGCTCCAGTTCCGCCTCCAGCGGCATCAGGCGCGCGTCACCCTTGAGCTGGGGCAGCAACTCGGCCCGCAGGTCGACCAGGAAGCGCAGCCCCGGCTCGGCCACTGCAAAGCGCTGCAGCAGCCGCGTGCGCGGCGACACCAGCGCACGGCGCAGGCGCACCTCGGCCTGGCTGCTGCCGTCGGCCGCGGCGTCGAAATGCTCGCGCGCGGCCTGGATCTTCTTGGCGTCGGGCGCAAAGCGTTCGCTCATCAGGAGCCACACGTCGCGCCGCGAATCGGCATCCAGGCCGGCATACCACTGCACCACGGCGGCGGCGCGGCGGCCCGCTTCCACCTCGCTGATGCGCGAATCGCCCACGGCCTGCAGGTCGGCCAATGCACGGCGCAGCGCGCGGGGTGACAAGCCTTCGCCAAAGCGGCGCAGCGTGGCGCCCAGCCGCTCGTCGAGCGAGCGCTGCGCCGGCTTGGTGGCCTGGGCGGGCGAAGAAGGCGCGGCGCGCAGGCCGGGCGTCATGCGCAGGATGGTGCTGTTCATCGGGTGGCGATCCTCGTGGTCTGCAAGAGCGCCACTGCACGCAGCGCCTCGCGTTGTCGATGAAGATGGGTCCGCATGGCCGCGTCGGCGCCTTCGCTGTCGCGCGCCCTCAGGGCGGCAAACACGGCCAGGTGTTCCGACAGGCTCTGCTCCAGCCGGCCTGGCGCGCGCAACTGCTGCAGCCGAGCCAATTTGAGAATCTTGCGCAGATCGGCGATGACCTGGGCGAGCCAACGGTTATCGGCCAGCAGGATGATGGCCTCGTGGATGGCGTAGTTGGTGGCGTAGTACTCGTTGATGCGGTTCGCCTTGGCATGCCGCTCCAGCTTCTCGTGCAGCACGGCCAGCGCGGCGATGTCGGCATCGTTGGCCTTGGCCGCGGCCTCGTAGGCGCAGCGGCCTTCGAGCAACGCAATGACGGGAAAGATCTCGTCCAGGTCGCGCTGGGTGACCTCGCTGACGAAGCAGCCGCGGCGCGGCTCGTGGCGCAGCAGGCCTTCGGCAGTGAGCACCTTGAGCGCCTCGCGCAGCGGTGTGCGGGAGATTTCGAGGCGGGCGCACAGCGCGGCTTCGTCCACGAAGCTGCCCGGCGGCAGGCGGCCGGCGAAGATCTCCTCGCGCAGGCTGCTGGCGACCTCGTCGTGAAGGGAGTTGTGGACCACGCGCATGTTGAAATCCGTGCCGGTTCAGTTCCTTTTGTCGCCGCCGCCAGGACGGTGGCGCCCCAGAGAATTTCCGATAATTACGCGTAATTATGAGAAGGACCGACGCATCCGGCAACCCCCTGCCCCCCAAGCCGCGCCGGCGTGTGCGCGCCGTGTCGCCGCTGCCCATGCGCGACGGCGTGAGCGCCAGCTGGGTCTCGCTGCCTGCCGGCACCTGGGGCAGCTACGGCCACTTCTTCACCGAGCGCTTCCCGCTGGTGACGCAGGCCGACTGGCAAGCGCGCATGCGCCTGGGCGAGGTGGTGGATGACGCGGGAGACCTCATCGACCCCGACGCGCCCTACCGCCCCCACCAGCGCCTTTGGTACTACCGGGCGCTGGAGCAGGAAGACGACATTCCGTTTGAAGAGACCGTGCTCTTCCAGGACGACTACCTGGTGGTGGCCGACAAGCCGCATTTCCTGCCGGTGGTGCCCACGGGCCGCTACCTGCAGCACAGCCTCCTGGTGCGCCTGAAGCGCAAGCTGGGCATCGAGGCGCTCACGCCGGCCCACCGCATCGACCGGGGCACGGCCGGGCTGGTGATCTTCTCGGTGCAAGCGAACACGCGCGACCGCTACCAGACGCTGTTTCGCGAACGCGCGGTGCACAAGGTCTACGAGGCCATCGTGCCGTGGAAGGAAGGCACCCAGCTGCCGCCGGTGCGCCGCAGTCACCTGATGGACGACGCGTCCTTCCTGCGCACGCGCGAAGCACCGGGCTGCGAGCCGAATTCGGAAACACACATGCAAGTGCTGCAGGTGCATGGCGGCCATGCGCACCTGCGCCTGTCGCCGGTCACCGGCCGCAAGCACCAGCTGCGCGTGCACTGCGCAGCCATGGGCATGCCCATCCTGAACGACGACTACTACCCGGTGCTGCGGCCCGAGGGGCCGGACGACTACTCGCGGCCCTTGCAGTTGCTGGCCCGGTCGGTGGAGTTCACCGACCCGGTGACGGGGCAGGTGCGCCGGTTCGAAAGCCAGCGCCGGCTTGGGCTACCGCCGGCCGCCGACTGAATTCGGTCTGCAGCCGAGATCGTCAAGGACATCTCCGAGAGCCGTGAGCCCATGCTCATCACGCAAAACGGCGAAGCAAAGCTGGTAGTGATGGATGTTCGCAGCTACGAGGAGCATGCCGAAACGCTTGCTCTCCTCAAGATCCTGGCGCTGGGCAACCGCGAGATCGAACAAGGCAAGTTCCGTTCAGCCACAGAGGTCTTCGCGGAGATGGACAAGGAAGATCTCCAGTGAGGATTGTCTTCCTCCAGTCAGCAGAAGCCGACCTCAAGGACCTCCGAAGCTACATCGTCAGGAATTTTGGCAAGGATGCATGGCGCACGAGCTACGCCAAGATCAAGGAGTCCGTCGCCACGATCGCAGCCCATCCAAAGGCTGGCAGGATCCCTCCCGAGCTCGAGAGCCTGAACATCTCACAGTACCGACAAGTCCTCTCGGGCAAGAACAGTGTCATCTACGAGCTGCGCGATGACACCGCCTACATGCACATCGCCTGCGACACACGACGCGACTTGCAAGGACTGCTGATGAAGCGAATCGTGCGCCACGCCTGATCAGCGCTGCACTGCCGCGTTGCGCCCCGCGCTCCAGTACAGCCACGCGCCGAACGCCAGCATCGGCACGCACAGCCACTGCCCCATGCTCATGTTCAGCGCCAGCAGGCCCAGGAAGTCATCCGGCTCACGGAAGTACTCGGCCACGAAGCGGAAGAAGCCATAGCCCATGAGGAACACGGCCGCCACGCGCCGCTCCAGACGCGGCTTGCGCGCGTACAGCCACAGCAGCACGAAGAGCAGCAGGCCTTCCATCAGGAACTGATAGACCTGCGACGGGTGGCGCGGCATCATCGATCCGCTTTGCGGAAACACCATGCCCCAGGGCAGGTCGGGGGTGGAAAAGCGCCCCCACAACTCGCCATTGATGAAGTTGCCCACGCGGCCCGCAGCCAGCCCGGTGGGCACGCACGGCGCCACGAAATCCATCACCTGCCAGAAGGGCCGCCCGCGAGAGTGGGCATACCAGACCATCGAGCCGATCACGCCCAGCAGGCCGCCATGAAAGCTCATGCCGCCCTGCCAGACAAAGAAGATCTCCAGCGGATGCGTGAGATAGAAGCCGGGCTTGTAGAACAGGCAGTAGCCCAGGCGCCCGCCGATGACCACGCCCATCACGCCCAGGAAGAGGATGTCTTCCACGTCCTTGCGGGTCCAGGGCGTGGGCGCGCTCACCGAACGAAAGGGCTCGTGCTGCAGGCGACGGGTCGCCAGGAAGTAGAAAAGACCGAAGGCTGCGAGATAGGTCAGGCCGTACCAGTGAATGGCCACCGGCCCGAGTTGCAGCGCGATGGGATTGATCTGCGGATACATGAGCATCGGCAGATTGTGCCCGCCCCGCGCGGGCCGGATTTTCAGCGCGTGGTGTAGCCGCCGTTGGCAAAAATCGTCTGGCCCGTGATCCACCAGCCTTCGGTGACCAGGAAGCGCACGATGGGTGCGATGTCCTCGATGTCGGTCAGCCCCTTCTTCGAGAACTTGCTCAGCGCCGCGGCGCTGCTGTGGTACGCGGTGGACTCCTTGCTTTCCTGGCCGTAGAAGAAGGGCGTGTCCATGGGGCCGGGGCCGATGGCGTTTACCGAGATGCCACGCGCACCGAACTCCTTGGACGCCGCCCGCGTGTAGTGCTCCACCGGCGCCTTCGAGCCGGGGTACACCGCGTAGTCGCTGGTGTAGGCCGCCAGCAGCGAACTCACG
Organism: Pseudomonadota bacterium; assembly: GCA_018241225.1. GTDB lineage: Bacteria > Pseudomonadota > Gammaproteobacteria > Burkholderiales > Burkholderiaceae_C > Variovorax. Next base: position 27,430 of record JAFEEG010000013.1, read on the forward strand.
ATGGTGACGATGCTGCCGCCCTCGGCCATGGTGCGCCCGGCCTGCTGCATGAAGAAGAAGGCGGCCTTGGCGTTGGCGTCGAAGCTGCGGTCGTAGTCGGCCTCGGTCACTTCCAGGATGGGCTTCTTGATGACCACCCCGGCCGTGTTGACCGCGACGTCCACCTGGCCGAACTGCTGCACGGCCTGGTCGAACAGACGCACGTTGTTGTCGACCACCGCCAGGTCGCCCTGGACCAGCAGCACCTGCGCGCCCTTGGCCTGCAACTCGGCCGCGGTCTTTTCGGCATCGGCGCGCGAGCCGCTGCTGTTGTAGTGGATGGCGATGCCCCGGGCACCGGCGTCGACCAGCTGGTGCGCAATGAGCGCGCCCAGGTTCTTGCCGCCGCCGGCAATGACGGCGACCTTGTTTTTCAGCGTACGTGCGGACATGGAAAAGCTCCTGAATGAATGCGATGAATGAATGGATGTGTGTGACGCGGATGCCAGTCTATTGAACAGAATCTTCCGCATAAATCCAAAAATCATGGCTAGACTGTCACGCAATTTACGAACAATCGAGCACCCACTTCTTCATGGACCGCATCGATCTCCTGCAGGTGTTCCTGCGCGTGGCAGAGACAGGCAGCTTCACCCGCACGGCCGACGGCCTGCAGTTGCCGCGCGGCACGGTGTCGGCGGCGGTGCAGCAGCTGGAAAGCAAGCTGGGCACCCGCCTTCTGCATCGCACCACCCGGCGCGTGGGCCTCACGCCCGATGGCGAAGTGCTGCTCGAGCGCGCCCGCGCACTCGTGGCCGACATGGAAGACCTGGAGCAGCACTTCCTGCCCACCCTGGGCAGCGTGGCCGGGCGCATCAAGGTCGACGTGCCCAGCCGCATTGCGCGCCGCCTGATCGCGCCCGCCCTGCCCGGCCTCTTCGCGCGCTACCCGGACCTGGAACTGGAGCTGGGTTCGAGCGACCGCGCCATCGACCTGGTGCAAGAAGGCGTGGACTGCGCCTTGCGCGTGGGCCCTTTGGCCAGCAGCAGCCTGGTCGCGCGGCCGCTGGGCCGCTTCACGCTGGTCAACTGCGCCAGCCCGGCCTACCTGGAGCAGCACGGCGCGCCCGCCAGCACAGCCGATCTGCCCAAGCACTTGGCGGTGAACTACGCCTCGCCCACCAGCGGCCGTGCGTCAGCGTGGGAATGGCATGGCCGCGATGGCCAGGCCTCGTCGTCGATGCGCATGCGCAGCCAGGTGACGGCCAACAACGCCGAGACCTACATTGCCTGCGCCCTGGCCGGGCTCGGCCTGATCCAGATCCCGCTGTTCGATGTGCGCGAGCACCTCGCGGCTGGCGAACTGGTCGAGGTGCTGCCCGACGCGCGGGCAGCGGCGCTGCCGGTGCACCTGGTCTATGCGCACCGGCGCAACCTGTCGCGCCGCACGCAGGCCTTTGCGACCTGGCTCGAAGCACTGCTGGCGCCGGCCTTCGACACGGCGCCCGCGCTGCGCGCCTAGCGAAACACGCGATTGACCGACAGGCCCGCCGCCATGCCCGAGAGCTGGGCAAGCACAAAGGGAATGGCACTCGACGGCGCAATGCCCGTGTAGGTATCGGTGAGCATCCGCCCGAGCACGCCAGCCGGGTTGGCAAAGGACGAACTGGCAGTAAACCAGATGCCCGCGCCGATATAGCACGCCGCGAGCACCGCCAGCTTGCCCGGCGGCGCACGCAGAATCACGACGACCAGCCCAGCGGTCGCCACGAATTCAGAGAGCCACTGCCCCATGCCGGTGTGCACGCTGGTGCTCAACTGGAAGACGCTCAGGTCGAACATCGCATTGGCCAGCCAGGCGCCGAGCACGGCACCCACCAATTGCGCCGGAACGTAGACGGCAAAGTCCCGCAGCGGCAGCTCGCGCCGCAGCAACAGCACGCTGCTGACCACGGGATTGAGGTGCGCGCCGCTCACGGGGCCAAGCGCCTCGATCAGCACATACAGCGCGAACATCGTGGCCAGGCTGTTGGCCAGCAGCGCGCTGGCACCGTCGCCACCGGCCAGGCGCTGGGCCATGATGCCCGAGCCGACCACTGCGCACAGCAGCGCGGCCGTGCCCAGCAGTTCGGCAAACGCCTTGCGCCCGAGGCCGAAGCCCGGGCACGGCGAGACATTGGGTTCGTTGGCGGACTCGGGCGCGGGCTGCGGCTGCCGGCGCAACAGCGCTGGCTCAGTCTCTGCTTCTATGGATTGCACATGGCTTGCGCCAGGACGCGGTGCGCGAAATTCTGGATGCACGGGAACAGCTTGTAGTTGTCGGGTTGGGCACGGTTCATCGGGCGCGTCGAGCGCGCAGTCCTCGCCTAGGCAGCTGTTCTCGGTGAGATGGGCAAGCAGCTCATCAGCGCGCTCGATGTGGCGCGGTCGATGAGGTCACTCACGGCCCGGGACGCTCTTGGGGTCGCCAGGCCGGCATTCGGCAATTCCTTGAGGGGCGAAATTATGGCTGATCGCCCCTCGCTTTACGCCTGTTTCATTGGTGGCAAGCCGTTCCGCTGCCGGCTCAATTTTCCTGGCGTTCCCGCACGAATTCGACAAAGCGCGACAGCGCCGGATTGGCCACCTCGTCGGGCCACACCAGGCTGGTTTCGCAGCGCGGCAGCGCGGGTGCTGCGCGCCGCCGGCCCTCGGGTGCCAGCTCGTCGGCGGCGCGGTAGACCACGCCTGCGCGGCGAAACTGCGTGACGCTCTCGGGCACCCAGGCCACGCCGATGCCACCGGACACCAGGTTCACGATGGTCTGCATCTGGATGGCTTCCTGCGCCAGCTGCGGCACGCGGCCTGCCGCGTGGTAGAGCGCAAAGATGGCGTCGTGCAGCGAAGGCACGATGCGGCGCGGGAAGATGACCAGCGGCTCATCGAGCACCTGCACTAATGTCAGCTTGCGGGCCCGCGCCAGTGCGTGACGGGCCGGCAGCGCCAGCGTGAGCGGTTCCTCGGACACGGCCAGCCGCTGCAGCCCGGCCGGCGCGGCGCCGGGCGAATGCAGCATCAACCCGGCATCGATCTCGCCGCGCGCAAAGGCCTCGAGCTGCACGTCGCCGGTGGCCTCCACCAGCTCCAGCGCCACCTCGGGGCACAACTGGCGAAACTCGCGCACCCAGTCGGGCAGCTTCTCGAAGCCGACGGTGGAAACAAAGCCGATGCGCACCCGCCCCACCTGCCCGGCAGCCGCCGCGCGCGCACGCTGCGGCAGCGCCTGCGCGCGGGCCAGCAGCTCGCGCACATCAGGCAGCAGGGCCTCGCCAGCGGGCGTGAGCGCCACGCGGCGGCGGGTGCGGTCGAACAGCACCACGCCCAGGGTCTTCTCCAACTGCGCGATGGCCTGGGTGACGGGTGGCTGCGTCATGTTCAGCCGCTGGGCCGCGCGGCCGAAGTGCAGTTCTTCGGCCACGGCCACGAACTGGCGCCAGGCGCGAAGGTCGATCTGGCTTTCTTTCATATACCGAGCATATCAATCGGCATTGAAAAATGGATTGGAACCAATCAATCAGAAGTCCGATACTCCGTGTTCCCCCTTTGGGTCCCCCACGATTGAAGAGACACCACACCATGGACACCAAGCCGATCCAGATCAACCGCCGCAGTGCCAACATCACCGAAGGCAAGGCGCGCGCCGCCAACCGCTCCATGTTCTATGCCATGGGCTACCAGGAAAGCGACTTCAAGAAGCCCATGGTGGGCGTGGCCAACGGCCACAGCACCATCACGCCGTGCAACTCGGGCCTGCAGAAGCTGGCCGACGCAGCCATCGAGGGCATCGAGGAATCCGGCGGCAACGCCCAGGTGTTCGGCACGCCTACCATTTCCGACGGCATGGCCATGGGCACCGAGGGCATGAAGTACTCGCTGGTCAGCCGCGAAGTCATTTCCGATTGCATCGAGACCTGCGTGGGCGGCCAGTGGATGGACGGCGTGGTCGTGGTCGGTGGCTGCGACAAGAACATGCCCGGCGGCATGATGGGCATGCTGCGCGCCAACGTGCCGGCCATCTACGTGTACGGCGGCACCATCCTGCCGGGCAAGTGGAAGGGCCAGGACCTGAACATCGTCAGCGTGTTCGAAGCCGTGGGCGAGAACGCCGCCGGCAAGATCACCGACCAGGAACTGAAGGACATCGAGCAGCACGCCATTCCCGGCACCGGCTCGTGCGGCGGCATGTACACCGCCAACACCATGTCCAGCGCCTTCGAGGCCCTGGGCATGAGCCTGCCCTACTCGTCCACCATGGCCAACCCGCACGACGAGAAGCAGAACTCGGCCAAGGAATCGGCCAAGGTGCTGATCGAGGCTATCAAGAAGGACATCAAGCCGCGCGACATCGTGACCAAGAAGGCCATCGAGAACGCGGTGGCCGTGATCATGGCCACGGGCGGCTCCACCAATGCGGTGCTGCACTTCCTGGCCATCGCCCACGCAGCCGGCGTGGAGTGGACCATCGACGACTTCGAGCGCATCCGCCAGAAGACCCCCGTCATCTGCGACCTCAAGCCCAGCGGCAAGTACCTGGCCGTGGACCTGCACCAGGCCGGCGGCATTCCGCAAGTCATGAAGGTGCTGCTGAACGCGGGCCTGCTGCATGGCGATTGCCTGACCATCACCGGCAAGACCATCGCCGAAACGCTGGCCGACGTGCCGGACGCCCCGCGCGCCGACCAGGACGTGATCCGCTCCATCGACAAGCCCATGTACGAGCAGGGCCATCTGGCCATCCTCAAGGGCAACCTCTCGCCCGAAGGCGCGGTCGCCAAGATCACCGGCCTGAAGAACCCGGTCATCACCGGCCCGGCCCGCGTGTTCGACGACGAGCAGTCGGCCCTGGCGGCCATCCTGGCCGGCAAGATCAAGGCCGGCGACGTGATGGTGCTGCGCTACCTGGGCCCCAAGGGCGGCCCGGGCATGCCCGAGATGCTGGCCCCCACCGGTGCGCTCATCGGCGCGGGCCTGGGCGAAAGCGTGGGCCTGATCACCGACGGCCGCTTCTCCGGCGGCACCTGGGGCATGGTGGTGGGCCACGTGGCGCCTGAGGCGGCGGCCGGCGGCAACATCGCCTTCGTGAAGGAAGGCGACTCCATCACCATCGACGCGCACAAGCTGCTGCTGGAGCTGAATGTGCCCGAGGCCGAACTGGCCAAGCGCCGCGAAGGCTGGACGCCGCCCGCTCCGCGCTACACGCGCGGCGTGCAGGCCAAGTTTGCGTTCAACGCATCGAGCGCCAGCTCGGGCGCCGTGCTGGACAAGTTCTGATCACGCGCTGGCTTCGTGCCAGCCCTGCAGGACAGCCAGCCTTCCGGGGCTGGCTTTTTTTTGCCCCGGCCAAAGCGGCTGTCCTTCACGCCAAGGGATGCTGTCCTACCGGACATTGCGCACAGCACGCGCGCTCGCCCAAGGCCCTGCGGGATTAACGTCGAAGCCTTGATTTACATCCGGGTTCGACCAATGCGCGCCATACGTTCAACAAGTCTCGCCGCCATGGCTGTGCCGCTGATGCTTGCCGCCTGCAGTTCCTCCCCGCCTCGCTATTCAAAGACCGAGGAGGACGCCAAGACAGCCGTGTCCGAATGCGAGTACCAGATCCGGCTGAACAAGACACCGAAGGGTGATCAGGACGAACTTCGCAACCTGTGCATGCAGGGCAAGGGCTACCGCGAAGGCAAGTAGTGCGGCGAGCGCCGTATCGGCGTAATGTGGCGCCCTGACCCTACGCCGCGTACTGCTTGCTATTGCCGTCCTTGTCGCCACGGGCGCCTGGCTGAGCTTTGTCTGGTGGATGACGACGCTCAAGCACGAGGAAGCCCCATTTCTCGACATCGACCTTTCTCAGGTTCCTCCGGGCAGCCCCAGGTTCTATACCTTCCAGCGCACGCCGCTGGCCCTGGTGCGAACCACGCACGCCATGCTCGACGACCTGCAGGCGCAGACCGCCTACACCTGGAGCCAGCGCCCGATAGCGGCCGATCATCCATCGTTTTTCGTCTATTCCCTGGTGAGCCCGGCCGACGGCTGCGAGGTCGAGCACGTGCCAAGGGGCGCGGACCGCTACGCACCGGCGCGCCCTTGGCAGGGTGGCTATCACGACCCCTGCCGCTTCGGCGAATGGGACTACGCCGGCCGAGCCATCAGGCAGTACGCGGACCAGGACCCCAAGCTGCTGCAGATGGCCGACCTGGACGTGCCGGAGTTCGAGCTGAAGGAGCAGCACATCCTGCGCATTACGCGGGCTGCGAAGCCGTAGGCTGGAGCCCGCATTCGCGATTGCCCGGTTGACCAAAGTCTCGCATATGGTTAACCATCTGGCGCCATGTCCACCACTGCCGCCAGCCACCGCCACGCCGCACCCGCCACGCGCAAGCACCCCGTCCATGGCGATGACCTGGATCTGGCGCCCGGCACGCCCGGCGGCGCCGACGCCAGCGTGGACATGCGCGTCTACGTCGCCATGTCCAAGGCACTGCTCAGCGGCAAGTTGCGCCCCGGCACGCCGTTGCGCGAGCGCACGCTGGCGCAGGCGCTGGACTGCACGCGCGGCGCCATCCGCAAGGTGCTGGCCCGGCTGGGCGCGGAAAAGAAGCTGGTGCTCGAGCACAACCGCGGCGCCTTCGTGCCCAACCCGTCGATCGAGGACATGCGCAGCGTCTACCGCGCCCGCCGCATCGTCGAGGCGGGCCTGATCACCACCCTGTTCGACCAGGCCTCCCCCGGGCAGACGGCCGCCCTGCGCGCCCATGTCGAGCAGGAGGAACGCGCGCACGAAGAGGGGCGCCGCGAGGACGCGATCCGCCTTTCGGGCGAATTCCACCTGCTGCTGGCGCGCATGGCCGGCAGCGCGGAATTGCTCGAATACCTGCAGCGGCTGGTGTCCAACACCGAGCTCTACATGGCGCTGTTCGACACCGCCGTGGAGCACGACAGCTGCGCTCCGCACGAGCACGGCCAGATCATCGACGCGCTGGCCGGCAACTCGCTGCCCAAGGCGCTGGCCGCGGCCATGAAGCACCTCGACGAGGTGGAGCAGCGGGTGCTCGCCGGCGCCGCCGCAGAGCGCAAGGTCGACCTTGCCAGCCTGCTCGCCCGAGCCTAGGCCACGCCGCAATTGCATGCACCAAAGCGAGCCCGGGACGGCGGAAGACCCGCGACCGAGGGTTAACGATGTGGCCAGATCCAGCTCGCGTTGTGTACAACCTACGCATTGTTTGGTTAACCAAATTAGTTTCATTCTGTTGACATCGCGCCGCCAACCGAAACCGCGGCATCGCCCACCTTCCCCTGCCCTTCCGGAGTACGTTCCATGAAAAAGATCCTCCTGCCGCTCGGCGTTTCCCTGGCGATGGCGTTCGGCGCCTGCGCGGCCCAGGCCAAGCCCTTCACCTGGACCGCGTCGGCCGACGCGCTGTCGATGGACCCGTACTCGGCCAACCACTCGTTCACGAACTCGTTCATGAACAACATCTACGAGGGGCTGGTGCGCTTCAACGAGAAGATCGAGGTCGAGCCCGCGCTGGCCGAGTCGTGGCAGTCGGTGAGCCCCACCGTGTGGCGCTTCAAGCTGCGCCCCAATGTCAAGTTCCACAACGGCGAGGCGTTCACCGCTGACGACGTGGTGTTCAGCTGGCAGCGCGTGCAGACCCCCGGGTCGCTCTCCAAGCTCAACCTGGGCGAGGTCAAGGAAGTGCGCAAGGTCGACAACATGACGGTCGACGTCGAGACCAAGGCGCCCTTCCCGCTGCTGCTCAACGCGCTGATGAACCTGCCCATCATGAGCAAGTCCTGGTGCGAGGCCAACAACGCCAAGGAGGCCAGCGACCTGCAGCAGAAGAAGGAAAACTACGCCAACCGCAACACCAACGGCACGGGCCCGTTCATGGTCAAGTCGCGCGACGTGGACGTGAAGACCGTGCTGGCAGCCAACCCCAACTGGTGGGACAAACCCAAGCACAACCTGACCGAGGTGGTCTTCACGCCCATCCAGTCTGACGCGACGCGCACCTCCTCGCTGCTGTCGGGCGCGCTGGACGCCACGGTGAGCGTGCCGCTGCAGGACGTGCAGCGCATCAACAGCTCGGGCAACTTCAGCGTGGTGCAGGGCCCCGAGCTGCGCACCATCTACTTCGGCATGGACCAGCACCGCGACGAGCTGCTGTATTCAGACGTGAAGGGCAAGAACCCGTTCAAGGACGTGCGCGTGCGCAAGGCCGTGTACCAGGCCATCGACGTCGAGGGCATCAAGCGCTCGGTGATGCGCGGCACCTCCTGGCCGGCCGGCATGGTGCTGGCGCCGCAGCTCAACGGCGCGCCCAAGAACCTCAACAGCCGCCTGCCCTTCGACCCCGAGGCATCCAAGAAGCTGCTGGCCGAGGCCGGCTATCCCAACGGCTTCACGGTCGGCATGCAGTGCCCCAACAACCGCTACGTGTACGACGAGCAGATCTGCCTGGCCGCCATCTCGATGCTCGGGCGCGTGGGCATCAAGGTCACGCCGCAGATCGAGCCGGTGGCCAAGTGGAGCGTGCGCTTGAACACGCAGGACGTGTCGCTCTTCCTGATCGGCCACGCCGGCCTGCCGATGGCCGACTCGCAAGCCCTGCTGTCGGACATGGCGGCCACGCGAACCAGCAGCAAGGGCGGCCTGAACGCCGGGGGCTACTCCAACCCGGCCTTCGATGCGCTCCTGCCCAAGATCTCGTCCGAGCTCGACCCCGCCAAGCGCAATGCCTACATTGCCGATGCGGTGACCATCCTGCGCGACGACATCGCCTACGTGCCGCTGCACCAGCAACCCATCACCTGGGCAGCACGCAAGGGCGTGGACCTGAAGCAGTCGCCGGACAACTCGCTGCGCCTGTGGCTGGTGCGGGTCTCTGCACCCTGAACCTGGGGCCGCCATGCTGCGCTTCCTGTCGACCCGGCTGTGGAACGGCCTGCTCGTGATGATCGGGGTGACCTTCGTCTCGTTCCTGCTGTTCAACTACATCGGCGACCCCGTCAGCAACCTGCTGGGCGATACCGTGACGCTCGCGCAGAAGGAAGAGATGCGCCACTCGCTGGGGCTGGACAAGCCCCTGCTGCTGCGCTTTGGCGACTATGTATGGCGGGCGGTGCATGGCGAGTTCGGCATCTCCTACCGCAACCTGGAGCCGGTGGGCCAGTTGCTGGCAGCGCGCATTCCGGCCACGCTGGAGCTGAGCCTGTGCGCCGCGGTGCTGGCGCTGGGCGTGGGCGTGCCGATGGGCGTGTACGCGGGCATCCGCCGCAACTCCTGGCTGGCGCAGACCATGCAGGTGGCCTCGCTGGTGGGCGTGTCGATTCCCTCGTTTCTCACCGGCATCATCCTGATCCTGATCTTCTCGGTGGAGCTGGACTGGCTGCCCGCCTTCGGGCGCGGCGACGTGGTGCACATCGGCTCGTGGACCACTGGGCTGCTCACCACCAGCGGCCTGAAGTCGCTGGTGATGCCATCGATCACGCTGGCCCTGTTCCAGCTCACGCTGTTCATGCGCCTGGTGCGCTCGGAGATGATGGAAGTGCTGCGCACCGACTACATCAAGTTCGCGCGGGCGCGCGGCATCGTCGACCGCTCGATCCACTTCAAGCACGCGCTGAAGAACACGCTGATTCCCGTCATCACCGTGGCGGGCCTGCAGCTGGGCTCGCTGATCGCCTTCTCGATCATCACCGAGACGGTGTTCCAGTGGCCGGGCCTGGGCTTGCTGATCATCCAGGCCATCACCTTCGGCGACATCCCGGTGATCTCGGCCTACCTGATGCTCGTGGCGCTGCTGTTCGTGCTCATCAATGCCATCGTCGACCTGCTGTACTTCCGGGTCGATCCCCGCGTGAGGCTTGCATGAACGAAATCTCCCAAGCCTCCGCCGCGCTGCCCCCGGTGGCCGCGCCCTCGGCGTGGCAACGCTTTGCCGACAGCGACTTCGTCTACAGCTTCAAGCGTTCGCCCACCGCCATGGTGTCGGCCTGCGTGCTGCTGCTGTTCGTGTTGATCGCGCTGCTGGCCCCCTTGCTGGCGCCGCAGGACCCGTTCGACCCCGCTGCGCTGGAGCTGATGAACGCGCGCCTTCCGCCCGTGTGGCTGGATGGCGGGCAGATGCGCTTTCCGCTGGGCACCGACGGCCAGGGCCGCGACCTGCTGTCGGTGTTGATGTATGGCCTGCGCATCTCGCTCATGGTGAGCTTTTGCGCCACCTTGTTCTCGCTGGTCATCGGCGTCACGCTGGGCCTGATCAGCGGCTATGCAGGCGGGCGCATCGACAACCTGGTCATGCGCCTGGCCGACATGCAGCTGAGCTTTCCTACCGTGCTGGTGGCGCTGCTGATCGACGGGCTGTCGCATTCGCTGCTGCCGCGCGAAGTGCACGAGCGCATTGCGCTGCTGGTGGTGATCTTCGCCATCGGCATCTCGACCTGGGTGCAGTACGCCCGCACCGTGCGCGGCGCCACGCTGGTGGAAAAGTCGAAGGACTACGTGCATGCCGCCCGCCTGATCGGCATGGGGCCGCTGCGCATCCTGTTTCGCCACGTGCTGCCCAACGTGCTGGGGCCGGTGCTGGTGATCGCCACCCTGTCGCTGGGCCTGAGCATCCTGACCGAAGCCACGCTGAGCTTCCTGGGCCTGGGCGTGCCGCCTACCTCGCCTTCGCTGGGCACGCTGATCCGCGTGGGCAACGAAGTGCTGTTCTCCGGCGAATGGTGGGTCACCGTCATGCCCGGCATCACGCTGGTGCTGCTGGTGCTGGCGATCAACCTGCTGGGCGACTGGCTGCGCGATGTGTTCAACCCGAAACTGAAATGAATCCGGGCCTGACATGAACACCACCACTACCCAACCCGTCCTGACCGTGCAGGGCCTGCGCGTCGAGATTCCCACGCGGCGCGGCGTGCTGCTGGCACTGGACGACGTTTCGTTTTCCATCGCGCCGGGCGAGATCCTGGGCTTCGTGGGCGAATCGGGCGCAGGCAAGTCGCTCACCGGCATGTCCATCCTCGGCCTGCTGGAGCCACCGGGCCATGTGGCCGGCGGCGAGATCCACCTGGGCGACAAGCGCCTGGACACGCTCACGCAAAAGCAGATGCGGCTGATCCGCGGCAAGGAGATCGGCGCGGTGTTCCAGGACCCGCTGATGAGCCTGAACCCGCTGCTGCGCATCGGCGAGCAGTTGACCGAGACCATCCTCACGCACATTCCCGTGTCCAAGGAAGAGGCCGCGCAGCGCGCGTTGGCGCTCATGCGGGCCGTGGGCATTCCGGCGCCGGAGGCACGCTTCGACGCCTACCCGCACCAGTTCTCCGGCGGCATGCGCCAGCGCATCGTCATCGCGCTGGCCCTGTGCGCCGAGCCGCGCCTGGTGGTGGCCGACGAGCCGACCACGGCGCTGGACGTGTCGATCCAGGCGCAGGTGCTGCAGCTGCTGCGCCAACTGTGCCGCGACAAGGGCACGGCCATGCTGCTGGTCACGCACGACATGGGCGTGATCGCCGAAACGGCCGACCGCGTGGCCGTGATGTATGCCGGCCGCATCGTGGAGGTCGGCCCGGTGGAGGAAGTGGTTCGCTCGCCGGTCCACCCCTACACGCGGGGCCTGATGAGCGCCATTCCCACGCTCAAGCGCGTGAGCGGCCCGCTCGCGCAGATCGACGGCGCCATGCCGCGCCTGAACAGCCGGCCCGTGGGCTGCGCATTCAACCCGCGCTGCGAACACGCCAGCGACCAATGCCGCGCGCAGACACCGCCGGTCGTGGCCACGAAACCCGGACATCGCGTGGCCTGCTGGCTGGCCGTGCCGCAGCAAACGGAGCACGCATGAACGACGCAATGCCCATCAGCCTCGAGGTCTCGGACCTCACGCGCCAGTTTCCGGTGGACGGCGGCGCCAGCCTGCTGCGCAGCGCGCTGGGCAGCAAGCCGCGCTCGGTCAAGGCCGTGGACGGCGTCAGCTTCAAGATCAAGCGCGGCGAGACCTTCAGCCTGGTCGGCGAATCGGGCTGCGGCAAGTCCACGCTGGCGCGAATGGTCGCGGGGCTCGATTCGCCCAGCGCCGGCGCGGTGCGCTTCGCCGATGCGGCCCGCAAGGACCACCGCATCCAGATGGTGTTCCAGGACCCGTACGCGTCGCTCAATCCGCGCTACCGCGTGGGCACCGCCATCGCCGAGCCGATCCGCTTCCAGAAGCTGCTGCCCGAATCGCAGGTGATGCCTCGGGTGCACGAGCTGCTGCGCCAGGTGGGCCTGTCGGCAGCCGACGCGCTGAAGTTTCCGCACGAGTTCTCGGGCGGCCAGCGCCAGCGCGTGTCGATTGCGCGCGCCCTGGCGGGCAACCCGAGTTTCCTGGTGTGCGACGAGCCGACATCGGCGCTGGACGTGTCGGTGCAGGCGCAGATCCTGAACCTGCTGCGCGAGCTGCAGGCGCAGCTGGGCCTGACCTGCCTGTTCATCAGCCACAACCTGGCGGTGATCAACTACGTGTCGCACGACGTTGGCGTGATGTACCTCGGTCGCCTGGTCGAGGTGGCGCCCACCCGCGTGCTGTTCGAGGCGCCCAAGCATCCGTACACCCAGATGCTGCTGGCGGCGCTGCCGCAACTGGACACGCGCGGACGCGACAAGACCCCCATCACCGGCGAGATCCCGAGCCCGCTCGATCCGCCGCCGGGTTGCACCTTCCATCCTCGCTGCCCGCATGCCAACGAGCGCTGCAAGAGCGAGGCACCGGCGCTGCTGGCACAGGCCGACGGCTCGCAAGTGGCCTGCCACGCGGTGCAGGAGCAGCGCATTCCCGTCACCGTCCACCGCAAAGAAGAACTGCTTGCCCATGCCGCCTGAAACCCGAGCACAAGCCCAGCCGGTCGACCTGCTGATCGTCAACGGCACCGTCATCACCGTGGACGGACAGCGCCGCGTGATCGAAGGCGGCGCCGTGGCGGTGCAGGCCGAGCGCATCGTCGCCGTCGGCAGCACCGAAGAACTGGCCGCGCGCTACGTGGCACGCAAGACCATCGACGCCACCCGCAAGGCGGTGCTCCCCGGCCTCATCGACTGCCACGCCCATGCGGGCCACGGCCTGCTCAAGACCATGGGCGCCGGCGATTCGGATGCGTGGTCGGCCGCGTGCGAGCAGATCTACACCGTCGGCTCCGACGAGACCTTCTGGTATGCCGAAGCGAAGCTTGCCGCCCTGGAGCGCCTGCGCTGCGGCACCACCACGGGCGTGTGCCTGTTTGGCGGCGGCGACAGCATCATGCGGGTGGACGACCCCAAGTACGCCGCGCGCCATTGCGACGCCATCGCGGAAACGGGCACGCGCTCGTTCCTCGCCGTGGGCCCGTCGCACGCGCCCGCCCCGCGCACCTATGCCGACTGGGCAACCGGCCAGCGCGTGGACCGCCCCGTGTCGTGGGAGCAGATGTACGAGACCTGCGAGGAAGTGATCCGCACCCGTCACGGCACGGCCGATGGCCGCGTCAACATCTGCGTCACCCTGCCCGTCTACCACCCGGACCAGGCGCCGCAGCAAGTGCAATACGCGAACGTGTTTCGCAGCCAGGCCGCGCAGTACTCGGCCCTGGCCCGCAAGTACGACCTGGCCTTCACGCAGGACGGCCACCGCACCGGCAGCCTCAAGCTGGCCCACGAGGAGCTGGGCCTGCTGAGCGAGCGCGCCTTCATGTCGCACAGCATCGACCTCACCGACGAGGACATCGCCGCCTGCGCCGAGACCGGCACGCGCATCGTGCACAACCCCAGCGCCATCATGTCGATCCGCGGCCGCTGCCCGGTGCCGGAACTGCTGGATGCCGGCGTGACGGTGGCGCTGGGCTCGGACGGCATTGCGCCCGACCGCAGCTACGACATGTTCCGCCACATGTTCCAGTGCATGCACTACCACCGCCGCCACTTTCGCGACGCGGGCGTGCTGCCGCACGGCAAGGTGCTGGAGATGGTCACCATCGATGCGGCCCGCACGCTGGGGCTGGAACACGAGATCGGTTCGCTCGAAGCGGGCAAGAGAGCCGACATCATCCTCATCGACCTGTTCAAGCCGCACCTGATGCCGCTGAACATGCCCGTCTATCGCGTGACCTGCTTTGCCAACGGCGCGGACGTGTGCACCACCATCGTCGACGGCCGGGTGCTGATGGAAGACGGCAAGGTGCTCACGGTGGACGAGTCGCAGGTCATGGAGCTGGCCCAGGTGGCCACCGACCAGATGATCGAACGCACCGGGCTGCAGCACCTGCTGGCGTCGCCCGAGACGCTCTGGCGTGCAAGCCACTACTGACTGGACTCTCCCACCACATGACGACAACCACCACGGTCATCCGCAACGTGCGCCCGTTGGGCGGCCCCGCAGCCGACGTGCTGGTTCAGGGCCCAAGCATTTGCGCCGTCGTTCCCGCCGGCCAGGCCTCGCCCGAGCTGCCCACGCTGGTGGACGGCAAGGGCCAGCTGCTGGTGCCCGGGCTGGTCGAGGCCCACACGCACTTCGACAAGACGCTGTGGGCCACGCCCTGGCGGCCCAACAGCGCGGGCCCCACGCGCAACCATCGCATCGCCAACGAGCAGGCCGTGCTCAAGGACTTCAAGGTGCCGATGGCCGAGCGCGCCGCACCGCTCATCGAGGAGTGCATTGCACGCGGGTCGCTGTACTTTCGCAGCCACGTCGATGCCCAGACCACCTGGGGCATCAGGCACGTGGAAGAAATGCTGGCGCTGCGCGAGCACTTCAAGGATGTCATCGACATGCAGCTGGTGACTTTTCCCCAGGGCGGCATGCTGATCTCGCCCGGTGCGCTGGAGCTGATGGAGCAATCGCTCGAGCTGGGCGTGGACGTGGTGGGCGGCATCGACCCTGCGGGCATCGACAAGGACCCGATCCGGCACCTGGAGACCGTGTTCGGCCTGGCCGTGAAGTTCGGGCGTGGCGTCGACATCCACCTGCACGACCTGGGCGAACTGGGGCGCTGGGAGATCGAGCGCATTGCCGACATGACCGCCGCGCACGGCATGGAAGGCCGTGTGATGCTCAGCCACGCCTATTCGCTGGGGGCCTTTGCGCCGGCCGACCTGCATGCGCTGGCGGACCGGCTGGCGGCGCTGCGCATCTCGGTGATGACCTGCGCGCCGGGCTACGTCACCGTGCCGCCCGTGGCCATGCTGCGATCTCGGGGTGTCAACGTGTGCTCCGGCTCGGACGGCATTCGCGACGCCTGGAGCCCCATGGGCAACGGCGACATGCTCGAGCGGGCCCGCCTGATCGCGCTGCGCTTTGGCTGGAGCAAGGACGAAGACCTTGCCGCTGCCTTCGACGTGGTGAGTCACGGCGGCGCGCGCGCGCTGGGCCTTGCCGCCTACGGACTGGAAGCCGGCTGCCAGGCCAACCTGGTGCTGCTCGATGCAGAGAACATGGCTGCGGCGGTGGTCGAATGCGCGCCGCGCCGCACCGTCATCAGCCGCGGGCGGGTGGTGGCGCGCGACGGGGTGTATAGCGGGCCTTGAGGCTGGCCTGCGGGTGCCTCTTGCGCGCGCGCTGGCACCCGCTTTTGCGCCACCGGCGCACCACCCGGATCAGCGATGGCCTGGCGCATCGTCTGCGCCATGGCCCACACCATGGGGAGCGGCTGCGTTCGCCACCCCCGGCGCATCGTCCGCGCCATGACCAACGCCATGGGGACCCGGAGCATTCGCATGGCCCACCGCGTCGTCTGCGCCGTGCCCGTTGCCATGCCCCGCGCCCTGCGCCGTGCCATGGCCGCCACCGCTGCTTGCGGAACTTGAGCCGCTGGAGCCGCTGGAGCCGCTGGAGCCGCTCGATCCGCTCGATCCGCTGGAACCGCTGGAACCGCCGGAGCCGCCTCCTCCGCTGCCGCTGCCGCTGCCTCCACCGCCACCGCCACCGCCACCTCCGCCACCGCCCCCACCCCCGCCACCGTGCGCCATCACAGGCCCCACGAGCGTGCCCAATGCCAACGCAAGGATGCTTGCAGATGCCGTCCTTCTCACCTTGTCCATGCTGCTCTCCAGTCGAAGATTGGTTGCGTGGGAAATTTACCCACGTCGAAACATTGGACGGAAAAACTCCCTACGTCAAACATTTGTGTGAGAATTTCCCACAAATACTCTTGACCCCAACCCGTTCCCTGCGCCATGTCCAACGAGCCCGCCCCTTCCGAAGCCCACCCGCCACGCGTGCTGGTCCAGGCCCTGACTCGTGCATTGCGTCCGCTGGTCAAGCTCATGCTGTCGCGTGGCGTGACATTCACCTACGCCAGCGAGCTGCTGAAATCGCTCTTTGTCGAAGTCGCCGACCGGGACTTCCGCATCGACGACAAGAAGTCCACCGATAGCCGCGTGAGCCTGGTCTCCGGTGTGCATCGCAAGGAAGTGAGCCGCTTGCGACAGGCCATGGAGTCCGGCGAGGAAGCCGTACCTGCCGTGGTTTCGATCGGCGCCCAGGTTGTCGCGCGATGGATGGGCGCACCCGAATACATCGACGGCGATGGCGCGCCGCTTGCCTTGGCCCGTTTCGCCAGCGAAGGCGGTGACCGCTCGTTCGAGGCCTTAGTGGCCCGCGTCAACCGCGACATCCGCCCGCGCGTCGTTCTCGACGAGTGGTTGCGCCTGGGGGTCGTGCACATGGATGAGCAAGGCCTCGTGCACCTCAACGCCGACGCCTTCGTGCCCGCCAAGGGCTTCGACGAGATGAGCTTCTACCTGGGCCACAACCTGCACGACCATGCTGCCGCCGCGGCGCACAACCTGATGGGTGCCCAGCCCCCCTTCCTGGAGCGCAGCGTGCACTACGACGGCGTGGGCGCCGACACGGTCGCCAAGCTGGCGCAGCAGGCAGGCACGCTGGGCATGCAGGCGCTGGTGACCGTCAACAAGAGCGTGCTGGCGTCGAGCAAGCGCGCTGGTGGTGGTGGCGACAAGTCGCAGCGCCAGCGCATGACCTTTGGCGTGTACTTCTATGCCGAGGATTCGGCACCACCCGAGCAAGCGCCTGCGCGGCCTGCAAAGAAGCGCGCAAAGGCCGGGAAATGAGCGCGCCCGCGAACACGCTCGGCCGTCTTTCAGCCTGCATTGCACTGGCTCTTGCCGGGCTCGTGCCTGCCGCGTCCGCGTGGGCGCAGGGCGCCGATATCTGTGCGACGGGTGCTTCGCTGGTCAACCCCGTCGAACACTCCCTGCTGGCGGAGCGCCGCAAAGGCAGCACAGGCGACCCGGGCCCCGTGGGCGGCATTGGCGGCACCGGCATCTCGGCGCGTGCCGGGTCGGACGAGCCCACGGGTGGCATCGGCGGAACGGGCGTCAATGCGAAGGCCCAGGACCCGACCGGCGGCATTGGTGGCACCGGCATCGTCGGCGTGGTGACCGGCTTCGCGAGCATCTGCGTCAACGGGATGGAAGTGCAGTTCGATGCGCGCACACCCGTGCTGGACAACGGGCGACCGGCGTCCGCAGGCGAGCTGGCGGTGGGCCAGGTCGTGGCGGTGCATGCCACCGGCGCAGGCAAGGAGCTGCGCGCGCAGGTCATTGCCGTCATGCATGCCATCGTGGGGCCGATGGAGGCCATCGACGCCACGGCAGGCACGGTGCGCGTGTTGGGCCAGACGGCCCGGGTGCGGCCGGCGGGCGCATTGAACGGCAAGCGGATCGGCGACTGGGTACGGCTGAGCGGGCACCGCCAGTCCGACGGACTGCTGGTGGCCTCTCGAATCGAGGAGCTCCCGTCTGCGGCCCGGCCGCGGCTGGCGCAACTCGTAGGCCGGGTCGAGGTCGTGACGCCCGAGGCCATGCAGATCAACGGCACACGCATTGCGCTGCGTGCCGGCGTGGTGCCGCGCGGTGTCGAACGCGGCACCGAGGTGCTTGTGGCTGGCCCATGGAACGGCGAGATGCTCACGGCCCAGCAAGTGACGGCCAATCCGACGATCGAGCAGTTGGGCCGGGTGCAGGACGTGGTGATCGAGGGCTACGTGCAGGCGCTGGATGGCGGCTCAATGAACCTCGACGGCGCCAGTGTCCGGGTCGAGCCCGGCGCTGTTGTCAAAGGCGGCAGCTCGGCGGATCTCGTGGTGGACCAGTTCGTTCGCGTGACCGGGCGCATGGATTCGCAGCGGCGCATCACGGCCAACGAGGTGCTGGTGGAACCGGGCGGACCCGGTGGCGGCGGCGGGTCGGGCGCCACGAGTTCGTCGGGCTCTTCGTCCGGGCACGGTTCGAGCGGTTCGAGTGGTTCGAGCGGTTCGAGCGGTTCGAGCGGTTCGAGCGGTTCGAGCGGTTCGAGCGGTTCGAGTGGTTCGAGTGGTTCGAGTGGTTCGAATGGTTCGAATGGTTCGAGTGGTTCGAGTGGTTCGAGTGGTTCGGGCGGTTCGAGCGGTTCGAGCGGGTCCAGTGGGTCGGGCTCTTCTGGTGGGTCAAGCGGCAGCGGTGGCAGCGGCGGTGGCGGTGACGGTGGCGGTGGCAGCGGTGGCGGTGGCAGCGGTGGCGGTGGCAGCGGTGGTGGTGGCGGCGGCGGCGGCGGCGGCGGCGGTGGCGGTGGCGGTGGCGGCGGCGGCGGCGGCGGTGGTGGTGGCGGCGGTGGTGGCGGCGGCGGCGGCGGTGGCGGTAGCGGTAG
Source organism: Pseudomonadota bacterium (assembly GCA_018241225.1). Taxonomy (GTDB): domain Bacteria; phylum Pseudomonadota; class Gammaproteobacteria; order Burkholderiales; family Burkholderiaceae_C; genus Variovorax. The sequence goes on from JAFEEG010000013.1 coordinate 46,098, forward strand.
CGGCAAGTAGCCCTCGCACTGCACCATCAGAAACACAGCGCCACCGTGCGATCATCAAGTCCTGCCGACAAAGGGGCGCACATGAGAACTCACTTGCCCGCATGGGTCTTGGCGGCTGCGGCCCTTGCCGTTGCCGCAGGCCCTGCCTGGTCACAACAAGGCGCGGAGCCTCCGGTGCGCCTGCGCGGCGTCGTGCAAAGCGTGACGGCGAGCACCGTGACCGTGAAGGAGCGTCGCGGCGAGACCATCGCGCTCGGGCTTGCGCCAAGCCTCGTGATCCAGGAAGTGTTCCCCATCGAACTGGGCGACATCAAGCCCGGCAGCTTTATCGGCACCGCCACGGTGCCGCAGCCAGACGGAGCCCATCGCGCGATCGCGGTCACCGTGTTTCCCGAGTCCGCGCGTGGTGCGGGGGAAGGCAGCCGGCCGTTCGACCTGCAGCCGGACAGCACCATGACCAACGCCACCGTCGCCGACCTGGCCGAAGCGCCATCGGGGCGGACCTTGCACCTGAAGTACAAGGATGGCGAGAAGGCCGTCGTGGTACCGGTTGGCACACCGGTGGTGAGCTTCAGGCCCGGCGACCGCGGTTTGCTCGTTCCCGGTGCCAGCGTGTCGATGACGGCGCAAGTGGTCAATGGCACGCCCACGGCCCAGCGCATCAATGCGGGAAGAAGCGGCTTCGAGCTTCCCTACTAGCCAATGAACACCGGCGCGTCACAGCAGGCATGCGCCAGGACCGAGGGTCGCCCGAAGTCCGTGGCCCTGCTCTACCCGGGCGACAGCGCCGTGCGCCAGCGAAGCGATCCGGCCGAAAGCCGATTTGCCGCGCTGTTCGCGGCCTTCGAGGCAGCCGGCGTGGCCGCGCAGCCGGCCGTCTACCACGACGACTTTGCCGACGAGGTGGCCGCGCAGCTGCGGCGTGTCGACGCCGTTCTGGCGTGGTGCAACCCGATCGAGGACGGGCGTCGGCGCGACCGGCTCGACGCCGTGTTGCGCGACGTTGCGCAGGCCGGCGTCTTCGTCAGCACGCACCCCGACACGATCCTGCGGCTGGGCACCAAGGACGTGCTGCTCGACGTGCGCGACCTGCCCTTCGGCAGCGATGTGGTCCGCGTGGACAGCCTCGCCCAGCTGGCTGCTGGCCTGCCGCAGCGCCTGCGCGCCGGCGCTCGGGTACTCAAGCAATACCGCGGCCACAGCGGCGTGGGCGTGTGGCGTGTCGAGCGCATCGACGACTCACGGCTGCTGCGCGTTCGGCACGCGCAGCGCGGCTCGAACGAGGAACAGATCGAACTGCCCGCGCTGCTCGAGCGCTTGGCGCCCTACTTCGAGCAAGCCAATGGTGGCCACATGATCGACCAGGCATGGCAGCCACGCCTGGTCGACGGCATGGTGCGTGCCTATCTCGTGCAAGGGCGGGTGACCGGCTTTGGCCACCAGGCGATCAATGCGCTCTACCCCGCCCGGGCGGGCGAAGCGGCGCCTGCACCCGGCCCGCGGCTCTACCACGATGCCGACATGCCGCAGTTCCAGACGCTCAAGCGCCTGCTCGAAACGCAATGGATCGAGCAGCTGCGCAGCCGCGTCGGATTGGCGCATTCGCAGCTGCCCATGCTGTGGGACTGCGACTTCCTGCTCGGCGAGCCGACGCCCGAACAGCCCGAGCGCTACGTGCTTTGCGAGATCAACGTCAGCAGCGTGTCCCCGTTTCCGCCGTCCTGCATCGCGCCGCTTGTCGATGCGATGAAGGCACGCCTGGCACTGACCTCCTAGGCGCTGGCAAAGCGGCGCTGCCGCGCGGCCTTGAGCACATCCGCAATCAGGAACGCCAGCTCCAGGCTTTGCGATCCGTTCAGCCGCGGATCGCACGCGCTGCGATAGCGGCTTGCCAGGCTGTCGTCGTCGAGCGCCTGCGCGCCGCCGCGGCATTCCGTGACGTCCTGCCCCGTCATCTCGAAGTGCAGGCCGCCCGGATAGGTGCCCGCCTCTTCGTGCGCCGCGAAAAAGCCGCACACCTCGTTCAGCACCCTTGCAAAGTCCCGTGTCTTGTAGCCGTTGGACGAGGTCACGGTGTTGCCGTGCATCGGGTCGCAGCACCACACCGGCGTGCGCCCCGCATCGCGCACTGCCCGCAGCAGCGGCGGCAAGGCCTGCGCCACGCGGTCGCTGCCCATGCGTGCAATGAGCACGATGCGGCCCGGCTCCTGTTCCGGGTCCAGCGCGTCGAGCAAGGCGAGCACGTCGGCGGCCTTGGCGGAAGGGCCCAGCTTCACCCCGACCGCGTTGTCGATGCCGCGCAGGAACTCGACGTGCGCGCCATCGATGGCGCGGGTGCGCTCGCCCAGCCAGAGCATGTGCGCCGAGGCACCATAGGCCCACCCCGTGCCTTCGTCGAAACGGGTCAGCGCCTGCTCGTACTGCAGGTGCAGCGCTTCGTGCGAGGTGTAGAACTCCACGGCGTGCAGCTGCGGTGCCTTGCTGGCGTCGAAGCCGCAGGCTTCCATGAAGGCCAGCGACTCGGTGATGCGGTCGGCCAGCTCCTCGAAGCGCTCGCCCTGCGGGCTGCGGCGCACGAAATCGGCCGTCCAGCCGTGCACCCGGTGCAGGTCGGCAAAGCCGCCCTGCGCAAAGGCGCGCAGCAGGTTCAGCGTGGCCGCCGAATGGGAATAGGCGGTGAGCAGCCGCTTCGGGTCGGGCGTGCGCGCGGCCTCGTTGAAATCGGCGCCGTTGATGATGTCGCCCCGGTACGACGGCAGGGTCTGGCCCTGCAGCGTCTCCGTCTCGGACGAGCGGGGCTTGGCAAATTGCCCGGCAATGCGCCCGACCTTGATGACCGGGCAGGATGCAGCATAGGTCAGCACCACTGCCATCTGCAGCATCACGCGGAAGGTGGATTCCACCGGCATCTGGCCCAGCTCGTCGAAGCTCTCCGCACAGTCGCCGCCCTGCAGCAGGAATGCCTGGCCGCGCGAGACCGCCGCGAGCCGGTTCTTGAGCTGGGTAATTTCACCGGGGAAGATCAGCGGCGGCAGCGCCGACAGGCGTGCCTCGACGTCCTGCAGCGCGTGCGGGTCCGGATAAGACGGCAGCTGCAGCGCTGTGCGCTGGCGCCAGGAGGAAGGCGACCAAGATTGCATGGCGGGATGGTAATCGCAGCTTCGGTGGCCCGGTAAGGTGCAGAAGCAGGACAATTGCCAATCGAGCGTGCGCCATGTTCGCCGTCTACAAGTACCTGTTCCCCGTCATGTGGAGTGCCTGTGCCCTCTACTGGGTGGTCATGGCGCGCGGCAACAAGGCCTCCGTGCGCCGCGAGTCGCTGGCCTCGCGTCTCTCGCACTTTGTGCCCTTGGCGCTGGCTGTCGTGCTGCTGTCGCGCCCGCTCCCGCTGCCTTCGATCCTTGCGGTGCGCTTGCTGCCTCGTGCAGCCTGGGGCTTCTGGATCGGTGCCGTGCTTGCGCTGGCCGGCTTCCTGTTTGCCGCCTGGGCCCGCGGCTACATCGGGCGAAACTGGAGCGCGGCAGTCACGGTCAAGGCCGGCCACGAACTGGTCACCACCGGGCCCTACGCACTCGTGCGGCACCCGATCTATTCGGGCCTCCTGCTGGCCTTCGTGGGCACTGCGTTTGCAAGAGGCGACCTCGCCGGCGTGCTGGCCGTCGTGCTCGTGTGGGGCGCGTTCCACAGGAAGATGCGGCTGGAAGAACGCTGGATGCGCGAGCAGTTCGGACCGGCCTACGACGATTACGCCCGACGCGTGCCCGCGTTGCTACCCGGGGCCTAGCCGCTGCGCAAACCAGTCCGCCACGTAGGCCGTGCGTTGCGCAGAGTGGTTGTAGATGGTGTGTTCGCCGTCGTCCCACACGCGCAACGTGGCGTCGGGATTTGTCGCTGCGTCCAGGAAGGGCTGCTGGTCTTGCAGCTTCACCAGCGGATCGGCGCCGCCATGCAGCACCAGCAGCGGGCAGGCAATGCGATCCCGCCCGGGCTGAAAGCGCATGCGCTCGAAGTTCTGCGCGATGGCGCGCTCGTCATCCGTTCCCAGCATGGCGCCGGCCTGTTCCACGAAGGTGCGAAACGGCAGCAGCGCCGGCGCGGCAAAGCTGCTGTTGACGCAGCAGGCAGCGATGCGTGCATCGGCCGCGGCCGTGCGGGCCGCCCACAGGCCACCGACGCTGTTGCCCCAGATGCCAGGCAGGCCGAGCGAGGCGTCGTTGACGATGAAAGTGACGAACTGGCTGAAGGCCTCCTGCATGTCCACGTCGACATGGACGCCCTGCTTCATGCGCGTCTCGCCCTGGCCCGGCCCCTCGGCCAGCAAGGTGGCCATGCCGCGCCGGGCAAGCGCGCGCGCAATGGGCAGGTAGGCCACGCCCCAGCCGCTCTGGCCGCCAAACACCACGACCGTGCCGCGCGCTTGCGCCCCCGCAGGCCGCATGAGCCAGCCGACCAGGTGTGCCTGGCCGAAAGGCACCTCGACCCGTTCGAGGCGGCTGTCGGGCATGTCGCACAGCTGGCGCGTGGCCACGACCAGCTGGTTGTAGAGCTCGTGCTTGCGCACGTTGTCGTGGTTGAAGGCCATCTGGGCAAACAGCAGGCCGGCCAGCCCGGCGGCCTGGGCCTCGGCTGCGGTCACCCAATGGCCCGCCGAGGCGGCCTGGTGGGCGCGGTCCAACTGCGCATTTGCAAGCGCCTGGGCCACCTGGTCCCAATCCTCGCCGGCCGTGGTGCGTCGCAACAGCGCCTGCGCATCGGCAAAGTCCATGCCGCAGTCCAGCAGCCGCGTCATGGACATGGCGCGCTGCAGGGCCAGCGTGGCGGAAGACGGCGCGTCGCTCATGCAGCCTGCTCCATGGCCGGTGCGCGGACTTGCCCGCCGCGCCCGCGGCCGGTCCAGTGCAGCTTGCCTTGCAGGTCGTCGACCAGGGCCGCCAGCTCGCCCATGCGTGCCACCGAGCCGAAGACGATGAAGTCCGGACGGCCGATGTAGGCCCGGATACCGTGCTCGGCCATGAAGCCGGACATCTCGCCATCCAGCTCGGTCACGGCGCCGGGCACCTGCGCATCGCCGGTCAGCACGACGATGCGGCAGCCGAGCTGGTCCAGGAAGTCCTTCTGTTCGTCGCGCAGGAAGGGGCTCGGGTCGTCCTTGGCCACCAGCAGGAAGCCGTGACCCACCACGTCGTCCAGCCGGCCTTGCGCCTCGCCACGGCGCACCATGGCCTGCGGCCCCGGCACGCCCGTGCTGGCCAGCACGCTGCCGTCCGCCTCGCAATGCACCACCCCGGTTTCCAGCTTGGGGAAAGGCGGCATCGGCGGCATGGTATGGGTGCGAAAGGCTTCGTCGCGCGCGGCGGCCTTGACCTTGTCTTCCTCGTTGGTCACTTGCCCGAGGAACAGCGACATCTCCATGATCTGCTGCGCGTGCGGACGGCGCTCGGCCTCGTAGCTGTCCAGCAGCGCGGGCGATGCGCGGCCGCTGAGCACCAGGTCCAGCTTCCAGGCCAGGTTGATGCCGTCGCGCATGCCAGAGCAGGCGCCCTGCCCCATGTAGGGCATCATCGCGTGCACCGCATCGCCGCCAAGCAGCACGTTGCCATCGCGCCAGCGTTCGGCCATGCGAGTCTGGAAGGTGTAGACCACGTTGCGCAGGAACTTGAAGTCCTGCGGACCCACGCCGTATTTTTCCTGCAGCCAGCGCCAGCCTTGGGCGGGGTCTTCCCAATCCTCGATGCTCTCGCCGTCGAGCAGGCGCACCTCGAAGCGCGTGCGGTTGTGGCCAATGGGCATGTACATGTGGCCACGTTCCGGGTCGCAGTAGATGGTCAGCAGCTTGAAGCGCTCGGCCGCATCCGAGAGGTTCTCCGAGTCGAGGTTGAGCCAGCGATGCTTGTGGCCATAGTCGTTGCGCTCGATGCCCAGCGCGCGCCGCACGAAGCTGTTGGCGCCGTCCGCGCCGAACACGTAGCGGGCGCTGAAAGTCCGCGCGGGCTCGGCCCATTGAGCTTCGGATGAGCCGTCCTTGCCGCTGTTGGTGCGCTGGATGGCCACCGTCACGCCCTCGGCCTCCTGCTTCAGGAACACGGCCTCCCAGCCGCGAAACAGCTCGACATTGGGCAGCGATGCAACGCGGTCGTGAATGGCATCCTCGATGTCGGGCTGGTAGATGGAGTTGTGCGCCGTGTAGCCGCACTGCTTGCCCTTCCACGCCAGCTCCAGCAGCAGCTCGCCCTCGGCGTTGACATAGTGGTAGGTGTGCAGCGGCATGGAGTCGCGCATGGCCTGGTCCACATTGCCGCAGGCCTGGACGATGCGCGCGGCCTCGCCGTCGATGTGCGTCAGCCGCGGCAGGCCGTACATGGTGGGCCAGCGCTCGATCACCACGACCCGGTAGCCGGCCTGGCCCAGCAGGGAGGCCGCCACCAGGCCGGTGGGTCCGTAGCCGATCACGGCCACGTCGTAGGACGAATCCAGGCCTTGCCGTGGATTGTCTTGAGGGGAATTCATCTGTCTTGTCTCCGTTGGAATGTGGGGCAAAGGGTTCGGTGTTCAGGCGGGGCGCACGCCATCGAAAGCGGCCTGCAGCACGGCGCGCACCGCGGCGCGGTCGACCGGGCGCGGGTTCCAGTAGGGGCGCTCGGTGGCGATGTCGGCCGCGCGGTCCAGGTCGGACTCCGCCATGCCCAGTTCGCGCAGCGAAGTCGGCGCGCCGTTGTCATGGGCCAGGTCCCACACGGCACCGGCCGCATCGCCATGGGCGCCCATCGCGTCGGCCATGCTTCGCATCGCTTGCTGGGCGTGTGGCGCATTGAAGGCCAGCACGTAGGGCAGCACCACCGTGTGCGTTTGCGCATGCGGCAGGTTGAAGGTGCCGCCCAGCGTGTGGCACAGCTTGTGGTGCAGGGCCATGCCGCCTTGCGCCAGCACCGTGCCGCACAGCCAGGCCCCGTACAGGGCGGCGCTGCGCGCCTCGATGTCCAGTGGGTTGGCGTGCACGCCGGGCAAGCCCTTGGCCAGCGCGCGAATGCCTTCCTGCGCCATCAGGCGGCTGATCGGGTTGCCACTGGCGGCGTACAGCCCTTCGGCCGCATGCGCCATGGCGTTGATGCCGCTGGTGACCGACAAGGCTACAGGCAGCGTCAGCGTCAGTTCGGGGTCGTAGATGACGGTGCGCGGCAGCACGCGCGCATCGGTGCCGGTGCGCTTCTCGCCGTCTTGCGTGATGCCGTAGATGGGCGTCATCTCGCTGCCGGCGTAGGTGGTGGGTATCGCCAGGATCGGCAGGCCGCTGTCCAGCGCAATGGCCTTGCCCAGCCCGATGGTGGAGCCTCCACCAATGGCTATGGCGCAGTCGGCGCCGCGTTCGCGGGCCACTTCGCGCGCCTGGCGCGCCACCTCGATGGGAACATGCATCGTCGCCCGGTCGAACACGCCGGCAGCGTGGCTACCCAGGCGCTGGGCGATGGCCTCGGCCGTGTGGCGCTGGTCCGGCGTGCACAGCACCAGCGCACGCCGCGCACCCAGCGCATCGACCTCGCGCTCGAGTTGTTGCAAGGCACCCGCGCCGAAGACCACGCGGGCGGGCAGCGCCTGATAGACGAAGGACTGGGGCATGCGGCTCTCCTGCGTCACGCCTGCACCGACTCGGCCGCCGGATTGAGCACGAAGTCGTATTGCAGGGTGTAGAACGGCATCTCGGAATGCGTCCCGTCCGGCGCCGGGCCCGGCTCATGACGCACCCAGTCGGCCACCAGCGTGGAGCGCACGCCGAACACCGCGTCCGAATCCAGGTAGGTGCCGCCATTGCGAAAGATGTGGGTGATCAGCCGCTGGTAGCCCGGCGCCGCGATCATGAAATGCAGGTGTGCCGGACGCCAGGGATGGCGCCCCAGCGCGTCCAGCATGCGGCCCACGGGGCCGTCGTGCGGAATCGGATAGGGCACCGCCAGGATGGAGCGGAAGTCGAAGCGCCCGTCGGCGCCGCTGCGCAGCCGGCCCCGTGCGCGATGCTCGTGCTCGGCCGAGGCGTGCGCAAGCTGCACGTCGTACTTGCCGTCCTCGTCCGATTGCCACACGTCGATCAGTGCGTTCGCCACAGGGCGCCCTTGCAGGTCGCGCACCTGGCCGCTGACATAGCACGGTTCGCCGCGCGCGCCGTTGGCAATGTCGGCGCCGTGCTCGTAGTCGGGCGCACCTTCGACGAAGAACGGCCCGAACACCGTGGCCTCTGTGCACGCCTGCGGCTTGGCATTGTTCTGCGCCGTGACCAGCGTCGACAGGCCCAGCGTGTCCGACAGCAGGATGAACTCCTGGCGCTTGTCGTGCGTGATGTGGCCCACGTCAGTGAGGAATTGAATGGCCTGCATCCACTCGTCTTCGGTGAGCTTCACTTCGCGGGCAAAGGAATGCAGGTGCTGCACCAGGCTGGTCATCACCGTGAGCAGGCGCGGATTCGGGCAAGCGCACATGGCTGCAATCACGGCCTGGGTGATGGTGTCTTCATTGATGTTGCGCACGGCGCTTGTCTCCTGGTGAACGGGCCATAGCCTTCGATGTACGAATGTTGTACCTTCGTCGATCGGAAAAAAAGAGCCAAACGAGAAATGTCATTTCCGCAAACTGGAAAAATCGCCTGACCATGGATCGCTGGGCGCAGATCGAACTGTTCGTGCAGGTTGCCGAGTTGGGCAGCCTGTCCAAGGCTGCCGAGAAGCTCGGCCTGTCCAACGCCGCGGCCAGCCGCTATCTCAGTGGGCTTGAAGAGCGCCTGGGCGCCAGGCTGGTGGAGCGCACCACCCGCAGGATGTGGCTGACCGACGCCGGGCGCAGCTACCACTTGCGCTGCAGCGGCATGCTGGCCGAAATGGTCGACGCGGAGGCCGAGGTCAATTCAGCCAGCACCAGCCCCAGCGGCGTGCTGCGCATCACCAGCTCGGTGTCCTTCGCCATGATCCACCTGGCGCCGGCGCTGCCGGAGTTCAACCGGCGCTACCCAAAGCTGGCCGTGCAGGTCACCGCGGCCAACCGCTACCCGGGGTTCATCGATGCAGGCATCGACGTGGCCATCCGCACGCGCGAGCACGAAGGCGACTCGGGCATCACCGTGCGCCGCCTGGCGCGAATGCGGCGCGTGCTGGCCGCGTCGCCGGCCTATCTCGCGGCCCACGGCCAGCCGACTTCGCCGCAGGACCTGGCCCATCACCGCATGCTGGCCTACTCCCTGGCCAACGATCCCTACGTGCTGCACTTCAAGCGCGGCAAGGACGCCCGCTCGGTGGGCATTGCACCGGCACTCGATGCCAACGAAGGCCAGGTCATCCGCGCCGCTGCCCTGGCGGGCGGGGGCATCCTGATCCAGCCGCAATACATCATTCACGACGACATCGTCGCGGGCCGGCTGGTGCCCGTGCTGGTGGACTGGGCGCTGCCGCAGCTGACGATCAACATCGCCTACCAGAGCCGCAGGCACCAGCCGGCCAAGATCAAGGTCTTCACCGAGTTCCTGGTGGAGCGATTCGAGAAGCTCGACCTGGAGAGAAAATGGGCCTCATGGGCAAAGGCGTCGGGATGATCGGATGGATTGCGCGTGTTTTCGCGCACAGCCCGCTTGCGCGCCTGTTCGCTTTCGCCGTGCTGGCGTGCGCGGCGGGCCTGGCCGCCGCCCAACCCAAGGCACCGCTGCGCTTCGGCGTGCTGCCGGTAGGTGACGTGGTCGAGTCGCGCAGGAACTGGGAGCCCCTGTGGGCCGACGTGGGCAAGCAGGTTGGCGTCAGTGTCGTTCCGCTTTCGGTGTCGACCTACGACGCGCTGGCACAGGCCATCCAGCGGCGCGAAGTCGACATTGCCTATCTGCCCGGCAAGATGGCACTGGATGCAGTGTCCGGCGGGCAGATGAAGGTGATTGCCCAGGTCCATCGGCGCGAAGGCCCCTCGCAGCACCAGGCGGTGCTCATCACGCGCAAGGACTCGCCGCTGAGTGGCCTGGACAAGCTGCTGGCCATGCCCGACCAGTGGGTCATGGCGCGCGGTCCCAACCAGTCGGTCTCGGGCTATGTCGTGCCCCAGACGCAGCTGTTCCTGCCCAACGGCATCGACATGGAGACGCGCTTTCGGGACGTGATCGTCGGCACCCACCAGGAAACGGCGCTGGCGGTGGCCAACGGCGTCGCCGATGTGGCGACGAACAACACCACCGACCTGGAGCGCTTCGGGCGCCAGTTTCCGGCCGAGGCCGAGCGCCTGCAGGTGATCTGGCATTCGCAGTCCACGCCGGCGGCCGAGATCCTGGTGCGCAGCGACATGCCGGCATCCATGCAGCGCAAGCTGCGCAACGCGCTGACGGCGTACGGGCGGCAGGACGGCCAGCGCGGGGAACGGCAGCGCGAGGTGCTGCGCGCCTTGCAGTCTTCGTATGGCTATGTGGCGGCGGACAACAGCGCCTTGCAGGGCGCCGCGCAACTCGAATACGAAATGGCGCGCCAGCGGGCATTGAGCGCCCAATGGACCAGCGACGCTGCAAAAGGCGCACGCCTGGACCGCATCGAGAAGGACCACGCACGCCTGACGGCCATGCTGCAGTCGCAGGCCGAGCGCCCGGCCGCGCGCTAGCCCTTGAGGTAGCCGGTCACGAGGCGCGCGCCCTCGTCGATGAGCATCTGCATCTGGTCGTTGGTCAGCGCCTTGCCGTGATGCAGCACGGCGTTGTGCGTCAATGCCTCGATGGTGGTCACGCACACGAATGACGCGAGCTCCAGGTCATCGACACCGAGCTCGTGCCGGGCCCCCTCGAGATAGGTCCTGAACAGGCTGAAGTTCTCGCGGCTGAAGGTTTCGAGCTTCTCGAGCTTTCCCACGCGCGGAATCTGCTCGGCGAGCACGCGATGCAGCTTGGGGTCGAGCCGATGCGCCTGCACCGCCACGGCGACGAAGCGGCGAATGGCCTGCTCCAGCGGCTCTTCTTGCACCTTGGCCAGCTCGGCCCGCACCGTTTGCATGATCTCCTGCTGGTGGCGCTCGACCACGGCGGCAACGAGCGACTCCTTGCTGGGAAAGTACTGGTAGAGCGAGCCGATGCTTACCCCCGCCACTTCGGCGATGCGGTTGGTGCTGGCCTTGTCGAACCCTTCCTTGACGAGAATGCGAGCAGTTGCCTCGACCAGGCTGTCCACCGTTGCGCGGGAGCGCTCCTGAGTGGCGGTTTTCCTGGGGCCGATGAGGGGTTTGCGGGGCATTTTGCGGCGGCGCCAATGCGAGTATGAAAAGCGAATGATCGCTCATATTCTGAGCGAACCTTCACTTTTTCGGAGACTCGGCATGAGCAACACACTGCACCGCCTGTTCCAGTTCAAGGCCTGGGCCAACGACCAGTTGCTGACGACTCTGGCGCGGCTTGGCGACAACTCGCCCGTCACCGGCCTGGCCATCCAGGCCCTGAGCCACACCCATGTAGTCGACCGGATATTCGCCGCGCACGTGCGGCGCCAGCGCCACCAATACTCGTCGGCCAACCTGAGCCGGATGCCGACGCTCGCGGACCTGTCGGCCGAGCTCAGGCAAAGCGACCAGGAGTACATCGACTACGTGTCGACGCTCGATATCGACCAGCTGGCCGAGCGCATCGACTTCGCGTTCACCGACGGCGCGCCAGGGCGCATGTCACGCGAGGAAATGCTCATGCATGTGATTACCCACGGAGCCGGCCATCGCGGTCAGGTCAGCGCGTTGCTGCTGCTCAACTCGGTCCCGCCGGCCAAGGACGGCTTCACGACCTACCTGCACGACGTGGAGTCAGTGGCCAGAAGGCGTGCCGTTGCGTGAATGCGGCTCGGCCGGCACGGTCCGCGGTGGCGGGGCGACCGTCTTCGTGAGGCCGTAGGTCGCCATCTCTTGCTCGGACAGCCAGGTCACCCGGTCGGGCGAGGTCTGCATCATCTGGTCGTGCAGCGCCGCCGATACGCCCATCTCCTCGAGGTACTGCCTGGACTGCATGTTGATGCCCTCGTACTGCGCCTTCTTGGCCCGGGCCGAGGTGACGCCGTCGTTGGGGATGTAGGGGCGGTGAATGCCGACCCGCCCGCCAACGTAGCGGCCCTCCCCCGCAGCCAGCAGGTACACGCAGGCGCTGACGCATGACGCGCCGCGCTCCACGCGCGTCATGAAGGCGTTCTTGCGGATGATCCGGCCGATGGTCATGGCAGCCCAGATGTTGCCGCCGCGACTGTCGATGACCACGTTGACGTGGCCCGCGCCGCCGCCTGGCGTGGTCAGCGCAGTCTGTGCGGTAGTGGTGAACGACTCGACGTCGGCCTGGACGAGTTCGCCCTTGACCAGGATCTGCGGTGGCCGATTGCCGGCTCCGGCCTTGAAGATCACGCGCGATCCGGCAGGCAGCGCGCAGGCACCGGCGGCCAGCAAGAGAATGGTTGCGCGCCAAGTCCGGAGCCCTTGCATGGCACGAATTGGGCAGTACAAGCGCAAAGCCAGTCAATGCGGCATGTGCGCGCCTTCGCCACTTGCCGCGCCTGACGCAGTTCTCAGCGGCGACCGCCGCGGCGCGAACCGCCCAGCATGCCCAGCCGGCTGCGCTGGCGGTCGATGCGGTCTTGCCGACGCTGATCGTCGCGCTCCACCGCCTTGCGCTTGGTGTAGCCGGACCAGTCTGCCCAGGCCCACCACGCCATCGCCAGGCCGAAGGGAATGAGCACCACGAGCCAGGACAATTGCGCCACCGGCCCGATTTCCAGGAATTTCAGCACCACGCCTAGCAGGCCCAGGGCCAGGAACCACATTGCTATACCCTCCGGGATGTATTCTTCAGGTACGCCAGCGACCTTCCTAGAATGTCAAAAAGCGTAACTCCCACACTGTAGCGCAGGCCTTGACGATAAAGATCCCCATGAAGAAAGCACTGTTGTTTTTGTCCCTGACCACCGGTTTGGCAGCTCCCGCGCTGGCCGACCTGCAATTGGCCCAATCGAAGAACTGCATGGCCTGCCATGCGGTCGACAAGAAAGTCATCGGCCCCGCCTTCAAGGACGTGGCTGCCAAGTACAAGGACACCAAGGGCGCAGCCGACATGCTGGCCACCAAGATCATCAAGGGCGGCTCCGGCGTCTGGGGTCCGGTCCCCATGCCCGCCAACACGCAGGTGAGCGAGGCTGACGCCAAGAAGCTGGCGGCCTGGGTGCTCCAGGCGCAGTAGTAGACGCCAGGGGCGGCTGCCGCCCCTCGTTCCAGGTTCTAGATCTGCGGATTGATGTCCGCAGGCGCGACGCGGCGCTCGATGCGGTCTTCCAACTGGCCGATGTGCGCGGCTGTGCTGTTGTCCGACTGGTCCACGCGTGACTTGAAGGTGGCTTCCATCTGCTCGATGCGCGTGGTCAGGTTCGACAACAGTTCGGCATTGCGCGCCGCGCGGGCCTGCTCTTGCGCATCGAGGTAGTTGCGCAGTTCGGTGAAGCGCGAAGCCTCGGCCTTGTCGGCCAGGTCGCGCTGCATCTGCATTTCCTTGTTGTGGCGGCGCGTGTCCAGCATGACCGAGCTCTGCAAATAGAACACGTAGGCCAGGCACACCACGGCCAGCACGGCCGTCAGGCCCAGCATCACCAGGCCCAGCGGTGCCGTGACCTGGGTAAAGCCCACCGACATCGACGTCGGCTGCGACAGGGTGCCCCAGTTCAGGAACGCCAGTGCTGCAATGAGCAGCACGACCACGAGCAAGAATCCGGTTCGCAAACGCATGAAGACCTCCTGAATGTTTTTTAGGAAGTCCGGTTTTTAACGCATTTCCCCGCGGGCCCCTGTCGGACACGGGCCCGCGGCGGGTCTGCTTCAGTTGGACTGCGCCAGCTGTTCAAGAATTGCAGGGTTCTCCAGCGTGCTCGTGTCCTGCGTGATGGCCTCGCCCTTGGCAATGCTGCGCAGCAGGCGCCGCATGATCTTGCCGCTGCGGGTCTTGGGCAGGTTGTCGCCGAAGCGGATGTCCTTGGGCTTGGCGATGGGGCCGATTTCCTTGGCCACCCAGTCGCGCAGCTCCTTGGCGATGGCCTTGGCCTCCTCGCCGGTGGGCCGCGCGCGCTTGAGCACCACGAAGGCGCAGATGGCTTCGCCGGTCAGGTCGTCGGGGCGCCCCACCACCGCGGCTTCGGCCACCATGTCCGTCTTGGCGACCAGGGCCGATTCGATTTCCATCGTGCCCATGCGGTGGCCGCTGACGTTGAGCACGTCGTCGATGCGTCCGGTAATGCGGAAGTAGCCCGTCTTGGCATCGCGCACCGCGCCGTCGCCGGCCAGGTAAGTGGTGCCGCCCATCTCCTCGGGGAAGTAGGCCTTCTTGAAGCGGTCGGGGTCGTTCCAGATGGTGCGGATCATCGAGGGCCAGGGCCGCTTGACCACCAGCATGCCGCCAGCGCCATTGGGAATGTCCTTGCCGGTTTCATCGACGATGGCCGCAGCGATACCCGGCAGCGGCAGCGTGCACGAGCCCGGCACCAGCGGCGTGGCGCCCGGCAGCGGGGTAATGAGGTGGCCGCCGTTCTCGGTCTGCCAGAAGGTATCGACGATGGGGCACTTCTGGCCGCCCACGTTCTTGTAGTACCACATCCAGGCTTCGGGGTTGATGGGCTCGCCCACCGAACCAAGGATGCGCAGCGAAGAGAGGTTCCAGTTCTTCGGGTGCACCTTCTCGTCGGAGTCGGCCGCCTTGATGAGCGAGCGGATGGCCGTCGGCGCGGTGTAGAACACCGTCACCTTGTGGCGCTCGATCATCTGCCAGAAGCGCCCTGCGTTCGGGTAGGTGGGCACGCCTTCGAAGATGACCTGCGTGGCGCCGGCCGCCAGCGGGCCATAGGCGATATAGGTGTGGCCGGTGATCCAGCCGATGTCGGCGGTGCACCAGAACACGTCGTCGGCGCGGATGTCGAAGGTCCACTCCATCGTCATCTTGGCCCACAGGATGTAGCCGCCGGTGGAATGCTGCACGCCCTTGGGCTTGCCGGTGGAGCCCGAGGTGTAGAGGATGAACAGCGGATGCTCGGCGCCCACGGGGGTGGGCGCGCAGTGGATGTTCTGGCCTTCGAGCACTTCGGAGAAGGTCTTGTCGCGCCCTTCGACGCGGTTCCACTTGCCCAGCGTGCGCTCGTACACCAGCACCGTCTTGATGCTCTCGCAGCCGCCCAGCGCGATGCCTTCGTCGACGATGGACTTCAGCGGCAGCTCCTTGCCGCCGCGCAACTGGTAGTTGGCCGTGATGACCGCCACCGCGCCGGCGTCGATGATGCGCTCTTGCAGTGCCTTGGCCGAGAAGCCGCCGAACACCACGCTGTGCGTGGCGCCGATGCGCGCGCACGCCTGCATGGCGATCACGCCCTCGATGGTCATCGGCATGTAGATGATGACGCGGTCGCCCTTGCCGATGCCCTCCTGCTTGAGCGCGTTGGCGAACTGGCTCACGCGGGTGAGCAGGTCCTTGTAGCTGATGCGGGTGACGCTGCCGTCGTCGGCCTCGAAGATGATGGCGGTCTTGTTCTCGACCGGCGTGCCGATGTGCCGGTCCAGGCAGTTGGCGCTTGCATTGAGCTCGCCGTCGTCGAACCACTTGTAGAACGGGGCGTTGGACTCGTCGAGCACACGCGTGAAGGGCTTTGTCCACTGCAGGTGTTCCCGGGCCCGGGCGGCCCAGAAGGCGTCGGGGTCGGCCTCGGCCTCCTTGCGCAGGGCCTCGTAGGCGGCCATGCCGGAAATGCGGGCACCCTTGCTGGCTCTTTCGTCGGGCGGGAAAACCCGGTTTTCAACCAGCACGGACTCGATGGTGCTCGCCGTGTTCGATGCGGTACTCATTGCACTTGCCTCCGGTTTTTTTGCATGGGAATTGCGACAGGACTATGGCGGCCGGGTCTTACGGGCCACTGACGTTGCATGGTAGCCGCTGGTGCGGCGCCGCCCCGAGGAGGCGGGAAAACGGCGCCCTTAGAATCGCGGGCTTTGCGCCGCCCCCGCGGCGCGACCGGACCACCTTCCCTTCTCAAACGCCATGGCCCGACCCGAATCCTCCCAACCGACGGTGAACCCGTCGTCCCCGATGCGTCCGCTGCCCAAGATCATCTTTGCCAGCCGCTGGCTGCAACTGCCCCTGTACCTCGGGCTGATCATTGCCCAGGGCGTGTACGTGATGCACTTCCTGGTCGAGCTGCTGCACCTGGTGGAAGCCGCCTTCGGCAGCCAGGACGCGCTCGAAGCGCTGGTCAGCAGCATCGGCTACAAGACCGACGCGCCCATCACCACGTTGAACGAGACGGTGATCATGCTGGTGGTGCTGGCGCTGATCGACGTGGTGATGATCTCCAACCTGCTGATCATGGTCATCGTGGGCGGCTACGAGACTTTTGTCAGCCGCATGGATCTGCGCGGCCACCCCGACCAGCCCGAATGGCTGAGCCACGTGAACGCGTCCGTGCTGAAGGTGAAGCTGGCCATGTCGATCATCGGCATCAGCTCGATCCACCTGCTCAAGACCTTCATCAACGCAGGCAACTACACCGACACGGTGCTCATCGCGCAGACGGCGATCCACATCACCTTCCTGCTGTCGGCCATGGCCATTGCCTACACCGACAAGATCATGATGAGCGGCTCGCTCAACGGCAAGCACTGAGCTGCCCGCCTGTGCCTCCAGGCGCCCCACTTGCGCTCTTGTTGACATTTAGAACAGAATCCGCGTGCTGGCAATGGTTTTCACCAATGCTGGCCCGGAAAACAAAACATATGCCGGAGGGGGGCCGCAAACAAAGCCTGAGCAACCAGGCCTAATGCACATCCGCACAGCCTGTTCATAAGAAACGGGCGTGCGTCATCAGCGCACACCTCCGTTCTGTCTGTCGACAATGGAGGTGTCCGATGAGTCAGTTTCCGAAGGTAGTTCGCTACGCCGCGGCCAGCATCCTGGCGACCGTTCCCAGCCTTTCCGCCTTTGCCCAATGTGCCGCGACGGGCGGCACCATCCTCACGCCGACCACGCTCGGCTGCAATGTCTCCACCGCCGACAGCACGCTCACCATCACGGGTGCGGGCACCCTCAACGGATGGGTTCAGCTCACGGGCAACAACACGGCACTCGTGATCCAGCCCGGCGGGGCCTTCACCTACGACAACACCATCGCCGGCTCGTACGTCTATGCCGCGATCTATGCGAACGGCGCCGACCAGAACGTCTCGGTCACCAACAACGGGCAGATCACCGTCGGCAACGCGGCGTTCACGGATACCTTCGAAAAGGACGCGATCCATGTGTCTCGCCCGCTGTCCTTCACGCTGACCAACACCGGCGGCATTGCCACCAACGTCAACAGCACGGCCTCCAACGCGATCGAGCTGGAAGGCATCGCCAATGGCACCGCGACAATTACCAACAGCGGAACCATCCAGGCGCGCACCGGCAACGGCATCGGATTTGCCTTTGCGCAGGTGCCCTACACGGTCAACGTCAACAACCAGACCGGTGGCCTGATCAGCAGCACCGGCAATGCAGCCATCGCCAGCCCCGACGGCTACACCTGGACGGTGCGCAACGCAGGCACGATTTCCACCGGCCGGGGCGACGCGCAGGCCGCGATCACCTGGGCCAACGGCGCCGACACGCTGATCCTGGAGCCGACTTCCGTCATCACGGGCTTTGTCGATGCCGGCGCAGGCAACGACACCCTTGCGCTCGGCGGCGTTGGCGGCTCCGGAACGCTCGATCTGTCGCAGGTGGGCGGCGCGGGCCAGTACCGCAACTTCGAGGTCTTCGAAAAGCGCGAGGGCGGCACCTGGACACTGAAGGGCACCGGGGCGCAGCCCTGGAGCCTGTACGGCGGAACACTGGCCGTGGGAAGCGGCGCGACGCTGAACAACGCCATCACCAACCCGGCCTCTGCCACCGACCCCGTCACGCTGCAGGCCCTGGGCACCATCGCGCCCGCGTCGGGCGACGCGGTGCTCATCAGCGGCGCGGGCAACAGCCAGGTCACGGTCGAATCCACGGGGGTGGTCGCATCCACCATCCACGTCAATTCACCGGGCAGCGCCAGCATCACCAATCGCGGCACGCTGGGCACGGCCGGTGGCGTGGCGGTGCTTCTCGAATCGGGCAACAACAACACGCTCACGCTCGACACGGGCACGGTCCTCAAGGGCGATGTGCAAAGCGGCACGGCCACGGGCAACGCTGCGATATTGACCGGTACCGGCAGCGCATCGGCCAACTTTGCCGGTTCGGGCGCCGGCAAGGGGTGGGGCTCGATCACCATGCGCGGCACGAGCTGGACGCTCGCAGGCAACGAGACCATCACCGGCACTGCCGCCGACGCGCTCAGCGTGGCCAACGGCACGCTCGTGCTGACCGGCACCGCCACCAATGGCGGCGGCACGACGATCGCCAACGGGGCCACGCTTCAGCTGGGCAACAACACGCCATCGGGCATGGTGAGCGGCAACGTGGTCGACAACGGCACGCTGGCGTTCAACCGCAGCGACAGCCTGGGCTACGCCAACGTGGTCAGCGGCACGGGCAGGTTGACGCAGGCCGGGCCCGGCACGCTCACGCTCACCGCCGACAACACCTATTCCGGCGGCACGACGATCAGCGCCGGCACGCTGCAACTGGGCGACGGTGGCACAACTGGCAGCGTGGTGGGAGACATTGCCAACAATGGCGCGCTGGTCATCAACCGCAGCAACGCGGTAACGCTGCCCGGCGCCATCTCGGGCACCGGCACGCTGACCCAGGCCGGCACCGGCACCACGACGCTTTCAGGCGCGAGCACCTATACCGGCGCCACTGCGGTGAACGCCGGCACGCTGCGGGTCAACGGCTCGATCGCCAGCCCCATGACCACGGTGGCCAGCGGCGCCACGCTGGGCGGCTCGGGCACCATCGGGGGCAGCGTGGCGGTGCAGAACGGGGGCCATTTCGCACCCGGCAACAGCCCCGGCACGCTGACGATCAACGGCAACCTGGCGTTTGCGCCCAGCTCGCAGCTGGACTACGAATTCGGCCAGGCCAACGTGCCCGGCGGGCCGCTGAACGATCTTGCCAACGTGGGGGGCAACCTCACGCTTGACGGCAGGTTGAACGTGTCGGCGCCGGCCGGCGGCAACTTCACCGGCGGCGTGTACCGCGTCATCAACTATGCAGGCGCGCTCACCGACAACGGCCTGGACCTGGGCACCGTGCCAGCGGGCCTCACGCCCGGAGTCGACCTGCTTGTGCAGACGTCGGTGGCCAACCAGGTCAACCTGGTGAACAAGGCCGGCCTTGGCCCGCTGAGTTTCTGGGACGGCAGCAGCAGCGCGCAGTACAACAACGCACAGGTCAACGGCGGCTCGGGTGCCTGGCGCGCCTCGGCCAGCGACGCATGGACCGACAGCACGGGCGTCGCCAACTCGTCGTGGCAGGCGAACGGCTTCGCCATCTTCCAGGCCACGCCCGGCACGGTCACGGTCGACAACAGCGCGGGCGCCGTCAGCTTCGGCGGGGCGCAGTTCACGGTGGGCGGCTACGTGGTCAACGGCGCGGCGCTGACGACCAGCACCGCCGACACCCAGATTCGCGTGGGCGATGGCACCAGTGCCGGCGGCGCCATGACCGCCACGATCGACTCGGTGATCCAGGGCAGCGGCGGCCTGCACAAGACAGACCTGGGCACCCTGGTGCTGGGCGGCGCCAACACCTACACGGGCGGCACCCGCCTGTCGTCCGGCACCGTGCGGGTGGCCAACGACAACGCACTTGGCGCTGCCAACGGCGCACTCGACTTCGACGGCGGCACCCTGCAACTGGCCACGGCCTTCGACCTGGCCTCGACACGCGCCGTGCTGCTGGACCAGCCTGGCGGCACCATCGACACCAATGGCTTCCAGAGCACCTTGCGCCAAGGCATCAGCGGCGCCGGCGGCCTGACCAAGGCGGGCGCCGGCACGCTGGTGCTTGCAGGCGCCAACAGCTACACGGGCCCCACCCTCGTCAATGCGGGCACGCTGCAGACAGGCGCGGCGCAGAACCTCGCCGCCAGCGCCGGCGTAACGGTGGCACCGGGCGCCACCCTGTTTCTCAACGGCTTCGACCAGAAGCTGAACACCCTGGGCAACTCCGGCCTGGTGCGCCTGGCCGCGGCAGGGGCCGCACCAGGCACCACCCTCACCGTGGGCAGCTACAGCGGCGGCGGCACGGTTGCGCTGAACACTTTCATCGGTGCCGACGCCTCGGCATCGGACAAGCTGGTGGTCAATGGCGGCGGCGCCAGCGGCCCCGGCACGCTGGCCATTACCCGGGCAGGTGGCGCGGGCGACCTGACCACCGGCAACGGCATTGCAGTGGTGAGCACACTCGCGGGCGGCACCACCAGCGCCAATGCCTTCCGGCTGGCCGGCCCGGTGGTCGCCGGGCCCTACGAATACACATTGAACCGCGGCAGCCGCGATACCAGCGCGCCCGACAACTGGTACCTGCGCTCGACCGTCAACTGCGCCAGCCCCGAAGCACCGGGGGCGTTGTGCTCGCCGCCAACGGCCGCCCCCGTGCCCAACTACCGTCCGGAAGTGTCGCTGTATGCGTCCATCGGCTCCACCGCACTGCAATACGGCCGCACGCTGCTGGACACGCTGCATGAACGCGTGGGCGAAGAATCCGTGCTGCGCGGACGCGCCGACCTGGCCGCGCAAGGCGGCGGCCGGGTCCAGGGCGGCTGGGCGCGGCTGATCGGCATGAACGGCAAGCAGGAAGGCTCCCCACGAGGCATCTACGACGGCAACCCGGGCTACGACTACGAATTCGGAGGGGTGCAGTTCGGTGGCGACCTCTGGCGCAGCAGCGAGAACGCGCAGGGCCGCCGCGACCTGGCAGGCCTGTATGGAGCGGTGGGCTACGCCAAGTCCGACGTCGACCATGTCAGCGGCCAGCGCGCCGGCACCAACCGCTTCAACGGCTACACCCTGGGCGGCTACTGGACTGGCTACGGGCCCGGCGACTGGTACCTGGACGGCGTGCTGCAAGCCACCTGGTATGACGCAAAGTCCGAATCGGCACGCAGCCTGCCCGAGCTCAAGACCACTGGCTGGGGCATTGCCGGCTCGTTGGAAGGCGGCTACCCCTTCAAGCTGCAGGGCAATTGGGTCGTGGAACCGCAGGCGCAGGTGACGGCGCAGCAGATCGACCTGGGCAACGGCACCGACGGCGCCGCCACCGTTCGATTCGACGACGTGCATTCGCTTGCCGGGCGCCTTGGCGTTCGCGTTGCACGCACCCTCGCGTTGACGTCGACCCCCGACGACCCCAATGCACGGCTGCTCACCGGGTGGGCACGGGCAAGCGCCTGGCACGAGTTCAGCGGCAATCCGACCACTTCGTTTTCGTCCGCGACCGGCTTCATCCCCTTCCGTACGGACACGGGCGGCGGCTGGTGGGAACTCAAGGGCGGCGTCACCGGTGAAGTCGCACGCAACACCTTCGTGTACGGCAGCGTGGGTTACCAGCGGGGATTTGACGGCGACCGCTGGGCCTGGGACGCAAAGCTCGGGCTGCGGATGCACTGGCAGTAAGCCGCGCCGCCCGCCCCGGGGTCAGCGGCCGATCATCTTCTCGGGCACCACCCACGCGTCGAACTGCTCGCCCGTCAGGTGCCCCGAGGCCACCGCCGCCTCGCGCAGGCTGGTGCCCTCCTTGTGCGCCTTCTTGGCGATGAAGGCCGCCTTGTCGTAGCCGATGTGGGTGTTCAGCGCCGTCACCAGCATCAGCGAGCGCGACACCAGCTCGGTGATGCGCTCGCGATTGGGCTCGATGCCCACGGCGCAATGGTCGTTGAAACTCACCATGCCGTCGGCCAGCAGGCGCACGCTCTGCAGGAAGTTGTGCGCCACCATGGGCCGGAACACGTTCAGCTCGAAGTTGCCCGAAGCCCCGCCGATGTTGATGGCCACGTCGTTGCCGAAGACCTGCGCCGCCAGCATGGTCACCGCCTCGCTCTGGGTCGGGTTGACCTTGCCCGGCATGATGGACGAGCCCGGCTCGTTCTCCGGAATGCTCAGCTCGCCAATGCCGCTGCGCGGGCCGCTCGCAAGCCAGCGCACGTCGTTGGCGATCTTGTTCATGCTGGCCGCCAGGGTCTTGAGCGCGCCGTGCGCATGCACCAGCGCGTCGCAGCTGGCCATGGCTTCGAACTTGTTGGGCGCGGTCACGAACGGCAGGCCGGTGATGCGCGACAGCTCGGCCGCCACGTTCTCGGCATAACCCTTGGGCGCGTTCAGGCCGGTGCCCACCGCGGTGCCGCCCAGGGCCAGCTCGCACAGATGCGGCAGCGCGGCGCGCACATGCGCCTCGCCGTGCGCCAGTTGCGCCACGTAGCCCGAGAATTCCTGGCCCAGGGTCAGCGGCGTGGCATCTTGCAGGTGCGTGCGCCCGATCTTGACGATGTCGTCGAACTCGCGCGCCTTCGAGGCCAGCGTGTGGCGCAGCTTGTCGATGGCCGGCAGCAGCTTGTGCGTGACGGCCTCCACCGCCGCCACGTGCATGGCGGTGGGAAAAACGTCGTTGCTCGACTGGCTTCGGTTGACGTCGTCGTTGGGGTGCACCAGGCGCCCTTCCCCGCGCTCGCCGCCCAGCAGCTCGCTGGCGCGGTTGGCCAGCACCTCGTTCACGTTCATGTTGGTCTGCGTGCCCGAACCCGTCTGCCACACCACGAGCGGAAATTCCTCGGGGTGCTTGCCGGCGATCACCTCGTCGGCCGCCGCCACGATGGCCTTGGTCTTCTTGTCGTCCTGCAGGCCCAACTGGTGGTTCACCACCGCCGAAGCGCGCTTGACCTGGGCCAGCGCCTTGATGATTTCGCGCGGCTGGCGCTCGCCCGAAATGTCGAAGTTCTGCAGCGAGCGCTGCGTCTGCGCGCCCCACAGGCGCGCGGCCGGCACCTCGATCGGGCCGAAGGTGTCGCGTTCGGTACGGGAGGCTTGGGAATTGCTCATCGAAAAACTCCTGGATCAGGCTGGCGGGACAAAGCCCATCACCATACGCCAAGGGGCGCGAATGGTGCCCAGGGGGTGACAACTTCATTCTCAAAAGTTATAATTGAGAACTTCTACCGATCTGCAACTGCATGTAGCAGGCAGATCTCGCTGGTGCTACTCGCGGATCGTTTCTGCATCCCGTCGCGGCACCGGTTCGTTCTTTGCCGGGCTCGTAGCCGCCCGGCATCTTTGTCCCGGTTTTCCGGGGCCATTGCCACGCCCGCAGGGCCTGGGCACTGGCGTCGTCGTTCTCTTAGCGTGCGGTCGTATCCGGTGCCGGTCTCCCCTTTTTCAGCGGGCGTGACGTGGTGGCGCGTGCCTGTCCAGGTGTGCGCTGCTGCCGTCAACCACAAAAGGAGAAACGTCAGCACATGGCCAAGTCCATTCAGATCGATCACGTATTCAAGGTGTTCGGCGACCGCCCCCAGCACGCGCTGGAACTGGTGCGCCAGGGCCTGAGCAAGCAGGAGATCGTGGAGCGCAGCGGGCAGTCGATCGGCGTGTTCGACGCCACCTTCGACATCGGCGCGGGCGAGATCTTCGTCGTCATGGGCCTCTCGGGCTCGGGCAAGTCCACCCTGGTGCGGCTGATCAACCGCCTGATCGAACCCACCGCGGGCCGCATCGTGATCGATGGGGCCGACATCAACGAGCTCGACGACGCCAAGCTGCGCGCCCTGCGCCGCAAGGACATCAGCATGGTGTTCCAGTCCTTCGCGCTCATGCCGCACATGACGGTGCGCGACAACACCGCCTTCGGCCTGGAGCTGTCGGGCGTGAGCCGCGCCGAGCGGCTGCCGCTGGCCGACGCAGCACTGGAGCAGGTGGGCCTGGGCGCCTGGGGCAACAGCTATCCGGATGAGCTCTCCGGCGGCATGCAGCAACGCGTGGGGCTGGCACGTGCGCTGGCGTCCGACCCGTCGATCCTGCTGATGGACGAGGCCTTCTCGGCGCT
>JAFEEG010000013.1:70122-82624 GCA_018241225.1 Pseudomonadota bacterium
GACCTGGACGAGGCCATGCGCATCGGCGACCGCATCGCCATCATGAAGGACGGCCAGGTGGTGCAGGTGGGCACGCCCGACGACATCCTGCGCAACCCGGCCAACTACTACGTGCGCGACTTCGTGCGCGGCGTGGATGCCTCGCGCGTGTTCAAGGCCGGCGACATCGCGCGCCGCGCCATCACGGTGGTCAGCGAGCATTCCGACCGCGGCTCGCGCGCTGCGCTGCGCATGCTCGAGGACGAGGACCGCGACTACGCCTACGTGCTCAGCCCCGACAAGCGCTACCTGGGCACGGTGTCCGCCGATTCGCTGCGCACCGCGCTGCGCGGCCACACCGGCCAGTTGGGCCTGCAGCACGCCATGCTGCCCAACGTGCAGGGCATCGACGCCGAGTTGCCGGTGGCCGAGCTGTTCGGCCAGTTGGCGCAGGCGCCCTGCCCGCTGCCGGTGCTGCGCGGCGGGCGCTTCTGCGGCGCGATCAGCAAGACCACCTTGCTGAAGTTCCTGGACCGGGACACGCCACCGATCGAGCCGTCGTCCAACGCAACGACTGCCACCGCAGCACATTGAACAAGGAGGGAGAGGACATGAACGAACTCGCAAACACCGCTGCGGACAGCGCGGCGACCGCCGCCACCAACTACAACGACCCCTGGGCCGCCGCGGGCATCACCCCTGCGCCCGACGCCGCGCTGAACATGCCGGCGCCGGACGCCGCGCTCGCAAGCGCACCCGCACCCGACGCTTTCATCGACCCGTGGACCGCCAGCGGCGATCCCTCCTTCGGCGGCGCCTGGCTCGATGGCCCGACGCAGGCCGTGCACGATGCATCGCAAACGCTGGCACAGGCCACCTCGTCGGCGCACGATGCCGGCGGCTTCACCCTGCATCAGCTGTACGACGGCACCCTGCCCATCGAGCAGTGGATCAACCACGGCCTGGACTGGGTGGTGGCGCATTTCCGCCCCTTCTTCCAGTCGGTGCGCATGCCGGTGGACCAGGCCCTGTCGAGCATCGAGCACATGCTGGGCGGGCTGCCCGCACCGATGGTGATCGGCCTGGTCGCGCTGCTGGCATGGCAGTTTGCCGGCCGCGCCGTGGCCACGGGCATCACCTTCGCGCTGGTGGTCGTGGCCATGCTGGGCATCTGGCCCGAGGCCATGACCACGCTCTCGCTGGTGCTCACCTCGCTGGTGTTCTGCATGCTGGTCGGCCTGCCTCTGGGTGTGCTGCTGGCGCGCAGCGACCGCGCCCAGAAACTGCTGCGGCCGCTGCTGGACGCCATGCAGACCACGCCGGCCTTCGTGTACCTGGTGCCGGTGGTGATGCTGTTCGGCATCGGCAACGTGCCCGGCGTGATCGTCACCGTGGTCTTTGCGCTGGCACCCCTGGTGCGCCTGACCAGCCTGGGCTTGCGCCAGGTGCGGCCCGACCTGGTGGAAGCCGCGCGCGCCTACGGCGCCTCGCCGTGGCAATTGCTGGTGAAGGTGCAGTTGCCGCTGGCCATGCCGTCCATCATGGCCGGCATCAACCAGGCGCTGATGATGTCGCTGTCGATGGTGGTGATCGCCTCGATGATCGCCGTGGGCGGCCTGGGCCAGATGGTGCTGCGCGGCATCGGCCGCCTGGACATGGGCCTGGCCACCGTGGGCGGCCTGGGCATCGTGCTGCTGGCCATCTCGCTGGACCGCCTGACCCAGGCCATGGGCCGGCCGCGCCGTGGCGTGCGCCACTGGTGGCACACCGGGCCGGTGGGCCTGCTGCTGAGCGCGCTGCGCCACATGGTGCCGCGAAGCGAATCCGGCGTGCAGCCCGGCCGCGAATCCGGCGCCCTGCCGCAAGGCGCCGCACGACTGGCCGCAGCCGACTGACCCGGAACCACGATGAGGAGAGACACCATGCAACATACGCCACGCACCCGCCACGCGGCTCGCCGCGCATTGCTGGGCGCCCTGCTCGCCACCAGCCTGATGGCCATGGCACCGGCGCTGCACGCACAGACGACGAAGGCTGCGCTCCCGGGCCAGGGCATCACCATCAAGCCGCTGCGCAGCTCGCTGGCCGAGGAAGCCTTCCAGACCCAGCTGGTGGTTCGCGGCCTCGAGCGCCTGGGCTACAAGGTGGAGCCGGTGCAGGAGATCGAGCCTGCCACGGCCCACCTGGCCGTGTCCAACGGCGACGCCACCTTCATGGCCAACCACTGGACCGGCCTGCAGGACGCCTTCTATGCCAACAGCGGCGGCGACGCGAAGCTGTGGCATTCGGGCGCCTACATCCAGGGCGCGGTGCAGGGCTACCTGATCGACCGCAAGACGGCCAGCGAATACGGCATCAACAACATCGACCAGCTGCACGACCCGAAGATCGCCGCCCTGTTCGACACCGACGGCGACGGCAAGGCCGACCTCACCGGCTGCACGCCCGGCTGGGGCTGCGAGCTGATGGTCGAGGACCACCTCAGTGCCTACAAGCTGCGCGACTCGGTCACCCACAAGCAGGGCAACTACCCCGCGCTGATGGCCGACACCATCCAGCGCTACAAAGCCGGCAAGCCCATCCTCTACTACACCTGGACGCCCTACTGGGTCAGCGCCGAGCTGGTGCCGGGCAAGGACGTGGTGTGGCTGCAGGTGCCCTTCTCGTCGGCCGCGGGCGGCAAGAAGGTGGACACCCGCCTGCCCAACGGCAAGAACTACGGCTCGCTGCCTTCGGAAGAATGGATCGTGGCCAACAAGGCCTTCATCCAGAAGAACCCGGCGGCCGCCAAACTGTTCGAGCTGATGAAGCTGCCCATTGCCGACATCAACGCGCAAAACCTGCGCATGCGCGCCGGCGAGGACAAGCCGGCCGACATCGCGCGCCACGCCGACGGCTGGATCGAGGCGCACCAGAAGGAATTCGACGGCTGGGTGGCGCAGGCCCAGGCGGCCGCCGCCGGAAGCTGAGGCGCCGCTTTCCGAACGGGATCAGGGGGCAAGCGCGGCCCCCTGCCGGGCCCGTTGGCGGCCGGTAGGATAATTGCGGGAGCCTTTGACTACTCCCTAGATCCATGCCCACGACCATCAAGGCCGCCGATCTGACCGAATCGGTCAGCGCCGCGCTGCAATACATCTCGTACTACCACCCCGCCGACTACATCGCCCACCTGGCGAAAGCGTACGAGCGCGAACAGAGCCCTGCCGCCAAGGACGCCATGGCGCAGATCCTCACCAACAGCAAGATGAGCGCCATCGGCCACCGCCCGATCTGCCAGGACACCGGCATCGTGAACGTGTTCCTGAAGGTGGGCATGGACGTGCGCTGGGAAGGCTTCGAAGGCAGCCTGGACGACGCCATCAACGAAGGCGTGCGCCGCGCCTACAACCACCCCGACAACATGCTGCGCGCCTCGGTGGTGGCCGACCCGCAGTTCGCCCGCAAGAACACCAAGGACAACACGCCGGCCGTGATCTTCACCGAGATCGTGCCCGGCAACACCGTCGAAGTCACGGTGGCCGCCAAGGGCGGCGGCAGCGAGAACAAGAGCAAGATGGTCATGCTCAACCCGGGCGACAGCGTGGTCGACTGGGTGTTCAAGACCGTGCCCACCATGGGCGCCGGCTGGTGCCCGCCGGGCATGCTGGGCATCGGCATCGGCGGCACCGCCGAGAAGGCCGCGCTCATGGCCAAGGAAAGCCTGATGGACGACCTGGACATGCACGAGCTGCAGGCCAAGGCCGCCCGCAAGGAAGAACTGAGCGACGTCGAGAAGCTGCGCCTGGAGCTGTTCGAGAAGGTCAATGCCCTGGGCATCGGCGCCCAAGGCCTGGGCGGCCTGGCCACCGTGCTGGACATCAAGATCAAGATGTACCCCACCCACGCGGCGAGCAAGCCCGTGGCCATGATCCCCAATTGCGCGGCCACGCGCCACGCCCACTTCGTGCTCGACGGCTCCGGCCCCGTGTACCTCGACGCACCCTCGCTGGACCTGTGGCCCAAGGTGGAATGGGCGCCCGACACGCAAAAGAGCACCCGCGTCGACCTGAACACGCTCACGCCCGAGGTGGTGGCCAGCTGGAAGCCGGGGCAAACGCTGCTGCTCAACGGCAAGATGCTCACCGGCCGCGACGCGGCGCACAAGCGCATCCAGGGCATGCTGGCCAAGGGCGAGAAACTGCCGGTCGACTTCACCAACCGCGTCATCTACTACGTGGGCCCGGTCGACCCCATTGCCGGCGAAGCCGTGGGCCCCGCCGGCCCCACCACCGCCACGCGCATGGACGGCTTCACCGAGATGATGCTGGCGCAAACCGGCCTGATCGCCATGATCGGCAAGGCCGAGCGCGGCCCGGTCGCCATCGAGGCCATCAAGAAGCACAAGAGCGCCTACCTCATGGCCGTGGGCGGCGCTGCCTACCTGGTGAGCAAGGCCATCAAGAACGCCAAGGTGGTCGGCTTCGAAGACCTTGGCATGGAAGCCATCTACGAATTCGACGTGGTCGACATGCCCGTTACCGTGGCGGTGGACGCCGGCGGCACCAGCGCGCACATCACCGGCCCGGCCGAGTGGAGCAAGCGCATCGCCAGCGGCGAATTCAAGGGCATTGCGCTGGAAACGGCCTGAGCCTGGACGCGGCCGCCTTGGTTGCGGCCGCAAATTCCCCCCAAAGAAAACATCTGCGCATGAGTAGCGACTCGCCCATTGGCGTATTCGACAGCGGCGTGGGCGGCTTGAGCGTGCTAGCCGCGCTGCAGGCCGAGCTGCCGGGCGAGCGCTTCATCTATTTCTCCGACGCGGCGCATGCGCCTTATGGCGAGCGTGGCGACGCCTTCGTCATCGAACGCACGCTGGGCATCGCGCGCCAGCTGGTCGAAGAACACGGCATCAAGGCGCTGGTGGTGGCCTGCAACACCGCCACGGCGGCGGGCATCGGCCTGCTGCGCTCCGTTTATCCAGAGTTGCCCATCGTGGGCGTGGAGCCGGCCCTCAAGCCGGCGGCCGCGGCAACCCGAACCGGCCACGTCGGTGTGCTGGCAACCCGCGGCACGCTGGCCAGCGGCAAGTTCAAGGCGCTGCACGACAGCCTGAAGTCCGACAGCGTGCGTTTCAGCCTCGTGCCGTGCGACGGCCTGGCCGGCGCAATCGAAAGGCTGGACGAAGCCGCCATCCAGTCGCTGGCTGCGCAATATGTCGGAGCCCTCGGCCGTTTCGGCCACCAGCCCGACGACATCGACACGCTGGTGCTGGGCTGCACGCACTACCCCTTCATTGCCGCCGACCTGAAGCGGCTTGCCGGTGCTCAGGTGCGCCTGATCGAAACCGGCCAGCCTGTGGCACAGCAGACGCGTCGCTTGCTGGCGGCCAAGGGGCAGCTTGCCGGCGATGATCCGACTGGCTCGCTGCAGTTGCTGAGCAGCGGCGACGCGGCGTCGCTCGACGCGGCTGCGGCGCGCTGGCTGCACGCGCAGGCCGTGGGCATCGCGCTCAACTGATCGTCCCTTCGATGCAGCGCGCGGCCCTTCTTGTTTTCCTGGTCGCGCTGCATGCCAGCGCGCATGCCGCATGCCAGAGCGGCCTGGCCGAACGTCTGCACGAGAAGGCCGGGACCCAACGCATGCTGATTCATGAGCTGACCGTCTGCCATCCGTGGCACGGACACCTCGGCCGCAGCGTGGTGGTGCTGCCAACCCAAGGCGCCGCGCCCGGCACGCTGGACCTGGACATCCTGGTGGTGCAGCAGCCCGACAACGGCAACAGCGATCGCAGCACCATCGTGGCTCGCCAGCGACAGAGCGTGCCCAGCCGCGGCACCGACGCCATGGCCGTGAGCGACATCGAGTTCGATACGGCCCGCTATCGCCTGTCCGCGCAACTGCAGAGCTTCGGCCTGCGCATCTACCGGCGAAGCATGGCTGCGGACCAGCCGGCCTCGAGCGAAACACTCTCGCTGTACGCACTGGACCGTGGCAACCAGTTGCGCCTATTGCTCGACGAGTTCGAGACCCGCCGCGAGCGCGGCCACTGGGGCCCCGGTTGTGCCGGCCACTTCGAAAAGCAGGAGCGCCAGCTCTCGGTGGCGCCGTTGGCTGCAGCCGAGGGCAAGGGTGTGGCCGACCTGCAGGTACGCCAGACCGAATCGAGTTCGGTCAACGAACTGCAGGGCGACGAATGCGTGGAAAGCAGCGAACTGCCGCGATTCAGCGAGAGCACCTTGCGCTTTGACGGCCACCAGTACCACATGGCCAACTCCAACTGAGTCACGCGCGGCACCGACGGCCGCGCGCCCCGGTCAGGCGGCCAGCGCGACGGTGCGGCCGCGCCGCATGTCGATGGGCAGCAGCAATGCAATGCCCGCCACGAACAGGCCCGTGGTGGCCAGGATCGCAATGCGCTGGTTGCCGCCGGTCGCCCAGGTGATCAGGCCGTAGCCCATGGGCCCCACGATGCTGGCCAGCCGCGTTGCAAAGCTCCACAGCCCGAAGAACTCGGCCAACTGCCGTGGCGGCGCCAGCACGCCCGTCATCGCGCGCCCCGCGGACTGGCTCGAGCCCATGGCCAGCCCCGCAATGGTGGCCGCGATCCAGAACTGCCCCTTGCTCGTGGCCGTGGCCGCCACCAGGCACACCGCAATCCACGCGATCAGCGTCAGGCCCAATGCAAGGCGATGGCCGATGCGGTCTTGCACGTAGCCAAAGCCGAAGGCACCCAACGCCGCGGCGATGTTGAGCACGAAGATGAGCACCATGGTCTCGTGCGGCACGAAGCCGATCACCTGCTCGGCATAAATTGCCGCCAGCGTGATCGCCACGGCCACGCCGCCCTGGTAGCACACGGTGCAAGCCAGCAACCACATGAAGTCGCGGTGCGCCCTGGCCTCGCTGAAGGTCTTGCGAAGGCGCCGCCACGCACTGCCCTCGCCGCGCGCGGGCTGCGGCTGGGCGCGCTCGGGCAGCAAGGAGAAGGTCACGCACGACGCAGCCGCGTAGATGCCCGCGGTGACAAGCATGGTCACCGGCACAAAGTGCGCGGCCGGCAGGCCCCTGGCCTGCGCCCACAGCACATAGGCCAGGCAGATGCCCAGCGTCAGCATGCCGCCCACGTAGCCAAAGCCCCAACCCCAGCCACTGACCTTGCCCATGCCCTCTGACGTGGCCAGTTCGGGCAGGAAGGCGCCGGTAAGCGATTCGCCGTAGGAGTAGAAGGTGTTGGAGACGACGATGACCAGCATGGCCAGCGCAATCCCGCCCACCGTACCCGCCATGCCCGGCGTGAAGGCCAGCGCGGCGGTAGAAACTACGCAGCCGGCGGTGGAGAGCATCAGGAGCCGCTTTTTCGCCGCATGCTGGTCGGCCCAGGCCCCGATGGCGGGCATGGTGAACATGACGATGGCGTAGGAAATGCTCAGCGCAACGGTCCAGGCCAGCGGCCCCCAGGCCGCCCCCTTGGCCAGGCCACCCACGAAGTAGGCGGCAAACACCGCCGTGATGACCACGGTGGTGTAGCCGGAGTTGGCGAAGTCGTACATGGCCCAGCCAAATACCTCGCGCTTGCGCACGCCGGCTTGCAGGGCTGACTCGGGAAACAGGGCCAACGGCGCCTCCAGGAAACAAAGTTTGCCGGGAGCATATCCGAGCCTCGTTGCACGATTGCGCGACGCGGCGCACGGCAGGCCGCGCAGGGCCCGGGCGTGGATCAGTGCAGGTGTCGAGGCCGGCGACCGCCGCCGTGGCTGCCGCCACCCGCGCCACCGCTGCCGCCGCCGCTACCGCGCGGGGGCTTGCCGATTTCCAGCGAGTTGACCAGCGCGTCGAAGCGATCGGAGAAGAGCTTGTCGATCTCGGCCACCACGCCGCCCAGTTCGGCACCCTCGAAGTGGCGCTCCATCAGGTTCACCACGTCTTCCACCAGCAGGTCGCGCTGTACCTGCATGATGGCGGCCGGATTGGGGCCGACGAAGAGCATGACGAAGTCGTCGCGCGATTCCTCGTTGGGGTCGCCCTCTTCCTCGTCGTAGTCGGTGTCGTAGAAGGTGACTTCGATCGCGGCGCCCTGCTCGGCCAGCTCGTTGACGCCCATGCACATCTCGTCGAGGGCATGGCGGAAGTCTTCGTCGCCTGCCACCGTCCAGCAGATCTGCAGCATGTGATCTTTCTGGTCGAAGCGGATGCCGGGCTCTTCTTCGTAGCTGCTTGCCGCGCCGTCGGCGAGCGACTTGGCGCCGGCGTAGGCCCACAGGGGCTTGAGCGCTTCCTGGATCTGCGAGAAGTTGACGTCCGTGCGCAGCGGGATGTCACCGTGCACATGGATCTCGAATGGGGCGTTATAGCGGGACATGTCGTGCTCCCTTTGTCTGTGTTGCGGTGACCCGGCCCGACCCTCGAAGCCGATCCGAAAAATCGAGCTTCCGAGCCCTGAGCCGATACGCCCCAGTCAGTAAAGAAAAGCCGATGATTCTAATCGAGCCGCTCTCCCTGAAACGCGGGCATTGCCGTGTCACTTTCGAAGCATGATACGACGCCTGTCGCCCGCGGCGGCGCAAGGCGCACGCGCAGCAACGGCAAGATGGTGCCCGAGGCCGGAATCGAACCGGCACGACCGCGAAGTCGAGGGATTTTCATGCCACTTCGACTTTCGCCGCCGGCCCGCCTGCCTTGCCTGGCAAGCGGCCGTTCGTGGTCTGGAGCACGCCTTCGCCATAGCCTGGTCATCCAACTCTGGAAAACCTTGCCTTAGGCGCCCGCCGTCTGCTCTCTACACCTTCCACGCAGCATGTGCCGCTTCCTGATCGAAGCGCACAACTGCAGGCTTGGCTCGGCGTTGGCTCGGTGCCTATGGCACCAGGGCGTTCGCCGACTTTGACGGGCTTCACCTCCGCAGTTTCCCTGGCGGAGGGCTCAAATTCACTTCAAGTCCCTTGTGTCTACCTATTTCACCACTCGGGCATGCCGGCACTGCCGGCTGCTGGGACAGCTTGCGACGATACCGCAAAGCTGCCGGACCGATGCGCACATGCCACAGCCGATTCGGCGCAGCAAGGCACGTCAGTAGAAGTATCGCCGAACGCTACGAGCGGAAGCTTGCCTCGATATTGCAAACATTTCACTTAATAAATCGAGCGCCGAGCCACTTCTCGGCTTATGCTCCGAGCCGATAGTTACAAAAAATATAGGCGAATTGTATTGACATTTGGTCAGCAATTGCCAAGGGAGTGTAGTCAAGTGAGTGTTCAAAAGACACAACCGCGTGCCGTCCGGCTCGCGGCAATTCTGTTCGCGTCTGTCACCCTCGCAGCCTGCGGTGCTCCGGCGCCCAAGGACTTCGGCGGCGCGTGGATGCCGGTCAACCGGTTCCAGAACGCACCCACCGAGATTCCGCTGGCCGCTGCGTACACCTTCTACGCCTCGCCACTGGACGGCACGCTGCAGGCCATGCTGCGCCGCTGGGCTGCGGACAGCGGTCGCCAGCTCAACTACCAGCTGGGTTCGGACTTCACGCTGTACCAGCCCGTCGGGCAGATTCGCACGACCGACCTGCAGGAAGCGGTGCAACTGCTCAGCGCCATCTACATGCCGCAAGGCGTGGCTGTGGCCGCCGACGCGCAACGCATCCAGGTCCTGCCCGCCGTCGCAGTGACTCCAGCAGGGCAGCGGTGATGTTCAGGAAAACGTCCAGTCGGACGATCGACGAAGCCGTTTCGCGCTCCGTCGACTTCGAACTCACGGTAGCCGACATGGCCAGGCGCGGCGAGCGCCGTGCGTGGTGGGTCGCCGGCGGCTCCATGGTGATGTCGCTGATCCTGCTGGGCGGGTATTTCTACCTGCTGCCGCTCAAGGAAAAGGTGCCGTACCTGGTCATGGCGGACGCCTACACCGGCACCAGCACCGTCGCCCGCCTGACTGACGACGTTGCCCTGCAGCGCGTGACCACCAGCGAGGCCATCAACCGCAGCAACGTTGCGCATTTCGTGCTGGCTCGCGAGTCCTACGACCTGGCACTCACCAACCTGCGCGACTGGACCACGGTACTGACCATGGCATCGCCCGACGTGGCCTCGGGCTACACCGGCCTGTACGCGGCGCTCAACCCCGAGAACCCGTACAAGATCTACGGCAAGGGACGCGCAATCCGGGTACAGATCTCCAGCCTCACCCTGATCGGCGGTGGCGACGGGCAGCCGCCCAAAGGGGCCACGGTTCGCTTCCAGAGATCCGTCTACGACAAGCAGAACGGCGCCACCCAGCCGCTGGACAGCAAGATTGCAACGCTGGCCTTCACCTACAAGTCCAACTTGAAGATGAGCGAGCGCCAGCGCATCGAGAACCCGCTCGGCTTCCAGGTTACCGACTACCGCGTCGACACTGACTTCTCATCGGCCCCGCCAGCCGCGTTCCCCGTCACACCCAAGGCGCCGGAGGCCGCAGCACCCGCCGTGCCCCCGGACGTCGAACCCGGCGTTCCCCCAGCGCCCTACAGCCTGGCCCCTGCGCCAGCACCAATCCCCCCAGCCCCCGCCGCTGCACCGCAAGGAGCACGTCAGCGATGAACACCCCTCACAAGCACCACCGATGGATGCTGGCCGCTGCGGCCGGCGCGCTCCTGATGAGCGCCGCACCCGGCGCCTATGCCCAGGCCGTCCAGGAATACGAATACGCGCCCGAGCGCATCTACACGCTGCGCACCGGCCTGGGCATCACCACCCAGATCGAACTCAGCCCCGAAGAAAAGATCCTCGACTTCAGCACGGGTTTCAGCAGTGGCTGGGACCTGAGCCGGCGCGACAACGTGTTCTACCTCAAGCCCAAGAACGTCGACGTGGACACCAACATGATGATCCGCACGGCGACTCATTCCTACATGTTCGAGTTGAAGGTAGTGGCCACCGACTGGCGCACGCTGCAGCAGGCGCGCGATGCCGGCGTGCAGTACCGAGTCAAGTTCAGCTACCCCGGCGACACCACGTTCTCCAAGGAGACCCGCGCCGCCGCCGAGACGCCTGCGCTGAGCACGGCGCTGTTGCGCGACCGCAGCTACAACTTCAACTACGACTACGCCAGCAAGAGCACCGAGGCGCCCTGGCTGGTGCCCGTCAACGTGTACGACGACGGCCGCTTCACCTACATTCGCATGAGCGACCTCAAGCAGTTTCCCACGGGCAACTTCCCTGCCGTGTACATGCGGCAACAGGAGCACGACGCGGACGCGGTGATCAACACCACCGTCGAAGGCAACGCCATCGTGGTCCACGGCACCTACCCCTACCTGGTCATCCGCCACGGTGACAACGTCGTGGGACTTCGCAGGAACACCAGCAAGTGAACGCACAAGCCTCTACCACCACGGGCAACAACCCCTACGCCGCGCAGTTCGAGGCGGGCGACAGCGCACCCGACCTCGACGCGCGCGCCCCCGAGCTGAAATCGAGCGAAATGCAGCGCATGAACCGACGTGCGCTCGGCTTCCTGCTGGCCTTGGTCCTGCTGCTGGGCGTGGCCGCCATCTGGGCACTCACCAATGTGCTGCAGTCCGAGAAGCAGACCAAGCCCAAGGAAGAAGTGGTGAGCGTTCCTGCAGCGCCTGCCCTTCCGCCAACGCCCGCGCCCGCGCCAGCGCCAGTACTCAAGCAGGTCGATGCCATTCCCTTGGCTCAGCCAAGCCTGCCGCCTCTGCCCCCCATTGCGCCAGCACCGCAGAACGTGGCATCGGGCCCGCACGCGCCAACCCTGATGGAGCGCCGAATGGCGTCTGCCGGTGGCACCGTCACGGTCGCCTCTGACGCAGGCGCCTCCGCGCAAAACGGCCCCTACGGCGCTGGCGGCCTGCCCGGC
Source organism: Pseudomonadota bacterium (assembly GCA_018241225.1). Taxonomy (GTDB): domain Bacteria; phylum Pseudomonadota; class Gammaproteobacteria; order Burkholderiales; family Burkholderiaceae_C; genus Variovorax. Next base: position 81,931 of record JAFEEG010000013.1, read on the forward strand.
GGGGCCGCGCCTGGCGCCGACCAAGGCCAACCCTCCAATGCAGCCTACCGCGCCAAGGCGCTGGCCGCGGTATCGAGCGCACAGCCGCTGGTGCACTCGGATGCATTGATGGTGCGCGGCACCTACATCCGCTGCGTGCTCGAAACGCGCCTGGTCACCTGCCCGGCTTCACGTCTTGCATCGTGACCGAACCGGTGTACTCCGTGACCGGCAAGCGGCTGTTGCTGCCCAAGGGATCGAAGGTGCTCGGCAAGTACGACATGGAGCCCAGCACTTCGCGTGTTGCCGTCGTGTGGGACCGCATCATCACGCCCACAGGCGTCGACGTGAACATGGCCAGCCCCGGCGTGGACAACCTCGGTGGCGCAGGCCATCCCGGAGAGCTGGACGAGCACTGGCCCCGCCGCATCGCCTCGGCCCTGATGGTCAGCCTGCTGGCCGACGCCTTCAAGTACGCCGCCGCCGAAAACGGTCCGCAAAGCACGACCATCAGCGCGGGCGGCCTGGCCGTGCAGTCGCCCTACGAAAGCTACACCGCACAGACGCTTCAGAACCTGGCGGGACAGGCGGTGCGGCGCTCGGCAAACCAGCCGGCCACGGTCACCATCAACCAGGGCACGGTAGTCAACGTATACGTGGCCAAGGACGTCGATTTCACCGGCGTTCTCGCGCGCTACTAAGAAGCGCTATCCCG
>JAFEEG010000014.1:0-63846 GCA_018241225.1 Pseudomonadota bacterium
ATCAGTTCTTGAGGGATCGCCGGCAACTGCGTCGCCGGCTTCTTCTTGCTTGGCATACATGCTCCTGGGGGTCATCGTATGCCTCACACACTAAGTTCCTGACTGCCTCTTGTGGGTTGCCGACTCTGGTGCCTTGCATCGTGGCAAGGTCAAGATCCGAGACAAGAAAAAACCGCTTGACCCTCTCATGATGTGAAGGTTGAGACTTGCGCCACCTCAACAAGGAGACGTCATGAACAACAACGGTCGACATCACAACCACCACGCCATGCACGCACACCACGGCCATCACCATGAAGGCTCTTCGCCCGCGGCTTCGCCCAGCCTGAACGTCACGGCGTTCTGGGCCACCCTGCATTGCCTGTCCGGGTGTGCGGTGGGCGAAGTGCTGGGCATGGTGATCGGCACGGCCCTGGGACTGTCGAACGGCGAGACCATTGCACTGGCCACCGCCCTCGCCTTTGCATTCGGCTATGCGTTCACGATGACGCCGCTGCTGCGCGCCGGCATGCCTTTGCGTCAGGCCGCCAAGGTCGCGCTCGCAGCCGACACCGTATCCATTGCCATCATGGAAGTCGTGGACAACCTGGTGATGATGGCCGTGCCCGGCGCCATGGATGCAAGCCTGGCGCAGCCGCTGTTCTGGGGCGCACTGGCGTTCTCACTGGTCGTGGCGGGAGCTGTTGCGTATCCGGCCAACCGTTGGCTGATTGCGCGTGGTGCGGGGCATGCGGTGGTGCACGGTCACCACAGGCACTGAGTCGATGGCTCAACCCATCGCGCAAAAGAAAAAGGGTTAGAACGTTTTCACGTTCTAACCCTCGAAGAAGTTGGTGCGGCTGGCAGGATTCGAACCCACGACCCCTTGGTTCGTAGCCAAGTACTCTATCCAACTGAGCTACAGCCGCACAGCTTGCGATTATAGCATGCTCAAATGTGACCACTTGGGCAAAACTTCGAATTTGATGACTCGAAGTGCGCTAACCGCGAAGCCTTCGATTATGGCACAGATTTCAAGGCATCCACAAAAAACTTCTCTTCGAGATCATTGCGGCAAATCGCACACTGCTCGGGGACGAACCTGAAGAAGAGACCAAAAGTCCTCTCTCTTCATTCATTGGCCATCGCATGGCCCTTCGTAAAGTCGGTACATCTACTTCAGAGATTCGACTTACAGCCACCATGCCAAGACTCATCATCATGAGCAAGGACCGCAGCGCCAAGCAGGTCTACATCAGCGGACGCATGACCACCATCGGCCGCAATCCAACCAATTCGCTGGTGGTCGACCGCGACCGCGTTAGCCGCAAGCACGCGCTCATCGACTGGGACGGCGAGCAATACACCATCATCGACATCGGCAGCCGCAACGGCACCTTCGTGAACGGCCTGCGCATCTCGCAGCGGCTGCTGTGCAATGGCGACACCATCACCGTGGGTGACTGCGACCTCCGCTTTCTGTGCGACTCCGAAACGGCAAGCGAAAAAACGCTGCGCCTGATCACCATGCCGGGCATGCTGGCCGACTTGAACCGCCAGCCCGCCCTGGCCTGAGCGCTGCACTGCGGCAGCACGGCACGGCAGCGCCCGGCCTCGCTTGCTACGAAGATTCCAGCAGCGCACCCAAGGGCGCCGAGAAGCTCTTGAACTGATGACGGATGCGATAGAAGGCGCGGGTCAATGGCGGAAGCGTCGTCGGCAGCACCACCAGTCGACGCAGCGCCAGTTGGTCGCCCACGGCGCACAGCGACAGGCATGAAATGCCCAGCCCCGCGGCCGTGGCCTGCTTGATGGCCTCGGTATCGCCCAGCTGGGTGGTCGATGCGAAGCCGCCAAGATGGGGCAGCAGGAGCTGATCGAGCAACTCGCGCGTTCCCGATCCGATCTCGCGCAGGAGCCAGCGCTCCTGCCCCAGCTCCTGCGCCGTCACTGCGCGGCCGAGCCTGGCCAGCGGATGATCCGCTGCGGCGACGATCACCATCTCGTCCGTGCCCCAAGGCTGGACGTCCAGGCCTTCGGAGTGGCACGGGCCCTCGATCAGGCCGGCGTCCACCTCCATGCGCAGGACGGCATTGACCACTTCCTGCGTGTTCCCGATGCGCATTTCGACGGCAATGCCAGGTTGCTCGCGCTGCAACCTGGCAATGCGAACGGGCATCACGTAGTTGCCGATGGTGGTGCTGGCGCCGATGCGGATCTGCGCGGGCAGGAAGGTGCTCCTGGCGCTGTCGCCCACCCCGAAGTCGCGCTCGATTTCCATCGCCGCATTCAGCGCCACGCGAGCCCGCAGGTGCAGTGCCCGCCCGGTTTCGTTGAGCACCAGGCGCTTTCCGACCCGGTCGAACAAGGGCGCATCGAGCAAGGATTCGAGCTCGGCCAACGCGGCGCTGGTGGCCGACTGCGACAGGGGAATGCTGGCTGCGGCCGCGGTGGTGCTGCCCAGCTCTGCGATCGCGGAAAAGATCTGCAATTGCCTAAGAGTGAGCCTCATTGAGCCGCCTTACTCATAAGATGAGTTGATCATATCGATATAACTCGTTTTTCAATTCAAGCCGCCACGGCCAAGATCGCTTTCTCGTTCAAGCAACCGAAGAAGCCTTCATGTCCGCCTCCAGCCGCCCTGCTAGCCCGCTCGTTGGGCAACCAGCAGCTCCGACTGCCTCCCCTTCCCTGGCCCCGGGCCTGATCCTCGCCGCCGCTGTTGCCGCGGCGGCGTTCTGGCTGGGGACGGTCCCCTGGTTTCGCAACCACGGATTGAGCACGCTCACCCTGGCCATCGCGATCGGCATGCTGGTGGGCAACACCGTCTATCCGAAATTGGCCGCCAGGGCCGGCCACGGCATCGGATTTTCCAAGACCAAGCTGCTGCGCGCCGGCATCGTGCTCTACGGCATGCGCCTGACCTTCGGCGAGGTGGCTTCCATTGGCGTGTCCGGCGTGCTTGTCGACGTCATCATGCTCTCGAGCACCTACCTGGCCGCCTACTGGATCGGCACCCGGGTGCTGGGCCTGGACCGCGAAACCAGCCTGCTGATCGGCGCCGGCAGTTCCATCTGCGGCGCCGCGGCGGTGATGGCCGCCGAGCCGGTGGTCAAGGGCCGTGCGGAGCAGGCCACCATTGCCGTGGCCACGGTGGTCGCCTTCGGCACGCTGGCCATGTTCCTGTGGCCGGCGATCTATCACCTGGGTGTCGATCACGGGTTGCTGCAGTGGAGCGCCCGCGAATACGGCGTCTTCGTGGGCTCGACGGTGCACGAAGTGGCCCAGGTGGTGGTGGCCGGCGGCGCCGTCTCGCAAGAGGCGGCGGACGCAGCGGTCGTCACCAAGATGTTGCGAGTCATGATGCTGGCCCCGGTGCTGGTGGTCGTGGCGCTGCTGCTGTCGCGGGGCTCGAAGACCGCCGCCAACGGGCAGGCCGGCCGCACGCGCATCACGGTGCCCTGGTTCGCCTTTGGCTTCATTGCCGTGGCTGCGTTCAATTCCCTGGTCGACGTGCCGGCATCGTTGAAGCACGCAGCCATCACCGTCGACGACCTGCTGCTGGCCATGGCCATGGCCGCGCTTGGCCTGACGACGCATGTCTCGACGCTTCGGCGCGCGGGCACGCGGCCGATGTGGCTGGCCTCGATGCTCTTTGGCTGGCTGCTGGTTGGCGGCCTGGTGGTCAACCACCTGATCGGCCAGTGGGCGCGCTGAGCCACTAGCCACGCGCCCGGCGCCTTCGGATCGATCAGGCCTGCGGCTCGAAGCGCGGAAGCGCGAAAGCCTGCACCGGCGGCACGGCGCCGGACCACAGTTCCACGTCGACCAGGCAGGACTGCGCACTGCAGCCTTGCGACAGCCGCGAAGCCCCGCGGTCCTGCGTGAGCACATTGGGGTTGCCATGCCGGTCGAGCGCATCGGCCTCGCCCACGGCACTCGGGTCCCACCAGGCGCCAGTGGCAATGCGCACCACGCCGGGCATGGTGCTGTCATCGACGCGAGCACCGGCCAGGCAGGCGCCGCGCGAATTGAATACGCGCACCACATCGCCGTCGCGGATGCCGCGCGCCTGCGCATCCTGCGAATGCATCACCACCGGCTCGCGCTGTGCCACCTTGTTGCCCAGGCTGTAGCGCGAGAAGTCCAGCTGGCTGTGCAGCTTGGTGTGCGGCTGGTCGGAGATCAGGTGCAGCGGATGCACCCGCGCCGCCTTGCTGCCCAGCCATTCCGTGGGCTCGCGCCACACAGGATGCCCCGGGCAATCGTCGAGCCCGAACGACGCAATGCGCTGCGAGTGGATCTCGATGCGCCCGCTGGGCGTCTTCAGCGGATGGGCCTGCGGATCGCCGCGAAAGTCCTCCAGCATCACGACCGGGCGCGCAGCCGGCGGCAAGCGGAACTCGCCCGCGCGCCAGAACTCGTCGAAGGCCGGCAGTGCGACGCCCTTGCTGCGCTGGGCTGACTCCTCGTAGATGTGGCGAAGCCACGCAGCGGAATCGCGGCCCTCGGTAAAAGCTTGCTCGGCGCCCAGGCGGCGCGCAATGGCCGCGAAGATGTCGTAGTCGTCCATCGCCTCGCCCGGCGCGGCGGCCAGCGCCTTCATCGCCACCATCAGCGGCTCGCGCGTTGCAAAGCCGATGTCGTCGCGCTCCAGCGTGGAAGTGGCCGGCAGCACGATATCGGCCATCTTGGCGTGAGCGTTCCACACCTGCTCGTGCGCAATGATGGTCTCGGGCTTGCGCCATGCCAGGGCCAGGCGGTTGAGGTCCTGGTGGTGATGGAAGGGGTTGCCGCCTGCCCAGTAGATCAGGCGGATGTCCGGGTAGCGGTACTGCTGCCCGTTGTAGTCGAAAGGGGCTCCGGGCTTGAGCAGCATGTCGGCAATGCGCGCCACGGGGATGAAGTCCTTCACCGCGTTGCTGCCCTGCGGAAGCGTCGGGCCGGCGAACTTGGTGTGCGGGCTGCCCAGGATGTTGGCCGCGCCATAGCCCACGCCAAAGCCACCGCCGGGCAGGCCGATCTGTCCCACCACACTGGCCAGCGCCACCGCCGCCCAGAAGGGTTGCTCGCCGTGTTCTGCCCGCTGCAGTGACCACGAGACATTGACGAGCGAGCGCACGCTGCACAGGTCTTGCGCGAGCTGGCGGATGATCGACGCGGGCACGCCGCTGATCGCCTCGGCCCACGCCGCATCCTTGGTCACGCCATCGTGGCGGCCACTCAGCTCATCGGCCCACTGCTCGAAGCCCACGCAGTGGCTTTGCAAGAACGCCAGGTCATGCCGGCCGGCGCTCACGATCTCGCAGGCCAGGGCCATCATCACGGCGGCATCGGTGTTGGGGCGAATCGCAATCCACTCCACCGCGCCCTCCGGTGCGTCGAAGTTGTCGCGCACGGGGCTGAAGTTGACAAGCCGGCAGCCGGCAGCGGCAAGGCCGGCCAATCCGGCACGCACCCGATGTTCGGCCGCACCGCCCGCCGTTACCTGGCTGTTCTTGGCAGGCACACCGCCGAAGGAGACCAGCAGGCGCGTGTTTGCCTGCATCACGTCCCAGCCATGGTGGCTTGCCATGAGCTCGTCCATCGGTGCCACGATGTGCGGCATAACCACCCGGGCCGCGCCCAGGCTGTAGCTGTCGACGCTGCGCACGTAGCCGCCCAGGGCATTGAGAAAGCGGTGCACCTGGCTCTGCGCATGGTGAAAGCGCCCGGCACTCGACCACCCGTACGAGCCACCGAATATGGCCTGGTTGCCGTGCGCGCCGCGCACGCGCTCCAGTTCGCGCGCGACCAGATCCATGGCCTGGGCCCACGGCACCCGCACGAAAGGTTCGCGCCCGCGCAGTTCGGGCCGTGCACCCGGGCCTTCGAGCAGCCAGCTGCGCCGCACCGCCGGCCACTGCACGCGGACCGGGTCGCGATAGGCGTCCCACATCGCGAGCCCGATCGGCGAAGGATCGGGGTCCTCGGGAAGGCCACGCAGACCCTGCGCGCGGCCCTGCACATCTCGATCCACTTCGTACACGCCCCAATGGGCTGCAGTCAATTCACGTTGGCTCATGGCGACCCGAATCCGGTGCGCTTCTCGCGCGACAAGAACAAAATCGGGATGCTAGAGGTTTCCGTTATTTAGATCGAATGTTCTGTTATGCAGAACTCAACGCCAAACCGGCAGGGCGTCGCGCGCCCCCAGCCGGCGCGAGATCTGCGCAGCGGCCTCGACCACCAGCGGCGCAAACTCCTTGACCTGCGCCGGCTTGAAGCGGTCCTTGGGCCCCGACAGGCCCAGCGCGGCCACCACCTGCCCGCTGACGTCGATCACGGGCGAGGCTATGCCGCACACGTTCTCGTTCCACTCGCCCTTGTTCTGCGCATAGCCCTGCACCCGGATGCGCGCCATTTCCTGCAGGAAGCGAGCCGGCTCGACGATGCTCCTGGACGTGTGCGGATGCAGGTTCTGCGACAAGCGCTCGAGCAGGGCCGGCGAATGGAAAGCCAGCATGGCCTTGCCAGTGGCAACGCACGACGCCTTGGCCCGCCCGCCGATCTGGGTGTAGGCCCGCACCGGGTTGGGGCTGTCGAGCTTGTGCACGTAGACCACCTCGTCGCCGTCGAGCACCGACAGGTGAACCGTTTCGCGGGTGCGCACCAGCAACTCGTCCATGACCTGCTCAGCATGCACCCGCAGGTCGAGCCTGGACAGCACGGCCGAGCCCAGCTCCCACAGCTTGATCGAGGCGGTGTAGCGGCCGCTGCGCTCGTCGCGAACGATGTAGCGCGCCTCGGTCAGCGCCTGCAGCAGGCGGTGGACATTGCTCTTGGCGAGCTCCAGCTGCGCGGCGATCTCGGTCAGGCCGAGTGCGCGCTCGCTGTGAGCCAGCAGTTCGATGATGGAAAGGCCTTTGACGAGCGTGTTGTTCATGTCGGTGATTCGGAACGCTGTCCGACGGCGCCTCCGGATTCGCCCTATTTGCCGTTTGTAATTTGCAAATTATAAAACCGTTGTTCCGTGTAGTGGAACATGTCAACACAATGCGAGGCGTGACTCCACCCCTCGCACCGAACCGAAACCTGCCGCAATGACCACCCGTCTCGTTGTGGGCGCCGTCAGCGCCGAAGCCAATCGACTGGCAACCGAACTCGTGCACCACCTGGTGCTGGACGGCCGTGGCCGTTCGTCCACGCACGCTGGATGGCGACCGCACTCACATCAGCAACCCGCACGCGCACCCAGCAAGACCTCCTTGCTGGGCTTCACCCGAATGCTGGCCAGCGCCGCCGAGCAAAGCGGCCGCTCCCATCTGGGTCTGGACATGGCCTGCGCGCAAGAAGGCCAGGGTTGCGGCATCTTCAGCAACCTGTTTCTCTACGCGCCCACGGTGGGCGATGCACTGCAGGCCCTCACGCGCTACTTCCCGGTGGGCCAGACCGGCACCACAACCAGCCTGACGCAGGCCCTTGGCACGGCGCGCTTCAGCTACGACATCCACGACCCAGCGGTGGGCGAGCGGCTCCATGACGCGGCCTACACGCTGGGCAAGATCTATCGCTCGCTGCGCCGCAGCGCGGGCGAATCGCTGGTGCTCGACCAGGTCACGCTGGCGGCCGAGCAACCGCATTTCATGGAGCCGTATCGGCGCTTCTTCAGCGCGCCTGTAGCCTTCGGCGCGCAGTCAACGTCGTTGTGTTTCTCGTCGTCGCTGCTGGGCCTGCCGATAGCATCGGCCGACGTGCAGCGCTACGCACAGTCGTGCAGCCGGCTCGAGCGCCTCATGCCCACGCCCAACGAGACAGATCTGCTCGAAGATGCGCTGCGCTCCTGGCTGGCGCATGCCGCACCGCAAGGGCAGGCGACGCTGGAGCAGGCAGCCGCGGATTTCGGCGTGACGCCGCGAACCATGCAGCGCCGACTGAAGGACAAGGGCATCAGCTTCCAGACGCTGCTGGCGCAGGTGCGCATGGAAACGGCCCGGCAACTGCTGGCCGAGAGCCAGCTGCCCGTCACGCAGATCGCGCATCAACTGGGCTTCAGCGAAACCAGCGCCTTCACGCGCGCATTTCGCACCTACACGCGGCTGAGCCCGCGTGCTTTTCGCCAGGCCTCGTTCGCGCCGACGTGAAGCGTCAGCGCCGCGCGTCGTGCAGGCGCGCTGATTGTCGTGTTCTGTCAAGTCATTCCGGGGGCTGCGCCGTACGCTGGCAGCCAGCCTCAAGGAATTGCAGTGAAGTTCACGTACTCGCCCACCCATCATCAGCATGCGCCTGCGGAAATCATTGTGCGCGGCACGCTGGTACGCAATCTCGAATCGCCCGAGCGCGCCGATGCGCTGCTCGCCCAGCTGCTTTCGCAGGGCCATGAAAAAGTGCTGCCTACCGGCTGGGACCAGCGCTGGATCGAAGCGGTGCACGATGCCGGCTACCTGGAGTTTCTGGAAACTGCCCATGAGCGCTGGCGCGCGCTGCCCAACGCGACGCCGCTGATCCATCCACACGCCTTTGCGCACTACAGCTCGCGCCGTCGTCCGCAGAGCATCCAGGGCCAGGTGGGCTACTACCTCGCCGGGGGCTCCTCACCTGTGGCCGAAGGCACCTGGACGGCGGCCGTCGGCTCGGCCCATGCCGCGCTGGAAGCCGCTCGGCTCGTGCTCGATGGCGAGCGCGAGGCCTACTCGCTGTGCCGCCCACCGGGCCACCACGCGTATGCCGACTTCGGCGGCGGCTTCTGCTACCTCAACAACATTGCCATTGCGGCCAACTACATGGCCAGCAAGCTGGGGCGCGTGGCCATCCTGGACATCGACACGCACCACGGCAACGGCACGCAGTCGATTTTCTATCGACGGGGCGATGTCCACTTCGTGTCGGTGCACGGCGACCCCGACGTGCTGTTCCCCTTCTACGCAGGCTATGCCGACGAGCACGGCGAAGGCGAAGGTGAAGGCCACAACCTCAACGTGCCGCTGCCGCTGAAGTCCGAAGACCCGGCCTGGCTGGGCGCCATCGACGAAGGCATGGCCTCGATCCAGGCCTTCAAGCCCGCTGCCCTGCTGGTCTCCCTGGGCTTCGATCCGTTCAAGGGCGACCCGTCTTCCGACCTGGCCGTCAGCACCGAGGGCTTTCGCGCCGCAGGCGAACGCATCGGCCGCTACCGCGGGCCGGTCGTGCTCATCCAGGAAGGCGGCTATCTCGTCGAGAAGCTCGGCGAGAACCTCAATGCATTCCTGGACGGCTACATGCGTTCGCGCAACGCGGCCTGAGCCCCTCCCCCACTCCTGTCCCCAACAACAAACCGAACACCATGAGCCAAAACCCCAGCGCCAACTGGCAAAAGGACGTTGCCCACGTCGTCCATCCTTACTCGAACCTCGACGCGCATGAAAAGCGCGGCCCGGTCGTAATCGTGCGCGGCGACGGCTGCTATGTGGAGGACGAGAACGGCAACCGCTACCTCGAAGGCATGTCGGGCCTGTGGTGCGCCTCGCTGGGCTTCTCCGAAAAGCGCCTAGTCGACGCGGCCATGGTGCAGTTCAACACGTTGCCCTACTACCACCTGTTCAACCATCGCTCGCACCCGCCGGGCATTGCGCTGGCCGCGGCGCTGACCGCCATCGCGCCCGAAGGACTGAACCATGTGTTGTTCGCCAACTCGGGCTCCGAGGCCAACGATGCAGCTGTGAAGCTGGTCTGGTACTACAACAACCAGTTGGGCCGGCCGCAAAAGAAGAAGATCATCTCGCGCCTGTACGGCTACCACGGCGTCACCGTCGCATCGGGCAGCCTCACCGGCCTGGTGCACGTGCACCGCGACTTCGACCTGCCGATTCCGCAGGTGCTGCACACCGACTGCCCCAGCCTGTATCACTTCGGCCAGCCCGGCGAGACCGAGGAGCAGTTTGCGCAGCGCCTAGCCGACAACCTGGAGCAGCTCATCCTCAAGGAAGGACCCGAGACCGTGGCCGCCTTCATCGCCGAGCCCATCAACGGATCGGGCGGCGTGATCGTGCCGCCGGCTGGCTACTTCGAGCGCGTGCAGGCCATCCTGAAGAAGTACGACGTGCTATTCATCGTGGACGAGGTGATCTGCGGCTTTGGCCGCACCGGCCAGATGTTCGGCAGCGACGCCCTGAAGCTCAAGCCCGACATGATGACCGTGGCCAAGGGCCTTTCGGGTGCGTACCAGCCCATCTCGGGCCTGCTGCTCACCGACGCGATCCACGAGGCGCTCAAGGCAGGCAGCCGCAAGCATGGCGCCTTCGCTCACGGGCTGACCTATGCGGCGCACCCAGTCGCCGCCGCCGTGGCGATCGAGACGCTCAACATCTACCGCGAACGCAAGATCGTCGCGCACGTACAGGGCGTGGCGCCCTATTTCTTCGAGCGCCTGAACGCGCTGGCTGACCACCCGCTGGTGGGCGAGGTGCGCGGCATGGGCCTGCTTGCCGCGGTGGAAATCACGGCCGACAAGTCAAAGAAGGCGCCTTTCCCGCCCGAAGCCGCCATCGGCGCGTGGATCCAGGCCAAGGCCATGGAGCACGGCGTGATCGTACGCGCCATTGCCAACTGCGTGGCCATGTGCCCGCCGCTGATCAGCGAGCGAAAGCACATCGACGAGTTGGTGGACGGCTTGGCCAAGGCGCTCGACGCAGCGCAGGCGCACTTCGGCGCTGCCGCCAACCGCAACTGATTCCTGCCGACTGGAACCCTTTCAATGACAACCCTGCGCCGACTCGCACTCGCTCTGGGCACTGCCCTGCTCGCCAGCACCGCAACGGCCCAGGCGCCGCGCGCCGGCGGCACGCTCAATCTCATCGTCAACCCCGAGCCGCCGGGCATCAACCTGGGCAACGCCAAGCTCGGGCCGAGTTCCTTCGTGGGCAGCAAGGTCTACGAGGGGCTGATCTCGCTGTCTCCCAAGCTCGAGCCCATTCCGCGGCTGGCCCAGTCGTGGACCATCTCACCCGACGGCAAGACCTACACCTTCAAGCTGCGACCGAACGTGAAGTGGCACGACGGCAAGCCCTTCACCTCGGCCGACGTGCTGTTCAGCTTCAAGCAGTACCTGCCGGTGACCTTCGCGCGCACCAAGCTCATCATGGAGCAGGTGGCATCCATCGATGCGCCCGACGACATGACGGTGGTGTTCAAGCTCAAGCAGCCCTACCCCGCCTTCATGTACATCTTCGAGGCCACCGGCGGCACCATCATGCCCAGGCACCTGTACGAAGGCGTCACCGACTACCGCAGCACCCCGATCAACAACACCATCGTCGGCACCGGTCCCTTCAAGATCGGCGAATGGCGGCGCGGCGCCTACATCAAGCTGGTAAAGAACCCCGACTACTGGGACAAGGGCAAGCCCTACCTGGACAACCTGTACTTCCACATCGTGCCCGACGCGGCGGGCCGCTCCATCGCCTTCGAGAGCGGCAAGGTGGATGCGATCCGCGCCGGCGACGTGGAGAACTTCGAGATCGCTCGGCTGGCCGCCGCCCCGGGCGTGGGCCTGACCAAGGCCGGCTGGGAGTTCCTGCAGCCGGTGGGCTTCCTGAACATGAACCTGCGCAACAAGCCCCTCGACGATGCGCGCTTCCGCCAGGCCATCGCCCATGCGATCGACCGCCAGTTCATCATCAAGAACATCTTCTCCACCTTCGGCGAGCCGGTGAACGGCCCCTTCCCGCCGGGCTACGCCTTCCGCGACACCTCGGTGGAAACCAGGTACGCCTACGACCCGGCGCGCGCCAAGGCCCTGCTGGACGAGATGGGCCTGAAGGCCGGCAGCGACGGCACGCGGGTGAACCTGCGCCTGCTGCCGCTGCCCTACGGCGAGACCTGGCAGCGCCTGGCCGAATACACCCGCGAGCGCCTGAACGCGGTGGGCATCAAGACCACCATCGCGGCCACCGACGTGCCGGGCTGGTTCTCGCGCGTGTCCGCAGGCGACTTCGACCTGGCCTACAACTTCGTCTACCTGCTGGGCGACCCGGCCATCGGCGTGAGCCAGACCTATCTGTCGACCAACCAGCTCAACCGCGGCACGGCGGCCAACGTGGACGGCTACGTGAACAAGGACGTGGACTCGCTGCTGACCCGGGCCGAGCAGGAGCCCAAGGCCGAGGACCGCGCCAGGCTGTATTCGGACCTGCAGAAGACCCTCTCGCGCGACCTGCCCATCCTCTGGACGCACCAGATGGTAATGCCCACGGTCTATCGCACCAAGGTCAAGAACCTGGTGAGCACCGGCCTGGGCATGAACGAGAACTTCTCAGACGTCTGGATCGACAAGTAATCCGGCAGCCCACGACCCGCAACAGGCCCGCATGGACCGACTCCTCTTCTTCGCCCGGCGCTGCTTCAAGGCGGTGCTGGTCATCCTCTTCGTCATCGCGATCAACTTCGCGCTGATCCGCGCCGCGCCGGGCGACCCGGCGACCATCCTGGCGGGCGAGGCCGGCGCGGTAGACGCCGGCTTCGTCGAGCGCATCCGGCAGGAGTACGGCCTGGACAAGCCGCTGCCGGTGCAGCTTCTCACCTACATGAAGCAGCTGCTCAGCTTCGAGCTGGGCAACTCCTACCGGGAGAACCGGCCGGTGAAGGAGATCGTGCTCGAGAAGCTGCCCGCCACCTTGCTGCTCACGCTCACCGCCCTGGTGTTCTCGGTGGCGGTCGGCGTGGGCCTCGGCGTGGCGGCGGCGCGGCGCGCCGGCACCGCGCTGGACGCGCTCATCACTGCCGGATCGCTGGTCTTCTTCGCGATGCCCCTCTTCTGGATCGGCCTGCTGGCCATCGTGGTGTTCTCGATGAAGCTGGGGTGGCTTCCGCCCTACGGCATGAGCACCGTTGGCGCCGACCTCAGCGGCTGGGCCGCCTGGCTGGACACCGGCAAGCACCTGCTGATGCCGGCCGTCACCCTGGGCCTGTTCTACGTGGCCATCTACACCCGCGTCACCCGCGCGGCGGCGCTGGAAGTAATGGATCAGGACTTCGTGAAGACCGCGCGCGCCAAGGGCGTGCCCGAGGGACGCGTGTGGCGCCGGCACATCCTGCGCAACTCGGTGCTGCCGGTCATCACCTTCGTGTCGCTGCAGGCCGGCCACGTGCTGGGCGGCTCGGTGCTGATCGAGACGGTGTTCGCCTGGCCCGGCATCGGGCGCCTGGCCTTCGACGCGCTGTTCCAGCGCGACTACAACCTGCTGCTGGCGGTGTTCTTCGTCAGCTCGGTGATGGTGGTGATCTTCAACCTGATCGCCGACCTGCTCTACAGCCTTGCGGACCCCCGCATCGAACTGCAGTCATGAAGGACATATTGATCCGCCTTCTTCGCCAGCCCGCCGGCGTCGCCGGCACGCTGATGCTCCTGGCCATCCTCTTCGTGGCCTTCGGCGCCGGCTGGCTCTACCCGGGCGACCCCTGGGCCATGGTGGCCGATCCCAACCTGCCGCCGCTGAGCGCCGGCCATGTCTTCGGCACCGACATGCTCGGGCGCGACGTGGCCGCCGGCGTGGCGCACGGCGCGCGCGTGTCGCTGCTGATCGGCCTGGTGGCCACCGCCGTCGCCGTGCTGGTGGGCACGGTGCTGGGCGCCATCGCCGGCTACCACGGCGGCTGGGTCGACGACTTGGTGATGCGCTTCACCGAGATCTTCCAGACCATCCCGGGCTTCCTGCTCGCGCTGCTCATGGTGGCGATCTTCGGCCCCTCGATGTATTCCATCGTCGGGGCCATCGGCGCCATCTCCTGGCCTTCGGTGGCGCGGCTGGTGCGCGCGGAATTCCTGTCGCTGCGCACGCGCGACTTCGTCAAGGCCGCCGTGCTGGGCGGCCAGTCGGACCTGCGGATCGTGTTCCGCCAGATCCTGCCCAACGCGCTCTCGCCCATCGTGGTGGCGGCCTCGCTCATGATGGCCTCGGCCATCTTGCTGGAATCGGCCATCAGCTTCCTGGGCCTGGGCGACCGCAACATGATCTCCTGGGGCTTCATGATCGGCGCCGGCCGCACCACGCTGCTGCAGAGCTGGTGGCTGTCGGCCATCCCGGGCGTAGCGATCTTCGTCACGGTGCTGGGCCTGAACTTCCTGGGCGACGCCCTGAACCAGGCGCTGAGCCCGCGCCGGCGTGCTGCGGGGGGAAGCGCATGAGCCCCCGCCCGGCCGCCCCGAAGGGGGCTCGCACCGCAGTGCGAAGCACGGAGGTTTCCGCATGAGCATCAAGTTGCTTGAAATCCAGGACCTGAGCATCGCCCTGCCCGAAGGCGGCGACCGGCCCTTCGCGGTGCGCAACGTGTCGCTCGAAGTGCCTGCGGGCCAGACGGTGTGCGTGGTCGGCGAATCGGGCTCGGGCAAGTCGGTCATGGCCAATGCGGTGATGCGCCTGCTGCCGCCGCGCGTCCTGCGCGTAGTCGGCGGCCGGATCTCGCTGGCCGGCGAAGACCTGCTGGGCCTCGATGCGGCCGCGCTGCGCCGCCTGCGGGGCTCGCGCATGGGCATGGTCTTCCAGGAGCCGATGACCGCGCTCAACCCGGTGATGACGGTGGGCGAGCAGATCGAGGAAGTGCTGCTGGTGCACGGCGTGAACGATGCGCGCCGGCGCGAGCAGCGGGTGCTCGCGCTGATGCAGGAGATGAACCTACCCGATCCGCAGTCGCTGCGCCACCGCTACCCCTTCCAGCTCTCGGGCGGCCAGCGCCAGCGGGTGGTGATCGCCATCGCCATGGCGCTGGAGCCGCAGTTGCTGATTGCCGACGAGCCAACCACCGCGCTGGACGTGACGACGCAGGCACAAATCCTGGCGCTGATCCAGCGCCTGCAGCAGCGTCACGGCATCGGCGTGCTCTTCATCACCCACGACTTCGGCGTGGTGGCCGACATCGCCGACCAGGTGGTGGTGATGCAGCAGGGCCAGGTGGTCGAGAGCGGCAGCGCGCAGCAGGTGCTGCGCAGCCCGCAGCACCCCTATACGCGCCGCCTCATCGATGCGGTGCCGCGCCTGCGTGCGGCGACCGAAGCGCAGGCGCCTGCCGCCGCGCCGGCCCCGCTGCTGCAGATCGACAAGGTGAGCAAGAGCTACCGCGCCCGCGGCCGGGGCCTGTTCGGCAGCCGCGGCCGCACGCTGGCGCTGGACGGCGTGAGCTTGAGCATCGGCGAAGGCGAGACGGTGGGGCTCATCGGCGAATCGGGCTCGGGCAAGACCACGCTGGGCCAGTGCGTGATGCGCCTGCTGGACGTGGACAGCGGCCGGCTGCTCTTTCGCGGCCAGCCCGTCCAGGACCTGAAGGGCCGCGCGCTCAAGGCGCTGCGCCCGCAGATCCAGATGATCTTCCAGGATCCCTTCGCCTCGCTGAATCCGCGTCACAAGGTGGGCCGCATCGTCACCGAGAACGCCATCCTGTGCGGCGTGCCCGAGGCAGAAGCCAGGCGCCGCATGCACGAGGTACTGCTGGTGGTGGGACTGGATGCCGGCGTGGTCGAGCGCTATCCGCACGAATTCAGCGGCGGTCAGCGCCAGCGCATCGGCATCGCCCGCGCACTGGTCATGCAGCCGCGGCTCATCGTGGCGGACGAGGCGGTGTCGGCGCTCGACGTCTCGGTGCAGCAGCAGGTGCTGGCGCTGTTGCGCGAGGTGCGCGCGCGCCTGGGCCTGTCGATGCTCTTCATCACCCACGACCTGCGCGTGGCCAGCCAGATCTGCGACCGCATCGCCGTCATGCACAAGGGCGGCATCGTCGAGACCGGCAACGTGCAGGCCATTGCCCGCGCGCCCGCCCATCCCTACACCCGCAGCCTGTTCGCCGCCATGCCGGGCCAGGCCTGGGAGCGCGACATCCAGGACACGGAGCGTGCCGTGGCCTGAAGCCGGCACATCCACGCACATCCGCAGCACACAACGAGGAGAAACCATGTACGAAAAGCTCGCGCTCTATATCGACGGCGAATTCATCGAGGGCGGCGGCCGCGTCGAGCAGCCGGTGCTGGACCCCGCCACCGGCAGCACCATCGGCCAGCTGCCGCATGCCTCGCGCGCCGACCTGGACCGCGCCCTGGACGCGGCCGGCCGCGCCTTCGCCACCTGGCGGCACGTGTCGCCGACCGAGCGCGGCGCGATCCTGCGCAAGGTGGGCGAGCTCAGCCGCGCTCGCGCCAAGGAAATCGGCCGCAACATCACGCTGGACCAGGGCAAGCCGCTGGCCGAGGCGGTGGGCGAGGTGCTGCGCTGCGCCGACCACTGCGACTGGCATGCCGAGGAGTGCCGCCGCATCTACGGCCGCGTCATCCCGCCGCGCCTGCCGAACGTGCGCCAGTTCGTGCTGCGCGAGCCGATCGGCGTATGCGCCGCCTTCACGCCCTGGAACTTCCCGTACAACCAGGCCATCCGCAAGATCGCGGCGGCCATCGGCGCCGGCTGCACCATCATCATCAAGGGCCCGGAGGATTCGCCCAGCGCGGTGGTCGCCATTGCCCGCCTGTTCCACGAGGCCGGCCTGCCACCCGGCGTGCTGAACGTGGTGTGGGGCGTGCCGCACGAGGTGTCCGAATACCTCATCGCCTCGCCCGTCGTACGCAAGGTGTCCTTCACCGGCTCGGTGCCGGTGGGCAAGCAACTGGCGGCGCTGGCCAGCAGCCACATGAAGCGCAGCACCATGGAGCTGGGCGGCCATTCGCCGGTGATCGTGTGCGAGGACGCGGAGGTGGAGCGCGCGGCCACCATGCTCGCGGCCTTCAAGTTCACCAACGCGGGGCAGGTCTGCGTCTCGCCGACGCGCTTCTACATCCAGGAGCCGGTCTTCGATCGCTTCATGGCCCGCTTCACCGAGGTCAGCCGCGGCATCAAGGTCGGCCCGGGCCTGGAGGCCGACACCAAGATGGGCCCGCTGGCCCATGCCCGCCGGGTGAGCGCCATGGAGGAGTTCGTTTCCGACGCGAAGGCGCGCGGCGCCCGCATCGAGACCGGCGGCGACCGGCTGGGCAGCACCGGCAACTTCTTCGCGCCCACCGTGATCGCCGCGCCACCCGACGACGCCCGCATCATGCGGAGCGAGCCCTTCGGCCCCATCGCAGCCTGCGTGCCCTTCAAGGACCTGGACGAGGTGCTGGCGCGCGCCAACAGCCTGCCCTACGGCCTGTCGTCGTATGCCTTCACCACCAACACCCGCAGCGCCCTGCGCATCCAGAACGGCCTGGAGGCGGGCATGGTCAACATCAACCACTTCGGCCAGGCCCTGCCCGAGACTCCCTTCGGCGGCGTGAAGGACAGCGGCATGGGCAGCGAAGGCGGCAGCGAGACCTTCGACGGCTACCTGGTGACCAAGTTCGTCACGCAGATGGACTGAGCCCGCACGCCAAACACCACACATCCAGACCCCGTGAAGACTCAAATGAACACCACCCTGAAGAACGCGCTGCGCGCCACCGCCCTGGCCGCCAGCCTGATCGCGCCGGCCGCCTGGGCCGCCACGCCGGCCGACACGCTGGTCATCGCGCGCGACATCAGCGCCTTCCTGACGCTGGACCCGCAGGAGGCCTTCGAGATTGCCTCGGGCGACAGCCTCAACAACCTCTACCTGCGCCTGGTGCAGCACGATCCGATGGATTTCTCCAGGATCATCCCCGGCGCCGCGCAGAGCTGGGAAGCCGCGCCCGACGGCAAGCAGATCGTCTTCAAGATCCGCCAGGGCCTGAAGTTCCAGTCGGGCAACCCGCTCACCGCAGAAGATGCCGCCTTCTCGCTGCAGCGCGGCATCCTGCTGGACAAGCAGTCGGCCATCATCCTGCGCCAGTTCGGCTGGACCAAGGACAACGTGAAGGAGCGCGTGCGCGCCGACGGCGACAAGCTGGTGCTGAGCTTCGAGCAGCCCTACGCCACCGACCTGGTCCTGAGCGCGCTGAGCGCCACCATCGCCTCAGTGGTCGACCGGAAGCTGGTAATGGAGAACGAGCGCAACGGTGACCTGGGCAATGCCTGGCTGCGCACCCGCTCGGCCGGCGCCGGCGCCTACAGGCTGATCGAGTGGAAGGCCAAGGACGCGGTGGTGATGGAAGCCTTCCCCGACTACCAGGGCGGCAGCGCGCCCAAGCTCAAGCGCGTCATCGTGCGCCACGTGTCCGAGCCGGCTGCCCAGCGCCTGCTGCTGGAAAAGGGCGACGTGGACGTGGCGGCCGACCTCAACCCCGACCAGGTGCAGGCCATTGCCGACAGGCCCGACCTGAAGGTGGTTCAGATCCCGCGCGGTAATGTGTACTACCTGGCGGTCAACACCTCCGTGCCCAGCCTGTCCAAGCCCGAGGTCTGGCAGGCCATGCGCTGGCTGATCGACTACGACGGCATCGCCAACAAGCTGTTCCGCGGCCAGTACAAGGTCAACCAGACGCCGGTGGCCAGCGGCACCGACGGCGCGCTTACCGAGCAGCCCTACAAGCTGGACGTGGCCAAGGCCAAGGCCCTGCTGGCCAAGGCCGGCGTGCCCAACGGCTTCTCCATCTCGATGGACGTGATGAGCGCCAGCCCCTACCGCGAGATCGCGCAGTCGATCCAGTCCACCTTCGCGCAGGGCGGCATCCAGCTCGACCTGAAGGTGGCCGAGCCCTCGCAGGTGCTCACCCGCTACCGCGAGCGCCGCCACGACATGATCGTGTTCGTCTGGTCGCCCGACTATTCCGACCCGAGTTCCACTCTGGAGTTCTTCAGCCGCAACACCGACAACGCCACCACCTCGACCAACAAGAACGCGCCCTGGCGCGCGCACTGGCTCATCCCGCAGATCACGGCGCAGGCCAACGCGGCATCGCACGAGGTGGACAACGCCAAGCGCATGAAGATCTACGGCGATCTGCAGCGCAGCCTGCGCGACGACTCGCCCTTCTCCTTCATCGTGCAGAAGCTGGAGCCCATTGCCACGCGCGCGAACGTGCACAACTACAGGGGCGCGATCACCTTCGACTCGACCGCCTACCACGTGATCGAGAAACGTTGAGCGCCGCAGACAGTGAGTGAAGCAAGCCCGCCCCTTGCGGCCATGGCCGAGCGCGCGCCCGAACCAGGCCGCGCCCGCGCGCCGATGATGAAGATGACGATGAGCAAGCGCCTGCGCTGGCTGGGCTCGACCCTGCTGACGGCCTGCATCACGCTGGCCGGCCTGCTGGTGGTGACCTTTGCGCTGGGCCGCGTGCTGCCCACCGACCCGGTGCTGCGCATCGTGGGCGACCGCGCCTCGCAGGAGCAGTACGAGCGGGTCTACCGCGCCCTGCGCCTGGACCGCCCACTTCCCGAGCAGTTCGGCGCCTTCGTGGGCGACATGCTGCACGGGGATTTCGGCAAGTCGCTGGTCACTGGCAACCCCATCGGCGAAGACATCGCGCGCTACTTCCCGGCCACCTTCGAGCTGGCCTCGGCGGCCATCTTGCTGGGTGTGCTGCTGGGCATTCCGCTAGGCGTGCTTTGCGCCCAGTGTGCCAACCGGTTGCCAGACCACCTGGGCCGCATGCTCTCGCTGTCGGGGCACTCGGTACCCATCTTCTGGCTGGGCATCGTCGGCCTGCTGGTGTTCTATGCGCAGTTGGGCTGGGTGGCGGGGCCGGGCCGGCTCGACGTGGCCTATCGCTACTCGGTACCGGCCGTCACGCACCTGATGCTGGTGGACACGGTGCTCGCCGGCGAATGGGATGCCTTTCGCAACGCGGTGTCGCACCTCGTCCTGCCGGCCAGCCTGCTGGGCCTGGTGGCGCTGGGCTACGTGGCGCGCATGACGCGCAGCTTTCTCCTTTGGCAGCTGCGCCAGGACTACACCACGGTGCTGCGGCTCAAGGGCCTATCCGACAGCGCCATCCTCTGGCGCCACGCGCTGCGCAATGCGGCCGGGCCCATCCTGGCCATCGTCGCGCTGACTTACGCCTACCTGCTCGAAGGCGCGGTGCTGACCGAGACGGTGTTCGCCTGGCCCGGCCTGGGCATGTACATCACCGATTCGCTCTTTGCCGCCGACATTCCCGCGGTGCTCGCCGCCACGCTGCTGGTGGGCACCATCTTCATGCTCGTGAACATCGCGAGCGAGCTGATCCAGGCGAGCCTAGATCCGAGGTCACGTTCCGCATGAGCTCCACGTCCACCCTGCAGTGGTTTTCCACCGACACGCCCGCCACGCGCACACAGGCCCGCCTGGGCGCGGTCTACCGGCTGGTGCGGCGATTGCTCATGCACCCCATCGGCATTGCGGGCTTGGTCATCGTCGGCCTGATGGTGCTGGCGGCCCTGCTCGCGCCCTGGCTGCCGCTGGCCAACCCCATCACGCAGTCATTGGGCGAACGGCTGCTGCCGCCGTCGGCCCAACATCTTCTGGGCACCGACACGCTGGGCCGCGACATTCTTTCGCGCGTGGTGCACGGCGCGCGGCCCACGCTGGCCATCGTGGCGCTTGTGCTGCTGGCCAGCGTGCCGGCAGGCCTGCTGATCGGCGCGGCAGCCGGCCTGTGGGGCGGTTGGCTGGATGCGGTGCTGATGCGCCTGTCCGACGTGTTCATGGCCTTCCCTCGGCTCATTCTCGCCATCGCCGTGGCCGCTACCTTGAGCTCGGGCCTGTGGACCGCGGTCATCGCCATTGCGCTGACGGGCTGGCCACCCTATGCACGGGTGGCACGTGCCGAGGTGGCTGCGCTGCGCCAGGCGGAATTCATCCAGGCGGCCAAGGCAATGGGCGTATCGCGACTCCGCCTGTTGCTGCGCCATGCGCTGCCGCTGTGCCTGCCTTCGGCCGTGGTGCGCGCAGCGCTGGATGCGCCGGGCATCGTGCTCATCATCTCGGGCCTGGGCTTTCTGGGCCTGGGCCTGCCGCCGCCGGCGCCCGAATGGGGCGCCATGGTGGCCGAGGGCCGGGCCATCGTGTTCGAGGCATGGTGGGTCTCCACCCTGCCGGGGGTGATGATCCTCATGCTCAGCCTCGGGTTCAATTTTCTGGGCGACGCATTGCGCGATGTGGTCGACCCCGGCGTGAAGTGAGAGAGCGGCACATGAGCAACACCGACCCTGGCCGCGAGGCCGACCAGCCGCTGCTGGAAATCCGCAACCTACACATAAGCTTTGCCACGCCGCAAGGCCGCACGCAGGCCGTGCGCGGCGTGAACCTGAGCATGGGGCGCGAGCGCATTGCAGTGGTGGGCGAATCGGGATCGGGCAAGTCGATCACCTTCCGCTCACTGCTGGGCCTGCTGCCGGCCAGTGCCGAGATAGCCGCCGACCGGCTGCACCTGCAAGGCGACTACCTGCTGTCGCTGGGCCCCCGCGCCATGCGTGCGGTGCGCGGCCGGCGGATCGGGATGGTGGTGCAAGACCCGAAGCAGGGCCTGGACCCGCTCATGACCATCGGCCGCCAGCTTGCCGAGATGCTCAAGCTGCACGGCAAGGCGCCGCGCCTCGGGCTGCAGCGGCGCGTGCACGAGCTGCTGGCCGATGTGTACATCCGCGACCCCAAGCGCGTGGCCGGGTTGTATCCGCACGAGGTCTCCGGCGGCATGGCGCAGCGCGCGATGCTGGCCATGATGCTGTCGGCCGAGCCCGACCTGCTCATTGCCGACGAAGCCACCTCGGCGCTGGACGCGGTGGTGCGCCACCGCATCCTCGATCTGATCGACGAGCAGGTGCGCCTGCGCGGCATGGGGCTGGTGCTGATCAGCCACGACCTGGACCTGGTGGCCGGCTACGCCGACCGAGTGCTCGTTATGTATGCGGGCCGCGTGGTCGAAGAGTTGCAGGGTGGCCAGATGGACGCGGCAACGCACCCCTACACCCGCGGGCTGCTGGCGTGCCGGCCTTCGCTCGACCATCCGGGCGGTGATCTGCCCGTGCTTCAACGGGAGGCGGCATGGCTACTTTGAACACCCCGGCCTTGCGCATCGACGACCTCGTGGTGCGCCGTGGCAGCGCGCTGGTGGTCAACGGTGTCTCCATCGAGGTGCCGGCGGGCGGCAGCCTGGGCATCGTGGGCGAATCGGGCTGCGGCAAGAGCAGCATCCTGCGCGCTGTGGCCGGCATCGACAACCAATGGAGCGGATGCATCCAAGTAGCCGGCCGCGCCATCGGCGCGCGGCGCACGCTGGCGGACCGGCGCGCCATGCAGATGGTGTTCCAGGACCCGCTGGCCGCTCTCAACCCCAGCCACACCATCGACGAGATCCTGCGCGAGCCGCTCGTGGTGCACGGCATGGATGCCCACGAGGCGCGCATCGGCGAGGCGCTGCGGACCGTGGCGCTGCCCGCCACTGTGCGCTTCCGCTTTCCTGGCCAGCTCTCGGGCGGCCAGCGCCAGCGCGTGTGCATCGCCCGGGCATTGCTGGTGCAGCCACAAGTGCTGCTGCTGGACGAACCCACCTCTGCGCTGGACGTGTCGGTGCAAGCCGAGGTGCTCAACCTGCTGGCGCGGCTGCGGCGCGAGCAGTACCAGGCCTTCGTGCTGGTGAGCCACGACCTGCACGTGGTGGCTCACATGTGCGACCGGGTCGCCTTCATGGTGGGCGGGCGATTTACCGATGTGCTGACCCGTGACCAATTGCGCGGCGCCAGCCTGCACCACCCCGAGGCCCAGCGGCTGCTCGAAGCGGCACTGACTCATTGACATCCAGTGTTCTATTTTATGGAATTATTGTTGTTCATACTGGAACCATTTAGGATGACCGCATCGACAAGGGCACGCAACGGCGCGTGCCACCTTTCACTTCAAGCCACCACTCCATGACCGCTGCCCCCCAGACCGCCCTGCTGCCCTTGTCCGGCGTGCGCGTGGTCGAGTTCTGCTCGACCGCCTCCGGACCTTTCTCGACCATGCTGCTGGCCGACATGGGCGCCGAAGTGGTGAAGATCGAGCCGCCCGCCGGAGACGGCCTGCGGCAGTGGCCCCCGCTCAACGAGGGCTACAGCGAGAACTTCGCCTCCCTCAACCGCAACAAGCGCTCGGTCGTGCTCAACCTCAAGGACGCCGACGACGTTGCGCTGGCACGCCGCCTGATCCTGGAGGCCGACGTGGTGGTCGAGAACAACCGCCCCGGCGTGATGGACCGGCTGGGCCTGGGCTATGCCAGCCTGTCGGCCGAGAAGCCGTCGCTCTTGTTCTGCTCCATCTCGGCCTACGGCCAGAGCGGCCCGCGCTCGGGCGAAGGCGGCTTCGACCTCACCATCCAGGCCGCGGCCGGCGTGATGAGCGTGACCGGCGAGCCCAGCGGCGCACCGGTGAAGTGCGGCGTACCGCTGTCGGACTTTGCCTCGGGCCTGTACGCGGCGTTTTCCATCTCGGCCATGCTGGCCCATGTGCGCGCCGGCGGCCACGGTGCCCACATCGACATACCCATGTTTGGCTGCACGCTGGGCATTGCCGCGCTGCAGACCAGCGAGTACTTCGGCAACGGCCGCAGCCCCGTCAAGCTGGGCTCGGCCCATCCGCGCAATGCGCCGTACCAGGCCTTCCAGGCCAAGGACGGGTACTTCGCCATTGCCGCGGGCAACCACAAGCTCTGGCTCGACGTGCTGGGCGTGGTCGACATGCCCAGCCTGGCCGACGATGCCCGCTTCATCAGCACCACCGACCGGGCCCGCAACCAGGCTGCGCTCAAGGAGATCCTGGAGGGCGTGTTCACGCGCCAGCCGGTGGCACACTGGATCGACGCCTTCAACGAAGCCGGCGTGCCGCACGCGCGCATCAACGACTACGCCGCCGCCCTGGCCGACCCGCAGACAGAGCACATGGGCTGGGTGCAGCCGCTGGAGCTGCCCAACGGCCAGAAGACCCGCACCTTTGCCTCGCCGGTGAGGCTGAACGGCCAGGGCTTTCCCATCCGTCGCCCCGCGCCGGGCCTGGGCGAGCACACCGAGGAAGTGCGCGTGCAGTTCGCGGCCAAGGTGGCGTGATGGCGCAGCCGCAGCAGCAACAACAACAGGAAAGCCGCCTGCTCCAGTTCGTGGCGGCCATGACGCGGCTGGTGGAATCCGGCCCGGCCGACGAGGCCCGGCTGCTCGATGGCGCCACGCCCCTCATGCAGGCCCTGGTGGCGCATGACGACTGGCTGCCCGAAGCCATGGCCGTGCCGCACCCGCAGTACTACCAGCAGCACCTGCTTTATGGCGACCCGCTGGACCGCTTCTCGCTCGTGAGCTTTGTCTGGGGCCCGGGCCAGAAGACGCCGGTGCACGACCACACGGTGTGGGGAATCATCGGCATGCTGCGCGGCAGCGAATGCGGCCAGGGCTATGTTCGCGGCAGCGACGGAAGCATCGCGCCCCACGGCCCCGAAGTGGTGTTGCTGCCCGGTGACCTGGACAAGGTTTCGCCCACCCTGGGCGACATCCACGTGGTGCGCAACGCCTTCGACGACAAGGTGTCGATCAGCATCCATCTGTATGGCGGCAACATCGGCGGCATCCAGCGCCATGTGTTCGTGCCCGGCACCGGCGAGGTGAAGGACTTCGTCTCGGGCTACTCGAACACGCTGTCGCCCAACCTCTGGGCCAAGGCGGTTGCGGCATGAGCACGGCCTGCGAACTCGTCAGCACCCGCGAAGGCGGCGTGCTGCACCTGCAGCTGAACCGGCCGGACAAGGGCAATGCGCTGTCGGCTTCGCTGGTCCGGGCACTCACCGAAGCCGTCGAAGACGCAGCAGCCGACGACAAGCTGGGCCTGCTGGTGCTCTCGGGTGCCGGGCGGCACTTCTGTACCGGCTTCGACCTTTCCGACATCGACAGCGAAACCGATGACAGCCTGCTGGCCCGCTTCACCCGCGTGGAGCTGCTGCTGCAGGCCGTGAACGCCGCGCCCTTTGCCACGCTGGCACTGGCCCGCGGCCGCACCATGGGTGCTGGCGCCGACCTGTTTGCCGCCTGCACCGAGCGCTGGATCGTGGACGACGCGAGCTTTGCATTTCCCGGCGCGGGCTTCGGCCTGGTGCTGGGCACCACGCGCCTGGCCACGCTGGTGGGTGCCACGCGCGCCGCGCAATGGATCGAAGGCGGTGCGCTCATCGATGCGGCCAGCGCATGCGCAAGCGGCCTGGCTACGCGGCAGCTTGCCGCAGATGCGCTCGATGCCGAGAGCGCAGCGTTGCAAGCGCGCGTGAGCCGGCTGGATCTGCACACGCAGCGCGCCATCCACGCCGCCATCGATGCCGCCCGCCGTCCGCACGGCGACACGGGCGATGCACAAGACCTCGCACGACTGGTGCGCTCGGCCGCACGGCCCGGGCTGCGCGATCGCGTGGCCGCGTACCGCGCCGCGCAGCGCAAGGCCTGAACCATTTCCGGATTTCTCCAAGGACGATCAACGTGACTTCTGCTTCCTGCGCCACGCCCCTGAAGACCCTGCTCAACCCGCGTTCGGTGGCGGTCATCGGTGCCTCCGAAGACCAGACCAAGTTCGGCGGCCGGCTCTACAAGACCCTGCTGCAGCACAAGTACGCCGGCGAGGTCTACCCCATCAATCCCGGGCGCGACACCCTGTTCGGCCTGAAGACCTTTCCCAGCATCAACGCCACGCCCAAGGCGCCGGACATGGTCATCATGGCCCTGCCCCGCGACAAGGTGAAGGGCGAGATCGCGGCCTGCGCGGCACGCGGCGCCAAGGCCGGGATCATCATCACCTCCAAGTTTTCCGACGCCGGCCCCGAAGGCCTGGCGCTGGAGCGCGAAGTGGTGGCGGCCGCGGCCGAACACGGCATGCGCCTCATCGGCCCCAACTGCCTGGGCCTGATCAGCCCCACCAACAAGCTGGTCCTGTGCTCGTCGCCGGCGCTGAACGTGCCCAGCCTGATCGAGGCGCCCATCGGCTTCGTGAGCCAGAGCGGCGCGCTGATGGGCACGCTGTTCGATCGCTCGTACGGCATGGGCATCGGCTTTTCGCACTGCGTCTCGGTAGGCAACCAGGCCGACCTGGAACTGTGCGACTTCGTCGAGTTCCTCATCGAGGACGAGCGCACGCAGGTCATCTGCAGCTATGTGGAAGGCATCAAGTCGCCGCAGCGCTTCGTGGAGCTGGCGCGCCGCGCGCGTGCGGCCGGCAAGCCCTGGCTCATGGTCAAGGCCGGCGCCACCGACGACGGCAGCCGCGCGGCCTACTCGCACACGGCCAGCCTGGCGGGCGACTTTGCCGCGCTCAAGGCCATCTGCGAGCGCGAGAACGTCGTGATGATGGACGACCCGCTGGACATGCTGAGCCTGGCGCGCGCCATGGTCCGCTACCCGGCGCGCAAGGTGCGCGACGTGGCGGTGATCACCACCTCGGGCGGCGGCGGCGCGATCTCTGCCGACCAGCTCTCGCATGCCGGCATCGGCCTGTCGCGCTTCAACGAAGCCACGCGCACGGGCCTGGCCGAGCACTATTCCGAAGGCCAGGCCAGCAACCCCATCGACGTGGGTGGCCGCAAGCATGAAGGCACGGACGAGCTGGGCGTGGTCACGGCCGAACTGGCGCTGGCCGATCCCGCCACCGACCTGGGCCTGATGGTGCTCACCACCGCGCCCGACGTGCCGGGGCTGACGCGCCAGCTGGCAGACGGCGGCGAGCGCCCCGCTGCCGCCGGCAAGCCCACGCTGTACGTGATGCTGCCCGGCCGGGTGGCGGCGCCGGCACGCGAGATCCTGGTGGAGCGCGGCCTGCCCTATGTGGACACGCTGGCCGAAGCCATGGCCGTGCTGCGCGGCTGGAAGACGTGGTCGACCTACCAGGAGCCCGATGCGCCGGTGCGCCCCGCCGGCAGCGCCGCCACTGCGGCGCCCGCCGATGGCACGCTGGGCGAAGCCGCCTCCAAGGCGCTGCTGGCCAAGGCCGGCATGCCGGTGAACGGCGAGCGCCTGGTGCGCAACGCCGACGAAGCGGTGGACGCGGCCGGCACGCTGGGCTTTCCGCTGGTGCTCAAGGTGGTGTCGCCCGACATCGCGCACAAGTCGGACGTGGGCGGCGTGGCGCTGAACATTGCCGACGCCCACGACCTGCGCAGCCGCCTGGCCGCCATGCAGGCCAGCGTGGCCAAGGCCGCGCCCGATGCGCGCATCGACGGCTACTCGCTGCAGAAGCAGGAAAGCGGCGAACTGGAGCTGATCGTCGGCGTACGCCGCGACCCGCAGTTCGGCGCGCAGGTGGTGGTGGGGGCCGGCGGCGTGCTGGTCGAGTTGCTCAAGGACGTGGCGGTGCTGCCAGCACCCATCGATGCCGCAGCCGCCCGCCGCGCCGTCGAAGGCCTGAAGGTGGCGCCGCTGCTGCGTCCCTACCGCGGCCGTGGCGCGCTGGACGTGGACGCGGTCGTCGACGCCATCGTGCGCCTGAGCTGGCTGGCCCACGACCTGGAAGGCGGGGCGGCCGGCCGTGACTTCGAGATCGAAGTGAACCCGCTCAAGGTGCGCCTGCAAGGACAAGGCGCCGTGGCGGTCGATGCCCGCGCCCGCATCGGCTGATCGAATTTTCCAACAAGACATTTCAGGAGACACCATGTCGCAAATCACCATCGAACAGCACGGCAAGGTCACGCTGTTCACCATCAACCGTCCGGCCCGCAAGAACGCCATCTGCAAGGACACCGCGCTGGAGCTGCAGGCCGGCTTTGCCGAGTTCGACGCATCGCAGCAGCGCGTGGCCGTCATTACCGGCGCGGGCAACGACGCCTTTTCTTCCGGCGCCGACGTGAGCAACCTGCCCGAGCTGTGGCGCTGCATTCCGGGTTCGGGCTTCACCACCGACAAGCCCATCATCGCGGCGACCGCTGGCTGGGTGGTGGGCGGCGCCATGGTGCTGACCATGATGTGCGACCTGATCGTCGCGGCCGACAACACCAAGTTCTCCTATCCCGAAGCCAAGCTTGGCTTTACCGGCGGGATGATCGCCGGCCTGGCCGCACGCATTCCGCACAAGGCGGCCATGGACCTGATGCTGCTGGGCCGCACCATGGCCGCGCAGCGCGCCTACGACATCGGCCTGGTGAGCGACTTGGTGCCCACCGGCAAGCAGCTCGAAACGGCCATGGCGCAAGCCCAGACCCTGGCCGAATCGGCGCCGCTGGTGCTCACCACCATCAAGCGCTTCGTCAACCAGCACGTGCTGCCCAAGAGCCCTGCCGAAGCCATGTCGGAAACGCTGCGCCAGCTGAACGTCGTGCGCGAGAGCGACGACATCAAGGAAGGCATGGCCGCCTTCCGCGAGAAGCGCGCGGCGCGCTACACGGGCCGCTGATCGCCCTTCTATTTCGCCCCCGGTCAGCGCAGCAATAAAAGAGCCCAGGAGACACGACACCATGACAGACGAAGTAGTACAACGTTCGCGCCTGCTGGCGCCGCTGGCCTTGCTGCTGCCGGCGCTGGCGCTGCCGAGCATCTCGTGGGCCGACGATGCCTGGCCTTCGCGCCCCATCCGCATGGTGGTGCCCTTTCCGCCGGGCGGCTCGTCGGACCTGCTGGGCCGGCTGGTGGCTGACCGATTGGGCCGCGCGCTCAACGCCAGCTTCGTCGTGGACAACAAGGCCGGCGGCACCACGCAGATCGGCACCGACCTGGTGGCCAATGCGCCGGCGGACGGCTACACGCTGCTGCTGGGCGCCGCATCGAGCTTTACCGTGCTGCCCAACCTGCGCAAGCTCAACTACAGCCTGGACAGCTTCGAGACCATAGGCGGCGTGGCCGACTACGTGGCGGTGATGGCGGTGCGCAAGTCGCTGCAGGTGAACACCGTGCGCGAATTTGTCGACCACGCCAAGAAGAACCCGGGCAAGCTGTCTTTCGGTTCCGCGGGTGAGGCATCGGCGGGCCACGTGTATGGCGCCACGTTTGCGCGCGACACCGGCATCGAGGTGCTGCACGTGCCTTTCCGCGGCTCGGCAGATGCGGCCAACGCGCTGCTGGCCGGCGAGGTCGACTTCGTCATCGACGGCGCGATCACGCCCATGGTCAAGGCCGACCGTGCGCGACCGCTGGCCACCTTCTACCGTGCGCGCCACCCCGAGCTGCCGCAGGTGCCCACGCTGGCCGAAGAAGGCTTCACCATCGAGACCTCCAAGGGTTCGGGCTGGGGCGTGCTGGCGCCCAAGGGCACGCCCAAGCCAGTGGTGGCCAAGTTGTCGCAAGCGCTGCATGGCGTGCTGGCGCAAAAGGAAGTGCAGGACGCGCTGGTGCGCGCCAATTCCATTGCCGCCTGGCAGGCGCCCGAGGCTTTTCGCACCGCGCTGGCCGCCGACGAGAGGATGTACTCGAAGTTGCTGCCTGCCATTGGCGTGAACAAGAACTGAGCCTCTCTTCCACCATCTCTTTCCCCTTTTCAAGGAGTTCATCGTGAACCCCAATCGCCGCAGCTTCTGTGCGTCTTCCGCCGCAGCCATTGCCCTGCCCTTTCTTGCCGGTACCTCGTGGGCACAACAACAAGGCAGCAAGTGGCCGAACAAGGCGATCCACTTCATCAGCCCCTATCCGCCAGGTGGCCTGTCGGACCAGATTGCACGCTTCATCGCCGATGGCGTGTCGAAGGAGCTGGGCCAGCCGGTGGTCGTCGACAACAAGCCCGGCGCCGGCGCTGCGCTGGGCACCGAGTTCGCGGCGCGCGCCACACCCGACGGTTACAACTTCCTGGTCGCCCCCACCGCGGCGGTGGCCGTGGCGCCCTGGATCCGCAAGGTGAAGTTCAGCGCCGACGATTTCATTCCCGTAGCCAAGCTGGCTTCGAGCTACGGCCTGATCACCACCTTCAAGGACGCGCCGTGGGGCAACTACGGCGACTTCGTGAAGGCCGCCAAGGCGGCGCCGGGCAAGTACACCTTTGCCTCCAACGGCGTGGGCTCCATCGTGCATCTGACCGGCGTGCTGCTGCACAAGCAGGCGGGCATCGACGTGGTGCATGTGCCCTACAAGGGCTCGATGGAATCGATGACCGACCTGATCGGCGGCAGGGTGGACGTGATGTACGACCCGGTGACGATGCCGCGCGTGAAGGAAGGCTCGCTCAAGGGGCTGGCGGCCACCACGCCTGCGCGGAACCCGGAGCTGCCGAACGTGCCGACGTTGAAGGAGCTGGGCTTCGACATCGACACGCGCAGCTGGTTCGGGCTGTTCGCGCCCAAGGGCACGCCAGCCGAGATCGTGGCGCGGATGAGCGATGCGGCGCAGAAGACGATGAATTCGCCGACGGCCAAGCAGCAGTTGCTGCTGTCGGCGCTGTACCCGGACTTCGAGAACTACGAGGCGTTCGGCCGGCGAGTGCGGGAAGACAACGTGTTCTTCAAGGAGTTGGTGCGCAAGGAGAACATCCAGCTGGACAGCTGAGTCTGCTTGCGCGGAGCGCCCAAGACCCTGACGACTGCTGGGTATTGTCTTTGTCCTGCTAAGAGTAGACGGGTACCGTTCCGGGCTCTTGCGTCCGCCTCGACGTCAAGCACGACGTCGACACGGCTCCCTTTAACCCGAACGAAGGATCGAACGATGGCCACTGGAAAGAAGCAGCCCAACTTCCTCATACTGTGGGGCGACGACATAGGTCAGTCCAACCTCAGCATCTTCACCAAGGGGATGATGGGCTACCGGACACCCAACATCGATCGAATTGCAGAGCAGGGAATTCTCTTCACCGACTACTACGCCGAGCAGAGCTGCACGGCGGGGCGCGCGTCGTTCATCACCGGCCAGTGCGGGCTGCGCACCGGTCTGACGAAGGTCGGGCTGCCGGGCGCGGAGCTGGGCATGCAGGCGGCGGACCCGAACATTCCGGAACTGCTCAAGCCGCTGGGCTACGCAACGGGGCAGTTCGGCAAGAACCACTTCGGCGACCGGGACGAGCACCTGCCGACGATGCACGGCTTCGATGAGTTCTTCGGCAACCTGTACCACCTCAACGCCGACGAAGAGCCCGAGCTGCCCGACTATCCGAACGAGAAGGACTTCCCCGACTTCAGGAAGAAGTTCGGCCCGCGCGGCGTGCTGCATTGCTGGGCCGATGGCAAGGGCGGCCAGAAGATCGAGAACACCGGCCCGCTCACCAAGGAGCGCATGAAGACGTGCGACACGGAGTTCCTGGAAGCAGCCAAGAATTTCATCAAGAAGGCGCACAAGGAGGGCCAGCCCTTCTTCGTGTGGTTCAACACCACGCACATGCACTTCCGCACCCACATCGAGGACCGCATCCGCGGGCAGGCCGGGCGCTGGCAGTCCGAGTACCACGACTGCATGATCGAGCACGACAAGCACATCGGCGAAATGCTGGCGTTGCTCGAGGAGCTGGGCATCGTCGACAACACCATGGTCATGTACAGCACCGACAACGGCCCGCACATGAATTCGTGGCCCGACGCAGGCATGACGCCGTTCCGTAGCGAGAAGAACTCGAACTGGGAAGGCGCTTTCCGCGTGCCCTGCATGGTGCGTTGGCCAGGCGTCATCGAGCCGGGGACGGTGTGCAACGAAATCGTCAGCCACCTCGATTGGCTGCCCACGATCGTCGAGGCGGCCGGCGGCGGCGACATCAAGGCCAAGCTCAAGAAGGGGCACGAGGCCGGCAGCAAGAAATTCAAGGTGCACCTGGACGGCTTCAGCCTGCTGCCCTACCTCAGCGGCAAGGCCAAGAAGCACGAACGCCAGGGCTTCTTCTATTTCACCGACGACGGCGACCTCGCTTGCCTGCGCTACGACAACTGGAAGGTCGTCTTCATGGAGCAGCGCGCACGCGGCACGCTGCAGATCTGGGCCGAGCCGCTGGTGGTGCTGCGCGTGCCCAAGATCTTCAACCTGCGCACCGACCCGTACGAGCGGGCGGACGTGACCTCCAACACCTACTACGACTGGCTGCTCGACCATGTCTACCTGCTGGTGCCGGCACAGGCCGGGGTGGCGGAATTCCTGAAGACCTTCAAGGAATTCCCGCCGCGGCAGAAGGCCGCCAGCTTCGGCGTCGACCAGGTGATGGAGAAGATGCAGGACGCGGCCGGAGGCGCAGGCCGCTGACGCAACCCTCCCGCCTTTCCCGGGAATGCAGACGACGGCCAGCCATGCTTCCTCGCCAGACCGCGGTACGCAGCTCGCCGAGCAGCGCACCGCGCTGGCGACGGAGCGCACCTACCTGGCTTTCGAGCGCACGCTGCTGGCGTGGTTGCGCACCTCGCTGTCGCTGATCTCCTTCGGCTTCACGCTGGCCAAGTTCTTCCAGTACCTGGCGCAGCAGCGCGGCAGCCCCGTCGTCGGGCTTCTTGGCCACACGTGGGCGTCGGACACCGTGGGCCTCTCGATGGTGGCGATCGGCACCTTTGCCCTGGTGCTGGCAGTCATCCAGCACCGCCGCCGGATTCGCGCGCTGCGCGACCTCGGGCTGGCGCAGCAATGGAATCTTGCGCTGTGGGTGGCGGCGCCGGTCGCGGTGCTGGGCGTGTTCGCCTTCTTCAGCCTGCTGCTCGAGCTCTAGGCCCGCACGATGCAGCGAAAGCCGAGATGGCTGATGGCCGTGTCGACGGGCTGGGCCATGCGTGCGGCGGGCCGATAGCGCCTGCAGTAATTCGGCGCGCACAGGTGCGAGCCGCCCTTCATCACCTTGCGCGGAATGCGCTGGGCCTGGCTGCCCTGCTCGCAGCTCGCATCGATCTCGCCGCCGCGCGGGTTCTCGACCGTGCAGCAGGCGTGTTCGATCTTTCCGTGTTCCTGGTACCAGTCGGCCGTCCATTCCCAGACGTTGCCGGCCATCTCGTGCAAGCCATAGCCGTTGGGCGGAAAGCTGCCCACCGGCGCCGTGCCCTCATAGCCATCGGTCAGCAGGTTCTGCCACGGGAACTCGCCCTGCCACGTGTTGGCCATGTGCTTGCCACCCGGTGCGAGCTCGTCGCCCCAGGCGAACTCCGCGCCTTCCAGGCCGCCGCGCGCGGCGAACTCCCATTCGGCCTCGGTCGGGATCTCCTTGCCGGCCCATTTCGCGTAGGCCTGCACGTCCTCCCATGCAACATGGACGACCGGGTGCTTCCACAAGCCTTGCAGGGAGCTGCCGGGTCCGCGCGGATGGCGCCAGTCGGCCCCCCGCACGTAGGTCCACCAGTTGTGCGTATTGCGCAGATCGACCGGTCCGGCCGCCTTGCGAAAGACCACCGCCGAAGGCTCGAGCAGTTCGGGCGGCGCGCCCGGATAGTCAGCAGGATCGACAGGGCGCTCCGCCAGCGTGACATGGCCGGTGGCATCCACGAAGCGGCGGAACTCGGTGTTCGTGACGGCGTAGCGGTCCATCCAGAAGCCGCCGACCTTCACCTTGTGGCTTGGGGCTTCTTCAGGGTAGTGATGGTCGGAGCCCATCGTGAAGGTCCCACCGGGAATCCAGAGCATGCCGTCGAAGGGAGCCTTGCCCGGTGCCTTGGGCGACACGACCTGATCAATCTTCACGCGTTCTCCATCTGGCGCCCGCCATCGCTGGAAATAGTGGTAGGCCGTGCTGGGCTTGAACCAGCGACCAACGGATTATGAGTCCGCTGCTCTAACCAACTGAGCTAACGGCCCACGTGGGGCGCCATTCTACTTTCGGTAGCTCAGGGCGTTGCTCACCAGCCTGGAGGTGATGTCCACGATCTGGATCATCCGCTCGTAAGGCATGCGCGTCGGGCCGATCACGCCCAGGGTGCCGACCACCTGGCCGTCCACCTCGTAGTTGGCGCTGACCACCGACAGCTCCTCGTACGGCACGACCTGGCTTTCGCCGCCGATGAAGATGCGCACGCCCTCGCCCTTGCTCGACACGTCAAGCAAACGCATCAGCTGCGCCTTCTGCTCGAACAGCTCGAAGGCGCGCCGCAGGTGCGTCATGTCGCTGGAGAAATCGCTCACCGACAACAGGTTGCGCTCGCCGGCGATCACGACCTCTTCCTCGGCCTGGCTCATGGCCTCGGCGCCAACTTGCACCGCCGTCTTCATCAGCGTGGCGATTTCGCCGCGCAGCGTGTCGATTTCCGACTGCAGCCGGTCGCGCACCTGCTCCAGCGACAGGCCCGAGAAATTGGCGTTGATGTAGTTGGACGCCTCCACCAGCTCCGACTGGCTGAAGTCCACTTCCGGAAAGATCACCCGGTTCTGCACGTCGCCATCGGGCGAGACGATGATGACCAGCAGGCGTTTTTCCGACAGCCGAAGGAATTCGATGTGCCTGAAGGTCGAGGCGCGGCGCGGTGCCATTACCACGCCCACGAACTGCGACAGGTTCGACAGCATGGCGGCCGCGTTGGCGATCACCTTCTGCGGCTGGTCGGCCGCCAGGGTGGGTGCCGTGATCTCGTCACGATTCGCGGTCAGCATGGTGTCCACGAACAGGCGGTAGCCCCGCGCCGTTGGAATGCGGCCGGCAGACGTGTGGGGGCTGGCGATCAGGCCATGCTCCTCCAGGTCGGCCATCACGTTGCGGATGGTGGCGGGCGACAACTCCAGCCCGGCCACGCGCGACAAGGTGCGCGAACCCACGGGCTGGCCTTCGGCGATGTATCGCTCTACCAGAGTCTTGAGCAGGAGACGTGCGCGATCGTCGAGCATTCGATGATTTTAGTGTTGTAATTTGTGTATGACCCTTCGCTTCCGGCACGTTGCGCTCATTGGCAAATACCAGCAGAACGCTGCGCGTGGGCAATCGGGTGCCACGCCGGACGCCATGCTGGACGGCATCGGCCAGTTTCTGAAGGCGCAAGGCTGCGAGGTGTCCACCCTGGAAGGCGACGAAAGCGTGCCGCCCGGGCGCTACGCCGAGCTGAGCCTGGACGACATCGGCCAGCACTGCGACCTGGGCCTGGTGGTGGGCGGCGACGGCACCATGCTGGGCATCGGCCGCCAGCTGGCGGCCTACGGGGTGCCGCTCATCGGCATCAACCGAGGGCGCCTGGGTTTCATTACCGACATTGCACTGGACCATTACCAGTCCACCCTGGTGCCCATGCTCTCGGGCGAGTACGAGGAAGAACGGCGAACCCTCATGCTCGGCCAGGTCATTCGCGACGGCCAGAAGGTGTTCGAGGCCCTGGCCATGAACGACGTGGTGGTCAACCGTGGCGCCACTTCGGGCATGGTCGAGCTGCGCGTGTCGGTCGGACGGCATTTCGTGGCCAACCAGCGCGCCGACGGCCTGATCATCGCCACGGCCACCGGCTCCACCGCCTATGCCCTGTCGGCCGGCGGGCCTTTGCTGCATCCAGCCGTCTCGGGCTGGGTGCTGGTGCCCATTGCGCCGCACACGCTGTCGAACCGGCCCATCGTGCTGCCCGACGGCGAAGAGGTGTCCATCGAACTGGTGGCGGGTCGCGACGCCAGCGCCAATTTCGACATGCAATCACTGGCCACGCTGGCCCACGGTGACCGCATCGTGGTGCGGCGCTCGCACATGAACGTACGCTTCCTGCACCCCAAGGGCTGGAGCTATTTCGACACGCTGCGCAAGAAACTGCACTGGAACGAGGGGGGCTCCTGACTTGGCTCTGCGAAGGATCACGCTGCGCGATTTCGTGATCGTGCGCTCGCTGGACATCGACCTGTCCGCGGGCTTTACCGTTCTTACCGGCGAAACCGGCGCCGGCAAATCCATTCTCATCGACGCGCTCCAGCTCGCGCTGGGCAGCCGGGCCGACCCCGGCTCCATCCGCGAGGGCGCCCAGCGCCTGGACGTGAGCGCCGAATTCGACGCCGCGCCCGCCCTGCACGCCTGGCTGGACGAAGGCGGCTTCGAAACCTCCGCGGGCGAGCTGTTGCTGCGCCGCACGGTCGACCTGCAGGGCCGCAGCCGCGGTTGGATCAACGGCAGTCCCGCCACCGCCGCGCAGCTGCGCGAGCTGGGCGAGCGTCTGCTCGACATCCACGGCCAGCACGCCTGGCAAAGCCTGACGCGGCCCGACTCGGTGCGCGGCCTGCTCGATGCCTATGCCGGCGTGAAGGACGGTGCGCTGGACGCCACCTGGCAAGCCTGGCGCCAGGCCGGCGCCGCACTGGAAGCCGCACGCAATGCGCAAGATTCGCTGCAGCGCGAACGCGAGCGGCTGCAGTGGCAGATCGGCGAAGTCGCCAAGCTCGCCCCAGGCGCGGACGAGTGGGAAGAGCTGTCCACCAGTCATTCGCGCATCTCCAATGCACAGGCGCTCATCGATGCGGCCGAGGGCGCGCGCCACGCCATCGAAGACGACGAGCAGGGCGCCCTGTCGGCCCTGAACCGCGCCGTGGCCCTGCTGCAGGGCTGCGAGCACATCGAGCCCGAATTCAAGGCGCTCGGCGAAGTGCTGGCCTCCAGCGTGGCCCAGGCCGCCGATGCGGCGCATAGCCTGCACGGCTACCTGCGCCACGCCGACACCGACCCGCAGCGCCTGGCCGAGCTGGACGAGCGCATGAGCCTGTGGATGTCGCTGGCACGCCGCTACCGCCGCCCGCCCGAAGAACTGCCCGCGCTGTACGCCGGCTGGCAGGACGAACTCAAGGCACTGGACGCCGCCAGCGACCTCGACGCGCTGGAACGCGCCGAGCACGCCGCGCAGCAGGCCTACATGAAGGAAGCCCGCGCCCTGGGCAAGTCTCGCCAGGCGGCCGCGCCGAAGCTGGCCAAGGCCATCACCGAGGCCATGCAGGGCCTGGGCATGCAGGGTGGCCGCTTCGAGGTGGCACTGTCTGCATTGGCACAGCCCAGCCGCTTTGGCCTGGAAGACATCGGCTTCCTGGTGGCCGGCCATGCCGGCAGCACGCCGCGCGCCGTCGGCAAGGTGGCCTCGGGCGGCGAACTCTCGCGCATTGCATTGGCCATTGCCGTCACCACCAGCCGACTGGGCGAGGCGCAGACGTTGATCTTCGACGAGGTCGATTCCGGCGTGGGCGGCGCGGTGGCCGAAACGGTGGGGCGGCTGATGCAGCAGCTCGGCCGCGACAGGCAAGTGCTGGCGGTCACGCACCTGCCGCAGGTGGCGGCCTGCGCCGATCACCACCTGCTGGTGTCCAAGCGCCAGGCGCAGGATCAAGCTGCCGCCGGTGGCGCGGCCCACATCGAAAGCAGGGTCAGCGCGCTGGAAGACGACGCCCGCGACCAGGAAATCGCCCGCATGCTCGGCGGCGAACGCGTGTCGGCCACCACACTGGCGCATGCGCGGGAAATGCTGGGCAAGCCGGCCGCGCCGGCGAAGGCCCGCGCATGACGAGCAAGTGGAAAGCAGCCAAGCAATGAGCAGCAGCCTCGAAGTCCTCCTCATTACCGGCATGTCGGGCTCCGGCAAGTCGGTGGCGCTGCACGCGCTGGAAGACGCGGGCTACTACTGCGTCGACAACCTGCCGCCCGAGCTGCTCTCGCCCTTCATCGCGCTGGAGCGCCAGCAGCAGGCAAGGCGCGTGGCCATTGCCATGGACGTGCGCAGCGGTGTGTCGTTTCCGCTGATTCCGCAGCAGCTCGACGCGCTGCGCCAGGAAGGCGTGCAGCTTCGTTCGCTGTTTCTCGACTCCACCACCGATGCGCTGGTGCGGCGTTTTTCCGAGACTCGCCGGCGCCATCCCCTGTCGCGCCAGGAGGGCGAAGTGGACGCGCCCGAGCGCCACCGCGCCCTGGTTCAAGCCATCGAGCTCGAGCGCGAACTGCTGGCCGACCTGCGCGAGGGCGCGGACATCATCGACACCAGCATCATCCGCCCGGCTCAGCTGCAAAGCTACATCAAGGACCTGATCGCGGCGCCGCAAAGCGCGCTGACGCTGGTGTTCGAGTCCTTCGCCTTCAAGCGCGGCATTCCGCTGGATGCCGACTACGTGTTCGACGTGCGCATGCTGCCCAACCCGCACTACGTGCCGAACCTGCGGCCACTCACCGGCCGCGACGCGCCGGTGATCGAATGGCTGCGCGAGCATGACGAAGTGCTGCAGATGTACGCCGACATCGAGGGCTTCCTGACCCGCTGGCTCGACGCGCTGGCGCGCGACCACCGAAGCTATGTCACCGTGGCCATCGGCTGCACGGGCGGCCAGCACCGCTCGGTGTTCCTGGTCGAGCAACTCACGCGCAATTTCGAGAAGCGCTGGGCGGCGCTCAAGCGCCACCGCGAATTGCACGAGTTCTAGCTAGGGCTCCAGCTGCGCCAGGAGCTTTCGCACAGGCGCGGGAAGGCCCAGGCCCTGCCAGGCATCTCTGGAGAACCAGGCGCCGTTGGCAGACGGCTGCGCGTTCGCCGGGGCAGCCCAGCCGACCGGATGCAGGTGCAAGTCCTTGTGCGTCAGCACGTGGACGAAGGACGGCGCATCTTCCAGTGCGCTGTTGCCCACGCCCGCACTCAATTCATCGCGCGTGCCGAAGCAAGGCAGGCAATACAGGCCGGCCCAGATGCCGGACGAAGGCCGCTTTTCCAGCCAGACACGCTCCTGCGCGTCACGCGCCACCAGCATCCAGATCGATTGCGACGTGCGCCGCAGCTTGCGCGTCTTGACCGGAAAGCGCTCCTGCTCGCCAAGGGCCTTGGCCCGGCAATCGGCACCGACCGGGCACAGCAGGCAACTGGGCTTGCGCGGCAGGCACACGGTGGCGCCCAGGTCCATCAGGCCCTGCGTGTAGGCCGGCATGTCCTCGCCGCGTTCGCCGGCTGGCAGCAGTTGCGTGGCGAGGTTCCACAGCGCCCGTTCGTTGGCGCTCGATGCCAGGTCACCCTCGAAGCCAAGGAAGCGCGTCAGCACGCGCTTGACGTTGCCGTCCAGAATGGCCACCCGTTCGCCAAAGCAGAAGGAGGCGATGGCCGCCGCGGTTGAACGGCCGATGCCCGGCAGCGTTTCCAGCTGCGCCGCCGTGCGCGGAAACTCGCCGCCAAAGCGCGACACCACCTCTTGTGCGCAGCGATGCATGTTGCGTGCGCGGCTGTAGTAGCCCAGGCCGCTCCACAAGCCAAGCACCTCGTCCTCGTGCGCCGCCGCCAAGTCCGCCACGGCCGGAAAGCGCGTGAGGAAACGATCGAAGTAGCCCAGCACCGTGCTCACCTGCGTCTGCTGCAGCATCACCTCGGACAGCCAGACGCGATACGGGTCGCGCGTGTTCTGCCAGGGCAATTCACTGCGCCCGTGGCTGCGCTGCCAGCGCACCACGCGCGGTGCAAAGTCCTCTTTTTTGTTCAAGCGACGCGAAGTTCCGGACGTCCGCCCGACGGGCCGCCTTGCGTGTCGCGGCTGAGCAGCAGCGCGGTCAGCTCCTGCAGGCGCTCGCCCAGTTCCTTGAGCGCCGCTTCCTGCGTGGCGATTTCCGTCAGGCGCTCGTCCAGGCCGCCCGCGGCGCTCTGGATGCGCTCCACCGCCTCGATTCGCCGGCCGAAGTTGCGGCGGCGCTCCTTGAGCTGCGCGTCCAGTTGGGCACCGGCGCCTTTGCTCCAGCGCTCCACCTCGGTCATGGCCGCTTCGTTCACAACCCGCAGCCGGCTGGCCAGCGCCCGCACCAGCTTGTCGCAGAAGTCGGGCTGCGCCAGCTTGAGCATGTTGCTCACGCCCAGGTACTGGATGTGGCTCTGCTCGATCTGCCCGAGCTGGTGGATGAAGCCCATCAGGTCGGGCTCGGCCGGCGCCAGCAAGGTGAAACCGTGCTCGGCGTTGAGTTGCCGGAAGGTGGCATTGAGCATGGCCTGGATCTCGGCCGTGGTCTCCTGCACCTCGCGCAGGTTGCCGCGCAGTGCGTCGAAGGTCTCGCCATACACCTTGCGCACGTTGAGCTTGATGCCCGGGCGCTTGAGCGTCGCGGCCAGCTTGGCCATGTCGGCCTTCAGCGCCGTGCTGCCCAGCACCGCATACACCTCGCGCAGCAACTTGCTCTGCACCGAGCGCAAGGCCAGGATGCGCGCATTGCTGCTTTCGAATTCGGACTGCTCGCTTTCGATGCGCGTGCGCATGTGG
Source organism: Pseudomonadota bacterium (assembly GCA_018241225.1). Taxonomy (GTDB): domain Bacteria; phylum Pseudomonadota; class Gammaproteobacteria; order Burkholderiales; family Burkholderiaceae_C; genus Variovorax. The sequence goes on from JAFEEG010000014.1 coordinate 39,795, forward strand.
CGGATCACGCCGGTGTTCTTGCCACGCAGGCCTTGCAGTTCCAGCGCCTGTTCCGACAGGTCGCGTGCACGCACCTTCAGGATGCGCTCCGCCTCGGCCCGCAGCGCGCCGATGCCGTTGTCGATGGCCAGGCGCAGCACGGTCTCGCGCTTGCCCAGGATGCCCTCGCCCAGCACGGCTTCCAGCGCCGGCAGGCGGCTGGCCTGCAGCAGCGGCGCATCACGCCGGATCTTGGCCTGCAGCCCCTTCTGGGCGGACACGGGCAGCACGTGTTCGAGCGGCACGTCCAGCACCTTGGCCGAGGCCTGGCGCTGGCGGTCGATCTGCTTTTCGACTTCGCTGGGGCTGTTCAGGATGTCCCACAGCGTGTCGATCTTGTTGAGCACGACGATGCGCGTGTCCTTGTGGTCGCCCTCGGTAATGAGGTGCTCGCGCCAGATGGACAGGTCCGAACGCGTCACTCCCGTGTCGGCGCCCAGGATGAACACCACCGCGTGGGCCTGGGGAATGAGGCTGACCGTCAGCTCGGGCTCGGCGCCGATGGCGTTCAGGCCCGGTGTGTCGAGAATCACCAGCCCCTGCTCCAGCAGCGGATGCGGCATGTTCAGCACCGCATGGCGCCAGCGCGGAATCTCGACCCGGCCCTGGGCGTCGGGCGAGGGGTTGTCCTCGGGGCTGTCGTCGTTCCAGAAGCCCAGCTGGCGCGCCTGCTCCAGCGGCACCCAGTCGACCTCGGCCACCATGTGCATGGTCTGGGCCAGCGCCTCGGCGTTGTGCACGTCGATCGGGATTTCGGTCCAGCGGTCCAGCTCATCGCGCCAGTGGGTCAGCGAATGCGGCTCCAGCCGGGTGGCGATGGGCAGCAGGCGCAGGCTGGGGGGCATCGCCGCGTCGTAGCCCAGCTCGGTCGGGCACATGGTGGTGCGGCCGGCGCTGGCGGGCATGATCCGGCGGCCATAGCCGGCAAAGAAGATGGCGTTGATCAGCTCGGACTTGCCGCGCGAGAACTCGGCCACGAAGGCGACCATGACCTTGCTGGTGCGCATCTGCAACTCCAGCTCGCGCAGGCGCTCGCCCACGGCCATGTCCAGCAACTCGTTTTCGCGCAGCCAGCCAGTCAGCCACTTGAGCCGATGGGCAAAGTTGCGTCGCCACGCGCCGTGCTGGTCGAACTGCTGATTGAAGGATCGGGTCAAGGTCGAGAATGTAAACGTCGACTTACAAATATTAGCACCCGCTTCCCGCGATACGGCGAGCCAGATGAGCCAGCCAGCCGTATTCGTTGTTCGGATACCCAAATGGCGTAGGAACTCGATGCAGGTTTAATACTTTTGGCAGTGCGGACAGTAGAAGGTGGAGCGTTGGCCCTGCCGCACCTGCCGGATCGGCGTGGCGCACACCCGGCAGGCCTGGCCAGCGCGACCATAGACCATCGCCTCCAGCTGGAAATAGCCGCCCTGCCCGTCCACGTTGGAAAAGTCGCGCAGCGTACTGCCGCCGCGCTCCACGGCCCGGGCCAGGATGCTGCGCACCGCTTCGCGCAGCCGCGCCGCCCGCGGGCGGCTGATGCGCGAGGCCGACAGCGTCGGTCGGATGCCTGCGGCAAACAGCGCTTCGGACGCGTAGATATTGCCCACGCCCACCACCAGGTCGCCCGCCAGCAGCACCTGCTTGATGGGGGCCTGGCGCCGCTGCAGCGCCGCATGGAATTCGTCCAGGTCGAAGGACTCGCCCAGCGGCTCGACGCCCAGGCCGCCAAGCAGCTTGACGGCCGCCGACGCGTGCTCGTCGTCGGCGTAGACCACCGCTCCGAAGCGTCTCGGATCGTTCAGGCGCAGGGTACCCCGGTCGGTGACCAGCTCAAAATGGTCGTGCTTGCCAGCCTCGGGAAGCGCGTGCGAGAAGCGCAAGCTGCCCGACATGCCCAGGTGCAGCAGCAAGAGCCCGCAATCCAGGTCGATGAGCAGGTATTTGCCGCGTCGACGCACCGTGAGAACGCGGCGGCCCACCAACTCGTCCGGGTCGATGCCCAGGCCCCAGCGCAGCGGCTTGCCCAGGTGGACGGCGCGCACCTGCGCGCCGGCAATGCGGTCGGCAAAACCGAGGCGCGTGACTTCGACTTCGGGTAATTCGGGCATGGACAGGAAGCTGGTGGCGCCCGGCTGCAGCGCCCGGATGGACCCCATGCAATCGTCGCCAAAGTTGCTTGGATTATTATGGTCCGATGACCTTTCCGCCCCGCCGACTCCGCCTTGCGGCGGTCGCGTTGCTCGCCATCAGCGCATGCGCATGCGCCTCCCTCGACCCCACCTCGCAGGCAAGCCCCGCGCCGGCGTCGGCACCGGCTGCGGCTTCGCCCGCCGCAGCGCCCGCTCCGGCTGCGGCGCAGGCCCCGGCAACCACCGCGGCCACGCCGCAGGGGCCACCCAGCACCCCTGCGCCCAAGCCGGAAGTCCAGGCCCAGCCTTCGGCCATGACGGCCCAGATCTTCTATGAGGTCCTCATCGGCGAGCTGACGCTTCGCTCGGGCGACCCAGGCACCAGCTACGGCTTGATCCTCGACTCGGCACGCCGCACGCGCGATCCGCAGCTGTTCCAGCGCGCCACCGAGATCGCGCTGCAGTCGCGCTCCGGCGACGCCGCGCTGGCGGCGGCGCGGGCCTGGAAGCAGGCCATTCCCGAGTCGCGCGACGCACGGCGGCTGGAACTGCAGATCCTGGTGGCCCTGAACCGGCTGCCCGAGACCGTCGAGCCCCTGCAGGCCGAACTGGCGGCCACGCCCCAGGTCGAAAAGCCCGTGCTGATGAACGTCATCGCGCGCAACTACGCCCGGGCCAGCGACAAGAAGCAGGCTGCGTCAGTGGTCGAGCAGGCGCTGTCGGAAGAAGTGAAGAACCCCGCCATGGCCGCACCGGCCTGGGCCGCCATCGGCCGGGTGCGGCTGGCGGCCGAAGACAACGCCGGCGCGATGGACGCCGCCCGCAAGGGACTGCAGGCCGACCCCGCCGCCGAGGCCCCCGCCGTGTTGGCACTCGACCTGATGGACGCCAATCAGGCCGAGGCAGAAGGCCTGCTCAAGACCTACCTGAACAACCCCAAGGCCAACCCCGGCGTGCGCATGGGCTACGCCCGCGAACTCGCGCAGGACCGCCGCTACGCGGAGTCCAGCAACCAGCTGACGATCCTCACGCACCAGCACCCCGAGCTGGCCGAACCCTGGTTGCTGCTGGGCAGCCTGCAGGCCCAGGCCAAGCAGGACGCCGCCGCGGAGACCTCGGTCAAAAAATACATCGCGCTGACGCAGAAGCAGGAAGACAGCGACGAGCGCAACCCAGGCATGACGCAGGCCTATTTCGTGTTGTCCCAAACCGCGGAGCGCCGCAAGGACTATCGCGCCGCAGAAGGCTGGCTTGCCAAGGTCGACAGCCCGGAAGACCTCACCGCCGCCCAGTTGCGCCGTGCCATGCTGCAGGCACGCCAGGGCAGGCTCGACGAGGGACGCGAACTCATTCGCGCCCTGCCAGGCGACACGCCCGAACAGCGACGCCAGAAGCTGATGGCCGAAGTGCAGCTGCTGCGCGACACCAAGCACTACCAGGAAGCCTACGACCTGCTGGCCAAGGCCAGCGCCGCCGAGCCCAACGACGCGGACCTGATCTACGACCAGGCCATGGTCGCCGAGAAGCTCAACCGCATGGACGACATGGAGCGCCTGCTGCGCCGCCTGATCGCCATGAAGCCGGACAACCAGAACGCCTACAACGCCCTGGGCTACTCGCTGGCCGATCGCAACGTACGCCTGGACGAAGCGCGCACGCTCATCCAGAAGGCCGTGCAACTGGCACCCGACGATCCCTTCATTGCCGACAGCCTGGGCTGGGTCGAATTCCGCAGGGGCAACACGCAGGAGGCCACGCGCATCCTGGAGGCGGCCTACAAGCAGCGCCCCGATCCTGAAATCGGCGCGCATCTGGGCGAGGTGCTCTGGACTTCGGGCCAGCGCGACCGCGCCCTGGTCGTCTGGAAAGAAGCCGTGCAGGCCGACGCCGAGAACGAAACGCTGCAGGAAACCCTCAAGCGCCTGCGCGTCAAGCCGTGATCACGCGACGCCTGACGCTGGCAGCCGGTGCCGCCGCGCTGCTGGGCAGCCTGGCGGGCTGCGCCGGCATGGGCGGGCCTGCCGGCCCCGAAGCCTCCGCCGGCCACTGGAGCGGACGCATGTCGCTGCGCGTGGACAGCGCGCCGCCGCAAAGCTTCTCGGCCTTCTTCGACCTTCGCGGCAACGCAAAGGCCGGCCAGCTGCAACTCACCAGCCCCATCGGCAGCACGCTGGGCCTGGCGAAGTGGTCACCCGGCATGGCCACGCTGCAGACCGGCTCGGACATCCGGCAGTTCGATTCCGTCGAGATGATGATCGAGGCTGCCACCGGTGCCGCCATTCCGATGGATGCGCTGTTCGGCTGGCTCGACGGACAGCAGCAAAGCGTGCCGGGCTGGCGAGCCGACCTCAGCCAGGTCAGCGCCGGGCGGCTCCAGGCCCTGCGCGATTCACCTTCGCCGGCCGCCGACCTGCGCATCGTGTTCGAGCGCCCGCAATGAAGGCCATCTACGACCTGCCGGCGCCGGCCAAGTTGAACCTCTTCCTGCACATCACCGGCCGCCGCGCAGACGGCTACCACCTGCTGCAGTCGGTGTTCATGCTGATCGACTGGTGCGACACGCTGCATGTGGAGCTGCGCACCGACGGAAAGCTCTCGCGCGAAGACCTCACCACCGAACTGCCTGCCGACGACCTGGTGCTGCGCGCAGCGCGCGCGCTGCAGGCCCTGGCGCCTGCCGGCCTGGGCGCGCACATCGGCGTGGCCAAGCACGTTCCCGCGCAGGCAGGCATGGGCGGCGGCTCGTCGGACGCGGCCACCTGCCTGCTGGCGCTCAACCGCCTTTGGAAGCTGAACCTGCCGCTGTCCACGCTCGAGAAGGTGGGGCTTTCGCTGGGCGCCGACGTGCCCTTCTTCCTGCGCGGTCACAATGCGTGGGTGGAGGGCATCGGCGAACTCATCACGCCAATCGAGCTGCCACCGGCCGATGTCGTGGTGGCCAAGCCAGACCAGGGCCTGGACACAAAATCAATTTTTATTTCGCCCGATCTCGAACGCGCCACAAAGACTGCTACAATCTCTGGCTTTGCTGCATGTAGTGCACAAGAGGCCAAACAAATGTTCGGCTTCGGGCGCAACGACCTGCAGCCGGTTGCTCAAAGGCTCTGCCCCGCGGTTACCCAAGCCATCGACTGGCTAGGCACCAAAGGTCTGCAAGCAAGAATGACTGGCTCAGGCAGCGCGGTTTTCGCGTTGAGCGCAGCAAACTGGCATGAAACGGATCTGTCCGATGCGCCGCAAGGCTGGTCGGTTCGTCAATGCAAGAACTTGTCGGTCCATCCCCTGGCCGGGTGGGCAGACAGCGACAATTCATAGGTCGCCGGAATATTGTTCCGGTGTCCCGTGTAGGGGAGTCGCCAAGCTGGTTAAGGCACTGGATTTTGATTCCAGCATGCAAAGGTTCGAATCCTTTCTCCCCTGCCAAATTTCTCGATAGATCGTCAAACCCAAAGAAAGGCCCGAAAGGGCCCTTTTCGTTTCGCCGGGACGCACGCATGCAGGCTCCACATCCTGATTTCATGGTTTTCACCGGCAACGCCAACCCGGGTCTTGCCGCCGAAATTGCACAGAACCTCGGAACCACGCTGGGCCAGGCCCGCGTCGGCCGCTTCTCCGATGGCGAAGTCACTGTCGAGATCAACCAGAACGTTCGCGCGCGTGACGTCTTCGTGGTGCAGTCCACCTGCGCCCCGACCAACGAAAACCTGATGGAACTGCTGATCATGGTCGACGCGCTCAAGCGCGCATCGGCCGAACGCATCAGCGCCGTCATCCCCTACTTCGGCTATGCCCGCCAGGACCGCCGCCCGCGTTCGAGCCGCGTGCCGATCTCGGCCAAGGTCGTGGCCAACCTGCTGCAGACCGTGGGTGTGAGCCGCGTGCTGACCATGGACCTGCACGCCGACCAGATCCAGGGTTTCTTCGACATTCCGGTCGACAACATCTATGCCTCGCCGGTGCTTCTGGGCGACCTGCGCGCCAAGAACTACGAAGACCTGATCGTGGTCTCGCCCGACGTGGGTGGCGTGGTTCGCGCCCGTGCGCTGGCCAAGCAGCTGGGCACCGACCTGGCCATCATCGACAAGCGTCGCCCCAAGGCGAACGTGAGCGAGGTGATGAACGTCATCGGCGAAATCGACGGTCGCAACTGCGTGATCATGGACGACATGATCGACACCGCCGGCACGCTGGTGAAGGCGGCCGAGGTGCTCAAGGAGCGCGGCGCGAAGAAGGTCTATGCGTATTGCACGCACCCCATCTTCTCGGGCCCGGCCATCGAGCGCATCACGCACTCGGCACTGGACGAAGTGGTGGTGACCAACACCATCCCGCTGTCCGACGCCGCAGGCGGCTGCAGCAAGATCCGCCAGCTGTCCGTGGCGCCGCTGATCGCCGAGACGGTGCAGCGCATCGCCAAGGGCGACTCGGTCATGAGTTTGTTTTCGGACCAGGACAACCTGTTCTAAGAAGGGGTCGGGTCCGGACCAAGAGCGGGCTCTCTCGATGAGAGCCCTTTTTCAATCGGCGCCGCACTGGTCGCGGTCGGCGTCACAAGGAGTTAGCTATGAAATTCGTCGCTTTTGAGCGCGCCAAGCAGGGTACGGGTGCGAGCCGCCGTCTGCGCATCTCGGGCAAGACGCCCGGTATCGTCTACGGTGGTGAAGCCCAGCCCCAACTGATCGAAATCGATCACAACGCACTGTGGCACGCCCTGAAGAAGGAAGCCTTCCACTCGTCCATCCTCGAGATGGAACTGGGCGGCAGCGTGAGCAAGGTCCTACTGCGCGACGTGCAATACCACCCGTTCAAGCAACTGGTGCAGCACATCGACTTCCAGCGCGTGGACGCCCGCACCCGCCTGACGGCCAAGATCCCGCTGCACTTCAAGGGCGAGGAAGAGTCCGAAGCCGTCAAGCTGCAGCACAACCTGGTCAACCACGTGATGACCGAACTCGAAATCAGCTGCCTGCCCGCTGACCTGCCCGAGTTCATCGAAGTCGACCTGTCCAAGCTGACCGACGGCGCCACTCTGACCGTGAAGGACCTGCAACTGCCCAAGGGCGTGAAGTACGTTCCGCACGGCAACAAGGTCAACCCCGTGGTGGTGTCCGCCGTGGCTCCGCGCGTGGAAGAAGAAGCCGCCCCCGCTGCCGAAGGCGCTGCCGCCGAAGCTGCTGCGCCGGCTGCCAAGCCTGCCAAGGGCAAGAAGTAATCAGCGTTCTAGCAACGCGATTGCGAACAAACGGCCCGCCTTGCGGGCCGTTTTTCTTTTTGCTTTCCGATAATTGCGCATGATCAAGTTGTTCGTCGGCCTGGGCAATCCAGGTCCTGAGTACGAGGCCACGCGGCACAACGCCGGTTTCTGGTGGGTCGACGCGCTGGCGCGCGAGCTCAAGGTCTCGCTGGTGCCCGAGCGCAGCTACCACGGCTTCGCGGCCCGGGCCAATGTTGGCGGGCAAACCGTCTGGCTGCTGGAGCCGCAGACCTTCATGAACCTGTCGGGCAAGTCGGTGGCGGCGCTCGCACGCTTCTTCAAGATCGCGCCCGAGGAGATCCTGGTGGTTCACGACGAGCTCGACGTGCTGCCCGGCCAGGCCAAGCTCAAGTTCGGCGGCAGCCACGCGGGACACAACGGCCTGCGCGACATCCATGCGCAACTGGGCACCGGCGACTACTGGCGCCTTCGCCTGGGCATCGGCCACCCCGGCGCCAAGTCGGAAGTGGTGAGCTGGGTGTTGAAGAAGCCGCTGCGCGAGCATCGCGAAGCCATCGACGATGCGATCGTGCGCACACTCAAGGCCGTGCCCGCACTCATCGCGGGCGAAATGGACAAGGCCACACTGCTCATCCACACCAGCAAGCCCCCGCGGCCCAAGCCGCCGCGCAAAGAGCCCCCGGAAGGAGGCGATACGGGGGCAAACTAGCGGCATTCCATGAAAAGAGATGAGAGAGGGAGGAATGAATGCCGCGGCTGTCACCGCTTCATGGGATCGCGCTCGCCTGCGTGGTCGCAACAACCTGTTCAATTTCAATCGCCGCACCCAGCGGCATCTGGCGCTGCGCCGGCAATAGCTATTCCGATGCGCCCTGCAGCGGGGGGCACGCAACTGGACTCGCAGGCACCGCCCTCGGCGCAAGAGCGAAGCCAGCGAGACGCCAGCACGCGCCGCGACCAGGTGGCTGCCGATCGCATGCAGCGCGAGCGGCTGGCACTCGAAGCACAGCCTCGCCAGGCTGCAGTGATCGGGACCGCCGCCCGCGAAGCGGCCGCGGACTCGCCCACGCCAAGTCTCGTCAAGCCCGACAAGAAGAAAAAGAGTGCCAGGCCGAGAAAGCCCGACGAGTTCGTCGCGACCTATGCTTCCTCGGCTGTCCAGCCGGGCGAAACGAAGAAGAAAAAAGCGAAGAAGCGGTAAGCGCTGCCGGTCGGGTCAGGACGCCGGGGGCGGCACGGCAGGCCCGGCCTCCTTCGCCTTTTCGCGCTCAGCCTTCTGCGCAGTCAGCCGCTCGAACTTCTGCCAGAGCGTCTCGCGCGTCTCGACGTGGGCTGGGTTTACAGGAATGCACGCGACAGGGCATATCTGCACGCATTGCGGCTCGTCGAAGTGGCCAACGCATTCGGTGCACTTGTGCGGGTCGATCTCGTAGATCTCCTCGCCCATGTAGATGGCGTCGTTGGGGCACTCCGGCTCGCACACATCGCAGTTGATGCATTCGTCGGTGATCATGAGGGCCATGGGCGAATTATCCCGCCCCTGTGGCCGGCTCGCCGCCATGCGCCGCCAAAGCCCCAGGGGCAGCATAGGGTGACACGCTCTGACGTTCGTTGCCGGCACAGGTTATGCTGCGCCCCGCCCTATGAGTCTGTTCCTGTTCAAGCGCATCCTGACGCTGATCGCTACCCTGATTGGTACCTCGGTCATCGTCTTCCTGGTCCTCGAGATCCTCCCCGGCAACGCCGCCCAGATGCTGATGGGCGCCGATGCCTCGCCCGACGCGGTGGCGGCGCTGGCCACCAAGCTCGGGCTGGACCAGCCGGCCTGGACCCGCTACTGGCACTGGGTGGGCGGCATGCTCACCGGCGACCTGGGCAACAGCTACGCCTACGGCTCGCCGGTGCTCGACCTGGTGCTCGAGCGCCTGTCCTTGACCATTCCGCTGGCCTTGATGGCCATGGCGCTGACCACCGTGCTCGCACTGATCGTGGGCGTGACGGCCGCCGCCAAGCACAACAAGATGGGTGACGTGGGCCTGATGGGGCTCACCCAGGTCGGCATCGCCATTCCCAACTTCTGGTTTGCCATCCTGCTGATCCTGGTGTTTTCGGTGGAACTGCAGTGGTTCTCGGCCGGCGGCTTCGATGGCTGGAGCGAGGGCATCCTGCCGGGCCTGAAGGCGCTGCTGCTGCCGGCCCTGTCGCTCGCCGTGGTGCAGGCGGCCATCCTGGCGCGCATCACCCGCTCGGCCGTGCTGGAGGTGATGCGCGAAGACTTCGTGCGCACCGCGCGCGCCAAGGGCGTGTCGCAGCGCGCCGTGCTGTGGGGCCATGTGCTGCGCAACGCCATGATCCCGGTGGTGACCGTGATGGGCCTGCAATTTTCCGAGTTGCTGGCTGGCACCATCGTGGTGGAAAACGTGTTCTACCTGCCCGGCCTGGGCAAGCTCATCTTCCAGTCCATCAGCAATCGCGACCTGATCGTGGTGCGCAATTGCGTGATGCTGCTGGCCGCCATGGTGGTCATCGTCAATTTCGTGGTGGACGTCACGTACGCCCTGATCGACCCGCGCCTGAAGGCCAGCGACATCTAGACCCATGAGCAGCCTTCCCGTCAGCCTCCCCTCTGCTTCCGCCGCGCAACTGCCCGGCTTCTGGCGCCGCGCGCTGCACCACCGCAGCTTTGTCATCGGCGCAGTACTCAGCGCCTTGCTGGTGTTTGCCGCCGCCGTCTCGTATGTCTGGACGCCCTGGTCGCCCTACGACATGGACATGGCCAACAAGCTGCAGGGCCCCAGCGGCGCGCATTGGCTGGGCACCGACGTGTTCGGGCGCGACGTCGCCTCGCTGCTGCTGGTGGGCGCACGCGCATCCATCCTGGTGGGCGTGATCGCGGTGGGCATCGGCCTCGTGGTTGGCACGGCCCTGGGCCTGCTGGCCGCAGCGCGGCGCGGCTGGGTCGAGGAAGCCGTCATGCGCCTGTCCGACTTCACGCTGGCCTTCCCCGCGATTCTCTCGGCCATCATGATGACCGCGGTGTTCGGTCCAGGCATCGTCAACGCGATCATCGCGATCGGCATCTACAACATTCCCACTTTTGCGCGCATCTCGCGCGCCTCGGCCAACGCGGTGTGGTCGCGCGAATACGTGGCGGCGGCACGCGCCTGTGGCAAGGGGTCTTTCGCCATCACCATGCAGCACGTGCTGCCCAACATCTCGGCAGTGCTGATCGTGCAGAGCACCATCCGCTTTGCAATTGCCATCCTGGCCGAGGCAGCACTGTCATACCTGGGCCTGGGCACGCAGCCGCCCCAGCCGTCGTGGGGCCGCATGCTGGCCGAGGCGCAAACGATGATGTGGCAGGCACCGCTGCTGGCCGTGTTCCCCGGCATGGCGATTGCATTCGCGGTGCTGGGCCTGAACCTGCTGGGCGACGGCCTGCGCGACCTGCTCGACCCGCGCCTGGCCCGGGCACGCTGAACCTCCCTCTTCTTCATTTCCCGCATGGCATTGTTAGAAGTCAACGACCTGCACATCCGGCTGCAGACGCAGCGTGGCCCGGCCGACGCGGTGCGCGGCATCAGCTTCGATCTCGCGCGCGGCGAAACGCTGGGCATCGTGGGTGAATCGGGCTGCGGCAAGTCCATTACCGTGCAGTCGCTGATGGGCCTGCTGCCTTCCACAGCGCACGTGGGCGGCAGCATCCGCTTCGACGGCCAGGAACTGGTGGGCCTGCACGAGCGCGAGATGTGCCGCATCCGTGGCAACCGCATCGGCATGATCTTTCAGGAGCCGATGACGGCGCTCAATCCGGTGCACACCATCGCACGCCAGGTGAGCGAGCCGCTGCGGCTGCACCGGGGGCTGTCGGCTGCCGATGCACGCAAGGAAGCGCTGGCCCTGCTCGACCGCGTGGGCATTCCCGACGCTGCCTCGCGACTGGACGCCTATCCGCACCAGTTCTCGGGCGGGCAGCGCCAGCGCATCGGCATCGCGATGGCACTGGCCTGCAGCCCCGACCTGCTGATTGCCGACGAGCCCACCACCGCGCTGGACGTGACCATCCAGAAGCAGATCCTGGAGCTCATCCAGGGCCTGGTGGCCGAGCGCGGCATGGCGCTCATCCTCATCTCGCACGACCTGGGCGTGATCGCGCAGAGCGTGTCGAAGATGCTGGTGATGTATGGCGGCAGCATCGTCGAAAGCGGCCCCACCGCCGCCGTGTTCGCCGGCCGCGAGCATCCTTACACGCAAGGCCTTTTCGCGGCCCGCCCCGCATTGAACGCACCGCGCGGCCAGCGCCTGGCGACCATTCGCGGCAGCGTGCCCGAACTGGTCGACCTGCCGCCCGGCTGCCCCTTTGCGGGCCGCTGCCAGTTCACGGCCGATTCCTGCCACAACATCCGGCCCGAGGCCACGCAGCTTGCACATGGCCACAAGGTGCGCTGCATCCGCCTCGATGCGGTGCGCGAAGCCGCGCTCGAAAAGGAAACGGCGTGAGCCCAGCAGCACCACCTCTTCTCGAAGTCACCGACCTGGTGCGCCACTACAGCCTGCCGCGCGAAAGCCTGTTCGCACCGCCGCCGCAGGTGAAGGCCCTCAACGGCGTGAGCTTCTCGCTCGAAGCCGGCCGCAGCCTGGGCATCGTGGGCGAATCGGGCTCGGGCAAGTCGACCATCGCGCGGCTGGTGATGGCGCTGGACCATCCCACGTCAGGCAGTGTGAAGCTGCTTGGGCGCGACCTGCACCGCATGCCCAAGGACGAGTTGCGCCTGGCGCGCCGCGACGTGCAGATGGTGTTCCAGGACCCCTACGGCTCGCTCGACCCGCGCCAGACCGTGGAACACATCGTGGCCGAGCCGCTGGCCGTGCTGGACGGCAACTCGTGCGCCGAGCAGCGCGAGCGCGCGGCCGAATCGCTGGCCTCCGTGGGCCTGCGCAGCACCGACCTGCAGAAGTACCCGCACGAGTTTTCCGGCGGCCAGCGCCAGCGCATTGCCATTGCGCGCGCGCTCATCACGCGCCCCAAGCTCATCGTGGCCGACGAGCCGGTGAGCGCACTCGACGTGTCGGTGCAGGCGCAGGTGCTCAACCTCATGCAGGACCTGCAGCAGCAGTTCGGCGTGAGCTACCTGCTCATCAGCCACGACCTGGCGGTGGTCAACCACCTGTGCGACGAGGTGTGCGTGCTGCACCGGGGCCTGGTGGTGGAGCGCGGCGCGCCGTCGCAGCTTTTTGCGCATGCGGAACATCCCTATACCCAGGCGCTTCTTGCCGCAGTGCCGCGCGCCGAGCCACCCGTGCTGGCTTGAGTTGTTGTAACGTTATTGTTTCCAACCATTAATTCCCTGTTCTGGAGCTACACGCCATGTTGAAACGCCGCACCCTCCTGACCACTGCCGCGCTCGGCACACTGCCGCTGGCCGTGCCCAGCGCCTTTGCGCAGGCCAACAAGAGCGCCATGGTTCTGGGGATGGCGCTGGAGCCGCCGGGCCTGGACCCGACCGCGAATGCAGCCTCGGCCATCGGCGAGATCGTGCTCTACAACGTCTTCGAAACGCTCACCAAGATCAACGCGGACGGCAAGGTCACGCCCCTGCTGGCCGAAAGCTGGGAGATCTCGCCCGACCTGCGCACCTACACCTTCAAGCTGCGCAAGGGCGTCAAGTTCAGCAACGGCGAGCCTTTCAATGCACAGACCGTCAAGTTCTCCTTCGATCGCGCAGGCAGCGAGAAGAGCACGAACAAGGACAAGCGCACCTTCGCCAACCTGAGCACGCAGGTGGCCGACGACTACACGGTGGTGCTGATCAACAAGGAGATCGACCCCGACCTGCCCTTCCTGCTGGGCCAGGCCACGGCAGTGATCATGGAGCCCAAGAGCGCCGACGCCGCTGCAACCCAGCCGGTGGGCACAGGCCCCTACACGCTGCAGAACTGGGTCAAGGGCTCATCGCTGGTGCTCGGCGCGTGGGACGGCTACCGCAACGCCGCTGCCATCAAGCTCAAGCGCGTGACCTTCCGCTTCATCTCCGACACCGCAGCCCAGGCCACCGCCTTGCTGGCGGGCGACGTGGACGCCTTCCAGCGCATCGGCACGCGCGTGGTGCCTCAGTTCAAGGCCAACCCGCAGTTCCAGGTGATCCTGGGCGGCTCGCGCGCCAAGACCATCCTGGCCATCAACAACAAGAAGAAGCCGCTGGACGATGTGCGCGTGCGCCGTGCCATCCTGGCGGCCATCGACCGCAAGGCGGTGATCGCCGGTGCTGCCGACGGCTTCGGCGCGCCCATTGGCAGCCACTATGTGCCGGGTGCGCCGGGCTATATCGACACGAACGACGTCAACCCGTTCGACGTCGAGAAGGCCAAGAAGCTGCTGGCGGAAGCCGGCGTGAAAACGCCGCTCGAACTGACCATGACGGTGCCTCCTCCGCCGTACGCCCGCCAGGGCAGCGAGGTGATTGCGGCGCAACTGGCCAAGATCGGCATCACCGTGAAGATCCAGAACGTCGAGTGGGCGCAATGGCTGGCCAACACCTACGGCGGCGCGCACAACTACGACCTGTCCATCGTCTCGCACGTCGAGCCCTTCGACCTGGGCAACTACGCCAAGCCCGACTACTACTGGGGCTACCAGTCCAAGCAGTTCGACACGGTCTTCGACAAGATCAAGAGCACCGGCAGCGAGGCCGAGCGCAACAAGCTGCTGGGCGATGCGCAGAAGATCCTCGCGCAGGACGCCGCCAACGGCTTCCTGTATCAACCTCAATTTCCAACCGTGGCCAAGAAGGGCGTCAAGGGACTGTGGACGGCCATGCCGATCTTCTGCAACGACCTGTCGACGATGAGCTGGTGAAAAGCGGAAAACTGTATGCGTTGGGCGTCGCGGAGCTGGTCCGCGGCTATGCCCAGGGAGTGCTGTCACCGGTCGAGGTGATGCAGTCGGTGCTCGACCGCGCGCAAAGCTGGGAAGACAAGCTGCAGGCCACCTGGCTGCTGCGCCCCGAGTTCGCACTGGAACAGGCGCAGGCTTCCGAGGCGCGCTGGCGCCGCGGCGCGCCGCTGGGCCCGCTCGACGGCGTGCCGGTCAGCATCAAGGAGAACATCGCCACGCGCGGCGACCCGCTGCCTGCGGGCACCGCCGCCGTCGACCTGGTGCCGGCCACCGCCGACGCACCGCCGGCCGCACGGCTGAAGGAAACCGGCGCCGTCTTCTTCGCCAAGACCACCATGCCCGACTACGGCATGCTGTCCTCGGGCCTGTCGAGCTTTCACCGGCTGGCACGCAACCCCTGGGACCTGAGCCGCACGCCGGGTGGCTCCAGCGCCGGCGCCGGGGCGGCGGCAGCCGCGGGCTACGGTCCGCTGCACCTGGGCACCGACATCGGCGGCTCGCTGCGCCTGCCGGCCAGCTGGTGCGGCATCTTCACGCTCAAGCCCAGCCTGGGCCGCATTCCGATCGATCCGCCCTACATGGGCCGCGCTGCCGGCCCCATGACGCGCACCGTGTCGGACGCGGCACTGGCGATGCAGGTGCTTTCCAGGCCCGATGCGCGCGACAGCATGAACCTGCCGCCGCAGGACATTCCCTGGCAGGAATTCGACGTCGAGCCCGGCCACCTGCGCGGCCTGCGCATCGGCCTGCTGCTCGATGCCGGCTGCGGCCTGGCAGTGGAGCCCGAGGTGCGCGAGGCGGTCGAGCAGGCGGCCCGCCGCCTGGAAGAAGCCGGCGCCATCATCGAGCCCATGCAGCCCTTCATGTCGCAGGCCATGCTCGACGGCATGGACCACCTGTGGCGCATGCGCTCGCTGGTGGACATGAAGGCCCTGCGCTCCGACCAGCGCGCCAAGGTGCTGCCCTATATCCGCCAGTGGGCCGACAGCGCGGCCGAGTTCAGCGGCGAGCATGTGTTTCGCGCCTTCAGCCAGTTCCACACCACCCGCGTGGCCACGGTGCAGGCCTGCGCGCGCTTCGACTACGTGATCTCGCCGGTGGCGCCCAACCTGCCGGCGGCAGCCGAGGCGCCCTCGCCCACCAACGATCCGCTGCGGCCGCTGGAACACATCGGCTTCACGGTGCCCTACAACATGTCGGAACAGCCGGCGGCCTCCATCAACTGCGGCTACAGCAGTGGGGGCCTGCCCATCGGCTTGCAGATCGCGGGCCAGCGCTTCGACGACCTGGGCGTGCTGCGCGTGGCGCGCGCCTTCGAGCAGATCAGGGGAGAACAACATCCATGGCCGGAGCCGGCAGACGCCTGAAACCGCAAGCGGTTCGCCTCGCGCTGTATTCGTCGGCCGCCACCATCGGCAGCTTTGCTGCCTACTGGACGATCCTGGCCATGCGCCAGGGGCCCATGCTGTTCAACGCGCGCAAGCTGCCGGTGGTGCATCTGTCGGATGCCTTCTCGACTTATTCGCACGTGGTGCCGGGCGGCATGGTGCGCGGCTACGTCTACCACCCACAGGGCGAAGATGCGCTGCAAGACCTGTTCGTGTATTTCGCCGGACGTGGCGAAGACGTTCGCGCCACCGCCCAGGCCCTGCACTGGCTGCCCGAAGGCTTCGGCTTTGCGGCCGTCAACTACCGGGGCGTGGCCGATTCCGAAGGCCACCCCTCCGAGATGGCTTCGGTGCAGGACGCACGCCGCTTGGCCAGCCACCTGCGCAAGGCCTTTCCCAATGCGCGGTTGCACATCGTCGGGCGCAGCCTGGGCACCGGCGTAGCCATCCAGCTCGCGGCGCGCCAGGAGTTCGCCAGCCTGCAACTGGTCACACCCTACGACTCGATGCTGGAAGTGCTCAAGCTGCGCTTTCCGCTGGTGCCGCTGACGCTGCTGCTGCGCCATCGCTTCGACTCGCTGGAACACTCCAAGGAAGTGGCCGCCAAGACGCAGGTGCTGCTGGCCGAGCAGGACGTGGTGGTACCACACGAGCATTCGCAGCGGCTCATCGACGCCTGGCCCACGCCTGTGAGCGTGGAAACCATCCCGGGCTCGGACCACCACAACATCATGAAGCTGGAAGAGACCTGGCTGCGGCTGGTGGACTTTGCGCTGGGCGCGGTGATTCCGGCGGCCAGGACGGCCTGACGCCCAGGGCGCGGCGCGCCTGGCACCGGGTGCGGCTTCGGCCACGCGCTGCGCGTCACAATGGGCGCAAAGGCTCAAGGAGGAAGACGGTATGTTGATCAATTGCGCTGCGTACCTCGATGGACGCAAGCAGTCCAGTGTCGATGTCGCGACCGCAGGCCAGCGCCTGAAGGAACCAGGCGCATTCCTGTGGGCTGCGGTACAGAACGCGACGTCGGACGAGCTGGATGCCCTGCAGCGCCATTTCGATCTTCCCAAGCTCGCAGTGGAAGACGCCCTGCATGGACACCAACGGCCCAAGATCGAGGAGTACGAGCACTGCCTCTTCACGGTCGTCCACCTGATCGAGGCCAGCCAGGACGGCGAGCTTCAGGTTGGCGAACTTGCCATCTTCGCGGGACCGAACTACCTGCTGTCGGTGCGACAAGGCAGCAGCGTCGACTTCCTCGAGGTGAGGGCGCGCGCAGAACGCGAGCCCGAGCTGCTTCGCCTTGGCGCCGGCTACGTCCTCTATGCGTTGATCGATGCCGTCGTGGATCGATACTTCCCCATCATCGAGCAGCTCGAAGGCGAGCTCGATACCGTGGAGGCCGAGATCTTCGGCCCGGCCGGCCCCGGGCGCGCCAATGTAGAGCGCCTCTACGCGCTCAAGCAGAAGACCACCCTCGTCAAGCATGCGGTCGAGCCGCTCCTGCATGACATCGGCAAGCTGCACGGCGGCCGGGTGCCGTCGCAGGTGATCGCCGTGCAGGACTACATCCGCGACGTGGCCGACCACCTGAGCCGGATCAGCTCGAGCGTCGAGGGGCTGCGGGACACCATCGGCACGGCGGTGCAGGTGAACCTGTCGCTGGTTACGATCCGGGACGGCGACGTGATGAAACGCCTGGCGGCCTGGGCTGCCATATTCGCCGTGTGCACGGCCTTCGCCGGGCTGTGGGGCATGAACTTCGAATTCATGCCGGAGTTGAAGTTGCGATATGGCTATCCGGTGGCCATTGCAGTGATCGTCGGGTCGTGCGTGGCCTTGTATCGGCGCTTTCGCCACATCGGGTGGCTCTAGTAGCGCAGCTCCTGCGCCAGCAGATCGCGCACCCGTGTCACCAGGTCCGCTTCGCCGCGCCGCGGCGGCAACAGATGAAAGTCCACCCGCGGCAAGGCCGGAAGGCCGTGCGGCGCCGGCAGCAGGCCCACGCCGTCGGCCAGCGCCGACTCGTTGAGGCACGCCACGCCCAGCCCCGCCGCCAGCGCAGACTGCAGCCCGGCCACGCCCGAAGCCACGTGGGCCACCCGGTAGTCCACGCGGCGCTTTTGCAGCAGCTGCTCGGTGAACTGGCGCAGCGAACAGCCGTCGGTGAGCACCAGCAGCGGCAGCGGTTCGCCGCGCGGCTGCGACTGCCAGCCGGGAGACGCCATCCACGCCAGCGACTCGCGGCGAAGCACTGCGGCCGCTGACTTGCTCTCGGCCACCCGCATCGACAGGCCGATGTCGGTCTCGCCGCGCGCATGCATTGCCTCGACCTCGGTGCTCTTCTTGATGGTCACGTTCAGCCGCATGCGCGGATGCCCCTGGGCCAGCCGCGCGAGCAGGCGCGCAAGTTCGCGCGGGCGAAAGTAGTCGGTCACCGCCAGGCGCAACTCGCCTTGCAGCGATCGCCCGCGCAGGTCGCGCAGTGCCTCGTCGGCCAGCGCCACCAGCCGCTGCGCATGCATGCGAAGACGATCGCCGGCCGCCGTGGGCAGCACACCGGCCTTGCTGCGCGCCAGCAGGCCCTGGCCCACGCATTCCTCCAGCTTGCGCATCTGCTCGCTCACCGCCGACTGCGACAGGAACACACGTGGCGCAGCCGCGGTAAGACTGCCGGCATCGAGCACCGCGAGAAAGGTGCGAAGCTGGTCGAGGTCAAGGCTCTGCATGCGGTCAATCCATCTGATTTACAGATGACAAGTATCATATCTTCCCGCTTTTCCTTTGGATAGACAGGGCGAACAATCACCCCATCGACACTCAAACAGAAAGCGAGCACACCATGCCCCATGTCGTGATTCACCTCTCCGGCCAACCCGATGCCAAGCTCACCCGCCAGGTGGTCGAGCAGGTCGACACGCTCACCCAGGAGATCCTGGGCAAGCAGTTGCCGGTGATTGCCGCCACGGTGCAGTACATCCCGGCCGACCAGTGGTTCATCGGCGGGCAGACGCTGGCCGAGCTGGGCAAGTCGGCCTTTCACCTGGACATCAGCATCACCGACGAGACCAACACCAAGGGCGAGAAGGCGCGCTACCTGAAGGCGGTGTTCGACGCCATGGCACGGCTGCGGCCCGACCTGCACGAGGTGTCGTACGTCTACCTCATCGACGCCCGCGCCGCGGCCTACGGTTATGGCGGCAAGACGCAGGAGTTCCGGCACCAGCAGGCTGGCGTGTAGGTCTAGGTCCCTGGCCGCGGGCGGCGGCAGAATAGGCCGCATGCAAGACAGCCTCGGCAACACGCTCAGCCTGACCGACGGCGCCAGCCTCGGCGCCGTCAACGATTTCGTGGAAGGCTTCATCTCCAGCGAGGCGCGCGCAGTCAATGTGCTGGGTGCCAGCGAGGACGCAAGCCCCATCGTGCAGGCCTACTGCGCTGCGCTGCACATGTTTGCCGAATCGCGCGACGCGGTGGGCAACGCCACGCCTTTTCTGCACCGTGCGCAGGCGAACGCGGCGGCCGCAACGCCGCGCGAGCAGCGATTCATCGCGGCTATTGCCGCCTGGACCGAAGGCGACATCGGCCGCGCCATCGCGCTGCACGAGGAACAGGCGCGGGAGTATCCGCGCGACCTGGCATCGCTCAAGCTGGGCCAGTACCACGCCTTCAACACCGGTGACTGCCCCGGCATGCTGCGACTGGCGCTGGCGGCACTGCCGGCATCTGGCGACGTGCCGTATGTGCACGGCATGGCCGCCTTCGGTTTCGAGCAATGCCATCTGATGCGCGAGGCCGAGCAAAGCGCCCGCCGTGCCATTGGCATGTGCCGCAAGGAGCCGTGGGCGCATCACGCACTGGCCCACGTGATGCTCACCGAGGGCCGACTGGCCGAGGGCCTGGACTTCATGCAGGGCGTGAGCGACAGCTGGACGGGCCTGAACTCGTTCATGCTCACGCACAACTGGTGGCACGTGGCCCTCTTTCTCATCGACCTGGGTCGCGACGCGCAAGCGCTGGCGGTGTACGACCAGCAGGCATGGGGCGTGGAAAAAGCCTACTCGCAGGACCAGATCGGCGCGGTGTCGCTGCTGGCCCGGCTGGAGCTGGCCGGCGTCGAGGTGGGCGAGGCACGCTGGAGCGAACTGGCCAGCTGGCTTGAAGTGCGCACGCACGACCAGGTGCTGCCATTCCTCGACTTGCAATACCTCTACGGCCTGGCGCGCGCCGGCAAGCCGCAGGCCGACGAACTGCAACGCAACATCGAGGCGTATGCGCCCGGGGCGCCACCCTCGGTGCGGGCGGCATGGGAACGCGTGTGCGTGCCGGCCGCGCGAGGCCTGTTGGCGCACGCGCGCGGCGACTGGTCCGGCGCCATCGAGGGCTTGGGCACTGCCCTGCCCCGCCTGGTGGAAATCGGCGGCAGCCACGCGCAGCGCGACCTGTTCGAGCAGCTCTATCTCGATGCACTGGTCAAAAGCGGCGAGCCTTCTCGCCTGGCCAGCGCCCAGGGCCTCTTGCAGCGCCAGCTCAATACCCAGCCCGAATCGCGCCGGCTGGCGCGCCAGGCCAAGGCCGTCTACGCGGCGCTGGGCCTGCCGACCAGGTGACGCTTCTGGTCGTAGGTGGGCTGGGCCGGCAGATCGGCCAGGTGCCGCGTGTCGGCCCAATCGACGATCTCGATGTTCTCCGGCGACGCGGCATCGGCAATGCGGATGCGGTTGAAACCAGCGTTGGGAATCTCGCTCTGGCGCGGACCGTTCAGGCCCAGCCCGCGCGCGGTGCGCCACACCATGTCCAGCGCACCGCCATGGGTGAACACCAGCACCGTGTGGCCGACGTGCGCCTGCGCGATCTTCGCCAGCGCCGCGATGATGCGGGTGTGGAACTGCCGGGCCGACTCGCCATTGGGCATGGCGTGGTGTTCCTGGAACTTGAGCCAGTCTTCCCAGGCGCGCGGGTGCTGCGCCTGGATCTCGTCGGCCCGCATGCCCTCCACGGCGCCGAAGTGCTGTTCGCGCAGCGCCGCGTCCAGCGCAATGGGCAGCGACAGTTGCGAGGAGGTGGGTGCCGCCGTCTGCTGGCAGCGCATCAGGTCGCTGCAGACCAGGTGCTGCGCCTGCTCGCACGCCATGCGCAGGCCCAGGCGGCGGGCCTGCTCGTGGCCCATGTCGTTGAGCGGGACGTCGATGTGGCCTTGAAAGCGCAGCTCACGGTTCCAGTCGGTTTCGCCGTGGCGGATCAGGATGAGTTCGGTGGACATAGATGGAGGTCGCAGCCATTGTCCATGCGGGACCCTGGTTGCGCGAGCATGCCCGCCCCGGGTGACGGGATAAAGACGGCCGGTGTGGCGTTACCGCCATGCAGCAAGCCGAAAGCTCGGGGCTGTCAGTCCAGTATCAGCTGAGTCTGCGTCACCACCGCGCACAGCTTGCCTTCTGCGTTGCGGATGCAGGTCTGCCACACCTGCGTGGTGCGGCCGCGGTGCAGGGCGATGCTTTCGCCCTTCACCGTGGTGCCCACCTTCGCGCCGGCGATGAACTTGGTGCTGGAGTCGGTGGTGGTTGTCTTCTTGCCCGGCGGCAGGTTGAGCACGGTGCCCACCGCGCCGAGCGTGTCGGCAAAAGCCATATAGGCGCCCCCGTGCAGGATGCCGCCGGCCGTGCACAGGTCGGGGCGCACTTCCATGCTCGCCAGCACGCGCTCGGGGCCCAGCTCCTCCAGCGTCACGCCCATCAGGCCGGGGAACAGGGGCTCGAGAAGCTTCTGCATCTTGTCGCGATCGATCATGTGTGCGCTCTCCTTCAGTCAGGCGTGGATTTCGACTTCGGCTTCGATCTCGACCGGGATGTCGAAGGGCAGCTCGGCCATGCCGACGGCGCTGCGCGCATGCGCGCCCACCTCGTGGCCGAAGACCTCCAGGATGAGGTCCGAAAAACCGTTGATGACCGCGGGCTGCAAGTTGAAGCCCGGCGCCGAGTTGACCATGCCGAACACCCGCGTCCAGGCCACGATGCGGTCCAGGTCGCCCAGCGCGCGCTGCAGGCTGCCCAGCACGGCCAGGCCGACCAGCCGCGCAGCCGCCGCGCCCTGCACCAGGTCCAGGTCGCGGCCCACCTTGCCCAGCGGCCTGGCGAGCGAGCCATCGGCGTTGGTGGGTCCGTGCCCCGAGATGAATGCGCGGCTGCCGTGTACCCGCACGAACTGGAAGGGCAGCACCACGCCGGGCGGCGGCTCCACGGGCTGCGGCAAGACAAGGCCAAGCGCATCGAGGCGCTGCTGGACTGTGGGCATGGAAACACTCCGATTCGAGGACGACGCTGGTCCGCGGCCGGGCATTGTCCTTGAGCAAACGCGAGCGGTCCACCCGGGCCGCCAGCCGACCCATTTCGCTTTGTCAACCTCATCAAATGCGCCATAGTGCGTTCATGCCATCGAATGCCTTTTTCGCGGTTCGCGTTTGCCCCTCGGCAAGGCGCCTTGCCCTGGCTGCATGCGGCCTGCTGCTGGCGGGCTGCGCGGGCCAGATGCAACTGCTGGAAAACGGCCGCACGCACACCGGCAGCTACAACTCGGCCTCCGGCACGGCCGAGGCCTTCATCGATGGCGTGCGCTATGCCGGCACCTTCAGCAACCCGCCGCCCATCAGCCTGGGCGTTGGCGTGGGGGGCGGCAGCTGGGGTGGCGGCTTCGGCGGCGTGGGTGTTTCCACCGGCACGGGCTACGGCGGCGGCGGCCATGCGCTGCTGCGCTCGCCCGACGGCGGCAAGGTCATCGAGTGCTACTTCTCCACCTCATTCGGCAGCGGCCAGGGGCAGTGCATCGGGCTGGATGGCCGGCGCTTCGTGCTGGTGATCGGCGGCGGCTGATCGTCCTTGCCTGCCGGGCAGTTGGGCGCCCAAGCAAGGCGGCGCCAAACGTCGCACACTGTGGGTTCGCGGCCCTTCGTGCTGCGTCTTTCGTATTTCTTTTCACAAGGCTTCATTCACCATGCGTCTCAAGAAATTCGGCCGCACCGGCCTTTTCGTGTCCGAGCTGTGCCTGGGCACCATGACCTTCGGCGGCGAAGGCGAGTTCTGGGGAAAGATCGGCACCACCCAGCAGGCCGATGCCGAGCGACTCATCGGCCGCGCGCTGGACGCGGGCATCAACTTCATCGACACCGCCGACGTCTACTCGGCGGGTCTGTCCGAACACATCACGGGCCAGGCGCTGAAGAACCTGAAGGTCCCCCGCGAGAACGTGGTGGTGGCCACCAAGGTGTATGGCGAAACCGGCACCAAGACGGCCAACTCGCGCGGCATGTCGCGCTACCACATCATGGACGGAGTCAAGGCCAGCCTGCAGCGGCTGCAGCTGGACCATATCGATCTCTACCAGATCCATGCCTTCGACCCCGCCACGCCCATCGAGGAGGCGGTGCGCGCCATGGACGACCTGGTGCGCCAGGGCCATGTGCGCTATGTGGGCGTGTCCAACTGGGCGGCCTGGCAGATCATGAAGGCCATCGGCATTTCGGAGCGTCTGGGCCTGGCGCGCTTCGAATCGCTGCAGGCCTACTACACCATCGCCAACCGCGACCTCGAGCGCGAGCTGGTACCCATGCTGCAGAGCGAGCAGGTGGGCCTGATGGTGTGGAGCCCGCTGGCGGGCGGCCTGCTGTCGGGCAAGTTCGGCCGCCATGTGCCCGAGGACGCGGCGGCGGGCAGCCGGCGCGCGGTGTTCGACTTTCCGCCGGTGAATGCCGACCGGGCCTACGACTGCATCGAGGTGATGCACGGCATGGCCAAGAGCCGCGACGTGTCGGTGGCGCAGATTGCGCTGGCCTGGCTGCTGCACCAGAAGGCGGTGACCAGCGTGATCGTAGGCGCCAAGCGCATCGAGCAACTGGACGACAACCTGGCCGCCTGCAAGGTGGACCTGACGGCCGACGAACTGGCCGCGCTCGACAAGGTGAGCGCGTTGCCGCCTGAATACCCTGGCTGGATGTTCACGCGCCAGGGCGAAGTGCGGCGCAACCAGTTGGCGCAGGCACGCTAGTCAGACAAGAAAGCCGCCGGGCCTTTTGCAAGGCACGGCGGCTTGTATCAGCAGCTTGGGCTGCTTAGTCGGCGTAGATGCCCGCGGCCTTGATGACCGGACCAAAGCGCGCCACCTCGGCCTGCACGAACTTCTTGTGCTCGGCCGGCTCCACGCGCTTGTCATTGACCACCACCGCGCCCAGGCCTTCCTGGCGCTTGATGAACTCCGGATCCTTCAGCGCCACCTTCAGCGCGTCGTTGAGCTTCTTGAGCACCGGCGCAGGCGTGCCCTTGGGCGCATACAGCCCGTGCCAGATCGTGACCTGGAAGTTCTTCAGCCCCGACTCGTCCAGCGTCGGGATGTCCTTGAGCGCCGG
>JAFEEG010000014.1:64010-190063 GCA_018241225.1 Pseudomonadota bacterium
GGCCTTGTTGATCCACTCGCGCAGTTCCTTGAAGTTGTTGGCTTCGAGCTGCGGCTTGCCGATGACGGTCATGGGCACGTCGTTGATCATGCCCAGGTACTCGAAGTCGGTCTCGTAGTTGTAGGTGAGCTTGCGATACAGCACCGGGGTGGTGGCCATGCCCACGTGGGTGACCAGCAGGGTGTAGCCATCGGGCTTGGCGCGCGCCACCTTGGCGTTGCCGATGGTGCTGCCGGCGCCGGCGGCGTTGTCGATGACGATGCTCACGCCCTCCAGGGGCTTGCGCATGGCCTCGGCCAGGTCGCGTGCCACGCGGTCGGTGGGGCCGCCGGCGGCAAAGGGCACCACGATGGTGATGGGCTTGCCGTCGGGAAAGGCCTGGGCGTGGGCGGTGGTGCCCAGCACGCCAAGCGCGGCGGTGGCCACGGCGGCCAGGGCGAACAATTTCTTCATGGTGTCTCCGTCAAATCAAAAAGCAAAGGGAATGAAAGGGGAATCAGTGCGGCAACCGGGAAGGCACGCGTGACTCCAGCCGCTCGGGCTGCCAGGCTGGGCGCAGGTGGCAGCCGTTCTTGGTGTCGGTGTCGAAGCGGGCCTTGAGGGTATCGCAGCGCAGAGCCACGCTTTGCGGCGTGGGCTTGGTGCCCTGGTCGATCCAGCCGAGCAGCTGGTCGAACAGCGCCACGTATTCGGTGTCGCTCAGGTAGCTGTGCTCGTGCTCGTCGCTGAAGGTCTGCACCAGCAGGTCGGACGTGCCCGCGGCTTCGCGCTGCGCGCGGTACACGCTTTCGAGCTCGACGAAGGCCGTCGGGTCGTCGATGGCATGCAGGGTGAGCGTGGGCAGGCGCGTGCGGCCGGTGGTGCGGCTGTCCGCCGCCAGCGCGCCCTGCGCCTGCGGGTCCGCGCTGTAGCGCAGCACCTGCTTGTCCAGCGGTTGGCCGTTCACCTGGCCGGGATAGAACACGCCAATGTTGCCGAAGGGATTGCGGCTATCCAACCGCTCTTGAACCAGGTCCTGGAACAGCCATGTGGCCCAGTTCAGGTGCCCCTGCAGCGAGCGCTCCGGAATCTTCACGGCACCCAGGATGGTGGCCATGCGCGCGTTCTGCTCGTTGCTGCGCTGCTCGCGCGGCAGGCCTGCGCCGGTGCATTCCTTCACCCGTGCGCTGAGTTGCTCGCGCGTCAGCTTCGAATCCTTGGACAGGCCCTGCCACAGCGGGTACTGCGGTTCATCGGGGCGCGGATGGTTCTTGCACACGGCCTGGTAGACCACGCGCAGGTCCAGGCGGAATTCGTAGGCGCTGTTGCCACCGCCCAGCACGCCGCTGGTGAGCAGCACACCGTCGTACGGGCTGGGGTGGCCGGGCGCGGGCGCATACATCTCGGCCGCCTTGGCGGCCACGCCGCCGCCATAGCTCTGTCCATGCAGCAGCGTGCGGCGCGGCTGGCCGAAATGGCGCACGAACAGCTGGCGCAGGCGCTCGGAGTCTTCGGCCGCCATGGTCACGCCGTAGCCGCCGCGGCGATAGGTGGAGCCCGCCCATGCGTGGCCCGCCTTCACCGTGATGGCCCAGCGCTTGAGGTCGGCCTCGCTGCGCTTGGCATCGGGCGCGCCCGTCTCGGGGCCACCGTGGGCGTGCATCACCAGCACGCCCTGCTGGCGCTGCCAGCCCGGCGGAATGGCGATCCAGTAGAACGCACCCGAGCCATCCGCGCCGGTAAAGCAGCGCGTTGCGCCCGGCACCTCTTTCGGGCAAGGCGCGCTCCTTGGCGCGGTGTCGACCGCGGCAGCCGGCACGCCTGCCGTGCGGCCTGCCGCGTCGAGCGGGACGAGCGACATGGCGCCCAGCGCCATCAGCACGCGCATGGCGGTCATGGGGTGCGCAAGGTGCGCGAGCCTGGACGTCATCGTCATCAGTGTCGAACTCCGATTTCCAGCGCAGGCTGGGCCGTGTCTGCGGACACGAAGGCCAGCACGCCGCCGTTGAAGATGAGCTGGCCCGGCCGGCCCGCATCGGCCTGCGCCATGCCCAGCACGGGCGTGTCGTAGGCCAGTGTCGCAGCTGCACCGCCCAGGTTGAAGCTGGTGCCTGCCAATGATGCCGTGCGGCTGTCGCCACGCGAGCTGTTGACGGCATAGCTGCCATCGGCCGTACCCGCTGCCAGCGTCTGCTGCACCGACAGGATGCGCATGCCTGCGTTGCTGCCGTCGCGCACCAGGTGCAGATGCACGGGGCTCGCACCAGCCATGCCGATCACCATCGAGCCCGAGAGCGTTCCGCCGGTGGTGGTGGCGCTGCCTGTGGGCGAGGTGGTGAACACATCGAAGGCGCCATGCGCGGCCGACCAGCTGATGTAGCCCTTCTCGGTCTGCGTGCAGGCTGCGTCGTAGGTCATGACGCCACCGGTGGCCGGGTCGCGGCAGTACTGGAAGGTACCCGCGTTGCGCAGGCGCACGGCGGCCGCCTGGGCCACCGGCGTGCCACTGGAACCCGCCTGCTGGACGCCCAGGGCACTGGCAATGACGGCCACCGGGTTGAACACGGCGGGCGTTGCCTCGTTGTTCCAGGTGTTGGCAAAGGCCAGCAGGGTCGCAAAGCTGGTGCCCGAGGGCGCGGCCACGCCACCGTGCAGCACGCCGCCCGAGGCCAGGGTGAACACCGCATTGCCCTCGGCGCTCGAATAGCTGCATGCGCCCTGCGCCACAAGCGTGCCGCTGCGCTGCACGCCCACGCGAGCCGGTGCGCCGGCATCGATGGTCACGGTGTAGGCCATGGTGGCCGGGTCGACGCGCACGGTGAGCTCCTCGCCCAGCGTGTTGCCGCCCTTGTAGCTGGTGGCCGATGCGGGCAGGTTCGGGCAGGCCAGCGGGTCGCCCACTTCTGCCACGCAGCTGTAGTTGGCGGCCGCATCCATGCTGCCGCTGCCACGGTACTTGGGCCATGCGGGGTACTGGCACAGCGGGCGCGTGCGGCCATAGGTGCCGGCCACGGCATCCACCGCCACCGGCGTCGCGGGCGCCAGGCCCTTCTCCACCCAGCCTTCGAGCGCGGCGAGCGAGTCCCAGTTGGGAATGAACACGCCCGTGCCGTGGCCCATGCCGGGCACGGTGTAGAAGCGCACGTTGGCAGTCACCGCGTCCTGGCCGACGGTGGCGATCACACGCTTGAAGTAGTCGATGGTGGAGTTGGGGCTGATCACCTCGTCGGCCAGGCCGTGCAGCAGGATGAGCTTGCCGCCATTGCCGAAGAAGGGCGCCAGGTTGGCGTCCAGCGCGTCGGTCATAGCCGACACGTCCTGCACGCGACTTGTCCAGCTGCCGGGGTTGGCCGGATCGAAGGTGAGCGAATCGAAACCGTCCACGCGGGTGACGAAGTACTTCACCCACTGGTCGCCGGTGAGGTACATGTTGGCGTCGGCCGAGGTGGCCGGGTTGCCCGGCACCGGGCGCGTGCCCAGGTCGCGGGTGGTGAAGGGGCCGGCCACCAGCGCGCCTTCCAGCAGGTTGTAGCCGCCGGCCACCTGCACCCCGTTGACCAGCGGGTAGGACAGTTGCAGCGGCGACTCGATCACGCGCACCGTGGCCAGTTGCGCGTCCGACAGGCAGGTGTTGCCGGTGTCCGCGCCGCCGGGGCAGCGCAGGCTGTCGAGAATCTGGGTGTTGAGCAGGCGGCAGCTTTCCACGTTGCTCACCACGCCATCCTTGGCGCCGTCGAGTGCGTCGCAGGCGGCCAGCACCGCCTGCTGCACGCGCAGCGTCTTGCTCAGGTTGAGCCAGCCCGCGCCGCTGTTGGCGTACAGCGCGCGGCCCAGCGCCACGTTCGACAGGCGCGTGCCGCTGTAGTTGAGCGCAGGCTCGTTGGCGATCAGGCCGTCGTAGTCCAGCGGCCAGCGCTGGATGTAGGCCAGCCCGTCGCGCCCGCCGGTGGAGGTACCCAGGAACCAGGCGTGCACCGGCTTCTCGCCGTAGAACAGCTTGACCAGTTGCTGCGCCACGTCGCGCGTCTTCTTCAGGGCCTGGCCGCCATAGTTGGCCAGGGCTTCGTCGTCGCGAGCGAACTTGCCGTCGGTGATGCTGGAGGCCTGGTGGCCCGAGTCGCCGCCGTAGGTGGCATAGCCCAGCGCCAGCGGCGCGGGCTTGTCCGCCGGGCCGAAGCGGATCGGCTCGGTGCCGTCGATCAGGGTGCCGTTGAAGCCGCCGCCGCCGAAGTGGATGGTCTTGCGGTTCCAGTTGGCCGGCAGGTTCAGCGCGAAGTTGATGACCGGCGAGCCCGCGTTGACCGGCGCGATGGTGCCGCGCAGCCTGCAGTAGTCGCCATACAGGTTGCCCGCGTCGCCCGCGGCCACCGCCTTGGCCTCGGTGATGGTGGCGCCGCTGGTGGGCAGGCTGATGTCCGCCGCGGAAAGCGTCTTGCCCGCCAGGTCGGCGCAGGCCAGCTTGGCCGCAGGTGGCGGCGGTGCAGACGTTGCCGGCTCGTCGTCGGGCGGCGCGCCGCCGCCGGCTACCGGCGAAGTGTTGCTGCCGTTGCTGTTGCCGCTACCGCCGCCGCAGGCGGACAGCAAGGCCAGGCAGCAGGCCAGGCCGAGCGCCGAGGCGGCGCGCAGGGCATTGGGTGTGATCGACCCGGGGTCGGTGGGCGCGTTGCGCATGCTTGTCTTGTCTCCGTGGTTCTTTTGCGTGAAAAAAGCTCGCGGCCTTGGCTGGCCGTCTCGGGCGCCGAAGATAGAAGCGCAGGTGACTTCGGGTCAAATAAAATGATCGAGGTCTTTCGATACGAAAAACATATGGACCTGCGCGCACTTCGCTACTTCGCCGCCGTTGCCGAAACCGGCCACATGACCCGCGCCGCGGAGCGCCTGGGCATCCAGCAGCCGCCGCTGTCGCAGCAGATCAAGACGCTGGAGCGCACGCTCGGCCTGCAGTTGTTCAAGCGCCATCCACGTGGGGTGACGCTGACCGAGGCGGGCCGCCTGTTCCAGGTCGAGGCGCGCCGGCTGCTCGACGATGCCGACGCGATGCGCGTGCGCATGAAGCGCGTGGCAGAGGGCCAGGCCGGCGTGCTGCGCGTGGGCTTTACCAGTTCGGCGGCGGCGCACCGCTTCGTGCCCGATGCGCTGCGTGCCTTTCGGCAGGCCTACCCCGGTGTCGAGCTGCAGCTGCGCGAAGCCAATGCCGCGGACATCACCGAGGCACTGGTGGCCGGCCGCCTGCATGCCGCGCTGCTGCGCCGCCCGGTGGCCCAGCCCGAAGGCCTGCGCTTCGACACCCTGCTGCGCGAACCCATGGTGGCGGCACTGCCCATCGAACGAGCCGAGGCATTGCCCGCGCGCATGCGCAAGAAGGGCCTGCCCCTGCGGCTCCTGTGCGAAAACCCGTTGATCCTGGTGCGTCGCCCCGGTGCGCCCGGCATGTATGCCGACTTGCTGGCGCTGTGCCATGCGCAAGGCCTCGCGCCGCGCGTGGCGTCCGAGGTCGAGCGCATGATGACCAACCTGAACCTGGTGGCCGCGGGCGTGGGCGCGTCGGTGGTGCCGGCGTCGATGGCCGGCGTGCATGCGCATGCGGTGGCCTACCTGCCGCTGGAGGGCTGCGACTCGCTCGACGCGCCGCTCACGCTGGCCTGGCGCGACGGCGAAGACAGCCTGCCCGCCCGGCAATTCCATGCGCTGTTGCACCAGCGCGCCGGCACATGACATCCAGGCTGCAGCGCCGCCGATTGCTGGCCGCCGGCCTGGCGCTGCCGTGGCTGGCTGCGGGCGGACAAGCGGTGCGCGCGGCCCCGGCCTGGCCCGCCAGGCCGATACGACTGATCGTGGTGTATCCCGCCGGCGGCGTGTCCGACCTCATGGCACGCGCCCTGGCCGAGCCCTTGTCAGCCGCGCTGGGCGTGCCGGTGGTGGTGGAGCACCGCCCCGGCGCCGGCGGCAGCGTGGGCCTGGACATGCTGGCCCGCAGCGCGCCCGACGGCCACACCATCGCCTTCTCGGCCATCAGCCCGCTCACGCTGCAGCCGCTGCTCGAGCGCTCGGGCCAGGCCGATCGCCTGCACGCCGTGGAGCCGGTGGCCAGCGTGATGCACACGCCGGTGCTGGTGGCCGCCACGCCTGCCTTCAGCGGGCCGGACTTCGATGCATTGCTGCAGCAGGCGCGCGAGCAACCCGGCAGCCTGCGCTGGGCCAGCTCGGGCGTGGCCACCACCGGTCACCTGGTGCTGGCGCAGGTGCGCGCGCTGGCCGGCGTGGACATCACCCATGTGCCCTACCAGGGTGGCGGGCCGCAGATCAACGATGCGCTGGGCGGGCAGTTCGAGATTCTTTCGTCCAACGTGGCGGCGCTGCAGTTGCGCTACATCGCGGACGGCCGCCTGCGCGCGCTAGCGGTGGGTTCGCCCACGCGCCTGGCCGCGCTGCCCAGCGTACCCACGCTGGCGGAGCTGGGTTTTGCGCCCGCCAACCGTGATTCGCTCTTCGGCATCTTCGCGCCGCTGGACACACCCCGGCGCGCCGTGCGCAGGCTCAACCTGGAGATCAATCGCGTGCTGGCCAGCCCCGCCATGCGTGAGCGGCTCAAGCAGTCCTACAACCTGCCGGCCCCTGCCAGCATCGATGCCTTTGCCAACGAGATCGAGCTGGACCGCCAACGCAACGCCGCGCTGGTGGCGCGCGCCCCGCACGCCTTCGACTGAATGGCCAGGCCCTTCAGTCCGCCGTGCTCAGCACGTCGCCGAAGCCCGCCCACTGCGTGCCCGTGAACCTGGCCAGCTGCGCCTGCTTGACCAGGAAGAAGTCGGTGGGCGAGGTGTTGAGCGCCATGCCGGGCAGCAGCAGCGGCAGCTTCAGGTTCTTGATGTTGGCCGCCTGCTTCATCACGTTCTCGCGCGTCAGGTCGTTGCCGCAGGCCTTGAGCACGTGGACCATGGCCTGCGCCGCGATGTAGGCATACAGGTTGGACGCGTCCTTGGGATCGCCCTCCTTGTAGTAGCGGCCCATGAAGGCGCGCCACTCGAGCATGGCCGGGTCGTCCTTCCACTGTGGGTCGTTCGGGTCCTTGTAGTACTGCACCGTAAGCAGGCCCACCGACTTGTCCAGCCCCGCCGGCGTGAGCACCGAGCCCACCGAGGCGCCCACGTTGTTGATGATGTGCAGCGGCTTCCAGCCCGAGTCGAAGGCCTTGCGGATGGACTGCGCCGAGAACTTGGGCGTGGTGATGTTGATGAAGGTGTCGGCGCCCGAGCCCTGCAGCGTGACGATCTGCGAATCCACCGTGGGGTCGGTCACCTCGTAGCTGGCCTCGGCCACGATCATCTTGGCGCCCTGCGCGCCCAGGCCGTCCTTCACGCCCTTGAGCAGGTCTTTGCCGTAGTCGTCGTTCTGGTAGAGGATGGCGATCTTTGCATTGGGCTTGCTCTTGAGCAGGTACTTGGCGTAGATCACGCCTTCGGCCTGGTAGCTCAGGTTGAAGCCCAGGGTCCACGGATAGTTCTTGGGGTCGGCCCACTTGGTGGCGCCGGTGGCCAGGAACAGGTGCGGCACCTTCTTGGCGTTGACGTACTTGTGGATGGCCGAGTTGCTGGGCGTGCCCAGGGTCTGGAACAGCGCCAGCACCTCGTCCTGCTCCACCAGCTTGCGCACCTGCTCCACCGCGCGCGGCGGGCTGTAGCCGTCGTCCAGGCTGATGAGCGTGACCTTGCGGCCGTTGATGCCGCCCTGCTCGTTGATCATCTTGAAGTACGCCATCTGCAACTTGCCGATGGTGCCGTAGGCCGAGGCCGGGCCGCTGTAGGGCATGGTCTGGCCCAGCTTGATCTCCGTGTCGCTCGCGCCGGGCCCGTATTTCTTCTGCGCGGCCGCAGGCCAGGCCGACAGGGCAAGCAGCGCAGCGCATGCCAGCAAGGTGGTGCGGCGTTGTGGGGACGATGGTCGCATGGTGGTCTCCTTTTCTTTCCGATGCCAGGTCACTCAACACAAATGGACCGGCAACAGGCCCGGTCCGGCCATGGTCTGTCACGCGCGACGTGACGATGAACCCGCCGCCTGCGGCGAAGCGCCCGCCTGCAGGCCAGATGCCCCCGCACGGTTCCCGCCCCGCCGATGCGCCCAGCGCGCCGCCAGCTGCCGCAAGCCGCCAGCAACCCCGAAGGGCAAGGCGTACATGAACACGATGAGGAAGACGCCGTAGATCGCCCACGGCGCCGCCTTCGAGAGCTGGTCGGCCACGTTGGGCACGAACTGGATGAACAGCGCCCCCCAAAGCGCGCCCTGTATCGACGCCAGCCCGCCCACCACCACGCCCACCACGAAGGTGATGGAAAGGAACACGCTGAAGGAATCGGGCGCCACGAACTGGATCACCACCGCGCCCAGCGCGCCGGCGATGCCGGTGTACATCGCCGAGACGCCGAATGTGACGGACTTGACCATCGCCGTGTTCACGCCCATGGCCTGCGCCGCCGTGGGCTGCTCGCGAATGGCCACCATGGCGCGGCCGATGCGCCCGCGCAGCAGGTTCCAGGCCAGCAGGAACAGCAGCAGCACCCAGCCCAGCACCACGAAATAGAGCCATTGGTCCTGCGTCAGGCCGCTCCACTCGGGGGCCTCGGGCTTGACGATGACGATGCCCTGTGCCCCGCCGGTCCATTGCTCCAGGTGCTTGTACTTGAGGATCTGCGGCATGGCCACGCCCAGCGCGAAGGTGGCCAGCGCCAGGTACAGCCCCTCCAGGCGCAGCGCCGGCAACCCGAACAGAAAGCCGACCACCAGGCACACCGCGCCTGCCACCGGCACCGTGGCCCAGTACGGTATGCCGGTCTTGTCCATGAGGACGGCCGCCGTGTAGGCGCCAATGGCATAGAAGGCCCCATGCCCCAGCGATATCTGCCCGTTGTAGCCGGTGAGCATGTTCAGGCCCAGCAGCGCAATCGCGTAGACCATGGCCAGCGTGAGCTGAAACACCCGGTAGTTCGACAAGAGGAAGGGCAGCACGCAGGCGGCTGCGATGAGCAGCACGAGGCCGATGCGGCGCAGGCGGGCGTTGTGCTTGTCGTTCATGGTCAGACTCGCGACACGTGCACCGTGCCGAACAGGCCCGAGGGCCGGATCACCAGGACGCCCACGATCAACAGCAGCGCCACCGTCAACTTGAGGTCGGTACCCAGCACGGCACCCACCACGTTCTCCAGCACGCCGACGATGAAGCCGCCCGCCACCGCGCCGCCAGGGCTGTCGATGCCGCCCAGAAGCGCCGCGGCAAAGGAATACAGCAAGATGCCCGACATCATGTTGGGTTCCAGGAACACGATGGGCGCCACCATGATCCCGGCCACCGCGCCGATGGCCGAGGCCAGCCCCCAGCCCAGTGCCAGCATCCAGCCCACGCGAACGCCCACCAGCCGGCTCGACTCGGGGTTGAGTGCGGCGGCGCGCATGGCCAGGCCCAGTGGCGTGAAGCGGAAGAAGGCGAAGACCAGCGCCAGCACCACCAGCGTCACGCAGATGGCACCCAGTTCGTGCGAAGTGACGTAGGTGTTGCCCCACAGCGGCTGCGACGGGAAGGGGCTCGGAAATGGCTTGATGGTGTAGCTGAATATCCAGCCGGCCAGGCTGTTGAAGATGACCAGCAGGCCGATGAAGACGATGACCACCGACAGCACCGAGGCCTGCTCCACCGGGCGCACGACCACCCGCTCGATCAGAGCGCCCATCGCGAAGGCCAGGGCCACCGTGCCAAAGAAGGCCAGCCAGTACGGCACGCCCGCCTGAATGAGGCTCCATGCGATGTAGGTGGCGAACATCGCCATCTCGCCCTGCGCGAAGTTCACCAGGTGCGTGGCCTGGTAGATCATGACCAGCGCCAGCGCCATGCTGGCGTAGATGCCACCGGTGGCCAGGCCGGAGAGCACCTGGTGCAAGAGGACGTTCATGCGTGCTTTCCTCCTGTGCGACGCCTGCTTGTCGTTCAGTAACCCAGGTAGGACCGCCGCACCGCCTCGTCGGCCCGCAGCACGTCCGCGGGGCCGGCCATGACCACCCGGCCGGTCTCCAGCAGGTAGGCGTGGTCGGCCAGGTTGAGCGCGAGCGCCGCGTTCTGCTCGACCAGCAGCATGCTCACGCCGCTCTCGCGGTTGATCTCGCCCAGGATCTCGAACAGCCCCGCCACGATGCGCGGCGCCAGGCCGAAAGAAGGCTCGTCCAGCAACATGAGGCGCGGGCGCAGCATGAGCGCGCGGGACACGGCCAGCATTTGCTGTTCGCCGCCGGACAGCGTGCCGGCCTGCTGGCGGCGCCGCTCGCGCAGGCGCGGGAAGTAGCCGAACACGCGCTCGAAATCGGCCTCCACCTGCGCCTTGTCGCGCCGCGTGCAGGCGCCCAGCCTGAGGTTCTCGTCCACCGTGAGCTGCGCGAAAGTGCCGCGGCCGTCGGGCACGTGCGCCACGCCCAGCCGCACGATGGACTCGGTGGCGCGACGCGCGATCGACTGGCCATCGAGCTCGATCTCGCCCTCGGTGAGGACCATGCCGCACACCGCCCGCAAGGTGGTGGTCTTGCCCGCGCCGTTGGCGCCCAGGATCGTGGCGATGCCGCCTTCGCGCACGCCGAAGTCCATGCCGTGCAGCACCCGCACCGCCCCGTAGGCGGCCTTGAGGCCGCGGGCTCGAAGGATGAGCCGGCCCTCGTTGTCGCTCATGCAGCCTCCCCGCCCAGGTAGGCGCGCACCACCTCGGCATTGGCCTGCACCTGCGCCGGCGTGCCGTCGGCGATCACACGGCCGAAGTCCAGCGCCACCACCTGGTCGGACACGCGCATCACCAGGTTCATGTGATGCTCCACCAGCAGGATCGTGAGCGACAGCCGCTCGCGCACTTGGCGCAGCAGCGCCATCAGCGATCCGACCTCCTCGTGATTGAGGCCACCGGCCGGCTCGTCCAGCAGCAGGAGCTTGGGCCGGCTCATGAGGGCGCGCGCAAGCTCGACGCGCTTTTGTGTGCCAAAGGGCAGGTCCATCACGCGAAGCTGCGCCACGGCGCCCAGGTCCAGCAGTTGGGTGAGTTCGCCTGCGCGCGCGCGAAGCTCGGATTCCTCCTTGCCCACGCCGGGCAGGCGCAGCATGTTCGCCATGAAGCCGCTGCCGGTGCGGCAGTGCCCGCCCACCAGGATGTTCTGCGCCACGCTCATCGTGCGAAACAGCGCGAGGTTCTGGAAGGTGCGGCCGATGCCCAGCGCCGCGATGCCGTGCGGCGGCGTCTCGAGCAGCGAGCGGCCCTCGAAAAGGATGCGCCCTTCGCTGAAGCCGTACAGTCGCGAGAGGCAGTTGAAGAGCGTGGTCTTGCCCGCGCCGTTAGGCCCGATCAGCCCGGTGACATGGCCGCGCGACACCTGGAACGAAACGCCGTCCAACGCCGTAATGCCGCCGAAGCGCACGGTCACGCCTTCGACGCGCAACAGGGGCTCATCTTCTGAAGAAGCGGCGGCAGTCGAGACGATGACCTTCTCCTTCGCAAGGAAGACAAAGGAAGCTTGCACGACTCGTCGCCCGGTGACATGCGTGTGCATGCAGCGACCGGACGGCACTGTGACAAAAAGATAGCGGGATGCGGCCCGCGCAACCAACGGGCTTACCCTGCCCCGGGTCTCCCCCAGGTGATGCGTGCGGTCCGGCAGCGCATCAAGGGCGCCACGGGTCGAGCGGCCGGATCAGGCCGCGGCCTGCGCCACCGCGCCGCCCATGCGCAAGCGCTTCAGGCGCAGCAGCAGGCCGAAAGCGATGCTCATGGTCAGCAGGTTCCAGCCGATGCCGTTGAGAAAGGCCGCGTGATAGCTGCCCGTGAGGTCGAACACCTTGCCCGACATCCAGCCACCCAGCGCCATGCCCAGCAGCGTGGCCATGAGCACCGTGCCGATGCGCGCACCAGCCTCGGCCGGCGAGAAATGCTCGCGCACGATCACGGCATACGAAGGCACGATGCCGCCCTGGAACAGCCCGAACAGCGCCGACACCACGAACAGCGGCACCATGCCGTCGAAGGGCAGGAACATGATCAGCGCCACGCACTGCAGAGCCGCGCCCAGCAGCAGCGTGCGCAGCCCGCCGATGCGGTCGCAGATCAAGCCCGAGATGAGCCGGCTGACCACGCCGCAGGCCAGCATGAGCGACAGCATCTGCGCCCCGCGGGCCGCGCCGAAGCCCAGGTCGGTGCAATAGGCCACGATGTGCACCTGCGGCATGGACATGGCCACGCAGCAGGCCACGCCCGCCACGCACAGCAGCCCCTGCGCCGCGCCGGGCGACAGGCCGAAGGGCCGTGCAGAAGGCACCACGCCGTTGACCGTGGCCGCGCCGCCCTCTTCATGGGCCGGCGGCCGCGCACGAAGCATGAGCGCGAGCCCACCCATGGCCAGCGTGGTGAACACGCCCAGGCCGATGAGCGTCTGGCGCCAACCCACCACCTCGACGAAGTGCTGGATGATGGGCGGCCACACCGCCCCCGCGAGGTAGTTGCCGCTGGCGCACAGGCCCACCGCGATGCCGCGCCGGCGAACGAACCATTGCGTGGTGTCGGCCATCAGCGGACCAAAGGCCGCCGAGCTGCCCAGGAAGCCCACCAGCAGGCCCTGCGCCAGCGTGAAGCTCCAGATGCCACCCGACAGCCCGCTGAAGACATAGCCCAGCCCCAGGCACAGCGCGCCCAGCAGCAGCGGCCACATCACGCCGAAGCGATCGGCCAGCCGCCCCATCCAGATGCCGCCCACGCCAAAGCCCACCAGCAGCGCGGTGTAGGGCAAGGAGGCCTGCGCGCGGTCGATGCCGAACTCGGCCTGCACCGACGGCAGCACCACCGCCACCACGTACATGCCGCCGCTGCCCACGGTGAGCAGCAGCATGGTGACGAGAAGGCGGAGGTAGGCGTAGCGCGAGTCAGGCAGGTGCTGCTGCGCCGCAGTCGTGGGAGAAGGCATCGCGCCGATTGTGCCGGGCCAGCGCAGTCTCTGCCGGCGGCGCCTATTCGGCCGCGGGCGCCACCGGCGCGTCGAACACGTCCAGCAGCAGCGGCGTGAGTTCGTGCATGGGCCTTGCCGCGGCCTCGGGCGGCGGAACCAGCCCGCGCACGAAGCCGTGCGCCACCAGCCTGTCGAGCAGCGCCGCATCACGGCTGATGATGTGCACCGGCACCTCCCACGACGCGTCGCTGCCGCTCACCACGGCCCAGGGCTGGTGGTCGCCCAGCAGCACCGTGACCAGTGGCTGCGGCGCCTCGGTCTGAAGGTAGCCACCCAGCCACTCGAAGGTGTAGCGCAACGAATCCAGGTAGGCCTGCGTGCCGCTGTCGTGCCGCGTCGTGCCGGGCACGCGCTGCGCCGCTTCGAGCTGCTGCGCGGTGTAGGCCTGCGGATCGGCGGCCTGCGCCAGGCTGGGCATCAGCGGGGGCAACGGCACGAAGGGCATGTGGCTGGCCAGCGTGGCCATCACCACGAAGCGCGGCTGGCGCTGCTGCGCCGGCGTGGCCAGCTCCTGCGCCTGCAGCAGTGCCAGCGCCGCCTGGTCGGGCACGCGCCAGTGGCCCCAGGACAGGCCCCGGTAGCCCACGCTGTCGGCGTCGGCATATCGCTCGAAGCCCCAGAAGCTGCCTTCCGGCCAGGGCTTTTGCAGCCCCGGCATCCAGTTGACCGTGCGCCAGCCGTGCTGTTTGAAGTGCTCGACCAGGCCGGGCCGCCGGCTGGCCAGCAGGCGCTCGTAGTCGCCGGGGTCGCGCGTATCCACGCCGGCCAGGACGGCCGCATGTGCAAGCCACGACGAGCCGCCGAAGGTGGGCGACACCAGCCGCGCCGAGACCACGCCGCGTCCGCTGGCCGCGATCTGCCGTGCCAGCCGCTCGCGTGCCGGCGCCAGCGCCTGGGCCTGCGCCGGGTCATCCAGCGTGCAGGCGCCGTAGGACTCTGCAAACAGCAGCAGCACGTCCGAGCCATGCAGCCCGGCCAGCGTGTGGCGCGCGAAGTCCGGGCTGGGTGTGAGCGCGGCGCCGCCGGGCAGCCGCGCCGACGCCAGCAACTCGACCTGGCGCACAAGTGAAGGCGACGTGGGCCGCGCGAAGACAAAGCGCGTGTCCTGCCCGGCCATGCCGTGTGCGAGGAACACGGCCACCAGCACCCCGCCCACCAGCGGCACGCCGCGCCGAAGTCCACGGCTGCTGGCCAGCGCCGCGCCAAGCCAGCGCCAGCACGCGCGCGCCAGCCGGTACAACAGCACCAGCAGCACCACGAAGACCAGGATGCCAAGCACAACGCGCCACGGCCCGATGCCGCTGATGCGCAGTACCGACAGCGCATGCGGCGCATCCCAATACAGGTTGAGCGGCCGCCCGAGCAGCGCGGCCGATGTCGAGTCGAGGTAGTGGGCCACCACCACGAACGTGCTCAAGCCAGCCAGCCAGCGCAGCCCGCGCGCCGCCGGTGCGCGGCCGCGCCAGCCGACCCACAGTGCCAGCGCCGACACCGCCAGGACAAGCTCCAGCGAAATGCCCGGAGCCAGCGCCGGCCACAAGGTGGGCCAGCGGTTCTGCAGCGTCACCAGCGCATTGAGCAGCAGCAGCGCCAGCGCCGCCTGCCACCCCATGCGCGCACCCGCGTTCATGCGCCGCTCATTGCCGCTTGGCCTCGAACTCGACGATGAGCGGCACCTCGTCGCCCACCCAGCCGTTGTCCACGCCGTACTTGATGCCGTAGCTGCTGCGCTTGAAGCTTCCGCGGGCGGAAACGCCCATCACGTACGTCTTGTCGATGGGCGAGGCAGCGCTCTTGTTCCAGGTGGCGGTGAGCGTGAGCGGCTGGCTGCGGCCCACCAGTTCGAGTTGCCCCGCGATCTCGTAGCTGCGCTCGCCGGTCTTGCGGGCACTGTTGGCCGTGAACACCATGCGCGGGAATTCGTTGACGTTGAGGAAGTCCGCACTCATCAGGTGCTGGTCGCGCTTGGCGTGGTTGGTGAACACGCTGCGCGTGTCGACCTCGATGCGCACGTCCGACAACGTGCCCGTGTCTTCGTCGAAGCTGTAGCTGCCGCGCGCCGCGCGGAACATGCCCAGCACCTTGGCATAGCCCAGGTGCTCGACCAGGAAGCCCATGGTGATGTGCTCGGGGTCGAGCTGATAGCGGGCGGGGGCAGCCTGCACCTGCGCAGGCGCTGCCAAGGCGCCCGCCAGGGTGATCGCGGCGGCGCCGAGCAGTCCGCCCGGCAGCCACGCAGAAGTTGTTCGGCTGGCATTCATATTTGCAACTCCGTGCTTCAGCGGCGCCACAGCCACCCCAGGTCGACAAGAAAGGATGCGGCGAGCATGGCCAGGCCCGCCGCGGCAATGGCCTGGCTCACGGGCCGCGCGATGACCGGCCCCAGGCAGACGATGAGCAAGGTGATCTGCACCACGCACACCGCCTTGCGCCGCCAAGAAGGAAACAGGGGCTGCGCCACCCAGGGCCAGGCACGGCCGGCCAGCACGAAGACGTAGCGCATCGCACCAGCGGCCAGCACCCAGGCGCCAGCCTTGTCGAACTGCACGATGAGCAGGCACAGCACCGCCACCAGCAGCGCATCGCATTCCATGTCGAAGCGCGCGCCGAAGTCGCTGGCCAGGCGCTGCATGCGCGCCAGCGGCCCGTCCGCCGCATCGAGCACGGCGGTGACGGTGGCGAACACCACCACCACCCACGCCAGCGGCGCGGGGTCGGCCGGCAGCGGCCGGCCCACCAGGCCGGCAAGCAGCGTGATCATGGCCAGGCGCAGCAAGGTCAGGACGTTGGCTGCGCCAAAGCGCGCATGCGGCGCGTGGCCGCGCAGGCCCAGCAGCATGCAGGCGGCGCCCAGGCCATAGATGGCCAGGCATTGCGCGGCGAATTCGGCGCCCCACCCCATCTGGCCTGCGGTGCCAGCGGCAGCAGGCAGCAGCAGCAACGCGCCTATCGAAGCCGCCACGCCGCCGGCCGCGCGGCGCAGGCGCAACAGCGGGCCTTCGGGCAGGACAT
The DNA here is from genome assembly GCA_018241225.1 of Pseudomonadota bacterium. Taxonomy (GTDB): domain Bacteria; phylum Pseudomonadota; class Gammaproteobacteria; order Burkholderiales; family Burkholderiaceae_C; genus Variovorax. Next base: position 80,019 of record JAFEEG010000014.1, read on the forward strand.
GCGGCGCGACAAGCGACATGAAGAAGGTGTTCCTTGTCCAGGGCTGCACCCGGTGAGCGCCGCCCCGTTTCTGACCAGCCGCCAAGTGTGCATCCAAAGTCGCGCAAGCATCTTTCGACGCGTCGCGCTGTCTGACCGCAACCTGTCATGAATGCTTACGCAGTCCCTTTGTCTCCAACCCCACATTTGGGATAAATTTCCCAAAATGGATGCCCGCTCGTACTTGCACGAAGCACTGGAAACAGCGATCTCGCGCGTTCTGCGAGCGTTGTTTCGCGTACTGCTGCGCCACTCCATGTCCTACACGGCTTTCGAAGACCTGGCCCGCCGCGTGTACGTCGAGGTGGCCATGAAGGATTTCTCCATCGAGGGCAAGAAGCCTTCCATTTCGCGCGCCTCCATCCTCTCGGGGCTCACGCGCAAGGAAGTGCGGCGCCTAGTGGAATTGCGCACGTCGCCGGAAAACTCCGTGCAGGGCGAGCGCTACAACCGCGCCTCGCGCGTGCTCACCGGCTGGGTGCGCGACCCCGACTTCCTCAACGACAAGGGCGAGCCCGTGGCCCTGGCCATCGAGGGCCCGCACGGCTTTGCGGCCCTGGTGCGTCGCCACAGCGGCGACATGCCGGCGCGGGCAGTGCTCGACGAGCTGCTGCGCGTGGGCGCCGTGCGCTGGCAGGACGGGCAGCACGTGGCACTGCAGACGCGCGCCTATGTGCCGGCACGCAGCGCCCCCGACAAGCTGGACATCCTGGGCGCGGACGTGGCCGAACTCATTGCCACCATCGACCACAACATCGAGCACGGCGACCTCGACCCGCGCTTCCAGCGCAAGGTGATGTACGAGGCCGTCCCCGATGGCGCCCTGCCCGCCTTCCGAAAGCTCAGCGCCAACCACGCGCAGGCCCTGCTCGAGCGGCTGGACGCCTGGCTGCAGACCCACGACAGCGTCCCAGGCACCCTCGAGGCCGGCAGCACGCCGTGCACGCGCGTGGGCCTGGGCATCTATTACTACGAGGAGCCGGTGGCTCCCGACAGCGAAGAAGGAGAACCGCGATGAAGATGCTCAAGAAGATGGCAGCGGGCGCGGCCACCTGCGCCTTGTTGCTGCTGGCCGCCTGCGGCGGCGGCGGTGGTGGTGGCGGCGGCGGCGGCGGCGGAATCGGCGGTTCCGGTGCAAGCGCCAGCAACGGCACGATGCGCGTCTCCATGACCGATGCGCCCTCGTGCGGCTACGACCAGGTCAACGTCACCATCAGCAAGGTGCGGGTGAACCAGAGCGGCGACGCCCTCGACGGCTCGGCCGGGTGGGTCGACATCCCGCTGGCCCAGCCGCAGCGCGTGGACCTGCTCACGCTGACCAACGGCGTGCTGTTCCCGCTGGGCGAAACACCGCTGCCCACGGGCAACTACCAGCAGATGCGCCTGGTGCTGGCCGACAACACGCCGGCCACGCCGCTGGCCAACTCAGTCAAGCCCACCGGCGGCGCCGAGGTGCCGCTGGACACGCCCAGCGCGCAGCAAAGCGGCCTGAAGCTCAACATGAACGTGGATGTTCCTGCTGGCCAGGTGGTGGACGTGGTGCTCGACTTCGACGCCTGCAAGTCGGTGGTCAAGCGCGGCAACTCGGGCAAGTACAACCTCAAGCCGGTGATCACGGTGATTCCGGTGGTCAACAGCGGCGGCCAGCGCGTGGAAGGCTGGGTCGACCCGGCCCTGGTCGGCACGGGCACCTTCGTGTCGGTGCAGGCGCAAGGGCTGCCGGTGAAGACCAGCATCCCCGACAGCACGGGCCGCTTCGCGCTGTTCCCGGTGCCGGTGGGCAGCTACACCCTGGTGGTGACCTCGCCCGCGCGGGCCACCGCTGTCGTCACGGGCGTGCCGGTGACCGCCGACGGGATCACCTCCATTGGCAGCACCAGCGTGCGGGTGAACCCACCGGTTTCGGCCATGCGCAACGTTGTCGGCGCGGTCAGCCCCGCCACCGCCACCGTGCGCGCCACGCAGGCGCTCTCGGGCGGCCCGACGATCGAAGTGGTTTCGCCGGTGGTGGATGCGCAGGACGGCAGCTTTGCGACGAGCCTGCCCATTGCCGCGCCGGTGCGCGCCCCGTTCGTGGCCAACGCGCCATCCTTCGGCTTTGTCGCCGATACCGCCGTGGCGGGCCGCTACACCGTGCAGGCCACTTCCAACGGCGTTTCGCAGAACACCAACATCGACACCAACTCGGTCGTGCCGCCACTGAGCTTCACGCTGCCCTGAAATGCCCAAGGCGGGCTGACGCCGCGGGCCTGGACTTCTTGCATGCCCGGCCCCAAGGCGTGTTCCGCGCGTGCCGTCTATCCCCCTCCGACGGCACGCGCCTTTTTTTGTCCGACGCAGCAACGTCAGTGCGCGCGGGGGAGCACCAACGCAAACGTCGCTCCCCTGCCCCCCGGATTGTTGCTGGCGACCAGCGTGCCGCCATGGGCATGGACGATCGCACGACAAATGGACAGCCCCACGCCAACGCCCTGAGATTTCGTGGTCCAGAACGGCTCGAAGATGCGATTGAGGTCGGCGATGCCCGTGCCCTGATCGATGACCTCGAGGCGCAAGCCCTGCTCGGGCGAAATGCTGCTCCTGATCGCAAGCACCCGCCTGCCCGTCCCGGCATCGGCCATGGCATCCATCGCATTGACGATGAGATTGAGCATGACTTGCTGGATCTGGGTTCGATTGCCCCTCGTGTCCAGGACAACCGGAGCAAGGTCCAGCCGGGTCTCGACCCCGCGATCGATCAGCTCCGAACGCAGCAGCCTCAGGGTATCGAGCATCAGGTCGTTCAGGTCGAAGATCGAGCTCTCCCCGGCCGGATCCTGTCTGTAGAGTGCCTGGAGATTGCGGATGGTGTCCGCGGCGCGGGCATCGTCGTCTATGACGTCCCGCAGTATTTCCTTGATCTCCTCCAGCGAATGGTCGGCTCGGTCCAGCATTTTCCTGGCTGCCTGCGCGTTGAGCATGATGGACGCCAGGGGCTGGTGGAGCTGATGGGCGATGGCCGCGGACAACTGGCCCAGCGTGGCCACGCGCGAAGTGTGCGCAAGGGCTTCGCGATCCTGGGAGGCCTGTAGTTCGGCCTTCTTCCTGTCGCTGACATCCATGCAGACACCCGTGATCTGGCGTCCACCTTCCGCCACCTGTCCGCGCGACGCAACCCATGTCAGCTGGCCGTCGCCATCGGATACGCGGTACTCCACATCCAGCTCGGCATTGGCCTGAAGGGCGTGCTGCGCCGCGACTCGCAGGCGGTCACGATCGTTCGGGTGGACAGCGGACAGCACGTCATTGAACTGCTGGGCTGAGCCAGGCGGGAGCTCGCCGCCCGATGCCACCGCAGGCGAGAGCCCCTTTCGCTCGCCTTCCCCCAACTCCCAGACGAACGCCGACAGCCGTGCCGCCTTTGCGGCCATCGCCATCCGTTGCTGCGCATCGACGAGATCGCTGGCGGTCTTCTGGCGCCGCCTGCGCTCGACCAGCAGGGCCAGGATCAGCACGCCCTGCGCCAGGCCAATGAAGACCGCCTTCAATGCCTGGGTCTTGTAGGCCTCCCAGAAGGTGGGCGTGCGGAAGTGAAGAACTGCATCCGGGGGCACGCGGGTTCGGGGAATGCCCCATTTCTCGACCTGCCGCCAGTCCAGATGCACCTGCGCGGCCATGGCGGCAGGGGTATGGCGGCAGGCGGCTTGCCCTCGAGGATGCCGTCGATGAGCGTTCTGGCCGAGCTGCCCATGTCTTCGTAGGTGCTCATTCGCCCACCAATGACACCCGAGCCGATCAGGCTGGAGAAGACCGTATAGATGGGCGCGGGCGAAGCAGAGACCATGAGGCGAACCGCGTCCACCGGCGTGTAGGCGCCGCCCACTCCGTCGAGAAAATATCCCGGCGTGATGACGATGGACTCGGGGTCGAGCTTGCGCAACCTGGCGAGCAAATCCTCGGTGCTCAGCGCCGTCCAGAACTCGACCGGAAACGGCAGTTGTCGCCTGGCCAGCGCCTCGTTGATTTCAGACCTCCGATCCTGGGCCCACAGCAATGCGCCCGTCACGAAGATCAGCCGCTTGGCACGGGGATGAAACCCGCGCGCCAGGTCGATGGTTCCACCCAGATCGAAGTCCGCCGGAATGCCGGTCACGTCCGTCGGCAGGCGCCCCAACTCTTCCAGGAACTGCCTGCCGACGCCCAGGTGCACGACCGGCACGCCGGGGAACATCTGGTCTCGATACTGCAGAACGAATTTCAGCGCGATGTCGCCCCCCGCGACCACCACCCTGGGCGGACTGACGGCGTACTTGTCCGCAAGGTACTTCGCCGTCTGGCGCTCGTATTCCTCGCCCGTGAAATAGGGGTAGTCGAGGTACTCCGTGTAGAACCGGACGGCGGTGGCCGGCAAGATGTCGCTCGCGCGCATCAAGCCCTCATCGGCCTGCAGGTTGTCCTGCAGGAGGCGGAACTGGGAATAGATGACGAGGACGCCTTTCGATTCCGCCCTGCAGGCAGCAGGCAGGCCTGCAAACAGGCACAGCATCAGGAGATGTCAGACCAACAACAAAGATGGGCGCATGCGGCGCGGCATCGCAACATTAGGCATCAGCGATCGAATAGTCACTCGGGAATGCAGGGTGCGCAGGTGCACGGGCACACACCGCAAAGAAGGATGGCCGGCACCTGGAGCGAGTCTCACCAGAAATGGTGTTTTCGTTCCTCGCACATTCTGTCAAAGTTGAGCGGATAATCCACACCTGTTGAAACCAATCGGGGCAACTTGCCGGCTCGGTCGAGCAGCCCCATGGCGTCGGCCTCATGAAACCACCCAGCACGCGGAAACTGATAGCGGTCGTGGACGATGAACCTCCGGTGCGCAAGGCCCTGGTCCGCGTGCTCCGGATGGAGAACTACGACGTGGTGGCTTACGTCAGCGGCGAGGAGTTTCTGACATCGATCCCGACGCCGCCGCCTTCTTGCGCGGTAGTCGATGTCCATATGCCGGGCGTCTCCGGCTTCGAAGTTGCCAGGTCGGTCAAGGCCATGGGGCTTGCCACCCGCGTGGTTCTCATTTCCGCCAGCAACGAGCCCGAAATCTTGCGGGAGGCGAATGCGGTGGGTGCGGTGCGCTTGCTGCTCAAGCCGTTTTCGGCCGAGGTCCTGTGCCAGTTCATCGAGTGCGATCCGACACCCTGAATGCTCGCGCCCCATGCACCCGGGCGCAGCCCGATGCGGCCAGTTACGCCCAGTGCCTCCGGCGTGACACACTCGGCCCATGTCCGACGGATTGCACGCGACCCTCGATAGCTCCTCGACTTCCCTCGCCTGCTGGATAGAGGCGCCCGGCCGCGCCGCGCTTCGCCCCGTGCAACTGGCGCCGCCTGGCGAAGGCGAAGTCCTGGTGCGCACGCTGCACAGCGGGGTCAGCCGTGGCACCGAGCTGCTGGTGTTCACCGGCCGTGTGCCGCCCAGCGAGTACCAGCGCATGCGCGCCCCGTTCCAGCAAGGCGCGTTTCCAGCGCCCGTGAAGTACGGCTATGCCAGCGTGGGCCTGGTGGAGCAGGGTCCGTCCGAACTGAAAGGGCGCGCCGTGTTCTGCCTGCATCCGCACCAGGGCCGGTACGTGGTGCCGACAAGTGCGGTGCATCCGCTGCCGCCCGGCGTGCCGCCCGCACGCGCGGTGCTCGCCGCCAACATGGAGACCGCGGTCAATGCCCTGTGGGACGCGTCACCGCGGCTGGGCGACCGCATTGCCGTGGTGGGCGGTGGCGTGGTGGGCCTGCTGGTGGCCTGGCTGGCTTCGCGCGTGCCAGGCTGCGGCGTGCAGTTGATCGACACCCATGTACCGCGCCGACGCACGGCCGAGCAACTGGGCCTGCAGTTCGCATCGCCGGCCGATGCCACGCCGGAGGCAGATCTCGTCATCCACGCCAGCGGCCACGCCGAAGGACTGGCCACTGCTTTGAGGTTGGCCGCCTTCGAAGCCACCGTGATCGAGCTGAGCTGGTATGGCCAGCAGCCGGTGAGCCTGCCGCTGGGCGAGGCCTTTCACGCACGGCGCCTGACCATCAGGAGCTCGCAGGTGGGCCATGTGGCCGCGGCGCAGCGCGCCCGCTGGACGCACGCGCGCCGCATGGCGCTGGCGCTTTCGCTGCTGCAGGACGAGCGGCTCGACGCGCTCATCACCGACACCGCGCCTTTCGACCAACTGCCCGAGGTGCTGGCCCGCCTCGCGGCCGGCGCGCCGGACACCGTGTGCCAGCGCATCGACTATTGAACACACCCATCCCGCAAGGAAGACCGCACCCATGTTCAGCGTCAACGTCCGAGACCATTTCATGATTGCGCACAGCTTTCGCGGCGAAGCCTTCGGCCCGGCCCAGCGCATGCACGGCGCCACCTACGTGGTCGACCTGGAACTGCGCCGTGCCGAGCTCGACGCCGACGGCATGGTGGCCGACATTGCGCGCACCACCGACATGCTGCGCGTGGTGCTGGGCGAGCTGAACTTCCGCAACCTGGATGAAGAGCCGGCCTTTGCCGGGCGCAACACCACCACCGAGTTCCTGGCCAAGGTCATCTTCGACCGCTGCGCGGCACGCATCGCCCAGGGCGAGCTGGGGCCCCATGCCGGCGGCCTGGCGCACATGCGCGTGTGCCTGCACGAGTCGCACGTGGCCTGGGCCGCCTACGAAGGCAAGCTGCCGGCTTGACGCGCGTGGCACGCCATTGCAGCTTTCTCTTTCCGGGCGAGCTCTCGACCCGCACCGGCGGCTACACCTACGACCGCCACATCATCGATGGGCTGCGCGCCCTGGGTTGGCAAGTCGACGCGCAGTCACTGGGCCCCGGCTTTCCATGGCCCGGCGCAGCGGCGCTGGCACAGGCCCGCAGCGTGGTCGAGGCCCTGCCGGACGAAACGCTGGCGCTGGTCGACGGCCTGGCCTTCGGCGTGCTGGGCGAGCTCGCGCATGCACATGCCGCCCGCCTGGACTGGGTGGCCCTGGTGCATCACCCGCTGGCCCTGGAAAGCGGCCTGAACGAGCAGCAACGCCAGGGCTTGCACGCCGCCGAGCGGCACGCGCTGCAAGCCGCGCGGCAAGTAATCGTGACCAGCCCCTTCACCGCGCGCAACCTGGTGGCTGAATTCGGCGTTGCGGCCTCGCACATCCGCGTGGTCGAGCCGGGCACCGCCCCGGCGCCCGTGGCCCCGGGCTCGCCCGCCGGTACGGCACTGCAGCTGCTGTGCGTGGCCACCATCACGCCGCGCAAGGGTCATGCCTTGCTCATCGAAGCGCTGGCGGGCCTGAAGGACCGCCCCTGGCACCTGCATTGCGCCGGCAGCCTGGGCATGGACCCGGCCTGCAGCGCAGCCGTGCGCCAGGCCCTGGCCGAACATGGGCTGCAAGAGCGCGTGTCGCTGCACGACGAACAGGACGAAGCCGGACTGCGCCAGCTCTATGCACGGGCCGATGCATTCGTGCTGCCCTCCTATCACGAGGGGTACGGCATGGCGCTGGCCGCAGCCATTGCGCACGGCCTGCCGGTCGTCAGCACGCGCGCCGGCGCCATTGCCGACACCGTGCCCGAAACAGCGGGTGTGCTGGTGCCGCCCGGCGATGTGCCGGCGCTGCGCACGGCGTTGCAGCAGCTGCTGGACGACAGCGCCTGGCGACAACAGCTTCGAAGCGGTGCGTTGTCTGCGCGCGCGGCACTGCCCACCTGGAATGCCAGCAGCAGGCGCTTTGCAGATGCGCTTTGCGCGGTGCACGAACAAAGAGGAACACAGACACGATGAGCTTCAGCCCCGAATGGCTGGCCCTGCGCGAACCCTTCGATCGGGCGGCGCGCGAGGCCTCTTCGCTGGACCTGCAGGCGCTGCAGGCATCGGCCGCACAGTCGGCCACGAACGGCACGCCCTATCGCGTGCTGGACCTGGGCTGCGGCACCGGCGCCAACCTGCGCGTGCTGGCCCCGCGCCTTGGCGGCAAGCAGCGCTGGCACCTGGTGGACCACGACGCGCGCCTGCTGGCCGAGCTGCCGAGCGCGATGACCCGCTGGGCAGAGACCCATCGCCTGAAGACGCTGCCCGACTCCGCCGGCAACGGCCTGGTCATCGAGGCCCCCGAGTGGCGCGCGCACCTGAGTTGGCAAAAGGCCGACCTGGTGCGCCAGTTGGACGAACTGCCTTTCGAGGGCTCGCAACTGGTCACCACTTCAGCGCTGCTCGATCTCGTGTCGGCCTCCTGGCTGGCCGCGCTGCTCACCAAGGTGCACGAGGCCAGGGCCGCGCTGCTGTGCGCCCTGTCCGTGGACGGCCGTATCGACTGGCAGCCCGCCATGTCCAGCGATGCGCAGATGTCCCGTCTGTTCGCTGCCCATCAGCACAGCGACAAGGGCTTTGGCGGCCCGGCCCTTGGCGCGGATGCCGTGCCGCGCGCGGTCGAGCGACTGGTGGCCCTGGGCTACCGCTGCCTGCAGGCCGGCAGCGACTGGGAGCTGGCGGCACCGTCAGGCGGGGCGCGCCTGTTGGTGCAGATGATCGACGGCCTGGCCGATGCGGCCCTGCGTCAAGACCCGGGTTCGCGCGACCTGGTGCTCACCTGGCGCCTGCAGCGGCTGGCGCAGGCCGCACACAGCAGCCTGCGGATCGGGCATGCGGAGTTGCTGGCGCTGCCTGGCAAATAGATGCGGCATAGACTAAATCAATCGCATCAATTCAAAAATTCAAATACGCGGACGCGCCAAACCAAGTCTTCGTTTTTCTGAATCGCGTGAAAATGCCGGGCGTGACTGGACACTATCCGGTCATGACGCGGGCCGCGCCTGCGCGGCTTTTATTTGTGATTCAGGGAGAAAGACATGCGAAAAAATGTCGCATCAGCATTGGTATTGCTTGCCTTTGGAATTTCACCATTGGCAATGGCCGCCGATTCACCATCAACCACGGAAAACTCGGCACCATCCAAGCCGCTGACCAACAAAGATTGGTGGCCAAATCTTCTTGATTTGTCACCCCTTCGGCAACACGCCCGCCAGTCCAATCCTTACGGCCAGGATTTTGACTATTCGAAGGAATTCGCCAAGCTAGATCTGACCGCCATCAAGCGCGACATCAATACGGCGCTAACCACTTCGCAGCCCTGGTGGCCGGCCGACTATGGCAATTACGGCCCCTTCTTCATCCGCATGGCCTGGCACAGCGCAGGCACTTACCGCACCATCGACGGCCGCGGTGGCGCCGGCGGCGGCGAACAGCGCTTCGAGCCGCTCAACAGCTGGCCCGACAACGTGAGCCTGGACAAGGCGCGCCGCCTCATGTGGCCCATCAAGCAGAAATACGGGCGCCAGATTTCCTGGGGCGACCTCATGGTGCTGGCCGGCAACGTCGCGCTGGAGAACATGGGGCTCAAGACCCTCGGATTTGCCGGTGGCCGCGTCGATGCATGGGAGCCCGACCTGGTCTACTGGGGCGCCGAGACCAAGTTCCTCGATTCCGGAAAGGGCCGGCTGGACGGCCAGCGCAAGCTGCAGGGCCCGCTGGCGGCCACGCAGATGGGCCTGATCTACGTCAACCCCGAAGGCCCCAACGGCAAGCCCGACCCGATCGCCGCGGCCCATGACATCCGCCAGGCATTCGGCCGCATGGCCATGAACGACGAGGAGATCGTCGCGCTCATCGCCGGTGGCCACACCTTCGGCAAGGCGCACGGCGCGCACAAGCCGGCGGACTGCGTGGGTGCCGACCCGTCGGCCGCCCCCATCGAGCAGCAGGGCCTGGGCTGGGCCAACAAGTGCGGCAAGGGCAACGCCGAGGACACTGTCAGCAGCGGCCTCGAAGGCGCCTGGTCCGGCAACCCCATTGCCTGGACCACGCAGTACCTGGACAACCTGTTCGCCTTCGACTGGGTTCAGTCGAAGAGCCCCGCCGGTGCCAACCAGTGGGTGCCCAGCGACAAGGGCGCCAGCCAGATCGTGCCCGATGCACACCGGCCGAACGTGCGCCACGCGCCCATCATGTTCACCACCGACCTGTCGATCAAGGAAGACCCGGCCTTCCGCGAGATTGCGCTGCGCTTCAAGAAGGACTCGAGCCAGTTCTCCAATGCCTTCGCCAGCGTCTGGTTCAAGCTGACGCACCGCGACATGGGCCCGCGCGCCCGCTACCTGGGCCCCGACGTGCCGGCGCAGACCTTCCTGTGGCAAGACCCGCTGCCCAAGGCCGCCAAGACCGTCATCGACGCGCAGGACACCGCCCGCCTGAAGGAGAAGATCCTCGCCGCGGGCCTCGGCACGGCACAGTTGGTGCGCACGGCCTGGGCCTCGGCCTCGACCTTCCGCGGCACCGACATGCGCGGCGGCGCCAACGGCGCGCGCATCCGCCTGGCACCTGCGCGCGACTGGGCGGTCAACGACCCACAGGAGCTCAAGAAGGTGCTGGACACCTATGCGCGAATCCAGAGCGAGTTCAACGGCGGGCGCAAGGACGGGCGCGCGGTGTCGATGGCCGACCTGATCGTGCTGGGTGGCGCCGCGGGCGTCGAGCAGGCGGCCAAGGCGGCCGGCCAGAGCGTCACGGTGCCGTTCAAGGCCGGCCGAGTCGACGCCTCGCAGGAGCAGACCGACACGGCGTCCTTCGCGGTGCTCGAGCCCAAGGCCGACGCCTTCCGCAACTACTACACGGCCGACTACCGCCTCTCGCCCACGGCGGCGCTGGTGGACAAGGCCGACATGCTCAACCTCACGGTGCCTGAAATGACGGTGCTGCTGGGCGGCATGCGGGTGCTGGGCGCCAACGAAGGGGGCTCGGCCAACGGCGTGCTCACGGCGCGTCCGGGCCAGCTGAGCAACGACTTCTTCGTCAACCTGCTGTCCATGGACACCCAGTGGCAGAAGTCGGAAAGGTCGCCGGGTCTGTACGAAGGGCGCGCGCGCAGCGGCAGCAGCCAGGTGAAGTGGACGGCCAGGCCGGTCGACCTGATCTTCGGCTCCAACTCCGAGTTGCGCGCGGTGGCCGAGGTCTACGCGTCGGACGATGCGAAGCAGAAGTTCGTCAACGACTTCGTGGCGGCCTGGTCGAAGGTGATGAACCTCGACAGGTTCTGATCGGCGCGCCGGTGGCAAGGCGCATTGGCGCCATGCCGCCCGCAGGCGCTCAGGCGCCTGCTGGCACCGTGGCAGTCAGCTCGATACCCAGCGCCCTCATCACGGCGAGCGTTGTCTTCAAGGTCGGATTGCCGTTCTCACTGAACGAGCGGTAGAGCTGCTCACGAGACAGGCCGGTTTCGTTGGCAATCTGTGCCATGCCTCTTGCCCGGGCAACAACGCCCAAGGCATGCGCGATATAGCTCGCGTCATTCGTGTGGAACGCCTCGGCCATGAAGGCCGCGACCGCTTCATCGGTCATGAGATCTTCCGCCGGATCGTAGGTCGTCAGTTTTTCAGCCATTTCTTTCGCTCCATTCTTGCGCCAAGCGCAGGGCAGTCTTGATGTCCTTCGCCTGCGAGCCTTTGTCTCCACCACACAGCAAGACGATGATCATGCTCCCGCGGCGCAGAAAGTAGACCCGGTAGCCAGGCCCATGGTGGATGCGCAACTCGCTGACGCCATGCCCGATCGGCTCGGCGTCCCCAGCATGGCCGAACGCGAGTCGGTCGATACGCGAAGCAATCAGGGCGCGTGCCATCGTGTCCTTCAGGCGCGATCGCCACTTGAGAAAGGTCTCGGTCTGCTTTACCTCGATCATTCGTTCGTTAATTGTAGTTTACAAACTACATTTTAGCGAATCGAGGGGGCGTCGCTTCCTCTGCGCTCAGGCGCACGGCCCGCGCAGGTCCAGGTCCCAGAGGATGTCTGCGCCCAGGCGATAGACCTGCCCCGGGGGCCGCGGACAGTCGCGCAGGGCCGTGCCGCCTGGCAACGACAGGCCGGGTCGGCCGCCGCCGATGACCAGCGGCGCAATGCTCAGGTGAAGCCGGTCCATGCAGCCCTGCTGCACGAAGCGCGACACCGTCACGCCACCGCCTTCGACGAACAGCACGCGAAGGCCGCGCTGCGCCAGCGCATCGAGCAAGGGGCGCAGCTGCACGCCGCCCTGCGCATCGAGCAGGCCCGGCACCGCCAGGACCTGCTTCGCACCCACGCGCTGCACCGCCTGGGCCTGCCTGCCGGCGTCGCAGGCCAGCAGCGTGGGCGCCTGGTCGTCGGCGAACACTCGCAAGTCGGGCGGCAGCCGCAGGTCGGGATCGAGCAGCACGCGCACCGGGTTCTCGCCAGGCACGTGCCGCGTGGTGAGCTGCGGGTTGTCGATGGCGGCCGTGGCCGCGCCGATGAGCACCGCATCGCTCAAGGCGCGCAGCCGGTGCAGATGGGTCAGCACTTCCTGGCCGTTGATGTAGTTGGCGTCGCCGCTGCGCGTGGCAATGCAGCCGTCCAGGCTCTGGCCCAGTTGCCCCAGCACCCAGGGTTCGCTTGCGGCACGGCGGTCCAGCAAGGGCTTGAGCAGCGCAAACAGCTCGCTGGCCTGCGCATCCCAGCCACGGCCCAGGGCCCATCCACCCTCGCCTTGCCAGCGCAGGGCGCCTTGCATGTCGGAAAAGGCGGCACCTTGGCGGCGCGCGCGAACCAGCGCCAGGCACAAGGGCCACAGCGCATCTACACCCAGCCGGGAGCTTGTATCCAGGGTCATGTTTCGGGCAGTCGTGGGTTCACCATTTGGGCGTGTAGTAGGGGTCGTCGGGCACCTTGGCGCTGCCCGAGCGCGGCGGCCCTGCCCATTGCGCAATGGCCAGGGCGGCGGCTACCCAGGCAGCGGCAACCGCCGCGACCACGAGCGCCTCGACCCAGGCACGGCCTTCGCCGCGATGCAGGCGCCGGCGCAGCACCCGCACGATATCCGCGGCGCTGAAGGCTGCGGCCAGAAGCAGCACGGCCCCCGGCCGCACCGAAGTGGACAAGGCAACACCCTGGGCCAGCGAGAGCCAGCCGATCACCGCCACCAGCAGGCCGCTGGCCCCCAACGAGATGCGCGGCACCGGCCACAACCAAAGTGCTGTTCCTGCCACCGCCACCGCCAGGCCCAGGCTCAATTCGAACAGCAGGGCCGAGCCCGACATCATGGCGACCAGCGCCAGGCCGACGCCGGCCACCACCAGCATGGCCGCCACGTGGCAGCGCGAAGGCACTTCGTAGAGCACCGCACCGATCACGGCCATGCCCACCAGCCAGCTTCCCACGCGCGGCACCCAGGGCTGCTTGCCCAGTGCCACGACGACGATGGCCCACAGCAGGCCGGCCGCCAGCCACTGGGCCTTGCGGTCGGCGCGCGAGGCCTCCAGGCCGATGCCCATCAGTGCCGCCGCCAGATAGACCCACGGAAGTTTCTCGATCAGGCTGCCCGGCGGCACGCGCCAGCCCAGCACCCAGCTCATGCCCACGAGCAAGGCCAGTGGCACGCCCAGTGCGGCCCAGCGCGCGCCCGCACCCGGCCCCAGCATGGCCCGCAGCACGCCGGTGGCGGCAAATGCCAGCACCAGGGGCAACACGAGGCTCTGGAACAACGGATGGTGAAAGTCCATCGGTACCGGTTATGCCGGGCTCGTTGCGCCTCGTCAACCTGGGGCGCTCGAGGACGGCAATGCCGAAGGACTTATTCGGTGGCGTCGGAGATGCGCCGCAGCGCCGCACGGTCGATGACCACCAGGCCTTCGGCCTCGACGCGGATGGCGTTCTCGCGCTCCATGGCCTTGAGCTCCTGGTTGACGCGCTGGCGCGAGGCGCCCACCAGCTGGGCCAGCTCTTCCTGCGCCAGCTGCAGGCCGATTCGCACATGGCTGGCATCGGTGAGGCTGGGCACGCCGTAGGCGCGCACCTGGTGCAGCAGCTGGCGCGCCAGGCGAGCGCGCAGCGGCAACGCGTTGAGGTCTTCCACCAGGCCGAAAAGTGCCCGGATGCGGCGCGCCTGCAACCGCAGCAGTGCGTCGTACAGCTCGGCATGCGTGGCCAGGATCTTGTCGAAGTCCGCACGCGCCAGGCACAGCACGGTCGTGTCGCCGTGCGCATAGGTGTCGTGGGTGTTGCGCTGGCCGTCGAACAGGCCCACGTCGTTGAACCATGCGCCCGGCTCCAGGTACGTGAGCGCCACCAGCTTGCCCGAGACGGTGACCGAACTCATGCGTACCGCGCCCTTGGCGCAGGCCAGCCAGTGCTCGGCCGGGTCGCCGCGCGCGGCGATGAGCTGCCCGTCGGTATAGCGCCGCACGAAGGCCAGGCGCAGGATGTCGTGCCGCAGCGAGGGCGACAGCGAAGAGAACCAGCGGTCGGCGCTGATCGCCTTGCGCTCCTGCGCGTTCAGGACCGGTTCGTCGTCCTGCTCGTCATAGTCGTGGTCGTAGGGAATGCTCATGATTCACTCGTCGGCGAATCGACGGCAGGGGGCACGCCCGTCTGCAGATGCGACTGGTCGCCATCGTTGAGCCACGCGTCGATCAGGGTGTAGGACACGGCCAGCATCACCGGCCCCACGAAGATGCCCACCAGCCCGAAGCCCAGCAGCCCGCCGATGACGCCGGCAAAGATCAGCAGCAGCGGCAGGTCGGCGCCGCGCTTGATGAGCCAGGGCCGCAGGAAGTTGTCCATGGTGCCCACCACCAGCGTCCACACCCCCATGAAGATGCCCCAGCCGGTGGCGCCCTGCCAGAACACCCAGAGGGTGGCCGGCAGCAGCACCAGCGTGGGCCCGACCTGGATGATGCACAGCATGAACATCACCGCGGTGAGCAGCGCCGCCAGCGGCACGCCGGCAATGGCCAGGCCGATGCCGCCCACCACCGACTGGATGATGGCCGTGACGCCCACGCCCAGTGCCACGCCGCGGATGGCCCTGCCGGCCAGCACGATGGCTTCTTCGCCGCGAACGCCGCCGATGCGCCGCCCGAAGCGCCGCACCACCGCGGCCGCGCCCTCGCCGCCTGCGAACATCACGCCGGCAATGGCCACCGTGAGCATGAACTGCACCGTCAGGCTGCCCACCACGCCGGCCTGCGACACCACCCAGGTGGTCACGCGCCCGACATAGGGTGCGGCCTTGGCCTCCAGCCCGACCACGCCGGCGGCGATCAGGTCGTTCCAGAAGGCGTTGATCTTCTCGCCCACCAGCGGCAGGTTGCGTACCCAGGAGGGCAGGTCCGGCGGGCCCTTGGCGATCATGTCCTTGACCCAGCCCGACACCGTGTCGGCATGGTCGGCGATGGTGACGATGGCCATGGTCAGCGGCAGCACGAACAGCAGCAGCAGGATGACCACCATGACGATCACCGCCATCCAGCGCCGCCCCCAGAGCTTGGACTCGAACCACAGCAGCGCCGGCCAGCTGGCCACCACCACCATCACCGCCCAGATCGTGGCGCCCAGGAACGGCCGCAGCACCCACAGCGAGGAGCCGATCAAGAGCGCAATGCTCAGGACGCCGAAAGTGATCTGGGCCAGGTCACGGCGGGGTTCATTCATGAGTCCAACTTTCTCCAAAAAAGGGGCGGGCGGGCCCAACTATGCCAGCGCCCGCAGCTCCCGCAGCGCCACCGAGAGCATGGCGGCGTCCGGCGCGGGCACCGCGCGCAACTCGGCCATGAGCTGCGCGGCCCGCTCCAGGGTGCGGCCGTTGCTGGCCGTCCAGCTGTCCACCAGCTTCTCGGGCGCCTCGGTTTCGGCGTCGTGGTTGCCGCCGGCCAGCACCGCTGCGGTGATGGAGCGCTCCAGCCCCGACAGGTCGTCCAGCATGGCGCCCTTGGCCAGCATCTGCCAGTGGGCATCGCCCGGCAGCGTGGCGATGCGGTCGCGCAGCCAGGGCATTCCCAGGCGGTTGGCCAGGTCGAAGTAGATGGCGGCCACCAGCTCCACCGGCCAGTGGGTGCTGCCGGCCAGCTCGGCGATGTCCAGCGTGGCGTTGAGCGAATCGAAGGTGACGACCCGCTCGGCCAGCTCGCGCGGCACGCCGCCCTGCGCGTACTGCGCCACCCCCGCCTCGTCGCGGCTGCGTTCGTCGGCGTCCAGCAGTTGCGGCAGCCGGGCCGAGAGCGTTTCCACGTTGGGCTTGAAGTGGTCGATGACCGACTGCAGGTCTTCCGTCAGGCGCCGCGAGCGCAGGAACCACTTGGTGGCGCGCTCCAGCTGGCGGCTGGTGTCGGTGAGCAGCTTGCTCTGCACCGCGTCGTCCACCTTGTTGTCCAGCGCATCCACCGCGGTCCACAGCGGCACCATGCCGAAGATCTCGCGGCTCATCAGGTAGGCGCGCACCACCTCGAAGGGACGCGCCCCCGTGGTCTCGGCCAGGCGGTGCACCAGCGTGCTGCCTACGCGGTTGATGGTGCTGTTGGTGACGTGGGTGGCGATGATCTCGCGCTTGAGCGGGTGCCGGGTCATCCAGCCGGCAAAGCGCTCGCGCAGCAGCGTGGGGAAGTAGCGCTCCAGCGCGGTGGCCACCCACGGGTCGTCGGGCAGCGGCGAAGCCAGCAGCTCGTCGTACAGCCAGATCTTGCTGTAGGCCAGCAGCACGGCCGCCTCCGGCGTGGCCAGGCCCTGGCCGGCCGCGCGGCGTTCGGCCAGTTCCTCGTCGGTGGGCAGGAACTCGATGGCGCGGTTCAGCCGCCCGGCCTTTTCCAGGAACTGCATGAAGCGCGTCTGCGCGTCCAGCAACTGCGGCGCCACCCGGCCGGTGACCGACAGGATCTGCGTCTGGAAGATGTTGTCGCGCAGCACCAGCTTGGCCACCTCGTCGGTCATCTCGGGCAGGATGGCGTTGCGCTGCTTGTCGGTGAGCTCGCCCTCGGTCAGCGGCAGGCCCAGCAGGATCTTGATGTTGACCTCGTGGTCGGAGGTGTCCACGCCCGCCGAGTTGTCGATGGCGTCGGTGTTGATGCGCCCGCCCGCGCGCGCGAACTCGATGCGCCCCAGCTGCGTGCAGCCCAGGTTGCCGCCTTCGGCAAACACCTTGCAGCGCAGCTCCTTGCCGTTGACACGGAGCGTGTCGTTGGCCCGGTCGCCCACCTGCGCGTGGCTCTCCTGGCTGGCCTTGACGTAGGTGCCGATGCCCCCGTTGTAGATGAGCTGCACCGGCGCCTTCAAGATGGCGTTGACCAGTTCGGTGGGCGTCAGGTGCTCCACCTTGGGGTCGATGCCCAGCGAGGCCTTCACCTCGGGCGTGAGGGCAATGGACTTGGCCGTGCGCGGGTGGATGCCGCCGCCCTTGGAGACAAGGCTCGCGTCGTAGTCGGCCCACGAAGAGCGCGGCAGCTTGAACATGCGCTCGCGCTCCACGAAGCTCTTCTCGGCATCGGGCGTGGGGTCCAGGAAGATGTGGCGGTGGTCGAAGGCCGCCAGCAGCAGGATGTGGCGCGACAGCAGCATGCCGTTGCCGAACACGTCGCCCGACATGTCGCCCACGCCGGCCACGGTGAAGTCCTGGCCTTGCGTGTCGATGCCCATCTCGCGGAAATGCCGCTTGACCGACTCCCACGCGCCGCGCGCGGTGATGCCCATGGCCTTGTGGTCATAGCCCACCGAGCCGCCCGAGGCAAAGGCATCGCCCAGCCAGAAGCCGTACTCGGCGCTGATGCCGTTGGCATAGTCGCTGAAGGTGGCGGTGCCCTTGTCGGCGGCCACCACCAGGTAGGGGTCGTCGTCGTCGATGCGACGCACGTCCGGCGGCGGCACGATGGCCGTGCCCACCCGGTTGTCGGTGATGTCCAGCAGGCCGCGCAGGTAGTCCTGGTAGCAGCTCACGCCTTCCTTCATGTAGGCCTCGCGGTCGGCCGGCGACGGCGCGCGCTTGAGCACGAAGCCGCCCTTGGAGCCCACCGGCACGATCACGGTGTTCTTCACCATCTGCGCCTTCACCAGGCCCAGCACCTCGGTGCGGAAGTCCTCCGGTCGGTCGGACCAGCGCAGCCCGCCGCGCGCCACGCGCCCGCCGCGCAGGTGCACGCCCTCGAAGCGGGTGGAGTACACGAAGATCTCGAACATGGGCTTGGGCGCGGGCAGGTCGGGCACCTTGCTCGAATCGAACTTGAAGGACACGAAGCCCTTGCGTTCGCCCTTTGCGCCGCGCCGCCAGAAGTTGGTGCGGGTGGTGGCCATCATCAGCCCCAGCAGGCTGCGCAGCACGCGGTCTTCCGACAGGTTGGACACCTGCTCCAGCGCCGACTCGATCTCGCCCACCTTGGCCTGCACGGCGGCCGCATCGCCGCCGGCGGCGCCGGGGTCGAAGCGCACGCGAAACAGCTCCACCAGCTTGCGCGCAATGGCCGCGTTGGCCACCAGCGTGCCCTCGATGAAGGCCTGCGACAGTGCAAAGCCGATCTGCCGCATGTACTTGGCGTACGCGCGCAGCACCACGATGTCGTGCGCCGGCAGGCGGGCGGCCGGCACCAGGCGGTTGAAGTCGTCGTTTTCCACGCTGCCGGTGTAGACGGCGCCAAAGGCCTCCTCGAACACGGGGCGCAGCGCGTCCACGTCGACCTCGCCTTCGCCCAGGGCGCTTTGCAGGCCGAAGTCGTGCACCCACACCACCTCGCCCCCCTGCATGGCGATGCGGTGCGGATGCTCGTCCAGGACCCGCATGCCCAGGTGTTCCATCATGGGCAGGCTGGCGGACAGCACCAGCGGCGCGCCGCGCACCACCAGCTTGAAGCGCAGCGTGCCGGGCGGCGCCTCCAGTGGCTTGTACAGGTTCATGCCCAGCGGATTGGCGTCGCTGAGCTGCTCGACCAGCTCGATGTCGTGCACGGCGGCACGCGCGGCGAACTCGTCGCGGTACCCGGCCGGGAAGGCGCCTGCGTACTTGCGCAGCAGCGCATTGCCGCGCGCCTCGCCGCCCGATTCGATCAGCGCGGCCTTCAGGTCGTCTTCCCAGCGGCGGGCGGCGGCCTTCAGGCGCTGCTCCAGCTCTCGCACGTCGTAGGGCGGAATCTCGCCGGGGCGGGTGCGCACCGTGATCTGGATGCGCGCCAGCATCGACTCCGACAGGTGCACGTTGAACTCGGAGCCCTGGCCATTGAAGGCCTTTTCCAGAATGGCCTGCCACTTCTGGCGAAGCTCGGTGGTGTAGTTCTCGCGCGGCGCGTAGATCATGCACACCACGAAGCGTTCATACGGCTCGCTGCGCACGAACAGGCGAAAGCGCTGGCGCTCTTCCAGGTGCAGCACGCCCACGGCGGTGGCCAGCAGTTCGTCGCCGCCGGTCTGGAACAGCTCGTCGCGCGGATAGGTATCGAGGATGTTCACCAGCGCCTTGCCCGAATGGCTGGCCGGCGGCAGGCCGGCGCGCAGCAGAACGTCGGCCACCTTCTTGCGCAACAGCGGAATCTCGACCGGGATGGCGCTGTAGGCGGTGTGGGTGAACAGGCCCAGGAAGCGGTCTTCGCCCACCACCTGCCCGGCCGCGTCGAAGCGCTTGATGCCGATGTAGTCGAGATAACCCGGTCGGTGCACGGTGGAGCGCGAGGTGGACTTGGTAATGACCAAGAGCTGCGGCAGCCGTGCCAGCGCGCGCACCCTGGACGGCAAGGCGGCAAAGGCCACCCCCGGGTCCTTGGCCGATTCGCGCAGGATGCCCAGGCCCGAGCCGGGCACGGTCTGCAGGGTGTCTTCGTTGCCTTGCGCCACCAGGTCGTGGCTGCGGTGGCCCAGGAAGGTGAAGTGGCCGTCGGCCAGCCAGCGCAGGAAGGCCAGGTCTTCGGACAGCTCCTCGGACGGAATCGGCAGTGCCTGCTTTTCGAGCTGGCCGACGATATCGAGCACGCGCTGCTGCATCTTCTGCCAGTCGGCCACGGCCGCGCGCACGTCGCCCAGCACGCGCGACAGGTCGGCCGTGAGTGCCTCCAGCTGCCTGGGGTCGGCCACGCGGTCGACCTCGACATGGATGAAGGATTCGCGCTGCGCGTCGTCCGCGCCCACGTCCACCAGCTGGCCTTGCCCGTCACGCTTGACGCCGATGAGCGGGTGGATGATCAGGTGCAGCGTCAGGCCGTGGCGGTTGACCTCCATGGTCACCGAATCGACCAGGAAGGGCATGTCGTCGTTGACGATCTCGATGATGGTGTGGGTGGACTGCCAGCCATGCTCGGCAATGCTGGGGTTGAATACCCGCACCTTGGTCTGCCCGGGTTCGCGCTTGCGCGCGAAGCTCCAGTGCGACATGGCCGCGCCGTACAGGTCGGCCGCCTGGCGCTCGGCCAGGTCTTCCGGGTCGACCTGCCCGAAATACTCGCGCACGAAGGCGGCCAGCGGGCGCGACGAGGACGCGTCGGCCACCTTGGCCTGGATGATCTTCAGAACTTCCTCGAGGCGCTCGTTCGGCTGCCCCGCCCCTGTTGCCTTGATTGACATTTTTGTGGCTCCTTGGATCGTTCGGTTGAATCGAATCTGGTTTGCACTATGCCAGTGCATCGGGCTGCCACTGTGAAAGCCTCGTGGCAGAAAGGCAAGCCCGGGCCGACCACCGGCGGCTTGCGACAATGGAGGGCAAACCTCCCCACCCCACGAGCGCCCCATGACCCAGATCGACAACCCCTTCCACGACGCCGAAGTCGGCTCGCGCGACAGCACCCTGGACACCACCCGCATCGACGACGTGCGCATCGGCGCCGTGCGCCCGCTCATTACCCCGGCGCTGCTGCAGGAGCGCGTGCCGGTGGGCAGCAACACCCTGGCGCTGGTGGAACAGAGCCGCCGCGCCATTGCCGACGTGCTGCACGGCCGCGACGACCGGCTGGTGGTGGTGGTGGGCCCCTGCTCCATCCACGACCACGACCAGGCGCTGGACTATGCGCACCGCCTCAAGGCCCAGGCCGACGCGCTGTCGGACGACCTGCTCATCGTCATGCGCGCCTATTTCGAGAAGCCCCGCACCACCGTGGGCTGGAAGGGCTACATCAACGACCCGCACCTGGATGGCAGCTTTGCCATCAACGAAGGGCTGGAGCGCGCCCGCCGCCTGCTGCTGGAGCTGACCCAGCTGGGCCTGCCCACCGGCACCGAATTCCTCGACTTGCTCAGCCCGCAGTTCATTGCCGACCTGATCGCCTGGGGCGCCATCGGCGCGCGCACCACCGAAAGCCAGAGCCACCGCCAGCTGGCCTCGGGCCTCTCCTGCCCGGTGGGCTTCAAGAACGGCACCGACGGCAGCATCAAGGTGGCGGCCGACGCGATCCTCGCGGCCCGCGCGCCGCACGCCTTCATGGGCATGACCAAGATGGGCATGGCCGCCATCTTCGAGACGCGCGGCAATGCCGACTGCCACGTCATCCTGCGCGGGGGCAAGGCGCCCAACTACTCCGCGCAAGACGTGGCGGCCAGCTGCGAGCAACTGGCCGCCAACGGATTGCGCGAGCAGGTGATGATTGATGTGTCGCACGGTAACAGCAGCAAGCAGCATCAGCGGCAGGTCGTGGTGGCCGAGGACGTGGCGGCCCAGATTGCCGGTGGCGAGCGCCGCATCACCGGCGTGATGATCGAGAGCCACCTCGAGGAAGGCCGCCAGGACCTGGTGGCCGGCGTGCCCCTCAAGCATGGCGTCTCGATCACCGATGCCTGCATCGGCTTCACGCAGACGGTACCCGTGCTGCAGAACCTGGCGAAGGCAGTCGCAAGGCGTCGACGGGGCTAGGCACGTCTTCTGGCTTCGCCCAGCCGCCGGGCGGGCCGACCAGCACTTCCGCCACCGTCTTCCAGCTGCGGGCGGCCAGCAGGTCGCGGCCCAGGGCAATCCATTCGTGCAGCGCAATGCGCAGCGGGTTGTTCGTGAGCAGCGGCGTGGTCAGGCCGTAGCGGATCGGGATGTCTTCGCGATAGTCGACGAAGGTGCCGAACATGCGGTCGAAGATGATCAGCACGCCGCCGTAGTTGCAGTCCAGGTACTCCGGGTTCGAGGCATGGTGCACCTTGTGGTGGGTGGGCGTGTTCAGGACCCATTCCAGCGGCCCGAGCCGGGGGATGTAGGGCGCATGCAGCCAGAACTGGTAGAGCAGGTTCGCGGCCAGCGCAGCCAGCACGGCGGTCGGCGAGAAGCCGAGCCACACCAGCGGCGTGTAGAACAAGGTGGCGCCGGTGAGCTTGCCGGTCCAGCCCAGGCGCAAGGCCGTGGCCAGCGTCAATTCGTTGGGCGAGTGGTGCACCGCATGGGTGGCCCAGAACCAGCGCATCTTGTGCGAAGCGCGGTGATACCAGTAGTAGCAGAACTCCAGCCCCACGAAGAGCACCAGGAAGGCCACCGGCGTGGACAGGTCGATGGTCATGATGCGGTGGACATGGGCCAGCGCGAACACCGGGGTGGCCAGCGACAGGCCGGCCAGGCCGATCAGCTTGCGGCCCGCCATGTCGGCCATCGAGGCGAAGTAGGCGCGCCAGTCGTAGCGCGCATGGCGCAGGTAGGTCTGGACCAGTCCCTCGGCCGTGGCCGCGGTGAAGACGATCGAGGCCAGCAGGCCCAGCCAGGCCAGGTAGTCGTGGCCAAAGGCGCTTTTCATGGCGTCGGCAAACATGTTGTTTCTCCTTGGGGTTCCGGGTGCCGCTCAGCGCAGGCCGCCACCGCGGCGGGCCATGGCCTGGCGGGCCGCGTAGGCCTCGATCTGGGCCGAGGTCACGTAGCCCTTGTGCTCGGTGTCGATGGCGTCGAAGTTGCGGTAGACGAAGGGCATGTGCTGGCGCGCTTCCTCGCGGGAGATGCGGCCGTCGTGGTTGGAATCGGCGGCGTCGAAGCGCTGGTGCATCACGGTGAGGGCTTCCTCGACGTGACTGCCGCCGCCGGCCGGCGGCATGGCGTTGGCCGCGGTGGCGGCGCCGGCGGCCAGGGCGGTGGCCAGGATGACGCGCATGGCGTTGCGCAGGATCGAGAGGGTGAAGGTCGGCTGGTTCATGAGAGGCTCCGGTGAGTGGTGAAGTGAAGGCGTGGTGAAGAAGTGCCTCTACTGTCGGGCGCAGGTGTGAGCCAACCATTTCGCGAAACCGCCCGTTCATGACGATCCATGACAGCGCCAGGGGTGGCTTGTCATCGTTTGTCATGAGTTCACCCCGCCAGCACCGGGGGCCGGCTACATTTCCGCCATGACCGAGCCGCTGGCCAGGATCCTGATCGCGGATGACGAGGCAGACATCCGCGCGCTGCTGCAGCGCTACCTGGGCGACCAGGGCTACGCGGTGCGCACCGTCGAAAGCACCGCCACGCTCGACAAGCTGCTGGCGCGCGAGCGCTTCGACGTGCTGGTGCTCGACGTCATGATGCCGGGCGAGGACGGCCTGGCCGCCTGCCGGCGCCTGCGGGCCCAGGGCGAGACCATCCCCATCGTGATGCTCACCGCCCGGGGCGACCCGCTGGACCGCATCATCGGCCTGGAGATGGGCGCCGACGACTACCTGCCCAAGCCTTTCAACCCGCGCGAGCTGCTGGCGCGCATCCAGGCGCTGGTGCGGCGCCAGCGCATGCTGGGCGCGCATGCCGGCCCGGTTCCCCGCGACGGCGAGATCCGCTTTTCCGACTACGTGCTCGACCTGGGCCGGCGTACCCTGCACAAGGCCGGCACCGCCGTGCCCATGACCACCGGCGAATTCGCCCTGCTCACCGCCTTTGCGCAGCACCCCAACCGGCCCATGGGGCGCGAGCGGCTGATCGAGCTGGCGCACGGGCGCGACCACGAGGCCACCGACCGCAGCATCGACGTGCAGGTGATGCGCCTGCGCAAGCTGATCGAGGCCGACCCGGCCAAGCCGCACCACATTCGCACCGTGTGGGGCGTGGGCTACGTGTTCGTGCCCGAAGCAGCGCCATGAGCTGGCTCCCGCGCAGCCTGTTCGGCCGCAACGCGCTGCTGATCGTCGCGCTGATCGTGCTGAGCCAGGCGGCCAGCGCCCTGCTGCTGCAGCACCTGGTGGTGCGCCCGCGCGCGGCGCAGGTGGCCGACAGCGTGGCACGCAGCATCTCGGCCATCCGCCAGGGGCTGGCAACCCTTCCGCCGGCGCAGCAGCAGGCCTACGTGCAGGCCTTCAACGCGCAGGTGGGCCAGCATGCGGGGCAGGCGCCGGACGCCGGCCCGGTGCTGGTGCGCCCGGTGCTCACGGCCTTCCAGCGCAGCTTTGTCGATGCGGTGTCGCAGCGCCTGGCCGGGCAGGACGTGCAGGTGAGCTGGCGCCACGAAGGCGGCGGCAGCCTGGCGCTGCGCATGCAGCTGGCGGGCACCGAGCAGTGGCTGTTCCTGCCCGGGGTGCTGCCCGAACACGACTTCATCGGCACCTGGGCGCTGATGAGCCTCGCGGTGGTGCTGCTGGCCATTGCCGGCGCGCTGTGGTTCCAGTGGCGGCTCAACCGGCCGCTGGCCCGGGTGGTGGGCGCGGCCCGCACGCTGGCAGGCGGCCAGGCACCGGCGCCGCTGCCCGAGGACGGGCCGACCGAAATCGCCACCGTCAGCCGCAGCTTCAACCAGCTGGTGTCCAGCCTGGACAAGACCGAGCGCGAGCGGGCGCTGCTGCTGGCGGGCATCTCGCACGACCTGCGCACACCGCTGACCAAGCTGCGCCTGGGCGTGGAGATCCTGGGCGGCGCCAACGAGCCCGAGCTGACGGCCAGCATGAGCCGCAGCATCGAGGAGCTGGATGCGATCGTGCAGCAGTTCGTGGACTTTGCGCGCGGCGAAGGCGACGAGCCGCGCGTGCCGGTCGACCTGAATGCGCTGGCGGCACAGGTCAAGGCTGCCAACGCCGACCACGGGCGCGCCCTGGCGCTGGAGGCCGCGCCCTCGCTGCCGGTGGTGCAGGCGCGGGCGCAGGCGCTGCGGCGAGTGCTCGACAACCTGGTGGAAAACGCCTTTCGCCACGGCCGGGCGCCGGTGAGCCTGCGCACCGGCCAGGGCGACGGCCTGGTGTGGGTGGAAGTGGCCGATCGCGGCGACGGCGTGGCGCCCGAACAGGCGGAGCTGCTCAAGCAGCCCTTTCGGCGCGCGGGCGGCGAATCGCGCGCCGGCGTGTCGGGCTCCGGGCTGGGACTGGCCATCGTCGAGCGGATTGCGCGCGGCCACGGCGGGCGGCTGGACCTGCTGCCCAACGAGGGTGGCGGGCTGCGGGTGCGGGTGAGCCTGCCGGTCGTGCAGGGCTGATCGCTGCGCTCAGCGCGCGGCGCTCTTTTCCTTTCGGCACACGAGCAGGATCTCGTCCACCCCGTCCATGGCAATGAGCCCGGGCTCGAGCTGCAACGCCTTTTGCAAGTGCAGGCCCAGCGGCATCATGGCCCGGTTGTAGGTGTTCATGGCCAGGTCGCGGTGATGCGTGAGCCACCACATGCCCATGTCGACCAGGCGCGACGAACGCGGCTTCATGCCGAACACCGCGCTGCGCTCCACCGCCAGCGCATTGCGCTCCAGGAGATCGAGCAGCTCGCCGGGCCGGTAGCGCCGTTTGTGGCCCACGAAGTCGTCGAAGGCGGTCCACAGCGCAGGATGCAGCGGCGTCGAGATCAGCAGCACCGCGCCCGGCCGGGCGACCCGCACCAGTTCTGCCAGCGCACCGTCTCCGTCGTCGACATGCTCGACGATGTCCAGCGCGCAGACCAGGTCGAAGATGCCATCGGCAAAGGGCAGCCTCGTGATCTCGGCCATGGCGGCCTGCCCGCCGTGCGCGCCCAGCACCGACAGCGCCGGTGCGCTGATGTCCACGAAGTGCGTTCCCCCGATCGGCAGGCGCGGCCGCAGGCCCGGCCCGACCTCCAGGCGCCGGCTGTCTTCAGCTTGCAGGGATTGCACCAGCGGCCAGGTGTTGAAGCGTTGCGGCTCGACAAGCCGCGCATCCGACCACAGCGAGTCGTAGAAGCGCCGGTTCTGGTCGAAAAGCGTGTTCGCATCGGAGGGCTGCGACAGCTTTCGCTGGATCATCGGGCCACTCTAGCAGCGGCGCGATCGGCCTCGCACCACGTGCGGCAATGCCCTCACTCGCAGGAATGCTCCAGCGAAAAAAGCGGCACCTCGGCCTGCCGGCTCAGCCACACGCCGCCGCCGATCTCGTGAAAGTGCTGCGCCAGCCCGTGCCGATAGGCCTGCGCGCGATGACGGAAGATGCGCGCATCGGTCAGGTCCTCGTCGATGACATCGCGCTCGTAGTCTTCGCGCGTGACGGCTTCCACATACAGCGCACCCTGGCTCAGCTGGCCCAGGTTCTTCAGCGCGCGCTTGAGATCGCCCGGGTTCAGGTAAGGCAGCACGCCCTGGCAGACCACGAAGTCGAAGGGCTGGCGGGACTGGTAGTCCACCACCGAGCCCTGCTCCCAGCCAAGGCGCCCGCACAGGTACTCGCTCAGCTCCACGCCATGGAAACTGGCCTGCGGGAAATGCCGCGCAACGATGTCCTTCCACAGGCCGATGCCGCAACCCACGTCGAGCACGCGGTGCACCGGCACGCGCAGGTATTGCAGGTACGAGCACACGAAAGCGCCCAGGCGCTCGACATGCTTGGGGTCGACCACGCTGGTCTTCTTGTCGTAGTAGAAGCGCTGGTAGTAGGCCTCGTCGAAGAGATCAGGAGGGGCAGATTGCATGTGCCGCATTTTGCCGGCCCGGGTGCCGGCACACGCCCCTACTTCCAGAACTTTCGGGCCTTGCCCAGCGCGCACAGCGCCTTGGCGCAGGCACTGGCCTCGGCCGGCTGCCGAGCCGCGAGCCAGCCCACGGCAAACCAGGCGCGCGGGTCTTGTCCCGCGGCATCGCGATAGGCATCGATGGCAACCACGTCGTCGTTGTAGTCGCCAAGTGCGTCCTGCGCGGGCAGCAGCTGCTCCACGTAGCGCCGCGCCTTGCCCTTGTCGAACAGCGGCGCGACGAACTCGGCCAGGTAGCGCAGGCGCTTCAGGCGCTTGCGCGCGCGGTGCTGCTGCTCGGTTGGCAGTCGCTCGAAGCGCTTGCCGGCCTTGCGCAACTGGCGGTGCAGCTTGTCCAGGTGCTCGGCGAGCACCTTGCGCAGCGCGGCGGCCTCGTCCTTGCCGGCCGGCGCGGGTTCCACCTGCGGCGGCGCGGCAAAGCCGATCAACGCCACCAGCAGGTTCTGGAAGGCAGCGCTGCGCACCACGTCGCCGGGGCCGGGAGCCTGCTGCGCGTCGCTCGCCTGCGGCAGCTCGGTCAGCGGCGCGCCCGCCGCCTGCAGGCTCGGCTGCAACCGGTCGGCCAGCACATCGCGGTCGCGCTGCGCGCCCAGTGCGCGAAAGGATTCGACCAGCACCGGCTCCCAGGCCGCCGTGTCGAAGCGGCCCGGCGCCGCGGCGTCGAGCTCGCGCAGCGCGCTGCGCAGGCGGCGGATGCCAACGCGCAGTTGGTGGACCAGCTCGGGCGCGTCGCTGCCGCCCGCGATCTCGGTGGCATTGGGCAGGATCTGCGCCAGGCACGCGGCCACCACGGCGCGCTGCAGTTCGGCCCCGCCCACCTCGACCTTGCCCTCGCCCGCATCCCGAAAGCGCGGCGGCGCGGCCTTGACGGCGCGCGCCCCGGTCTGCGCCGGGTCGGCGTTGTGCTGTGCCTCGCGCAGGCGCTCGCCGCGCTCGGCCTTGCTCACGGTGCTGAACCACAGCCCATGGCGCTGCGACCAGCGCCGCGCCAGTTCCACCAGGTCGGCCACGCTGCCGCTCACCAGTTCGAGTTCCAGCTCGCGCACCACCGCTGCGCGCTCCGGCTTGTCACCGGAGGCGGGCGCGACGACGCGGCCCAGGTCCAGCGCCAGCTCGACAGTGGTGCGGCCCAGCCGGGCCTGCCGCGTGGTTCGCCAGATGTCGGTGGCGAAGGTCTCGACCAGCGGCGCATCTTCCAGCACGCGCTGCAGCACCTCGCCCACCGGGGTGCCGGCATGCCGCTGCACGTCGACTTCCACCGGCACGCCGGCCCGCGATACGCCGAGGTCGGCGTTGTGCTCCAGCCGATGCAGCGGGCCATCGCCCAGCGCCTTGGCCGTCTGCACCCAGCGCCGGCCTTCCTTGCGCAGGCGCAGCGCGGCGTTGCCGTTGGCCAGGCGGCTGTCGGCGGTGTCGAAGTAGCGCGCCTGCAAATGGGTGCGCGTGGTGTTGGCGCGCGCAAGGTCCTTTTGCAGCGCGGCCAGACGGTGTTCGGGGATCTCGAACTTGAACTCGATTTCGGTCAACGCGTGTGCTCCTGGTCCCCGGAAGTCTAGTGCGAGGCCAGCGCTGCGGCGCTCTCGATTTCTCGGAGGAAGAAGCGCCGGTCCATCGGCGCCAGGCGGGGCAGGAGGGACTGAAGCGCCGCGCGAAAGCGCTCGAACTCGGCCCAGCGGTTTGCAGCCGCGAGCTGCCACGCATGCTCCAGCAGAGCCGCCGCCTGCTGCGCCGGCGTGTAGTCGGTGTCGGCAGCCAACGCGCTGTCGGCCAGCATGGCGCTCAGGTCGATCCAGTCGCGCACGCGGCCCGGCGCGCCCAGCAGGTTGGCCGTCACGCCCACCTTCTCGCGCACCCGCGCCAGGGGCATGGGTTCAGTGCCTGGCGCCTGACCCGCACCGCGCGCCACCCGGCACACGTTGATCAGGTTCCAGGGGGAGCCGGCCGCCAGGCCGTGCCGCTGGCACAGCCATTCGCCCAGCAGGATCCAGCGGATCGCCTCCAGCCGCGTGCCCTGGCGCGCGACCTCCGGCGGCAGCCAGGGCTCGAGCAGCCACAGCGTGTACCCCAGGTTGGCGGCCACGCTTTCCAGCAGGGTGAACGCGTCGCTCTCGACGGCGCAGATGAGGGCCTGCCGCAGATCGGCCAAGACGCCGCGCACCGCCGCCGCCCGCTCGGCCGTGGCGATGCGCCCTTCCACCAGTTGCGCCCGAGTCACGAGCGCACGCAGGTTGTGGAACTCGCAGGCAATGCGCGAGTTCACGCGCCACACCGCACCCGCAGGCTGCTCGGCTTCCAGGCTCAGTTGGTGCAGTGCGGCTTGTGCGCGCGACAGGCGGCGCGCCTGGTGGTCGCACCACACCAGGCCGATGCGCGCCAGCGCCAGTGCCACCTGCTCGCGGGCATCCGGGCTGCCCGCCAGCTCGCGCACCAGGGCACGCAGGGCACGGCGCGCTGCATCCAGTTCTCCGGCGCGGCGCGCATGCCGGGCGGCGAAGAACTGACGCCATGCGCGGGCCAGCCGTTCGTGTGGCGCCAGCCTCAGCTCTGAAAGGGCCTGCAGCGGCCCGGCGCGGCGCGCCTGCCCCTCTTCTTCGCTGCGCTGGCGCGCGTCGAGCAAGGCGTACCAGCGGTCCAGGTCATCAGCCACCAGGGGCTGCGACGTGCCGGCCGGTACGCCGGCACGCGCAGGCGTCGCGGCGGCGATGCGCCTGCCGGCAAAGCGGGCCAGTTCTTCGGGCGTGGCGTCCTGCTCGTCCATGCGAAAGCGCAGCCGTGCCAGCGACAGCGCCGTGAGCCAGAACGGGCCGCGCGAGCGGCCCCGCAGCGAGAGCGTGGACGGCGCGAGGCTCGGGTCGGCGCCCCAGCCCACCTCCACGTCTGCCGCGCGGTACAACGCAAAAACCCGGGTGAGCGCCATCGGCAGCGCGGCTGCCGAATCGAGCTGGGCAGCCACCTCCGACGCGGCGACGGGGTCGGCCTTTGCGCGCCCTGCGGCACGCACCGCCAGTGCCGCCAGCAGCCAGACCGCAAGCCGCCCCGCAGCCTGGCCACCCACCGAGAAAGGCCGCTGAAGCTGCACGTCGATCGGGCCGGATTCGCGCATGTGATGTTTGTGATGATGGTGATGAAGATGACGTTCGGCGCCCTTGGCGCCGCCTGCCTGCGGGCGGATAGTGCCAGTCCGGCAACACCCCATCCACCCCAATCCACAAGAAACTGCATGAGCACCGACATTCCATCCATCCGCGAGAACGCCGTCCTGTCGCGCCGCGCGCTGCTGCTGCTCGGTGCCACCGGCCGCGCCGGCCTGGCGCTGCTGCCCCAAGCCGCATTCGCAGGCACGGCCAAGCCGGCCGCAGGCGCCCAGGCCGCGCTGGCCGACATCGAACGCCGCAGCGGCGGCCGCATCGGCCTGCACGCCATCGACACCGCCAGCGGCCGCACGCTGGGCTGGCGCGGCAACGAGCGCTTCGCCATGGCCTCCACCTTCAAGCTGTTGCTGGCCGCGGCGGTGCTTCACCAGCACGACCGCACGACGGGCGTGCTGGATCAGCGCCTGCCGGTTCGCCAGGCCGACCTGATTGCGCACTCGCCGGTCACTGCCACCCACCTGGCCGATGGCTACATCACCGCGCGCCAGGCCTGCGAGGCCACGGTGCAGATCAGCGACAACGCGGCAGCCAACCTGCTGTTCCCGCTGGTGAACGGCCCCGTCGGCCTCACCGCCTTTGTGCGCGAGCAGTGCGGCGACTCCGTGACCCGCAGCGACCGTACCGAGCCCACGCTCAACAGCAACGTGGCGGGCGATCCGCGCGACACCACCACGCCCGCGGCCATGGCGCAGACCATGCGGCGACTGCTCACCGGACAGGTGCTGTCGCCGGCCTCGCACGAGCAACTGATCGACTGGCTGGTGGGTGCGAAGACGGGCATGGCCAGGCTGCGCGCCGGGCTACCCAAGGACTGGCGCACCGGCGACAAGACCGGCACGGGGGCCAACGGCGCCGCCAATGACGTGGCCATCACATGGCCACCGGGTCAGGCACCGATCGTGATGGCGCTCTACCTCAGCGGCTCGAGCCAGCCATCGGCGGTGCTGGACGCTGCCCATGCGCAGGCCGCCGCCGTGGTGGCCCAGGCGTTTACTTCATCGCTCGCGCGGTGAACTCGGCCTGCGCCTTGCCCTGCGCATCGAGCAGTTGCAGGCGATCGGCCGACACGCGCCAGCCCGTGGTGGCGTTCAGCGCGTTCAGGTAGGCCTGCTCCTGCGCCAGCGCCGGGCAGGCCATCATGGTTGCGGCGGCACGCTCGAAGCGCAGCGCAGCCCCGTTGAGCACATAGCCCGAGGTGAACTGGTTGCAGCCCGCAAAGCCCGAGGCGCGATGCTGCGCGCCGTCGAGCATGAGGTAGACCTCGCGCACGCCAGCCGGCATCGGCACCGCCTGGCCGTCCACGCTGGCCAGGCGCCAGTGCGTGCCTTCCAGTGGCGCGCCCTGGGCCGAGGTCGAAGGCGGGGTGGTGCAGGCAGCCATGGTGATCAGTGCGGCAGACGACAGGACAAGCGAAAGTGTGCGTGAGCTTTTCATGAATGCATCCTACCCCCGGCTCCTCGGGCCCCAAAAGAAAAAGCGCGCGATGCCACTCGGACATTCGCGCGCTGGCGCACCCGCAGGGCGGGCGCGTGCGTGAACTCTGACCTTACTTGCCGCCCATGGACGACTCGATCTGCTTTTGCACCTTCTCGAGGTTGAAGGAGCCCGGCGTCTGGCTGGGCGGGTAGTCCTTCATGGTCTTGAGGAAGCGCGCCGCGAAAGCCTGCATCGGCGCGATCATGTAGACACGCGAGAGGAACCAGTCGTTGTACGTGTTGGAGCTGTGCTGCGATTTCTCGAACGGGTCTCTTCGCAGGTTGAACAGCAGCGGCACGCGCAGTTCGACGAAGGGCTCGCGCCACACGCCGAAGCCCTCTCCACGGTTTTCCAGGAACACGGCCTTCCAGTCGTCGTAGCGGATGGCCACCACCTGACCGTCGTCGTTCACGTACATGAACTCGTGGCGCGGCGACTCCTTGGTCTTGCCGGTGAGGTAGTCCAGCTGGTTGTAGCCGTCGATGTAGTTCTTGTAGTTGCGCCCGTTGAGCGACACGCCCTTGGCCAGCTTGTCCTTGATTGCCGTATCGCCGCCGATGGCGGCAAAGGTGGGCAGCCAGTCTTCATGCGAGACGATGCCGTTGAGCGTCTTGCCCGCCGGGAAGTGCTCGGGCCACCGCACGAAGGCGGGCACGCGGTAGGCGCCTTCCCAGTTGGAGTTCTTCTCGCTGCGGAACGGCGTGGTGGCGGCATCGGGCCAGGTGTTGTAGTGCGGACCGTTGTCGGTCGAATACATCACGATGGTGTCCTTGGCCAGACCGTTGTCGTCCAGGAACTTGAGCAGCTCGCCCACCATGGCGTCGTGCTCGATCATGCCGTCGGTGTACTCGTCGTTGCCCTTGTGCCGGTTGGCCTGCTTCACGTGCGTGCGGAAGTGCATGCGCGTGGCGTTCCACCATGTGAAGAAGGGCTTGCCTGCCTTGGTCTGGCGCTGCATGAAGTCCTTGGCCGCGGCCAGGGTCTCTTCGTCGATGGTCTCCATGCGCTTCTTGGTCAGCGGGCCGGTGTCCTGGCACTTGCCGTCGGCCTTGCACTTGAGCACGCCGCGCGGGCCGAAGACTTCCTTGAACTTCTTGCCGTTGGCCATGACCATGTCGGCGGGGTAGTCTTCGTTCTCGGGCTCTTCCTCGGCGTTGAGGTGATAGAGGTTGCCCACGAACTCGTCGAAGCCGTGCACGGTGGGCAGGTGCTCGTCGCGGTCGCCCTGGTGGTTCTTGCCGAACTGGCCGGTGGAATAACCCAGGCTCTTGAGCACCGTGGCCATGGTCACGTCGGTCTTTTGCCAGCCTTCCTTGGCGCCGGGCAGGCCCACCTTGGTCATGCCGGTGCGCACCGGCACGTTGCCGCCGATGAAGGCGGCGCGCCCGGCGGTACACGACTGCTGGCCGTAGTAGTCGGTGAAGGACAGGCCTTCGTTGGCGATGCGGTCGATGTTGGGCGTCTGGTAGCCCATCATGCCGCGGTTGTTGTGGCTGATGTTCCAGGTGCCGATGTCATCGCCCCAGATGACCAGGATGTTGGGCTTCTTGCCGTTGCTGCCGGTAGATGCTGGCGCCGGCTTGGCCGGTGCCGCCGCGGGTGCGGCCTTGTTCTGCGCATGCACCACGGACACGGCGCCCAGCGCAGCCAGCGCGAAGGCCGGTGCCAGCAGGCAGCGCTTCCATTGCAAACTCATGTCTTGTACCCCTTCCATTTCTTGTGACGAGCCGGCACTGGTGTAGCAACCGGGCCGCCGCGAGGGTAACAGAGCCCCATGTCGACGAGGCCTGTTGAAATCGACGGAAACGCCGGTAACGCGTCCCCGCCTAAAATCTCTCCCCTTTTGCGCAACTGAATTTCCCATGGACGTCGTCGTCAACGAAGAACTTAAGGCCTATATCGATCCACTGACGTCCGAGGAATACGAAGCACTCGAACGCAGCCTGCTGGCCGAAGGCTGCCGTGATGCACTGGTGCTTTGGGGCGACGTGCTGGTGGACGGACACAACCGCTACTCCATC
Organism: Pseudomonadota bacterium; assembly: GCA_018241225.1. GTDB lineage: Bacteria > Pseudomonadota > Gammaproteobacteria > Burkholderiales > Burkholderiaceae_C > Variovorax. Next base: position 113,319 of record JAFEEG010000014.1, read on the forward strand.
TGCAAGAAGCACAACCTGCCCTTCCAGACGGTGCAGAACACCCGCTTCCAGTCGATGGAGGACGTGCACCTGTGGATGATCGACCAGCACCTGGGCCGCCGCAGCATCTCCGACTTCCAGCGCGGCGTGCTGGCATTGCGCAAGCGCGAGATCATGACGGCCCGGCGCGCACAGCGCATTGCCGAGACGGCGGCCCCGGCCGAGGCCGAGGTGCAGACCGACTCGGCAGCGCAGGCCGCACCGGCGCAAGAGCCGGCCACGGCAGCCGTCGAGGGCGACACGCTCAATACGCGCGAGTCGCTCGCCCGAGCAGCGCGCCTGCGCAGCACGCAGGTTGCCATGATCGAGAAGATCCACCAGAGCGCGGCGCCCGAGGTGGTGGCGGCCGTCAAGTCGGGCGAGCTGTCGCTCAACGCAGCGGCCGCGGTCGCCAGCCTTCCAGCCGAAGAGCAGGCCGCTGCGGCAGCCGGCGGCAAGGACGAACTCAAGCAGGCGGCCAAGCGCGTGCGCGAAGCACGCCGCAAGCCGCCGAAGGAAAGCGAAGAAGGCGCGAGCGCAACGGCAGATGCGGCTGATGCCCCAGCGGCGGCGCCGGCAGGCGACAGCGAAGAGCTCGTCACCCTGCGCAAGCGCGTGGCTGAACTGAAGGCGGAGAACACCAAGCTCAATGCCGAGATCGCAGTGCTGCGCAAGCAGGTGCTGAACCTGCTGGACAAGCCGGCCGGGTCGTCGGAAGAGGCGCCGGGTGCGCCGGCCGACGCCGAAGCGGACGCGCCCTTCTAGGGCCGGCTCAGTCGTCCAGCGCGATCACGTCGCGCCCTTCGGCCTGCGCGAGCAGTCGCGCAATGGCCTGGGCCGCGATCTCCATGCGCTTGACGTCCTGCGCCTGCAGATGCGGGCAGGCCTTGGTGCTGGCGCCGCACAGGCTGCCGTACAGCCGCCCGTCGCCAAGGCGAACCGGCACGCCGACGTGACCGCCGAGCTGCATGTAGATGGGAGGCAATTCGTACTCATCGACGACTTCGCGAACATTGCACACCAGCGCGGGAAACCTGCCGTTGGCAATGCGCCAGCACAGGCTCAGGTCGAGCGGGTGCGCACCGCCGACCTCGATGAGCGTCATGCCATCGTCCTTGGACACGTGGCGAAACACGCGCTGGTCGTTCACGAACTCCCCGACGAACACCACGTCCAGCTCCAACGTCTCTCGAATGAGGCCGAGCATGTTGCCGACCGATCTCTCGACGATGGACTGCGCGTGTTCAGAGTGCATCGGCCAATTCTGGCACCGGATGCGCACCGCGACATGCGTGCCGCGCAATATCCCCCATCGGCAATCGGCCGGGACAAATGAATGCCAAATGCAAGGCTGCGCCCGCGACTGCGGTGCGGCCTAAAGTCTTCATCCGACGACTCAGTCCCTGTCCGGCGCGCCCAGCGGGAACAGCGGCCGGTACGGGCGCCCCTCCTCCACCGCGCGAGCAAAGGATGGCCGCGCCAGCAGGCGCGCGCGGTAGGCCTGCACCAAGGGGTACTTGCCGGAGATGCGATGGGTCCAGTCTGCATAGAACAGCGACGGCGCCGCGCCGCAATCGGCGAGCGTGAAGTCTTCGCCGGCCGCCCAGGTGCGGCCTTGCAGTCGCCCCTCCAGCCACGCGTAGGCCTGCTCCAGGCGCTGCTCGGCCACCGCGCGCCCGGCCTCCTTCGTGCCGGGCAGCTTGCCCAGGGCGCTGTCCACCGCGAACTGGATGGCGGACATGACGTACAGGTCGAAGAAGCGGTCCAGGAAGCGCACGTCCAGCGCAGCCAGCGGGTCTTGCGGCAAGAGGCGCACCGGGCCGGGATGGGCAAGCTGCAGGTACTCGACGATGAGGCTGGTCTCCAGGATGGTGCGCTCGCCGTCCAGCAGCATCGGGAAGCGCGCCATCGGCCAGCGCTTGAGCCACTCGGCCGCATGCTGGGGCGTGTCCGGCCCGAGCATGCGGTACTCGAACGGCGTGGCGTTCTCGTAAAGCGCGACCAGCGCCTTTTGCGTGTACGAGGAAAAGGGATGCCCGTAGAGCGCGAGTGCCATGCTGATTCAACCACTTGTGAGTTGCAATGGGTTGGACCATACTCGCACCACTTGCAATTCGCAAGTAGCCAAACGGAGAAAAGCATTTCCCAGACAGAACGATCCGGCTGCCCCATCAACCTCTCGCTCGAGCAGTTTGGCGACCGCTGGAGCCTCATCGTGATTCGCGACGTGATGTTCGGCAACCGGCGCAGCTTTGGCGAGCTGCTGGCAAACAGCGAGGAAGGGATTGCCTCGAACATCCTGGCCGACCGGCTCAAGCGGCTGACGGCCTCTGGCCTGCTCTCGCGCGAGCCCGATCCCGCCCACCGCCAGAAAGGCATCTACAGCCTGACGGAGCCGGCCATCCAGCTCGTGCCGTTGCTGGCGCACATGGGCGCATGGGGGCGGCGGCACACGCAGCCCAGCCGCGAGCTGTCGGTGCGGGCGCAGCTGCTGGAGAAAGGCGGGCCCGAGCTATGGAACGCCTTCATGCAGGAGCTGCGGCACCTGCACCTGGGCAAGCGGCGCCCGGCGCGCTCGGTGTTCGGCGAGCTGCAGGCCGCCTACGAGAAGGCCATGGCGCGCAAGGGCAGCCGCGCCTAGATCGGTCGCGGCTGGAAGGCGATGATCGCCATGCCGGCCAGGCTCACGGCCACGCCGGCCATGTCCCAGCCGGTGGGCCGCACGCCGTCCACCGCCCACAGCCACGCCAGTGCGACCGCGATGTACACGCCGCCATAGGCCGCATAGACGCGCCCCGCTGCCGCCGGGTGCAGGCTGAGCAGCCAGGCGAACAGGGCCAGGCTGAGTGCCGCCGGTGCCAGCAGCCAGGCCGAGCCGCCCTTGTTGAACCACAGGTAGGGCAAATAGCAGCCCACGATTTCCGCAATGGCGGTGACGAGGAACAGGGCAAAGGTCTTCATGGGCCGCGATGCTACGGCGTGCGCGCCAACCTACTCGTAGCGCCTGCCCAATGCCATCAGCTCGGGCGTGCCGATCACCGCGTTCAGGCCGTCGAAGTCGAGCATGCGCTCGCGCCACGGCTGCGTGGTGCGATGCGCCTTCAGGCTGCCAAAGTAGCCCTGCAGCGTGTGCACTACCGCACGCGCGGTGCCACCCGGAAAGATGGCGATGCGAAAGCCGTGTGCCTGCAGTGCGTCTGCATCCTGGATGGGCGTCTTGCCGCCTTCGACCATGTTGGCCAGCAGCGGTATGCGCTCGCCGAAGCGCCGGCAGGCTGCATCCATCTGCTCGGGCGAGCGCAGGGCCTCGATGAACAGCGCATCCACGCCGCATTCGAGATAAGCCTCGGCGCGGTCGAGCGCGGCCTCCAGCCCTTCCACCGCCACCGCGTCGGTGCGCGCAAGGATCAAGGTGTCGGGCGAGGTGCGCGCGTCCAGCGCGGCCTGCAGCTTGCCGCGCATCTCGTGCACGGGGACCACGGTCTTGCCGTCGAGGTGGCCGCAGCGCTTGGGAAAGCCCTGGTCCTCGATCTGGACCATCGCGGCGCCGGCGCGCTCGAAGCCGCGCACCGTGCGCTGGGTATTGAGCGCATTGCCGAAGCCGGTATCGGCATCGACGATGACGGGCAACTTGACCCGCTCGCAGATGCGCGCCAGCGTGTCTTCCACTTCGCTGTAGGTGGTCAGCCCCACGTCGGAGCGGCCTAGCCGCGTGTAGGCAATGGAAGCGCCCGATAAGTAAAGCGCCTCGAAGCCGGCCTGCTCGGCCACCAGGGCGCTGAGCGCGTCGTAGACGCCCGGCGCCAGCACGATCTCGCGCGCGGCGAGCCGGGCCTTGAAGGCGGCCTTCGATGGGTTGGTCGTCATGGAGATCTCCCTAGTTGTGCCGTTGAAGAATGGCCGCCGCGCTGCTGGCCGCGATGGCGCCGCCCGCCACCGCGCTGAGCAGGCCGTTGCCCGAGAGGTAGCCCCACACCGCATCGCCGGAGACGCCGCCCGCGGCGCCGCCGGCCGCGAGCAGGTTGGGCAGCGGCAGGCCATCGGATGCGCGCAGCACCCGCATGTCCGCAGCCACGTCCAGCCCGCCCTGGGTATGGAACAAAGCACCCGTCACCTTGACGGCGTAATACGGCGCGGCCAGTGCCCGGGCGAACACGCGGCCGTCGGCCTGCGGTGCGACGCCCATGGCGCCGAGCGTGCCCTGCAGCTCGGCCACGCTGCAGCCGATGCACTGGGCCAGCTCCGCCACCGATTCGTAGCGTCGCAAGGCGCCGGCGGCTTCGGCCTCGCGGAAATCGGGGAACTCGCGAGCCAGCGCCAGCAGCGGCGCGTCGAACACGTTCCAGGCCACCCCACCCGGTTGCGCCAGCACATGGACCGCCGCTTCCGAGTAGCCCTGCGTCTCGTCATGAAAGCGCCGGCCCCGCGCATTGATCTGGACGCCGCCTTCCATCATCACGGCCCAGCTCATCAGCGCGCCCTGCGGGGTGACCCACGAACCGTGCCCCTGGTAGCCGCCCAGGTCCCGCAGCCTGGCGCCGAGCGCGCGACCCCAGAGGATGGCGCTGCCGTCGTTGCCCACGTGGCCGCCGAAGGCCGCATCGCGCATCTCGGGCAGCAACTCGGCCACCATGGGCGAATTGCCGCCGAATCCGTTGCAAGCCAGCAGCAGCACATCACAGCCCAGGCGCTCCTGTTGCCCGTCGGGCCGCCGATAGCCCAGGCCCATCACCCGATCCTCGTCTTGCGCCAGCCACAGCGTGTCGACCAAGGCTTCGGTAAGCACCGGGATGCCCGCGCTCTGGGCGGCAGACTGCAACGCCGCCATCAGCGCGGCACCGGTCTTCTGCGGCAGGGCATGCATGCGGTGTCGCGTGTGGCCTGGGTAGAGAAAGTTGTCGAGCAGCACCCAGTCCAGCCCGTGCCTGGCCTGCAACGCATCGAGCGCGGGACCGACGGCTTGCGCATAGGCACGCACCAGTTCGGGCGCGGCGCGGCCGTGCGCCTTGGCCTGGATGTCGGCTGCAAGACGTTCAGGGCTGTCGTCGGCCACGCCGGCCGCATGCTGCACCCGCGTGCCCGGCGCGGGGATGAAGCCGGAGGACAAGGCGGTGGAGCCGCTGGGCTGCGCGTCGCGTTCGAGCACCACGCAGTCGATGCCCGCGTCGTGCAGCATCAGCGCCGCCACCAGGCCGCAGGCGCCGCCGCCCACGATGGCCACCGGCACCTGCACCTCGGCGTCGAAGCGCGCTGCGCGCACCACCCGTCGATCGGGCACGGGCAAGCTCATGCCAGCATCCGCGCAAAGGTGGCGCCGTCAACCACCTCGGCCACGTTGCGCATGTCGGCCAGGGCGGTGTCGTGGCGCTCCTGCCCGAAGGCGGCGCACACGTCCGACAGCACCAGGGTGCGGTAGTCGCGCATGTGGGCGTCGCGCACCGTGCTGGCCACGCCGCCGTTGGTGACGATGCCGCACACGGCCACCGTGTCGATGCCGCACTTGCGCAGCACCCAGTCGAGCTGGGTATTGAAGAAGGCCGAATACGCCACCTTGCACACCGCCACGTCGACCAGGCCGGCCAGCGCGTCCACGTTGGCCTGCCCCCAGCTGCCCGGCGCAAAGTCGCCCTTGCGCAGGTAGGGCCGAAGCGAATGCAGGTGGGGCGAGATCATGGGCTCGCCCTTGGCGTCGGGCCACAGCGTGAACTGGCTCGCGGCCACCAGGCCACCGCTGGCCTTGAGCGCACGCGCGGCCCGCGCTGCACGTTCGGGCAACGGCAATGCCATGGGGTTGGTGTCGCCGCCGCGCGCGTACGCGCCCTTCGGGTCGAGAAAGTCGTTCTGCAGGTCGATGATCACCAGCGCCGTGCGGCGCCCGTCGAGCCTGTCAGCGCTGCCGCTCATGCCTGCCTCACCAGCAGGTTGCCGAAACTGTCCACCTCGGCCGCAAAGCCGGGTTCGAGCCACACCGTGGTGTCGGCTTGCTCCAGGATCGCGGGGCCGTCGATGCGGGTGCCCACCGGCAGGTCCAGCCGCGCGTAGCGAAGCGCATCGTGCCACTGGCCTTGGTGATAGACCTGCTGCGTACCCAGCGGTGTGGTGCTGCCCTCGCCTTCGGGTGCCAGCACCGCCAGGTCGAACTTGGGGCGCTGGCCGATGCGCGCATAGCGCAGGTTCATCACGCGGATGGGAATGCCGCCCAGCACGCGGCCGAAGGCGACCACATAGGCTTGCTCGAAGGCAGCGCGGATGCCCTCCCGGGTGAGGTCTTGCGCGCCGCCCGCCAGCGGAACCGGCAGCGTGTGAGTCTGGCCGGCGTAGAGCATGTCCAGCGCCACCACCTCGCGCACACCGTCGAAGCGGACGCCGGCCGAGTCCAGGCGCTGCTGGCAAGCTTCGGACAAAGCCTCGATGCGTTGGCGCAGCGCCTGCACGTCGAGCTCGTCCAGCGGGCGGTTGATGGTCTGCACCGCGTCGTGCCGCATGTCGGCAATCACGCAGCCCAGCGCCGACGTGACACCCGGGTAGCGCGGCACGATGCCGGTGCCCACGCCCACCTCGCGCATCATGGCGCACACATGCAGCGCGCCGCCGCCGCCGAACGGCATGTAGGCAAAGCGGCGCGGATCGTGCCCGCGCTCGATCGACACCAGGCGGATCGCCCCGGCCATGCGCGCATTCGCCACCGTGAGAATGGCCTCCGCCGCTGCCAGCACGTCGATGCCCAGCGGCCTGGCCACATGGGTCTCGATGGCCTCGCGCGCCTTGCCGGCATCGAGCGCGGCGAGCAGGCCGCCACCCAAGGGTCGATCGGCGGCGATGCGGCCCAGCAGCACGTTGGCATCGGTCACGGTCGGGCGCATGTTGCCCCGGCCGTAGCAGGCCGGGCCCGGAACGCTGCCGGCCGACTCGGGGCCCACCTGCAGCATGCCGCTGGCATCCACCGAGGCGATGGAGCCGCCCCCCGCGCCAATGGTCTCGATCTGGATCATGGGCGAGCGGATCACCATGCCGAATTCAATGGCCGTCTGCGCCGCCAGCGCCGCCTCGCCACCGGCCACCAGGGACACGTCGAAGGACGTGCCGCCCATGTCGCCGGTGATCGCGTTCGGGTAGCCGGCTGCCCGCGCAATCTCCGCGCAGGCGATCACGCCGGCCGCGGGCCCCGACAGGGCCGTGCGCACCGGCAGCTCGCCGGCCGTGCTGCGCGACATCACGCCGCCGTTGCTCTGCACCACGAGCAGCTCGCCGCCGAAGCCCTGGGCGCGCAGGTCGCCTTCGAGCCGCTCCAGGTAGCTGCCCACCACCGGCTGCAGCGCGGCATTGAGCGTGGCGGTGGAGCAGCGCTCGAACTCGCGGATCTCGGGCAGCACTTCGCTGGCCGCCGTGACGTGCGGGTTGGGCCACAGCGTGCGCACGGCCTGCACCGCGCGCTGCTCGTTCACCGGGTTCGCATAGGTGTTGATGAAGAACACGCACACCGCGTCGCAGCCGGCCTCGAGCAGCGAGCGGGCCTGCTCGCGCACCTGGTCCAGGTCGACCTCGGTATGCACCGTGCCGTCGGCCAGCACGCGCTCGTCCACTTCGCGCCGCAGGTCACGCGGCACCACGGGCAGGAAACTGCCGCGCAGGCCCCAGGTCTGCGGACGGTCGCGCCGGCGCATTTCCAGCACATCGCGAAAGCCCCGCGTGGTGATGATCCCGGTGCGCGCCACCTTGCGTTCCAGCAAAGCGTTGGTGCCCACGGTGGTGCCGTGCACGATGGTGCCGATGGCGCCGGCCGAATCGGCCACGCGCGCCACGCCGTTCATGAAGCCGCGCGCCTCTTCGCCGCGCGTGGAGGGCACCTTGACGATGCGCGCCGTGCCCTGGGCTTCGTCGAGCACGAACAGGTCGGTGAAGGTGCCGCCGACGTCCACGCCGACGACCAGCGAGGCCGGGGCCCTTGTTGTTGCTGCTGCTGAACTCATTGCTTTGCTTTCCTGACTTCGCTCACGTAGCCCATGGCCTGGTCCGCTTCACGCTGCGCGGCACTGCGCCGCGCCGGGTCGCCCCAGCCTCCGCCACCGGGGGTTTCGAGCCGCACGCGCTCGCCCTGCACCAGCCGGATGCCGCGCATCTTCGAGACCATGGGCGGTACCTGCCACTGCCCCTCGTTCTGGTAGCGGAACACGTTGAGCGCGCCCTCCCCGCCACCGGCGATGCCCTTGGGCGGCGAGCTGCCGCGCTCGCCGAACACGAAGACCTCGGCGTTCTTCTCGAGCAGTTCGATCTCGTACACCGCGCCGAGCCCGCCGCGGTGCTCGCCGTCGCCACCCGAGTCGGGGCGCAGCGCCCATTCGGTGAAGCGCACCGGGTAGGCCGCCTCCAGGATTTCCAGCGGCGGGATGGTGGCGGTGGAAATCGGCGCGTTGCCGTGCGCCAGGCCGTCGCCAGCCGAATGACCGCCGTGGCCACCGCCGAAGAAGCTGAACATCACCCAGCGCTGGCCCTCCCGACCCGCATCGCTGCGGTGGCCCGCGATCGAGAGCGCATTGATGGTGCCGTAGGCCTGCGCCACTGCACGCGACGGGTCGGCCTTGGCGGCTGCGCTGAAGATCACGTCGATCATGCGCAGGATGGTTTCGGTGTAGCCGCCCACCGGACGCGGGCGCTCGGCGCTGATCACCAGCCGCTCGGGTATGACGAACTCCACCGCGTCCAGCACGCCCGCATTGGCCGGCACGTCCGGAAACAGGTGCTTGAGCGCCACGTAGCAGGCCGCAACAGCGGTGGCACGCGAGATGTTCACCGGGCCCGCGCACTGCGGCGAGCTGCGCGAGAAGTCGAGCACGAGGCGCTCGCCCTGCACCGTCATGTCCAGCGCGATGGTCAGCGGCTCGCGGCCGATGCCGTCGTTGTCCAGCACATCCTCGAAGCTGTAGCGCCCATCGGGCAGCGAGGCGATGTGCGCGCGCATCAGCTTGAGGGCGCGCGAGCGCAGCTCGCCCAGCGCCTGCAGCACGGGTGCGTCGCCGTATTCGTCGAGCAGGCCGTCCAGCCGCTTCGCGCCCAGCTCCAGCGCGGCCAGCTGGCCGTTCAGGTCGCCCCACAGGCTGTCGGGCAGGCGCGTGTTGGCACGCAGGATGGCCAGCACGTCTTCGTCGAGCTGGCCGCCGCGCACGATGCGCACCGGCGGAATCTGCACCGCCTCCTGCCAGCATTCGGTGGCCGCGGGGTTGTAGTTGCCCGGCACCGCGCCGCCCACGTCGTGCCAGTGCGCGGCCGACGCCATGTAGCAATACAGCTTGCCGTTGCGGAAGTAGGGCTTGACCAGCTTGAAGTCGTTGGCGTGCGTGCCGCCGTCGTAGGCGTCGTTGCTGATCCAGATGTCGCCGTCATGCATGCCGCCGCGTGCATCGGCGGCCTTGGCCGTGGCGCGCACCGCGAACGCCATGGCGCCCACGAACACGGGCAGGCCGGACTTGCCTTGCACCAGCGTGTCGCCGCTGGTGGCGTCGTACAGGCCGTGGCAGGCATCGTGCGCCTCGGCAATGATGGGGTTGAAGGCGCTGCGGTAGAGCGTGGCGTCCATCTCGTCGGCTACCTGCTCCAGGCGGCCGCGCAGCACGGCGAGGGTGACGGGGTCGAGTGTGTCGTTCATGGTTCAGTCCACCTTGGCGCCGCTGGTCTTGACGACCTTGGCCCACTTGTCGATTTCGCGCCGCACGTGCGCGGTGAATTCGGCCTGCGTGGAGCCCACCGGCTCCGCGCCCAGCGCAGCCAGCTTCTCGCGCACGTCGGGCAGCTTCAGGATGCGCTGCACCTCCGCCGATAGCTTGTCGACCACCGGCTGCGGCGTGCCCTTGGGCGCGAACAGGCCCGACCACGCGTCGGCATAGAAGCCTGGGTAGGTCTCCGAAATGGTGGGCAGGTCGGGCAATGCAGGCGCGCGGTGCAGGCTGGTGAGCGCAATGGCGCGCAGCTTGCCGGCCTTCACGTGCGGCAGGGCCGAAGGCAGGCCGTCCACCATCATCTGCACCTGGCCCGCCAACAGGTCGGACGCGGCCGGCGCGCTGCCCTTGTACGGCACGTGCGTGATGTCGATGCCGGCGGCCGACTTGAGCATTTCCATGCCCAGGTGCGCCGCGGTGCCGTTGCCCAGCGAGGCGTAGTCCAGCTTGCCGGGCTCCTTCTTTGCCAGCGCCACCAGTTCGGCCAGGTTGTTGGCCGGCACCGAGGGGTGCACCACCAGCACGTTGGGCACCACGGCCACCTGGCTGATGGCGACGAAGTCGACCAGCGGGTCGTAGGGCATCTTGCTGTACAGCGAGGTGTTGATGGCGTGCGAGCCGGTCACGCCCATCACCATCGTGTAGCCGTCGGCTGGCGACTTGGCGACGATGTCGGAGCCCACGTTGCCGCCCGCGCCCGGGCGGTTGTCGACCACCACCGGCTGGCCCCAGTGCTCGCCCATCTTCTGCGCCACCAGGCGCGCGGCGGCGTCGGTGGCGCCGCCCGGCGGGAACGGCACCACGATGCGGATGGCCTTGTTCGGAAAGTCGCTCGCCGACTGGGCGGCGGCGACCAGCGGCAGACACACGAGAAGCGTGGTCGCGAGATGGCGCAGGAGTTTCATGATGGATGGACGGTGAATACGGGGGGAATCAGGCGAGCTGCCGCCACAAGGTGGCCAGAGCGGTGTCCGCGGGTGCGTCGAGCACGCCGTTGCAGTAGTGCGCGGCATCCGGGGCCGCAACGCCATGCGTCGCCATGCCGCTGGCGTAGTGCATGAACTTGGCAACCAGCGCGTCGCGATCGAGCGGGTTGGCGGCGTCGCCGGCAATGGTGCCGACCGTTTCAGCGACGACACGGTCGCCCAGCGTGATCGACAGCGTGGCACCGCGCAGCTTGCGCTCGGTCAGGCCTGCGTCGGTCTCGAGTTCCACCAGCGATTCGAGCCGGCGAAGCTCGGCGTCGTCGAAGCGCGGCGCGGCATACACCGACGGGTCGACATCGCCGAAGCGCAGCATGGCCGCAATACCGAACGAGAGGCTGAACTGCGCCTGGATCGGCGTGCGTGGCGCCCGGTTGCCGCAGTAGACGATGGCCTCCTCGTAGACCTTGAGCACGATGCGCCGGATCTGCGTGGTGTCGTTGCCGCCAAGCTGCGCGCGAAGCAAGCGCGCGGCGGTGGCGCCGTAGTGCACGTGACGCACAGCTGCGAATGGCTTGATGTAGGCATCGCCCAGCAATGCGACTTGCGCACCGGGCAGCGCTTGCCCGGTGGGCGCCGCATGCTGCTGGGCGTAGTGCGCCAGCGCGCCAGCCGGCGCGTCGATGCCCGCCGCGCTGGCAAAGGCCGCCTGCAGGCCCAACGATGCGCTGTGGCCCAGGTAGGTGTTGCGCGCTGTTCGGCCTTCGCGCACCGGCAGGTAGAGACTGGTCGCCAGCTGGCAGGCCGCAATGTCGATGGCCTGGTCGATGCCTGCCGGCGCCAGGCCGAGCAGCCGTGCGACGCCCGCAGCCACGCCGAGCGCGGGCCAGTTGGCATCGACATGCATGCCGGGGCGGATGCGCAGCCAGGCGCCGCAACGCGCACCCACCTCGTAACCCAGCACGAAGGCATCGACGAATTCGCCCAAGGTGCTGCCGCGCCGCAAGGCCAGCGGCAGCAGCGCCGCCACCAGCGGCACGCCGGGACGGCCGTGTGCGAGCGCTTGGCCTTCGCAGGCCTCGTCCCAGGTGGCTGCCATGGCCAGCACCTGCGCGGCGGCTTGCACACCCATCGACGGCCCTTGCGGAAGACGGAACTCTCCGGGCTCGCACGCGGCCAGCGCCGCTTCGAGCCCGCGAACCTCATCCGCATGCCGGCCCGCGAGCGCGCAGCCCACGGTGTCGACCAGCAGTCGCCGTGCCTGCATGGACGAATCGCCCGCGGCAGGCCGCAGCGCATGCAATGCCACGGTGGCCTGCAGCAGCGCGCGCTCCGGCGAAGCGCCGTGGGTCGCGGTGTCAGCGCGCATCGTTCACTCCCTTGGCGACCATGCGCCTGCGCAGCAATTGCAGCAGGCCACCCGCCTCGACCATGTCGTTCAGGAAGCCGGGCACCGGCTCGCAGGCCAGCGTTCGCCCGTCGGCGGCTCGCAGGGCCGGCGTGCGCGTGTCCAGGCCGATGAGCTCGCCGTCCTGCAGCGATTCGGCCTCGGCGCAGGTCAACAGCAGCAGGCCCACGTTGAACGCATTGCGAAAGTACAGCCCGCTGTACGAAGGCGCGACGACGGCCGCCACGCCCAGCTGCACCAGCACGGCAGCCGCTTGCTCGCGCGAGGAGCCGATGCCGAAGTTCGGCCCGGCCACCACCACGTCGCCAGGCCGCACGCCCGCGGCGAACTCGGGCCGCACGGCTTCCAGGCAGTGCTTGGCGATGATGTCGATGCCATGCTTCATCGCATGGCCCGGCGCCAGCGCGTCGGTGTCGATGTCGGCGCCCAGGCGCCACACCCGGTGCGTTGCGGGGGCATTCATTGCAGCAGCTCCCGCGGATCGGTCACGCGGCCACGCAGCGCGGCGGCGGCCACCGTGTAGGGCGAGCCCAGGTAGACCTGCGCCGTCGGCGAGCCCATGCGGCCCTTGAAGTTGCGCGCGGTGGTCGAGATGACGGTGATGTCGTCGCCCATCGGATCGCCATAGCCCGAGCAGGCACCGCAGGCCGTGGGGAACAACTCGGCACCCGCATCCATCAGCACCTGCAGCACGCCCTCGTTCTGCGCCTGCTGCTGGTCGCGCACGCTGGCGGGCGCCACGATCAGCCGCACGCCTGCGGCCACCTTGTGCCCGCGCAGCACCGAGGCCGCCGCGCGCAGGTCGTCGAGCTTGGCGCCGGTGCACGCGCCGATGTAGGCCACGTCGACCGGCGTGTTGGCAAATCGGCTCACGCCATGCGCGTTGGCCGGGCTGTGCGGCGCGGCCACCTGCGGCTCGAGCGTGCTGGCGTCGAAGGCGTGGCGCGTGAACGACGCGCCCTCGTCGGTGAACCAGGGCGCCATGTCGACAGGCGGTGCGCCCGCTTCGGCCAGGAAGGCGGCGGTGGTGTCGTCGGGCGCGATCAGGCCAGCCTGCGCGCCCAGCTCGGCGCTCATGTTCGACAGCGTCATGCGCTCCTGCATCGACAGCGCCTTGACCGCGGGCCCGGCGAACTCCACCGCCTGGTAGCGTCCGCCGTTCATGCCGAAGCGGCCGATCATGTGCAGCATCATGTCCTTGGCGGTGACGCCGGCAGGCAGCGCGCCGTCCCACCACATCTGGATGGTTTCAGGCACGCGCAGCCAGATCTCGCCGGTGACGACCACGCCCAGCATCTCGGTGCTGCCCACGCCGAACATGTAGGCGCCAAAAGCGCCGCCGGTGGGCGAGTGCGAATCGCCACCCACGCACAGCATGCCGGGGCGGATGTGACCGTGCTGCGGCACCACCACGTGGCAGATGCCCTGGCTGTCGTACACATGTGGCAACTGCTGGTCACGGGCCCAGTCGCGGGCAATGCGCACGATGCGGCGCGAGTCGTCGTCGCGCTCGGGCACGTAGTGGTCCATCACCAGCACGATGCGGTCCTTGTTCCACACCTGCGCACCCAGTTCCTCGAGCATGGGCTTCAGGCGCCTGGGACCCGAGGAATCGTGGAACATGGCCAGGTCGACGCCGCAGGTCACGATCTCGCCCACGGCCACGCGTTCGCGGGCACTGGCCCGCGCAATCAGCTTCTGCGCCAGCGTCTGGCCCGACGCTGTCACGGGCACTGCGTTGCCGGAAGATGCCGCGGCGTTCATTCCGGCTTGGCTCCAGAGAACTTCACCACCTTGGCCCAGCGCACGATCTCGCCTTGCACGAAGGCCGAGAACTGCTCGGGCGAATTGCCCACCGGTATGGCACCTTCGGTTTCCAGGCGCTGGCGCATGTCGGGCTGCTGCAGCGCCTCGCGCGCGGCGTCGCTGATCTTGCGCGACGCATCGGCCGCCATTCGCGCGGGGCCGAACAGGCCGAACCAGGCGCTGGACTCGTAGCCGGGCAGCACCTCCGCAATCGCCGGGACATCCGGAAAGGCCGGCAGCCGCTTGGCGGTGGTGACACCCAGGGCCTTGAGCTTGCCCGCCTGGATGTGCGCCTTGACGTTGCCCACGGCCGCGAACATGAGCTGCACCTGGCCGGCCAGCAGGTCTTGCACCGCGGGTGCGGTGCCCTTGTACGGGATGTTGACGATATCCACCCCCGACTGCAGCTTGAAGGCCTCGCCCGCCATGTGAAGCGACGAGCCCACTGCGCCAATGGCGAAGTTCAGCTGCCCGGGCTTTTGCTTGGCCAGCGCAATGAGTTCGCGCACGTCCTTCGCGGGCACCGAAGGATTGGCCACCAGGATGGAAGGCGAAGTGGCGACGCAGGTCAGCGCGGTGAAGTCCTTCACCGGGTCGAAAGGCAGGCTGGGGTACAGCGTGGCGTTGATCGCGTGGCTGGTGAAGCTCATCAGCAGCGTGTTGCCGTCGGGTGCCGCCCGGGCCACCAATTCGGCCGCGATGTTGCCGCCGGCGCCGGGCCTGTTTTCGACCACCACGGTGCGCCCGAGCACGGGGCCCATGCTGGCGGCCAGCGAGCGCGCCAGCGTGTCAGTCGAGCCGCCCGCGGGCGCGCCGACCAGGATGCGCACCGGCGTGCCGCCGATCTGTGCGTGGGCAGCGCCCGCAACGGCCAGCGAGGCGAATGCGCCCGACGAAATGAGAATGTCCCTGCGTTTGATCACGAAATCTCCTTGAAGGCTCGGCTGGGGTCAGAGCCCCAGGTAGGCGCGGCGCAGGTCGTCGCTGGCAAGCAGCTCGTGCGGCGCGCCCGAGAAGCGCACGCTGCCGTTTTCCAGCACGTAGGCGCGGTCGGCAATCTCCAGCGACTGGCCCACGTTCTGCTCGACCAGCAGCACGGCCAGGCCGTCTTCGCGCAATTGGCGGATGAGGGTGAACATCTCTTCCACCAGCAAGGGCGAGAGGCCCAGCGAAGGCTCGTCGAGGATGAGCAGCACCGGCTCGGCCATGAGGCCGCGGCCAATGGCCAGCATCTGCTGCTCGCCGCCGCTCATGGTGCCGGCCGCCTGGCCGCGCCGTTCAGCCAGGCGCGGGAAGGTGGCAAACACCTTCTCGAGGTTCTGGCCACGGCGTTCTCTTGCGCGGGTGAAGGCGCCCAGTTCCAGGTTCTCCAGCACGCTCAGGTTGGGAAAGACCTTGCGGCCTTCGGGCACCTGGATCAGCCCCGCCTTGACCACGTCGCGATAGTGCGTGCCGCCCAGGTCCTGGCCGTTGAAGCGGACCGTGCCCGACCAGGCCGGGCACAGGCCGCACACCGTCTTGTTGAGCGTGGACTTGCCCGCGCCGTTGCTGCCCAGCAAGGCCACCATTTCGCCGGCGTTGACCTGCAGGTCCACGCCGCGCAGCACTTCGGTGCGGCCGTAGCCGCCGCGCAGTCCGCGAATGTCGAGCAACACCGTCATGCGGCCGCCCCCGCTTTCTCGGCCCCGGCCTTGCGCAGCCGCGCCGCCGTGCCGTGGCCCAGGTAGGCTTCCACCACGCGCTCGTCGGCCGTTACCTCGCCGGGTGTTCCCTGCGCGATCAGGCGGCCTTGCGCCAGCACCCAGACATGCTCGGCCAGGTGCATCACGGCCTGCATCACGTGTTCGATCATCAGCACGGTCACGCCGCTGTCGGCAATGCCGCGCACCACCGGCATCATCTCGGCGATCTCCTGCGGGTTCAGGCCGGCCAGCACTTCGTCCAGCAGCAGCAGGCGCGGTCGCGTGGCCAGGGCGCGCGCCAGTTCCAGGCGCTTGCGGCCGGCCACGGTGAGGTCGGAGGCGGGCTTGTCCAGCTGCGGCGCCAGGCCCACGCGCTGGGCCACCTGCTCGGCCTGCGCCAGTGCGGCGGCACGGCCCTTTTCGTGCAGGTGGGCACCCACGGCGATGTTCTCGCGCACGCTCTGCGCGGCAAAGGGCTTGACGATCTGGAAGGTGCGCGTCATGCCGCGTCGCGCATTGCGGTACGGCTCCTGGCCGGTGATGTCTTCGCCTGCGAAGCGCACGCTGCCGGTGTCGGGCACCAGGAAGCCCGACATCAGCGCAAACAACGTGGTCTTGCCCGCGCCGTTGGGGCCGATGAGTGCGGCCAGGCGCCCTTCGGGCAGCGACAGGCTCACGTCCTGCACGGCCTTGAGGCCGCCGAAGGCGCGCGACACGCCGGAGAGTTGCAGCAGCGGCTCAGCCACGGGAAGACTCCTTGCCAGCGCCCAGCAGGCGACGCGCCGACACGCCCAGGCCGGCGATGCCGCGCGGCAGGAACACCACGATCAGCACCAGCACCGTGCCGTAGATCACCATGTTGATGCCCGGCAGCTCGCCGAACAGGTTGCGCGTGAGGTCGGCCAGCACATGCAGCGCCACCGCGCCCAGCACCGGCCCCCACACCGTGCCCATGCCGCCTACGATGGCCGCCACCAGCGCCTCCACCGAGGTGGACGGGCCGTAGGCAATGGACGGGTCGATGTACTGGAACACCTGCACGTAGAACGCGCCCGCCGCCCCCATGAAGGCACCCGACAGCGCAATGGCGCCCAGCTTCACGCGGAACGGGTTCACCCCCACGGCGCGGGCGGCGTCCTCGTTGTCGCGCACCGCCTGCAGCCAGGCACCGAAGCGCCCGTTGCGCAGCCACCAGCTCACCAGCAGCGCAGCGCCCACGAAGGCCAGCACCAGCCACAGGTAGCCGGCACGCGAGCCGAACTGCATGTTGGCCGCCGACTCGCGCAGCGGCACCATGAGCCCCACGCCGCCGCCGGTAAACGGCACCGACAGCGCCAGGATGCGAAACACCTCGGCAAAAGCCAGCGTGACCAGCGCGAAGTACGAACCCTTGAGGCCGTAGCGAAAGCTCAGCGCGCCCACGAACAGCCCCACCAGGGCCGCGCCCAGCACCGCCAGCACCAGCGCCACCCACGGGTTGACGCCGCCTTGCAGCTGCGCGATGGCCTGGATGTAGGCGCCGCTGCCGAAGAACAGCGCATGGCCGAAGGAGAACTGTCCACCGAAGCCGCCCAGGATGTTCCAGGCCTGTGCGATCAGCGTGGCGTACAGCGCCATCATCACGAAGTTGAGCGTGCTGCCCGATTCGGTGGCCAGCGGCACGCAGGCCACCAGCGCGACGAACAGCGCGATCAGGCCCAGCTCCCGCAGGCCGTGCGAGGCCGATGCGCCCGCCGGAAGCTTCGCGGCGGAAACGCCCATGGGCGTGGTCGGTTGCGCGCTCATGCCCGTGCTCCGAACAGGCCTTCGGGCTTGAACAGCACCACGGCGATGAAGATCACGAAGATGCCGATCTGCCCCAGCGACTCGCCCAGGTACAGCCCGCCCAGCGATTCGACGATGCCGATCAGGAAGCCGCCGACCAGCGCACCGACGAAGCTGCCCATGCCGCCCAGCACCACGATGGTGAAGGCCACCAGCACGAAGCCGCTGCCCACCTGCGGGTTGACATAGTAGGCCGGCAGCAGGAAGCAGGCGGCCGCCCCCAGGCAGGCCATGCCGATGCCAAAGCACATGGCATAGACATGGTCCACGTCGATGCCCATGAGCTTGGCGCCCTCCTTCTCCTTGGCCACAGCGCGGATGGCGCGGCCCAGGTCGGTGCGGCCCATCACCCAGAACAGCAGCGCCGACACCACCAGTGCGCCCACGAAGGCCACCAGCTTGGGCACCGCGATCATGGCCGGGCCGATGGCCACGGTGGCCAGCGAGTAGGCGGTGTCGATGTTGCGCGTGTCCGACTTGAAGAAGATCAAGGCCAGGTTCTCCATCACGATCGCGATGCCCAGCGTGGCCAGGAGAATGTTCTCGTCCTTGCCGTGCCCGGCGTGGTTGATCACCAGGCGTTGCAGTGCGTAGCCCAGCGCGAACATGCCCGGCACCACCAGCGGCAGGGCCAGGTAGGGATCGATGCCCAGCCGGTCCTTCAGGAAGAACACCGCGTACAGCGCCAGCATCAGGCTGGCCCCGTGCGCGAAGTTGATGATGTGCAGGACGCCGTAGATCAGCGTGAGGCCCAGGGCGATCAGCGCATACACCGCGCCGGTCGTCAGGCCATTGAGCACCGAGGGAAAGAGAATTCCGAAGTCAAACATCCTGCGCCTTCATCCACGAGAGAACCAAGGCTCGCTCAGGCCTTGAGCGGAAACACCGGGTCGATCTCGCGGTACTCGCGCGGAACGATCACCTTGATGTCGTTCTTCACCACCTGCGTCATGAGCGGCTGCGCGCCCTCGTTCTGGCCATTGACGAACCTGGTCGGGCCATAGGGCATGAAGTGGTCGGAGAAGGTGCTGCTGGCCAGCGCGGCGGTAATGGCCGCGCGGTCGGCCGACTTGGCGCGCTCGATGGCATCGGCCAGCAGCCACATCGACGCGTAGGTCATGAAGACCTCGTAGCTGAAGAACTGGCCCTTGGCCTCCACCCGCTTGCGCAGGTCCTGCGCGCGCTTGTCCTTGGGGTTGAACCAGTGGTTGCAGTCGATGATGCCGTTGGCCGCGTCCGGAAACTCCTTGACGAACTTGTAGCTGGAGGCCGCGCCGCCCAGCACCGAGAAGATGGCCTTGGGCTGCACCTTCTGCTGCTGCATGGTGCGCACCAGCAGCGCGTACTCGTTGTAGTAGTTGGCCGGGATCACGATGTCGGGGTTGATCGACTTCATGCGCAGCACGATGTTGTTGAAGTCGCGCGTTGGGTTGGCGTGCTTGACCACCTCCTTCACCTCGAAGCCGTAGCCGGGCAGCTCGCGCGCGAGCAGTTGCGCGGTGCCGGTGCCGAACAGCGACTCCTCGTGGATGATCATCACCGTCTTGGCCGGATTGCCCGCGGCCTTGTTGAGCACCAGCAGGTTGGCCATGGCCACCTCGGTCGACTTCTTGTAGCCCGGGCCGAAGCGGAAGGTGTTCTTCAGGCCGCGCTCGACGATCTGGTCGGCCACACCCACGTCCACCACGTGCGGCAGGTTGTACTTGGCAGCCGTCTGCGTGGTGGCCAGGCAGATGGCCGAGGCATAGGCGCCCAGCACGGCAGCCACGCCCGCCTCGTTCATCTTCTCGACTTCGGCCGAGCCGGCCTGCGGCTGCGACTGCGCGTCGCCCAGCATGGCCTCGATCTTCGCGCCGCCCATCGACTTGATGCCACCGGCCTTGTTGATGTCCTCGATGGCCATCTCGGCACCCAGGCGGCACTGCTGGCCCGAATAGGCCAACGCACCAGTTACCGGGTGCAGCACCCCCACCTTGACGGACTTGGGCTGCGCCCCGCCCACCAGCGGAAATGCGAGCGCCGATGCCATGGCGGCGGATTGCGAGATGAAGTGGCGGCGATTCGTCATGAGGCTTTCCTTCTTCGTTGAATCAATCAGTTGAACGGGGCGGACACATCCTTGCTGACCCACACCTTGGCGTCGATGCTGCCCACGCGCGAGAGCTGCATTTCGTAGGTGTAGCGATCGGGGCGATAGAAGCCGTGCAGCCACTGCACCGGCCGCTCGTCCTCGTCGTAGATCAGGCGGCGCACGGCCAGCAGCGCCGAGCCGACGGCAACGTCCAGGTGCTGTGCAAGCACGTTGTCTGCCAGCCTGGCCGAGATGGTCTGGTGCGCACGGCCCACCTTCACGCCTGCCTGCTCCAGCAGCACGAGGATCGGCTTCTTGTTGAGTTCGCGCCGCCCGAAGGTGCGCGCCAGCTCCGCCGGCACATAGGTGGTGATGTGCGAGAGCGGGCCTTCGCGCGTGGAGCGCACCCGCACCGCCTTTTGCACCGGGTCGCCCAGCTTGAGCTTGAGCGCCTCGGCCACCTGCGTGGATGCCGACACGGTGGCCACGTCGACCACCTTGACGGAGGTGCGCAAGCCCATGGTGACGAGGTTCTCCAGCAGGCCATGCAGGTTGGCACGCTGCGTGCCGTCGGGGCCGCGCGACTCGGGCGGCGGCGGGGGCACCGGCCTGGTGCGCCGGCCAGGGTTGCGCGAGATGAGGCCCTCTTCGGCCAGCCGCTGCAACGCGCGCCGCACCGTGACGCGCGCCACGCCGAACTGGTCGATCAGCGCGAGCTCCCCGGGCAGGCCGTCATCGAAACGGCCCTCCTGGATCTGCTCGCGCAGCACCAGGTAGATCTGGTGGTACTTGGGCAACGGCATCTGGGACATTGGCCGCGATGGTTGTCCCGTTCCAATGTACTGTCAATGGGACATTTGACGGCGAACCAGGCCAGCCTGTTCCATTGGACGAAGTCCGATTTCTACGCTCTGTCGAGGGGGAGAAGGCGCGGCGCCGGGCCTTCGCCTTCTCGTTCGATCGCGGGTATTTCCTAGGGTGAGTTTCGCGCAGGCGAACCTTCTCCATGCAGGTCCACGATCAACGAGCGCAGCCACTCGATGCCCGGGTCGCGGTGGTAGCGGCTGTGCCAGAACAGGTTGATGCCGATCTCCGGCAGGCGCGCGGGGTGCCGCACATAGGCCAGGCCGAAGGGCTTCTCCAGCGCCTGCGCCAAGCGCTCGGGCACGGTGGCCACCAGGTCGGAGCCGTTGAGGATGTGGCCCACCGCCACGTAGTGCGGCACCGTCAGCACCACCTTGCGCACGATCTTGCGGCGCCGCAGCATGTCATCGGCCTGGCCGTGGCCCGTGCCCTCGGCCACCACCACCACGTGCTCGGCCGCGCAGAACTCGCGCAGCGTCATCTCCCTTTTCCTGCGGTCCAGCGGATGGCCGCGCCGGAACATGCACACGTAGTGCTGCTTGAACAACTGCCGCTGGAAGTAGCCGGCCTTGAGCTGCGGCAGCAGGCCCAGCGCCAGGTCCACGTGGCCTGCCGCCATTTCGTCCTGCAGGTTGACGGCCGCGTTGCGCACGGTGCTGAGCGACACGTTGGGCGCCACCTGCGCCAGCTCCTTCATCAGCCGGGGCAGGAAATAGATCTCGCCGATGTCGGTCATGCCCACGGTGAAGGCGCGCCTGGACGTGGTGGGGTCGAAGCTCGACTTTTGGTTGAGCACCTCGTGGATCACCTGCAGCGCCCGCGCCGTGGGCTCGGCCAATTGCTGGGCATAGGGCGTGGGCTGCATGCCGGTGGGCGTGCGCAGGAACAGCGCGTCTCCGGTGAGCTTGCGCAGCCGCGCCAGCGCGTTGCTGACACCGGGCTGCGACAGGCCCAGGCTGGTGGCCACGGTGGACACGCGCCGGTCCACCAGCAGTTGCTGGAAGACCACCAGCAGGTTCAGGTCGATGTCCTTGAGCTCCATGGCGCCTCTTCACATCCCGCAAATCAATACAAGGTATTGCCAACATTCTATTGATCGATATAGGTGTGGCGGCCATCATCGCGGGAGCGACAAAGCGCGCCGCACCCCACGCAGGCGCAGGAGACAAATCAGATGAACGACCCCGCATCGGTCTTTCCCCAAGCCATCCGCTGGGAAGACCAGGGCACCAGCCGCATCCCCTTCATGGCCTACACGCAGGCCGACCAGCACCGGCGCGAGCTGGAGCGCTTCTTCTACAAGGGCCACTGGTGCTACGTCGGCCTGGAGGCCGAAGTCCCCAACCCCGGTGACTTCAAGCGCACCGTGGTGGGCGAGCGCTCCGTCATCATGGTTCGCGACGCCGAGGGCGAGATCCGCGTGGTGGAGAACGTGTGCGCGCACCGCGGCATGCAGTTCTGCCGCGAGCGCCACGGCAACAAGAAAGACGGCGGCTTCACCTGCCCCTACCACCAGTGGAACTACACGCTCAAGGGCGACCTGCAGGGCGTGCCCTTCCGGCGCGGCGTGAAGCAGGACGGCAAGGTCAACGGCGGCATGCCGGCCGACTTCAAGCCGGCCGATCACGGCCTGACGCAGCTGAAGGTGGCCACGCGCGGCGGCGTGGTGTTCGCATCGTTCGACCATGAGGTCGAGTCGCTGGAAGACTACATGGGCCCGGCCATCCTGGGCTACTTCGACCGCCTCTTCAACGGCCGCAAGCTCACCATCCTGGGCTACAACCGCCAGCGCATTCCGGGCAACTGGAAGCTGATGCAGGAGAACATCAAGGACCCGTACCACCCGGGCCTGCTGCACACCTGGTTCGTCACCTTCGGGCTCTGGCGCGCGGACAACAAGTCGCAGCTGCAGATGGACAGCCACCACCGCCACGCCGCCATGGTCTCCACGCGCGGCGCCAGCGGCAAGGCCGAGCAGGTCACGCAGGTCTCCAGCTTCAAGGAGAGCATGCAGCTCAACGACGACCGCTTCCTGGACATCGTGCCCGAGCCGTGGTGGAAGGGCCCCTCGGCGGTGATGATGACGCTGTTTCCCAGCGTGATCTTCCAGCAACAGGTCAACAGCGTGTCGACCCGCCACATCCAGCCCAGCGGGCCGGGCACCTTCGATTTCGTGTGGACGCACTTCGGCTTCGACGACGACACCGAGGAGATGACGCGCCGGCGCCTGCGCCAGGCCAACCTGTTCGGGCCGGCCGGCTTCGTCTCGGCCGACGATGGCGAGGTGATCGAGCTGTCGCAAAGAGGCTTCGAGCAGAAGCCCTACCACCGCACGCTGGCCGAACTGGGCGGGCGCGAGGTGGGCGACACCGACCACATGGTGACCGAGACGCTCATTCGCGGCATGTACGAGTACTGGCGCAAGGTCATGGAGGCTTGAAGCAATGGACCATCAGGACTACTTCGAGTTGGGCCAGCTCTACGCGCGCTACGCCAGCATCATCAGCGCCGGCGACTGGGACCAGTGGCCCGAGTTCTTCACCGACGACTGCCTCTACCGCATCCAGCCGCGCGAGAATCACGAGCGCGGCTTTCCTCTGGCCACGCTCTCGTTCGAGAGCAAGGGCATGCTCAAGGACCGCGTCTACGGCATTCGCGAAACGCTCTTCCACGATCCGTACTACCAGCGCAACGTGACCGGCGCGCCGCTGGTCCACAAGGCGCAGCCCGGGCGCTTCGAATGCGAAGCCAACTACGCGGTGTTCCGCACCAAGCTGTCGGAGCTGTCGACCGTGTTCAACGTGGGGCGCTACATCGACGTGGTGGTGCGCACCGGCGAAGGCCTGAAGTTCGCTTCGCGCCAGGTCATCTACGACAGCGAAATGATCCCGAATTCCATCATCTATCCCATCTGATCCAATGCAAGAAAAAGAACCGGAAGTCCACGGTGCGCCCCTGCGCCGCTTCACCGACCCCGCCTACGTTCCCCTGTGCGCCAACCTCGCGCAGGTGCGCGAGAACATCGACCGGCTCGATCGCCAGATCGTCACGCTGCTGGCCGAACGCGGCCGCTACGTGAAGGATGCGGCGCGCTTCAAGCGCGACGCCTTCCAGGTGTCGGCGCCGCAGCGCCAGCAGGAAGTGATCGACAAGGTCAAGGCATTGGCCGAGAAGGAAGGCGCCTACCCCGAGGTGGTCGAGGCCGCCTACCGCGCGCTCATCGCCGGCTTCATTGCGCGCGAGCAGCAGGACCACCTGGGCATGGTCGAGGTGGAGGCCAAGGCATGACGATGCGTGCACGACTCTTCGCCGCCGCCTTCACCGCCGTGGCCCTGGCCACGGCCGCACATGCCCAGGACAACTGGCCGCAGCGCCCGGTGCGCATCGTGGTGCCCTTCGCCCCGGGTTCGTCGCCCGACATCCTGGCGCGCATCGTCAACGACAAGCTCGCGGCACGCATCGGCCAGCCGCTGATCGTCGAGAACAAGCCCGGCGCGGGCGGCAACAGCGGCACCGACCAGGTCTCCAAGGCGCAGCCCGACGGCTACACCTTCCTGCTGTCGGTGAACGCGCCGCTGGTCTACAACACCATCCTCTACAAGAACCTGCCCTACGACCCGTTCAAGGACCTGGTGCCGGTGTCGCTGGCCGCGACCACGCCCAACGTGTGCGCCGTGTCCAATGCGATGGGCGTCGACTCGGTCAAGGGCTGGCTCGACGCCATGCGCAAGAACCCCGGCAAGTTCAACTTCGCCTCCACCGGCAACGGCTCCATCTCGCACCTGGGGGTGGAGCTGATCAAGGCCAAGACGCAGTCGTTTGCGGTGCACATTCCGTACGCGTCGTCGGGCCAGGCCGTGACGGCCATCGTGCAGGGCGACGTGCAGTTCGCCTGCCTGCCGCCGGTCACGGTGATGCCGCAGGCCAAGGCCGGACGCCTGAAGGCGCTGGCCGTGACCTCGGCCGAGCGCTCGGCGCTGCTGCCCGAGCTGCCCACGCTGCGCGAGTCGGGCCTGCCCGACATCCAGGCCGTGCCATGGTTCGCCTACATGGCGCCCAAGGGCACCCCGAACGACCTGGTGCAGCGCATGAGCCGCGAGATTGCCGCCGTGCTGAAAGACCCCGACACGCAAAAGCGCCTGCAGACCGCGTACTTCGACCCGGTGGGCAGCACGCCCGAAGGCCTGGCCAAGTTCATGAACGAGGAACTGCGCCGCTGGAAGCCGGTGATCGAACGCGCCGGCCTGCAGCCCGATTGAGCACGCAACGCAAGGACGACAAGCCAATGAGCACGATGACCTGGGTCGACGCCGCCGCCGTTGACGATGTTCCCGCCGACGACGTGGTCGGCATCGACGTGCAGGGGCGCGACATCGCCCTGTACAGCGTCGAGGGCGAAGTCTTCGCCACCGACAACATCTGCACCCACGGCCACGCACGGCTGTGCGAGGGCTTCCTGGAAGGCCACGAGATCGAGTGCCCGTTGCACCAGGGCAAGTTCGACGTGCGCAACGGCCAGCCCACCTGCGCGCCGGTGACCGAGGCGATCCGCGCCTATCCGGTGAAGATCGAGGGCGGCCGCGTGTTCCTCTCGCTGGACTGAGGGCATGGGCGAAGGCCAGACCATCGTCATCGTCGGTGCGGGCCAGGCCGGCGGATGGGCCGCGCAGACCTTGCGCAGCGAGGGTTTTGCGGGCCGCGTGGTGCTGGTCGGCGACGAGCCGCACCGCCCCTACGAGCGCCCTCCCCTGTCCAAGGCGGTGCTGGCCGGCGAGGCACCGGAGGGCAGCACCGCACTGATGAAGCCCGAGGCCTTCGACAAGCTGCACATCGACTGGCGCGCGGACACCGCCGTCAGCGCCATCGACCGCGCCGCACGGCAGGTACGCCTGCAAGCGGGCGATGCCATCGGCTACGACAAGCTCATTCTCTGCACCGGTGGGCGCGCACGGCGGCTGGACATTCCCGGCGCCGACCTGCCCGGCGTGTTCACGCTTCGCAGCATTGCGGACGCCCGCTCGCTGGGCGCCGCGCTGCTGCCCGGCAAGCGGCTGCTGGTGGTGGGTGGCGGCTGGATCGGGCTGGAAGTGGCAGCCACGGCACGCAGGAAGGGCATGGAAGTCACGGTGGTCGAAGCCGCGGCGCGGCTGTGCGAGCGCACCGTGCCGCCCGAGATTTCCGACCACCTGCTCGAGCTGCACACCGCCCATGGCGTACAGGTGCTGCTGGGCACGGGCATCGAATCCTTCGCAGCGTTGCCGCAGGGCTTGAGCGCTGTCCTGGGCAACGGCCAGCGGCTGGATTGTTCGGCGGCGCTGGTAGGCGTGGGCATGGTGCCCAACGACGGCCTGGCCCGCGCGGCCGGCCTGCAGTGCGACGGCGGCGTGTGGGTCGATGCGCAATGCCGCAGCAGCGACCCCGACATCCTCGCCGCGGGCGACGTGGCCGCGTGGCATGGCCAGTGGGCCGGGCGCCGGATGCGGCTGGAGTCCTGGCAGAACGCGCAGGAACAAGGCATTGCGGCGGCGCGCTCGGCCTTGGGCATGGCGGTGAACCACCAGCCCCTGCCCTGGTTCTGGTCGGACCAGTACGACGTGAACCTGCAGATCTTCGGCATGCCCGCCCCGGGCCACGAGCGCGTGCTGCGAGGCGACCCGGCTTCAGGCAGCTTCGTTCTGTTCTTCCTGGAACAGGGCAAGGTGGTGGCGGCGCTGGGCCCCAACGCCGCCAAGGACCTGCGCTTTGCGCGCCGCCTGATCGAACGCGGCACCCACGTCGACGCGCAGAAACTGGCCGATTTGCAGATACCGCTGGCCAAGCTTTGAGGGCAGCATGGGGGCCAGGATCCAACCCACAGGACCTTCCCCATGGCCGATTCACAGCAAGCCGCCTTCGACCCCGCCAAGTACAAGAACGCGCAGCGCGAGCAGTGGAACAAGGACGGCGCGGCCTGGCGGCGCTGGAACCCCGCGCTGGACCGCTGGTATGGCGAAGTCACCCGCCTGATGCTCGACCAGGCCGGGCTGCAGCCCGGGCATCGCGTGCTCGATATTGCCGCCGGCGCGGGCGAGCCATCGGTGAGTGCGGCCGCGCGGGTCGGCCCGGGCGGCCATGTGCTGGCCACCGACATTTCCGAAGGCATCATCGAGCTGGCGCGCCAGGTGGCCGATGAGCACGGGCTCGGCCACATCATCGAGACGCGCGCCATGGACGGCGAGAAGCCCGACCTGCCCGACGCCTCCTTCGACGCCGTGATTTGCCGACTGGGCCTCATGTACATGCCGCACCCCGTCGCCGCCCTCGGCGAGTGGCGCCGTGTGCTCAAGCCGGGGGGCCGGGTGGCGGTGGTCGTCTTCTCGACGCCCGAGCGCAATGACTGGGGCGCCGTGCCGGTGTCCATCATCCGCCGGCGCGCACAGCTGCCTGCGCCTTTGCCAGGACAGCCGGGGCCGTTCAGCCTCGGCGCGCCCGGGGTGCTCGATGGCGCCTTCCGGCAGGCCGGCTTTGCCGCGCCCGAGGTGCACACCGTGTCCATTCCGGGCCGAATGTCCAGCACTGCCGAGTACGTGCAGCTCGCGCGCGAGGCCTTCGGCGCCTTCAACGCCATGATGGCCACGCTGCCCGCGCAGGAGCGCGAATCGGTCTGGGACGAGGTCGAAGGCGCCATGCGCAGCTACGAATCATCGGCCGGCGGATTCGTGGTGCCGGGCGAGTGCCTCGTGGGCGTGGCCACCAGGTGACCGGTCGCGTGTAGCTGTCAGATGGGCGCGTAGCTGCCGGTGCCACCGGGCCAGGTCGTGAGCACCTCGTAGCCCTCGGGCGTCACCGCCACCATGTGCTCCCACTGGGCCGACAGCGACTTGTCCCGGGTGACCACCGTCCAGCCGTCGGCCAGTTGCCGCGTGTCGCGCTTGCCCGCGTTGAGCATCGGCTCGATGGTGAAGACCATGCCGGCCTCCAGCCGGATGCCTTCGCCGCGCCGGCCGTAGTGCAGCACGTCGGGTGCCTCGTGGTAGGCCCGGCCGATGCCGTGGCCGCAATATTCGCGCACCACGCTGAAATGCTCCCGGTGCGCCACCGACTGGATGGCATGTCCGATGTCGCCCAGCGTCGCCCCAGGCCGTACCTCGCGGATGCCCGCCACCATGGCCTCGTAGGTCGTCTCCACCAGGCGCCGGGCCAGGCCGCTGGCAGCACCCACGAAGAACATGCGGCTGGTGTCGCCGTGCCAGCCGTCCTTGATGACGGCCACGTCGATGTTGACGATGTCGCCCTCCTTCAGGACCTTGCCGGGCGCGGGAACGCCATGGCAGACCTCGTGGTTCACCGAAGTGAGGATGGTCTTGGGATACCCCAGGTAGCCCACGTTGGCCGGCGTGGCGCCCTGCACGTTGACGATGTGGTCGTTGCAGATCCGGTCGAGCATGTCGGTGCTCACGCCCGGCACCACATGCGGCTCGATCATGGCCAGCACCTGCGCGGCCAGCTGCCCGGCGCGCCGCGCCATCTCGATGTCCTGGGCAGACTTGAGGGTGATGGTGCGGGTCACTGGCGCTTTCCCACCGCGATTGCACAAGGCCTGTCTGGCGGGTCGGCCACGGCCGCGGCAATGTCCAGGCCGCCGGCGAGTTCGGCGCGCACCAGCATCTGGCAGATCTCGCGGTGGTCCAGCTCGGGGTGCATCTCGGTGAGCATGCCCACCCGCATCCAGTGCTCGGCCTGCGCATTGATGGACCGGCTCAGCGCGTTGCCCGCCACGCGCAGGTTCTCATGCATCTGGTCGGAGATCTTGACGATACCCATGAGGCATCCTTTTATATGAAACGTATATTGATTGTATACGTTTCATATGCTCCAGACAAAAAGAAACCCGCCGAAGCGGGTCCAACGACAGTTCCTAGGGGATGGAGGGGGAGAGGAGAAGAGCGGAACTGCCGAGACCCAACTTTGCGGCGGGTGCCTTAATCGAGCCTTAATCAAGCCGCCGCACCGAAAAATCGAGACGCCCCGGCTTCGCGTCCTCCCCAATGCCGCAAGGGCACGCCCCGACCACAATCGGTCACTGGCGGACGAGAGAGAACAACAAGCGAGAAGAGTCGAGACATGGGCCAGAACAACTACCTGCATCTGTGGGATGACAGGTTCCTTTACCTCACACCGGAAATCCACTCGGGCCTGACGGCGCGCTCCTCGGCGACGCTGCTGGTCGCCCCCGCGGGCCGGCCCTTCCGGCTGCAGGCGCTGGATGGCACCCGCGTGCGCTGCGAGGCGGCGCTGGTGGCCCCGCACGTGCCGCGCCGCCTGGACGTGGACGATGGCGGCGGGCTGCTCTCGCTCAACCTCGACCCATCTTCCGCGGCCTACCGCATGCTGGCCCGGCGTGGCAGTGGCCAGGGCATCCAGGTGCTGGACGGGCGGTGCTTCGGCCCCAAGCTGCGCGAGTGCTTCCAGCCCGCACTGGACGGGGCCTTGAGCGCGCGCCAGCTGCGCGCCCTGAGCGCGGGGCTGATCGAGGCGGTGGCCGGCTCGCCCGAGCGGGGCGACAGCGAGCTCGACCCCCGCGTGGCGCGGGTGCTGGGCGCCATTCGAGACAGCGCCGAGCCGCAGTCGCTGGCGCACCTGTCGACGCTGGCCTGCCTCTCGCCCGACCGGCTGAGCCACCTGTTCACGCAGCAGGTGGGCCTGTCGATCAAGCGCTATGCGCTGTGGACCAAGGTGCGGCGCTCGGTCGAGCAGTTCAGCGGCGGGCGCCGCCGGCTCACCGATGCAGCGCTGGACAGCGGCTTTGCCGACGCGGCCCACATGAGCCGCACCTTCCAGAGCTACTTCGGGCTACCGCCCTCCTTCCTGGCCAGCCGCGTGTCGGTGCTCACCGATCCGCAGGGCGCGCACGCACCCGCGGCATAGCGTCTTCGTACAAGCCAGCGCCGCGCACGCTGCCTATGCTGCAGCAGGCTCCGACAAGAGAGCCTGTCCGTTCGTTCGTGCAATTCCATTGGAGACTTCATGCGACTTTCCCTTGTTCGCGGCACCGTGCCGCTGTCCGCGCTGGCGCTCGCCTGCGCGGCCCTGGTTGCCGCCTGTGGCGGCGGCAGCAGCAACAACAGCGGTGGCGGCACGCCGACCACGCCAGGCACCGGTGGCGACCCCCAGCTGAGCTACAAGGCCGACATCCGCCGCACCGGCATGGGCGTGCCGCACATCAAGGCTGACAACTGGGGCGGCGCAGGCTACGGCTATGGCTACGCGCAGGCGCAGGACGACCTGTGCACCATGGCCAACTCCTTCCTCACCTACCGGGGCGAGCGCTCGCTGAACTTTGGCGCCGATACGCTGATTCCCTTCTCCAGCACCATCGGCCGGCCGAAGAACATCGACTCCGACTTCTTCCACCGCCATGTCTTGAACGACGAGGTCGTCAAGACCATGGTCGCGGCCCAGCCCGACACCATCCGTGAGCTGGTGGCCGGCTTTGCAGCGGGCTACAACCGCTACGTGCGCGAGATCAAGGCCGGCGGCGACGCAGGCGCGCATGCCGCCTGCCGCACCGAGGCCTGGGTGGCACCGGTGACCAGCGACGACATCTTCCGCCGCATGTACGCCGCCAACTTCGCGGGCGGCTACAGCAACTTCCTGCCCAACATCGCCAACGCCATCGCGCCGGCGGCCAGCGCGCCCACGGTGGCCATGCTGCGCCGCCAGCGCGCGCTGCAGGCCGACGGCACGCAGCTGGCCAGCGCCAGCCTGCAGATGCCCGAGTTCCAGGTGGGCGGCCAGGAGGGCGTGGGCAGCAACATGTTCGGCTTCGGCACCGCCGCCACCGGCGACGGCAGCCCGCTGCTGTTCGGCAACCCGCACTGGTACTGGCGCGGCCCCGACCGCTTCTACCAGGCGCAGCTGACCATTCCGGGCCAGCTCAACGTCAGCGGCACCTCCTTCCTGGGCATTCCGGTGATCCTCATCGGCTTCAACGACAACGTGGCCTGGAGCCACACCGTGTCGACCGCGCGCCGCTTCGGCTTCTTCCAGCTCACGCTGGCCTCGGGCGATCCGACCAGCTACATGGTCGACGGCCAGGCCGTGAAGATGAAGCCGCGCAGCATCACCGTGCAGGTCAAGCAGTCCGGCGGCGGCATCTCGCCGGTGACGCGCACGCTGTACGACTCGGAGTACGGCCCCATGGTGAACCTGGGCGTCGTCAACCCCGCGCTGGCATGGAGCCAGACCACCGCCTTTGCCATTCGCGACATCAATGGCGAGAACTTCCGCCTGTTCCGCAACTGGCAGCGTTGGAACCAGGCCAAGTCGCTGGACGAGTTCATCACCATCCAGCGCCAGGAAGCGGCCATTCCGTGGGTCAACACCGTGGCCGTGGGCCGTGGCAGCAGCCAGGCCTGGTATGCCGACATCGGCGCCATTCCCAATGCGCCGGGCAGCAGTTGCAACTCGCCCTATGCCGCCGCGCTGGCCGGCGCGCTGCCGCGCGTGCCGGTGCTCGACGGTTCCAAGAGCGCCTGCAACTGGCAAAGCGATGCCGACTCGGTGCAAAAGGGCGCCATCGGCCCCGCTCGCCTGCCCAGCCTGGTGCGCGACGACTACGTGGCCAACATGAACGACAGCTACTGGCTGTCCAACCCAGCGCAGCCGCTCACCGGCTTCCCGGCCATCATGGGTCCGGCCGGCACCGAGGCGGTGAGCTTCCGCACCCGGCTTGGCAACCTGCTGGCCCAGGGCCGGCTGGCTGGCACCGACGGCTACGGCGGCAAGTTCGCCACCAGCGACGCGGTGCGCAAGATGGTCATCAACAGCCGCGTTCACACGGCAGAGCTGTTCAAGGACGCCACGCTGAACATGGTGTGCGCCGCCGGCCCGATCACGGTGTCGGGCCAGTCGGTCGACCCCACGGCGGCCTGCGCCGTGCTCAGCGCCTGGGACAACACCGGCGTGCGCACCGCGCGCGGCGCGCTGCTGTGGGACGAGTTCTGGACGCGTGCGAGCAAGACCGCGAACCTCTACGCGGTGCCGTTCAATGCGGCCGATCCGATCCATACGCCGCGCGACCTCAAGACCGACGGCAGCATCACGCCGGCCATCCAGCAGGCCTTTGGCGCGGCGGTGCTGGCGGTGCAGGCCAGCGGCTATGCGCTGGACGCGCAGCGCGGCGACTACCTGTACGCCACGCGCGGCGGCCAGAAGATCGGGCTGTTCGGCGGCTGCGGCGGCCAGGGCTACTTCACCGTGGCCTGCTCGGAGCAGACGCTGGCCCAGGGCAGCTACAACATGGACAACGACCCCAACGGCAACAGCTACATGCAGGTGGTGCGCTTCCCCGATGGTGGCGTGGATGCCTACACCTTCCTGACCTTCTCGCTGTCCGATGACCCCGCGTCGGCACACAACGCGGACTACACCCGCGCCTACAGCGAAGGCCAGTGGCAGAAGATGCCGTTCTCCGAAGGCGAGATCAGCGCCGACCCGGCGCTCAAGCTGACCCGCATCAGCGAGTAAGACAGGCGGCCGGCCGGCGTCACGCCGGCCGGCCCACCTGCCACATCAGATCTTTTGCGTGGCCGAT
This sequence comes from Pseudomonadota bacterium, assembly GCA_018241225.1. GTDB lineage: Bacteria > Pseudomonadota > Gammaproteobacteria > Burkholderiales > Burkholderiaceae_C > Variovorax. Next base: position 145,203 of record JAFEEG010000014.1, read on the forward strand.
GCGCCGGCCACGCGGTCGAGCCAGCGCCGTTCCGAGACGATCGAGATGGCGTGCCCTGCCCGCTGCAGGTCCAGCGTGGCCTGGATGGTCTGCCCCAGGGGCGACGCCTTCCAGTCTGCCGGCACCTTGGCGCCGACAACGAGGTAGCGCACGTTCTGCGTCACCGCGGCGGCCGGCCATCCGCCGCAGCTTTCCAGCAGCCGCTCGCATGCCGCCCTGGTTCCATGGAGAAACTCACCCGCCAGGCATACCAGCGCGTCGCGCACGTTGATCTCGACGGCGTTGTCGAACACCAGCGCCAGCTCGTCGCCGTTGTCTTGGTCAGCAAAGTCGCCCGAGGCCAGTTGCCTGAGCGTGGACAGCAGGTACGCGCGTTCGTCCTGGCTCACATGGCCGTCCGCCAGGACGGCTTCGATGGCCGTGCTCACGGCGCTGCCCGGCCACACCCGCGACACGTCGGGGTTGTCGGCCAGCCAGGCCTTGAGAAACTCGATCTCCAGGTCATGCAGGTCGCCGTCCGCGACCATGGCCTCCACGATGTCCTTGAGTTTCTCGATTGCCTGTCGCATGCCTGGTACTCCTGTTGGCGGGTTCGCCTCGGAATACCGCGGGGGGTTCGTAGGCAAAGGACAATGTAGCAGTACGCGCGGCACCCGGATTGGCCGGATGTCGCGTTCGTTGCCCCGACTTGAGATTCGCCAATTGAATGTCCAGCCTTGAGCGCTACTCGATCCTGAAGTGGGCCCGCGAGCACGTGCCGGGGCTCCTGGGGGCGACCGGCCTGGCGGTCATCGTTGCACTGCTTGTCGCCGCTTCCATTGTCCTGCTGCCGATCATCGACGAGATCGCAAGAATCGAGCGCTCGCGAGTCCCGACCCTGCAGCTGCTCAACACGGCCAGGAACGAGGACCTGAACGCCGGGGTTGCCCTTCGCAATGTGCTTCTGGTGAAGAGCCGCGCGCTCGACGCCAAGGAGGTGCAGCGCTACCGCCGGGCGAACCAGGGCGCGGTCGACGCGCTGGACGCCCTGGACGCAAGGCTGCGCAAGCCGGAATCGAGGGCGCTGCTCGACAGGGTACGCGCCGCGCACGCGCGCCTGCAGGTCGTGCGCGCCAACGCGCTGGCGCTGGATGCCCGCGACGATACGTACGACCCCGATGTCGTCGCCCAGGAGCTGCAGGCGGCATCGGACGACTTCCTCTCCGAGCTGGGACAGCTGCAGTCCTTCCAGGCTTCGCGCATCGCGCAGCTCATCGAGGACGTGGCCGAGCGTGCGTCCGAGGCGCGGATTCTCCTGATCGCGTGCGGTGCCGCCGCGGCCTTGACGCTGCTGTTCATGGCGCTGGCCTGGCGCGCCGAGCTGCGGCGGCAGGTAACCCAGAAGGAAGCGCGCATTGCATCGTTGCGGGCGCAGAAGGCGGCGCTGGTCGGCGAGCTTCACCACCGCATCAAGAACCACCTGCAAGGCCTGCTCGGCCTTCTGGAGACGCATCGCCGCGTCGCCCAGGACCCGTCCACGCTGGGCAGCCTGGATACGTTGCACGGCCATGTCCTGGCGCTCATCGGCATCCACGGATTGCAGGCCAGGGACAGCAGCAACGGCGTGCTGCTCGACGAGCTGGCGCGCCAGCAGCTGGAGCTGGTGCGTGCGGGATTTCCGGGGGCCGAGCTGGCGTTCTCGCAAGACGAGCAGGCACGCGGCGTGGTGCTGCCACCGGACCATGCGGTGCCCGTCGCGTTGATGACGACGGAGCTGGTCGTCAATGCGATCAAGCACGGCGAGGCCGCGCCCATCCGCTTGGCAGTGGGCATGGACCCGCAAGGTTGCGCCTACGTTGCCGTGACCAACCGCCTCTGTTCGCCGACCGGCATGGACTGGCGCAGCGGCCAGGGCTTCGGCGTCGGCCTGAGCCTGCTGTCGACCCTGTCGGAGGGCGTCGCCGAGGTAACGCAACACTGTGCGCCGCACGAGATGATCATGACCCTGCGCCTGCATCCGGCGCCCCCGACCACCACCGAGGCGAGTTGACCATGGCAGACATCCTTATCGTCGAGGACGACCCGCTCGTCAGGCATGCATTCCTCACGCTGCTCAAGGCCGAGGGCCATGACGTGGTTGCCGTTGCGAGCGCCGATGGCGCACTCGAGTCGGCAGGCAAGCGCGCCCCGGCGCTCGTGCTGCTGGATGTCGGGCTGCCCGGCACCGACGGCATCGAATGCGCGGGCCTGCTGCGCGAGCGCAAGGTGCAGGCGCCCATCATCTTCCTGACGGCGCACGGCGGACCCGAGTTCGTTGCGCGGGCGATCCGGCACGACCCCTACGCATACCTGGTCAAGCCCATCCTGGGCAGCCAGCTCGTGCCGCTCGTGCGCACCGCGCTGCACGCCGCAGACGTGGGGCGGGCCAGGGAGGACAAGCTCCTGGGTGCGCTGTCGGACAGCCGCGAGATCAGCGCGGCGGTCGGCATGCTGGCCGAACGCCACCAGTGGAGCATCGACGAAGCCTTCTCGGCCCTGCGGGTGATGGCGCGCAGCGAATCCCGCCGAGTCATCGACGTGGCGACCGAAGTCATCGGGCGCAAGCGCTAGGGCAACTGCGCATTTCGTCAAAAAGTTCGCCCTCGGCGACCGCGGGCGTCCCGTGGCGCGGACCGCCAAGGCGATAATCCGCGCCACAGCTGCCCAGAACCCGTGGCTGATCCTCGTGCAGGCGCGCGATGGATGCCATTCGCGGGTTCCACTTGTCGTCCACCTTGCCACGCAAGCGATGAACGACCGTCCGCGGCGCGTCCAGCCAGCCAGCCTGCCCATCCTGGTACGAGATCCAAGGCTAACGTGGACAACACCTCAGTTTCTACGGCGGCTGGTCGGCCCGCCTGGCAGGCCCCCGCCCCGCTTTTCGGCACGTCGCTCAGGCAGCTCGCTGCATTTCAGGTCTTTGCCCTTGTCACGCTGGTCCATGCGCTTGTCTGGACGTTGCTGCCGACCCTGCTGCTGAAGAACGCCTCGATCGACATCGTCGAAGCCCTGGCGTGGGGTCATGAATGGCAGATGGGCTACGAAAAGGATCCGCCGCTGTGGCCCTGGATCACCGAAGCGATCACCGCATGGTCGGGCAAGAGCCTGTGGACCTGCTACCTGGCCTCGCAGCTGTGCGTCGCCACCGTGTTCCTGGCCACATGGCAGCTGGGACGCCGAATGACGAGCGATCGCGAGGCGCTGATCGGCGTTCTGCTCCTGGAGGGGGTCTACTACTTCAACTTCCCCACGCCGGAGTTCAACGACATCGTCCTGCAGATGCCGTTTGCGGCCATGTTCGGCTGGCTGCTGCACCGCGCCCTGGTCGACAACCGGCTTGTCGACTGGTGCCTGAGCGGACTGTTCGTTGGCCTGGGGCTCTGGTCGCGCTACTCAATGGGCGCCTATATCGTTCCCATGGCCCTGTTCGTGCTGTTGCACCCGCAGGCACGGCGGCGCCTTGCGCAGCCGGGTCCGTGGCTCCTGCTGCTCACCGCATTTCTGGTGTTCCTGCCGCACATGCTTTGGATCTTCCAGAGTGGCTTCATCTCCGTCAGCTACGTCGGACGACGCGCGCCCGCGCTAGGCGCCGGTTCGGCCTATGCAGCCCGGCTGCTGTCGTTCTTCGGCGCGCAGCTTGCAGCCCTTGTTCCAATGCTGGCCCTGGCCGCCATGCTCTGGCGCTGGCGAAGCACGCAGCCTCGGCAGCAGTCGGACCCGGGCAGCTTCAACCGGGCCTATCTGACGGTGCTGGCCCTGGGGCCGATGGCCTTCTCGGTCTGCCTGTCGATCGCGACGCAACGACCGCCGCGGGTGATGTGGGCCGCACCGCTGCTTTGCTTCGTGGGCCTTTTTACCGTCACCACGATCCGGCCCGCGCTCACCAGCGAAAGACTGCGTTCGTTCGGGCGAGCGTGGCTTGTCGTGCTGCTCTTTCCCGTCGTGGTATTCGCGCTGTCGCAGCTGTTGCGGCCCATGGTTCCGGATAACGAACCCAGGACGCTCTTTCCCGGCCGGCAACTCGCATCCGAAATGACAAGCCGATGGAACCTGGAGATGGGCGAGCCCCTGAGATACGTCATTGGCGACACCTGGAGCGCCGGCAACGCGGCCTTCTATTCGGCCGACCGCCCGTCGGCCCTGTTCGCGCACAGCGGCTATCGCGGCAACCCATGGGTCACGCCTGAAAAGCTCAAGGAGTTTGGCGCGGTGCTCGTCTGGGACGCGCGGGAAGCCGGCGCCGGCATTCCGCCGGACCTGGCCGCGCAGTTTCCGAAGGCCGTGCTACAACCCAGGATCACCGTCAACCAGAACGTGTCGACCTATGAGCTTGGCGTTGCCTACCTCTTTCCGGAAGGAACGGCAGTGGGGCAGGCAAAGGCGCAAGACGTGCAGGCCGAGACAGTTCAATGAAGCAGGGAGTGAGCCATGAAAAAAACGAAGTCGGCAGCTGCGCTGTCGTTGGCAGCGCTGAGCATTTGTTCGACCGGGTTCGCGCAGGACCTTGCCGCCTCAGGCGGCGATGTGCCAGCGCCCTTGTCGCTGCCCGGCGCTGATTCGAGCTTCTTTCGGGACGCATCGCGGCAGCCGTGGAGCCACGCACCGACCAAGGAACCCGCTGCGCTCTTCGCGGTCGAGGACAACGATGTCGCCGTGCGTGCGCTGGTATTTGTCGGTGCCATGGCGCTCCAGGCCCGCACGTCGGGGGCCGTGAGCATTCCGCCGACAACGCCCATCATCCGGGACCCGGCCGATCCGCTGCAGCGGCAGCAGAACGTGCTGCAGCCGCCCTTCGAGGCTCATTGACGCCCGGCGGCGCCCCGCTGGCGTCGCCTCACCCCTCGCTGCGCATCCGCCGGTCCTGCGCATCGCGCCCCGCGATGCTGTCGCGCGCACGCCGCCACTCTTCATCGCCCCACGCCGACAGGGCCGAGAAGTTGCCGCCGGTGGCCTGGAACTGCGCGCCATCCACCGCAATGGTCTGGCCGTTGACGTACTCCGAGCCCGGCCCCAGCAGGTAGACGGCCAGGTTCGCCAGCTCGGGCATGCGGCCGTTGCGGTCCATGGGGTTGCCCTTGGCCTTGTGTTCGCCGCCGCCCGGGTTCAGCCGCGCGCTCATGCCCTCGGTCGGGAAAAGGCCCGGCGCAATGGCATTGAAGCGGATGCCCCGGCCCGCCCACTCCACGGCCAGCGACTGCGTCATGGCATGCAGGCCCGACTTCGACATGACCGATGGCACGGTGAAGGCCGAGCCGTTCCACACCCAGGTGGTGAGGATCGACAGCACCGAAGCGGCCTTGCCTTCAGCCAGCCAGCGCTTGCCGCAATGCAGCGTCATGGCGAAGCTGCCGCGGAACACGATGTTGGCAATGGCATCGAAGGCGCGCATCGACAAGTCTTCGGTGCGGCTGACGAAGTTGCCGGCCGCGTTGTTGACCAGGCCGTCGAGCGCGCCGCCGTCGGCCCAGATCTCGTCGAGCATGGCCACGATCTGCTCTTCGTGCCGAATGTCGCAGGTCTTGGCCACCACGCTGCCGCCGTGCTGGTGCATCAGCTCCTGCGCGCTTTGCTCCACCACCGGGGCGCGCCGCCCGCAGATGTAGACCTTGGCGCCCAGCAGCAGCAAGGCCTCGCTCATCACGCGGCCCAGGCCGCTGCCGCCGCCGGTGACGAGGTAGCGCCGGCCGGCCAGCAGGCCGGACTTGAACATCAGGTCGTCGAGCGTCATGGACACAACTCCTTGAATGGCCGCCTACATGGCCCGCGAGATCACTTCCTTCATGATCTCGTTGGTGCCGCCGAAGATGCGCTGCACGCGGCCGTCGGCATACATGCGCGCCACCATGTACTCGCTCATGAAGCCGTAGCCGCCGAACAACTGCAGGCATTCGTCCACCACGCGGCCCTGCGTCTCGCTGCCCCACAGCTTGGCCATGGAGGCGGTGGCGGTGTCCAGCTTGCCGGCCACCAGGTCTTCCACGCAGCGGTCGATGAAGGCGCGGCCCACCTTGATCTGGGTGGCGATGTCGGCCAGCTTGAATCTGGTGTTCTGGAAGTCGGCCACCGTCTGGCCAAAGGCCTTGCGCTCGCGCACGTAGTCGAGCGTGGCCTGGTAGGCGCCCTCCATGGTGGCCAGGGCGCTCACGCCGATGATCAGCCGCTCGTAGGGCAGGTCGCCCATCAGCTGGAAGAAGCCCTGCCCTTCGCGCCCGCCCAGCAGCGCGTCGGCGCCCACGTGCACGTCGTCGAAGAAAAGCTCGGAGGTGTCCTGCGCCTTCATGCCGATCTTGTCGAGCACGCGGCCCACGCGGTAGCCAGGGCAGTTCTCGGTCTCGACGATGAGGATGGACGTGCCCTTGGCGCCCTGCGCCGGATCGGTCTTGCACACCACCAGCACCACGCCGGCCAGGAAGCCGTTGGTGATGAAGGTCTTGGAGCCGTGGATGCGATAGCTGCCGTCGGCCTGCCGCTGCGCCCGGGTGCGTACCGCCTGCAGGTCGGAGCCGGCGCCGGGCTCGGTCATGGCGATGGCGCCCACCAGCTCGCCGCGCGCCATGCGCGGCAGGTAGCGTTGCTTCTGTTCCTCGGTGCCGTGGTTGAGGAAGTAGTGCGCCACGATGGTGTGCACCGAGCTGGCCATGCCGCTGAGCGCGCGACGCGCCATCTCTTCGTAGAACACGGCCTCGTGGCGGAAGTCGCCGCCGGCGCCGCCGTACGCCTCGGGGATGTCCGAGCACAACAGGCCCAGCGCGCCGGCCTTGCGCCACACCTCGTGGCCCACGTGGCCGCGCTTGCGGGCTTCCTCGTCGTGCGGCAGTACTTCGGATTCGATGAAGCGCACCACGTTGTCGCGGTACAGCTCCAGGTCTTCGTCGCTCCAGGAGCGGCGGAAATCAATGGGCATTTTCAGTTTCTCCAGTCAACCTACGCGCCGTTCCTTGCCGGCCCAGAAGGGCTCGCGCAACTGGAACTTCTGCAGCTTGCCCGCTGCCGAGAGCGGCAGCGCATCGCGAAACTCCACGCTGCGCGGGCACTTGTAGTTGGCGATCTGCTCCTTGCAGTGCGCCATCACCTCCTCGGGCGACGCCTGCATGCCCGGGCGCAGCACGATCACGGCATGCACGCGCTCGCCCCACTTGTCGTCGGGCACGCCGATCACCGCGGACATCAGCACCTGCGGCATCTGCGCAATGGCGTTCTCCACCTCGGCCGAATACACGTTCTCGCCGCCACTCACGATCATGTCCTTCATGCGGTCGACCACGTAGAGGAATCCGTTCTCGTCCATGTAGCCGCCGTCGCCGGTGTGCATCCAGCCGCCGCGCAGCGCCGCCTCGGTCTCGGCGGGCTTGTTCCAGTAGCCCTGCATCACCATCGGCCCGCGCGCGACGATCTCGCCCACCTGGCCGTGCGGCAGCTCGTTGTCGTTGCCATCGACGATGCGCACCTCGGCAATGGAGATGGGCGTGCCGGCCGAGCGCAGCAGCTTCTCGCGCCGTGGGCCCGGCGCGTGGCAGTGCGACGCAAGCGCAGTCACCACCGGCGACAGCTCGGTCATGCCGTACACCTGCGCAAAGGCCGTGCCCGGAAAGGCGCGCATGGCCGCATCGAGCAGCGCGGCATCGATGGGCGCGGCGCCATACGACAGCAGGCGCAAGCTGCCCAGGTCGAACTCGGCAAAGCGCGGATGCTCGATCACGCGCTTGATCATGGTGGGCACCAGGAACATCTCGGTGATGCGCGCCGACTGCAGCGTCTCCAGCACCGCCACCTCGTCGAACATGGGCACGATGTGCACCGGCACCAGCCGCAGCAGGCTCTGCAGCGCGACGCCGCAGCCTGCCACGTGGAACATGGGCGCCGCCACGATGGCCGCGGCGTCCTGCGTGTCGCGCGGCAGCGCGGCCACCGAGGCCAGCGCATTGATGTAGAGGCTGCCGTGCGCGAGCATCACGCCCTTGGGCCGGCCAGTGGTGCCGCCGGTGTACATGACGGCGGCCAGCTCGTCGCTGCGATGGGGCGCGTCGGGCACCGGTGCGGTGTCGGCCAGGAGCGCCTCGTAGCCCACCATGCCCTCGGGCACGGGGCCGTCGCCGCAGTACACCACGGTGCGCAGCGACGTGGAGAGCTCACGCAACTGGGCAGCCATGGGCGCGAAGAGGTCGTCCACCAGCAGGATGCGGGTGTCGCAATCGTCCAGCGAGTAGGCCACTTCCTTGGGGTTCCAGCGAATGTTCACCGGGTTGATGACGCCGCCGCCCCACCAGGTGGCGAAGAAGTACTCGACAAAGCGCGTGGAGTTCAGGCTCATCATGCCGACCCGGTCTCCGCGAGCCATGCCCAGCTTCTGGAGCACGCCGGCCAGGCGCGACACGCGCTCGGTGAAGGTGGCGAAATCGAGTCGCCTGTCGCCGCAGACCACGGCGGTTTCGTGGGCCTTTTCGCGGCGCCCCTTGTGCAAAGGCTGGGTGAGAAACATGCGCTTGTCTCCTTGTCGTTGCTTGTTCTGGAACTCAGTCCGCTTGCGCTGTCGTGGCGACGCCCCATCGCTGCAGCAGGGCCGCGCCGCCACCGGGCACCGACGCCGGCGGCATGACGGGCGCCGAACGGCTGAAGCGCGGCGCAGGCGTGGGTTGCACCACGCCGCCCACGTCGGCAAAGGTGCCGCGCGCCACGTTGTGCGGGTGGCGCGGCGCCTCGTCCCAGTCGAGCACCGGGGCAAAGCAGGCGTCGCTGCCTTCGAGCAACGCGCACCATTCATCGCGCGTGCGGGTGCGAAACACGTCGGCCAGGCGCAACTTGAGCAGCGGCCAGCGCGCCGAATCCATCTGCGCATCGAAGGCCGCGTCGTCGCTCAGTCCGCAGCGCTCGCGCAACTGGGCGTAGAACTGCGGCTCGATGGCGCCCACCGCCACGTACTTTCCGTCGGCGCAGGCATAGGTGTCGTAGAAGTGCGCGCTGCCGTCGAGCATGTTCTCGCCGCGCTGGTTGCTCCACTGCCCCGCCGACTTGAAGCCGTACATCATGGCCGAGAGCAGCGCTGCGCCATCGGTCATGGCGGCGTCCACCACCTGGCCCTGGCCGGATGACTTGGCTTCATGCAGCGCGGCCATCAGGCCGAAGGCCAGCAGCATGGCGCCGCCGCCGAAGTCGCCCACGTAGTTCAGCGGCGGCACCGGCGTCTCGCCCGCGCGGCCGATGGCATGCAGCGCGCCGCTGATGGCGATGTAGTTGATGTCGTGCCCTGCCGCATGGGCCAGCGGGCCGTGCTGGCCCCAGCCCGTCATGCGGCCATACACCAGGCGCGGATTGCGCGCATGGCACTCGGCCGGGCCCAGGCCCAGGCGTTCCATCACACCGGGCCGAAAGCCCTCGATCAGCACGTCGGCCTGGGCGATGGCGCCGAGCACGCGCTCGGCCGAGCCGGGCGCGCGCAGGTCGACCTCCCAGTGCGCGCGGCCGCGCGAAAGTATGTCGTGCGCATCGCGCCTTGCTCCGGGCCGGCTGACGCGCAGCACCTCGGCGCCCATGTCGGCCAGGAGCATGGCGCAAAAGGGGCCGGGGCCAATGCCGGCCATCTCGACGACGCGTAGGCCTTTCAGGGGTCCTGCCATGTGATTCCTCTTTCAGCGCCCACCGGCCTGCGCAACGTGCGCCACGCGGCGCAGATGCCATGCCATCGACCCGAACTGCGATTCGATGAGCGTGGCGCGGCGCACGTAGTGGCCCACGGCCAGTTCCTCGGTCATGCCCATGCCGCCGTGCAACTGCACCGCACCCTGCCCCACCGCGCGGCAGGCCTTGGCCACCGCCACCTTGGCCGATGACACGGCGCGCACCCGCGCCTGGGCGGACAGCCCTTCATTCAGGATCTCTCCAACGCCCAGGGTCAGCGCCTGGGCCTGTTCCAGCGCCATGTGCATGTCGGCCAACCGGTGCTGCAGCGCCTGGAAGCTGGCGATGGGCACGCCGAACTGCTTGCGCTGGCGCACGTAGTCCAGCGTGTCGCGCATCAGCTTGCGCATCACGCCGATGGATTCGGCGCAGACCGCGAGCGTGGCCTCGTCCAGCGCCTGCTCGATCTGCGGCAGCGCGCCGCCTTCGGCGCCCAGCAGCGCCTCGGGCGCCAGGCGCACTCCGTCGAACGCGATGTCCGCGGCCCGGCCGCCGTCGCGCATGGGATAGGCGCGCATGCGCACGCCCGCCGCGTTGGCCGGCAGCACCACCAGCGACAAGCCGGCATCGCCGCTCGCCGAGACGATCAGGTGGCTGGCCCAGGGCGCGGCCTGCACCACGGCCTTGCGGCCTTCCAGCAGCAGGCTGCCATCGGGCTGGCGCGACAAGCGGGTGCGCACGTCGGCGCGATCGTGACGGCTGTGTGGCTCGTCGTGCGCAAACGCGACCACGGCCTGCCCGGTGACGATGCGGTGCAGCAAGGCATCGGCATGCGCGCCGCCATGGCGCTGCAGCTGCCCTGCGCCCAGCACCATGGTGGACAGATAGGGCTCGGCCGCCAGCGCGGCACCCAGCACGGGCATCAGCGCCAGGTGCGCCGCCAGGCCCAGCCCCAAGCCACCCTGCCCTGCCGGCAATGCGGCGCCGAGCAGATCCAGCTCGCGCGCCAGCCCTTGCCAGAAGACGGGCGGCGCGTTGTCGGCTCGGGCCAGCGCCTGCAGGCGCTGCTCGAAGCCGTGGTGGTCGTCCAGGTAGCGCGCCAGGCTGTCTTGCAGCATGGCCAGAACGTCGGCGCTTTCGGTGTCGTCGGTGATCGAAGTCATCGTCTGCTCTCAGCGCGCCAGCAGATGGGCCGCGATGATGTTGCGCTGCACTTCGTTGGTGCCGGCGTAGATGGAGGCGGCCCGGTCGTTCAGGTAGGCCGACATGGCGAAGACGCTCTCCTCCGGCACGGGCAGCGGATCTTGCAGCAGGGCGTCGTCCAGCGGCAGTGCCACGGCGGCGTAGTGGCCGGCCAGTTCCACGCCCAGTTCGGTGGTGCGCTGGCGCAGCTCGGTGGCCAGCAGCTTGCCCATGGACGGGCGGATGCCCGGCGGCTCGCCGCGCGCCTGCGCGCGCAGCGACTGCTGCTCGGTGGCGCCGAGCGCGTCGATGTCGCATTCGATCTCGGCAAGCCGCAGCGTCATCTCGCGCGCTTCGTCTTGAGCGCCCTCGCCTGCGGCCGCATAAGCGTCATGCGCGGCCCGGCGCAGCCTGCGCAGGCGCGCGCGCAGGCTCGGCGCCCAGGCGCCGCCGCGCTCGTGCTGCAGCAAGTACTTGGCCACCGTCCAGCCCTGGTTTTCCTCGCCGATCATTCCGCTGGCGGGCACGCGCACATCGTCGAAGAACACCTGGTTGAGCTCGTGGTCGCCCGAGATGCTGATGATCGGCCGCACGGTGATTCCCGGCCGCGGGAAGTCGAAGCACAGGAAGCTGATGCCCTGCTGCGCCTTGCCCTCCGACGACGTGCGCACCAGGCAGAACATGCGGTTGGCGTACTGCGCGTGGGTGGTCCAGATCTTGGTGCCGTTGATGACGTACTCGTCGCCATCGCGCACCGCCCTGCATTGAAGCGAGGCCAGGTCCGAGCCCGCGCCCGGCTCCGAGTAGCCCTGGCACCAGTAGTCGTCGCCCGAGCGGATGCCTGGCAGCCAGGCGCGCTTTTGCGCCTCGGTGCCGAAGGCGATGATGACGGGCGCCACCATGCCGGTGCCCATGGGCGCCAGCGGCGGTGCATCGGCCGCGGCCAGTTCGGTGGCAAAGATGTAGTGCTGCATCGGCGTCCAGCCGGTGCCGCCGTGCTCCACCGGCCACTTCGGCACGCTCCAGCCGCGCCGCGCCAGGATGCGGTGCCAGCGGATGCCCTCTGCGTAGTCGGTGAAGATGCCGCTGCAGCGCCGCCCGGCGGTGCGCAGCTCGGGCGTGAGCTCCTTGTCCAGGAACTCGCGAACCTCGGCTTGGAACGCGGCCTCGGCCGCAGTCAGTGCACCGGTCATGGTCACTCCGCCTTGGCGGCCACGTAGCCCTTGTACTGCTCGCGCAGCTTGGTCTTGAGCAGCTTGCCGGTGGCCGTGTGCGGCAGGCTGTCGACAAACACCACTTCCTCGGGCAGCCACCACTTGGCCAGGCGCTCTGCCAGGTAGCTGCGCAGTTCGTCCGCCGATACCTCGGCGCCCGCGCGCCTGACCACGATGAGCAGCGGCCGCTCCTGCCACTTGGGGTGCACGATGCCGATCACAGCGGCCTCGGTCACCGCCGGGTGCGAGGCCGCCGCGTTCTCCACGTCGATGGACGAGATCCATTCGCCGCCGGACTTGATCACGTCCTTGGCGCGGTCCACCAGCTGCAGGAAGCCGTCGGTGTCGATGGTGGCGACGTCGCCGGTGCTGAAGTAGCCCTCTTCGTCGATGGGCGAGCCGCCTTCTCCGCGAAAGTAGCCGCTGGCAATCCACGGGCCGCGCACGCGCAGGTGGCCGAAGGCCTCGCCGTCCCACGGCTGCTTGTTGCCTTCGTCGTCCACGATCTTCAGGTCCACGCCCCACACGCCGCGGCCCTGCTTGAGCTTGACCTTGACGAGTTCTTCCTCGGGCAAGTTGTCGTGCTTGGGCAAGAGCTTGCTGATCACGCCGATGGGGCTGGTCTCGGTCATGCCCCAGCCTTGCGTGACCTCGGCGCCGAACTGCTTCTCGAAGCGCTCGAGCATGCCGCGCGACACCGCCGCACCGCCGATGCCGATGCGCTTGACGCCCAGCGCGCGGGCATCGAGCTGCGGATTGGCGTCCAGGTGCTGGAACAGCATCATCCATACGGTGGGCACGCCCTGCGAGAAGGTCACCTTCTCGTCGCGCATCAGCTCGTACACGCTCTTGCCGTCCAGGTGCGGACCGGGAAACACCAGCTTGGCACCCACCATGGCCGCCGCGTACGGCGTGCCCCAGCCGTTGGCGTGGAACATGGGCACGATGAGCATCACGGTCTCGCGCGAGCTCACGCCGAAGGTGTCGGGCGCCAGCTCCATCAGCGTGTGCAGCATGGTGGAGCGGTGCGAATACAGCACGCCCTTGGGGTTGCCGGTGGTCCCCGAGGTGTAGCAAAGCGAGGAGGCACTGCGCTCGTCGAACTCGGGCCAGTCGTAGTCCTCGCTCTGGGTGGCCACCAGTTCGTCCCAGCAGTGCAGGTCGGGCACGTCGATGCTGGGCATGTGCTCGCGCGAGCTCATGCACACATAGGTCTTCACGGTGCGCAGTTGTGGCGCCAGCTTCTCGACCAGGGGCGCAAAGGTGGTGTCGAAGAACAGCACCTGGTCTTCGGCGTGGTTGACGATGTAGGCGATCTGCTCGGGGAACAGGCGTGGGTTCACGGTGTGCAGCACCGCGCCAGTGCCCGACACGCCGAAGTACATCGCCAGGTGGCGCCAGCCGTTCCAGGCCAGGGTGGCCACGCGCTCGGTGGGCTTCACGCCCAACGCGCCCAGGGCGTTGGCCACCTGGCAGGCGGTGCGGCGGACGCCGGCCCAGTCGGTGCGGTGGGTACCGCCTTCGGGCAGGCGCGAGACGATCTCGGTTCGGGGGTGGAAGCGCGCCGCGTGCTCGATGAGCGACGAGATGATCAAGGGGCGGTCCTGCATCAGTCCGTGCATGCCATGTCTCCTGGTTTTCTTGTAGCGGTGGACCCGCGTGGGCCACTGCTATTTGACGCCTGGCAGGCCCGCGTTTCACATCGTCGGAACGGACGATTGAGGCCTATCGAGGGTTGCCCCTAGGATGTGGCATGAACGTCTATGAAGCCGTGCAAAGCCGCCGCTCGGTGCGGCAGTTCCTCGACCAGCCGGTGGCGCCGGATGTGATCCGCCGCGTGCTGCACGCTGCCCTGCGCGCGCCCTCCGGCGGAAACCTGCAGCCATGGCACATCCACGTGGTGGGCGGCCAGCGGCTGGACGAGCTCAAGGCGCTCATGCGCCGGCGCGTGCAGGAAGATCCGAGCGGGGAAGGCAGCGAGTACGACATCTACCCGCGAGAGCTGGTCTCGCCCTATCGCGACCGCCGCTTTGCAGTGGGCGAGGCGATGTATGCGCGCCTTGGCATTGCACGCGAGGACAAGGCGGCGCGCCGCCAATGGTTTGCGCGCAACTACCAGTTCTTCGGTGCGCCACTGGCGCTGTTCTGTACGGTGGACCGACGCATGGGCCCGCCGCAATGGTCCGACCTGGGGATGATGCTGCAGAGCGTGATGCTGCTGCTGCGCGCCGAGGGCCTGGACAGCTGTGCCCAGGAATGCTGGGCCGTCTACCCGAAGACCATCGGCGAGTTTCTCGGGCTGCCGGCGCAGCGCATGCTGTTCACCGGCATGGCCATCGGCTATGCGGACCGGGACAAGCCGCTGGACGCGCTCGTCACCGAGCGCGCCCCGCTGGCCGAAGTGGCCGAGTTCATCGGCATCTGACACAGCGGCCTGCGCCTTACCAGCTCACCCGCACGCCCAGCGAACCTTGCACCGAGGACTTGACCTGCGTGTCGCCGCTGTTGCTGAACAGATGACCCACTTCGCCGTACAGCGAGGTGGCGGGCGTGAGGGACAGGGTGAAGCCGCCCGCCAGTTCGGTCGAGGTGTAGCCGTGGCCGCTTGAGTTCTGTGCGACGGTGGCGCCGTTGCTCACGAAGCTCACGACATCCGTGCCCGAATCGGCGCGGTAGACGTTGACGCGTGCATAGGGCTGCAGGCGGCCGGCGCTGGTGGGCATGTCGCCCTTGATGCGCAGGCCGATGCGGCCGATCCAGCCGTTGGAGGCATCCTGCTGGACGCGGGCGCCGGCGAGTTGCACATCGCCCGGGTTCGTACCCTGGTAGACCAGCTGAGCCTGGGGCTCGATGCTCCAGGTCGAGTTCAGCGCAAAGGACTTGCCGCCTTCGATCGATGCCGAGAAGCTGCTCGCATTGCCCGAGGCCGAGGCAGCCTTGTCGGGGCGCACGTCGTAGCTGTGGTGGCCGCCTTGCAGCACCGCGTCGGCATACCAGCCGCTGGCCGCGTCGATCCAGGTGGCGTAGCCGCCCACATAGGTCGAGCGCAGCTGGTTGTAGCCGACCCGGCCGAAGGCGCCATTGGCGTTGCCGCTCACGTCCACGCTGCCATCCAGCGCGCCGACGAAGGCACCGAAGCGCCAGTTGCCCATCACCAGGAAATCACTTCCCACTTGCAGGCCGCTGGCACTGCCCTGGCTGGCGGGTGCGGCACCGCCGCTCTGGCGGATGTCCAGGTCGGTGTAGATGGCGCGTGCCCAGAAGTTGCGCTGCGCGCCCTGGTCGCCCACGCGGCGATGCAGGTTGCCGATCATGGCGAGGTCACCCTGGCGGACCTGGGCGGGGAGCGCCGCGAACAGCGCGGTCTCACCCTGGTAGACGGGCGCCGGGGCGGCCACGGGTGCGGGTGCCGCCGCGACGGGCGTCGTGTTGCTCGTGGCCTCGGCGGGTGCGGGATTGGTGTTCTTGCCGGTCGCGTCGGTGGCCGGGGCCGGGGCCGCAGGGGCGGGAGCGGGCGCCGCCGGAGCCGGAGCCGGAGCCGGAGCCGGAGCGGGGGCAGGTGCAGGCGCCGGAGCAGGAGCAGGAGCAGGTGCAGGCGCCGGAGCAGGCGCAGGTGCCGGGGCGGGCGCAGGCGCCGGAGCGGGTGCAGGCGCCGGAGCAGGCGCAGGCGCCGGAGCGGGTGCAGGCGCCGGAGCGGGTGCAGGCGCCGGAGCAGGCGCCGGAGCAGGCGCGGGCGCCGGAGCGGGTGCAGGCGCCGGAGCGGGCGCAGGTGCCGGGGCGGGTGCAGGCGCCGGAGCGGGTGCGGGCGCCGGAGCGGGTGCGGGCGCCGGAGCGGGTGCAGGTGCCGGGGCGGGTGCAGGTGCGGGTGCCGGAGCGGGCGCAGGCGCCGGGGCGGGCGCGGGCGCGGGCGCGGGCGCGTTGCAGTGCGCGTTGCCTACGTCCTTATCGTTCCCGCAGTCCCGAGCTGAAGCGGTGCCAGCCAGCGCCAAGAGTGCAATTGCCACGCAGCTGTGGCGGAAGATGGTGCGACCCGCTGGTTGGGCATCGCGTGCAACGAGTTTTTCGACGTAGTTCATAAGTATTCTCCACAGCTACAAATCGCTGTAACTGAATACTTTTGAAGTTACGTCTTAGGTACTCATTTTCACAGGAAGGAATTCACACAAAAGGTTACACAACTATGTTGGCAACGTTAGCCACCGTAACTTGATATGAAAAACTTCACACTTCGGCACCCTCCGGGAATAAGAACTTATCCGTAAATTATGTTGACGTCGGCAGATACCTTGCGAAAGGCGATGATGGCGGCGGCGAGGTGGTTGAGCGCAACGAAGCTGCGCTCGAGTTTCTCGTAGCGCACGAGCAGCTTTCGGAAGCGGTTGAACCAGCTGTGGCAGACCTCGACGACCCACCGGCGGGTCTTCTTGGTCGGATCGCGTTGCTTGATGTCAGCTTCCGTGCGCCGGCCAACGACATGGGGGATGTAGCCGTGGTCCTCGATCGTGCGCAGGTGCTTGGCGCCGCGGTAGCCCGCGTCGGCGCACAGATGCTTGTTTCGCCGATGCGGCGGATCCTTGCGCTTGACCACGATGGCGGCGAGCACGTCGTCAAGCCGCTTGCAGTCATGAACGTTGGCCCCGGATACGACGAGCGACAACGGGACGCCACGACCGTCCACCAACAGGTGGCGCTTGCTGCCTTTTTTTCCCCCGATCCGTCGGGTTGCGTCCGACGGCTTGCTGTGCCAGTGGCGCCTTCATCATCGCGCCGTCCACGCTCTGCCAGCGCCAAGCGATGCCTTCCATCTGGTCGTACTCGGCCAGACCAGCTTTCCACAACTCCTCAAAGAAGCCGGCGGCCTCCCATTCGAGGAAGCGCTTGTGGATGGCGCTTGCGCTGCCGAAGCGCTCCATGGGCAGCGCCTTCCACTGGCAGCCCGTGCGCAGCACGTAAACGATCGCTTCGAACACCAGTCGAGCTGGCTTCGGCGGTCGGCCAGCCCCTGGCTTGCGCACGTAGATCTTGTCCGCCGCCGAGCGCACCGGGATCAGCGGCTCTACCCGCTGCCAGAACTCATCGGTCACCACCCACGACTCAACTCGCTTCTTCGCCAAGGTATCGATCCAGCGCCGCGATCACAACGCGGCTCGGATCGATAGTTTACCTATTTACGGATAGGTTCTAAGTCCGAGGTACTACTTTGTGGCAATCCAATCCGGTGAAGTACTACTTTCTAGCCAGCATGCGCCGCCGGCCCCAGACCGATCGGTGCCGGCACTCGATTGACGATCCGGGTAAAAAGGTGGCGAAACTCCTCCTCCGGCTCGGCGCCGGCCAGCCCGTCCCGGTTGGCACGGAATGAGCTGTCCAGATTGGCCCAGTCTTCCTCGGTCAGCACGCGTTCGGCCAGCGGCAGGATCTCGCGCTCTTCCAGCGCCATGTGGGCCAGGTAGAAGTCCACGTAACGCTCCATGGCCGTCTCGAACTCGTCGCGCCGGCTTTCACCCAGCATCTCGAAGGCCAGCAATGCGTGCTCCACGTTGCGGATCTTGCGTTCGCCGCGCTCATGGTCGTCGTCCAGCCGGTCCAGCAGTTCGCGCGACATGGGCGTGCGCGCACGCAGCTTGGGAAACAGCAGCTCCGACTCCTTGCGGTGATGGCGCTTTTCGGGAAACTCGTCCACGTAGAAGAGCATGGCCCGCAGCGACTCGAAGTTGGGCATCGTCCTGGCGCGCCGGTGCTCGGCCAGCAACAGCAGGATGGAGCGCAGCATGGCCGCCAGTGCCGCGTGCTCGTCTCGAATGATCCGGATGGTCTCGTGCATCTTGCGCTCCTCGCTTGGGTTGGATGTCGCCAGCATCTCGCATCGCATCCGAGGGGGTTTTGCGCCAGATCAAGCTCCGTTCTTGCACGCACCTCATACTCGGCCTGCAACCAAGGAGTTCTGAATGACCCTCTACCAGCGCATCCTCGTCCCCATCGACGGCAGCGAGACCGCCCAGTGCGGCCTGCAGGAAGCCATCCGGCTTGCCAAGGCTGGCGACGGGCAACTGTGCCTGTTCCACGTCATCGATGACCTGTCGTTCGCACTGGCCATGGACGCCTACGCCGGACAGCAGGGCGACTGGCTGGCCACCATGCGCGAGGCCGGCGCGCGCCTGTTGAACGAAGCCAAGAGCACCGCGGCCGCCGCGGGCGTGAAGGCCGAGGGCGTGCTCTACGAGCGCGTCAGCACCCGGCTGGCCGATGCCGTCGCAGCGCAGGCGGCCAAGTGGAAGGCCGACCTGATCGTGCTGGGCACCCATGGCCGGCGCGGCGTGGGCCGGCTGCTGCTGGGCAGCGGCGCCGAGAGCGTCCTGCGCAGCGCCCCGATCCCGGTGCTGGTGGTTCGCGCCAAGGCCTCCGAGCAGCCCGAAGAAGCACCGGCCGAGGCACCGCGCGCCCACGTGAGCCTGGTCACCGGCGCGCTGAAGATCGAATAAGCGCAGCAGCCCCCGAATCGGCGGTGCAGCCGCTGGCCGCCGAGCCGGTCAGGCTGCGCCGATGCCGCACCAGCGGGCAATCTGCCTGCCCAGGTCCATCCACAAGGCGTCGAGCGCCAGCAAAACCAGCACGGCACCAGCGGCTCGCGCGCTCCATCGTTCCCCCAACGGCGCCATGTGCTGGCGAAGCAGTGCCCAGAACCAGGGCGCAAGCAGCAGCGCCGCACCGCTTCCAAGTGCAAATGCCAGCATGGCCAGCGCGCCCTGCGCCGGCCCGTTGCCCAGGCTGGCCAGCGCCAGCGCCGAATACAGCAGCCCGCACGGCATGAACACCCACAGCGCGCCGGCGAACAACGCGCCCTGCCCTGGCCCGCGCTGCATGCGCAGGCGCCGCGCCAACGCATGGCCGACGCCGTGCGCCCAGGCCGGCTGGCGGCCGCTGGCCAGCAGCATCAGGCCCCAGGCGAGCAGACCGGCATGCAGCAGCGTCATGGCGGGCTGCAGTGCCGCCACGTGCTGGCCGGCAGCGCCCAGTGCCTGCACCGCGCCAGCCACCAGCGCACCCGCGGCTGCATAGCTGGGCAGCCGCCCGGCATGGAAAAGAACGTGCGGCAGTACCGCGCCGGCGGGCAGCGCAGGCGAAGCGGCCGCACACCCGGCGGACTCCGCGCGCACCAACCGGATCACGCCGCTGGCCGGCGCCGCGCACATCGCCACGCAATGCGGGCTGCCCGCCAGCCCCATGAGCAGCGCCGCGCCGACCAGGCCTGCCTGCTCGAGCATGTCAGCGGCGCAATTCAGACCAGGCGCGAGAAGCGCGCCCGGTTGCGGTCGGCCTGCAGGTAGCGGTCGAACACCATGGCGATGGCGCGCACGAAGAACCAGCCTGTATCGGTCACCTCCAGCTCGTGGTCGCGCAGCTTGACCAGGCCCTGGGCCACCAGCGGCCCCAACGCGGCCAGCTCGGGTGCGAAGCGGTCGGCAAAGTCCACCAGGTGGGCCTGGCCGATGGCGGCGAAATCCACCTTGCCCTGGCACATGATGGCCATGATCACCGCCCTGCGCAGCAGGTCGTCGCGGGTGAGCGCCAGGCCCCGATCCACCGGCAGGCGGCCCTGGTCGAGATGATCGTAGTAGGCCTCCAGCGTCTTGGCGTTCTGGCTGTAGCTGGCGCCCACGTGGCCGATGGCCGAGACGCCAAGCGCCACGAGGTCGCAGTCCGGCTGCGTGCTGTAGCCCTGGAAATTGCGGTGCAGCAGGCCCTGGCGCTTGGCCACGGCCAGCGGATCCTGGGGCAGCGCGAAATGGTCCATGCCGATGTACACGTAGCCGGCAGCGCACAGGGTCTGGATGGCCTGCGACAGCATCTGCACCTTGTCGGCCGGGCTGGGCAGCTCGTCGGCTGAAATGCGCCGCTGCGCCTTGAAGCGCTCGGGCAGGTGCGCATAGGCATACAGCGCAATGCGCTCGGGCCGCAACTCGCACACCTGTGCCAGCGTTCGCTCGAAGCTGGCCACTGTCTGCCGGGGCAGCCCGTGGATGAGATCGAGGTTGATCGAGGCGAAGCCCAGCTTGCGCGCCGCTGCCATCAACTCGACGACCATCGCCGCCGGCTGCACGCGGTGGATGGCCTGCTGCACCGCGGGGTCGAAGTCCTGCACGCCCAGACTCAGGCGGTTGAAGCCCATGTCGGCCAGGCGCTCCAGCCGCGCCGCGTCCACGGTTCGCGGGTCGATCTCGATGGAGCGTTCGGCCTCGGGCAGGAAGGTGAAGGCCGATTGCAGCAGGTCCATCAGCCGGCCCAGCTGCGCATCGTCCATGAAGGTGGGCGAGCCGCCGCCCAGGTGCAACTGGCTCACCGGCTCGCCGCGTCCCAACTGGGCGGTGTGCAGCTCGATCTCCTTGGCCAGGTAGTCCAGGTAGCGGTCGGCGCGGTCGTGGTGGCGGGTGATGACCTTGTTGCAGGCGCAGTAGTAGCAAAGCGACTCGCAAAACGGAATGTGCACGTACAGCGACAGCGCGGCCGAGTTCTTCGCACCGCCGATGGTGCGGCGCTGGCGCAGCGCCAAGCCATAGTCCTCCTCGTTGAAGGCTTCGACAAAACGGTCGGCCGTGGGGTAGGAGGTGTAGCGCGGCCCGCCGCCACTGAAGCGCTGCAGCAGCGCGGGAGAAGCCTGGGAAGCGTGCGCGGAAGAGTGCCGGCCATCAGCCGGCAGGGCCTGCGCGAGGGCCGGCGGCGCGGGGCGGAAAGTCTGGGCTTGCATGAGAGCCAATGTGCCCCCGGCTTGTCCGACCTGCCTTGATGTGTATCAAACCCTGTGCGCGGAGATTGGCTGACAATTGTCATCAATCATGATCTGCGACAAGACTTCCCCCCAGGTCGTTTGTTCCAACTGCAACCTGCGCGAGCTGTGCATGCCCGTGGGTCTGCAGCCGGAGGAACTGCGACGCATCGACGGCCTGGTGGCGTCGCGCAGGCGCCTCAAGCGCCGCGAGGCGCTGTTTCGCAACGGCGAGAAGTTCGAGTCGCTCTATGCGATTCGCACCGGCACCTTCAAGACCTGCGTGGCCAGCGAGGACGGCCGCGACCAGGTCACCGGCTTCCAGATGGCCGGCGAGATCCTGGGCCTGGACGGCATCGTGAGCGACCAGTACAACTGCGACGCCGTGGCACTGGAAGACGCCGAGGTCTGCGTAATTCCCTTCGGCAGCATCGAGACGCTGTCTCGCGAGGTGCCGGCGCTGCAGCGGCACATCCACCAGATCATGAGCCGCGAGATCGTGCGCGACCACGGCGTGATGCTGCTGCTGGGCAGCATGCGGGCCGAGGAACGGCTGGCGGTGTTCCTGCTGAACCTGCTGCAGCGCCTGCATGCGCGCGGCTTTTCGCGCTCCGAGGTGCTGCTGCGCATGTCGCGCGAGGAAATCGGCAGCTACCTGGGCCTGAAGCTGGAGACGGTGAGCCGCACGCTGTCCAAGTTCGCCGAGGACGGCGTGCTGGAAGTGCAGCAGCGCCACCTGCGCATCCTGGACGTGGATGCGCTGCAGCGCATGGTCAACCCCTGATCCTGATCAATTCCTGCGGGCCGGCAGGTCCTTGTCGGGCGTCATGGCGTGGTTGCGGCCCATCTGGGCAGGCACCTGGGCCTTCTCGACGCCCGCACCGCGCTGCTCCAGCGCCAGGCCCTTGCGGTAGTAGTTGGGGTCGACCACCGCATCGGGCCGGGTCACGGCGAGCCACAGCGTAAAGAAGCCGAACACGACCACCACGGCCGGCAGCCCCACCACCAGCCACATGGCAGGCGTCTTCCACCACGGCAGGCCGGGGGAGATGTTCATGTCTTGCGTTGCGTTCATCGCGGCACCAGGAAGATGGATTTCTCGGACACATGCAGGCTGCCGTCGGCATTGCCCACGTCGAAGTACACCGGGTGCGAGCCTGGCTGCTGCGCCTGCTCGGCCGGCAGCTGAAGGCGCACGGCCACCCAGCGTGCCTGGGCCGGGCCCACGGCAAAGGCCTGCTCGTCGGCGACCGCCAGGCCGGGCAGGCCGTGGGCCTGCACGCGCAGCACCTGCTCCTTCTCGGTAGCGTTCATGAGCTGCAGCCGGTAGATGTTCTCCAGCCGCCCGCCCGCCACGATGCGCGCCAGCGCGGCGCGGTCGCGCACCACGTCCACCTTCAGCGGCATGCGCACCACCAGGCTGGCCGCCAGGCCCAGGCCGAGGGCCAGCAGCACCACGCCGTAGACGAGCACGCGCGGGCGCAGCACGCGGCGCAGCATGCGGGCGCGGTCCCAGCCCTGGGCCAGGGCGTTCTCGGTGGAATAGCGAATCAGCCCGCGCGGGCGCTGGACCTTGTCCATGACCTGGTCGCAGGCATCCACGCACAGGCCGCAACCGATGCATTCGTACTGCTGCCCCTTGCGGATGTCGATGCCCGTGGGACACACCTGCACGCACAGGCTGCAGTCGATGCAGTCGCCGCGGGGTCGCGCCAACGCCGCCGGCCTGCCCTTCTTGTCCAGCGGGCCGCGCGGCTCGCCGCGTGCCGGGTCGTAGCTCACGATGAGGGTGTCGTGGTCGAACATGGCACCCTGGAAGCGTGCATAGGGGCACATGTACTTGCACACCTGCTCGCGCATGAAGCCGGCGTTGCCGTAGGTGGCGAAGCCGTAGAACAGCACCCAGAAGATCTCCCAGCCACCCATGCTGGTTTGCAGGAAATCCAGGGCCAGCTCGCGGATGGGCGTGAAGTAGCCCACGAAGGTGAAGCCGGTCCACAGCGCAATGGCCAGCCACACGACGTGCTTGAACCATTTCTTGACCAGCTTCTCCAGCGAGAGCGATTCGCCGTCGAGCCGGATGCGCGCGCTGCGCTCGCCCTCCACATGGCGCTCCACCCACAGGAAGATTTCCGAGTACACCGTCTGCGGGCAGGCATAGCCGCACCACAGCCGCCCCGCCACCGCGGTGAACAGGAACAGCGACAGCGCCGACACCACCAGCAGGCCCGACAGGTAGATCAGGTCTTGCGGATACAGCACCAGCCCCAGGATGTAGAAGCGCCGCGACGCCAGGTCGAACAGCAGCGCCTGCCGCCCGCCCCACTCCAGCCACGGCATGCCGTAGAAGAACAGCTGCGTGGCCCACACCATGGCCCAGCGCCAGTTGTTGAAGTAGCCGGCAATGGTGCGCGGATAGATCTTGCGCGTGGCCGCGTACAGGCGCACCTGCTCGGGCCCGGCCTCGGGCACGATGGGTATGCGCCTTCGCGGCTTGTCGGTGGATGCGTCGGCCATCAGGGTGCGGGCTTGTTCGACAGGCCCCAGACGTAGGCCGCCACCACCTTGATCTGCGCTTCGGTCAGGCGGCTTTCCTGCGCGGGCATCTCGTTGTGCTTGCCGTTGTTGATCATGTTGACGATGGCTTCTTCGCCAAAACCGTGCAGCCACACGTCGTCGTTCAGGCGCGGGGCGCCCAGCGCCTGGTTGCCCACGCCGCCGATGCCGTGGCAGGCGGCGCAGGCGGTGAACTTGGAGCGCCCCAGGCCCGCGCGCACCGAATCGGTGGAGCGCCCCGACAGGCTCAGCACGTACTGTGCGAGGTTGCGCACATCGTCGGGCGTGCCCACCGCCGCGGCCATGGGCGGCATCACGCCCACGCGGCCCTTGGTGATGGTCTGCACGATGGCCTCGGGCGTGCCGCCGTGCAGCCAGTCGGTGTCGGTCAGGTTGGGAAAGCCCTTGCTGCCGCGCGCGTCCGATGCATGGCACTGCGCGCAGTTGTTCATGAAGATGCGCTCGCCAATGGCGCGTGCCTGCGGGTCGCCGGCGATCTTCTCCACCGGCATGTCGCTGTAGGGCGCGTACACGGCCGCCAGGGCCTGGCCGGCCTTGGCCTGCTCGTCGCTGTACTGGTCCTGCGCACTCCAGCCCAGGCGCCCTTGCGACGAACCCAGCCCAGGGTAGAGCACCAGGTAGCCCAGCGAGAACACGATGGTCAGCACGAACAGGCCCACCCACCACAGCGGCAAGGGGTTGTTGGCCTCGCGCAGGTCTTCGTCCCAGACGTGGCCGGTGGTGTTGTCGTCGTTCAGCGGCACCTTCTTGCGGGCGGTGACCCACAGCAGCAGCGCGCAGCCGGCTATGCCGCCCAGCGTGGCCCAGGTCACGTAGCTGGCCCAGAAGGCATGGAGGAAGTCGCTCATCGCGCGTCTCCCTTTTCCTGCTGTTCGCCTTCGAAGGGAAGCATGGCCGCCTCTTCGAAGCGGCGCAGGTTGTGCCGCGAATACGCCCACACCACGATGCCCATGAAGAGCACGAAGCAGGCGACGGTGGCACCGATGCGCAATTGATTGATGTCCATGGCGTGCGTCCTCGGATCTACTTGAGCGCCAGGCCCAGCGACTGCAAGTAGGCGATGGTGGCTTCCATCTCCGTCTTGCCCTGCACCTGCGCCGTGGCGCCGGCGATCTCTTCGTCGGTGTACGGAACGCCCACCCGGCGCAGTGCCCGCATGTGGTCCGGCAGCGCCTGCGCATCGACGGGGTTCTTGTTCAGCCACGGGTAGGCCGGCATGTTCGACTCGGGCACCAGGTCGCGCGGGTTGGTCAGGTGGATGCGGTGCCACTCGTCGCTGTAGCGCCCGCCCACGCGGTGCAGGTCGGGGCCGGTGCGCTTGCTGCCCCACTGGAAGGGGTGGTCATACACGAACTCGCCCGCCACCGAGTAGTGGCCGTAGCGCAGCGTCTCCGAGCGAAGCGGGCGGATCATCTGCGAGTGGCAGCCGTAGCAGCCTTCGCGCAGGTAGACGTCGCGGCCGGCCAGCTGCAGCGCGCTGTAGGGCTTCACGCCCTCGATGGGTTGCGTGGTCGAGCGCTGGAAGAACAGCGGCACGATCTCGACCGCGCCGCCGATGGCCACCACGATCAGGATCAGCACGATCATCAGCAGGTTGTTGGTCTCCACCTTCTCGTGGGTGAAGCCGCGCGGGGTGTCGTTGGAAGTGGTGCTCATTGCGAGTTCCCTTGTTGTTCTTCTCTGCCGGTCAGGCACGCGCCGGCACCAGGCCCGGCACCGTGACGCGGGCCGAGACGCCGGTCATCACCGTCATCCACACGTTCCAGGCCATGACCAGCATGCCGCCCAGGTACAGCAGCCCGCCCGTCAGGCGCACCAGGTAGAAGGGGAAGGTGGCCTTCACGCTTTCGACAAAGGTGTAGGCCAGCGTGCCGTCGGGGTTGACCGAGCGCCACATCAGCCCCTGCATGACGCCGGCGATCCACATCGCGGCGATGTAGAGCACCACGCCTGCGGTGGAGACCCAGAAGTGCAGCTCCACCGCCTTCATGCTGTACATGCTGGTACGGCCGTACAGGCGCGGAATGAGGTAGTACAGCGAGCCCATGGTGATGAACCCGACCCAGCCCAGCGCACCGGCGTGCACGTGGGCAATGCCCCAGTCGGTGTAGTGGCTCAGCGAGTTGACCGTCTTGATGGACATCATCGGCCCCTCGAAGGTCGCCATGCCGTAGAACGACAGCGCCACGATCAGGAAGCGCAGCACCGGGTCGGTGCGCAGCTTGTGCCAGGCGCCCGACAGCGTCATCACGCCGTTGATCATGCCGCCCCAGCTGGGCGCCAGCAGGATGAGCGAGAACACCATGCCAAGCGACTGCGTCCAGTCGGGCAAGGCGGTGTAGTGCAGGTGGTGCGGGCCCGCCCACATGTAGGTGAAGATGAGCGCCCAGAAGTGCACGATGGACAGCCGGTACGAATACACCGGCCGCCCCGCCTGCTTGGGGATGTAGTAGTACATCATCCCCAGGAAGCCGGCCGTGAGGAAGAAGCCCACCGCGTTGTGGCCGTACCACCACTGCACCATGGCGTCCTGCACGCCCGAGTACACCGAGTAGCTCTTCATCCACCCGGCCGGCATCGATGCGCCGTTGACGATGTGCAGCAGCGCCACCGCGATGATGAAGGCGCCGTAGAACCAGTTGGCCACGTAGATGTGGCGCACCTTGCGCCGCGCGATGGTGCCGAAGAACACGATGGCGTAGGCCACCCACACCACCGCGATGGCGATGGTGATGGGCCACTCCAGCTCGGCGTATTCCTTGCCGCGCGTGTAGCCCATGGGCAGGCTGATGGCCGCGGCCACGATGATGGCCTGCCAGCCCCAGAACACGAAGGACGCGAGCCCCGGCGCGAACAGCCTGGCCTGGCAGGTGCGCTGCACCACATGGAAGCTCGTGGCCATGAGCGCGCAGCCGCCGAAGGCGAAGATCACCGCATTGGTGTGCAAGGGCCGCAGGCGCCCGTAGCTGAGCCACGGAATGTCGAGGTTGAGCTGCGGCCAGGTGAGCTGGGCGGCGATCACCACGCCCACCAGCATTCCTACCACGCCCCACACCACGGCCATGAAGGCCAGCTGGCGCACCACCGTGTCTTCGTAGATCACCGGCGGCGAATGCGTGCTGTCTTGTATTTCTTGCATGGGGCCCTCTTCTCTCTCGTGTGTCTTTGGTGCTGGCGCCAGTGTGGAACGCCAGGACAAGAGCCCGTTTGATGCAGATCAATCGTCGTGCAGGATGCGTTCGCCTTCGCGTTCCACGTCGTCGAATTGCCCACGCTCCACGGCCCAGTACAGCGCGGCCAGCACCAGCAGCACCAGGCCGACGGAGAAAGGAATGAGCAGGAAGAGGATGTCCATGTGGCGGCCGGCTTCTATGCCGCGGCGGACCTTGCCGAGAGGCGCGCGGCATTGGCCACCACGGCCAGCGAGCTCAGCGCCATGCCCAGGCCTGCCAGCCATGCGGGCATCCAGCCCGCCAGCGCAATCGGGATGCACAGCGCGTTGTAGCCGGCCGCCCAGGCCAGGTTCTGGCGCACTACGCGCAAGGTGGCGCGCGAGCGAACCCAGGCCTGCTCGACCACGCCGAGTTCGCCGCCAAGCGCAATGAAGTCCGCACGCGCCTGCGCCAGCGGCGCGGCCTGCGGGCCGAAGGCGAACGAGACGTCGGCACGCGCCAGCACGGGGCCGTCGTTGAGGCCGTCGCCCACCATCAGCACGCGCCGGCCCTCGGCCTGCAAGGCCTGCAGGTAGCGCAGCTTGTCCTCGGGTGCGCAGCCGCCTTGCACCTTGTCGATGCCCACGCGCCCGGCCAGCTCGCGCACCGCATCGGAGCGGTCACCCGAGAGCAGGTGCACCTGCAGGCCGTGCTTCTTCAAGGCCTGCACCGTGCTCGCAGCATCGGGGCGCAGGTCTTCGGTCAACACGAAGCTCGCGGCCCAGCCCCATTCGTCGGACAGGTGAACCTGCACGGCCGACACGTCCAGCGGCGCCGCATCGCACCAGGCGGCCGAGCCCAGGCGCATGTGCTGGACACCTTGGCCCTTGCAACCATCGCGCAGACTGGCTTGCACGCCTTGCCCGCCAAGCTCGGTGCTTTGCAGCAGGTGCCAGCGGTTGTTCTCTTCGGGCTGCGCCGCATCGCACCAGGCGGCGGCCAGGCCGCGTGCGGCCGGATGCAACGATGCCGCGGCGATGGCGGCGGCACGTGCCAGCGCCTCGCGCGGGCGCAGGCCTTCGCGGCAATAGATGCGGGCCAAGCGCGGCGGATCACGAGTGAGCGTGCCGGTCTTGTCGAACACCACGGTGTCGATGCCGGCCAGAGTCTCCAGCGCCTGCACCTCCCGCACCAACAGGCCACCGCGCGCGAGCGAACCCGCGCTGCTGAGCATGGCCGCGGGCACCGCCAGCGACAGCGCGCACGGGCAGGTGACGATGAGCACCGACACCGCCACCATCAGCGCCTGCCCGTGGCCGGCCGGCCACCACAGCACCGCACTGGCGGCCGCGGCGGCCAGCACCACCACGAGAAAGGGCCGAGCCACCCGGTCGGCCAGGCGCAGCAGGCGCGGCTTGTCCAGCGAGGCGTTCTCCATCAACGCCACGATGCCGGCAAAGCGCGTGTCTTCGCCCAGCGCCTGAATCTTCATCCGCACCGCGGAACTGAGGTTGTGCGCGCCGGCCAGGACACGCTCGCCGGGCAGGCGCGGCAGCGGGCGCGACTCGCCCGAGAGCAGCGCCTCGCTCACCGTGGTGGCCCCTTCGAGCAGCAAGCCGTCTGCCACGAAGCGCTCGCCCGGCAGCACCTGCACGATGTCGCCCACCGCGAGGCGGCCCACCGGCACGCGCTCGAAGCCCTTGCCATCGGGCAGCAGGCGCCGCGCCGTCTCGGGCATGCGATGAAGCAGCGTGTCCAGCGCGCCGGCCGTGCGCTCGCGCAGCCGCGCCTCCAGCAGCCGGCCGCTGAGCAGGAAGAAGACGAACATGGAGAGCGAATCGAAGAACACCTCCTGCCCCAGCGGTCCGGCGGGTTCGAAGGTGGCCACGCTGCTCACGGCGAAGGTGATGGCAATGCCCAGCGCAACCGGCAGGTCCATGCCGATGCTGCCGGCGCGCAGGTCGCGCAGCGCGCCGCGAAAGAACGGGCCGCTGGAAAACAGGAGCACCGGCAGGCAAAGCACCCAGGAGGCCCAGCGCAGCAGCTGTGCGCTGTCTGCGGCCAGGTCGCCGGGCTGGGCGGTGTACGCGGGGTAGGCGTACATCATCACCTGCATCATGCAAAGGCCTGCGACCAGCCAGCGCCACAGGGCCAGGCGCGACTCGCGCCGCTGCAGCGCGGCCTGCTGCGACACCGTGGCCGGCACCAGGCCGTAGCCGGCGCGGCGAAGCGCATCGAGCCACAGCGAGGGTCGGGTGTGGTCGGGGCGCCAGCGCAGGCGCAGGCGCTGTCGGGTGGCGTCGACGTAGACCTGCTCGACGCCGGGCAATGCGGACAGCGCAGCCTCCACCGTGAAGGAACAGGCGGCGCAGTGCATGCCTTCAATGAGGAACTGTGACTCCCAGAGGGACGCTGTAGCGGATTCGTGGCCGCTGGCTGGCTTCAGCGCACGCCCGAACGCGGGCCACTGCTGCGGATCGTCGAGCAGGTGGTGCTCGTCGCCGCCGGCTGCCAACGCACGCGGCTGCCCGCCGCCGGCGCGGCCGGCCGGGTCGAACGCAAGGGTGGCGGGCATGCCCGGAGGCTATTCGGCATGCGGGCCGGGGAGCTTGATCTGCGTCAAGGTCGTTTCGGGTCTTGGGTCATGACGGCACTCCTCTGTGGGGGTCCGCAAGGCGCAAGCATCCTGCCGCCGAAGATAGTGCAAGCGTACGTTCGGGTTCTAATGCAAGCCATGACTACGACCTACCGCATGCCCGGGGCAGTTTTGACCGAGCGCGAGCACTCGGTTCCCTTGGTCCACGGCGACCCGTCGCGCGGCACGATCAGCGTGTTCACGCGCGAGCTTGCTGCCCCGGACGGTCTTGATCGCCCCTATCTCGTGTTCCTGCAGGGCGGCCCAGGCTTCGAGGCGACCCGCCCGACGAGTCCGCCCTCAGGCTGGATGGCGCGTGCCCTTGCCGACTTCCGGGTCCTGCTGCTTGACCAGCGGGGCACAGGGCGCTCCTCGCCCGTCGGGCCAGTCATCCCTGGGGCAGCGCCTGCCGAGCAGGCCGAGTACCTCACGCATTTCCGCGCCGACTCGATCGTGCGCGACCTCGAACTGATCCGCGCTGAACTCGGCGCCCCGCGCTGGAGTCTGCTCGGCCAGAGTTTCGGGGGATTCACGTCGCTCACGTATCTGTCGCTGGCGCCGCAGGGCCTGCGGGAGGTACTGATCACCGGCGGCCTCGCGCCGATCACGAATCGGCCGGTCGACGAGGTCTACGCGGCGACATGGGTGCGCGTGCGCGAAGCGAATCAGCGCTATCACGCCAGATACCCGGGAGACCTCGATCGTTTGCGCACGATCCTGCGCCGGCTGGACGAGGAAGATGTCCGCTTGCCCAACGGCGACCGCCTCACATCGCGTCGGTTTCGGCAGACCGGGATGTGGCTGGGCGACAGCGCCGGTTTCGAACGACTGCACCACCTGCTCGAGTTGCCCTTCGGTTCGGCCGCATTCACGTTCGACGCGCAGATGGCGTCATCTTGGGAGCGCAATCCGATCTACGCGACGCTGCACGAGTCCTCGTACGCCGACGGGGGTGCCACTCGCTGGTCAGCACACCGGCTCGCGCCCGAGGAGGCAATGACCGGCGATCTCCTCGGCGCGGAGCACGTCTTCCCTTGGATGTGGGACGACTACTCCGGCCTGCGTGCGCACCGCGAGGTGGCGGAGCTTCTGGCCCAGCATCCTTGGCCGCGCCTATACGATGCAGACCGACTCGGCCGCAATGAGGTCCCGGTGGCAGCGACGGTGTACGTCGACGATGTCTACGTGGAGCGATCATTTGCCGAGGAGACGGCCCGCAGTGTTCGCGGGCTGCGGGCCTGGGTTACCAACGAGTACGCCCACAACGGCCTGCGGGCCGACGGCGAGCGCATCCTGGCTCGCCTGCTCGACATGGTCAGAGGCCGGGCGTGAGCCGAAGGGACAGCCCTCTTACCGCCGGGCCCCAGCTGGAGTAAAAGCTCGATCCTGCGGCCTGCTCGGGGGCCGCGAGGAGACGAAGCCATGAACCAGGGCGAGCGTAGGCTCCAGCACCAGGCGAGGCTGGATCAGATCAATCGCATGCAGCGGGTCACCGGCATCGGCGACTTCGCGCGTGTCGACCATGAAGGCACCACGATCGAGCGTGCCCGCATGCTCGACGAAGAAATGTGCGCCCACGAGGCGACCGAACGGGGCCTGGCCGCCTTCGAGCGCCTGCTGCAACTGGCCGAACGCCCCGAAAGCCCGCATGCGCGCGTTGCCGCCGAACTGCTGGCGGCCGTCTGGCGCGATGAGCCGATGTCCCTGCACAGGCTGCGCGGGTTGGAGCTCGGTCTGGGTGACGACATGGTGGCGGTGATCGACGCCTTTCGCCATGCCCGCCGGTCGCTTGCCGACCAGGTCGAAGGCGGTGGCATACGGCTGGCACGGGCGCTGCAGGTCTGGCAGGTACACCAGACGTAGGCAATTCGCCGCAGGCGCGCGTCAGTGCGCTGGTGATAGAGGTGCGATGCCCATCAGGTTGGCCATGGCGGCCAGGCGCATGCGGTGGTTGCGCTGGATCTCAGCGTCGTCCCCGTCGGAGGGCTCACGCCCCAATCTGACGGCATTGCCCAACAGGTCCATGATGCGGGTCGTGGCGAGTGAGTAGCGATTCATGGCATCGCGCATCTCGTCCCGAACTTGCCCCCTCAAGGGCAGTGCCCAGTAGAACTCGGACACCTCGCTCAACCGACGACGGGTTTCGCGTAGTTGCGCCTCCACAGCGCTCTTTTCGGCCTCATTCATCACTCGTACTCCACTTGGACCGGTCACCCAACCGCCCTTGGCAGCGAATTCTGCTTGCGTTTTGGCATCTCGAAGTACGAGACTTCTGTGATCTATTTCCCTTGGGCCTGGCGACGAAACCCCAATGCCGCAGGCGCGGGGGCTTTCACGAGTCAGCGGCAGCCAAAGCGGTCACAAGTCTGGCTGAACGCATTCCCGCGACTGTCGGTGCCATTGATGAACGTGGTGTTGCCCACGCGCTGAGCGGTGCTGTTCCAGGTACTGCCGTCGGCGGCCGTTCCGTTGGTGAATGTGGAGTTGCCAATACGCTGGCTGCTCTGGTTCCAGTTGTGGCCGTCCAGACTCGTGCCTTGGACATTGGTCGTGTTCCCAAAGCGCCGGACGTTGTACGTGTTGCCCGAGTCATCGGTACAGGTCTTGAATGCCTCCGAGCCAAAGCATCCCGCGTGGGCTGCAGAAGCCAAAAGGGACAGGCAGGCGGCCGCCATCGCAGCGCAAGTCGCGGTTCTCATAGTCGGTATTTCAAAGACGGGCAACATCGCCCACGCATGCACATGGATAGCGCATGCATTGGCGTCTGTGCAGTGACGAACATCTCCGCTAGGACGCGCTACTCGCAGGCGACTGCGCAAGCCCCCCCCGTGCGCACGTGCAGGGCAGCCCCCGCTTCCTCTTCAGTCCTGAGGCGCAGGTGGTTTCTGGCGATGCCATTGGCACAGCAAGGGCTGCCGGGCATCGCTGGCGGTGGACGCATCGCCCTGCGGCGGCGCCTTCAGCGTCACCTTGAGCGGGCTTTGGAGCGGAATAAACCTGCCACCCTCGAGCACGTTGCCGGCTTCTCGTCCATGCACGCGCCCGCTCCAGTGATCCAACCAGGCAGGCTGCGGGTGCGCAAATTCCCCCTTGGGCTCACCAACGTGAACCCCCAGAGTGACCATCGCGCCATTCACAGCGCCACACGATTCGCACCGATCGCCCGAGCGCGAACGCTCGAGTTCAGACATCTCCCGCCGGGAAGCGGGACTGTCGCCATTCATATGGAGTCCTTCCTTCAGGCCGGGCAACAGCGCCCACGCATGCACTCAGCTGCGGTGCATGCGTCGACGGTTGAGGGGACTAAAGGCGCAGAGCGCGGCTCAGGAGGCTTCGTCGCGCTGTCGATAGCGCGGTGGGGTCCTGGATGGCGGTTCGACGTCGGTGTTCCACACGGCGCCGAAGCTGGCCATGTACGCGACGATGCGGTCGATCTCTTCGTCGCCGAGCACTTGAAACGCCGCCATGAAGAACGCCCGGGTCACACTGATCTCACGCGGACTTTGGCCGCCCGTGTGCTTGCGCCACTGCTCGGGTTGCACGGCGAACAGACGCGCCATCTCGTAGGCGGTCAGCCCGAAGTGTTCCTTGAGCAACTGCAGGTCACGAGGGCCAGGTGCCCGATAGTCATTGACCGGTGGCGTCATCCGCATGGGAGATTTCGCCGTATCGTCGCCAGGGCCCGTCACGAGGGCTTGGCTGCTGGAGCGGTTCGGTTCATGGGTACGTCCTTGAAGGGTTGAAGGTGCTGCGATATCGCTGCGCCACGTCAGGGATTATACCGACCCTTTAGGTCGCCATGTAGATGTTGAGTAATTTGGTTTGAGAATAAGCGGACGAGTCCATGCCTCAAGACCAGTCCCCCACTGGGGCGCCGCTGCTGTGCGTCATGTCGACGCCAATCCACCCAGCGTCTGCCACTGCGGCAAGCAGTGCCGCGCCAGTGCAGTCACCCAGAAGGGCTGCGAAGGATCGAAGGCCAAGCCGAACCTGGGGCTGACCAGGAAGCCAGCACGCTCAAAGGCCATGGGGTCTTGGGCGCCAATGAATGAAGCGAGCGCGGCGAAGGGAACGACCACGTTGCCGAGGCTCAGGACCGGGGCCTGCCGCGTGATCTCCTCCAGTCGGCCCGAGTCCTGGAAGCGATACACGACATCGCCATAGTCCATCTCGTTCAACCCGACGCCGTTGCGCCCGGCGCGAAGGGGTTCGCCGCGCTCACGCAACAACGCCGCTGGACTGAGCGTGAAAGGCGTGCCATCTACCCGCTCAAAGGGCTCGAGCGTCATGCGGCCATGCTACTGCGATGCGAAGGCAACATGTACGCCCTGCTGGGGGTACGGGTGTGCGGACGAGAGGCGGGGTCATCCAATCAACGACTGAATCACCAATCGAGTCCAAGCCGATCGGATACAATTGCCCGCCTCAAGCGCGGATCGATCCATCCCGCTGAGCTGCCTGCGCAGGCAACGCCGAATCTCACGGCGGCACGTCGAACAAGAGCCACCACGACGAGAAAAACAATAGGTGACTCCTGCATGTGAATGTGCCGTAACGTGGGCCGCGTAAGTGCCCACGACCAACTCTTCGATTCAGCTCGCCGCGTGCGGGCTTTTTTCGTTTCCGACGAATGCACTCCGAGTGCCAGCGTGTTGATTTCCATGGAATCCTGACCCGGCGGGGGTGCGGATAAAAACTTGGACTGGTTTTATGCCGCAAGTCCAAGGCTCTCCCGGTATTCGATGGGGCTGAGTGAGCCAAGCGAGATCTTGATCCGCTTTTCGTTGTACCAGCGGATGTAGGAATCAATGGCTTCAACGAACTGCTCAATGGTCGTGGCCTGCCAGTCCCGAGGATAGAAAAACTCCGTTTTCAGCCTACCGAAGAAGCCTTCACAGGCTGCGTTGTCAGGTGAGCACGCCTTGCGTGACATAGAGCGAGTGAGATTTGCTTCGCTCATTCTTGATAGCCAGCCTGGCCAGCGGTAGTGGCCACCGCGATCGGAGTGGACCACAGGCCGATCGATGGTTTGTGCCACCGTCTCGATGGCAGCATCCAGCATCGTGTTAACCAGCTCAGCGTCTGGGCTGGTTCCAATGGTCCAGCTCACTACCATCCCATCGAAGCAATCGATGATCGGTGACAGGTAGACCTTGCCCGCAGGAATCTGGAACTCTGTGATGTCAGTGAGCCACTTCTCATTCGGCGCCGCGGCCTGGAAGTCGCGATTGATGAGGTTCTCGGGCGCTGGACTGATCTCGCCAAGGTAGGACGCGTATCTGCGCCGCTTGGGCTTTGCAACAACCAGGCTTTCCTGTTTCATCAGCCGCTGCACGACCTTCTCAGAGATGGGGACTCGCTGCCTGGCCAGCGACGCCTGCAACCTGCGGTAGCCGTAGCAGCGATGATTCGACTCGAAAATCGCGGTGATGGCTTGCCGAACCGCGTGGTACTTGTCGCCCACAGCTGCACGGGCTCGATGGTAGAAGTACGAACTACGCGCAAGACCCAACTTGGCAAGGAGCTCTGGCACGCCATAGTGCTCCCTGAGGGCGTCAATCAGCAATGTCTTCTCCCGGTTGGTCAGGAGTTGCAGATCGACGCCCAGGCCTTTTTTTAGCAGTTCGTTGGCCTTGTTCAAGAGGTCCCGCTCAAGCTGCAGTTGCCTGACCTCGCGCCGCAGCGACTCAAGCTGGCGCTCGAGTTCCGCCTGCTCTGGCGCCGGCGCGGATTGATTGGTCTGTTTCATGGATGCGGGTGCCTCACGTCCCAGAAGCTGATTCTTCCAGTTGTACAACGTCGGCCGGCACACACCTAGTTTCTCGGCCACAGCCTGCGCGCTTTGCTGCCGAGTGCAAAGCTCCATGACTCCCGCTTGTTTCAAGGCCTCGGGGTACCTTCGTTGACCAACACTGCCAGCGACTGCCTTCCGGCTCTCAGGAAGGGCCTCGCGAACCCACGCGGTCAGGGTCCCCCGGCTCGGGTAGCCCAACGCCCTCATCGTGGCAGCAATGCATCGATCGTGGGACACGTAGTGCTGGACAGCCGCATCCTTCTGAGCCTGCGAGAACTTGGGCGTCCGGCCTGCATAGCGCACCGGTAGGTCGAGGCACTGCTGATACTCGAGGTACCAGCCCTTTAAAGAATTCTTGGTGGGGTACCCCAGCTGACGGATGGTTGGTCTGACGCGTTTGCCGAGCTTGATGTAGAGCTCGACCGCTCGAATTCTGTCTTCGTATGAATACATGAACTACCTTCCTAGTAGTCCAAGTTTTCGTCCGCACCCCCAGTGGGTCACTTCTGGATGGAAATCAACAGCGAAGGGTCAGGCAGCACCTACCTGCAGGTCGCTCACGAGCTTGTCGATGCGGCGCTGCCGCGTCTGGACAGACTTGGCGTCCTCGATCGCAGCGACGTGCTTGCGCTTGAGCCCAAATGGCAAACCGTCGAAGGCGGCCCTGGCGCGCTTGTTTTTCTTCAAGGCCTCGCAGAGGTCCGCCGGCTCCCGCACTGTTCTGGGCTCCTCGTCGAGCTCGATCAACACTTCGACGAGATTGCCCTCAGCGATACTGCTTGCCTGTCGATTGGCCGCGCTGATGCCCACCAGGCACTTGCCATCCTTCAAGGCGATTCTGCTGCGCCATCTGTGGCCGTTGATGGAGACGGCAACCGGTGGTCGCGCGCCCGCGCCGAACGACTCGATGCCATCCTTCGGGACCTCTACGGCCGTTGCGTTGCCCGAAGGGACGACCTTTGCCTGGAATCTGAAGTTCATGCAACTGGAGATCGATCTGGTCCAACAAGTGAAGCAACGCCGCGGTCGCTGCTCCTGCTGCGGCGCATTGTGGCCCCTAGGAACCATTCAACCGCCTTGGCTCTAACTCGCATGGACAGCCTGCAGACACTGGAATCGCTCGGGATCTCGCTCCCGAGCCCGGCCTACATCCTTGGCGCCGTCCTGTTCGGCCTCATCGGAATCGCGGCCTACCGCTACGGCAAGCGGGCCGGCCGTCCGCGGACCAAGTGGCTGGGCGTCGCCCTGATGCTCTATCCCTACGCGATTGCACAAACCTGGCTGCTCTACGTCGTGGGCGTGGCACTTTGCGTGGGCGTCTTCATCGACCGCCACTGAATCGCAACTAGCCCCCTCGAAAGAAGGCTTCGCCGTGATCGCCGGCACGCGTTGCCGAGTCGATGATCTCCCGCCATGACTTGCCGGCCGCCCGAAGGTCGTCGACGCTGGGGCCCATCTCGTTGCCGTAGCGCTCCATCGTCCGGGCCACGATGCGGGCCAGAACCGGGCCAGGCGTGAGACCGCGATAGGTTTTCTTGAGGGCGTCCCGCTGCGCCACCACCCAGCGGGCTACCTCCTCTTCCGACTCACCTGCATCGAGCTTCGACGCCGCTGCCTTCGACAGATCGGCAACGGCTCGCTCGTACATCGCGCGCACGGAAGACTGCTTTGACATTCGCGCCCTAGCTGAACAGCAAGAGCAGCAAGCCGATCACTTCCACGAACCAGTTCGCCGCTCGCGCGCTTTTCGCGCTGTCCTGCGATATCGGAAACATCTCCGCGCGCGACCAGGCGAAGGCGTTGAATGCAATTGCAGCGCCGAGTCCGAACAGGGCGATCACCCACCAGGCGCCCATTGCCGCGCCCACGACCGCGCCGATGACGAACGCCAGGAGATTGCCGACACAGATGCCGTTCGACGTGCTGGAAATGACATGCGACAGACCGCCGCAATGCTCGCAAGTCGCTGGCGATCCGCGTGACGACCAGCGCTTGGCCCAGCCGGTAGTGCCGAGTTGCTTGCAGGTGGGGCAGAGGTGTTTCACGCGGCCAGCATAGCCCTTCAATGCGCCTGCGCAGCGGCCGGAATCTCCGACGCCATCCCCTGGAGCAACGACAGCAGCCCAGCCACCGTGGGCAAGGTATCGAACGGGCCGCCGCTCCACACATAGCGCACCACCCCGCCGCGGTCGACCGCCACGACCAACTGCGACGGCTGGAAGCTGCCCATGCGCAGGGCCGGAACCGGCGCAGGCGATTTCTCGCCGTTCACCAGCAGGTCGTGCGCCACCATGGCCGACGAGGTCACCCAGTTCTCCGCCATCGCGCCCAGGCTCTGCTTCTCCAGGCCCACGCCGTAGGCTTCATGCACCTGCCGATCCGCATCGCACAGGTAAGGCGTGGCCAGGTGGTAGTTGCGGAAGTAGGCGTCGGCCTCTTTCTGGGTGTTGTGGGTGATCTGCAGGACCTCGGCGTCCAGCGCCACGAAGTCCGCATAGGACTGGCTGAGGCGCGCCATGTTGCGACGGCAGAAGGGGCAGAACAGGCCCTTGGAAAACCACAGCAGCGGCGTCTTGCTGCCCAGGTAGTCTGACAAGCCGACCTTGCCGCCACCCGCTGCGGGTAGCCGGAAATCGGGGGCCGACTCGCCGACGCTCGGATGAGGGTGCATGGTCTGTTCCATGGTGTGGCTCGAGGAAGCGCGCGCACCATGATGTACGAAGCCAGCCGCAGCGGCAAGCCAGGCCGCAGCTTCAGTTGCAGTGGATGAATTGCCCCCGGGTCTGGCACAGCCTTCCATCCGGGCTGATCAGCCGCGAGCCGTTGCCGCCCGTGCTGTCGTAGCGCTTGCCCTGGCTGTCCCAGCAGCCGCCGGCGTTGCAGTTGCCCAGCGGCTGCGGTGCCGGTGCCGATCGCGAGGCGGCGGGAGGCGGCGGCGCCAGTTCCTGCTGGCGCGCACGTTCCCGTTCGGCCGCCCTTCCAAAGTTGTCGTTGTTGTTGTTGCCGGCCGCAGCAGGGCCGATCTGGACCGGCGGCACCACGATCGGCGGAGCCTGGGCACGGGCTTCGGCGGCGGCAATGAGTGCCACGGCCAGGAAGGCGACAAGTGATCGGGTCATGACCCGTATTCGACGCCCGCGCGCGCCGGAGGTTCACTGCCCAAGCCCCCGGCGCCAATGTCCCCGAATGGCAAGAACACGTCCCCAAAAGGCAAGTTCGGGCGCAAGCTGCGCCAGATACTGAATGCACGCAACTCAAGCAAGCATCCACCGGAGACACCACGCGCCATGGCCGCACCGCAAAGCAAAGTCATCGTGACCTGCGCCATCACTGGCGGGATTCACACGCCCACCATGTCGCCGCACCTGCCCATCACCGCCCAGGAGATTGCGCAGGAGGCGATTTCCGCCGCGCAGGCCGGCGCATCCATCGTCCACCTGCATGCGCGCAAGCCCGAGAACGGCCAGCCCTCGCAGGACCCTGCCCTGTTCCAGGCCTTCCTGCCGAGCATTGCCGAAGCTTCGGACGTGGTGATCAACCTCACCACCGGTGGTGCGCCCAACATGCTGGTGGAAGAGCGGCTGCAGCCCGCACTGCAACTCAAGCCCGAGGTCGCCTCGCTGAACATGGGCTCGATGAACTTCGGCCTGTACCCCATGCTGGGCCGCCACAAGGAGTTCAAGTACGACTGGGAGCGTCCCTACCTCGAAGGCTCGGAAGACCGGGTGTTTCGCAACACCTTCAAGGAGATCCGCTACATCCTCGAATCGTGCGCCGGCAACGGCACGCGCTTCGAAATCGAGTGCTACGACACCAGCCACCTCTACACCGCTGCGCACTTCATCGACCGCGGCATCCTCAAGCCGCCCTTCTTCATCCAGTCGGTGTTCGGCCTGCTGGGCGGCATCGGCACGCACCCTGACGACGTGATGCACATGCGCCGCACGGCCGAGCGCCTGTTCGGCAAGGACTACTACTGGTCGGTGCTGGGCGCCGGGCGCAGCCAACTGCCCCTGGCCTCCATGGCCGCATCGATGGGCGGCAACGTGCGCGTGGGACTGGAGGACTCGCTGTGGCTCGGTCCTGGCGAGCTTGCAACGAGCAACGCGCAGCAGGTACAGCGCATCGTCGCGATCCTCAAGTCGCTCAACCTGGAAGTGGCAACGCCGGACGAAACGCGCGACATGTTGCAGCTCAAGGGCCGGGGCGCCGTGGGGTTCTGAGCGCACGCACCCGAACAAGACAACGATCTGGAGACAAGACATGACGATGAGACTGACGAGATTCGCGCGCGCCGCCGCGATGCTGATCGGATGCTCGATGGCGTTCAGCGCCTGGGCGCTGGGCGACAACAGCAGGCCCTTGAAGGTGATCGTTCCGGCACCGCCGGGCGGCTCATCGGACATTGCCGCACGCGTGATCGGGCAGCAGATTTCCGAGGACATCGGCAGGCCCGTCATCATCGAGAACCGGGCCGGCGCCACCGGCTCCATCGGCCTGGCCGCCATGCTCAAGGCCGAGCCCGATGGCGACACCATCGCCTTCGGGCCGAGCAACATGCTGGTGGAAGCGCCGCAGGTGATGAAAGTGCCCTACGACCCGCTCAAGGACATCACCACCATCGGCCGCGTGGCCTTCACCAGCTATGTGCTGGTGACCGGGGCCAGCTATCCGGCCAAGGACTTCCAGGGCCTGGTCGCGCAGCTGAAGTCGCACAAGGGCAAGACCTCCTTTGCCAGCTACGGCACCGGCACGGTGTCGCAGTACTCGGGGCTGATCTTCAGCAACGGCGCCGACCTGGGCATGCAGCACGTGGGCTACCTCGGCTCCCCGCCCGCGCTGCAGGACGTGATCGGTGGACGCGTGGACATCATGTTCGACGGCATGGTCACCTCCCTGCCCCTGATCAAGGGCGACAAGCTGCGCGCCTATGCGGTGGCCGGCAAGACCCGCTCCAAGTACCTGCCCGAGGTGCCGACCATGACCGAGCTGGGTTACCCCGACATCCAGTTCCAGGGCCAGATGTGCTTCTACGGCTCCAGCAAGCTGCCGGCGGACGTGCTGCAGAAGCTGCAGGCGGCCGTCAAGAAGGCGGCCAGCGCGCCGGCGGTGCAGCAGCGGCTGCTCGACGTGGGCCTGGAGCCCGACGTGAGCGTCGATTCCGCCGCGTTGCTGGCCGAGAACAAGCAACTGTTCCAGCGCAACGCCGGCATCGTGAAGAAGTTCGACATCCAGTCGAACTGAGCGGCATCACCTGCTTTCCTCCAACACCCCCACGCACACATCAGAGGACCATCCAAATGAACTTCCTTGACGGACACCTGTACCCCGAGAACCAGCAACCCCTGGTCATCACCGCCGCGCCCTATGCACCGGGCTGGATTCCCTCGGATTTTCCGGAAGACATTCCAATCACCATGGAAGAGCAGATCCAGAAGGCGGTGGACTGCCACGAGGCCGGCGCCACCGTGCTGCACCTGCATGTGCGCGAAGCCGACGGCAAGGGCAGCAAGCGGTTGTCGATGTTCAACGAGCTGATCGCCGGGGTGCGCGCCCGTGTTCCCGAGATGATCATCCAGGTGGGCGGCTCCATCAGCTTCGCGCCCGAAGGCGAAGAAGGCGAGGCCAAGTGGCTGAGCGACGACACGCGCCACATGCTGGCCGAGCTGACGCCCGCCCCCGACCAGGTGACGGTGACCGTGAACACCACGCAGATGAACGTGACCGAGCACGCCGGCATCGACGACTTCCGTGGCGTCTCGCGAGGCTTTCCGCACCTGTACTCCACCTACAAGGACATGATCGTCCCCTCGAACCCCAGCTTCGTGGAAGAGCACATCCGGCGCCTGACGGCCGCGGGCATCCAGAGCGAGTTCCAGGTCTACAACATCAACAGCTTCGAGACCATCGAGCGCATGATCCGCCGCGGCGTCTACAAGGGCCCGCTGGTGATGAACTGGGTGGCCATCAGCGGCGGCATGGACCAGGCCAACATCTACAACCTGGCCAACATGCTGCGCGCCGTTCCCGACGGCGCGGTGGTCACGGTGGAGAGCTCGGTGCTCAACGTGCTGCCCATCAACATGATCGGCATCGCCCTGGGCCTGCACGTGCGCTGCGGCATCGAGGACGTGCTGTGGAACCAGCAGCGCACCGGCAAGATGAGCTCGGTCGAGCAGATCAAGCAGCTGGTGCGCATCGCGGGCGAGTTCGGCCGCCCCATCGCCACCGCCCAGCAGGCACGCGAGATCATGAAGATCGGCGTGTTCTACGACTCGGTGGAAGAAACGCTGGCGGAAAACGGCTTTGCGCCCAACCGCAATGGCGGCAACCAGGGCTTCCTGCGCAAGCCCGACATGGCACTGGGGCAGTAAGCCATGGCCGCGTCTCTCACGCGCAGGGAACTGGTGCTGGGCACCGCCGCATCGCTGGCTTGCAGCCTGGCCGGTGCGCAAGGTGCCGCCGCCAAGGCCTGGCCATCGCGGCCGGTCAAGGTCATCGTACCCGGCGGCGCGGGCGGTGTGCTGGACGTGCTGGCCCGCCAGCTCTACAACCGGCTGCAGGAAACGCTGGGCCAGCCCTTCGTGGTGGAAAACCGCCCCGGCGCCAACGGCCTGCTCGGCTCCACGGCCGTGAAGACCGCCGCACCCGACGGCTACACCATCCTGCACAGCACCGCGTCGTCGATGGTGATGGCCGAGGCGCTGAATCCGGACCTGCCGGTGAAGACGCTGCGCGACCTGGAGCCGGTGGCGCTGTCCTCGGTGGGCGGCGTGCTGCTGGCCGTGCACCCTTCGGTGCCTGCCAGGACCCTGCCCGAGCTGGTCGATCTCATCCGGCGCGAACCGAAGAAGTATTCGTCCTTCGGCAGCTGGGGCATCGGCTCCAACGGCCACCTGACCATGGAGTGGATCAAACAGCGCGCGGGTCTTTCCATCGAGCACGTACCCTACAAGACGGCGCCCGGCCTGCTGACCGACATCGTCGGCGGCGTGATTCCCATCGGCTGGATCGACGTGGCATCGCCGCTGGGCTTCATTGCGCAGGGCAAGCTGCGCCCCATTGCATTGACCGGCACGGTGCGCAGCCCCAAGCTGCCCGATGTGAAGGTGTTGTCCGAGCAGGGCTACCCATTCACTCCCGCGGGCTGGCAAGGCATCTTCGCGCCCAAGGGCACGCCGGCGGAGATCGTGCAGCGCCTGCACGACGCCATCAACCACGAGCAGGTGGAGCCGGCGTTCAAGGAGTCGCTGCTGCAGGCCAACGTGCCGCCCGCACAAGCCGTATCGCGCGAGGTGTTCGTGCAGACAATCACGAACGACCTGGCGACCTGGCGCAAGGTGGTGGTGGACGGCAACATCAAGCCGGAGTAGCGCAGCGCATGAAGATCGCATCCCACGCCGAGAAGATCCGCCGCCTGCTGGCGTTGCGCGGCCGGCTCGACCCGCTGGTTGACTTCGAGCTCTGGTACTGGACCAGCCTCACGGCCGGCACCAACATCTGGAATGCCTCGCTGCATGCCTCGGGCCTGACCAGCGAGGACCGCGTCTTCTCCACCATTCCCGGCGTTCACGTGGTGCCGCAGGCCGACGGCAGCTGGCGGCGCGAGCTGCGCGGCCCGGGCGACGTGAGCCATGTCGGCTGGCCGCCCATTCCAGGCGAGATGCCCCGGCCCATCCAGCACCTGGAAGCCGCGCTGCATGCGCTGGAAGAACATCGCGACCCCTGCCTGCGTGGCGACCGCGTGCCCACCCAGGCCATCGTCGACGAATGCGAGCAGGCCATGCGCCAGGCGCTCTCGGTCTACCAGGCCCTGCTGGGGCAGGAGGCACTTGCATGACGCCCGAACATCACCTCGACAAGGCGCAGCGCATCGAGCGCTCGCTCGCCAAGCTGGGCAACGCCGACTGGGAGATCCGCATCGAGGCGGCCATGCTGGCCGGCACGCACTGGGTCAACCATGTGCTGCACCGCGTGGGCGCCAGCGCGGCGTCTGAAGACCTGGTGCACGCCTCCATGTGCATGGTCAGCGTGCTGCGCAAGTACAAGCTGGCCGAGCCCAAGCTGATCGCGCAGCTCGAGGAGATCGAGGAGCTTCGCCCGCTCTTCGTACGCGGCGACATGGCGGCCGGCGAGCAGGCGGCGCAGCGGGCGCTGGCCCTGCTCGCATCCATCGGCGAACGCGCTCGAAGGCTCGGCTGACTCGTCTATGTCGGCGCCGCCACGGCGCCTGCCTGCTTGCTCCACTGCGAGGCGCTGCAGCCGAACTTCTTCTGGAACCAGTGGCTGAAGCTGCTGGGCCGGGCAAAGCCCAGCAGCTGCGCCACCTCGCTCATGGGCAGGTCGCTTTCGCCCAGGTGGTGCCGCACGAGGTCTGCGCGCACCTGGTCGAGCAGCTGGCTGAAGGTCAGGCCCTCGGCGTCGAGCCGGCGATGCAGCGTGCGCCGGTCGATGTGCTGGAAGCGCGCCACCTCGCGCACGCTGCAGGTGCCGCCGGGCAGCAGCGCCAGGATGATCTGGCGGCAGCTTTCCTGCGCGCTTTCGCTGCGGTCGGCCAGGGCGGCTTCCAGGTGCTTGCGGGCAAAGCCGGCCGCCACCTGGTCGGCCGATGCGCGCGGCTTGGACAGGTCGCTGGCAAGGCAGACCAGCCCGTCGAACTCCTGGTTGAACTTGACGTTGCGCCCGAAGAAGGCGCGGTGCGCCGCCCCGCTCCGGGGTGGACGGTGCGTGAACGAAACCTCCAGCGGATGCCAGTGCTCGCCGATGAGCTCGCCCAGCATGCGGCACATGGTGCCCACCGCCAGCTCCACCGACTGGCGCATGGGCACGCCCGGTGTGGGCAGCAGGTCTTCGCGGATCACAACCATGCTGCCGGCGTCCTCGACGCAGATGGTGAGCGATGCGTTGACCAGCTTGAGGTAGCGGCACAGCGTGTCGAGCGCGGCCCGCGGCGTGGGGTCCTCGCGGATCACCAGGCTAATCGGGCCCAGGGCGGAAAGGCGGCGCTGCGCGGCCAGGCGCAAGGCCAGGTCTTCGGTCTGCGTGGCGCGCGCGGTCATCTCCAGCAGCTCGCGCACGGCATCGCGCGGAATCAGCATCTCGGAGTCATCGAGAAACTTCGGGTGCAGCCCCACGGTCTTCATGAAGGCGTACGGGTCGCGGCCCAGCGACTTGACCAGCTCGACATAGCCGGCCAGGGTGCCGCTGCGCACGAATTCCGATGCGTGGCTCATGCGGCGTGGGGGGTGTGGGCATCACTGGAGGCCATGCCCGGATTTTCCCCCTGAAGGGCGATCAGCCCAGCATCGAGCCGCGAATCTCCGACACCGGCAGTTGCTCGCGCCGCGGCAGCAGCTGCGATTCGGGCGTGCCTGCCCGCAGCTGCGCCAGCATGGCCTCGGGGTCGAACTCCACCCCGATCGGG
This sequence comes from Pseudomonadota bacterium, assembly GCA_018241225.1. Lineage (GTDB taxonomy): Bacteria > Pseudomonadota > Gammaproteobacteria > Burkholderiales > Burkholderiaceae_C > Variovorax. The sequence goes on from JAFEEG010000014.1 coordinate 189,578, forward strand.
TTCATCTCGAAGTTCGGTCCGTGCATGAAGCCGTTGGCGTCGTCGTTGCTGGTGAAGCAGTCGGTCTGGAACTCCATCTGGTTGCCGTCCGGGTCGGCGTAGTAGAGCGACACCGTGATGCCGTGATGGATGCACCAGTAGGGCAGGACGCCATGCGCCTTGAGCTCGACGTACTTGTCCATCAGCTCGCCCAGGCCACGGTAGCCATAGGCCACGTGGTCCATGCCCGGCTGGCCGCGCGGCGCGCGCGCGTCCGATTCACCCTTGACGATCGACATGTTGAGCAAGGCCACGCGATGGTGCTCGTCGTCGTAGGTCACGAAGGCAATGACGGGGTTCTGGTACTGGACCTTGCCGTTGAACACCGTCACGTACCAGTCCAGCATCTTGTCGAACTGGTAGGTGCGGTAGACCACGTGCGCAAAGGTCTTGGGGCGAATGGCTTCCTGCTGGGGCATGGCGCTTGTCTCCTTATATGTCTCAGAT
>JAFEEG010000015.1 GCA_018241225.1 Pseudomonadota bacterium
CCTGCGATAAACATCGCCGGCCGGTATCTGGAACTCGGTGATGTCCGTGAGCCACTCCTCATTGGGCGCAACGGCCCTGCAGTCGCGGTTGATGAGGTGAGTTCGCGGCCATAGTCACTCGTCCGAGCAGGAGGTGTTTCGATGGATTCGATCCTTGCACTTCTAGAGCGCATCGAGACCCTCATCCGCGACAGCGACAGTGCCGCGTTGGCCTCTTGGAGTCAGGCGGCCATAGCGATTGCGGCCATCTTTGGATCGTTCGCCCTCGCCAACTCCCAGTTCAAGCAGGAGCTCAAGAGGGATCGCGAACGCGCCGCGAAAGAGACGAACGAGCGGATGGCGCAGTTGTATGACTTCATCTGGCACACCTGGGTGCAAGTTCGCTCGCTCACCATTCAAGAGGATCGCCCGCCTGAGTCGCTGGATATGCATTGGTCGCAGACCAACGTGCGCCTGGAGCTGGCCAAGATGGAGGCGGCACTCACGCAGTTGCAGGCAATCCCGGTGACCGAGTTGCCCAAGATGAAGGGCGGCGTAAAAGCCGTGAAGGACATGATCTCCGCCGTCATTACGACCACGATGGTGCTCCGTGAACACCTGGACGGGGAGATGACCACTGATCTCCAGAAGTGCATCAGTGAGCAGATCCGGCCGGCGCGGAAACTCGCTGCAAACGCAGGGCTGAACGCATTTGCCGAGTACACCAGGTTGACGGGCAACCCCTCCCCAAGAAAATGGTGGCAATTGCTCGGACGGTTTCGAATGAAGCGGAGCGAACCCATCCCCCCTCGCGGTGCCGTCGATCCCAATCGCAAGCACTTCGAGATCACCGTTAGAAGGATGGGGCGCAACATCAAATCGCTGACATCCGTCGGCGAACGCATGACCGCCTACGTCGATCCGATCACGCGTGAGATGTGGCAGGTCTGGGAGGCAAGCCGGGAGGCGACAGAGTATCGGCTCAAGCCGGCCAAGAGCGCGCCTCCCGCCGAAGACTCCTATGAAATCGCCAAGGAACTCGCCGCCGCAGTGATTTACGAGGAGTTGAAATCACGCGACCGAGGCGATGCGCCTGACCCCAAACACCGGCCCCGCAAAGCCCCGCCGCCGAAAGTTCCGCGTACGCAGCTGCTTCGTAACCGGATGACGCGTCCCCGAAGCGCTGCGGCCACGCACCCTCCGCCGCCGCGGAGCCCCTCGCCGGCCGCGCGAGCCAATCGAGGGCGGATGCTTCGTCGGCATTCCAAGGGACAGTCTGCAGCGGTCTGAGTTAAGCCCCGAGTGATCGGGTTCTCAAAGGTCTGGCCGTTGCTCCTGGCCCGGCTTGCTGACGGTTCGGCTCAGCGTCCCGCAGCGAATGGCCGCAGAGCGCCAGATTGCGGTCAACCGTGCCCACTCGAACGAAGGACCGCAAACGCTGCAGCCCCGCCGCTCAGCGTGGGAATGCGGACGGCGACGGGGGGCTTGATTCGACCTAGGGGAGGGCGCTGCGACTACGACTTTTACGGCGTTGCCCCTGTTTACCTGCAGCTCGGCGGCTCGGCCGGACGCCAACCGCCCGTGTCCGACTGACCCGGAATTTGTCCGAATGATGATCTGCCTATTGCTTTGACCGAGGGCGCGGCAGCACGTTCGGCGTCTTCAAACTTTCCGCCCACGCGGCAACATCGGTATGTTCGACAACGCGACCGGTAGCAACGCTATCTAGGCCTTCGTTGGTAAGTCGAAGCCGTTCTTGCTCTTTGCAAACCCACGTCTCAAGAGCTCTCGTGGTCGCCCACGCGCGCGTTCGACCATACTGCTCCACAAAGTGATCAACCTGCGCAGCCAACTCTGCGGGAACCCGCGCCTTTATCCGCTTCCGGGCTGGTTTGCTCATGTGGGAATCATGGATCGGCCATCGACAGACCGCAACTCGACAAGACGGCGACAGCATCTTGACTCTTTCCGAGGAACTCACCCAAATGCGCAAATGTTGTCGCGAGGAGAGCGATTTGGTAGGTGAGTTGTTGTCGCCCGACTGACAGAGTCGCGCGCTTTGCTGTAGCCGGCTTTATGATTTTACATAATGCACATTGTATCTATCAAGGATGTAGGGGCTAATTAGTAATGTCGCGTTTTGGCTAAGTAGAAATGTCGCAAAGTCTGCCCCCCAAGCGAGGTGCAGACCATGGCGATGTTGAACGAGACCATCACGATGAGCATGCGCGAGGTTGATCGACTCAAGACGGTTCAGGCCGTTGTAGATCGGATGTTGCGCATGGGCCAGGCAGCGCAGCGCCTAGGGCTGAGTCGACGACAGATGGAGCGCTTGGTCGATCGCTACAAGGCTGACGGAGCCTCGGGGCTTGTCTCTCGCAAGCGCGGGCGGCCCAGCAACCATCAGTTGGAGCCCGGCGTCCAAGAGCGTGTGCTGACGCTCATTCGGGATCGATACGCGGACTTCGGACCGACGCTGGCCTGCGAGAAGCTGCGCGAGTGTCACGGCTTGCCGCTCGCCAAGGAGACCGTGCGCAAGCTGATGACGGCCGCGGGCCTGTGGATCCCGCGCAAGCAGCGCGCGGCCAAGATCCACCAGCCGCGCAACCGCCGCGCGTGCCTGGGCGAGCTCGTTCAGATCGATGGCAGCGACCATGCGTGGTTTGAGGAGCGGGCGCCCGCGTGCACGCTGCTGGTGTTCATCGATGACGCCACCGGCCGCCTGATGCAGCTGCACTTTGTGCCCACCGAGTCGGCTTTTGCGTACTTCGAGGCCACGCGTGGGTACCTTCAGCAGCACGGCAAGCCGGTGGCCTTTTACAGCGACAAGGCGGGGATTTTTCGGACGCTGCGCGAGTCGGTGGAGTTCGGGCGCGGCGCCACGCAGTTCGGGCGCGCCTTGTACGAGCTGAACATCGAGCTGATGTGTGCCAACACCAGCCAGGCCAAGGGGCGTGTGGAGCGGGCCAACCTGACGCTGCAGGACCGCCTGGTCAAGGAGATGCGATTGCGCGGCATCAGCACGCTGGCAGCCGCCAATGCCTTCGCCCCGCACTTCATGGCCGATTTCAATGCGCGCTTTGGCAAGGCGCCGCGCAAGGACTTCGATGCGCATCGGCCTGTGCGCGCCGACGAGGACCTGGATCTGATCTTCACATGGCGGCTGCAGCGCAAGGTGTCGCAGTCGCTGACGCTGCAGCACGACAAGATCATCTATCTGCTCAAGGACACGTCCCAGAGCCGCAAACTGATCCATCGCTACATCGATGTCTATGAGTACCCGGATGGGCGCATCGAGCTGCGCGCCGAGGGCGCGAGCCTGGCCTACGAGCGCTATGACCGGCTGCCTCAGGTGGACACGGCGGCCATTGTGGAGAACAAGCGCTTGAGCCAGGCACTGCAGGCCGCACAGATCATCCAAGCCCAGCGCGACAACCGCAGGAAGTCCAGCACGCCCTCGCGCACGAATCAGGGCCAGGCGCCCTACGCCAAGCGCGCCCTGCCCGGCACGAAGTCTGCACGGCAACTGAGCGAAGCGGACCTGCACGCCGCGGTGATGGCGGTGGCCAGACTTTCTGAACAGCGTTGGGGCGCTTGAAATTCAGGAATGAAGTTCAGGCGGGTGTGATGGCCTTCGGCGGGGCTGGCTGGTGCGCAATGGGAAGGCCTGAAGACCACCGAGTTCGAATCAAAGCCAAGTGAAAAAACACGACATTTCTACTTGGCTGGAAGAACGACTTCTGAACCTGGAATTGACAAGAGAATGCGGCAGCGGCCCCGTCACTGATTCGGCATCAACTCAATCTCCACACGCCGGTCAGCCTGCAGGCAGCTGACCAACTGCGGCGTGGCCTTGGTCCCCTGGCAACTTGTGGTGACCGGGTTCCTTTCTCCCATCCCGACGGCGCGAATCAGCGAGGCGTCCACACCCTGGCTTGCCAGCACCGCAGCAACGGTTTCGGCTCGCGCGAGCGACAGCCTGTCGTTGTATTCCTCGCCACCAAGCCGGTCTGTGTAGCCCGTCACGACGACCTGGCGAATACCTGCGGCATCTGCCTTGATGGACGCGGCGAGCGCGCCGATCTGCCGGCGTCCTTCGGCAAGCAGATCGGACTCCCGTGCGCCGTTGAACCGGAACATGCCATCGGCGCGCAGCGTAGTCTTGCTGCTGCTGCAAGGCTTGCATTGCAGGGGCGCCACGGGCGGCACGGGCGCTACGGCTACTTGTGTCTGGTCCGGCGGGCAGCCCGCGCCTTTCCAATGGGTGCTGGCCACCCGGTAGTCGCCACCCGTCTTGTCGTACTTCACCTTGAACTGGCAGGTCACGTACTCATTGCCCTTGCCGGTGTAGAAGTTGAAGGCGTAATCCCATTCGCTCACGCCGAAGATGCCTTCGCTGAATTGCGGGTTGCCCAACTCCAGTCGCACCTGGTCCTTGTTCATTCCGGGCCGCACACGCAGCGGGTGGTCAGGACCGATGAAATCACCGGACTTGAGGTAGCTGCTGGCCAGGTCCGGGAACTTGACCTCTTGCTGCGCTTGCGCCGGGCCTGCGCCGATGGCGCACAAGGCGCCGGCAAGTACAACGGCCGAACGCAGCACGGTGGTTCGATGGTTCATGGTTTGATTTCCCTCCCTTTTTTCCTATTGAAGAACCCCGGAGACGCCCAGGCGCGCTGCCACGCCGCCGGAGCTCGGCGCAACGCCGCCAATCACGCTCCAGCGCCCGTTGTCCGCCGTGCGGCGCAACGCCACGGCCGCGCCGCCCTGGCCCTGGTAATAGCCGGCGCCCGCGGTCATGGTTGTCTTTCCCGGGATGTACGGCGGACTTTCCATGGCCATGGCCGATGCAACCCCGGCATAGGCCTTGTTGCCCACATCGTCGATGCGGGCCTGCAGCGGCGCCACAGCCGCCCGCACGGCCGCGTTCAATTGGTTCAGGGTGACGGCATCCGTGCCGTTCACCGCGGGCGCCGCGTTGCGAATTCCCTTCCCGCCCAAGCTGATGCCATTGGTGGTCAAGCTCGGGCCGTTGAAGATGCTCACGCTCGAGAACACTGGTGTGGCGCTCAGCGCGAAGACGACGTTGGCGCCGTTCGCAGTGCTGTTGGTGCCCGTCGATGCAGGCCCCACATAGGCCGTCGGCGACCCGATGATCCAGGTGTTGGGCACCGTGCTGGCCAGTGTGTTGATGTAGTTGATGGCCTGGTTGCTGGCGTCCAGCTGGCTGCCGTTGATGGCATCGGTGCTGGCCGCGTTGATGCGGCCGGCAGCCACGTTGGTGATGGTGCGCTCCGCCCCCGCGGCACCCACGCTGACGGTGCTGGCGGGCGCGGTGGCGGCAAAGTTGTAGGTCACGCCACCGATCACGGCGCTGGCGGTGCCCACGGCCGCGGCCGTCACGCTGGCCGAACCCAGCGCTACAGCGCCGGCCTCCCCCGCCTTGGCGCCGGTACCCAGCGCCAGGGTGTTGTCCGCCCCTGCCGTGGCGCCCACGCCCATCGCGATGGAGCCGGTGCCGCTGGCGGTGCTGCCGCTGCCGATGGCCACGTTGCCCGTGCCCAGGGCCGAGTTGCCGTTGCCGATGGCCACCGCGCCATCGGCTGCCGTGGTGCCTGCCGCGTCGCCGGCCGCCGTGTTGTCAGCGCCCAGTGCCACTGCGCCGGTGCCGTTGGCAACATTCGGGTCGCCAATGGCCACAGCCCCGTTGCCAGTGGCTTTCTGCCCTCGGCCGATGGCCACCGCGCCGCCTGTTGCGTCGGCCGCGTTGGCAGTGGTACCGCCAGAACCGATGGCCACGTTCTGCCCCGTCGCGCCACTTACCGCGCCATCGCCCATGGCGATGCCGAAGGCGCCCTGCGTGGTGGCGCCGCGTCCCACGGCAATCCCGGAGCCGGCGGGGGCTGTGACCAGTGCCTGGCCGCCCAGTGCAATGGAATCGTCGGCCAGGGCCTGCGCACCCTTGGTGGCATTGACACCGATCGCGATCGAGCCCGCGCCAGACGCCTTGGTGGAGTTCGTCGCGCCCAGGATCGACGAACCACCACCGCCGATCGAGACGGCATTGATGCCCGATGCGACGGTGCCCGTGCCCAGGCCTATGCTGGCCACGCCGCTGGCCAGTGACTCGGTCCCCAAGGCTGTTGCGAAGTTGGCCCCTGCCTTGGCCTGGTTGCCGATGGCAACCACTCCGGTGGAAGTACCACCGCTGGCGAACGAACCCAGCACCGTGTAGCCCAAGCCGCTACCGTTGCTGACGCAGCCGGATGCCCAGCCATAAGTGCCGCCGCCACTTCCGGCAACGGGCCCTCCGGTTGTGCCCTGATTGGAGGCGCCGGGGTTGTTGCGGTAGACAAGGCCAGCCGCGGTCGAAGGCGAGCACGGCGCGTCGACATTGGGGTCGTTGTTGACGAATACCGGCATTGCCATCCCCGCAACCGGCACGCCCAAGGCCAAGCCCGCGACTGCTGCAGCCAGAGCCTTGCGTCTGAATCGGTGCCTGCTGGAAATTGATTGCCTGCGACTGTCACCCAATTCGGCAACACGCAATTCCGCCGGTCCGCCAAAGGCGGCCGCTCCACTCCCTCTTCGGTCCATTGCCTGACCTCCATCATTTATCGATCTTCTTTTCCCGCGAGGTCTCCCGAAGCTCCCCGCAGGCGTTGGCGGTAACAATGTCGCAATGAATATTTTTCGCGTCTATAAGTGTTGCTGTTAGTTACATCATTCCATGTTCATTTCACTCAAGCAGCGTCAGACCCCAGGACGCCATGACGCAAAAGCGCAAACCTCAGGCAAGATTGGCAGCCTTTGCTGCGTTCTTCGCCCTCGCTCTTGCAAAATCGACGCCAAAGAGCACACGTTTGCACATCAAAGGCGCGCGCGCGTGCCGCCGCGCCAAGGGCGGCCGTAAGTAAACGTGTATTGAAAAGAGGCATCGCCGCGAAAAATGCCGGTGATTTCCACCAAGCAATCGCGAGGAAATTGGCAGCCGTTCTTCGGGTCGTGATTAGCGCTCAATGATTAGCTGAAAAGCGAAAACAAATATCAATTTCGCGCAAATCATTGAGCAATTGCAAGGCTGGCAAGGCGCCAGCTCGGTCGGCGCGCCTTGCGCGCAACTACCACTTGCCGTCGCTAGGCTTCTTCTTCGCGGCCGCCTGGCCACGCGACAGCAACTCGATCGATTCACTCTTCTGGGCGCGCTTGGCAAAGTCCAGCGCGGTCATGCCTTGCTGGTTCTTCATGCTCTGGTCGGCACCTTCGTCGACAAGCAGCTTCACCGCCTCGGGGCTGCCGTAGCCGGCGGCCATCATCAGCGGCGTGGTGCCGTTGGGCGACTGTGCATCGATGAAGGCGGACTTCTCCAGCAGCACCTTCATGATCGAGATATGTCCGTTGGTGGCCGCGTAATGCAGCGGTGCCCAGCCCGGCTTGTTGACGGCGGCATCGCGTGCCAGCAGCTTGGCCACCAGGGCCTGGTCGCCTTTGATGGCGGCGATCATCAACGGCGTCTCGTCCTTGCTGTTGGCGGCATCCACGTCCACCTTGGGTGACGCGACCATCACGTCGATGACCCGCGGCGACGGCTCGCGCATGGCCACCAGCAAAGCGGTCTGGCCGTGCTCGTCGCGCAGGTTCGGGTTCACGCCGCGCTCGATCAGGCTCTTCACGCCGCTGGGGTTGTCCGCCCGTGCGGCGCGAAACAAGTCAAGCTGCGCGTCTGCAAATGCATTGGAAGAAAATGCAAGCGTGACAGCAAGATAGGCGAATATATTGAAGTATTTTTTCATGCTGCTTTAACGTCGTGGAACAGGGTCTCGAAGTTGTTACTTGTAACTTCGGCAATCTGCTCGATGGGGAGTTGTCGAATTTCGGCAATCTGCCTGGCGACATAAGGCACCAGCGCCGGGCTGTTGGTCTTGCCGCGGAAAGGCACCGGGGCCAGGTACGGGCTGTCGGTCTCGATCAGCATGCGGTCCAGCGGCACGAAGGCGGCCACCTGGCGCAGGTCCTCGGCCTTCTTGAAAGTCAGGATGCCCGAGAAGGAGATGTAGAAACCCAGGTCCAGCGCGGCGCGCGCCACCTCGGCGGTTTCGGTGAAGCAGTGGAAAACGCCTCCTGCCGCTTGGCCGGAACCGGTCTCGCCCTCCTCTTTCAGGATGGCGACGGTGTCCGCAGAGGCTTCGCGGGTGTGGATGATGAGCGGCTTGCGCACGGCCTGCGCAGCCCGAATGTGGACGCGGAAGCGGTCACGCTGCCATTCCAGGTCGGCCACGCTGCGGCCGCCCTTGCGCTCTTCCATCTGGTAGTAGTCCAGGCCGGTTTCGCCAATGGCCACGACCTTGGGACGCTTCGAGAGCTCCACCAGGCGCTGCACCGTCGGCTCCTCGATGTCCTCGTTGTCGGGGTGCACGCCCACGCTGGCCCAGAAGTTGTCGTAGCGCACAGCCAGGCCCTGCACCGCGTCGAACTCTTCCAGCGTGGTGCAGATGCACAGGGCGCGGTCCACCTGGGCGGCGGCCATGGCGGCACGTACCTCGTCCATCTGCGAGGCGAATTCGGGAAAGCTCAGGTGGCAATGAGAGTCGGTGAACATCTGAAGACAGTTGGCATGCTGAAAACGGTGCGGGCCTCCGTGGAGGCCCGCTTTCTAGGTCCCTGGCAGGACGGCGTTCGTCGTCAGATGGTTTGGGTGGGCCGGTCCGAGGCGATGGTGCCGCCCAGGACATCCTCGATTTTCGCCTTGAGCTGGCGCGACTTCTCATCGGAGGGGAATCGGATGCCCACGCCGGGCGCCCGGTTGCCGGCGGCGCGCTCGGGCGTGATCCAGGCCACCTTGCCCGCTACCGGGTAGCGCGTGGGGTCGTCGGGCAGCGTGAGCAGCACGTAGACGTCGTCGCCCAGGCGATATTCGCGCGAGGTGGGAATGAAGATGCCGCCTTCGGCAAACAGCGGGATGTAGGCGGCATACAGCGCGCCCTTTTCCTTGATGGCCAGCTGGATGACGCTGGGGCGAGGTGTGGCGGCAGACGGTAGGGATGTGCTCATGGGCGGGAGGGTTTTCCGGCCGAGTTTAGGTGGACTTTTGCCTCGCTCACAAGCGCTTCGAGCATCAGGCCGGCGTTGAACGGGTGTTCTGCCGTTTTTGCCGCACTGGCGAGCGAGCGGGACCAAGTCGAAAGGTTGCGTATCGGCGGCGACGGCGGCAGGTCGGCCGTTTCGAAGAAGCGCGGCTGGGCGCCTGTGCCCACGGCCAACAGGTCGTGGCAGAGCTTTTGCAGCACGTCAATGGCCTGCGCCGGGCTGCGCTCGGACAGCGCCGCCACTTCGCCGCGCCGGATGGCTTGCGGTAGGCGCGACCAGGCCTGCGCCGTGAGGCCTGCGCGCGCCAGGCGCAGCGCATCGTTGGGGCGTCCGCCGGCGGCGCGCAGCAGCGCCACGGCCTCGGGAGCCGGCACGCCCTGCCCCACCAGCCAGGCTTGCGCCTCCTGCGGCTGCGGCCAAGGCATGGTGTAGCCCAGGCAGCGGCTGCGGATGGTGGGCAGCAACTGCCACGCGGCTTCGCTGGCCAGCACGAAGCGCACATCGCCCACGGGCTCTTCCAGCGTCTTGAGCAGCGTGTTGGCGGTGACGTTGTTCATGCGCTCGGCCGGATACACCAGCACGACCTTGCCGCGGCCTCGCGCGTTGGTGCGTTGCGCAAAGGCCACCGCATCGCGCATGGCCTCCACGCGGATTTCCTTGCTGGGCTTGCGCTTCTTGTCGTCCAGGTCGGCCTGGGTCTTCTCGTCCAGCGGCCAGCCCAGCTCGAGCATGGCCACTTCGGGCATCAGCACGCACAGGTCGGCATGGGTGCGCACCTCGATGGCGTGGCAGCTCGGGCATTGGCCGCAGGTACCATGGGGCGTGGGGTTCTCGCACAGCCAGGCCGATGCCAGGGCCAGCGCCAGGTCGTACTGGCCCAGGCCGGAGGGGCCTTGCAGCAGCCAGGCGTGACCGCGCTGCTTCAACAGGCCTTGCAACGGAGCGGCCAACCAGCTCGAAGAATCCAGGACCGTCATGCGCCGATGCCCCGCTTCTGAAATGCCTGCGCAACTTGCGTCCAGACTTCTTCGCGCGTGCGGTTGGCGTCGATGAGCACGAAGCGCGACGGGTCGGCCGCCGCGCGCTTGGCGTAGCCCGAGGCCACGCGGCGGAAGAAATCGGCCGATTGCGCCTCGAACTTATCGGGCGTGCGGGCATCGGCCAGGCGGGCCGCGGCCACTTCGGGCGGAAGGTCGAACCACAGGGTCAGGTCGGGCTGCAGCAGCCTGGCGCCCTCGTCGGGCCGGGCCTGGGCCCATCGCTCGAGCGTGGCCAGCACCTGGGTATCGAAACCGCGGCCGCCTCCCTGGTAGGCGAAGGTGGCGTCGGTAAAACGGTCGCACAGCACCACGTCGCCGCGAGCCAGCGCGGGCTCGATCACCTGCACGATGTGGTCGCGCCGCGCGGCGAACACGAGCAGCGATTCGGTCAGCGGGTCCATCGGCTGCTTGAGGATCATGTCGCGCAGCTGCTCGGCCAGCGGCGTGCCGCCTGGCTCGCGGGTTCGCGTCACGGTGCGGCCTTGGGCGCGCAGCAGCGCCTCGATGGCGTCGAGGTGGCTGGACTTGCCGGCGCCGTCGATGCCTTCCAGGCTCAAGAACAGGGCACTCATTTGTTGCCTCTTTGGTAGCGGTTGACCGCCCGGTTGTGCTCGTCGAGCGAGCTGGAAAACTGGCTGCTCCCGTCGCCGCGCGACACGAAATACAGCGACTTGCTTTGCGCTGGCTGCACCGCCGCCAGCAGCGCCGCCTTGCCCGGCATGGCGATGGGCGTGGGCGGCAGGCCGCCGCGCAGGTAGGTGTTCCAGGGCGTATCGGTCTGCAGGTCTTTCTTGCGCAGGTTGCCGTCGAAGCTGGCACCCATGCCGTAGATGACGGTCGGGTCGGTCTGCAACGGCATGCCCACGCGCAGGCGGTTGATGAAGACCGCGGCGATTTCTGGACGGTCGGCCGCCTTGCCTGTCTCCTTTTCGACAATGCTGGCCAGAATCAGCGCGTCATCGGCCGATTTGAGGGGCAAGTTGGCGGCCCGGGCGGCCCAGGCGGCATCCAGGTGGCGGTCCATGGCCCGCATGGCGCGCTGCAGCAGGGCCACGTCGGTGGAGCCCTTGGAGTAGGTATAGGTGTCGGGGAAGAAGCGCCCTTCCGGCGCCACGCCCGGACGGCCCACCTTGGCCATCAGGGCTTCATCCGATTCGCCCATGGTGTCGGGCTTGAGCTGGTCTGCCTTGGCCAGGGCGGCGCGCACCTGGCGGAAGTTCCAGCCCTCTACCAGCACCAGGCTGCGGGTGGCTTCCTCGCCGCGCACCAGGATGTTCAGCAGCGTCTTGGGCGTGACGCCGCGCTCGATCTCGTAGCTGCCTGCGCGAATCAGCCTGTCTTGCCCCGAGATGCGGAACCACCAGTACAAGAGCGGCGGCGGCACGTCCACGCCGGCATCGGCCACCAGTTGGGCAACGCCGCGCGGCGTGGTGCCTGGCTCGACGGGCAGGTCCACGCTGGCGGCCTTCATCTTCAGGGGCTGATGCAGCCACCACAGGCCGAAGGCGCCCACGCCCAGGGCAAGGAATGAAGCCAGGAAGAAGATGGTGAGGAAGAAACGGCGCACTTCGGTGTGGGACGCGGATGAGCGATCTGGGGGCATTCGGGCGCGCCTGCGGCAAGGCCCTGCGCCCCGGGTGGAAAGCGAATGGCCCATGATAATTCACGCAATGACCACACCAGCCCATGTGCTTCCCAGCGGGACTTGCGCCCTTTCCCAACTTGGCGTGATTGCAGCCGTTGGCCCCGATGCCGCCAGCTTTCTCCACGGCCAGCTGACGCAGGACTTCTCCCTGATGGACAGCACGCAGGCTCGCCTGGCGGCCCTGTGCACCGCCAAGGGCCGCATGATTGCCAGCTTTGTCGGCATCCGGCCGGACCCCGAAACCATCTTGCTGGTGTGCAGCCGTGACATCCTGGCGGCCACGCTCAAGCGCCTGTCGATGTATGTGCTGCGTGCCAAGGCCAAACTGCGCGACGCCAGCGACGAATTCGCCCTGTACGGCCTGGCCGGCGATGCCCTGGCGGCCAACGACATAGAAGCCACGACCACGCCGTGGCGCCGCAGCGTCAAGGGCGAGGCCAGCGTGGTGTCGCTCTACCCGGCCGACGGCGTGGCGCGCGCCCTTTGGATTGCCCCTGTCGGCACGCCGGCCCCGGTTGGCGCCGAACTCGATCCGGCCCTGTGGCAGTGGGGCGAGGTGCGCAGCGGCGTCGCCACGCTCACCACGCCAGTGCTCGATGCCTTCGTGCCGCAGATGCTCAACTACGAATCGGTGGGCGGCGTCAATTTCAAGAAGGGCTGCTACCCGGGCCAGGAAGTGGTGGCGCGCAGCCAGTTCCGGGGCACGCTCAAGCGTCGCGCCTACATCGTGCAGGCCGACCAGGCCATGGCCGCCGGGCAGGAAGTGTTCGCGGCCAGCGATGCCGAGCAGCCCGTGGGCACCGTGGTGCAAGCAGCCCAGGCGCCGGACGGCGCGTGGGCCGCGCTGATCTCGATGCAGATTGCCGCGCTCCAGGACGGCCAGCTGCGTGCCGGTGGGCCGCAAGGCGTGGCGCTGGCCGTGCAGCCCCTGCCCTACGGCCTGCTCGAAGACATCTGAGCCTTCGTATTCAGCAGCAGCGCCCTCGCCCGCTGCCGTAGCGGGCCTCCTGCCGCTCGCGGAAGAAGGCCTCGTAGCTCATCGGGGCCTGGCCGGGATGGGTGCGTTCCATGTGGGTCAGGTAGGCGTCGTAGTCCGGCAGGCCAACCATCAGGCGCAGCGACTGCGCCAGCGAGCGGGTCAGGTAGCGCCCGGCCTCGGGCAAGGAGGTGCCGAGGTTCATACGGCGGCCGCCGGCTCGAACGGCGTCTCCTTGGCCGTGGGCTTGGATGAAGCCTTGGCGGCCATCACGCTGCGCACGGTGTACACCAGCACGCTGAGCACCACGAAGATGAACAGGGCGCACAGGGCCGCGTCCAACCGGTCGTTGAAGATGATTCGCGACATGGCCTCGGGCGTCTTGGCCGGCGCGAGCAGTGCGCCCTTTTCCAGCGCCTCGGCGTACTTGGCCGCATGCGACAGGAAGCCCACCTTGGGATCGGCCGAGAAGATCTTCTGCCAACCGGCCGTCAGCGTGCACACCAGCAGCCAGATGGCCGGCGCAATGGCCACCCAGGCATAGCGCTCGCGCTTCATGCGGTAGAGCACCACCACGCCCAGCAGCAGCGCCACGGCGGCCAGCATCTGGTTGGAGATGCCGAACAGCGGCCACAGCGTATTGATGCCGCCCAGCGGATCGACCACGCCCTGGTACAGGAAGTAGCCCCAGGCCGCCACGCACAGGAAGGTGGCCAGCAGGTTGGCCACGAACGAGTCGGTGCGCTTGAGCGCGGGCACGAAGCTGCCCAGCAGGTCTTGCAGCATGAAGCGCCCGGCGCGCGTGCCGGCGTCGACCGCCGTCAGGATGAACAGCGCCTCGAACAGGATGGCGAAGTGATACCAGAAGGCCATCATGGCCTGTCCGCCCACCACCTGGTGCAGGATGTGCGCCATGCCCACGGCCAGCGTGGGCGCGCCGCCCGCGCGGCCGAGGATGGTGCTCTCGCCCACGTCCTTGGCCGTTTGCACCAGCATCTCGGGCGTGACCACGAAGCCCCACGTCGAGATGGCTTGCGCCACGGCGTCGGGCGTGCTGCCCACCAGCGCGGCGGGGCTGTTCATGGCGAAGTACACGCCCGGGTCGATGCACGAAGCAGCCACCAGCGCCATGACGGCCACGAAGGACTCGGCCAGCATGCCGCCGTAGCCGATGAAGCGCGCATGGCGCTCGTTGTCCAGCATCTTGGGCGTGGTGCCCGAGGAAATCAGCGCGTGAAAGCCCGACACCGCGCCGCAGGCGATGGTGATGAACAGGAAGGGAAAGAGGCTGCCCGACCACACCGGCCCGTTGCCTTGCGCAAACTGCGTCAGCGCCGGCATCTGCAGCGGCGGCGCGACGAACACGATGCCGATGGCCAGCGCCACGATGGTGCCGATCTTCAGGAAGGTGGACAGGTAGTCGCGCGGGGCCAGCAGCAGCCACACCGGCAGGCTGGCGGCGATGAAGCCGTAGCCGATGAGCATCCAGGTGAGCTGCTTGCCGTCGAAGGTGAACATCGGGGCCCAGGTGGGGCTGCCGGCCACGGCCTGGCCGCCGAAGATGGCCAGCATCAGCAGCACGAAACCGATGACGGAAATCTCGCCGATGCGCCCGGGACGGATGTAGCGCAGGTACACGCCCATGAACACCGCCACCGGAATCGTCGCGGCCACCGTGAAGGTGCCCCAGGGTGACTCGGCCAGCGCCTTCACCACGATCAGGGCCAGCACCGCCAGAATGATGATCATGATCATGAAGGTGCCGAACAGGGCGATCATGCCCGGCACGGCGCCCATCTCCTGCTTGATCAGGTCGCCCAGCGAGCGCCCGTCGCGCCGCGTGGAGATGAACAGCACGATGAAGTCCTGCACGGCGCCTGCAAACACCACGCCGGCCAGGATCCACAAGAGGCCCGGCAGGTAGCCCATCTGAGCCGCCAGCACCGGCCCGACCAGCGGGCCCGCGCCCGCGATGGCTGCGAAGTGGTGGCCGAACAGCACGTTCTTGTCGGTCGGCACGTAGTCCAGGCCGTCGTTGTGGCGGTGCGCCGGGGTCTTGCGGCTGCCGTCCAGGCCCAGCACGCGTTCGGCGATGAACAGGCTGTAGTAGCGGTAGGCAATGAGGTAGGTGCAGACGGCGGCAGCCACCACCCATAGGGCGCTGATGGCTTCACCGCGTGCGAGGGCCACGGTGCCGAGCGCAAAAGCGCCGACGATGGCCACGACGAGCCACACCAGGTGGCGGCGGATGTTGTGCATGCGGATGTCTCCTTGGGTCGCTAACCCCGGGGAGTGTCGCGATCCGGGCATGCGTCGGCATCCGTCTGACCGCGCAGATCGACTACGCGGCATTGCCTAAGGGATAACCCTTGTGCTGTTCAGTCGACGCTGAATCGCCTGGCGTGCTCCACCGCGTACTTGATGAGCTCGGCCTGCCCCTCGATGCCCAGCCGGCGCTTGATGCTTTGCCGATGTGCCTCGATGGTGCGCACGCTCAGGCCCAGGGTGCGTGCGATCTGCTTGCTCGATTCGCCGCGGCCCAGGGCCGAGAGAATCTCGCTCTCGCGCGGCGTGAGCAGCGGCCTGGGCGCCTGGTTGCGAAACAGGCGCTGCGACACGGCGGGGCTGAGAAAGGTGCCGCCGGCCGCAACGGCCTCGATGGCCGCGACGATCTCCTGCGCCGGCGCGTCCTTGAGCACGTAGCCGCGCGCGCCGGCCTGCAGCGCCTGCTGCACGTACTCGGGGTTGTCGTACATGCTGAGCATCACCACCCGCACCTCGCCATGCCTGGCGTGCAGGGCGGCGGCCAGCTCGATGCCGTTCATGTCCTTCATGCCAACGTCGGCCAGCACCAGGTGC
The DNA here is from genome assembly GCA_018241225.1 of Pseudomonadota bacterium. Taxonomy (GTDB): domain Bacteria; phylum Pseudomonadota; class Gammaproteobacteria; order Burkholderiales; family Burkholderiaceae_C; genus Variovorax. The sequence continues at coordinate 15,587 of JAFEEG010000015.1, forward strand.
GGCTGCGCGGCCGGTATGGCCGCCAGCGCCTCGGCCGCGCTGCCGGCCTCGCCCACGATCTGGATGCCCGGCAAGGGATCGAGCCGCGCACGCAGGCCGTCGCGCACCAGCGGATGGTCGTCGACCAGGAAGAGGCGCACCACCGCGTTGCTCGTCATGCCGCCTCCGGCCGGGGCATCGGCACCGCAGCTGCAATGCGCGTGCCCGCACCCGCATTCGAGTGGATGGCGAGGTAGCCGCCAATGGCCGCGATGCGCTCGCGCATGTTGCGCAGGCCGATGCCGCGGTGCGGGTCGAGCTGCGTGGCCTCCACGTCGAAGCCCCTGCCGTCGTCGCCGATCACCAGCCGCACCCTGGCTTCATCGAAGGCCAGGTCAATTCGAACGCGGGCCGCATTCGAATGCTTTTGCACGTTGGTCAGCGCCTCCTGGGTCACGCGAAACAGCGCGGTCTTCACGTCTTCGGGCAGCTCGCGCGCCGGGCCCTGCACGGTCACGGCCACGGCGGCCCCGCCCTCTTCCCCGAATTCGGCGCCCAAGCGCTCCAGCGCGGCCGGCAGGCCTAGCGTGTCGAGCAGTGCCGGGCGCAGGCGGTGCGAGATGCGCCGCACTTCCACCAGCGACTGGTTCAGCCGCTCCAGCGCCTTGCCCAGGGTGGGCGGCGCGTTGTGCTGCTCGCGGTGCAATGCATCGACCGCCGATTCGATGAGCAGCTTGGCCGACACCAGCGTCTGGCTGGTGCCGTCGTGCAGCTCGCGCGCCAGGTGCCCGCGCTCTTCTTCCTGGGACTGCACCACCTGCCGGGCCAGCAGCCGCAACTTGGCCTCTGCCTCGCGGTGCTCGCTGAGGTTGAGCGCGAGCCCGCCCGCGCTCACCACGCCGATGCCCAGGGCGGCAATGCCGACGATCCACAGCATGGTGGTGGAGACGTTCGAATTCATCTGGCGGTCCAGCGTCTGCATCACGCCGTGGATGTCGTCCAGGTACAGGCCCGTGCCGACCATCCAGTTCCAGCGCGGCAGGGCAATGACGTAGCCGAGCTTGGGGGCGGTCTGGGCGCTGGAGGGCTTGCGCCATTGGTATTCGACATAGCCGCCGCCGGCCTGGGCGCGGCCGATGAGGTCCTGGATGGTGTAGCGGCCCTGCTGGTCGCGCAGCTCCCACAGGTTCTGCCCCACCAGCTCTGCCTGCCGCGAGTGCATGAGGGCGCGGCCCTGCAGGTCGTAGACGAAGAAGTAGCCGTTGTCGCCGTAGTCCAGCGCGGACAGGCGGCGCAGCGCCTCGGCGCGGGTGGCATCGTCGTCCAGGCCGGCGTCGTACAGCGGGCGCAGCGTGCTCATGGCCAGCTCGACATAGCTGCGCAGCTCGTTGCGGTGCTGCGCCATGGCCGCTTCCTCGAACAGGGCTTGCTCGCGCCGGGCCAGTTCGCGCTCCTGGTGGCGCACGGCCAGTGCGACCAGCACCAGGGCCATCAGCAAGGGCGCGACGGCCAGGGCAACGATCTTGGTGCGCAGGTTCATGGACGGGGGCAATTCAGGAGGGATTCGGCTCGCTCCCCCCGATTGTCCGCCCTGCCCGCCGCCCTACCTGGCAGGCAGCGCCGAACCCAGCTTGCGAATGCGCAGCGCCGCCATGACCTGGAACACGCCGTAGATCAGCACGAAAGCGCCGATCCACACCGTGACGGACGCCAGGCCCGCCGCCGGGTAGGCAAAAAAGAGAACGCCCAGGATGATGGACAGGAGCCCGCTCAGGCCGATCCACCATTCGCCCTCGATCTGCTCGCGCACCCGAATGGCGAACACGATGCGATAGATGCCGCCCACCACCAGCCAGGCCGCCAGGAACAAGAGCACCACGCCCGCCACGGCACCGGGGAAGATCACGGCCACCAGTCCGAATGCAATCGAAGCCAGCGCATAGAGAACCAGCCAGCCCTTGGAGATGGGCGTGCTCTTGTCGAACAGCGCCACCAGGCTGGTCACGCCCTCGGCCAGGGCCATCACGCCGAAGGCCCAGGCCAGGGCCAGCGCGGTGGACAGTGGCCACACCACCGCACCAATGCCGAACAGGATGGAGATCACACCGTACAGCGCCAGTACCCACCAGCCGCGTTGGATCGTGTGCAACAACATATTCGAATGCTCCCGCTTCTTGAAGTTGAAGGATTGACACCCGGCGGCAGCCGGGCGCCCGCCGCATTCTGTCGTGGCCGACGGCAAGCGTCGAGCCGCTTGCCGAAGAATCGGGCGCTTTTCAGCCCTTGAGCGAGCGGCTCATCTCCACGTGCGGGATGCCGGCCTCGACAAAGGGCTCGCCACACGGCACGTAGCCCAGGCGCGCATAGAAGCGCTCGGCGCTGCGCTGCGCATGCAGGTGCACTTCGGTGTCGCCGCGCGCCTTGGCCGCATCTTCGAGCATGCGCATCACGCGCTCGCCCCAGCCCTCGCCGCGCAGCACGCGGTTGACGGCGACGCGGCCGATGCGTGCGCTACCCGGATGCGCCGCATCGCGCAGCAGGCGGCCGGTGGCCACCACCTGCCCCAGCCGGTTGCGGGCCACGCCATGCACGGCGGTGGCGTCGTCCGCGTCCCATTCGAGCTCGGCCGGAATGGACTGCTCCTCGATGAAGACCGAGCGGCGCAGGGCCGAGGCGCCTTCGCCCAGCTCGTCCCAGCTGCCGGTGTGCAGCGTGCACATGGCTTCGCCAGCCTCGTAGGCGGTGAGCGTTTCGCGCAGGGCCGGCGGCACCGGGCGCGAGGTCTGCGTGGCCGGGTCGGCGAACACGTAGACCAGATCGCAGCCCACCAGGAACTGCTCGCCCCGGAACAGCGCACCTTCGAACAGGATGGACGAGTTGCCGATGCGGGCGCAGCGCATGGCCACGTCGAGCACGTCGTCCACGCGCCCCGAGGCATGGAAGTCCACCGTGGCCTTGCGCACGTACAGGTCGCCTTGCAGCGAATGCATCGACTCTTCGTAGGGCAAGGCCAGCTCGCGCCAGTAGTCGGCCACCGCCGTGTCGAAGTACATCAGGTAGTGGGCGTTGAAGACGATCTTCTGCATGTCCACCTCGGCCCAGCGCACGCGCAGGCGGTGGAAGAAGCGGAAGTCGGCACGCGTGCGCGGGGCATTGGGCTCGAAGGCTTGCATGGCTTGTCTCTTTTTTCTCGGAATCGTTTAGGGAAAAAGGGCCTGGGCCAGCGCGCGCGCGGCATCGGCCTGCGCCTGCAAGGCCTCGGGAACGGCGCGGCCCATCTTGACGAATTCGTGGGTCACGCCGCGGTAGATCTCCAGGTCTACCGCCACGCCGGCGGCGCGCAGCTTGTCGGCATAGGCAATGCCCTCGTCCACCAGCGGGTCGACCTCGGCCAGGCCGATCCAGGCCGGTGCAACGCCTTCCACATCGTCGGCCAGCAGGGGCGCAAAGCGCCAGTCTTCGCGCTGCTCACGGCTGGAGATGTACTGGCCGAAGAAGTAGTCGATGAGCGCCTTGGACAGCAGCGGCGCATGGGTGAGCAGGCGGTGCGAATCGGTGTCCTGGCGCGCGGTGGTGCCGGGGTAGAACAGCATCTGCAGCGCCACGGCGATGCCCGCATCGCGCGCCTGGATGGCGCAGGCCGCGGCCAGCGTGCCGCCGGCGCTGTCACCGCCCACGGCCAGGCGCGATGTGTCCAGGCCCAGGGCGCTGCCGCCCTCGCCTGCCACGAAGGCAAAGGTGTCCCACGCGTCGTTGTGCGCGGTGGGAAAGCGGTGCTCCGGGGCCAGCCGGTAGTCCAGCGACACCACGGCGCAGCCGGCCTTGTGGGCCAGCACGCGGCACAGCGTGTCGTGCGTGGCGATGCTGCCGATGGTGAAGCCGCCGCCATGAAAATACAGCAGCACCGGCAGCCGCTCGCTCGACGGCGCATACAGGCGAATGGGCAGTTGCACGCCGTCGCGCGAGGTCACCTGGTGGTCTTCGACCCGGGCCAGTTGCGGGCGCGGCACTTCGAGCACGCCTGCGGCCTTCTCGTAGGACGCGCGTGCTTCTTGCGGGCTGAGGGTGTAAAGCGGCGGATGGCCAGCGCGTTCCATGCGCTCGACCACGCCCGCCATCTTCGGATTGAGGGATGGGGCTTTCACTGGCGGGGAATGATTGATGTGGGGTAGCGGTTGCGGCTGTCGCCCTTGCGACCCCGGCTTGCGGGGTCAAGGGTTTCTTTCCTGCGCCGCCCGGGGCCGGATTTGCTAGATTGGACGGCTCCCAATCGTAGCCTCCCCGAAGAAGACGACACCATGGCGCTCATCCAATACCTGACCCAAGTCCAGTTCGAATTCGGAGCCATCCGCCTGCTCAGCAGCGAATGCGCCCGCGTGGGCATCAACCGCCCCCTGATCGTGACCGATGCCGGCGTGCGTGCGGCCGGCGTGCTGCAAAAGGCGCTCGATGCGTTGGCCGACCTGGAAGTGGCGGTGTTCGACCAGACGCCGTCGAACCCCACCGAGGCCGCCGTGCGCGCCGCCGTGGAGGTGTACCGCAGCCAGCGCTGCGACGGCCTGGTGGCCGTGGGCGGCGGCTCGGCCATCGACTGCGCCAAGGGCGTGGCCATTGCCGCCACGCACGAAGGCCCGCTCAAGACCTACGCCACCATCGAAGGCGGCTCGCCCAAGATCACCGAGCGGGTGGCCCCGCTCATCGCCGTGCCCACCACGGCCGGTACCGGCAGCGAAGTGGCGCGCGGCGCCATCGTCATCGTGGACGACCACCGCAAGCTGGGTTTTCACAGCTGGAACATCATGCCCAAGGCCGCCATCTGCGACCCGGAACTCACGCTGGGCCTGCCGCCGCGCCTGACGGCCGCCACCGGCATGGACGCCATCGCCCACTGCATGGAGACCTTCATGTCGGCCGCCTTCAACCCGCCCGCCGACGGCATTGCGCTGGACGGCCTGGAGCGCGCCTGGGGCCACATCGAGCGCGCCACCAACAACGGCAGCGACCGCGATGCGCGGCTGAACCTCATGAGCGCATCGATGCAAGGGGCCATGGCCTTCCAGAAGGGCCTGGGCTGCGTGCATTCGCTCAGCCACAGCCTGGGCGGCATCGATCCGCGCCTGCACCACGGCACGCTCAACGCCATGTTCCTGCCGGCCGTCATCGCCTTCAACAGCGAGGCCGAATCGGTGCGCAAGGACCAGCGCCTGCAGCGCATGGCCCAGGCCATGCACCTGGACACCGCCGCCGACCTGGGCCCGGCCATCCGCGACATGAACGCCCGCCTGGGCCTGCCCAAGGGGCTGGCCGAGATGGGCGTCACGCCCGCGATGTTCGAGGGGATCATCGACGGCGCCATGGCCGACCACTGCCACAAGACCAACCCGCGGCTGGCCTCGCGCGAGGACTACAAGCAGATGCTCGAAACGTCGATGTAGGGCGCGAGGGCCGCCTCAGGCGGCCAGCATGCCCGCCAGGCGCTGCGCGATGAGGCCGCGGGCCTCGGCCATGATTCGCTCGATCAACTCTGCGCAGCTGGGCACATCGCGGATCAGCCCCGCGACCATGCCGCAGCTCCAGGCTCCTGCGTCCATGTCGCCCTGGATCATCACCTTCGGGTAGATGCCAGCCACCTCCTCGATGATGTCGTCGATCTTCAGCGTCTCGCCCTTCTCCTTCTCGATGGCGATCAGCCGCTCGACGCCGGCGTTGTTGATGACCCGCTCGGTATTGCGCAGCGAACGCATGATCAGCCGCGTGTCCAGCTCCGAGGCATTGACGATGGCCTGCTTGACGTTGTCGTGCACCGGCGCTTCCTTGGTGGCGATGAAGCGGGTGCCCATGTTCATGCCGTCGGCGCCCAGCGCGAGTGCGGCCACCAGGCTGCGGCCATCGGCCATGCCGCCGGAGGCGACGAAGGGAATCTTCAGCTCCTCGGCAGCGCGCGGCAGCAGGATCATGTTGGGCACGTCGTCTTCGCCGGGGTGGCCGCCGCACTCGAAGCCGTCCACGCTGACCGCGTCGCAACCGATGCGCTCGGCCTTGAGTGCGTGGCGCACCGATGTGCACTTGTGGATCACCTTGATGCCCGCTGCCTTGAGCGCCGGCATGTAGGCCTCGGGGCTGCGGCCCGCGGTTTCCACCGCCTTGATGCCGCCCTCGACGATGGCCGCGATGTACTCGGGATAAGGCGGCGCGGTGAAGGCCGGCAGGAAGGTGAGGTTCACGCCGAAGGGCTGGTCCGTCATCTCGTGGCAGCGCGCGATTTCCTTGGCCAGCAGCTCGGGCGTCTTCTGCGTCAGGCCGGTGATGATGCCCAGGCCGCCTGCATTGGAGACGGCCGCTGCCAGCTCGGCAAAGCCGACGTAGTGCATGCCGCCCTGGATGATCGGGTGGCGGATGCCGAAGAGTTCGGTGATGCGGGTTTTCAAGATGTCTTCCTTTGCGTTGGGGTTGCAGGCGGGGCAATCAGGGTTCGATGACGCGGCTCATGGCGAGACGACGCTCAGCACGTCGTGCGCCACGGCCTTCATCCAGGCCGCGTCGCTTCTCAGCATGGGCTGCGAAAAGGCCTTGGCGAAGGTGGGCCGCACGATCTTGGCGTAGTTCAGCGTGCCCAGGATGATCGTCAGCACGACCACGGCCGGCAATTCGCGGCGGATCAGGCCAGCGGCCTGCGCGTCGGCGAGCAGCGCCAGGCTGTCGAACAGGAACTTCTCCAGCGGACGTGCCTGGGCCTGCTGGATGCGCTCGGCGTTGTCCAGCAGCTCGCGCGTGACCAGCTTGAAGCCCGTCGGGCGGGCCTGCATCCACTCCACCTGCAGCGCCACGTAGGCCTGCAGGCGCTCCTGAAGGTTGCCGGCCTTGTCGACGCGCTTGTGCATGCGCGCCATGAGTTCCTCGGCCTGCTTTTCCAGCACGGCCCGGTACAGCGTTTCCTTGCTCGGAAAGTGGTGCAGCAGCCCCGGGTTGCCCACCTCGCAGTCCCGCGCAATGGCCGAGAGCGAGGCGCCCTGGAACCCGTGGTCGGCAAAGTGCTGCTCGGCGCGATCGAGGATCAGGTCCTTGCGGGTCTTGGGTGGGCTGGCCATCTCGGGGGATTGTAGAAATCGCAAGGCTCAAGGGCTTGCGTCTACAAGCTGCTGCGCAAGCTGCTCATGAAAGCGCGAAGCGCTGTACTCGAAGGTGCCGAAGGTGAAGAACTCGTTGGCGCCGCTGGCCATGCCCGACTGGATCGATTCGGCCAGCGCGTAGTCTTCTGCCAGGGTGCGGCGGTACAGCGCCACGTTGGCCTCCCAGTGCGCCCGGGCCTTGTCCGTGGCGGGGGCTTCGGGAATCAGCGTGAGCTCGTGCACGCGGGTACGGTTGGGGCCCAGCGGCTCCAGGCTGCTGAGCTGCGCATGGTCGGGCTGCACCAGGATGGTCGTGTTCGGGAAGAAGAAGTAGGTCAGGTTGCCCCAACGGCGAGGCTCGAAGCCCTGGGCCGGCGGCGCGTCCTGCGCGAACTTCGACTTGATGAGGTACAGGCGCCGGTTGAGATCGAACTCGTCCACCACCTGCATGTTGCCCACGAACATGTGGGCGATGGTGTCGCGATGCGCCACCTTGAAGTGATAGGCCTCGAAGGAGCCGTCGACCAGCAGCTTCCAGTTGGCCGCGACCTCGTACGAACGCGGCGCAAAGCCCACCGGCGCACGCAGGCCTGTCAGCGACTCGAGGTTGTCCATCAGCTCGCCCAGGTGGGCGCCAGGGTCGCTGTTCGCCTGCGCCGCATCGAGCACGACCCACACGACCCCCGCCCGCTCGATCGTGGCCAGCTTGCGCAACCCCGACTCTTCCTGCTTGAGGCAGGGAAAGCCGAAGGATTCGGGCACGCCGCGCAAGGCGCCGTCGGGTTTGTAGGTCCACGCGTGGTACGGGCAGACGAATGCGCGTGCCTGGCTGCCGCTGCCCTCGGGCACCACCCGCGCGCCGCGGTGCCGGCACACGTTCAGGAAGGCCTGCACCCGGCCGTCTTCCTGGCGCACCAGCAGCAGTGCAGTGCCCATGTGCGCGAGCGACAGCCATGCGCCGGGCGCTGCCAGCGACGAACTGGCGGCCACCGGTTGCGAATGGCGGCGCAGCAACTGCTGCTCCTGCTTGCTGGTGGTCTCGTCCGTGTACCGGGCCACCCGAACCTGGCTGCCCTGCCCTTGCGCCTCGGCGCGCCCGGCCTGCATGGCGGCGCTGGCCCTGCGATGGAGTTCGACTGCGAAGTCTTCGCGCATCTGACGGGATCCTTCTTGCGGTTCGATGCCTGCCCGTCGGTGCGCGGGCGGATCCAGTCTACCGACTGATCAGTCAGTCCGTCAACGCCTCGTCGTGGGTTCGGATCTCGATGTTGTGCCGGTCGAGGTCGTAGAAGTACAGCGCCTGCGCCCAGCCGCGCGCACCCATTTGCGCGGCGGTCTGGCCGTCTCGGGAAAACGGCGTACCGCCGAACGGAATGCCTGCGGCCTGCAGCCGCGCACGCACGGCGTCGAAGGCAGCGCGATCCAGGCTGAAAGCCACATGGGCAGGGTCCTTGGGTGGCTCGGCCAGCAGGTCGACGGTGCAGTGGTCGTTCACGCGCAGCACTTCGAACGGGGCCGCATGCCCTTCGTGCCGCAGGCCCAGGATCTGTTCATAGAAACGGGCAGAGGCCTGGGCGTCGCTGACGCGCAGGATGAGGTGGTCGATCTGGAGCATGTCGTTGTCTTCCTTGGCGCCGCTTTGCATCGCGGCGGGCGAGAGTAGCATTCGCCCATGGCGCACGAGCATCACGATCACGACGGGCACGAGCACGATCACCACCACCACGATGAAGGCGACCACAGCGACATCGGCGCGATGGACCTTCGCGTGCGGGCGCTGGAAACCGTGCTCACGCAAAAGGGCTACATCGATCCGGCCGCGCTCGATGTGCTGATCGACACCTACCAGACCCGCATCGGCCCGCGCAACGGCGCGCGCGTGGTGGCCCGGGCATGGAGCGACCCGGCCTTTGCCGACTGGCTTGCGCAGGATGCCACGGCGGCCATTGCCTCGCTGGGCTTCACCGGCCGCCAGGGCGAACACATGGTGGCCGTGTTCAACGACCAGGAACAGCACCACATGGTCGTGTGCACCCTGTGCAGCTGCTACCCCTGGCCGGTGCTGGGCCTGCCGCCCACCTGGTACAAGAGCGCACCCTACCGTTCGCGCGCCGTGCGCGACCCGCGTGGCGTGCTGGCCGAATTCGGCGTGCAACTGCCTGCCGCCACCGCCATCCGCGTCTGGGATTCGACGGCCGAACTGCGCTACCTCGTGATTCCCCGCCGCCCTGAGGGCACCGAAGGCTGGAGCGAAGATGCGCTGGCCGACCTGGTCACGCGCGACTCCATGATCGGCACGGGCCTGGCTCGACAACCCGGGAGCGCGGCATGAGCTACGTGAGCCATGCCGACCTTGGCGGCCAAAGGGTGCCCGGCGTCATCGTCCCCGAAGCCGAAGGCGATCTCTTCCACGCCGCGTGGGAGCCTCGCGCGCTGGCCCTGACGCTGGCCATGGGCGCCACCGGCAGCTGGAACATCGACGCCAGCCGCAGCGCCCGCGAAACCCTGCCCGACTACGCACGGCTGAGCTACTACCAGATCTGGCTGGCCGCCATGGAAAAGCTGATGGCCGAGCGCGGCCAGGTCTTGCCCGACGAGATCGAGGCCGGCCGCATGCTGCACGCCCCGGCCACCGTCAAGCGTGTGCTGCACGCCGCCGATGTGCCGCAGGCGCTGGCCAAGGGCTCGCCCACCGAGCGCCCTGCCCCTTCGCCGGCGCGCTTTGCCGTGGGCCAGCAGGTGCGTACGCGCGATGCCCAGGTGGACCATCACACCCGGCTGCCGGGCTATGCACGCGGCAAGGTCGGCCGCATCGAGCGCGTGAACGGCGCGCATGTGTTTGCCGATGCCAACGCCCAGCTCATCGGCGAGGCGCCGCAGTGGCTCTACACCGTGTGCTTCGACGGCCGGGCGCTGTGGGGCGACGAGGCCCAGCCGGGCCTCACCGTTTCGGTCGATGCCTGGGAAAGCTACCTGGAACCCGAGCCGCAATGACCCTGCCCACCGAACTCTTTGCAGGCATGCCCCAGGATGGCAGCGAGCCTGTGTTCAACGAACCCTGGCAGGCCCATGCCTTTGCCATGGCCGTGTCGCTGCATGCCAGGGGCCTGTTCACCTGGCCCGAATGGGCCCAGGCCCTGGCCGAGCAGATCGCCGCGGCGCAAGCCCAGGGCGATGCCGACCTGGGCGACACCTACTACCACCACTGGCTGGCCACGCTGGAGATGCTGGTTGCGCGCAAGGGTGCGAGCGATGAACTGGAACTGGCCCGTTATCGCGATGCCTGGCACAGCGCGGCGCACCGTACGCCGCATGGCAAGCCGATCGAGTTGCGCGAGCAGGACTTCGTCGCCTAGCGACGCGAGTGGGCGCAGGCCATCAACCCTTCCTGCCTCCGAACACCAGCAACGCCCCACCCACCACGATCACGGCCACGCTGGCCCAGGTGGGAAAGACCACGTCCTGCTTTTCCTTCACCGAGAACTCGATCGGGCCGATCTTGGCCTGGTGCGTTTCCTTGGTGAAGCTGAAGCCGCCCGTGCCGATTCCGGCGATGCCCGCCACGATCAGGATGAGGCCGATGATGCGCGTCACAGTCATGATGAAGGTCCAATCTCCTCGCCGGCAAAAGCGACGTCAATAGCGTGAAAGCAGGCCGCTAGAGCGGCAGCACGTCGCTCACACTGCTGCCCTGCCCGAGCCACTGTGCAAATTCATCCGCCAAGCGCTGCGACTCGGCCGCCGCCCTGGCCCACACCCTGGAGCGCTGCGCCCCGTCCTTGCCGTATCGCGTGAAGTCGGTGCGGTCGGGCAGCTTGCCATTGGGGAGCGTGGCCACCCATTCGGGGTTGGGGGCCAGCACCACCATGCGGTCGAGAAATGACGTGGGCGCGTGGCGCCATTTAAGCCCCTTGTCCAGCCAGCCCGGCACCACCGCGCGCTGGAAGTGCGGGTACAGCACCACGCCCTCGGCGTTGTTGTAGTCCATGTGCAGGTGGTAGTCGGTGATTCCGCCGTCCCAGTAGGCGCCCGGCGGTGCACCCGGAATGTCGTGCACTGCTTCGAGCATGAAGGGAATGGAGCACGAGGCCTGCAGCGCCGCCTCGAAATTGGCCTGCGTCAGCTCGACCTGTCGCGAGCGGAAGTCCTGCGTGCCGAAGGGCAATACCGCCCCCGGCGTGGAGAACACCACGCGCTCCAGCCAGGCGCCCAGGCTCTTGCGCCGAACGCTGTTGGTCATGAAGGCGCCCAGGTAGCCGAAGGGCGTGCGGGCCTTTCCTTCGCGCCCCAGGATATGGCGACCACGCGCGGTAATCACATGCAGGCTGTAGCGCGAATGGCCCAGCACCTCGCCAACGCGGCCGCCGTAGAACTGCCGCAGGCCGTCGCCGAACTGCGCGCTCACCTGCCGGGCGGTCAGCCGCTTCTGGCCGGGCGGCACGTCGAACTGCTGGTTGACGTAGCCATGCTCGAAGTCGCGAAAGGCCTGCACCGAATTGCCCAGGCAGGCGTTGGCCAGCCGCCATGCGCCAATGGACGCGCCCACAAGGTGCACCGGCTGGCTCGACTGGGTGAGCCATTCGCCGAACACGAAGCGGTCGATGGGGCCGAGGATCAGCCCCTTGGGCCCGCCGGCGGCACCAGGCACCACGCGCACGTCCTGGGGCTTGAGCCCTTCGCGCTGGATGTGCTCGCGCGCCAATGGGCCGGCATAGATGCGCAGGGCCTTCATGCCGCTCATGGTCGTGCGAGTCCTGCCCCGGTACCTACTTGCGCAGGCCTTGCAGCTTGGCGAAGGCGTTGGCCATCTGGCTCGAGGGTTGCGGTGCGTTGTTGTCGCGGCGCTGCTGGTAGCCGCGGCCTGCGCCTTCGAAGCGGTTGTCGCGCGGGCCGTCGCGGCGGCTGGGCGCAGCGTCCAGCTTCATCGTCAGGCTGATGCGCTTGCGCGCCACATCCACTTCGAGCACCTTCACCTTGACGATGTCGCCGGTCTTGACGACCTCGCGCGCATCGTTGACGAACTTGTGGCTCAGCTGGCTCACATGCACCAGGCCGTCCTGGTGCACACCCAGATCGACGAAGGCGCCGAACTGGGCCACGTTGCTCACGGTGCCTTCGAGGACCATGCCTTCCTTCAGGTCGGCGATGTCTTCCACGCCGTCGTTGAAGCGGGCCACCTTGAAGTCCGGGCGCGGGTCGCGGCCGGGCTTTTCCAGCTCGCCCAGGATGTCCTTGATGGTGATGACGCCGAACTTGTCGTTGGCGAACAGCTCGGGCTTGAGCGTCTTGAGCATGTCGGCGCGGCCCATCAGCTCGGCAATGGGCTTGCCGGTCTTGACGATGATCTGCTCGACCACCGGATAGGTTTCGGGGTGCACGCCGGTGACGTCCAGCGGGTCGGTACCGCCGCGAATGCGCAGGAAGCCCGCGCTCTGCTCGAAGGCCTTGGGGCCGAAGCCGGTCACCTCGAGCAACTGCTTGCGGGTGGCGAAGGCGCCATTGGCTTCGCGCCAGCGCACCACGGCCTTGGCCACGCTGGCCGACAGGCCCGACACGCGCGACAGCAGCGGCACGCTGGCGGTGTTGAGGTCCACGCCCACCGAGTTCACGCAGTCTTCCACCACGGCGCCCAGCATGCGGGCCAGCTCGCTCTGGTTCACGTCGTGCTGGTACTGGCCCACGCCGATGCTCTTGGGGTCGATCTTGACCAGCTCGGCCAGCGGGTCCTGCAGGCGGCGCGCAATGCTGGCGGCACCGCGCAGGCTCACGTCCACGTCGGGCATTTCCTGGCTGGCGAATTCGCTTGCGGAGTAGACCGAGGCGCCGGCCTCGCTCACCACCACCTTCTCGACCGGCGTGGCCTCCACGCCGGCTTGCGAGGCCATCTTGGCCAGCAGCTTGATCAGGTCGGCCGCCAGCTTGTCGGTCTCGCGGCTGGCGGTGCCGTTGCCGATGGCGATGAGGTTCACGCTGTGCTTGGCGCACAGCTTGCCCAGGGCATGCAGCGAGCCTTCCCAGTCCTTGCGCGGTTCGTGGGGGAACACGGTGGCGGTGTCGACCAGCTTGCCGGTCGCGTCCACCACGGCCACCTTCACGCCGGTGCGGATGCCCGGGTCCAGGCCCATCACAACGCGCGGGCCGGCGGGGGCCGCCAGCAGCAGGTCGCGCAGGTTGTCGGCGAAGACCTTGATGGCGACCTTCTCGGCATCCTCGCGCAGGCGGGTAAACAGGTCGCGCTCGCTGGACAGGCTCAGCTTCACGCGCCAGGTCCAGGCCACGCACTTGCGGATCAGGTCGTCGGCCGGGCGGGCCGCATGGCTCCAGCCCAGGTGCAGGGCGATCTTGCCTTCGGCGATGCTGGGCTTGCCCGGCTCGGGCTCCACGGGCAGCACCAGCTTGGCATCCAGGATTTCGAGCTGGCGGCCACGGAACACCGCCAGGGCGCGGTGCGAGGGCACGCGGCCAATGGGCTCGTCGTAGTCGAAGTAGTCGCGGAACTTGGCCACTTCGGCGTTGTTCTCGTCCTTGCCGGTGGCCAGCGCGGACTTGAACAGCCCCTCGCTCCAGAGCCATTCGCGCAAGCTTTGCACCAGCGCTGCGTCTTCGGCCCAGCGCTCGGACAGGATGTCGCGCACGCCGTCGAGCACCAGTTGCACGCTCGAGAAGTCCAGGCCGTCGGCGGCGGGCTTCACGAAGGCCTCGGCCTCCTTCTGCGGATCGAGCGTCGGGTCGGCAAAAAGCTTGTCGGCCAGCGGCTCGATGCCGGCTTCGCGGGCCATCTGGCCCTTGGTGCGGCGCTTGGGCTTGTAGGGCAGGTAGATGTCTTCCAGCTCCTGCTTGGTGGGCGCAGCCTCGACGGCGGCGCGCAACTCGGGCGTGAGCTTGCCCTGCTCGTCGATGCTCTTGAGCACCGCGGCGCGACGGTCTTCCAGCTCTCGCAGGTAAGCCAGGCGCGCCTCGAGCTCACGCAGCTGGACGTCGTCCAGGCCGTCGGTGGCTTCCTTGCGGTAGCGGGCAATGAAGGGAACTGTGGCGCCGCCGTCGAGAAGGTCGACGGCTGCTTTCACCTGGTTCACGCCGACCTTGATTTCGGCGGCGATCTGGCGAAGGATTTTCTCGGACATGGCTGGAACGAAGCGCCGGCGGCACCTTCCCAAAAAGGGTGGGCGCCGCCGCCTGATAAAGCGAAAGCGGGCAAGTTTGCCATAGGGCGAGGGCCCCTCCCCCGCCCCGGTGGCTCAGGGCATGACCTGGCCGCCGTTCACTTCCACGATCTGGCCCGTGATGTAGCCGCTGGCGGCCTCGTCGGCCAGGAACAGGAACGCCCCCACGCACTCCTCGGCCGTGCCCAGCCGACCCATGGGGATCGCATTGGCAAAGTTCTTCAGAACCTCGGGGCTGGAGTGACCGTCGTGGAACGGCGTCTCGATGACGCCCGGCGCCACCGCGTTGACGCGGATCCTGTCCTTGACCAGCTCCTTGGCCATGGTGCGCGTGATGGTCGAGACAAAGCCCTTGCAGGCCGCATACAGCCCCGCACCCGGCCCGCCGCCGGTGCGCGCCGCCTGCGTGGTCACGTTGATGATGGCGCCGCCACCGCCCGCGGACATGATCGGGATCACGCGGCGGCTCACCGCCACCACCGAGCGGGCATTCAGGCGAAACACCGCGTCGATGTAGTCGTCCTGCGCATCCACGATCGGCGAGCGCCTGACGAAACCGCCGGCGTTGTTGACCAGGATGTCGATGCGCCCGAAGGCCTCCTGCACCGCCGCCACCATGTGGTCGACGCTTGCCGTGTCGGTCACGTCGGCCTGCACCACGATGGCCTTGCCGCCGGCCTTCTCGATATCGCGCGCCACGCCATCGGCCGCGTCCCGGCTGCCGCGGTAGTGCACCGCCACGCGGGCGCCGGCCCGGCCCATGGCCCGCGCCACGGCCGCGCCGATGCCGGTGCTCGCGCCGGTGATGAGGACGGCCTTGTTCTTCAAATCGCTCATTGGTGATTTCCTTTCAGGGGTTGAAGGGAAAGCCACCGGGGCGAACGAGCGCTACAGCGTCGCGGCGATGGCTTCCAGCTGGGTCAATCGCCGGGCCATGCGGCCGACGAAGTTCTGCGTGACGTGCGGCAGCACGCGCTGCGTGGGCACCACGATGCCCACCTTCAGTCCGTTGATCGCCTCCAGCTCGAAGGGCCGCCACAGCAGCTCGCCGCGCTTGAGTTCCTCGATGAAGGCAATCTTGGAGAAGCAGGAAATGCCCTTGCCGCCCATGATCAGGCGCTTGAGCAAGGGGGTGGAATTGCAGGTGGCCGCCGGCTCCATGTCGTCCCAGAAGTTGGCGAACTCTGGCGAAGACGCGGCGCTGATCACCGGGTGCGAGCTGGAGCGCAGGAAGGCGTACTTGGCGCACTCCTTGAGCGACACCGAGTCGAAGCTGGCCAGCGGATGCCCCGGCGGCATCACGATGCCGATGGGCAGGTGCGCCACGTTCATGGCCCGCACCCCGCCGGGCAGCCGCCCCAGGAAGGTCAGGCCCACGTCGGCCTGCCCGGCCATCACCATCTGCGCCACTTCCATGGGCTGCGTGGAAGTGATGGTGTAGGTCACGGCGGGAAAGATCTGCTGGAACTCCTCCACCGCCGAGGGCAGCAGCTCCTCGAAGAAGGAATCCATGGCCGCCACCTTGATGTGGCCGGTGCGCTCGCCCTTGAGGGCATCCAGCTCGGTGCGCATCACCTGGAACTGGTGCAGCGTTTCCTGCGCGTGCTTGAGCAGGCGCTCGCCGGCCGGATTCAGGCGCAGGCCGTTGGGCATGCGGTCGAATAGCTCCACGCCCAGTTCGTCTTCCAGCTTGTGGATCTGGCGGTTGACGGCGCTGGAGGCCACGTACAGCCGCTCCGAGGCCTTGCGTACCGAGCCGCAGGCCGCCACCTCGATGAAATACTTCAGGACGCTGGCATGCATCAGCCGGCCCTCCTGCCGCGCCCTGCTGCACTACGCGGCCGCTCCAACGGATGCAGTGGCAATGCCGGGGTGGTCGCAGGCGCTGCGCTTGCCGTCCGCCCCGCCGGGCGAACCCAGCCCGCTGACCGCCGCGTCGAAGAACTCGCGGTTGATGGCGGTGAAGTGCGTGAGCCCGGGCGGCAGGCGGGACTCCTCGTAGATGGCCTGCACCGGACAGGCCGAGACGCAAACGCCGCAGTCAATGCATTCATCGGGATGAATGTACAGAGTCCTGGCGCCTTCGTAGATGCAATCGACGGGGCAGCAAGGCACGCAGGCGCCGTCCTTGCAGTCGATGCATGCGGTGGTGATGACGTGGGCCATGGCACTCGTCCGTTTGCTTGCCGGGCTAGCGCCCCTGCCACACGGGCTTGCGCTTTTGCTGGAAGGCCAGCACGCCCTCGTTCGAGTCTTGCGACTGCAGCGCGGCCACCAGGGCCGGCAGCCGCATGCCGTGGGCCTGGGTGGGCGACAGCTGGCCGGTCTGGCGAACCACCTGCTTGATGGCCCGCAGCGACAGCGGCGCGCAGGCCAGCAACTGCTGCACCCAGCGCTCGACGGCGGTGTCCAGCTCCACGCGCGGCACCACTTCGTTGATGAGGCCCATGTCCAGCGCCTGGCGCGCCTTGACGCGCTGGCCGGTCAGCATCATTCCCATGGCCTGGCGGTAGGGAATCTGCCGCTGCAGCAGCAGCATGCCCCCGTCCAGCGGCAGGCGGCCCACCAGCGGCTCGGGCAGGCCGAAGCTGGCTTCCTCGCAGGCCACCACCAGGTCGCAGCCCAGCACCATCTCGAAGCCCCCGCCCAGGGCGAAGCCGTTGACGCGGGCGATCACCGGCACATTGAGCGTCTCGCGCAGCGCGATGCCGCCAAAGCCGCCCGGGCGGCTGGCCGCCCAGTACTCCACGCCCTTGAGGTTGCTGGTGTTCTTCAGGTCGGCGCCGGCGCAGAAAGACCGCTCGCCCGCGCCGGTGAGCACGACCACGCGCACGTCGTCGCGCTGCTCGATGTCTTCCCAGATGCGGATCAGCTCCGCTTCGGTGGGCAGGTCGACCGCATTGAGCACGTCGGGCCGGTCGATGGTGACGCGGGCGACGTAGTCCTTGACCTCGTAGATGACGCTCATTGCGACACCTCGCTCAGCGCACGGGCCTCATCCAGCACCTCTTCGGTGTGCTCGCCCAGCCGGGGCGGCGCACGGCGCAGGCTGGCCGCCGCGCCGGACATCTGGATCGGGCTGGCGACAAAACGCATGGGCCGCCCGCCGGGCGCACCGCCGTCCAGGATCATGCCGTTGTGCAGCGTCTGCGGGTCGACCAGCGCCTCGCGCATGTCGCGCACCGGGGCGGACAGCAGGTCCTGCTCTTCCAGCCGGGCCAGCCAGTGCTCGCGGGTGTTGCTGGCAAAGCGCTCGCGAAAGATGGCATGCAGCTCGGCCTTGTGCTTGAACTGCGCCTGCAGGTTGGCAAAGCGCGGGTCCTGCGACAGGTCGTCGATCTCGAGCGCGGCGCAGATGTCGCGCAGCGGGTTGGCCTTGAAGGCGCCCACCAGCACCAGCGCACCGTTCTGTGCATGGAACACGCCCGACAGCGGCATGGCCGCCCAGTTCACCTCGGAGTCCTCCATCATGATCATGGCCGCCTCCTGCATCTGCATGGCCAGCATGGAGTTGTAGAGCGACACCGAGACCTTCTGCCCTTCGCCGGTGCGTTCGCGCTGCAGCAGCGCGAACAGGATGCCCTGCACCATGTGCATGCCGGCGGTGTAGTCAGCCAGCGCCGTCGGGTAGATCGACACCGGCACGGAAGAATCGGCGCGGCGCGCCATCACGCCGGTCAGGGCCTGGGCCAGCACGTCCTGGCCGCCCTTGTGGGCGTAGGGGCCGGTTTCGCCGTAGCCGGTGCCCACCGCGTAGATGATGCGCGGGTTCAGGCGCTTGCAGTCTTCATAGCCCAGGCCCTGGCGCTCCATCACGCCGGCGCGGAAGTTGTTGGTGACCACGTCGGCATCGGCGATGAGCGCCTTCACCAGTTCCACCTGGGCGGGGTCGCGCAGGTCGATCTCGCAGCTGCGCTTGTTGCGGTTGAGGCTGCAGAAGATCGGGTTGTCCTGCCCCGCCACCGGCGCAAAGGTGGAGCGGCTCAGGTCGCCCGCGCCCTTGCGCTCGATCTTGATCACGTCGGCGCCATGGTCGGCCAGCATCTGGGTGCAGACCGGGCCCATCATCACCTGGGTGAAGTCGATGACGCGGATGCCGGCCAGCGGCAGCTTCGATGCGGTGTTCGTCATGCGGCCTCCGCGAAGGAGCGGGCGATGGCCGGCACGTCGGCGTTGGGGCCCTTCTGGTCGCCCGGGTCGGCGCCCTGGGCACGCAGCGTGCGCTGCAGCTTGCCGATGTCGACATTGCGCACCGACACGTTGGCGTCCAGGGCCAATGCAGCCGCGGTGCCAGCGGCCTCGCCCATGGCCATGCAGGGAGGAATCTCGCGGGAGATCTTCTGCGCGGCAGAGGTCGACGAATAGTGGCGCCCCGCCACCAGCAGGTTCTCGACGCTGCGCGGCACCAGCGTGCGGTAGGGGTAGTAGTAGTCGCGGCCGCGGGCAATGCTGTCGGCAAAGCGCACGCGCTGGGTCACGTCGTCCTTGCCCATCACGTACTCGCCTTCCAGCAGGCGGGTCTGGCGCACGCCGGTCTGCGGCGCCAGGTCGATCAGGTAGCAGTTGGCAAAGCCGGGCAACCTGGCGCGGATGAACTCGATCACCTTGTGGATGGTGGCGCGGCCCTGCACTTCTGCGCGGGTCAGGTCGGCCACCTTCAGGCCGTCCAGCCCCGCCATGTGCGGGCAGTTGCACCACACCACGCCGGGCAGCGGCGTCTTGAGCCACCAGCTGTCCCAGGCGCCGCCCAGCAGGTGCTTGACCTCGCGGTCGATGGCCTGGAAGGCGGCCGGCTCCTCGTTCTCGAAGCGCTCGGCCTCCTCGGTATCCACCCCGCCCAGGCGGAACACGGTGGTCACGATGTAAGCGCCGCTGATGTGCGGCGCACCGGCCGAGGCCGCCACGTCCAGGTCGCCGGTGGCGTCGATCACCACCTTGCCCAGGATGGCCTCGCGGCCGCTCTTGCTTTCGCAGATCACGCCCTTGACCTGGCCGTCTTCGACTAGCGTGCGCGAGAACCAGGAATGCAGGCGCAGGTTGATGCCCGCCTGCAGCACCATCTCCAGCGAGGCGCGCTTGAAGGCGTCGGGGTCGAAGGCGGCGGCAAAGCAGATGGGGTGCGGCTTTTCCTTGCTGTGGAAGTCGAAGGTGCCCCAGCGCTTCCAGCGGCGCACCGATTCGGGCAGGCTGCCCCAGTCCTTCTGCTTGGGGTATTCGGCCAGGCCGCGCTCGGCCATGCGCTCGATCATTTCCAGGCAGATGCCGCGCACCGAGATCTCCTGCTGATGGCTGTCCCACATGTCGTCCAGCACCAGCACCATGCCGCCCGATGCCAGGCCGCCCAGGTGGTTGTAGCGCTCCAGCAGGGTCACGCTGGCACCGTTGCGCGCGGCTGCCAGGGCGGCCGCCTGGCCAGCGGGTCCACCGCCGACCACCACCACATCCGATTCGGCCGCGACACGGACTTCGTGCGCGCTCTCATGCATCCAATCGCCAATACGGCTCATCGCTGTTCTCCTAGTGATTTGGGGAATGGGGCGGCGCCGGGGTTGTGTGTGCGCCGCGCTCCTTGGTTGGGTTCAGTGGCTGCTCTCGGGCTGCCAGCGGATGACCAGGCGCTCGGCCACGGTCACCAGCAGGAAGAACAGGCCCGACAGGGTGGCGCTCATCACGATCGCGGCGTACAAGAGCGGCGAGTCGAAGTTGAAGGTGGCCTGCAGGATCATTGCGCCGATGCCCACCGTGGCACCGACCCACTCGCCCACCACCGCGCCGATCACGCACATGGAAGCCGCGATGCGCAGCGCCGAGAACAGGTAGGGCAAGGAATTGAGCAGGCGAAGGCGGAAGAAGATCTCCGTCTTGCTGGCCGACAGCACGCGCATCAGCTCCATGGCCTGCGGGTTGACCGACTCCAGCCCGCGCACCATGTTCACCAGCGTGGGGAAGAAGCACACCAGCGCCGCAATCGTGATCTTGGGCTCCATGCCGTTGCCCATGATCAGCACCAGCACCGGCGCCTTGGCCACCAGCGGAATGGCGTTGAACATCAGCACCACGGGAAAGAAGATGTCCTGCAGCGTCTTGTTGTGCACGAAGATGGTCGCGATGGCGATGGCGGCCAGGTTGCCCAGCAGGAAGCCGCCGGCCGCCTCCAGCGCGGTGGGGATCAGGTTGTCCAGCAGCACCGCGCGCTTGGCGTAGAGCGTCTCGACCACCGCCCAGGGCGACGGCGCGATGAAGGGCTTGACGTCGAAGATGGCGATCACGAGCCACCACAGGGCGATGAGCCCGCCGATGCCCAGTGCGGGCAGGATGCGGCGGCGCCAGAGCTTGCGGCGGCGCGCAGCCGCCCAGGCGGTGTATTCGGGGTCGGCGGACATGGCAGGTCGCACCGGCATGTCGAGGGAACTGGTGGTCATGTCGAAATGCCTTTTCAGCAGGTTTCCAGCACGCGGCGCAGGTGGCCGGTGAGCTGCACGAATTCGGGGGTCTCGCGGATGTCCAGGGTGCGGTCTTCCGGCAGGTCCACCGGCACGATCTCGCGCACCCGGCCCGGGTTGGCCGCCAGCATCAGCACGCGCTGGCCAAGGAAGGCCGCCTCGTGGATGCTGTGGGTGACGAAGAGAATGGTCACGCCCGTTTCCTTCCACACGCGGCGGATCTCCTCGTTGAGCCGGTCGCGCGTGATCTCGTCGAGCGCGCCGAAGGGCTCGTCCATCAGCAGGATCTTCGGGTCGCTGGCCAGGGCCCGCGCAATGGAAACGCGCTGGCGCTGCCCGCCGGACATTTCATGCGGCCAGGCGTTGGCGCGGTCCTTCAGGCCCACCAGCTCCAGCAACTCCTGCGGCGAGCGCCGGCCCTTGCGGCTGGCACCACCGCCCACCTGCAGCGGCAGTTCGACGTTCTGCAGCGCCGTGCGCCAGGGCAGCAGCGCAGCATCTTGAAAGACGAAGCCGATGTCGCGGCGCTCACGCGCCTGCTGCGGCGTGGCGCCCAGCACCTTGGCGCTGCCGCGGCTGGGCGGCAGCAGGTCGGCCACCACGCGAAGCAGCGTGGACTTGCCGCAGCCCGAAGGGCCCAGCAGCGTCAGGAACTCGCCCTGCGCCACTTCCAGGTCCAGCGACTGGATGGCGGTGACGTCGCGCCGCTCGGTGAAAAAGCGCATGCCGACGTCGCGGCAGGAAATGGCCGGCGCTGCGGCGTTGAGCACTGCGGACATGGCTCAGGCCTTTGCGCGGGCGTCGACGGTGCCCTTGAGCGCGCCCAGCCAGATGACGTCGTCGACCTTGGGCGTCTTGGCCGTGAACTGGCCCAGCTCCGAGTAGGTGGAGATCTGCGACTGCCACACCGCCGGGTCCATGGTGCCCCAGCCTTGCGTCTGTGCGGGGCCGCCCAGCGCGTACTCGAGCATCACGTCGATGGCCACGCGCTCGTCCTCGCGCTTGAGGTTGGGATATTCCTTGACCAGCAGGTCCACCGCCTGGTCGCGGTTGGCCTTGGCATGCTGCCAGCCGCGCGACGTGGCGCGCAGGAAGGCTTCCAGCACCTTGGGCTGGGTCTCGATGATCTTGTGGGTGGTGTAGTACGGCAGCGCGTACAGCTGCACGCCGGCGTCCCACAGCGTCAGGTCCACGCGGTCCGGGCCCAGGGTCTTGAGCGCGGTGGTGCTGGTCAGCCAGCCGGTGACGACGTCCACCTGCCCGGTCAGCAGCGGCGCCATGTCCGAGCCGACGGTGACCACCGTCACGTCCTTCTCGGCGATCTTGTTCCTTGCGAGCAAGGCGCGCAGCAAGATGGCGGCGGTCGACGGAATGCCCACCTTCTTGCCCACCAGGTCGGCCGGCTTGCGCACCGGATTCTTGGCCAGCGAGAAAAAGGTGAAGGGGTGCTTTTGCGCGCCCACGGCAAAGCACTTGATCGGCAGGCCCTGCGACACCGCCAGCATCACGGAGGGGCTGGACGAAACCTGCCCGACTTCGTAACGTCCGGATGCGACGATGGCCACGCCGTCGATGTTGGGACCTCCGGGCTGGATGGCGAACTCGATGCCCTCCTGCTCGTAGAAGCCCATGCGCTTGGCCACCACTTCGCCGACCTGGTTCACGCTGGGAATCCAGCCCAGCTGCATGTTGATTCGCGTCTTGCCTTGGGCCAGCGCGTCGATGGAGAGAAAGCCTCCGGCAGCCAGTCCGCCGGCGGCAAGCGAGGTCTTGAGCAGTCGGCGGCGTGCGGGATCGCAAGAGTGGTTCATGACGGGTTTCCTGTTGGTGGATTCGGGTCGTTGGCCGTATGGCGTGACCGAAATTTAGGAGCCGCAGGCGCTCTCGCAAAGCATCGTTTTTAGGAACGGGCGACCGAAAAATTAGTGCAGGTGGAAACCCGAATTCAGTTGGCATTCATATTTGATCCGGGTACAATGCATCAACTTTTCTGGAGGATGTCATGCCGTCAGAAGCACCAGCCGTCTCTTCCGAAGCCCTGCCCCAGCACGTGAGTGCCTTTGCCGATTTCCGCCGTGTTGCCGCTGGCAACGTGGTGGAGGTACTGGCGAAGCTGCGCGGCACGCCCCGCCCGCCGGACGAACTGGTGCGCGTCTTCGACGATGCCAGCGGCACCCGTCTCGACCTGGACCTGCGCCCGCAGGCGGAGATCGATGCGGCGCCGGTTCCCGCCCCGCCCTCGCCTTCGGCCACGCCTGTACAGCGAAGCGTCGGCCGTCCGCGCCTGGGCGTGGTCGCTCGCGAAGTCACGCTGCTGCCGCGTCACTGGGACTGGCTCAACCGCCAGCCCGGCGGCGCCTCGGTGGCCTTGCGGCGGCTGGTGGATGAAGCGCGGCATGTGCATCGCGAACGCGATGCGGTGCGTGCCGCGCGCGAAGCCACCTATCGCTGCATGACCGAGATGGCGGGCAACCTCCCCGGCTTCGAGGAGGCCACGCGCGCCCTTTTTGCCGGCGACGGCACGCAATTCAACCTGCTCATCGACTCCTGGCCGCAAGACCTGCGCGACTACCTGCTGCAACTGTCCGCCTGCGCCTGGACGACCAACCCTTCTTCTTCTCAACCATGAGTTCCACACCCCCAGCCAACGGCGCGGCATCCGCGCCGACGGCTTCTGCTGCGCCCTCTTCTTCTCCGCCGGCCGATGCAGCGCCACCGCAGCGCGGCCACCACCCCACGGGCAACACCGAGACGCGGCCGCTTTGGAAGACCTTCCTGATCTTCCTGGCGCCGATGCTGCTGTCGAACATCCTGCAGTCGATGTCCGGCACCCTCAACAACATCTACATCGGCCAGATGATTGGCGTGAACGCGCTGGCATCGGTGTCGAGCTTCTTTCCGGTGATGTTCTTCTTCATCGCCTTCACCATCGGCCTGGGGGCCGGTTCGTCGGTGCTCATCGGCCAGGCCTGGGGTGCGCGCGAGCCCGAGAAGGCGCGCGCCGTAGCCGGCACGACGCTGACGGTGGGCGTGCTCTTCGGCCTGACGGTTGCGATCTTCGGCGGCGCCTTCACCGAGCCCATGCTCAAGCTGCTGGGCACGCCGGCGGACATCCTGCCGGAGGCCACGCGCTATGCGCGCATCATCCTCATCGCGATGCCGGGGCTGTTCCTCTTCCTCTTGTCCACAGCCATGCTGCGCGGCGTGGGCGACACGGTCACACCGCTGTATACGCTGATGATTTCAACCACCATCGGCCTGGTGGTCACGCCCACGCTCATTCGCGGCTGGTTCGGCCTGCCCAAGGTGGGCGTGACGGCTGGTGCATGGGCCACGGTGGTGGGTTTCATCGTGGCGACGGCGTGGCTGGCTTTTCAGCTGCGGCGCATGAAGAGCCCGCTGGCACCGGACGCTGATTTTGTGAGGCACCTGCGCATCAACCCGAAGCTGCTCAAGGGCGTGCTGAAGGTGGGCGTGCCCACGGGGGTGCAGATGATCGTGGTGGCCACGGCCGAGCTGGCGTTGCTGTCTTTCGTCAACTCCTACGGCTCGGAGGCGACGGCGGCCTATGGCGCGGTGAACCAGGTAGTGGCTTATGTGCAGTTCCCGGCCATTTCGATCGCCATCACGGCGTCGATCCTGGGGGCGCAGGCCATTGGTGCGGGCCGTGTGGACCGCCTGGGTGCGATCACCCGCACGGCCTTGCAGATGAACGTGGTGCTCACGGGCGCGCTGGTGCTGCTGGGCTACATCGCGTCGCGCCAGTTGATGAGCCTGTTCATCACGAGCGAGCCGGTGATCGAGGTGGCGCAGACGCTGCTGCACATCATGCTGTGGAGCTGCGTGATCTTCGGCATGGCCTCGGCGCTGTCGGGGATCATGCGGGCCAGCGGGTCGGTTCTTGTTCCCACGGCCATCTCGATCTTCTGCATCTTGCTGATCGAGCTTCCGACGGCTTATTTCATGAGCCACAAGATCGGGCTGAACGGGGTCTGGATTGCCTATCCGGTCGCGTTCGGGGCGATGCTGATCTTCCAGTCGATGTACTACCGGATGGTTTGGAGCAAGAAGGCGATTCGGCGGTTGGTTTGATCGCTTGAGCGTTCGGGGTGGGCGGAGCGCGGCAGGCGGTATGGGCCGGGGGCTCATGCCGCCTGCCGCGCTCCGCCTGGAAACGGCGTGACAGTATCAACGGAGCCGCTAGCAGGTTGAAGACGGAAAGCTCGTCAGGCGGTTGTAACCCGGGTGAGCGATGTCTCTCACTTCTTTCCCCACCGCCATCGGGGCGACTCTCCCGTGACCCAGCAGATGGCGAGAAGGACAAGGGTGGCCGCAACCACGAGCACGGCAAAAATGAGCGGCTCACGATGAGGCGGGAAAAGGCGCGCGGCCAGGGCGAGTAGCGCGAAGTGCGCGATGAGCACGGCCCAGCCCTGCCAGCGGGACGGGATGCCCCACCCCCATCCATAGCGCTTGGCTGGAAACCAGTATCCGAATTCGCGAGGCATTGCTCATCTCCGAACTGTTGGCTGTACGAAAGGATGCACGATGTTGGCTCGTGCAACCGAGAGAACGACAACAGCGTATCCCGGAAAAGGCCTGTGTACCCCGGCCTAATCAAATACCTCGTCCCCATTCGGCTCGTAGTGCGGCACCCCATTCATCCGATGCCGTATCTGCGACAGCTCCCAGTACATCCTCTTGCGCGCCCGGCTCTGGTTGCCCAGCGGCCGATGCTCCGCAATCGTGTGCCAGGGGTTGTAGGACAGCCGCTTGGCAAACTCCATCTGCGCCGGTGAATCAAACCTCTGCCTGGGGATTCGCAAGGTCGCAACCGGCACCCGCGGCGACAGCTTCTCGGGCCACAGCACACCTGCGTTCTCGAGCGGCATCAGGAACGAATCGGTCTGCATCTGCACCCGCACCTGCAGTTCCACGTCGCCCTCGGACAATGTCTCGACCATTGCCTGGCGCAGATAGTCGTCTGGCGGGCGCATCGGCAGCCGCGGAATCGGCGTGCGGCGCCTGGACGTGGGCCACACCGAATACTGCATCGCCTGCCCCTCCCCCATCAGGTACGGCACGCAGCTGAAATAAGGCGCCTCGAATGGGCTGCTCTGCGCCTTGATGAACAGCGACTGCATGATCAGGTCCAGCACATGCGACTCGCGAAAGTTCAGGAAGTAGAAGATCTGCGCGTTCTTCACGCTCCACTTCTGAAGCTCCGAGTTCGCCTTGGCATCTGGCGTGACGAAGGTCGGCGTCGACACGCCGAACATGTCCAGCGTGTGCTGCTCCTCGTCGAGCAGCTTGGCGCCGGGCACGCCCATCAGCTTGATGCTGATGCTCATGAACCCCACGTCGTCGATGTCGGGCGTGATGTAGGGGCCCGGCCCCGAAAAGCGCACCCAGCACCTGAAGGTCTGCGGCCTGGCGTAGATGCCGCGCCGCATGTGCTCGGGCAGCCCATCGTGCACGATGAACTCGCCCCGCACGATGCCCTGCGTCTTTGTGTTGCCGCCACGCTCGTAGCCGCCGGGCTTCCACAAGTCGCGCATCTGCTGGGTGAAGCTGGCCACGATCGAATCCGTCCAGGCTTCCTCGTTCTCCAGCAGGCGCTCCTCGGCAATCATCAGCCCTTCATTCCTGCGCTGCTTGTTGATCAGCGCCGTCACCCATTCGGCAATCTTGTCGCGCAGCAACGCGTCGAAGGCCGGCCGCAGCCAGGGGTCGATGCGCCGCTCCAGCCCCAGCAGCATCAGCCCCGTGTCGCTGATGAAGTCCAGCAGCCCCGAACCGGTGTTGGCGCGCGGCACCGGGCGGCTGGTGTTGGAACGGGTGTCGACGGTGATGCTCTGCTCCTGGTCGTTCATGTTGCTCACGGCTCCTTCGCAATGAAACGCAGGGCGCGTATGCCGGGCAGGAAGAAGTAGGCGCCGCCCAGCACCTGCACGAACTGCGGCAGGCCCGACAGGTGGACATCGCAGCCGCTGTCGGCCGGTATCGAAAAGCCGTCGGTGCGCATCCCGTCGGGCCCCGGCAGGCGCGTACCCAGCAGCGGATCGCTCTCGTCGTGCAGGTCGCCGAAATGGGTTCCGGCAATCCAGGCCCCCTGCACAAACTCGAATTGCCGGGCAATGCTGGCGCCCAGGCAGATGAAGTGCAGGCCGGTGCCCTGCGCGCTCCCGGGCTCGCCAGCCAACGCCTGCTCCATGGTCAGCCCGTCGCCATACTCGCGCCCGCGCCGCAGCAGCCGGTGAAAGCGCGTGGAAGAAACATGGTCGCGCGCAAGCGCCTGGGCATCGAAGCCCAGGGTGCGGATCAAGCGCGAGAGCGGCCCGCGCCCACCTGGCGGCAGGTCCGCGTTGCGCGGGTTGCTGCGCCGGATGTGCGCGCCAATGGGGCACTGCTGGCCGAGCGGGTCTTCGTCATAGGTGAAGCTGTTGATCGGATCGCTCTCGCCCTCGATGGCCGTGCCCCCGTCGTCCACCAGGGGCAGGCCGTCGCGGCTGCGGCCCACCATGGCCGATGCCAGTTGTTCGCGACGCACCGGGTCGCCGCCCGCGGCCGCATCCGCGAAGCGCCAGAAGCCACCCACGTCCTGGCGCAACTGGCGCAGCACCAGGTAGCTGCCGTTGCGGCCCAGGTCCGCCAACTGGGCGTTTTCTTCCGCGCGCGGCAACAGGCCTTGCGGGTCGCGGCTGGCCTGCAGCAGCGGGCGGTCGGTGTACTCGCCATACTCGTTGGGATAGCCCAGCAGGTACTCGCCCAGGCAGGAGAGATTGGAGTAGTCGAGCACCTGCTCGTCACGCACCGCCCGCTTGCGCTTCCAATCCAGGCCGGGCTGCGAAATGCCGTCGACAAAGCCGAAAGGCTCCACGCCATCCATGTCGGAAGTATCGAGGCGGGACATGAGCGAAAAGCCCGCTTCGCATTCCTGCAGCACCTGTTCCTGCCAGGCCTGGAGCTCGCCGGGCAAGGCGTAGAGCATCAGCAGCACATGCGGCACCGCGTCGGGCCGCCCTCCCCACTGCCATTGGCGCGGCGCGTTGGGCCCCAGGTCGCCCAGGCGGCGCGCGCGGCTGTCGTCACTGCTCATGCCCGCGATGAACTCGCGCGAAAACCCCTGCACGACGTCTTCGCGCACGCCCAGTGCGCGCAGCCCGGGGCAGCTGATGGCCACTTGCAGCACCGTGCGAGGCGGCGGCGACTGTTCGCGTGCGCTGCCCACGGGGCATGCAGTCAGCCAGGCGCGCGCGCTGGCCGCGTCCTGGACTCGCATCAACAGGAAACTCGCCTGCGTCAGCTTGCGATAGCCAAAGCGCAACAGGCCCTGGATGTCGTCTTCCTCGACGGCGGGAGGTGCGGTGTGCGCGGTCATAGCAGCTTCAGCCAGGCCAGTGCCTGGCGCTCGCTCATCTCGCCTGCGTCCACGCCTTCGCGAATTCGGCGGTTGCGCTCCAGGTCGCCCAGGGTCAGGCCGGGGTAGGCCTTGTACCAGACCTGCGTGGGCAGCTGGTGGCGGCGCTGGTAGTGCTTGAAGCGCATCTCGTGGCGAGCCCCGCCCAGGATGAGCCAGCGCGTTCGCGGCCAGCCGAAGCCGTTGGAAAACACCACGTTCAGGCCCCATGCCGCCTTGTTGATGAAGTCGTCCATGTAGCTTTCGTGGCTGCCGTCGTAGTTGCTGCAGAACAGCACCCGCTGGCGGTCGTCCATGAACACCCAGCGCGCGAAATGGATGGTCTGGATGCGCGCCAGGTGCCCCTTGCCGAACACATGCCGGCATGCATAGTCGATGGCCAGCAGCACCAGCGGCACCAGCGCACGCCGAAACCACCCTGGCTTGACGGCCCCCAGCGCGGTGAAGCTGTTGGACACGTCGTGGTCTTCCAGCCGCTGCATGGCCAGCACCTCGGCGGCGCCGGGGCGCGGGTAGTACTCCGGGTCGTTCTCCTCCTGGATTCGCAGCAGGATGATGGCCAGTGGCGCGAGCACGATCGCCAGCGGCAGCAGCAGCAAGCCCACCAGCGGCACGCCGAGCAGGTGCAGCGCATTGCGCACCTGCCAGTCGAACGGTGTGGGCGCCGGCGGCGTCAGCGTGAGTCGGCCTGCCACACGCTCGGCCTTCACATGGGCCAGCAACTGGCGCCGCACCGAGCGCGCATCGACGGCCGGATTGCGCGGCGCACTGGCCGACAAGAGCTTTTGCAGCGCGCTTTCTTCCAGCACCTGGCGAACCGTGCGGCCGATGCGGTTGACGTAGTTGGCTCCGACCGGCAGGTCGTGGGCCTTGAGCCAGGCCAGCAGGCGCGCATGGGAGCTGCCGTCGAACCCCTGGCAGTGGGAAAAGATGCGGCGCAGACCCGAGCCGGCCCGCTCGACCAGTTCCTCGAACAGCGCCTGCGCCGGTCCGTCGCATTCGCCGACGAAGGCCAGGTACAGCGGGGGCACCTTGGGTCGCGGCAGGCCGAAGACTTCCAGGTCGGCCGTCGTCGCATCGTCCAGCAGCGCAAAGCGCGCGAAGTGCAGTTGCTCGAAGAAGCCGAAAGGCAGCAGCGTGTTTTCCGGATTGGCCATGCCGGGCCGCCCGTTCATGGTGTCCAGCAGCAGGCGCAGCGATGCCTCGCGGCCCGGGGCCACCACAGCCACGACGGTAAAGGGCGATTGGGGGGTCACCGCAAACGCCGGCACGAGGCCTGTGGGTCAGAACTCCAGGCAGAAATCGATCAGCCGGTCTTTGCCCCAATACACCTTGCCAAGGTAGAAGTTCGGGCTGATGAGGCGGATCTCGTCGCGGATGTACTTGGCCACCATCGAGGTGTCGGAGTAGTCGAGCACGATGCATTCCTTGCCGTCGAGCCAGCTCTCGCCCTTGTAGACGTTGGCCACGATGGCCTGGAAGCCGAAGAACAGCACCTTGTTCTTGAGCAGGCCCTTTTCGGCGTCGAACACTTTGCCCTGCCAGCCGAACACATTGATGATCTGCGCGATGTGCTCCGAGTAAACGGTGCCCGGCGCCACGATGGCGGTGCCCTTGGCTTCCCCGTTCGGAATGTCGCCGGCCGGGCTCGCCTTGAACAGGTCGTCGAGTTGCTCCTGCGTCATTGCCAACAATTGCTGCACGTCGTAGGCCATGGACTTCTCCTCTCGTTGTCCTTGCTTTTGCCGGCAAGCGGCCGGGCGCGAAAAAGTGTCGGTCAGCCCCCCTGGAGCGTCAATTTGCCTAAAGGCAAGTGCCAAGCGTCCGTGGCATTGGCCTAAAGGCCACCCGGGCGCGTGTCGCTCACCGATGTGGGGGTGCCGTGCGCGGCGGCCAGCACCATGTCTGCCGCCTTCTCGGCCAGCATGAAGATGGCCGCGGCCACGAAGAAGCCGGGTATGCGCGGAAAGGCAGAGGCATCCACCACGCGCAGGCGCGACACGCCGTGCACCAGCAACGTGCTGTCGAGCACACCGCCCTGGGCCTTCGCACCGATGGGACACGTGCAACTGGCATGGTGGCCCCAGGCGGTGTCGCGCACGAACTGCGCAAGCGCCTCGTCGCTCTGTACCTGCGAGCCGGGCTGCAGCTCCTGCGCGATCGAGCCGCGTTCGATCAGCGGCGCCGTGAGTTCGCGAAGCGCGCGAATGGCCTCCACCATGGCGCGCATGTCCTGCTCGGCGCCCTCGCTGCCCTCCTCGAACTGGGCGAAATCGATGAGCGGCGGATCGAGCGGGTCGGCCGAACGCAGGCGCACGCTGCCCGCGCGATTGCGGGTGCGGCCCTTGAGCACCGCCCAGCTGAGGTGATCGTCATGTCCGCTGATGAGCTTGGAAAAGCCCGGAAAGTAGCCCTCGAAGCGGGCCAGCAGCGCCATGCAGAACAGGTCGGGCTCGGGCGTGGCGGCGACCGACGAGCGGCTGACGACGCCCACCGCCGCGCCATTGGAGCCGTACATGCCATCGCCCGTGGCGCGCCATTGCTGCCAGAGGGCATCGCCGCGCTCCCAACGTGCGCCTTCGAGCACTTCCCACGGGCGGGTCATGCGGTGGGTCAGCGTCACCTCGTAGCGGTCCTGCAGGTTGCGGCCCACGCCGGGCAGGTCGACCTGCACCGCGATGCCATGCGAGCGCAGCTCGCGCGCCGGGCCGATGCCCGAGAGCATCAGCAGTTTCGGCGTGTTGAAGGCGCCTGCGCACAAGATCACCTCCTGCTGCGCATGCACCTCATGGCGCGTTGCGGCCTGGGCGCTGGGAGAGCGATGGGCGCGGTACAAGCGCGCGCCCTTCAGGAACTCCACTCCACTGGCACCACCCTGCGCATCGAACAGCACGCGCGTGACCAACGCGTCCATCTCGATGTGCAGGTTCTGCGGAAAGCGCCGCGCCACGTCCAGCAGGCGCTCGCGAACGGCGCTGCGCCGATGGCCGTGCGTGGACAGCGGCGTGTAGCAGATGCCCTCGAAGCTGCCGCCGCCCCGGCGCCGTGAATTCGGGTCGCCCAGGCCGTTGCGCAGCCACCGCCAGGCGCTGAGCAGTGGCGTGGGCAGCTTGCGGGTAAAGCTGCCCGCGGTGCCCAGCACCAGCCGCATCAGCCCATCGTCGTGGATGACCGACAAGGGCATGGACTTTTCCGTGCGCAGCCAGCCTTTCCAGCCGTGCCCGGTCGGGTCCAGCCCGAGGTGATGCAGCAAGCGCCACACCGGCCGGTGCCCGCAGTTCTCGATGCGCTGCGCATAGCGCCGCATGTGCTCGGCCCGCCAGGACACATCGCCGGTCATGCGCGCGATCTCGTTCCAGTCGGCGTCGTGCGGGGGCATGAAGATCATGGCGTTGTGCACCGTGCAGCCGCCCAGCGCCGCGGCGCGCGGGTAGAGCACGCCGCCGCGCTCGGGCAGGTACTTCGGGTCGCGCGCCTGCTGCGCCTCGTCGCTGTAGTGGCGCGCATAGAAATCCCAGGCCAGCGCGGGGTTCTCGCAGGCAAAGGCATGAAAGGCCGGCACCTCGTAGTCGTCGGGCATGCGCTGCGCCGTCTGCGGGTCGCCGCCCGCTTCGATGAGGAACACCCGCATGCCCTCCTCCGCCAGCCTGGCAGCCAGCACGCCGCCACCGGCGCCCGAGCCCACGATCACGTAGTCCCAGTCCAGCGCCGTTTCGACCACTGCCATGAGTAGCGGCCGCTTTCTAGAAGGTCTTGAGGAAGGCGATCAGCGCGCGCTTGTCCGCGTCGCTCAGCTCTGGCTCCTTGCCAAAGGACTTCTCGTCCGCCGACAGTCCGTCCTGCCGGTTGAATTCCGCCGTGCCGAAGTAGTGGCCCCGGTTGACCACCAGGTCGGGGCATTTGCTGAGCGCGAGCATGGGCTCGCGCAGGTCGGTGAAATGCTGGCGAAGCTGGGCATCGGTGGCGTCCTTGGGCGCACTCAGCAGGTTGGCCTTGAGCCGAAGGGCCAGGGCACCCAGGCGGGCCGCGTGCTCCGCCTTCTCGGTCAGGCCACCCTCCTCGGCGCGCAACTTGAGGTTGGACAGGATGCCGATGGGCACGCCCTTGGGAATGGGCCCGAGCACCACGTCGCCGTCTTCGGTGAACAGCTGCGGCAGCCAGCGGTGCAGCCGGCCCTGCAGCGGCTGCAGCCCCTCGGGCACGAAGCCCACCGGAATGACCACTTCGCTGCGCTCGGTGGTGCGGTCGATGGTGCCGTTGACCTGGGCGCCCAGCTCGGAATCGCGCTCGCGCTTCTCGGGCCACAGCATCTGCTCGATGGAGGCATCGAAGACCTTCATGCGCGCATCGACCGAAGGGCTGATGTCGAAGGGCCCCACCGTGTTGTTGAGCAGGAAAGGCGCGGTGGACCACAGGCTGATGAGCGACGGCACCCGCGTGTAGCCCCGCCCGCCCGCCGGCATGGCGTAGGCGAAGGACTGGCCGGTGAACGGGTCGGACAGCGTGACCGTGCCCACCGAAGGCAGCGACTTGTAAGTGCTGGACGAGAAGTTGTCCCAGATATTGCCGCTCAGGGCATTGGTGGCCAGCGGGCTGCAGACGTTGGTGCGCAAGAGCGTCGACGGAATGCGCACGTCGGTCGACAGGTAGTTGTTCTCCAGGAAGTCCGGCGCGGCGACGATGGCTCGCATCTGGCCCTTGTAGTCGTCGGTCTGGGTCCAGGCCCAGTACTTCTTGAAGCAGTCCAGGTAACCCGGGCCCGAGCAGGTCGGCGCGGTGACTTCGACCGGCGGCTTGGGCGCCTTGCTCGAATGGCAGCGCGCGCAGGTGTCGGCAAACACCTGCTTGCCCTTGTCCATCGTGGCCGCATCGGCCTGCAGGTAGCGCGCGCCGCCCGGTGCGTCCTTGAGGTGGTCGGGGCGCGCGGCCTTCAGGAAGAACAGCGCCGTGGCTGGCGTGCCCGCCTCGGTGGCCTGCCAGTAGCTGGAGTTCTTCTGCGCGTCGGCGATCTTGATGGGCGTGATGGTCTTGCCGCCCACCACCGCGTTGAAGTGCAGCAGCCACTCCTCGCTGAACAGGCCGATGTTGAGGTACACGCGGTTGAGCGCCCCCAGCAGGCCCACCGAATCGGCGCCGTCCTTGAGCACGTGGGGCGTACGCACGGTCTGGTCCTTGGGGTCGTAGAAGTCCAGCAACGGCCCGCTGTTGGTGAAGTCCTGGAACTGCTTGTTGTCACGCTCGCCGCCGGTGAGCTTTTCGTGGCCTACGCGCGTGGCCATTTCCATGCGCTGCGGAAACTCGTACACCGCGTTCATGGTGCGCGGGTTGTTGATCGAATCGGTGGACACCAGCGAGGTGTCCATGGAGCCGGGCCGGAAGGTATGGGCCAGCTGGTACATAAAGTTGCGCCGGCCCTCGGGCTTGTTGGCGTTGAAGATGAACAGGCGGTCCACCCACATGTACTGCGCGCCCACCGAGGAGCTGAGGTTCTCGAACTTGGGGTTCTCGGGGTCTGCCGGCGGCTTGACCGGGCTGGGGCCCAGGTGGCAGAAGCCGCAGCTCATGCCCACGCGGTAGGGCCGCACCAGGTCCTTGCGGTTGTAGTAGGTCGGGTCGGTGTAGTAGCGCTCGGCGTCCCACTCCTTGGCGGCCTTCTCGTCGAAGTCCGGGTTGGGAAACAGGCGCAGGCCCGCAATGCCCGTGCCGTATCCGTAATAGGAGCCCACGGGCTGCGTGGTGCCGTCGCCCAGCGCCTTGCCGCGCGCGCCGATCTTCACGCCGGGGTATTTCTGCTCGTTCTCGAAGGGGTCGGCCGCGCAGTCCTTGTTGCGCACGTCCAGCCACAGGCCGCGCCGATCCTTCGAGGGCCCCGTGGCCTTGTCGAAGCATGGCTCGTTGACCAGGCCGAAGTAGTTCCAGCGATTGGTGCGCGAGTAGCCCAGGCTGGGGTGCGAGCTCACGATCTTGAGCAGGTCGAAGGCACCGAAGGTGTAGTCGGTCATCTTCGTCCAGAAGCGGTCGTTGCCGCCGCTCCAGACCAGCCACATGTTCCGTCCGCGAACCTCGTCTGGCGTGAGGGCGATGCCGCCGTCCATGTCCTTGAAGTAGTCCTCGTCGGCCTGGGGAAACGATGCCCCGCTGCGCCCCGCCAGGCGTGCTTCGTCGAGCACCTGGCCTGGCTGGGGCTCATCCTTGCCGGAGCAGCCCGCCAGGACGGCGCCAAGCAGCAGCGCCATCGAACAGGCCAACGGCGCCAGACGGGCTGGCGCGCTCGTGCGACAAGTCATTGCCACTCCTCTCCTCGGCCGCCAGGCGGCGGCATCCAGAAATGCCGGCGAAGTTTGGGCGCGCGCCTGGGGCTTGGCTATCGGCCATGCGCGGTAACGCAAAGGTGGTAGCGGTTCCAGGCGCGCGCGCGGCAAGCCGCCGCAAGGTGCGAAGTCGGCCACTTCCGTAAACTCGGGCGATGACCATCGCACGCAGGCCCCTCCTCCAAGCGCTCGCCGCCCTGTCGGCAGCCCCTCTACTACTCGCCGCGCCGCTGGCCGCGCATGCCCAGGGCGGCGTGCTGCGCGTCTCGGCCATTCCGGACGAGGCGCCCACCGAGCTGCAGCGCAAGTTCAAGCCGCTGGGCGACTACCTGAGCAAGGAAACCGGCATGACCGTGCAGTTCACGCCCGTGACCGACTACGCCGCCGTGGTCGAAGGCCTGGCCACCGACAAGATCGACATGGCCTGGCTGGGCGGCTTCACCTTCGTGCAGGCGCGCATCCGCACCGGCGGCAAGGCCGTGCCGATCGTGCAGCGCGCCGAGGACGAGGTGTTCACCAGCAAGTTCATCGTGCCCAAGGACAGCACCGCCACCAAGCTGGCTGACCTCAAGGGCCGCACCTTCGCCTTCGGGGCGCCCTCGTCCACCTCGGGCAGCCTGATGCCGCGCTACTTCCTGATGCAGGCCGGCATCGATCCGGAAAAGGACTTCAAGACCGTGGCCTATTCCGGCGCGCACGATGCCACCGTGGCCTTCGTGGCGGCCGGCCGCGCCGAGGCGGGCGTGCTCAACGCCTCGGTCTGGGACAAGCTGGTGGAAGCCAAGAACCCCAACGCGGAAAAGGTGCGCGTGCTGGCCACCACGGCCACCTACTACGACTACAACTGGACGGTGCGCCCCGGCCTGGACCCGGCCGTGACGAAGAAGCTCACCGACGCCTTCCTCAAGCTCAGCGACAAGACGCCCGAGGGCAAGGAGATCCTGGGCCTGCAGCGCGCCTCGAAGTTCATCCCGACCAAGTCGTCGAACTACGACGGCATCGAGGCGGCCGCCAAGTCGGCCGGCCTCATCAAGTGAAGACAAGGAACGCGACGTGACCCTGGCCCTGCATGGCGTGGGCTTCGTCCATGCCAATGGCCATCGGGCGCTGCACCCCTTGCAGCTGGACGTGGCGCGTGGCGAGCGCGTGGCGGTCATCGGGCCTTCGGGCGCGGGCAAGACCAGCCTGCTGCGCATCGCATGCGCCTCGCAGCGGGTAAGCGAAGGCCGTATCGAGATCCTGGGCGTGCAGCCGTGGGAGCTGGACGCGCGCCGGCTGAAGGCACTGCGTGCCCGCATCGGCGTGGTGCACCAGGCGCCGCCCATTCCGCCGCGGCTGCGCGTGGTCACCGCCGTGCTGGCTGGCCGGCTGGGCCGCTGGAGCACGCGCCGCGCCCTGGCCTCGCTGCTGCGGCCGGCGGATGCGGCCGGTGCCCATGCGGCGCTGTCCCGGCTGGACATGGCCGATCGGCTGTACGAGCGCTGCGACCGCCTCTCGGGCGGCCAGCTGCAGCGCGTTGGCATTGCCCGCGTGCTCTACCAGGCGCCGGAGCTGATCCTGGCCGACGAGCCGGTGTCCGCACTCGATCCGGCCCTGGCCGATGCCGCGCTGCGCGAACTGGTGGCACAAAGCGAGCAGACCGGTGCCACGCTGGTGGCCTCGCTGCACGCAGTGGACTTGGCGCTGCGCCGCTTCGACCGCATCGTCGGCCTGCGCGAAGGCAGGCTGGTGTTCGACAAGCCCTGCGCCGAGGTGACGCCGGCCATGCTGGGCGACCTGTACGCCACCGAAGGCGCCGTGCTGCCCACGCAATCGCAGGACGCCGACCGGGCGCTGGCTGGCGCCGTACTGGTGCCGGCCGAGATCTGCCGTTGAGGTGGCCGTGAACCACGCCCTGTCTTCTTCGCCCGCAGGCCCCGTGCCGCGCGACCCGCTTGCACGGCGACGCCTGACGGCCCTGGTGCTGGCACTTGCCGTGCTCTGGCCCGTCTTGCAACTGGCGCAGTTCAAGCCCTGGGCGCTGTTCGACGCGGGCAGCCTGCGGGTCATGGGCAGCTTCCTGGCCGGCTTCGTGCCGCCATCGGTCGATCCCGCGTTCCTCGGCCTGCTGGCCAGGGCCACCGTCGAAACCCTGGCCATGGCCACCGCTGGCATCGCGCTGGCCTTCGTCATTGCACTGCCGCTGGCCTTTGCCATGACGCACTCGCTGTCGGTCTCGCGCATTGGCCCCGGACCGGGCCGCTGGCACGGCGAGCTGATGCGCACCGGCGTGCGCGGGCTGCTCACGCTGCTGCGCGCCATTCCGGAACTGGTCTGGGCACTGATGCTGGTGCGCGCCTTCGGCCTCGGCCCGGCGGCCGGGGTGCTGGCCCTGGCAGTGACCTATGGCGGCATGCTGGGCAAGGTCTACGCGGAAATCCTGGAGGCGGGCGACACCCGTCCTGCCCGCGCACTGCTGGAAGCCGGCAGCGGCCGGGTCGCAGCCCTGTGCTATGGGCTGCTGCCCGGCGCCGCGCAGGAGCTGGCCTCGTACACCGTCTACCGCTGGGAATGCGCTGTTCGCGCCTCGGTGGTGATGGGCTTCGTGGGCGCGGGCGGCCTCGGCCAGCTCATGGACCAGTCGATGAAGATGCTCAACGGTGGCGAGGCCAGCAGCATCCTGATCGTCTTCCTGCTGCTGGTGCTGCTGGCTGATGGCATGAGTGCCGTGCTGCGCAAGGTGCTGGCATGACGGTATTGAACAGCGCCACGGCCCGGCAGCCACAAGTCTGCGTGCGCTGCCTTGTCACGCTGGGGCTGGTGGTGGCCGCCGTGGTGGCCAGCTTTGCGTACCTGGCCATCGATTTCGGTGCCCTCTTCTCGCGGACTTCGCTGGTGTCGATGGGCCGCTTCGTGGCTGAGTTCTTTCCGCCCGACCTGTCCGTCGCCTTCCTGGCCAGAGTCGGCTGGGGCGCTCTGCAGACCCTGGCGGTTTCCGCATTGGGCACGCTGCTGGCGGCCGGCCTGGGCGCCCTGCTCGCCCTGCCCGCTTCCGGGCGCTTCGGCCGTGTGCCGCAGCGGCTTCTTCGCTTTGTGCTCAACCTGCTTCGCAGCGTGCCCGAGCTGGTCTGGGCCGCGCTGATGGTGCTGGCGGCGGGCCTGGGGCCCTTTGCCGGCGTACTGGCCCTGGCGCTGCACACCACCGGCGTGCTGGGCCGTCTGTTCGGCGAAACGCTGGGGAACGTGCCGCCGGCCGCCGAGCAGGCGCTGCGCGACGCCGGAAGCGGTGCCGCCACCGCCTTCGCCTACGGCAGCCTGCCCCTGGTGTGGCCACAGTGGCTGGCCTATGCGCTGTACCGCTGGGAAATGAACATTCGCATGGCCGCGGTGCTGGGCTTTGTCGGCGCCGGCGGGCTGGGGCAGATGCTGTACTTTCACCTGTCGCTGTTCCAGCAGGCCCAGGCCGCCACCGTGATCGGCGCGATGTTCGTGCTGGTGTTCGCGGTGGACAGCGCGAGTAGCCGCCTTCGCCGGGGCCTGGCACCCGCGTACGGATGAGTCGCCGCCAGCTCACCCCTTCGGAGGATGGCCGGCAGCGCGTCGCGGATCAGCCCAGCAGTTCGAGCAACCTGTCGTCCTGCGCCCTGTTCGCGTTGACCGCGTGATCGAGTTGCGCCGCAAAACTCGGCACGACCCGTTGGGCGGTGGGACCTGACCTGGCACCTGCCGACTTGCCGACTCCTTGCGGCGCAAGCTCGCGCATCTGCCCCGAATCGAGGTCGATCTCGATGATGTGCTGCCTGGCCGGTCCGTGGCGCGGCTCGGTGCGGACCCTGAGGTGAAGCGTTGCGGCGCCACCCGCCGGCCGCTCGATCACGACCAGGCCACGACCATCGGACTTGACCCACTCGGGCAATGGCCGGCCATCGGCCAGCGTCACAAGCACCGGCCCGGAATTGGCACTGCCCATCGTCACCCAGGTCTGGGCGCCGCGCTGCACCAGCTCGAGCTGGATATGGCTGTCACCGCCCAGTTGCAGGGAGGCGTTTCGTTCAGGCGTCGCGTCTGCATGCCCCAGCAAGCCCGGCAGCAGTACCCACGCCCTTGGCGGTGGGCTCTGGTCGCGCTCTGGAAGATCGACGCCGCGAAGCGAATCCACCTTGTTGACCGCGTGATCGACGATGCCACTGACCTCGCTGGCGCCAGTGATGCCGTTCAGCGATGCAATGCCATTGACCGCCTGCAGCACCACGCCATCCATGCTTTGCAGCTCGGGCGTGCCGTCGAGCGACCCCGCGCCGTTGACCGCCCTGATGACGGCGGGCACCACGTACAGCCCGCGCTCGCCCTCGGCCCTGTACGAATCCCCCCAATGCTCGCGATAGGGATCGGGTGAATAGCTTGCGGGGTCCTTGTAGAAATCGGTGGTCCCCGCAAGCACCTGGACGGCCGCTGTTTCGAAGACGCCGCCGGCGCTGACGGTGTAGGTGAAGCCGATCGATCCATCGAAATCGGACGCCGGCGTGAAGCGCAGCGTGCCATCGGCCTGCAGAGTCACCGTGCCATGGGCCACCTCTACCGTATCGCCCACGGCGATGGACTGCCCGTTCACGGCCGTGATGGTGCGACCGGCGTCTTCGAAGCTGTCGTTGTCCAGCACGCGAATGATGGTCGACGCACCGGGCGGCGCCGAGACCACGTCGTCCACGATGTCTGCCACCGGAGTGACCGTCATGTTCACAAGAGCCGGAACCTCGGCGCCGTGGCCATCGCCGACGGTGATGACGAAGCTGTCTTCTCCGTTGTAGTCGGGGTCGGGTGTGTAGGTGTATCTGCCGGTCTGGGGGTCCACGGTCACCGCGCCGTGGCGAGGGCCCGATTGCAGCGTGTAGCTCAGGATGTCGCCGTCCGGGTCGCTTGCGCCGATCCGGCCGTGGAACGTGGTGTCTTCCGAGGTGCTGGCCTTGTAGTCACCGGTGGACGGATCGAAGGTCTGGCCCGGAGGTTCCGGGTCGCCAGGGGTGCCCGGGTTGCTTGGATCGGCTGGGTCCTGGGTGATCGGCGGATCATTGGCTGGAATGACATTGACGTTCACCGTGGCCGTCTCGGTCACGCTGCCTGCGCTGACGGTATAGGTGGCCGACCCGTTGAAGTCTGCCGCAGGCTGGAAGAACACGCGCGCGGTGCTGGTGCGCGACAGGAGCAAGGCCGACGTGTCCGACACGGCGCCCAACTGTGCCCAAGTGGCACCGTTGTCGACGGAGAACCACCAGTTGCCGTTGGCCGTGTCCGCGCCCACGATGGCAATGCCACCGACCGCGCCGGCATCCGCGTCCGTGATAGTGCCGGCGAAGGTGGTCACCGATGTGCCGACCGCCCCGACGGGCGCGGCGGCCGGCACCGACGCATTCAGGTCTTCTGAAATGGCGCTGAGGTTGCGTGTGCCCGTGCCCAGTACCGGCGCGTCGTTGACCGCGATGACCGTCACTGCCACCGTGTCGGTACCGCTCGAGAATGCCGAGGTACCGCCGTTGGTCGCCGTGCTGGACAGCGCACCGTTGGCAACGCCGTTGGTCTGGTCCCAGGCCCGAAAGGTCAGCGCATTGCCGGCATCGCCGTTGAAACCCGACCTGGGCTGGAAGTACACGCGGGTCTGGCCATCGGCTGCCAGCAGCCTGGCGCTGGTGTTGCTGACCGTGCCCATGGATTGCCACGTCGCGCCGTTGTCCAGGCTGAACCACCAGCTGCCGTTGGTGGTCACGGTTGCCGTCACGGCAACGCCCTTGGAAGCGCCCGCGTCCACATCGCTCACGCCGCCGACAAGACTGCTCACGAGGCTGCCCACCGCACCCACCGGAGCGCCTGCCACGTCTTCCACGCTCATGGTGAGCACGGTGTCGGCCAGCACGGGCGCGTCGTTGACTGCCTGCACGCTGATGTTGCTCGTTGCCGACTGCGAATCCTGCACCCCGTCATTGACCGTGACGGTCAGGCTGCGCGGTGCGGTGCCCGGCGATTCGGAGCTGCTGGAAAAGCTCACGGCGCGAATGGCCGTCGCATAGTCGGCTGCCGTGGCGCTGCCGCTCAGGCGCACGAAGATCTGGCCCGGCACCGAGGTCTTGTCGATCGAGGACGTGATGCCCGTGGGCAGCGTACCCACCGCCAGCGTGTCGCCCGCGCTGGCGTTGGTCAGCGCAATGGTTGCCGACTGCAGATTGCCGGAGGCGCCCCGGATGCTGTCCGCGCTGCCGGCAATGGCCCTGGCGCTGCCGTTTTCGGTGTACGTGCCGGCAAAGCTCGTGCCCGCGACACTGTCGACTTCCTTGAGCACCGACACGGAGCCGAAGGAAATCGGATTGCCGTTGTTGTTGGTGGCGACGTACTCGAACTTCAGGTCGCCAGACGAAGCCACGTCGGACGGCAGGTTCAACGTCATCGTCGGGAAATCGCCCTTGGTGAGCGAAGCCCGGCTGCCGCTGGCGCCGTTCAGGTACTCGATGGCGGCGCTGGTGGCCCCGTTGGCGCGCGTGAGGATGCGCATGTAGATCACGCCGTTGACCGAGACTTGCAAGGTCGCGGCGGCGTCCGGCTGACCGGCCGGCGGCGAGGTCCACCCCGCAAAGAACTGCACGCGGGCTGCATCGGCGCCCGCCACGCCCTGCCCCCAATCGGAGATCGAGCTTTGGGTCAGCGTTGCGGACGGCGTGCCGACGAACCTGTAGGTGCTGTTGCCGGTGGCTCCCCCACCCGAGCCCAAGGTGCCCCCGGCCGTCCAGCCTGTTGCATTGGGCGATGACGATCCACCGAAGCTGCCGTTGGTGACCCGCTCGGTCATCGTGGAGCCGGAGTTCAGGTCGACCACCGTCCGGCTGGCCGTGCTGACATCGGCCTGCGCCTGGACCAGCATCGGCAAAGGCACGCTTGCGTCGTCGCTGGCCGTGCGTGCCACGGCAATTGGCTGCGACTGCAGATTCACCGCCGTCGACGTGTCGACCGAGCGGGCCGGCTCGACGGAAGGCTTCACCGTCTCGAGCGCGGCCATCAGTACCTCGTGGCTTGCCGCCGTGTGGGCATCGCCCGCCGGGGCGCCGGTTGCTGCTGGCTGGGCGACTTCCTGCAGCGTCTGCGCCGCGGCTGCGTCGAGCAGCACGCGCGGCTCCAGGGCCTGCAGGCGCAGTGCGCTTGCCTGCACGGCAGCCCCGCGCGGCCCGCGTTGCTTCTTCTTGCCGCCACCACTCTTGGATTGAAGCAGACGGAACATATGGAAGACTCCCTATTTCTGTAAAGCAAAAAGCGTCATGCGCCCGCCTCGCGCACCAGCACATGCGCGACGCGGCGAAGGAAAAGCGCGGCCAGGCTCCGTGCCCGGCCCCTGACCTGCATCTCGCCCCGGATCTCGGTCAGGGGCGCCGGCATGGCCGCGCCGTCGTGCGTGCGGGCCACCACCTCGAACACCGCCTGCTCCGGCAGCGGCTTGCCCTCTTTCAGCAGCGCCGGCACGGTCCCGCCGAGCGCGGAGGCGAGCATCCAGATGTCGAGCCTTTCGACGGCGGCAGCACCGACACGGGTCACGTCGATGGGCCACGGGCTCTTCAGCCGCATCTCGTCCACGAAGAGGCCCTCGTCACCGGCCTGGATGCGACGGACATCCTGTGCATCCAGGTAGCCCCGCACCTCGAATGCGCCTGGCTGCACGACCAGCGCCAGGCGGGTCTTGTCGCCTATCCAGCGGCCTGGCGAGAGTTCGGGCGCCAGCTCGG
Organism: Pseudomonadota bacterium; assembly: GCA_018241225.1. Taxonomy (GTDB): domain Bacteria; phylum Pseudomonadota; class Gammaproteobacteria; order Burkholderiales; family Burkholderiaceae_C; genus Variovorax. The sequence continues at coordinate 57,751 of JAFEEG010000015.1, forward strand.
CCACGATGCCGTCCAGGGGCGCGCGAACAAGCAGGCGCGTACGCTCGCGCTCCAGGCCCGCGATGCGGTCGCGCTCCAGGTGCAGTTCGCGCTCCAGCACCAGGCTCTGGTCGAGGTCGCGCTCGTCCGAGGCCCGGCGGCCGATCCGCTCCTGCAGAAGTTGTTCGCGCTCCTGCGCGGCGCGCAGGTCCTGTTCGATGGCCGGGGCACTCAGTGCCAGCAGCACCTGGCCTGCGCGCACAGGGTCGCCGGCACGCACGCGCACGGATTCGATCTGGGCGGGGCGCGGCGCAAACGCCGGAGCCTGCCGGGCCGCGCTCAGCACGGCCGGGATGCGCACCGTGTACGGCAATGGCACGGCCGCCACGCCGCCAAGACCCAGCAAGATCAGCAAGGTCCGGCGCACGCTCGCCGCAGCCGCATCCGAACGGCGCGCCAGCCACACCTTGAACTCGCGCCACGCAGGCAGCACCACGAACCAGCCGATCTCAACCAGGAACAGGAAGATGCCCAGCAGCTTGAAGAAGTAGTGATAGACCAGCAGCGCAATGCCCAGGAAAAGGAAGAAGCGATAGACCCAGGTGGCGTAGGAAAAGCCGATCAGCAGCCACTGGTGCCGACCCTGGGCGGGCTCGGGTTTCTTGTCGCCAAAGCCGAAGAGCAGCTCACGCAGCCACCAGCGCCCCATGGCAAAGGCGCGCTCCTGCAGGTTGGGCACGCCGATCAGGTCGCTGAACAGGTAGTAGCCGTCGAAGCGCATCAGCGGATTGAGGTTGACCGCCAGGCTCAAGACCCAGCCGGTGGTGGCCAGGGCAAAGGCTGCGTGCCGCATGGCACCGTCCGGCAGGAAGACCCAGGCCAGCGTGGCGACCACGGCCACCAGCAGTTCCACCAGCATGCCGGCAGCATCGATGAGCACGCGCTGCCCGCGACTGGACAGGCGCCAGGCATCGGTGGTGTCGGTGTAGAGAATGGGCGTCATCACCACGAAGGCCACGCCCATCGTGGTAACGCGCGAGCCAAAGCGCACTGCCGCAAAGCCGTGCCCGAGTTCGTGCAGCGTCTTGGTCAGGGCCAGGCTGGCACCAATGGTCAAGACACCCGCCACCGAGAACATGTCGGGGAAGGTGTGGACGAAGCGCTCCCATTGGCGCGATACGAGGTAGAGGGCGAACAGGCCCAGCACGGCAGCTGCCACCCAGAACGCGGGGTGGAACATCACCGCCGCAACGCCCTGGGCGCGCCGCAGGAAGGCATCGGGGCGCGCCAGCGGTACCTTGAAGAAAAGGTAGCCATGCAGCAGGCGGCTGGACCACGAATGGCGCTGCGCGTCCGGCTGCCGTCGTACGCGGGCGAAGGTCTGCTGAGGCTGCGGCCTGACAAGTTCATGTCGCTGCACAAACTCGATGAGTTCGGCAACCTGCGCGTCTTCGAGCAGGCGGCCGGTGGCATTGGCCACGGCCTTACGCATGGCCCCCACGGTTCCCTCGCCCCAGCGGGCCAGCATGTGCACCGCATCGTCGTCCACGGCGAAGAAGCGCTGCGCGAGCGGATCGTGAATGCGCCAGCCAGGCCCCGCCAGGGCACCACCCCCTGCCCCACCCTCGATCAGGCGCAGGTCTTGCCGCAATTCAGGCAAGGCGAGCTCGTCAAAGTGCGGCGCCTCCTGGTCAGGCATGTCCGCAACGGCCCCGGCGCTCATGGGTCAGATTCCCGTCCACTGCCGCGCGGCGGTGATCGGCCGGCGCAGCAGGTAGTACAAGAGCGACACCCGCTCGCCATACACCCGGGCCGTGCCCCGCAAGCCCAGGCGCTCGGGCGGCGCTTCGGCGCGCGCCGTGACGGTAAAGCTGGCCACGCCCGCGGCATCGGCTTCGGCCTTGTAGGCGCTGCGCACCACATGTGCCTCGATCGGCTCCAGCGGCGAGGCGTCCAGGAAGATCCTGACCCGTGCGTTGTCGACCAGGTTGACGGCATCTGCCACCGCCATCTTCACTTGGTACTCGACCCGCTTCGGGTCGGCCACACGCATGATGGCCTCGCCCACCGCCACCGGGCGGCCGATCCAGTCGCGTGGGTCGCCGTACAGCGCCACACCGGGCTGGCGTGCCCGGATGATGGTCTTGTCGAGCATGGCGGCCGCGTAGTCACGCTCGGCCACGGCGACTTTCTCCTCGGTCTGGGCAATCGCCAGTTCGCGCTTGGCACTGGGGTCGTCGACGGACGCCTGTTGCAGGCGCAGCATCTTGGCGCGCGCCACTTCCACCTTCTGGTCGGCCACGTCGAAGTCGCTCCTGAGCGTGGTGTCTACCAGTTGCACCAGGGGGGTGTGCGCCTCGACCTGCGCGCCAGGCGCCACCAGCAATCGCTCCACCACGCCGGGCACCGGAGAGGCAACCACGAAGGGATCCTGCGGCGTGACTTCAACCGGCGCCAGCGTGGTGAGCGGCACGCGCACGATGGCGGCCAGTGCGACAAGGCCAAGAGCCCCGATGCCCAGTCGCCGGCGGTGGCGACTCCACGGCGCGGGCGGCCTCGCCCGGCCTTCGATGGCACTCAGGCCGTGCGCGTACGCGGCGCCGAGTCGCTCGGCCAGCCGCTCGTGCGCCTCTTCCCACGGGGTGTCGCGGGCGAGCAGCCAGCCGGCCCTGGGCGCGCAAGCGCCGTCGATCAGCGGCACCCACATCATGTGGCGCATCGCGGCCTCGGCGGTGCAGGGATCTTCCGGGGCGGCGTGCTCAGGCAGATCGAACAGGCGCAGCGACGTCGACGCCTGCGGATCGCCCTTGCGCAGGCGCGCCACGATGTTCTCGTACCAGCGCACCATTGGCGCGTCCCGGTTGATGCTGACCAGGCCCGCACCGGCGACCGCCCGCCACGCCGCATCGGCCATTGGCGGCGCCTCGAACACGAGGGCCTGGCCGGCGGGAAGCAGCACCGAGGGTTCGTTGACGAGGTGATGCCACAGCGCCTCCCGGGTCGCGCAGCGGCGAAGCTCGCCTTCGATGCGGATCAGGCTCGCACCGCCGCCATCGGTCGGCCATGGGCCCTGGCGCACGGCGCCATGGGCTTGCCCGGGCTGCTGCGACGCTGACGCGGCCTGCTCGACCTTGAATGCGGCGCCGCGAGGTGTCATGGCCATGGCCCCCTCAGTTGGGCTTGCGCGTGGCACTTGGCGCGCCGTCCAGTACCGCGCGTCCGCTCATGCCCGCCAGCACCGACGCCGGTGCCTTCTGCACCGTGGCCACCACCTTCACCGTCTGGCTGACCGCGTCCACCGCACCCGAGATGAGCAGCACCTTGGCGCGCAGCGTGTCGCCCGTTTCGTCCACGGTGAAGCTCAGCTCCGAGCCTCGCTGCAGCCAGGAGAGCCACTTGGACGGCACCACCATGTGCAGCTCCAGCGGGCCGTCGCTCACGATCTTCAGGAGTTTCTCGTTGGGCGGCGGCGTCTCGTTGACCCGCGCCATCGTCTCGACCACGCTGCCGGAAAACGGGGCCACCACATTGCAGCCGGACATGCGCTGCGCCAGGGCCTCGGCCTGCGCGCGACGCTCCTTTTCCTTGAGGCGCGCAATGTCGGCGTCGGCCTTGCCGGTGGCATCCATGAGCAGCAGCTCGGACTGCACCTGCGCATTGCGAGCCTCGACTGCGGCGCCCGCACGCGCAGCCTTCAGCTCGGACGCATAGCGCGCGCAATCGAAGGCCACCAGCACGGCGCCCTTGTCGAAATGCTGCCCCTCGCGAAAAGGCACGCGCAGGATGCGTTCGGAAATGTTCGACGACAACACCGCCTCGTGCTGTGCCCGCAGTACGCCCCGTGCAGCGCCGGCCTGGGTCCCGTCCGCCGCGGCGCCCCATGCCTGCACGCCGGCCGCCGCGCACATCGCGGGCAGCGACAAGGCGCAAAACCAGCGCCGGGCGGCCGTGCGGCGATGGGCGCGGTGCGCTTGCATCAGCGCGATCCGCCCAGCGCAACCGCGTCTTGCCGCTTGGCCCACATGGCGCGCAGCTTGCCGGCCAATTCGGCCACTGGCTCGGTGGTGCTCATGCTGGCATCGACCGGGTCGATTCCCAGCGAGGCATAGACATTGGCATAGGCGTTCTGCAGGTCCGCCAGCGCCAGGTCGTGGCGCACCTGGGACGCCAGGGAGTTCATCTGCTCGCGAATCTGCGTCTGGCGGCTGAGCTTGTCGGCCTTGAAGCCCGCATCGACCTGGCGGCTGATGCGGTCCTGTACCTCGTCGAAGCGCTTGGCGGTGTTCAGCTCGTCAAGCCGCAGCGCATAGCGGGCCCGGCTGACCTCCACCTGCGTGGCCACGGCGGTCGTCAGCGCCAGCTGGCGCTGGTCGAGCAGCTGGCCCTGGGCCTTGACGCGGTCCAGGTCGGCCGGAAGACGGAAGACGTTCAACACGTTCCAGCTGGCCACCGCGCCCCAGCCCAGCCAGTCCTTGTTGTAGAGGAAATCGTTGCTGCTGGCGTTGGCACCGGCAAACAGGCGCAGGCTGGGCAGCGCCCGCAGATACGCGGCCGTGCTTTCCTGGCCGTTGCTGCGCAGCTGGTAGGCCACCTCGCGCAATTCGGGCCGGTTCTCGATGGCCACCTTCAGCAACGCCAGGTTGTCGTCGCTCGACAGGCCCGGAAACTCCAGCGGCTGCCACGCCATCGATTGGGTTGGCAGCGCAATCGTGTACTGCGCGTTGGGCTGCAGGTTCATCAGGGCGGCCAGCTGCTGCTTGGCCACGCCCAGCTCCCGCCCCAGGGACTGCACGTCGCGCCGGATGGACAGCAGTTCACGCTGATAGCCCAGGGGCGCGAGCGGTGCGGTAAGCCCGGCCTTTTCCTGCCGCTCGGCCTGCGCCAGCGCGGTCTGCGTGCTGCCCTCCAGCTCCTTGATGCGCCCCATGAGCCGCTCGGCGCTGGCGGCGCGCCAATAGGCGGTTCGAACGTCTTCGATCAGGCGGTTGATGACCTTGCGCTTGCGCTCTTCTGCAATGCCCACTTCGTCGGCGGCCTGCTTGGCGCGCACGTAGGACAAGCCGAAATCGAGCACGTCCCAGCTGAGCGAAAGATTGCGATTGAGCACGTCCTTCTCGGACGAGGTGGACGGCTCCAGCGAGGTATTGCCCGTGAGCAGCGACTTGCTGACGCCGCCCGAATAGTTGTCGCGACCGTTGTAGTCGAAGCTGGCCACCAGCTTGGGCAGCATGTCGTAGCGCTTGAGGTCCAGGTCGCGCTGGGCCAGCGCCAGGTTCATGAGTTCCACCCGGCCGTCGAGGTTGTACTTGATGGCCCGCGCCATGGCCTCGTACAGGTCGATGGGGCCTGCGATGGGCTCCTGGTCTGCATTGACGCGCGCCAGGAGGTCGTTGGCGCGCTTTTCATTTTCGCCTGCCTCGAAAGGCTGGGGCTGAACCGCACAGCCGGCCAGCAGCAACACCAACAAGGTGCCTTGCGTCTTGCGAGCAATGCTCGTCATTTTTTTTCGTTCGAGATCTGTTTTTTTCATATGTCGATTTACGCAACGAGTCGAATTGACGGACGAGCGATCGACAACGAATTGGGCGCAGTCGATCAGCGTGAACGGCGCTGGATTGGCTGCTTTTTACAGTCGAGAACTAAGGCACAACAAGCAAATAGATTAATTTGACAAATAATCAAAAAATGTCTTGTTGGATTTCACCGAAAAGCCAAATTCATACACATTTGCGCGAAAGACGAACAACATTCATTGCTTCACAAAAGAAGAAATGAAAGTGACACAAAGGAGTAGAAAACAAAAAAGGCCGGCAAATGCCGACCTTTTTCTTGCGTCAAATGAATTCCAGGCGGCCGCTCGCCGCTGCGGTTCAATCGTTGTTCCGCTCGCACCGCCGCGAATTGACCAGGCAGCGCGCGTAGTCGGGATCGTGCTTGAGCAGGAACATGGCCCGCGCCGCCACGGCCGTGTCGGCAAAGTCGCTGAACAGCCCGTCGACGCCCGCCTCGTAGAAGGCCAGGTACTCGTTGACCGCGTTACCCTCGAAGGTGCCGGTCAGGCGCTTCTGCTCGCTGCGGAAGGTGTAGGGGTGCACCAGCAGCCCCGCGCGATGCGCGTTGGCAATGACGGCGGTGGCGGGCAGCAGCACGCGGTCGCGCTCGTCCACCGCGCCGTCGCCGGTCACGTCCACGCAGGCGCCGTTCTGCACGCTCTTGCAGGCGCTGGGAATCAGGTAGGGCTTCCAGGGGCCGATGCCGTCGGCATAGCCGCGCACTTCCTGCAGGCCGGCCGGCGTGAGCAGGTCGGCAAACGTGCCGCCGCGGTTCGACACGACCCAGTCGTAGGGCTTGTCGTAGGGCGCGGTCAGGTCCATGGTGCCGTCGGGCTTGACGTCGTTGGCGTCCACCAGCTGAACCAGCCGCACGCTGGTCTTGGTGCGCAGGTAGCGCAGGTTGGCCGTCTCGAAGGACTGGATGAACACCGGCGCGTTGCGGTTGTTCCAGCCCGCCGCGTCCAGCGCGCGCAGCAGCCGGTCTTCCAGCGGCAGGCCCAGGGCCTGGTGGTAGGTCGGGTGCTTGGTTTCTGGGTAGATGCCGATGCGGCGCCCCTCTTCGCGCGACTTGCGCTTGGCCAGCTCGATCACCTCGGCCAGCGTGGGGATCTGGAACTTGCCGTTGAAGGACTGGTCGCGTTCGGGAAAGGACTGCACCGCGCGCAACTGCTTGATCTCGGCCAGCGTGAAGTCGCTGGCGAAGAAACCATCCACCGCCACGCCGTCGACCATGGCCGTCTTGCGGCGCGAGGCGAACTGCGGCAGCGACTTCACGTTGGTGGTGTCGATCAGGTTGGGCTCGTGCCGCGCGATCAGCTGGCCGTCCTTGGTGGCCACCAGGTCGGGCTCGATGTAGTCGGCGCCCAGCTCGATGCCCAGCGCGTAGGCCTCCAGCGTGTGCTCGGGCAGGTAGCCGCTGGCGCCGCCGCGATGGCCGATGACCAGCGGTGCGTTGTCGGCGCGACGGCGCGCGCCACGATCATCCTCATGCGCCGTTGCAGGCAGCGTTGCCGCCACCAGCAGGCCCAGGCCCAGCGTTGCCAGGGCGAGTTTCTTCTTGCTCGTTGTCAGGCTCATGCATCCTCTCCTCGGGGTTGGTTGGACAGGCGGCCGAAGTTAGGGGCCGCCCATGACAGGTCCGTGACCGGCCGCGAAGGCCGGCACCGGACACCTCAGCCGTTCGAGACGTTGACCACGACGCGGCCGCGGATCTTCCCGTCAAGGATGTCCTGGCCCGCCTGCAGTGCCTCGCCCAGCGAGATTTCGCGCGTGATGGCGTCGAGCTTGGCCAGGTCCAGGTCGCGCGCCAGGCGCAGCCACGCCTCGCGCCGCAGGGCCTGCGGTGCCATCACGCTGTCGATGCCGTACAAGGTGATGCCGCGCAGGATGAACGGCGCCACGCTGGCCGGAAAGTCCATGCCCTGTGCCAGGCCGCACGCGGCCACGGCGCCGCGGTAGCGGGTGGTGGCGCAGGCATTGGCCAGCGTGTGGCTGCCCACCGCGTCGACCACGCCGGCCCAGCGCTCCTTGCCCAGCGGCTTGCCGGAGGCCGACAACTCCGCGCGGTCGATGACCTCGGCCGCACCCAGCTGGGTGAGGAATTCCGCTTCGCCCAGGCGCCCGGTGGAAGCCACCACGCGATAGCCCAGCTTGCTCAGCAAGGAGATGGCGATGGTGCCCACGCCGCCATTTGCACCGGTGACCAGGATGTCGCCATCGGCCGGCCGGATGCCGTGCTTTTCCAGTGCCATGACGCACAGCATGGCCGTGTAGCCGGCCGTGCCGATGGCCATGGCCTGTCGCGCCGACAGGCCGTCGGGCAGCGGCACCAGCCAGTCGCCCTTGACGCGGGCCAGCTGCCCCAGGCCGCCGCTGTGGGTCTCGCCCACGCCCCAGCCGTTGAGCACCACGCGGTCGCCGGGCTTCCATTCGGGGTGCGTGCTCTGCTCCACCACGCCGGAGAAGTCGATGCCGGCCACCAGCGGAAACTTGCGCACCACCGGCGCCTTGCCGGTAATGGCCAGCCCGTCCTTGTAGTTGATGGTGGAGTACTGCACCCCTACCGTCACGTTGCCTTCGGGCAAGGCTTCGTCGGCCAGCACGCGCTGCTCGGCGCGGTAGCGTCCGTTGGCGTCCTTGTCGATCACGATTGCCTGGAAAGTCATTGCTTGTCTCTTCCTCGTCGTTGCAGATCGCGACCGCCGGCTGGCCGCAAAAGAGCTATTGAAGCATCTTGCGGCGCGTCGTGGCAGGTGGCTTGGCCGGAGAAGCCAGCTCGGCCTGGTGCTCGAAAGCCGCCTGCACGATGGGACGCGCCCATTCGGGCGTGGCGTTGAGCGCTTCGCGGTCCTCGGGCCCTGGGTAGGTGACGTGGCCGCGCGCGGTTTCCAGCAGCAGCACCGGGTCGGGTATGGGCTTGCCCGGTGCGGCCTGCACGCTGTTGTCGAACACCTGCAGCCGCGCCAGGTGCGGCAGCAGGCGCACCAGGTTCAGGCGCGAGGCCTTCCAGCGTTCCTGGATCTTGGCCTGCGGAATGTCGTGGCCGCCCACAGCCACCCGCTCCTTCACGCGCCGCATGTGCAGGTCCACCGAGGCCAGGCCGCAAAAGAGCATGACCACGTCGTGCGTTTGCGCAGCGTGGGCCAGCATGTCGGGAATGGTGCGCGCGCCCAGCGTGGTCTCGAAGGCGAAGTTGCGGCCCTGGACCATGGCGGTTTCGAGCTGTGCCCGGCCGTGCTCCCAGGCCCGGGCGTTGGCCTCGCCGATGGGCAGGCCCAGCAGCGCAACCAGTTCACGCGCATAGCTGTCGGGGTTGTACCAGCTGAGGCCGTGCTCGGCGAGCAAGGCGCCGCCCACCGAACTCTTGCCGGCCCCGTTGACGCCGGCCAGCACGAAGATGAAGGGCCGCTCCTTGGCCGGTGCCGTTGGCATTCAGGCTTCAGTGCGAGGCGCCGGCCTTGGGCCGCTTGCTGCCCAGCTTGCCCCTGGATTCGAAGAGCGAACCCACGCGCGCCGCCGCGCCGCTCTGGCGCAGGCTGGCCAGCCGCGCGTCGAAGCGTTCGGCCAGCTCGTCGAGCACCGATTGCTCGCGCGCCTGCAACGCGGCCAGGCTTTCGGTGAGCTGCTGGTAGGTGGCTGCGTCGAGCAGCACCATTTCGACCGATGAGTGGTTGGTAATGGCCACGCTTCCGCTTTGCCGCACCTGGCGCACCACCTCGCCCCACTTGTTCTTGACCTGCGACGCGTTCTGGCGCGGCAGGTTCTCGATGCTGATGAGCGGGCTGGACATGGCGGACTCCTTCAGGGCTGCATGAAGGCATTATGGCCAAAATGGCCATATTTGCCAATTTTCATCAGAATGCCCTTTTCTCCTTGCCGGGATCCACTTTCCCGATGAGCAGCCATGCACTCAGCGCACTGAGCAGTGCCAGCCCCGCGCTGGCCAGCATGATCCAGCGAAAGCCCGAGACATAGGCTGCACGGACCTGTTCGCGCAAGGCCTCGGCTGCCGCGCCTTCAACGCCCGGCGGCAATGCGGCCTCCGCCAGCCGTGCCCGCTGGCCGGCCAGGAATTCGACCACATCCGGCGGCGCGGCCAACTGCTGCAGGCCGGCATCCAGGCGCGCACCGAAAGCCCAGGCCATGAGCAGCCCGAACACTGCAATGGCCAGCACCGCAGCCACCCGCGATACCGCGTTGTTCACCCCTGACGCCACGCCCGCCGCCTCGGTACCCACTGCATTCATCACCGTGGTGGTCAGCGGCGCGATGGTGATCGCCATGCCCAGCCCCAGCACGACCACGGCGGGAAAGAAGCCCGTCCAGTAGCTGGCACCCGTGCCCGGTACGGCGAACAACGCAAAGCCCGCAGCTGCAATCGCCGGCCCGACCACCAGCGGCAGCCGCGCACCGACCTGGTCTGCCAGTTGCCCGGTCCAGCGCGAGAGCGCGAACAGGATCAGGATGAAAGGCAGCAGCGCCCCGCCCGCCGCCGTGGCCGAGTAACCCTGCACCTGGATCAGGTTGAGCGGGAAGAAATACAGCCCGCCGCCCAGCGCTGCGTACAGCAGCAAGGTCAGCAGGTTGGCCCCGCTGAAGTCGCTGCTTCGAAACAGCGACAGCGGCAGCATGGGCGAGCGCACGCGCATCTCGCAGGCCACGAAGCCGATACCCGCTGCCACGCCGATGGCCAGCGCCGCCAGCACCGGCGCGGCGCCCCACCCTTGCGAGGGTGCCTCGATGAAGGCGTAGACCACGCCGCCCAGGGCCAGCGTGGCCAGCAGCGCGCCCGGCCAGTCCAGCGGCGCGTCCGCTGCCTGGCCGCCCCGGCTTTCCGGCACGTGCCAGGCTGTGATGGCCAGCACCACCAGCGCCAGCGGCACATTCACCAGGAAGGCCCAGATCCACGAATAGTGGTCGACCAGGAAGCCGCCGATCACCGGCCCGATGGCCGCGGTGATGCCGCTGAAGCCCGACCAAGTGCCGATGGCCTTGCCCCGCTCCTTTTCGCTGAAGTTGGCGCTGATCAGGGCCAGGCTGCCGGGCACCAGCATGGCCCCACCGACGCCCTGCACCGCCCTAGCCGCGATGAGCTGCTGCACGTTGCCCGCCAATGCGCAGCCCACCGACGCACCGGCGAACAGCGCCACGCCCAGTGCGAACACCTTGCGTCGCCCGAACCGGTCGCCGATGGAGCCGCCCACCAGCAAAAGCGCCGCCAGGAACAAGGCATAGGACTCCACCACCCACTGTGCCTGGAAGGCCGTGGCGTCGAGTTCGCGCTGGATGGCCGGCAGCGCCACGTTGACCACCGTGCCGTCCACGAAGGCCATGCTCGATCCGATGATCGCGGCCACCAGCACCCAGGGCTTGGATGCCGGCGGACATCCTTCGACCTGCCGGCCCGCTGCGATGACTGCATCGTCACAAGGGGGCCGGCCGATCTGGGACATGGGGGCGCCTCAGGTTTGGGTGGCTTGCGCGCTGCCCAGCGGCGCCTCGCGCAAGCGCAATGTACTGAACACGGCCGCAAGGCTTGCGCAGCCCGCCGCCAACCACAGGGCAATGGTGGGCCCTGCCGCCGAATGCGGCGACCAGATGCCGAAGACGATGGCCAGCACCACCGCGCCCAGCGTCTGCCCGGTGAGGCGCGCCGTGCCCAGCATGCCGCTGGCCGCGCCGCTGCGGTGCGGCGGGGGCGAGCTCACGATGGTGTGGTTGTTGGGCGACTGGAACAGCCCGAAGCCCATGCCGCACAGGGCCATGCGCCAGGCCATGTCGAGGTTGGACGGGTCCTGCGGCAGCAGGGCCAGCGCGGCCAGCCCCGCGGCCATCAGCCCCAGGCCCACGCCGCCCAGCGCCCCGTCCGGATAGCGGCCGATGAGCCGCCCGGCCACCGGCGCCATCACCACGATGGCCAGCGGCCAGGCGGTGATGAGCAGGCCCGCCTGCACATGGCTGCGGCCAAACACATCCAGCAGCAGGAACGGCAGCGCGATGTAGGCCAGCATCTGCGCGCAGAACGCCATGACCGAAGTACACATCGACAGCGCGAACACCGGAATGCGCAGCAGGTCGACCGGGAACAGCGGCACCGCCTGGCGCCGCTGGCGCTGCATGTAGAACACCCCCACCAGCACGCCGGCCGCCAGCAGCCCCCAGGCCACCACGGGCGTGCCGTGGGCCGAGCCTTCGCCCACGCCCAGGCCGTCGGCGCCGATGAAGAACAGCGAGAACATCAGCACGTTCAGGCCCACGTCCAGCACCGAGAAGCGCACGCCCGAGCCCTTGGAGACGTTGTGCGGCAGCGACTTCATGCCCAGCGCCAGCACCAGCAGGCCCAGCGGCACGTTCAGCGCAAACAGCCACGGCCAGGACGCCACCGACAGGATGGCCGCGGCCACCGAAGGCCCCGCCACCGAAGACGCCGCCACCACCATCGAGTTCTTGGCAATGTTGCGCCCGAGTTCGGCGGCCGGATAGGTCAGGCGCACCAGCGCCGAATTGACGCTCATGATGCCGGCCGCCCCCATGCCCTGCAGCGCCCGCGCCACGATCAGCGTGGTCAGCGAATTGGAAAACGTGGCGACGAACGAAGACACGGTGAACAAGGTCATGCCCACCAGGTACACGCGCCGGTAGCCCACCTTGTCGCCCAGCGCCGCCAGCGGCAGCAGCATGACCAGCGTGGCGATCTGGTAGGCGTTGATGACCCAGATCGCGGCCGAGGGGCTGGCCTTGAGTTCCTGCGCAATGCCCGGCAGCGCCAGGTTGACGATGGTGCCGTCGAGCACCGCCACCGCGATGCCCAGCAGGATCACGATCATCGAGCGGGTGCGCTGCGGCTCGGGCAGCCCGTCTTGCACTGCCGGCTCGAGCTGCGGGCGCATCATGGGCGCACCGCCAGTGCCTGGATGCGGCCGCTGCCCAGCGTCATCCAGGTGAGCACCAGCGCAATGCCGGCGCCCAGCGTCATGCCCGAGACCATGGCAATGGGCGAGCCGTTGGTGAACACCGCAATGGTGCTCATCATCAGCGCCCCGGTGAGCATCTGCAGCGTGCCCATCAGCGCCGACGCCGTGCCGGCAATGGCGCCGTGCGCCTCCAGCGAGAGCACGCCGGTGGTGGGAATCACGAAGCCCATGAAGGCGCTGGCGACAAAGTACAGCACGATGAGCACGCGGTAGTCGTCGCCACCGGCCAGGAAGTAGCCCATCAGCGCCACCATGACCATGCCGCAGGCCAGCGCCGCGCGGCGCACCAGCGGCACCAGGCCCATGCGCTCGCCCAGCGCCCCGGTGAACTGCGAGGCGCCGATGAAGCCGGCCGCGTTCACCCCGAAGGCCAGGCTGTACTGCGTGGGCGTGAAGCCGTAGTGCTCGATGAAGACGAAGGACGAATTGGCCAGGTAGACGAAGAAGCCGCTCATGGCAAAGCCGCCGATGAACACCAGCCCCAGGTAGTGCGGATCGCGCAGCAGCACCCAGTAGGCACGCAGCGCGCCGCCCAGGGTGCTGTCCAGCCGGTCCTTGGCCTCGCGGGTCTCGCGCAGCGTGAAGCCGACCAGGAGCAGGCCCACGAGGCCGGCCACCGCCACCACCCAGAACACGCCACGCCAGCTCGACAAGGCGATGACGCCGCTGCCCGCCAGCGGCGCCAGGATGGGCGAGACGCTGAACACCAGCATCAGCAGAGACATCAGCCGGGCCGCGTCGGTGCCGGTGTGCAGGTCGCGCACCACCGCGCGCGGAATGGCCATGCCTGCCGCGGCGCCCAGGCCCTGGATGAACCGCAGCGGCACCAGCGTCTCGACGCTGGTGGCCATGGCGCACCCCACGCTGGCCGCCACGAACAGCGCCAGCCCGAAGTAAAGCGGCGGCTTGCGCCCCATCATGTCCGAGACCGGCCCGTACAGCAGTTGCCCGACGCCCAGGGCCAGGAAGAAGACGGTCAGGCTCATCTGCACCGCACCGATGTCCGCGCGCAGGTCCGCGCCGATGGCCGGCAGCGCCGGCAGGTACATGTCGATGGCAAATGGCCCGATGGCCGAGATCAGGCCCAACACGAGGGCCATGCGCAGGAGGCGGGATGTCATTGCCCCGATTCTCGCGAATCGGTCAAAGGACGCGCCCGCAGTGGGACACGCGAGGCTGTGCTAGGCCCTAAAGCCAATTCAGGACTGCCGCAGCGCTTCGCGCGGGAAAAGGGGCATGCTGCCGCTGTTGATGGCTTCGGCTTCGGCGCCCTCCACCGCCAGCATGCGCAGCTTGACGTGCGCGCCGCCGTGGGCAGAAAAGCCACCCGGCTTGCCGCCCGCCGCCAGCACGCGGTGGCACGGCACCACCGGCGCAAACGGGTTCAGGCCCAGCGCCTGCCCGACCGCGCGGGCCAGGCCCTTGTCGCCCAGCTCGGCGGCCATCTCGCCATAGGTACGGGTCTCGCCGGGCAGGATGCGGCGCGCAAGCTCGTACACGCGCCGATGAAAGTCGGAAATGCCGTGCCAGTCCAGCCCCACGTCGCCCAGGTCGTCGATGCCGCCGGTCAACAAATGGGTGATCCGGGCCATGGCGGCCTTCACGTCTGGCGGGGGGATGCATTCGTGCAGCAGCGGAAAGCGCTTGCGCATGCGCGCCCGGGTGGCCGCACTGTCGGATTCAGGAAGCTGGACACCCACGATGCCGCGTGCGCCCCAGGCGATGCCGCACTGGCCGTATCGGGTGTCGAAGAGAGCAAAGCCTTCGCAGTAAGTCGTCATGCTTTTCACAACCTTCTACTTGCGGGACGGGGCGCGCGGCCGCTGGGGCAACGCGTTGTGGCCAGACTCCGCGCGCGGCAGCGATTGCGCCCCGCGCAGATCCACATGGCTACCGAGGTAGTCCAGAACGGCCCGCACGCGGGCCGGCAGCCTGCCGCCTTTTCCGAGATAGACGGCATGGATCGGTTCGAGCTCGTGCGGGTTGTACTCCTCCAGCACCGGAACAAGCAAGCCCGCCTCGATATCACCCCGGACATGAAAGAGGGAAAGCCGCCCCAGGCCCACCCCCTCCAGCACCAGCCGGCGCAGGCTTTCGCCGTCGCTGGCGCGCACGCTGCCGACAATGGGCACGTCCACCTGGCGCCCGTCCACCAGCAGGGGCCAGTCGGGGTTGATTCGGCGATAGCTGGTGCCAAGGCGGTTGTGGGCGAGCAGTTCCTGCGGCGTGCGTGGTGTGCCGTGGCGCTCCAGGTAGTCGGGCGATGCCAGGATGGCCAGCCCGGTCTCGCCCAGCTTGCGCGCCACCAGCTCGGAGGGCGGCAACCGGCCCCAGCGGATGGCGATGTCGGCGCGCTCGTCCATCAGATCGACCACGCGGTCGGTCAGGCCGATGTCCAGCTGGATCTGCGGGTACAGGGCCAGCATGGGCTTGACCAGCGGCAGCAGCAGCCGCTGGCCGACGGCAATGCTGGCGTTGATGCTGACCCGCCCGCGCGGCGCACCGTCGGCCGCGGCGCTGCGCTCGGCCTCGTCGAGGTCGGCCAGCACGCGCACGCCGCGCTCGTAATACAGCTGGCCCTCGGGCGTGAGCTGGAGCTTGCGGGTGGAGCGGTGCAGCAGCCGCACGCCCAGGCGCGCCTCGAGCCTGGACATGAGCTTGCTCACGGCCGAGGGCGTCATGCCCAGGACAGCGGCAGCGGCCGAGAAGCTGCCCCGGTCCACCACCTGGACAAAGGCCTCCATGTCGCCGGATCGATTGAGCTCAGTACGGGGCATGGCAGCGGGTTATTCGTGACTTCAACTCATCAAATCTTGTCCGAGCGGCATTCTAGTCACGAGCGCCTTGCGTCTTCACAGTACAGGGCATCATGCCAATCGCTCTTCTTGCCCTTACCGCCGGTGCCTTTGGCATCGGCACCACCGAGTTCGTCATCATGGGCCTGCTGCTGCAGGTTTCGGCGGACCTTCATGTCTCCATTGCCACCGCCGGCCTGCTCATCTCGGGCTATGCGCTGGGGGTGGCGGTGGGCGCGCCCGTGCTCACCATTGCCACCCGCTCCCTGCCGCGCAAGACCGTGCTGCTGGCGCTGATGGCGGTTTTCACGCTCGGCAACATCGCCTGTGCGGTGGCGCCCAACTACGAAAGCCTCATGGCAGCCCGCGTGCTCACCTCGCTGGCCCACGGCACCTTCTTCGGCGTGGGCTCGGTGGTGGCCACCGGCCTGGTGCCGGCGGACAAGCGCGCCTCGGCCATCGCGATCATGTTCACCGGGCTGACTGCCGCCACCTTGCTGGGCGTGCCGGCAGGCGCCTGGCTGGGGCTGCACCACGGCTGGCGCGCCACCTTCTGGGCGGTTGCCATCGTGGGCGTGGTGGCCTTCGTGGTGCTGGCCATCTTCGTGCCGCGCGATGGCAAGCAGCGCGCCGCCCTGGTGCCGCTGCGCGACGAACTGGCCGTACTGGCCCGCCCGCAGGTGCTGCTGGGCCTGGCGATCACCGTCTTCGGATTTGCCGGCGTGTTCGCCCTGTTCACCTACATCCAGCCGCTGCTCACCCGTGTGGCCGGCCTGCCCGAGTCGGCCGTGTCACCCGCCTTGCTGCTGATGGGCGGCGGGCTGGCGGTGGGCAACATCCTGGGCGGCAAGCTGGCCGACCGTGCGCTCATGCCAGCCCTGCTGGGTAGCCTGGCCGCGCTCATCCTCGTGCTGCTGGCCATGCCGCTGGCCATGCAGGCGCCGGCAGGCGCCCTGCTCTTCGTGGCCATCCTGGGCGTGGTGTGCTTCGCCACCGTGGCACCCATGCAGATGCGCGTGCTCGACAAGGCGGCCGGCGCCGGCCAGAACCTGGCCTCCAGCCTGAACATCGCCGCCTTCAACCTGGGCAATGCGCTGGGCGCCTGGGCCGGCGGCGCGGCCATCAGCCAGGGCCCCGGGCTGACCTCGCTGGGTTGGGTGGCGGCGCTGCTCACGGTTGTCGGACTGGGCATCGCGCTGTGGAGCCGGGCCCTGGACCGGCGCGCGCCCAGCGAGGTGTGCCCGGCCGCTGCGTGAATTGCCGGGCGCGGCTTGCTTTTGCCGGCGGCCATGACCACACTCCCCGGTCATGGCCATTGCACATGCAATCTCAGGTGAAGTGCTGGATCTGCTGACGCCCGGCACGAACACCACGCCCGACAAGACCATTGCGCTCTTCAAGGCCAAGGACCTGGAAGTCATGCGCGTGGTGCTCCCCGCCGGCAAACGCGTGCCCGACCACAGCGTGACCGGCTCCATCACCGTGCAGTGCCTGCGCGGTACGGTCGACCTGCTGCTGCCGGACGGCACCACGGCCCTGAAGGCCGGCCAGTTTGCCTATGTGGCGGGCGGCGTGGCGCACGGCCTGTATGCGCAGCAGGATGCCGACGTGCTGGTGACCATCGCCATTCCCGGCGCACAGCCCTAGGCTGCACCGCCGTTCGGCGCTTCCCTCGAGCGGCGCCAGGCACCCGGGGGCTGGCCCATCAGCCGCTTGAAGGCGCGCGAAAACGCTGCCTCCGATTCATAGCCCACGTCCAAGGCAATGGACGCCACGCCGGCCTGGCTTTCCAGCAGCATCCGCGAGGCCGCCTGCATGCGCCACTGCGTCAGGTACTGCATGGGCGCCACGCCCACCAGGTCGACAAAGCGGTCGTGCAACGCCGAGCGCGACAGGCCGATGCGCTGGCCAAGCTCGTCCAGCGTCCACGGCCGCTCGGGCTGTTCGTGCATCAGCGCCAGGGCCCGGCCGACGAAGCGGTCACGCAGGCCGGCCAGCCAGCCGGTGCCGTGCTCGGCCTGCTGGTCGGCAAAGCGGCGCACGGCGTGCACGAACATCATCTCGCTCATGCGTGCCAGCATGGCCTCGCCGCCGGCTCGACGCGCCTGCGACTCCGCCACGGCCTGGCGTACGAAGCTCGCCAGCCAAGTGTCTTCCCCGTCGGCGCGCAGGTGCATCAGCCGGGGCAGCGCTTCGATCAACGGGTTGAACGGCCGCAGGTCGCAGCCCAGGAAGCCGCAGACGATGGCGGTGTCGCCCGGGTCGTAGGGCGCCGAATCCGGCGGCATGGAAATGCTGCTGCCGCTGTAGGCCAGGCGCAGCGGCAGCGGCTGGCCTTGCACACCGGCAAACCAATCCATGTCGAGATTGCCGCGCAGGCCCGGCGCGCTGGACACCACGTGCGGGTCGCCATGGGGAAACATCACGACGTCGCCGGCCCGCA
Organism: Pseudomonadota bacterium; assembly: GCA_018241225.1. Lineage (GTDB taxonomy): Bacteria > Pseudomonadota > Gammaproteobacteria > Burkholderiales > Burkholderiaceae_C > Variovorax. Next base: position 75,494 of record JAFEEG010000015.1, read on the forward strand.
GCTGCACCACCGGGCCGTCCGGAATGCCGGCCCAGCAGTTGCCACGCACCACTGCGTGGTACTCCACCACGTGATCCACGCCCAGGTTGAGAAGCGGCGCGAGCGTGCGGCCGGGGGGCGCCTCGGCGGCCCAGTCGCTGCTGGCGGTGATGTTGAAGAAGACCGCGCCGCGCAGGCGCACGCCTCGCAACACGTCGGACAAGATGTCTTGCCCCATGGGCTTCATTCTCAGCGGCGGCGCGCGCCGGGCCCGCCCGGCACGTCAAGCACGGACGTTCGGTCAAGCCGCAAGGCCGGCCGATCAAGTGCACAAACGCGCGCGCTCGAACAATGAACGAACCGGCCGCAACCGGCACCTCGCGACAGCGCGGTCCATCCGTTCATTCAAGGAGCTCCTCATGCAATCCCTGAACTACCTTACGCTGGACAAGGATGTCCGGCAAGTCCGCTCGGCCGACGTGCAAGCCCTGGCTGCAAGCGTCAGCGGGGGCGTGATCAGCCCGGCCGACGCCGCCTACGACGAGGCGCGCAAGATCTGGAACGCCGCGATCGACCGGCGTCCCGCGCTCATCGCCCGCTGCATGAACGAGGCGGACGTGCAGGCTGCGCTGGCCTTTGCCCGCGCGCATCGCATGATGGTGAGCGTGCGCGGCGGCGGTCACCACATTGCCGGCAACGCCGTGGGCGAAGGCGCGCTGGTGCTGGACATGTCCGGCATGAACGGCGTCGAGGTGGACGCCGCCGCACGCACCGCACGCGTGCAGCCCGGCGCGCTGCTGCGCGACTTCGACGGCGCCGCGCAGGCGCACGGGCTGGCTACGCCCCTGGGCATCAACTCCACCACCGGCGTCGCCGGCCTCACGCTGGGCGGCGGCTTCGGCTGGCTGACGCGGCGCTACGGACTGAGCGTCGACAACCTGCTCAGCGCAACCGTCGTGACGCCCGACGGCCAGGTGCGCACGGCCTCCGCGCAATCAGAGCCGGAGCTGTTCTGGGGCATCCGCGGCGGCGGCGGCAACTTCGGCGTGGTCACGGCGTTCGACTTCAGGCTGCACCCGGTCGGGCCGCAGGTGCATGCCGGACTGGTGGTCTACCCCTTCGCGCAGGCCACGAAGGTACTGCGGGCCTGGCGAGATTTCACCGCCACGGCGCCCGACGAACTCAGCGTATGGGCGGTGCTGCGCAAGGCGCCGCCCCTGCCCTTCCTTCCGGCCTCGTCGCACGGGCAGGAAGTGGTGGTGTTCGCGTTGATGCATTGCGGCAGCCTGGAGGACGGCGAACGCGCAGCCGCCCCGGTGCTGCAGTTTGGCGACGTGCTGGGCAGCCACCTGGGCCCCACGCCCTATGCAGGCTTCCAGACCGCCTTCGATCCGCTGCTGGCGGCCGGTTCGCGCAACTACTGGAAGTCGCACAACTTCAGTCACATCGACGATACGGCGCTCGATCGGCTGGTGGCAGCCGCAGGCGCCCTGCCCGGCCCGGAGTGCGAGATATTCGTGGCACAACTGGGCGGCGCGATGGGTCGCGTCGGCCCGGCCGAAACGCCCTTTGTCGGACGCGATGCGCGCTACATCGTGAACCTGCACGGACGCTGGTCCGACCCAGCCGATGACGCCAAGGTCCGCGACTGGGCCCGGCGCGCCTTCACCGAACTGGCGCCGCACGCCACCGGCAACGGCTACGTCAACTTCCTGACCGAAGACGAGGGCGCGCGCGTGGCTGCCAGCTACGGGAAGAACTACGCGAGGCTGCAGCAGGTCAAGCGACGCTACGACCCGGACAACCTGCTTCGCATGAACATCAACATCGAGCCGGCGGCCGTCGGCAAGGGGGCCACATGACACTCGCAAACACCGACTCCATCGGACTGGCGATCAGCGGCGCCACGCCGCGCTCGCAGGAGGCCTATGAACGCGCGCACGCCGCCTTCCTCGGCTGGCGCAGGGGAATCGAGACCCCGCTGGCCGAGGCCGTGCAGGAAGCCCCCGGCTTCGTGATGGCGCACGTGCTCGACGCCTGGCGCCTGCTGGGCAGCCGCGACCGCTCCGCCACGCAACTGGCCAGGCCGCTGGCCCTGCGCGCCGCCGCCCTGCCGGCCAATCCGCGCGAACGGATGCATGTCGAGGCCATCGGCGCTGTGCTGGCAGACGACTACGAGGGCGCGCGCCGCAGGCTCGGCGAGCTGCTCAAGCGGCATCCGCGCGATGCGCTGGCCCTGCAGGTGGCGCACACGCTGGATCACCTGGTGGGCGACACGAAGATGCTCCTGGGCCGCGTCGCCGCCGTGCTGCCGGCGTGGTCGCCATCGATGCCCGGCTACTACGCGGTGCGCGCCATGCACGCCTTCGGCCTGCTCGAAAGCGGCCACTACGCGCGTGCCGAAACGGCTGCATTGGAAGTGCTCGCGCATGACCCGCTGGACCCGCGCACGCACCACACCATGGCGCACCTGTTCGAGATGACCGAGCGCGCCGAGGCGGGCGTGCGGTGGATGAGCCAGCATACGGTGGCCTGGGGCCAGGGCAGCGTGGCCGCCGTGCATTGCTGGTGGCACCTGGCGCTGTTCCAGCTGGCGCGTGGACACCACGACAGCGTGTTCCAGCTGTACGACCAGCGCCTGCGCCACGAAAACTCGACCAAGGTGGCCGACCTGATAGACGCCAGCTCGCTGTTGTGGCGTGCCGAGCTGGCAGGTGCCGACGCCGCGAGCCGCTGGCCGTCGCTGGCCGAAGCCTGGGCGCCCCACATCGACGATGCCTTCTGCAGCTTCAGCGACATGCACGCCATGATGGCTTTCGTCGGCGCGCGGGATTGGGGCCGTGCCTACCGCCTGGAGGCCGTGTTGCTGGCTGCGCGCAATGCACCGACCCGACACGGCGCCAGCACGCGCCGGCTGGGCCTGCCGGTGTGCCAGGCGCTGATCGCCTATGGCCTGGGCAAGGACAGCCGCGCCATCAAGGTGCTGGGCTCCCTGGCGGGGCACGCCCATCGCCTGGGCGGCAGCCATGCCCAGCGCGACGTGCTGCACCTGACACTGCGCAGCGCCGTCGACCGGGTGCGCCGTCCGGTGGCCAAGTGGTGGCCGCTGAAACTGTGCGTGAATGCGGCGCAACGCGCGCCTGCCGTGCCGACGCTGGCTATGCCCGCAGCCGCAGGTTGAGCTGGTCCACCAGCTCGGCCCAGTCGGCGTCCTCGTCGAACTCCTCGCGCAGGAACTGCGCTTGCGCCTGCGTCCAGAATGGCGCGTCGGCCAGCGCTACGTCCTGCGCCAGCGGGCGGTGCTGTGCAATGAAAGCGTCGATGGCGGACCCGCTGCTGGGCAGGCCCAACTGATCGAACAAGGCGCGCAAGGAGTGTTCACTAAGATCCATGCAGCGCATTTTCGCCCCAAAGGTTTGCCATGAGCACATCCATCCAGGCCATTCGCATCGAGGTTGATGCCGAAACCACCGTCTCCGGCCTGCTGCTGGCGCCGCCTGAAGCACGCGCGGCCTACGTGCTGGCCCATGGTGCAGGCGCGGGAATGGAGCATGCCTTCATGGCCGCCGCCGCAGCGGGCCTGGCCGAGCGCGGTGTCGCCACGCTTCGCTACCAGTTCCCCTACATGGAGCGTGGCAGCAAGCGCACCGACCCGCCGGCCGTGGCGCATGCGGCGGTGCGCGCAGCGGTTGCGCGTGCCGCCCAGCAATGGCCTGGCGTGCGGCTGTTCGCCGGCGGCAAGTCCTTCGGCGGGCGCATGACATCGCAGGCGCAAGCGGCGGCGCCGCTGCCTTCGGTACAAGGCCTGGTGTTCCTGGGCTTTCCGCTGCACCCCGATGGCGCACCGTCGAGCACGCGGGCCGACCACCTTGGCAAGGTGGACATCCCCATGCTCTTCCTGCAGGGCACGCGCGACAAGCTGGCCGACATCGACCGCATGCGCACCCTGGCAACCGAGCTGGGCGAGCGCGCCACCCTGGCGGAGATCGCCGAGGCAGACCACTCGTTTCATGTGCTCGTGCGCTCGGGCCGCAAGAACGCCGAGGTCATGCAGGAAGTGCTGGACGGCGCGGCCCGCTGGATGCTGCGCTGACCAAGCCGCGCGCCCCTACCGGGCGCGGGTCGAGCGCCAGCACAGCAAGGAGCCGCCGGTGACCATGACCACCCCTTGCCAGAACCCCGCCGTGGGGCGAATGCCCAGCCAGAGGCTGGCCAGCAGCACCGACAAGATGGGCGTGAAGTACGAAGCCACGGCCAGCAGCGTCAGGTGGCCCCGCTGGATCCCGTGGTTCCAGCAGGAATAGGCCGCGGCCATGAAGGCGCCGCCCACCAGCACCTGCACCGCACCGGGCACGGAGAACTGCAGGGCCGGCTCGGCGCTCAGCGCGTATTTCACCCACAGGGCCAGCGCGGTGGCCAGCATGAACAGCGAAATGGCGCTCTTGCCCTCGGCAAAGCGGCGGGTGAGCACCGAATAGGCCGGCCACAGCACGGCCGCGCAGCCTGCAAGGCCATAGGCCAGGGGGTTGTCCTGCACGTTGTGCAGGAAGGATTGGGGCGACAGCGGGCCGTCGCCCTTCATCACCCACACGATGCCCGCGAAGCTCAGCAGCACGCCGGGCCACAGCAGCGGCGATGCCTTCTGCTGCCCGCACAGCACCGCCAGCAGGATGGTCAGGCACGGCCACAGGTAGTTGATCATGCCCAACTCCAGCACCTGGGCATGGTTGTGCGCCCAGCCCAGCGACAGGGCCAGGCAGACCTCGTAGACGACGAACAGCGCCCCGCCCAGCCAGAGATAGGTCTTGTTGAAGGCGCCCGGGCGCGGCAGGCCCAGCACCCCGGCGGCCAGGCATCCCGCGGTGGTGAAGAGCATCGCGGCGCCGCCCGCTGCGCCCAGCAGCTCGGAGACGCTGCGGATCAGCCCGACGGAGGCGCTCCACAGCAGCACGGCCACCAGGCCGACCAGCGTCGCGTTTCGCAGTTCGTGGTTTCGCTGCATGCCTGGCGTTCAGGCGCCGCCGCCGGCACGCAGGGCGGTGACCTCGATCTCGATCTTCATTCGCGGGTCTGCCAACCCTGCCGAGATCATCATGGCCGCCGGGCGTACCTGCCCGAAGTACTTGCGCAGCACCGGCCAGCACTGCTCGAACTCCTTGGCATCGGGCAGCACGTAGGTCACCCGCACCACGTCGGCCAGGCTGGCCCCGGCCTCGCGCAGGGCCGCCTCGATGTTCCTGAGGCACTGCTCTGCCTGCTGCGCCACGTCGTCCGAGATCGTCATGGCGGCATAGTCGAAGCCGGTGGTGCCCGAGACGAACACCCACTCGCCCATGGCCACCGCACGCGAATAGCCGATCTGCTCCTCGAAGGTGGAGCCCGAGCTGATGAGTTTTCTCTGCCTGGAAGTCATGCGCCTGTTTTCCCTGAAAGGTGAATGGACGCCGATTCTCGCGCCGTCTCCCTAGGCCGACAGTGCTGTCGCCTTTTTGCCGGCGCCGCCCTAAGCTTCGCGCATGAGAAGTAAGAGCCGCCGGCGCCGCAAGATCATCAAGTACGTTGCTCCGCTGGTGGTGCTCGCCGCCGTGGTGGGCCTGGGTTTTCGGCTGCTCGACTGGGCCGAGCACGAGAGCCCGCCCGCCGTTGCCGCCGCGCCTGCCACCACCGCACCGGCGGAACGTACCGCCGCCCTGCCCCCCTTGAACCTGCCGGCAGACGACGCCGCGCATGCCTCGGGCATGGAGTGGTGGTACTACAGCGGCATCCTGGACGCGCAGCCCGGTGGCGGGCGCTACGCCTTCCACGTGGCGGTGTTCGTGGCCAACTCGCTGATCAAGCACACCGTGATGCACGTTGCGCTGACCGACCTGCAGACCGGCCAGCGCCGCATTCAGCAAAGCCGCACCGGCGGCCTGCCCGCCAAGCCCACGCGGGGTGGCTTCGACTTCCAGCAGGAAGGCTGGCGCGTCACCGGGTCGGGGGCTTCCCATTCGATCACTGCCAACTTCGATGGCATCGAACTCGCGCTGCAGCTGCACGACGAGCAACCCGTGATGGCGCACCGCGCCGCGGGTTCGGGCACGCCCGGCCTGCTGGACTTTGGCGAATCAGGCATCAGCTACTACTACTCGCGCCCGCGCATGGCGGCCGAGGGCCTGCTGCGCGTTGGCACCAACGCGGCCCAGCAGGTGGGCGGGCCGGTGTGGTTCGACCACCAATGGGGCGAATTCGACGTGACCCAACTGGGCTGGAACTGGCTGGCGCTGCACCTGTCCGACGGCTCCGACGTGATGGTCTACCAGTTGTTCGACCGCGAAGGGCGCAGCGTGGCAACCACGGGCACGGTTTCCAAGGCCGGCAATTTGCATCCGCTGGCGCCGGGCGAAGTGCAACTCACGCCGCAGCGCCGCTGGACCAGCCCGCGCAGCAAGATCGACTACGCGGTGGAGTGGGCACTGCGCCTGCCCTCGGGCGAGCACCGGGTGCAGCCATTCTTCGACGACGCCGAATTCGATGCCAGCACCACCAGCGCCAACATCTACTGGGAAGGCCCGATCAAGGTCAGCGGCAGCACGCAGGGCGAAGGGTTCATGGAATTGAGCGGCTACGAGCGGCTCAAGCCTGCGCCGGCGGCGTCAAAGTAGCCGGGCTGCGGCGCGGCATCACAATCGCCGCATGTCTGCTCTCACCACCCTCCTTTCCCCGCTCGAAATCCGAGTGCTCGGCGTGCTGGCCGAAAAGCAGCGCACCGTACCCGACAGCTATCCGCTCACGCTCAACAGCCTGCTGGCTGGCTGCAACCAGAAGACCAGCCGCCAGCCCATCATGGAAGTCAGCGAAGCGCAGGCACAACTGGCCCTGGAGAGCCTCAAGCGCTACAGCCTCATCACCGAGACCAGCGGCGGCCGCGCGTACCGCTATGGCCACAACGTGGATGGGGTGCTGCGCATTCCCTCGCAATCCATTGCACTGCTCACCGCGCTGATGCTGCGCGGGCCGCAAACGGCTGGCGAGTTGCGCATTGCCTGCGACCGCATGCACAACTTTGCCGACATATCGTCGGTCGAAGCCTTCCTGGACGAGATGGCCGAACGCCCTGCCGGCGCCCTCGTGGTCAAGCTGGCTCGCCTGCCCGGCGCGCGCGAGCAACGCTGGGCGCACCTGCTGGGCGATGCACCGCCGGTGCAGGACACGCTCCCGCCGTCGTCACTTGACACCACCGCATCGCCCGTTCTTGCCGACGTCACGCTCGATGAAGTCGCCACGCTCAAGGCACGCGTGAGCCGCCTCGAACAGGACCTGGCGTCAACGCGCGCAGCGCTGCAGCGGGTGTGTGCTGAATTGGGTATGCCGAAAGACCTGTGGCCAGAAGGCACCAGTTCCTGATCCCGCCGACACGCTGCCACGCTAAAGGCCTACACTGGACTCGAAAACTGCCAGTAACAGTGCCGGATGGGGCGTGACATCCGGTGACATCACGCTCCACTTGCTGCCTTCCCGTAAGGAGGAAATGTGATGTTCAGCTTTTTTCAGTTCAATCGAAACAGCCATCTGCGCCGGGCCATGGCACTTCTGGACGAAGCGCACATGGCACGGCTGGAGCACCAGGCGGCCGCCGAGCATCACGCCGCACTGGCGCGCATGTACGCGGAGCGCGCCAAGCGGCTGGAACGTGAAATCTACGGCTCGGCCCACCAGAGCCTGGTCGAATCAGCCGCAGCCACGCCCAAGGTGGCCCATGAAAAGCCCGTCGTGGAAAAGCCCGCGATCTATGCCCTGGACGGCGGGCGCCCAGAGTCGAAGATTTCCTGACAGCCGCGCACGCGGCGCCTAGCGTCGTCCGCCGCGCACGAAGGCGATCAGCAGCGCCGTGAGCACGGCGCCGCCGGCGGCAGCCACCAGGGCCGCACGCACCGGCTGGTCGCTCACGTAGTGCTGGCCTTCCCAGCGCAGGCCTTCGAAGAAGCTGCCGGGCGGGCGGATCTTTCTTCCGGCGGCATTCACCGCGTCCTGCGCATAGGCGCGTTCCTTGGCCTGGCGCAGGCCCTCTTGCACGCTCTCGCGGATGGATGCCGACGCCAGGGCGTGAGGCAATTCGTCATGCGAAGGCTGGGCGTAGTTCTTCCCCGTGGGGGCCTGCGATTGCAGTTCCTTTTCGTTGTCCATGGCTTCATTGTCTTCCAACCGATTTCGCTTCGCACCTGGAGCTGGAATTCCATGCGTTGGCAACTGCGGCCCACACCCCGAATCCCGGCGACAGCGAATTCGTCCCACAGGCCCAGATTGCGCAGGCCGACACGCCGGGCGGCTCGCTGCCGCCATCCTGAACTGGCGCCTTCGCCAACTTCGAAGACCGCGCCCACTCGATGCAAAGGACTCCCTCCTTCGCCGGCTCCCTGCGACGCCATCCAGCCCTCGGGGCTCTTGGCGGCATCGTGCTGCTGCTTGCCCTGGTGCTCGCGCTGTTCGACTGGAACTGGGTGCGCCCACCCATCGAGCGCTACATCTCGCAAAAGACGCAGCGCGAGTTCCGCATGGCCGACCTGCACGTGCGCCTGGGCCTCACGCCCACCATCCGGATGCGCGGGGTGTACTTTGGCAATGCGAACTGGTCCAAGGAAGACAAGCCCATGGCGAACATCGAGCAGCTCGAGTTCTCCGTTTCGCTGCGCGACCTGCCCGAGAAAATCCTCATCCCGCGGGTGGCCCTGACGCGGCCCGAACTGGTCTTCGAGCGGCAACCCGACAACCGCAAGAACTGGATCCTGGACGAGCCATCGGAAACCCGGCCCAGCAAGCTGCGCATCAGCACCCTGTCGGTGGACCACGGGCAGCTGCGCTATATCGACCACGGCGAGCCGCTCGAGCTGGACGTGGCGGCCAGCACCTTCGATCCGGCCAGCCAGGAAAAGGTCAAGGACGCCAACGCCCCGCCGGTCAACAGCCGCTACAGCACGCAGTACGAGTTCAAGGGCAGCTTCCATGGCGCTGCATTCAAGGGCAGCGCGCTCACCGGCGAAGTGCTGAGCTTCCAGGAGTCGGGCATACCGTTTCCGATCAAGGGCGAACTGCAGGCAGGCACCACCCGGATCTCGACGGAAGGCACCATTGCCGATGCGGCCAACATCACCGGCATCGACACGCAGTTGCGCATCGAGGGCAAGACGCTGGCCAACATCTACCCCTTCCTGCTGCTGCCCTTGCCGGCATCGCCGCCCTACCGGCTCGAAGGGCACCTGGTGCTCAGCGGCAACCGCTACAGCATCGACGACCTGCGCGGGCGCATCGGCTCCACCGACGTCTACGGCCAGGTTGCCTACATCTCGAAGAAGCCCCGGCCGCTGCTGCAGGGCACGCTCAAGAGCAAGAACCTCGACCTGGCCGACCTGGGGCCGCTGGTGGGCATCGAGACCAAGGAAAGCGGCGGCAAGCCCCGGCTCACGCAGGCACAGACGCAGGACCGCCCCACCGCCGCAGCCGGCCAGAAGCGGGTCGACCCCGATCACCTGCTGCCCGCCGGCTCCTTCGACGGAAGCCGCCTGCAGAAGATCGATGCCGAGGTCGAGCTGCAGGCCATCCGCCTGAAAGTGCCCAAGGGCCTGCCGCTGGAAAACCTGAAGGCGTCGCTGCGCCTGAACGACGCGGTCATGGTGCTGAACCCCGTGGATTTCGGCTTTGCGGGCGGCACCATCGCGGGCAAGGCCAGGCTCGATGCGCGCGCGCCGACCATCAAGTCGGACGTGCAGGTTGACCTGCAGGGCATCCAACTGGGCAACTTCGTGCCCAAGGACAGCACCCTTGCCAAGGGGGCGGGCCGCGCCGGCGCTTCGCTGCAACTGTCGGGCGTGGGCAACTCCATTGCGGATGCGGCGGCCAAGGCCAACGGCCGTATCTCCACCACCATCGTGAACGGGCGCGTTTCCAACCTGCTCGATGCGGCCAGCGGCCTGAACATGGGCAAGGTGCTGACCCTGCTGGCCGGCGGCGACAAGGACATCGTCATCCACTGCGGCGGCGCGGTGTTCGACGTGAAGAACGGGCGCGGCCAATCGAGCCTGTTCGTGGTGGACACGGAACAGACGCAGGTGCTGGGCGACGGCTGGTTCGACCTGGGCGATGAGCGCTTCGACCTGACGGTGGCGCCCAAGCCCAAGGACGCAGGGCTGCTGTCGCTGCGCACGCCGGTGCGGGTGTATGGCAGCTTCTCCAAGCCGCAGTACGAGCTGAAGAAGGGGCCGTTGCTGGCCCGGGGCGCAGCAGTGGCCGCGCTGGCCACGGCCGCACCGCTGGCGGCACTGCTGCCCCTGATCGAAACGGGCCCGGGTCAGGACACGGATTGCGGCAAGGTGAACCAGCAGACGCAGCGCGCCGCCGTGCAGGCCACCCTTCCGCCCAAGCGGCAAGGGGCCGCCAAGCCCGACGCGGCGCCGGCCAAGCGCTGAAGTGCGGACTCAGGCGCGCGGCTGCAGGCGGCGATAGGCGCTGAAGTGGCGAATGGCGCTGTGCTTGTCGCCGGCCCGTGCATAGAGCAGCGCGGCGTTCTGGTGCGCGTCGGCCATGTCGGGCGCCAGGCGCAGGCAGGTTTCGTAGCTCTTGACCGCATCCTGCACACGGCCCAACGCTTCGAGCGCCACGCCTCGGTTGTAGTGCAGCAGGGGCGCCTGCGGGCTGTGCCGCACGGCTTGCCCATACAGCGCGGCCGCCTCTTCGTAGCGCCTGGATTCGCACATCAGGAACCCCAGGTTGACGTAGGCGTCGGCATGGTCTGGCGCGGCTTCGATCACACGCCTGTACAACGCCTCGGCCGCCGGTGCGTCGCTCGACTCCAGGGCCTCGGCGCGCTCGTACATCTGCTGCGCGTCTTCGCCGGGTTCAGGCGCCGCACCAGGCGCAGCAGCCTTGCCCAGGGCATGCACCGCCGCAGCCGGCGCCGCGTGGAAGTCCATCATCAGCTGCCCGGTGTCCGCATCCCACTGGGCGTCGCCCCAGCGCACGGCCACCCGGTCGCCCACGGCGCGGATGCGCAAGGCGCTGGCCGGCGTATCAAGCGGCAACGCTCCCTTGAGTTGACGCATCGAACGCAGGATCTGGCGCGTGGGAATGTCGGCCGCACGCAGCTCTTGCGCAGTGCGCAGCAGCACCACGTCGCGAAAGGAAAAGCGCAGCGCCCTGCCCGCACGCACCGGCTGCACGAAGCCCAGCTCGATGAGCCGGGCCACGGCATGCCGCGTCAGGCCCAGCATCTGGGTGACGCCGCGCAGGGTGTAGGGATGGGTGCTGTCCAGCGATCGTGCGTCAGCCACTTACTTCCTGGTGCCGCCGGCCGCCCGCACGCGCGTGGCGGCCGGCGCCTTGGCGCTGCTGCTGCTGGGCGCACGCTTGGCGCCCTTGGCCGGACCGGCGCCTTCTGCCTCGACTTCGGCTGCACCGGCCTTTGCAGCCCGCTTGGCCGGCGCGGCCGCCGCGCCGCCACGGCTGGCTCGCGACAGGCTGGCGCGCAGCATCTCGGTCAGGTCGATCACCTCGGCGCCGCCGCTGTCTTCGGGGTGCTCCACGGCCACCACCTCCTGCCCGGCGATCTTGGCGTCGATGGCCGCGAGGATGCGCTTTTTCTCCTCGTCCTCGTATTCGGCGGGGTCGTAGCTGTCGGCCGAGATCTGGTCGATGAGTTGCAGCGCCAGCTTGAGCTCGGCCGGCGACGGCGTGCTCTGCTCGATGCCCAGGTCTGCCAGCGAGCGCACCTCGTCGGCGTACAGAAGCTGCTGCAGCACCAGGCCGTGCTCCTGGGCGCGCACCTGCACCACGTACTGCTTGCCCTTCCAGGCCCAGCGCGCCAGGGCGCACCGGCCGCTGTCCTGCATGGCGGCCTTGAGCAGGTTGTAGGGCTTGCCGCCGCGCTTGTCAGGCGCCAGGAAGTAGGCCTTGTCGAAGTAGATCGGGTCGACCGCCTCCACCGGAATGAACGAGACGATGTCGATCAGGTGGCTGGCATTGTTCTCCAGTGCCTTGAGTTCCTCGGGCTGGAAGATGACGTAGCGGTCCTTCTCGAACTCGTAGCCCTTGACCATCTCGGCCCGGGGCACCACTTCGGCGTTCTTTTCGGAGATGTACTGCTGCTTGACGCGCGAGCCGTCCTTGGCCAGCAGGTTGAAGTGGATGGTGGCCGAGCTTTCGGTGGCCGAATAAAGGCGCACCGGAATCGAGACCAGGCCGAATCCGAGCGAGAGCGACGCAATGGAGCGTGCAGCCATGTGTGACCTCCAAGCCGCAAGGGCAAGAGGGCCACTTTAGTTTTTTTCCGGGTCGCGAGGCAACTCTTGCGTTGCGGCTCGCCCACGCCCCAGCGCGGGCCTACAGCTTGTGGGTGGACAGCAGGATGCTGGTTTCCGTGCTGGCAATGCCCTCGATGGCGCGAATGGCGTTGAGCAGCGTGTCGAAGGCTTCGAGCGTGTCGGCCCGCAGTTCGGCCAGCAGGTCCCACCGGCCATTGGTGGTGTGCAGCGCCACCACCTGCGGGTGCCCGCGCAGCAGGCGCAGCACCTGCTCGCCGTGGTGGCCGTCGATGGCGATGCTCATCATGGCGCGGATGCCATGCTGCTCGCCCTCGGGCCGCAGCCGCACGGTGTAGCCGACGATGGTGCCTTCGCGCTCCAGCCGCGCGATGCGGTTCTGCACCGTGGCACGGGCCACGCGCAGCTTGCGCGCCAGCTCCACCACAGACAGGCGTGCGTTGTCGCGAAGCAGCGAGATGAGCTGGCGGTCTGTGTCGTCCATGCGCTTTGTGCTCACCGAGCCTGGCAATCTGCCAAGTCCAGCAGCAAAGTTGTCAAGTTGCGGGCTTCATTCTGGCAGCCCTGTGGCCAAGAATGCCAATTTTCAGAGACGCCATCAGGGGAGAAGCCATGACTCAACTCGCAGACCTGCCCACCCTTTCGCGCTTGATACGCGAGGTCGGCCTTTCACGTTTCATCCAGGGCCTGGCCGACACCATCCATGCCGACTTCCTTCGCTGGCCCCAGTTCCAGAAGCAGCCCCGCGTGGTCAACCACTCGCCCGGTGGCGTGATCGAGCTGATGCCCACCTCGGACGGCCACCGCTATGCCTTCAAGTACGTCAACGGGCATCCCGGCAACCCGGCGCACGGCCTGTCCACGGTGGTGGCGTTTGGCGTGCTGGCCGATGTGGAAACGGGCTATCCGTTGCTGCTGTCCGAAATGACGCTGGCCACCGCGCTGCGCACTGCCGCCGTGTCCTTGCTGGCTGCAAGGGCGCTGGCTCGCCCGGGCGCGCGCCGCATGGCGCTCATCGGCAACGGTGCGCAGGCCGAGTTCCAGGCACTGGCCTTGCACTGGCACCTGGGCATCGACGAGATCACCCTGCACGACGTCGACCCGCACGCCACGCAAAGGCTGATGCGCAACCTGGCGCCCTACCCCTCGCTGCGGCTGCGGCCTTGCGAGTCGACTGCGCAGGCGGTGCGCGGGGCCGACATCGTGACCACCATCACCGCCGACAAGCGGCGCGCGACCATTCTCACGCCCGAGATGATCGAACCCGGCATGCACCTGAACGCGGTGGGCGGCGACTGCCCGGGCAAGACCGAGCTGCACGCCGACATCCTGCGACAGGCGCGCGTGGTGGTGGAGTACGAGCCGCAAACCCGCGTCGAAGGCGAGATCCAGCAGATGCCCGCGGACTCCCCGGTTACCGAACTGTGGCGCGTCCTGTCCGGCGAGGTGCCTGGACGCGAACATGCGATGCAGCTGACCGTGTTCGACTCCGTCGGCTTTGCGCTGGAAGACTTCTCCACCCTGTGCTATGTGCACCAGCAGTTGCAGCGCCACGGCCTGGGCCGCGAACTGGCGCTCGTGCCGAGCCTGCAAGACCCGAAGGACCTGTTCTCGCTGACCGACCCCGAACGCGCCGAACACGTTCAGGGGCAGCTGCCCGCCTACACTGGCGCGCAGCATGACGCCGCAGCAAGACACGACGACGCCCTCGACCTCGATGCAGCCCCTGGTGACTGTGATTACGGCACACGGCGGCAACCCGCTGCTCGCGCGCTGTGTTGAATCGGTCGCGGCGCAAAGCCACGGCAACATCCAGCACCTGGTGGTCAGCGACGGACCGCATGCATGGGAAGACGCCCAGGCGGTTGCACGGCGCCATGCGGACCGCGGGCACATCGACCTGATCCAGCTGCCCTACGCCACCGGCAGAAACGGCTGGAACGGGCACCGCATCTATGGCGCCGGCACCTTCCTGGCCAAGGGCGAGTACCTGGCCTTCCTGGACGACGACAACGCATGGGCGCCCACGCACATCGCGGACTGCCTGGCGGTGTGCCGCCAAGGCCGGCAGTGGAGCTATGCGCTGCGCAACATCGTCGACCGCGAGCACCGCTTCATCTGCCGTGACGACTGCGAAAGTCTGGGCCGCTGGCCCAGCGTGCTCAACGACCAGGACTACCTGGTCGACGTCAACTGCTATTTCCTGCCGCGACTGCTGGCGGTGCGGGTGGCGCCCCTGTGGTTCAACCGGCTTGGCCAGCCCGGCCAGCCCAGCGTGGACCGGATTCTCTGCCACGCGCTGCGCACCGTTGCACCTGACTTCGATTGCACCTACCGCTACTCGGTCGACTACATGGCGGGCAACACGGAACGCTCGGTGAAGGCGGACTTCTTCCTGCGCGGCAACGCGCAGATGCTGCAGCGCCACGGCGGTGCACTGCCCTGGGCGCAAAACCCGCGGGCTTGAACTTCAGGCCGCCGGACAGCCGGCCGTCTGGTTGGCCGCCAACGCGCCGACGTTGCGCGCGATCTCGTCGGCCAGCCGGCCGGTGATGCGCTGCGCCCCCACGGCCACGCCGTCCACGCCGCCGCTGATGGGCTCGCTCAGGCGAAGCTGGCAGGTCACCAGCGTGTCGCCCTCGCCCTTGCGGATGCTCCAGCCAAAGGCCGAATCCACCCGCGTGCCCGGCTGCGCATCGAACTCGCGCAGCTGCACCGCGATGCGATAGACCGGAATGCCCCGCGGACGCCCAGACTTGGTGGCGTCGAAAGCCCCCAGCCGCGTGGCAATGCCAGAGGCCAGCGCATCGCGCAGCTCGTATTCGAAGGACGACGACCAGCGCGACTGCTCCAGGACGTCGACCTCGGCCACCGAAGCCTCGCGCGCCGGCAGCACACCACCGGTGCGGCGCACCACCAGCTGCGGCCGGGCCAGGCGCTCGGGCAAGGCCACGGGCGCCATCTCGATGGCCAGCGGCCCCGTGTCCGCGGTGCTGCGCTGCGCCGTGGCAGCCGGCGGGTTCTCGGCCAGCGTGTAGTAGCGCGTCGGCGTGCCACTGCAGGCCGCGAGCAGGCCGAGCAAGGCGGCAGGCAATGCCAGGCGCACACGGAACATCTTCAACGTCTTCGGGCTCATTGCTTCGTGTCCTCCGGCTTGCCGCGCAGGAGCGACTCGGGGTGTCGTTCGAGGTAGTCGGTCAGCACGCGCAGCGACGCCGCCGCGCGTGTCAGCTCCTGCAGGGTCTGGCGCATGTCCTGCTGCAGGGGCGAGTCGCTGGCAATGGTGCGCTCTGCCGTGTTCAGCGTCTTGCGCACATCCTTCATCGCTGCGGTGATTTCGGGCGACACGTCGTTGTTCAGGCCGCTCGTGAGCTTCTCGAGGCTCTTGAGCGTCTTGTCCATGGACGCAAGCGTGGTGCGCACGTCCTTTCCGATCTGGTCGAAGGGCACCTTGTTGACCTTGGTGACGATTTCCTGCAGTTGCGCCTGCAGGTCGTCCAGGCTGTTGGGCACCGTGGGCAGCTCCATCGGGTTCTTCGAGACATCGATCTTGGCCGGCGCGGTGTGCGGGAAGAAGTCCAGCGCCACGTAGTTCTGCCCGGTCAGCAGGTTTCCGGTGCGCAGCTGCGCGCGCAGGCCCTTGCCCACCAGCCAGCGGATGCGCTGCTCGGGGGTCCAGCGGCTGTCCTCTTCCTTCTCGCGGGAGCGGCGGCGCAGGCGGTCGGGGTAGACCTCGACCATCACGGGCATTCGGAACTCGCGCTGGCTGCTGTCGAACTCCGCGCCGATGGACTTGACCTCGCCGATGACGATGCCGCGGAAGTCCACCGGCGCACCCACGGTGAGGCCGCGCAGCGACTGGTTGAAGTACAGCAGCATGCTGCGCGATTCGCCGTCGGGCTCGCGCATGGCCATGCTCTCGTCCTCGGCGAGCGCAAAGCTGGTGTTCTCGGTGGCGGTGGGCCCCATTTCGTCGTCCGGCGCCTGGAAGGCGATGCCGCCCAGCACGATGGTGGCCAGCGACTGCGTGCGCACAGCCACGCCGGCGGCGCTGAGCTGAACGTCGATGCCACTGGCATGCCAGAAGCGCGTGTTGACGCCCACGAACTTGTCATACGGCGCATTGACGAACACCCGCAGCGTGACGCCGCGCCCGTCCCCGTCGAGCTGGTAGGAGGCCACCTGCCCCACCTTGATGCGCCGGTAGTACACCGGCGAGCCGATGTCGAGCGAACCCACGTCCCTGGCGCGCAGCACGAACTGCCGCCCGTTGGCCCCGCGCGTGATGATGGGTGGCTGCTCCAGCCCCTTGAATTCGCTCTGCGTTTCTTCCGACTCGCCCGCATCCGCACCGATGTAGGCCCCTGACAGCAGCGTGCCCAGCCCCGAGATGCCCGAGGTGTCGAAGCGCGGGCGCACCACCCAGTAGCGCGTATCGACAGCAGTGAAGCCCTCGGCCTCCTTCTTGAGCTGCACCTTCACCTGCACATGGGAACGGTCTCGCGCCAGGCGGATGGTTTCAACCACGCCGATCTGCACGTCCTTGTAGCGTACGGCGGTCTTGCCCGCCTCCAGCCCCTCGGCGGTGACGAAATTGATGTAGATCTCGGGGCCACGCTCGCGCAGGATCTTGGCCACCAGCCACAAGCCGACCAAGGCGGCAACGATGGGAATCAGCCAGATGAGCGAAGGCAGCCAGTTGCGGCGTCGGCGCACTTTCGCCTTGGGCGCCGGCGCCGCGTCGGGCGCGCCCTCGGGCAATGCGTTGTTGCTTGGCGGCGGTGTCTCTGCGCTCATGCGATCTGTCCGTTCCTCGTCGTCGTGTCGCCTTGTTGATGGGCGGGCGTATTGTCTTCCACGGTTGCGTCGTCCCAGGTCAGGCGCGGATCGAAGCTCAGCGAAGCCAGCATGGTCAGCACCACCACGCCGGCAAAGGCCGCAATGCCCAGGCCCGCAGAGATTTCCGCAAACCCCTGGATGTGCACCAGGCCCGACAGCAGGCACACCACGAACACATCCAGCATCGACCAGCGGCCGATGAACTCGACGATGCGATAGAGCGTGGCCCGCTCCTGGCGCCGCCAGTCGGTATGGCGCCCGGCCGACCAGGCCATGATGGCCAGCGCCGCCAGCTTGAACAGCGGCACCAGGAAACTGGCGATGAAGATGATGGCCGCCAGCCCCCAGGCACCCGACACCCAGAAGTAGATGATGCCGCTCATGATGGTGTCGTACTGCGACCCGAAGATGGTGCGGGTGATCATGACCGGCAGCAGGTTGGCCGGCAGGTACAGGATGGCCGCGGAGATGACCAGCGCCCAGGTGCGGTTGAGGCTGTCGGGCTTGCGCCGGTGCAACTTGGTGCCGCAGCGCGCACAGGGCTCGTGCACCTGCGCACCGCGCCACACGGTGCCGCAGTGGTGGCAGCCCAGCAGCCCCCTGCTGGCGGCCGTTTCAACCTGGGGCTCGGCCTTTGTCATTGCCGTGCGCCCTCCTCGCGCGGGAACACGATGCGCCAGAACGCCTTGGGCTCGAAGGCCAGCACCGCGGTCAGCAGCACCGTCAGGCCCATGAAGGCCCACAGCGCCGCCCCCGGCAGCACCCGGGCCATGCCCGAGAGCTTGACGATGGCCACCAGCACGCCCAGCAGGAAGACCTCGATCATTCCCCAGGGCCGCAGCACCTGCATGGCTCGCACCAGGATGTTGAACCCTGCCGGCCGCAGGCCCCGCAGCGAAATGGGCACCAGCAGGTAAAGCAGGATGCACAGTTGCGACAGCGGAAACAGGATGGTGGTGGCCAGCACCAGCACAGCCACTTCAGGCATGCCGCCTCGCGTCAGCTGGAGCACCGCACCGACCAGCGTGGTCTGGCTGCTCAGGCCCTGTACCTCGATCTCGACGATGGGAAAGAGATTTGCAATTGCAAATAGAACAAGGCACGCCACGGTGAGCGGCAGCATGCGCTCATGGGCGCGGCCCCAGCCCCGATCGAGCACGGTGCCGCAGCGCGGGCAGTACGCCGTTTCGCGCGAATGCAGGGGCGCACGCTCGTACAGCGCATCGCAGCCTTCGCACGCCATGAGGTTCGGGACTTCCTGCATAGGGCCGAACCCTAACCGATTCTGGCGCCGGTGCGCGGGCCGTCGACAGTAAATAAGGGCGCGGACGAGCCGCCGCGCCCGGGCCTCGGGCGCTCGACGATATCGCTCAGGCGGCGCGCAGCGCGGCGCGCAACTGTTCGCCGATCTCGGGCCGCTCCAGGAACGGGTCGGCCGGGTTGACGCCCGCCACGATGCCTTCCATGCGGCTCTTCACGTTGCCCAGTGCCTTGGGGTGGCTGTAGACGTAGAACTGGTCGGTCTCGATGGCGCGAAACACATTGCCCGCCACTTCGGCCGCGGTGACCTTGCCGCTGCTCACCGCCTTCTCGCTCATGGCCTTGCCGATGAGCTGGCTCTTGGTGGGCTTCTCGGACGCGGCGCCGCCCGGGCGGTTGCGGTCGCTGGCCGCAATGCCGGTGGGCACGAAGTACGGGCACAGCAGGCTGGCACCGATCTGGTCGGTGACCAGGCGCAGGTCCTGGTACATGGTCTCGGTCAGGCTCACCACGGCCGCCTTGGCCGCGTTGTAGATGCCCATGTTGGGCGGCGTGAGCAGGCCGGCCATGCTGGCGGTGTTGGTCACGTGGCCGCGGTAGGCCGGGTCTTTGGCGGCAGCCTCCAGCATCATGGGCACGAACAGGCGCACACCGTGCACCACGCCCATGAGGTCCACGCCCAGCACCCAGATCCAGTCGGCCACGGTGTTCTCCCACACCAGGCCGCCCGAGCCCACGCCGGCGTTGTTGAACACGAAGTGCGGTGCGCCGAAGCGCTCCTTCACCGCCGCGGCCAGCGCTTCCATCTGGCTGGCGTCGGACACGTCGACCTTGCGTGCAAGTACCTGGGCGCCGGCCTTTTCCATCTCGGCGCGGGCCGCGTCGAGCGCGTCCTGCTGCACGTCGACCAGCACCAGGTTCATGCCGCGCGCCGCGCCGATGCGCGCGCACTCCAGGCCGAAACCCGAGCCTGCGCCGGTCAACACGGCCGTCTTGCCCTTGAAATCCGAAATCATGCGGGTGTCTCCACTTTTCTCAATACATAGCCGATGCGCGGGAAATGCACGTGCACCGTGCCGGCGCGCTCGTCCTGGCGGCGCAGGCTGAAATGGGTCCGGGTGGCGGCAATGAGCTCGCCCTCGGTCGGTTCGGGGCCGAAGCTCTCGCTGGCCACGGTGACGCGGCTGCCCAGCGCAATGCCGTGGTCGTCCTGGAAGGTGCTGTCCACCAGCAGCGTGTGCGGCTGCGACGCTGCTGCCACCTGGATGGCACTGGCGGAGTCGAACTTCTCCATGTCGCCATGCCCGAAGGCGGCCATGCGCTCCATCCACACGAGCACGGCCGGCGTGTGGTTGAGGATGTCGGCCATCGACGGCGTGCGAACGCGGGTGAACCACAACGGGTGATACAGCGAGAAGTCGGCCACCGTGGGTGCATCGCCCATCACGAAGGGCTGGCCCTCCAGCATGTCGGAGATTCGCCTCAGGTACGACTTGTAGGCGGCCACGGCGTCCAGCGGACGAAGGCGCGTCATGTTCACGCTCATGGCCTTGCGGTCGTCGGCAAAGGCCTTGCCCAGCTCCGCAGGCGCGCCCGCGAACAGGTCCGCCGCCCCCTTGGGCTGGAAGTTGTAGGCCATGGCGGTCCAGAACAGCGTGCTGTCGGCCCATTGCGCCACCGTGCGCGCCATGCCCTTGCCTTCTGCCGGGTAGATCGCCGGAGCCGGCGCCAGGTGCTCGAGCACGTCGCAGATCAGGGCCGTGTCGCAATAGATGTCGGCGCCGATCTGCAGGATGGGCGTCTTGCGGTAGCCGCCGGTAAGCGCCACCACGTCGGGCTTGGGCTGGATCTGCGGAATGATCACCGACTTCCACGCCAGCCTCTTGAAGCCCATCAGCAGACGGGCTTTCTCGGCAAAGGGCGAGGTCGGGTAGTGATGGAGGATCAGGTCGGCCACTTCGCTTTCCTTCCTGGCGCATCGGCGCCCATTGCGGTTTCTAGATCAGCTTGACCAGTTGCTTGCCGAAGTTCTTGCCCTTGAGCAGGCCCAGGAAGGCCTCGGGCGCCGACTCGATGCCCTGCGCAACGGACTCGCGCGGGCGCAGCTTGCCGGTGGCCACCAGGGTGCCCAGTTCCTTGAGCGCCTCGGGCCAGACTTCCATGTGCTCGCTCACGATGAAGCCTTCGATCTTGATCCGGTTGATGAGCAGCAGCGCCGGGTTGGCCATGGGCAGCGGCTGGCCGTCGTAGCCGGCGATCATGCCGCACAGCGCGATGCGGGCAAAGGCGTTGGCACGCAGCAGCACCGCGTCGAGGATGTAGCCGCCGACGTTCTCGAAGTAGCCGTCGATGCCCTTGGGGCAGGCCTCTTTCAGCGCCTGGCTCATGCTCTTGGTGTCGGGGTGCTGGCGGTAGTCGATGCAGGCGTCGAAGCCCAGCTCTTCCACGGCGTACTTGCACTTGTCCGGCCCGCCGGCAATGCCCACCACGCGGCAGCCACGCGCCTTGGCCAGCGCACCGAAGGCGCTGCCCACCGCGCCGGTGGCGGCGGAGATGACCAGCGTCTCGCCTTCCTTGGGCGCAATGATCTTCACCAGGCCGTACCAGGCGGTGACGCCGGGCATGCCCACCGCGCCCAGGTAGTGCGACAGCGGCACGTGGGTGGTGTCCACCTTGCGCAGCACGCCGGGCTGGTCGGCGTCGACCACGCTGTATTCCTGCCAGCCGCCAAAGCCCACCACCTTGTCGCCCACGGCGAACTTGGGGTTCTTGCTCAGCGCGATCTCGCCCACGGTGCCGCCCTGCATCACCTGGCCCAGGGGCTGGGGCTGTGCGTAGCTCTTGGAGTCGTTCATGCGCCCGCGCATGTACGGGTCCAGGCTCAGGTAGTGGTGGCGCACCAGCACCTGGTTGTCCTTGAGTTCGGGGGTCTGTGCGGTGACCAGCCTGAAGTTGCTGGCGACGGCTTCGCCTTCGGGGCGGTTGTCCAGCAGTTGCTGCTTGTTGGCGGGCATGTCTTGTGTCTCCGTTGGAAAATCAATCAGTGGATGGCGGGCGCTGCTCGTTGGCGCTCGATGCGCTGGTGGGCAGGCGCCGCTTGACGTACTTGAAGGTGCCGGTGGCATGCGCGCAGGCATTGCCCTTCTCGTCGTAGATGGTGGCCTCGGTAAAGGCCAGCGTTGCGGTGCGGTGCATCAGACGGCCCTTGGCCACCAGCGGGCCGACCGAGGGATGCATGAAGCTGGTCTTCATCTCGATGGTGACCACCCCGATCTCGGGCGACACGCTGCGCGCCGCGGCGGCCATGGTCACATCCAGCAGCGTCATGCAGGCGCCGCCGTGGGTCACGTCGAAGGTGTTCAGGTGTTCCGGCTTGGCGGTGTAGCGCAGCTCGGAGCGCCCGCCTTCGAACTCGGTGATCTCGAAGCCCAGGTGCCGCGCAAAGGGAATGCGGCTAGCGAAGGCTTTCAGGTCGGCGTCATTGGCCATATGGATGTGCGCGCCCTTCTCTTTTCATTTCTTCTTCAGGCGCCCAGCACCACGCTCACGCCGCCGTCCACCGCCATCCATTGGCCGGTGATGTGCTTGCCGGCCTCGCTGGCGTACAGCAGCGTGATGCCCTTGAGGTCCTCGTCGTCGCCCAGGCGGCCCAGCGGTGCATGGCTGGCCATCTTTTCCTCGCCGATGGACTTGATCAGGCCCGCGGCCATCTTGGTCATGAAGAAGCCCGGGCAGATGGCGTTCACGTTGATGCCGTAGCGGCCCCACTCTGCCGCCAGCGTATGGGTGAAGCCGATCACAGCGCTCTTGGAAGTGTTGTAGGCCAGGGTCTTCATCTCCGGCGGGTTGCCGTTCAGGCCCGCGATGGAGGCGATGTTGATGATGCGGCCCGCCTTCTTGGGGATCATGTACTTGTTGGCCACCTGCTGCGACAGGATGAAGTAACCCCGCACGTTGAGGTTCATCACCTTGTCCCAGGCTTCCACCGGATGGTCTTCGGCGGGTGCGCCCCAGCTGGCGCCGGCGTTGTTGATGAGGATGTCGATGGCGCCCATGCGCTCGAGCGTCTCGTCGGCCAGGCGGCGGGTGTCCTCTTCCTTGGCGCAGTCGGCGGCGATCCAGCGCGCATCGATGCCGGCGGCCTGCAGCTCGGCGGCGGCCTGCTCCAGGTCTTCGGCCTTGCGCGAGCTGAGCATGATCTTTGCGCCCGCCTCACCCAGCGCGTGGGCCATCTGCAGGCCCAGGCCGCGCGAGCCGCCAGTGATGAGCGCGGTCTTGCCGCGAAGGTCGAACAGTTGTTGAACGGTGCGGGTGGTCATGGTGTCGGGTCTCCAGTACGTTTCAGAGTTCGGTTCGGTTTGATTTTTTTGGGGGGAGCGGCAAGCGCCGATCAGGACTTGGGCTTGCCCAGGCGCGAGCGCACGTAGATGAGCACCGCGCCCACGGCCGTCACAACCACGCCGGGCACGGCCAGCGACCAGCCCAGCACCTCGCTCTCGCGGCCCGTCACGATGCCCAGGACCACCAGCAGCAGCCCACCGTAGATCAGCACCCAGATCCAGCCTTCGAGCCTGGCGTAGGACTTGGCGGCCTGTTGTTCGGTTGCGGCCATCAGAAGGCCTCCTCGGGCAGTTCGACGCAGGTGGGGTCGCGGCGCTCCACCACATTGAGCCAGGCACCGATCTTGGGCAGCTCGTAGTTGAAGAAGTAGTCCGCAGCGCCCAGGCGGCCGGCAGTGGCCGGCTGCGCCGCATCGGCATCGAGCGACAGCGCGCGCTGCGCCACGTCGAGCCACACCCAGGCAAGCACCACGTGGCCGAAGGCCTGCATGTAGGGCACGGCGTTGGTCAGCGCGTCGCGCGGATTGCCTGTGGACCAGGCGTCGCGCGTGGCCTGTGCCACCCGCTGCAGCGAGGCGCCCAGGGCTTCGGCATGGGCCGCCAGCCGGGGCACGCCCATGGCGCGGGCGATGGTGCCTTGCATGCGCTCGGCCAGCAGCTGCAGGCCGCGGCCGTTTTCCATCAGCACCTTGCGGCCCAGCAGGTCGGCCGCCTGGATGCCGTGCGTGCCTTCGTGGATCATGTTCAGGCGGTTGTCCCGCCAGTACTGCTCCACCGGAAAGTCGCGCGTGTAGCCATAGCCGCCGTGCACCTGGATGGCCAGCGAATTGGCCTCCAGGCACCATTCGCTGGGCCAGCTCTTGGCAATGGGCGTGAGCACCTCCAGCAGGATCCGGGCATCGTCAGCCGACTTCTCGTCGCCGGTCTTGTGCTCGTCGACCAGGCGCGCGCAGTACAGCTCCAGCGCCAACGCGCCTTCGGCATACGACTTCTGTGCCAGCAGCATGCGGCGCACGTCCGCATGCTCGATGATGCGCACCTGCGGCTTGGCTGCGTCCTTGCCCTCGGGGCCGACCGGACGCCCCTGCGGGCGGTTCCTGGCGTATTCGAGCGAGGCGTAGTAGCCGGCCATGCCCAGCATGGTGGCGGCGGTGCCCACGCCGATGCGCGCCTCGTTCATCATGTGGAACATGCAGGCCAGGCCCTTGCCGGGCGCGCCGACCAGGTAGCCCACGGCGCCAGCCTTGCCGTCCACCGGGTACTTGCCTTCGCCGAAGTTCAGCAGCGTGTTGGTGGTGCCGCGCCAACCCAGCTTGTGATTCAGGCCCGCCAGGGCCACGTCGTTGCGCTGGCCGGTCAGATTGCCTTCGGTGTCGACCATGCGCTTGGGCACGATGAACAGCGAGATGCCGCGCGTACCCGGAACGAGCTTGCCGTTCTCGTCGGGGATCTTGGCCAGAACGATGTGCACGATGTTCTCGGTCAGCTCATGGTCGCCGGCCGAGATCCACATCTTGTTGCCCGTGAGGCGGTAGCGCGGGCCCAGCGGGTCGTTCTGGAAATCGGCGCCATCGGGCACGGCGCGCGTGGCCACGTCGCTCAGCGACGAGCCGGCCTGCGGCTCCGACAGGCACATGGTGCCGGCCCAGCGTCCGGAGAATTCGTTGAGCGCGAACACCTGTTTTTGCATCTCGGTGCCGTGCACCATCAGCAGGTTGGCGTTGCCGCTGGTGAGCATGTTCGAGCCGATGCTCACCGAGGCCATGGCGAAGAAGCTGTTGGCCGCCGCCTGCACCGTGTAGGGCAGCTGCATGCCGCCGATGTCGTAGTCCTGCGCGGCGGACATCATTCCGGATTCGACGAAGGCCTTGTGCGCGTCGTGCGTGGCCTGGGGCAGGATGACTTTCTCGCCGTCGAAGCGGGGCTCTTCGGTGTCGACCGTGCGGTTGGCCGGCGCATATTTCTCGCGGGCGATGCGCTCGCAGGTGTCGAGCACCGCGTCGAAGGTCTCGCGGGAATGGTCGGCGAAGCGCTCACGCGCGCCAAGCGCGGGGGCGTCGAGCCAGTCGTAGAGCAGGAAGTCGAGGGTGGTGCGCAGTGTCATGTGCGGTCGCGGGCCGGAGCCGAGCCAGGAACGAAAACTGCGGGTCAATGTAATCCAATCGGCGTGGCGCAAGTGACTCCTGCATGACACTGAAACGGTTCTTCCGAGCCTGTCAGGAATCTTGCGTGTGAGGCATACGATGATCACCAGGAGCATGTATGGCAACCAAGAGGAAGCCGGTGACGCCGTTACCGGCGGTCCCCCAAGAACTCATTGATCAATTCGTTA